>NZ_PNYB01000009.1 GCF_002879855.1 Trinickia soli | reverse complement strand
AACAAGTTATGCCTGATGACCACAGCGAGTTGGTACCACCCCTTCCCATCCCGAACAGGACCGTGAAACGACTCCACGCCGATGATAGTGCGGATTCCCGTGTGAAAGTAGGTAATCGTCAGGCTCCCCTAGTAGCACCCAAACCCCCGACAGTCATAGCGCTCTCGGGGGTTTGTGCTTTGGTGCCGCACAAGCCTCGCTCTTGCATCGCATCCTCATACCCACCCCCGACAGCGTCAACGCCTCTCGAGGGCGGGTGCTTTGCGCGACCGCACAGCTTCGTCGCGCAACACGCCAAACGATGCTCTGTCGACGAAACGCCGGCGTCGACCAGCCCACCTATCGTCTTGCGCAGTTCCCGGCGCTGCTGCTCGCGCAGGGATACGATGTTTGCGCATCACGGGCCGTTGCTAAATCGATAGCGCGCCGCCCACAATTTTCGTCGCGCAAGGCACATGAACGGAATTCCCGAACGTACAACGTTGGCTGTCATCTTTGCGCCGGATGTCGCGTTGGGTCGATCCCGCTAGAGCCCTCGAACGTGCAGCCGAGCGTGGCTCGCTTTGACCGGATCATGCTTCAGACTGCGCGGGCGCCGGCTCACGCATCGGCTTGACGTACTGTATATGTATACAGTATAAATGGATCTGCGAGGTTTTCAACTGGCCATCTCCCGGCAGGTTTCTTCGCTTTTGACGGCCCGGCACCGCGTGCCGGGTGGTACCGACCATGGACGATCGCGAAGCTGAATATCCTATTGCCCCACCTACGCCCCTGAAGGGGCGTGGTGCCGTCACCAATGTGCAGGGGCGCTACGAACGCGATCAGCGTGAAAGGGTTGACGATGGTTGGGAAACGGCGTGCGAAGTAGATCCCGCTGCGCCGCTCAGAACGCAGGTGTTCGAGGAGCGAGCCAAAAGCATCCTGACTCGGAACGCTTCGCCCGACATCCCGTTTAGCGTTTCCCTGAACCCGTATCGCGGTTGCGAGCATGGATGCATCTACTGCTTCGCGCGGCCGACTCATAGCTATCTCGGATTATCTCCGGGGCTCGACTTCGAAAGTCGCATCTATGCGAAGATCAACGCGCCGGAGTTATTGCGCTATGAGATATCGAAAAAGGGCTATTCGCCAGAGCCGATCGCGCTCGGCGTCAACACCGACGCCTATCAGCCCATCGAACGCGAACTGCGGCTCACGCGGCGCGTCATCGAGGTGCTCAATGAGCACGGACATCCGTTTGCAGCAATCACCAAATCGTCGTTGATCGAACGCGACATCGACCTTCTTGCGCCGATGGCTGCCCGTGGTCAAGTAATGGCGGCGGTCACGATCACCACGCTCGATGCGGAAATCGCTCGCACGCTGGAGCCACGCGCAGCTACGCCTACGCGGCGGCTGCGAACGATTCGCGAACTGAGCGCGGCGGGCATTCCGGTTGGCGTGAGTATCGCGCCGGTCATCCCATTCGTCACCGAGCCCGATCTCGAACGCGTGCTCGAAGCGTGCGCCGAAGCAGGCGCTACGAGCGCAAGCTACATCGTATTGCGGCTGCCATGGGAGGTGGCGCCGCTGTTCAAGGATTGGCTGGCGGCGCATTTCCCGCAGCGAGCCGAGCGTGTCATGGCGCGCGTGCGCGAGATGCGGGGCGGGAAGGACTATGACTCGTCGTTTGCTCACCGCATGAAAGGCGAAGGCGCCTGGGCGGATTTGCTCAAGCAGCGTTTCGGCAAAGCCGTGAAGCGGCTTGGCCTCAACGCGCGGCGGCACGGCATTCTGGACATGTCGCATTTCAAGCGGCCAGAGATGACGCCGCCGCCAAGTCCGCAATTGAGTCTCTTCTGATCAACCGATTGCCGCCGGGCACGCGCCTTCTGATTGCGACAGCGAGTTGACCACGCCGCTTTGCGACTCGAAGTAGGATTGGAATGAGACGGCGAGCCCGCTCATCAGCAGGAATGCTCCGATCAGCAGCGAAAAAATCACGACGAAAATCACGCCCCAGCCCGACTGGCTTTGAGCCACATGCCCGGCATTGAATTGCGCGTCCCACTTCTGGTCGGGGCGCAGCCCGTAGACGATCGCGGCGAGGAACGCCGCAAGCACCGATGCCGCACCCGGCACGACGAGCACCCAGCCAAGTGTCGATGCTCGCTCGCTGGCAACGAGCAGCAGTGCGCCCGGGATGCCGAGCGCCGTGCCGATCAAATGGGCCCAGCCGAATACGTCGCGCCAGCCGTATAGATAAAAGCGATGCGCCCCCACACTGCCGAACAGGAAGGCCAGTAGCGCGGTGAGCGTTTTGGAGCGAAAACGGGTGGGCGTAGAGAAGGCGCGAGTGGACATAGCCTCAAGGCGAATGGCGTGGGTTCATCGGAATGAAGGGCGCACGTATGGCGCTCCAGCGCGCATTGTACGTCGTCGGACGCCCGCATTTCGCCGGAATCCCGGCATTGGGTGGCCCGCTCCCACGGCCCGGTAGGTAAGTGTTTGTTATGGTTTCAGTTTCCCGCTATAATCGAGCGTTTCAGTGGTTCCGAACCCCCGGATTTCAAGGATTACAGTATGGTCATCATCCGCTTGGCACGTGGCGGCTCGAAGAAGCGCCCGTTCTACAACATCGTCGCTACCGATTCGCGTAACCGTCGCGACGGCCGTTTCATCGAGCGCGTCGGTTTCTACAACCCGGTCGCCACGAAGGGCGAATCGCTGCGTATCGCTCAAGACCGTCTGACATACTGGCAAGGCGTTGGCGCGCAGTTGTCGCCGACCGTCGAGCGTCTCGTGAAGCAAGCGCAAAAGGCTCAGCCGGCTGCGTAAGCGTCGGTGTCAAGATGTCGGCCGCGATAGCGGGTGGTACCCGTCGATCGATCACAGGTCGAGGCGATCGGCCAACTGTGAGGTTTATCGATGTCCGTTCGTGATCCGGGCGGTTCGGGTCGGGCGAAAGCAGCGTCCCGGCAGCCAGTGTCGTTTGGCGCGTTTACGCGCAAGCCGGTCGAGCGCAATGAAGTGCGTGCAGCCACCGGACAAACGCCAGGTATCGAGCCGGTCGAGACGCTGCCCGAAGACGCAGTCGAAGTCGGTGCTATTGTCGACGCCTATGGCCTGAAGGGCTGGGTCAAAGTCGCGGCGCACGCCAACGCAAGCCAAGGCGGCGATGCACTGACGAACGCCCAATGCTGGTGGCTCGTCAAAGGGCGCGAGCTCAAGGCGGCGCCAGTCGTCGCGGCGAAGGTCCACGGCGACAGCGTCGTGGCTCAGTTGCGTGGCTCCGCCGATCGCGATCAGGCGCTTGCACTGAAAGGCTGGCGCATCCATGTGCGCCGCCGTGATTTTCCGGCGCTCGACGCCGACGAGTTTTACTGGGTCGATCTGATCGGCCTTGAGGTCGTCAACGAGGCGGGCGTCGCGCTCGGCACCGTCGTTGATCTGCTCGACAACGGTTCGCATGCGGTGCTCCGTGTCGAGTACCCGACGCAGGGCAAGGAAGGACAGCCGGTTACCGGCGAGCGGCTGATCCCGTTCGTCGGCGTGTATGTGAAAACGGTGGATCAAGCGGCGAAGCGTATCGTCGTCGATTGGGAAGCCGATTACTGAGCATGGTCGACGCCAGGGAGCGCACGATGCAGTTCGATGTCGTCACGCTCTTTCCCGAGATGTTCCGCGCGGTCACCGAGTGGGGCATCACGAGTCGAGCGTCGAAGCAGGGGCGGTTCGGTTTGAGAACGTGGAATCCGCGCGATTTCACGACAGACAATTACCGCACTATCGACGATCGGCCCTATGGTGGCGGCCCGGGCATGGTCATGCTGGCAAAGCCGCTCGAGGCGGCTATCGGTGCCGCCAAAGCGGCGCAGGAAGCCCAAGGCGTCACGCAGCCGCACGTCGTGATGATGTCGCCGCAAGGGGCCACGCTCGATCACGACCGCGTGATGCATTTTGCACAAGAGCCCGGGTTGGTGTTGCTGTGTGGACGGTATGAAGCGATCGACCAGCGGCTGATCGATCGTTGTGTCGACGAAGAAGTGAGTCTGGGCGATTTCGTCCTCTCCGGCGGCGAATTGCCGGCTATGGCGCTCATGGATGCGGTGGTGCGGCAGTTGCCCGGCGTGCTGGGCGATGCGCAGTCGGCGTTGCAGGATAGCTTCGTCGATGGGTTGCTCGATTGTCCGCACTACACGCGCCCCGAAGAGTATGAGGGCGTGCGCGTGCCGGACGTGCTGCTCGGCGGGCATCACGCCGAAATCGAGCAGTGGCGCCGCAAAGAGGCGCTCAGAAACACGCTCGCCAAGCGGCCCGATCTGATCGAGCGCGCAAGGCGCAACAAGATGTTGAGCCGTGCCGACGAGGCATGGCTCGCAAGTCTTGCGAAAGCGGCGTCGAAGGCCTAGCGGCCTTCTTCCCGAGCGCAAGGCGCAGGCGGCGCCGCATATGCGGCGCCAGATGTGAACCCATCCTCTATCGGGGCCCGGCTACACCGTCTTCATGACGCATGCCAGGCAGAACGCCGACAAGATGGCATAAGGAGTCAGTAATGAATCTGATTGCAAAACTCGAGCAGGAAGAAATCGAGCGCGTGCTCGCCGGTAAGTCGATTCCCGAATTCGCCCCTGGCGATACGGTGATCGTCAACGTGAACGTCGTCGAAGGCACCCGCAAGCGCGTCCAGGCCTACGAAGGCGTGGTCATCGCCAAGCGTAACCGCGGCCTGAACTCGTCGTTCATCGTCCGCAAGATCTCGTCGGGCGAAGGCGTCGAGCGTACGTTCCAAACGTACTCGCCGTTGCTGGCCAGCATCGTCGTGAAGCGTCGCGGCGATGTGCGTCGCGCGAAGCTGTACTACCTGCGCGAGCGCTCGGGCAAGTCGGCACGTATCAAGGAAAAGCTGGTCTCGAAGGACCGCGCGGCTTCCTAAGCGTGACAGCAGTAAGAAAAAGCACCCGTCCCGGGTGCTTTTTTGTTTATTGGAAGCAGGATCAAAATGACGGTTATCCGTCCATGACTTCGCGAGTGCCACGTTGATACGCCCCGTCTTCGAACCCGAGGTGCTTCCCGTCGAAGCGACCGGCGCCGGATTGCCAGGCGTCGCCGCGCATCGGTTGACGCCGGCGGGCTTGCGCGAACGATTTGCGCAGCGGCTCGTCTGGGCACCCGAGCCGTTCGAAGTGCTGTCGCCCGAGCGGGGTGATCCGCGGGCGGCCGCAGTCCTGGTGCCGTTGATCGTGCGCGAGGCAGGACTTTCGGTCTTGCTCACGCAGCGAGCCGATCACTTGAGCGATCATGCCGGGCAGATCAGCTTTCCCGGCGGGCGTCGTGAGCCGTCCGACCCCGATGCGGTTGCCACAGCGCTGCGCGAGGCACACGAGGAGGTGGCGCTGGCCCCCGAGCGCGTTGAAGTGCTCGGCGCGCTGCCCGACTATCTGACCGGAACCGGCTTTTGCGTTACCCCCGTCGTCGGGCTCGTGCATTCGCCGTTTACGGTGAGCGCCGATACGCTCGAGGTGGCCGACATTTTCGAGGTGCCGCTCTCGTATTTGATGAATCCCGCCAATCACGAAGTCAGGCTGTGGCGGTGGGAGGGCGGCGAACGCCGCTTTTTCGCGATGCCGTACCCGCGCCCGGCCGCGGGAGGGCAGTATTTCATCTGGGGCGCCACGGCGGGCATGCTGCGAAATTTTTATCGCTTCCTGGCCGCGTAACCGAGACGGACGCGGTCCGCGCGTCGCACGCGCGATATGCGCGCATTCGAGCATCGCGCGCTGTGCTATCGTTACACGACAATTGAACAAACTCGAATTGCCACGGTCCCTCGCATGACCTTTTTCTCCGTTTTGTTGGCCCTCGTTTTCGAACAGCTGCGCGCCCTTTCGCAGAGCAACCCGGTCTTTGCGCTGCTGCAATATCACGCGGAATCGGCCGCCCAGGGCTTCGACGCCGGCAAGAGAAAACACGGCTTACTCGCGTGGCTCGTCGTCGTGTTGCCTTGGACGCTTGCTGTCGCGGCGATCTATTACGTCCTTTATCGAATCAGTTTCGTGCTGGCGTTTCTTTGGAACGTCGTCATCGTTTATTTCACGCTCGGTTTTCGGCAGTTCAGCCATTACTTCACCGATATTCACCTCGCGCTCAATAACGACGATGTGCCGCGTGCGCGCGAAATCCTCAACGAGTGGACGGGGATGGATACCGTGGATATGCCGGTCGTCGAGATCGTGCGCCATACGTTGATTCACGCTGTCATCGCTTCGCATCGGCATGTATTCGGCGTGTTCTTCTGGTTTCTTGTGCCGATCGGCCCCGCCGGCGCCGTCCTCTATCGGATCTCGGAATACCTCGCGCGCAGCTGGAGCGTCGCGGTTGGCGAGCGCACGGCGGCTTTCGGCGCCTTCGCGCGCACCGCGTTCTTTGTCATCGATTGGCTGCCCGCCCGGCTGACGGCGCTCGGCTTCGCGATCGTCGGCAATTTCGAAGACGCCATCTACGCGTGGCGCAATCACGCGCGCCAATGGCCCGACGCCAATGAAGGCGTCTTGCTCGCCGCAGGCAGCGGCGCGCTCGGGGCGCGGCTCGCCGGGCCGCTCGCCGAGCCCTCGAGCCTCGATGCCCTCGGCGCGCCGGATGGCGGCCCGATGCCTGTCGGTGACGATTGCACACCGCGCACGCTGCAGTCGGCGGTAGGCCTTGTCTGGCGCGCCGTTATCCTATGGATGATTCTGCTGCTCATGCTGACGATTGCCGTCTGGCTGGGGTAAGAACGAATCGAGCTTGCGAAGCGGCGCCTTGCGGTTCTAGCGGGTGTCGCCATCGTCGTTCAACTCCCGTGCCGCCCCACAGCGCCAGCAGGCCGTAAATTGTGCTTCCAGTGTTTCGCCGCAGGCGCGGCAGCGCCACGGGCGCGCCCCGGGCGGTGGCCCGTTTTGCGCGGCATCGAGAATACGTCTGGCCAGCATTTCATCGCGCTCGTCGTCGAGCCATAGCTCGGGCGCACATTGATCGGCAGGGATTTCGCCCAGCGCTCCGTTCAGATAACGGTTGTGCAGTTCGCAGCCGATCCCCGCTGCTTCGAGCAGGTTGACCCAATGTTGGCCAATGACGACGTTCGGTGCCTGAGTCAGCTTCAGCATGCGCATTCCCGGTCGAGCGATCAAGGCGCTCGTGCTATCTCACCACCTGACTTGCTTCGTGGACGAGCTGTGCGTAGAGCGCGTGGCGCGCTCGTGCAACCCGTCCTTCGGCCAGCGCTTCGAGAATCGCGCACCCCGGTTCGTGCAAGTGATGGCAATTGTAGAAGCGGCAATGTGCGAGCAGCGGCCGGAACTCGGGAAACGCGCGCTCGAGCGTGCCTTCGGTCAAATGATAAAGACCGAATTCCTGGAATCCCGGCGAATCGATCAAGGCCCCGCCGTCGGGCAGCGGATACAGGCGCGTGAACGTCGTCGTGTGGCGGCCGCTGTTGAGCGCCGTCGAAATTTCGCGCGTGGCGGCGTCGGCGTTCGGCACGATCAGATTGACGAGCGTCGATTTTCCCATTCCCGATTGGCCGAGCAGAAGCGTCGCATGGCCGTGCAGCCGCTCGTTCAGCGCGCCGCGCGCTTCATCGGGGCGAGTCTTGATCGATAGCTCGATCACCTCATAGCCAAGCGCACGATAGGGTGCGAGGCGTTCGCGGGCAACGGGTAGCGCCGCGCTGACATCGGTCTTGTTCAGCACGATCAGCGGCTTCAGATCGTTGGCTTCGGCCGCCACGAGGGCCCGGCCGAGCAGGTCTTCGCTGAAGTAGGGCTCGGTGGCCAGCACGATCAGCAACTGATCGAGATTGGCCGCGAACAGCTTTGACTTGTATTGGTCGGAACGGTAAAGCAGATTACGGCGTTCGCCGATCTCGACGATGACGCCCTGATCGGCTGAGCTTTGCTCGAAGATGACGCGATCACCCACCGCCACCTCGCTTTTCTTGCCGCGTGGGAAACACTGCAGCAACGCATGCGGCTCGTGTTCCGGCGCGACCAAGTAATGGCGACCATGCGCTGCGATCACGAGGCCGGCCAGGCGCGCGGCGCCGACGCGCTTGGCCACATTGGCGGAACGCGCGCTCATGCGTGCCGCAGCAGCCGTTCGATCCGCTGCGACGCGGGCGGGTGCGAGTAGTAGAAGGCGGTGTAGACAGGGTCGGGCGTCAGCGTCGCCGCGTTGTCTTCGTACAGTTTCACGAGCGCGTTCACGAGTTCCTGTGCATCGGTTTGACTCGCCGCGAACGCGTCCGCCTCGAATTCGTGCTTGCGCGAGCTCAAGCTGCCCAACGGGGTGACGAAGAACATGAACACCGGAAGCGCAAGGAAGAACAAGACCAATGCGAGGGCGTCGTTGCTGCCTGTCATTGACGGCCGCACGCCCAATCCCTCGTAAAACCACGTGCGCTGGCTCAGCCACCCGAGCAGAGCGAACAACGCGAGGCTGATCGCAAACACCATCAGCATGCGTTTCAGGACGTGGCGCCGCTTGAAGTGTCCCAGTTCGTGCGCGAGCACGGCCTCGATCTCGCCGCCACTGAGCCGCGCCAGCAGCGTATCGAAAAAGACGATGCGCTTGGCAGAGCCAAAGCCCGTGAAGTAGGCGTTTCCATGCGCGGATCGGCGGCTGCCGTCCATCACGAACAGGCCTTTCGCCGCGAAGCCGCAGCGTTTCATCAACGCATCGATGCGTTGAGCGAGCGCCTCGTCGGCCAGCGGCTCGAACTTGTTGAAGAGCGGGGCGATCAGGGTCGGGTACAGCACGAGCACGAGCACCTGGAATGCGACGATGACGGCCCAGGCCCACAGCCACCAGAGCGTGCCGGCGCGGCCCATCAGCCACAGCACGACAAACAGCAGCGGCAGCCCGAATGCGGCGCCGAGCGCGGCGCCTTTTGCCAGATCCGCAAAGAAGATCGCCTGCGTCATCCGGTTGAAGCCGAACCGCTCTTCGATGACGAATTGGCGGTAGTAATCGAACGGCAGATCGACAACGCTCGTCACGACGACCACGGCGGCGACCAGCGCGATCTGGCCCGCATACCCCTCGCCGAGCCAGGCGGAAACCAGGCGATCGAGTATCTGGACGCCGCCGAGCAGCGTCAGGCCGATCAACAGCGCCGCGCTGACGATGATTTCGAGCATCGACAGGCGCGTGCGCACGACCGTGTAGTCAGCCGCGCGCCGATGTGCTGCAATCGGGATCGATTCGGCGAACTGTCTGGGCACCGCGTCCCGGTGCGCCGCCACGAAGCGGATTTGTCGGGAGGCCAGCCACAGTTTCGTGGCGACCATCGCGACTACCAGGACGGCGAACAGAACGGTGAAGTCGAGAGCGGGCATCGGGAAGTCCAAGGTAACTATGCGAGAATTATAAAGTTTCGTGGGATCTGGCGAGCGTGCCCCGGGCCGCGCAGCGCTATTTTGTTTCTCTTTGCATCAACCAACGGATTGCCTTCATGACTGACCCACTCGAACCCGTCGGCGAGCCGACGCTCGTGCGCAGCGAGATGAACCTCATCTGGCTCGATATGGAGATGACGGGACTCGAGCCCGATACCGACCGCATCATCGAAATCGCCGTCGTGGTGACGAATTCGACGCTCGACAAACTGGTGGAGGGCCCCGTGCTCGCCATCCACCAGAGCGACGAGACGCTCGACAAAATGGACGATTGGAACAAGAACACGCACGGCCGCTCGGGACTTATCGATCGCGTGCGCGCCTCCACCGTCGACGAAGTGCAGGCCACCGAGCAGATCCGCGCGTTTCTCGGCAATTATGTGCCACCCGGAAAATCACCGATGTGCGGCAACTCGATTTGCCAGGACCGCCGCTTTATGGCGCGCTGGATGCCGGACCTCGAGCGCTTCTTTCATTACCGCAACCTCGATGTGAGCACGCTCAAGGAACTGTGCCGTCGCTGGCAGCCCGCCGTCTACAAGGGCTTCCAGAAGCGCGCCATGCATACGGCGCTTGCCGATATCCACGAGTCGATCGACGAACTCAAGTACTACCGCCAACATTTCCTCGTCGCGCCGAGCGTGGCGCCGGTCGAAGGCAACTGAAGCGCATTCCCCCCGCGTTCGCCGGCAATGGCCGCCCGCGGCTCGCGTTGGCCAGCCGGGGCGAGCGGCGGATCAGGCCGACGGCGCGCGCCGTGCCTGTTTCGGCCGGAACGCCGGCACCACCTGCTCGTTCGTGGTGACGTATGGCCCGCCGATCAGGTCGATGCAATACGGCACCGCCGCGAAGATGCCCGGCGCCTTGACCGCGCCCGTTTCGTCGCGCAGCCCTTCGAGCGTCTCCTGAATCGACTTCGGCTGGCCGGGCAGGTTGATGATCAGCGCCGCATGATCGGCCGTTTGGCGAATGACGGCGACCTGGCGGGAGAGAATCGCCGTCGGCACGAAATTCAGGCTGATTTGACGCATTTGCTCGCCGAAACCCGGCATTTCCCTGGTTGCCACCGCAAGCGTCGCCTCGGGCGTGACGTCGCGCCGCGACGGCCCCGTGCCACCTGTCGTCAGAACCAGATCGCATCCGATCGTGTCGACGAGTTCGATCAGCGTGGCCGAAATCAGCGCCTGTTTGTCGGCGATGAGCCGTTTTTCGACGCGCCACGGCGAAATCAACGCCGAACCCAGCCACGCTTGCAGTGCGGGCAGGCCCTTATCCTCATAGACGCCGCTCGATGCGCGATCGCTGATCGAGACGAGCCCGATGACGATTTCGTCGGGGTGGTTACGCTTCGGTCGAGTCATCGTCGTCTTCCGTCGAATCGTCACTGTCGGCGCCTTCGGCTGCGCCGCCGCCGGCGTTCTTGATCCACTGGAACAGTTCGCGGAAATAGCGCGGCGGCTTGCCTTGCTGCGCTTCCTTGCGTGCATTGCGGATCAGCGTGCGGCCCTCCTGGGCGTCGGCGCCCGGGTGCGCACGCAAGAATGCCGTGAACGCGTCGTCGTGGGCGATCAATTGCTCGCGCGTGTGCTCGACCCAGTGGAGACGGGCCGTCTCGGCCTTGTTCACGCCGCGGTACGCGTCGAGCGCCGTCCTCAGCGCCGCGACTTCCGGTTCCGTCAGCGAACGCATGACGCGCCCGACATATTGGATTTGCCGGCGTTTGCCTTCGTGATCGGTGATGCGGCGCGCCGCGCGCACGGCGTCCGCCAGGTCTTCCGGCATCGGCATGCGTTTGAGCGCATCCTTCGGCAGCTCGACCAGATCGACGCCCAAGGCTTGCAGCGCATGCATTTCGCGCTTCAATTGCGATTTGCTGGGGCGTTCGTCGCCCAGATCCTGATCGGCCGAATCTTCGTGCTCGATCGGTTGAATACGGGTTTTGCGTGTCATGGGCAGCATTGTAGCGCGCGACCATCTTCGCAAGCCTTGCTATGATCGCGGGATGCAAACGATCGGGCATGCACCGCGAGGCACGTCGGCCGGCGGCCCGAGCCGTACTCAACTGATAGTTCTACACCGGACGGCAATGACGATGGCAGCGGACACTGAAACCACACAACGCTTCTTCCCGCATACGCAAGACGAATTGAAGGAGATTGCGTCCGACATTCTTAAGCATGCGAAGTCGCTGGGAGCCACCGACGCGGCCACCGAAATCTCGGAGGGCGACGGTCTGTCGGTATCCGTGCGGCGCGGCGAAGTCGAGACGATCGAGCACAATCGAGACAAGATGGTCGGCGTGACCGTCTTCATCGGCGCCAAGCGCGGTAATGCGAGCACTTCCGATTTTTCGAAGGAGGCCCTGCGCGATACCGTCGCCGCGGCTTACAACATTGCGCGCTTCACGGCGGAAGACGATTGCGCCGGACTCGCCGAAGCCGAACTGCTCGAGACGGCCCCGCGGGACCTCGATCTTTATCACCCGTGGCACTTGTCGGCCGACGAGGCCGTCGAAATCGCACGGCGCGCCGAGGACGCGGCATTCGCCACGGATCCTCGAATCCGCAATTCCGAAGGCGCGAGCGTCTCGGCTCAGCACTCGCAGTTCGTGCTCGCCACGACGCGCGGCTTTCTGGCGGGTTACCCGTACTCGCGGCATTACGTCGCCTGCGCGCCGATCGCCGGCAGCGGCCGCAACATGCAGCGCGACGATTGGTATTCGTCCAAACGCGATGCACTTTCGCTCGCGCAGCCCGAGTCGATCGGCCGGTACGCGGCCGAACGGGCGCTCGCCCGGCTCGGCGCGCGCCGGCTCGATACGCGCAAGGTGCCGGTGCTGTTCGAAGCGCCGCTCGCGGCCGGATTGCTCGGCGCGTTCGTGCAAGCCACGAGCGGCGGCGCGCTGTATCGCAAGACGTCGTTCCTGGTCGACAGTCTCGGCAAGAGCGTGTTCGCACCGCACGTGCAGATCGTCGAAGATCCGCACGTGCCGCGGGCAATGGGGAGCGCGCCGTTCGACGAAGAAGGCGTGCGCACGAAGCAGCGCTCGGTGGTGAAGGACGGTGTCGTCGAGGGCTACTTCCTGTCGACGTATTCGGCGCGCAAGCTCGGCATGAAAACCACCGGCAACGCGGGCGGCTCGCACAACCTTACGCTCACGAGCAGCGAAGCGCGGCCCGAAGACGACTTCAAGGCGATGCTCAAGAAGCTCGGCACGGGGCTGCTCCTGACCGAACTGATGGGGCAGGGTGTCAACTACGTGACGGGCGATTATTCGCGTGGGGCGTCGGGTTTTTGGGTCGAAAACGGCGAGATCCAGTATCCCGTCGAAGAGATCACGGTGGCCGGCACCTTGCAGGAAATGTTCCGGCATATCGTCGCGATCGGCGCCGATTCGATCGTGCGCGGGACGAAACAGACGGGTTCGGTCCTGATCGAACGGATGACGATCGCAGGGCAGTAAGGCGAAAGCCCGGCGGGGCGGCGGCGAAGCCGGCGTTCCGCCATCGGATGACGGGCGCCGCCAGCGCGTCCGGCAGTGCCTGATAGCCACCAGGAACCGGCGTTGGCTCGCCTGCCGCCATGGTGAGTGACTTCAGCGCTTCGAGCCGCCGATACGCCGATAAACGACGCGCGCGTAATCGAAAGCTTCCGCATGGTGCGCCTCGCGCGAAACGGCTTCCCATTGAGCCGGGTCGGGGGCCGGAAAGGTCGCGTCGCCTTCCACGTCGGCATCGATTTCCGTGATCACGAGCTTATCGGCAAAGCCGATGCCTTCCGCGTAAAGCTGCGTGCCGCCGATCAGAAACGCTTCGGGCGCCCCGTCTTTGCCCGCCAGCGCCAGCGCGTCGGCGATGCTCGTCGCCATCTCGCAGCCTTCGAAGCGACGTTGGGCATCGCGCGTGACGACGATGTTGCGCCGCCCCGGCAGCGGACGGCCGATCGATTCGTGCGTCTTGCGGCCCATGACGATCGGCGCGCCCATCGTGGTCCGCTTGAAGAAAGCGAGGTCTTCTGGCAGGTGCCAGGGCAATTGATTGTCGCGGCCGATCACGCCGTTGCGGGCGCGGGCGACGAGGATCGTCAGTGTCGTCATGTTCCGAAGAGGTGGCGTGCGCAGATGCGGTCATGCGGCCGCTAGGAACCGCGATTCTACGCGACGACTCACTCCGTTGCCGTCTTGCCCTCGCGAGATGCCGGGGCGGCGCCCGCATCGTCGGTTTCGTTCAGCTTCTCCTCGGATGCCGCCGGGTCTCTCAGCCCGTGCGAGCCCATCAATCGATAAAGCGTCACGCGCGAAATCCCCAGGTCGATCGCCGCTTCGTTGAGCCGGTGCCGATGTCGCAACAGCGCTGCTTCGATCGCACGCTTTTCCGCCGCTTCGCGCGCTTGCGCGAGTGTCATCGTCTCCTGGTCGGTGAACTGCGCGAGATCGAGATCTTCGGCGTTGATGAGCTTGCCCTCGGCCATCACGATTGCACGTCGTACGCGGTTGATCAGCTCGCGCACGTTGCCGGGCCAGCCGTACTTATGCATTGCCTCGATAGCCGACGGCGCGAAGCCGCGAATCTTGCGCGCGCTGTCCGTCTTGAACTTGTGCAGGACGTGATGCGCCAGGATCTCGATGTCCTTGCCGCGCGCGCGCAGCGGCGGCTCGTCGATGCGCAGCACGCACAGGCGGTGAAACAGGTCCGCCCGAAAGCGCCCGTCACGCATCGCGCCTTCGAGATCGACGTGCGTGGCCGAGATCACACGGACATTGACCGACACCGATTCGCGTCCACCGAGCCGCTCGATTTTGCCCTCTTGCAGGAAGCGCAGCAGGCTCGCCTGGCTTTCCAAGGGCAGATCCCCGATTTCATCGAGGAACAAGGTCCCGCCGTTGGCCGCTTCGACGCGGCCGATTTTGCGTTGATTGGCGCCCGTGAACGCGCCACGTTCGTATCCGAACAACTCCGATTGCAGCAGGTGATGCGGGATGGCGCCGCAGTTGATCGCGACGAACGGTTCCTTGCGGCGCGGTGAGCGCTCGTGAATGGCGACGGCCGTGAGTTCCTTGCCCGTGCCCGATTCGCCGGCGATGAACACGGCGGCGTCGGTGTTCGCGATCTTGCGGATCGTGCGAAACAGCTGCTGCATGGCTTCGCACGTGCCGACCATTTCGTCGTCGCCGGCACTCGCTACGCCCGTGGCGAGATCGAGATCGGTCAACGAGACCATGCCGAATGCATGGCCGAGAAGATAGTCGACACTCGGCGGGCTGGCCGGCAGCTTCACATAGTCGAAACAATAGCTGCGTATCAGGCGGCGCACATCGGGTTCGTCGAGCCGGTCAGCGCTCGCCAGCGCAACCCATCCGACGAGCGGTTGTCGCAGGCCCGTTTCGAGCATGCCGAGCTCTCGCGCGGTATAGCGCGACAAATCGACGATACCCGCATAGGGAACGTCTGGCCGAATGACGCGCGCGCATTCGGCGCTCGTGCGCGCGATCGAGACGTGCCAGCCGCATCCTGTCAGATGTTCGACGAGCGTGTCGTCGGGCGAGCGCGACAAGTAGACGAGCATGCGCGTGTCGGTCTCGGGCTCGCACTCGCTGCGTTCGCGACTTCGTTTGCCGCTTGCAAGCGACAAGGTGGGTCCGTGGGCCGAGAGCGGCCCGACGGATGTCAGATGAGATGTATCACGCACGATGCCCCCGTATGGTCAAGCATCAGAAGGTGTACGGGAACCGCACGCCAACGACGAAGTTGGGTGCGTCGGGCGTGAGCCCGATCGACACCGATCCGTTGATCGTCAGGTGCTTGTTCACCACATGGTTCAAACCGAAATTCACAGCGGCGGCGACCGTCTCGCTGCCGGGTACCTTTTGCCATCCTTGGCCGGGCGCCTGCGTCTCGCTCTCCGGTTCGATCGCCATCGTGTAGGAGACACTGGCCGAATCTTTTTCGGAGAAGGCGAGGGCCACGCCCGCCCCCCATTGGATGACGTCGCCGAGCTTGACCTTCGCAGGCGAGGTCTGGCCCTCGACCGAAGAGACATCCGCGAACGAGCGGGCGAGGTTGTAGGTGTACGACAGGCTGCCGAACAACACGACCGGGTCGTAGGTTTTCAGCACGGACAGACCGGCCGTGACGTTCCAGAATCCGGTTCCGGTCGGCAACTTGGTCGGGGCGACGAGGCTCGTATTGTTCGGATCGACCTGCACGAGCTTGATGCCGAACGGCGAGGTGCCCGTGGGCGCTTTCACGCGCAGGCTGGCGACGACATCGGGCAAGTCGCCGCTTTCCTTGAAGAGCTGGTAGTAGAGGCCGAAATTGACGTCGCCGATTGCGCTCGAGCTGCCCGAGGCGTCCGAGAGCGCTCCCGCCGCGCCGCCTGCTCCGCCGACGATGAAGTTGCTGTGGCGGTAGACGTAGGGAACGTCCACGTCGAAGCTGATGCGATCGGTCAGGCCATAGCGTGCATCGACATCGGCCATCAATTGATGCGACTTCGTCTGGCCCAGATTGATGTTGCCGAGAAAGATCGCGTCAAGCGCCAGGAATCCCGACAGTTGAAGCTGGCGACGATCGTAGTAGGTATCGCTGATGCCCCAATCCAGAGTGAGCTTGCGATCGAACAACGGGGCGTGCTCGCGTTGCACCACCGCGTTTTCCGCTTCCGTGCGGACGGGTTGCGCAGCCTTTTGCGTCGTGCCGATCGGGCCGCCTTGCGTTCCGGTCCCGGGAGCCGCGCCGGCGGATTCGGGCAGTGCGGACGTGGTCGGAACGCCGGTGGCCGTCGAGGCGCCGCTCGTCGGGCCCGATGAACCGGGGCTCACTTGCGCCAATGGCGGCAGTGGCACCGGCAAGCCGTCTGCACCGGGCGGTGCGACGGTGGTCGCGTCGCCAGAGGCTGCGCCTGCCAACCCGCGGCCTCGCTGAGCCATTTCCAGGCGCGTGACTTGTGCTTCGAGCGATTGAATCTGATGCTGCTGCTCATCGACGACGCGCATCAGTGTCGTGAGCCGGTCCTCGACCGATTGCGCTGGTAGCGCTTGCGCTGATGCGCACTGCGGCAACCCGATGGCGAGCAACGCCGCCGGTATCGCGGCAAGTTTCATGCGTCGGGCGTACTGCGCGCCACGCGCAGGCCTCGTTGACAACTTGGACATTGTGATCCCCCCGGTCTTGCGTCGGCGTGATGCGTGGTTCGTCTCTCAAGCGCTTCACGCCTGCGTATTAGTCGATCTTCTGCTTGCGTCGTGGTCCCTCTTGGTCCCTCTTCGTATGGCGATACCGTGCGACGGCACCGGCCTCCGGTCGTGCCCGTCAGCGTCTGAGCACGGCCGAGTTCTGCAATGCCTGCAGCACCCCCAACTGTCGCAATAGCGCGGCCGACATCGGCTGAGTCTGGATGCTGAGCTTCAGCTGATTGACGACTGCCTGGCCGTTGCCCGCGATTTGCAGCAACTGCGAGATCGAGCCGCCGTTTTGTATGCCCGCCGGAACGATCGTTTGCGTTGCGACGCCGGCTGGCGTTTGCACCATGACCGCCACGCCGCCGCCCGCGAAGCTGATGCCGGCCCTGACGTTGCCCGACGCGCTCGTTGCCGTGGCGGTGGGGCTGTTCGTGCTGGCGGTTACGGTCGCACTCGTGCCCGCGGTCGCGTTGGAGTGGGTGTTCAAAGCGGCCCCGGAAGCGGGCGCCCCGCTTGGAGACGCCGTGCTCGCGAGCGTTGATCCGGTCGGTGCGCCAGATGTGTTCGGCACGTTCGACACGTTCGATGCGCTCGACGTATTCGCGGTACCCGAACCGTTGAAGTCGATGACCGTCGAGTTGGCGCCGATGTTGCCGTTGCCCGCGACCTGCGTGATTTGCGAAACGCCATTGACGGAGACGTTTTGCCCGCCGCTTGCCGTTGCTTGCGGATTCGCACCGGTGCCGGCTGCAACTGTCGAGGTGCCGGCGGCAACGTTGTTTCCAACCTGGGCAGTGCTGGCGGTCGCAGTATTGCCGTTACCGTGCCCGCCGCCGTCACTGGCTTGTGCCGACGTCGAGACTTGCGCTGACAGGGCGTTATTGGCATTGGTTGAAACGGTGAGCGTGCCTTGCGCGCGTGCGGAGCCCCCGTTCGGCATTTGCCATTGGGAAAGGAGTTCGAGCACGAGCCCGGACACCATCGTGCCGCCCGCGCCTTTGCCGGTTTGATGCGACAGCACGTCGTCGTCGACGGCCTGCCATTGCAGGCCGCTCGAAGCCGACAGAAATTCGGGCGCAGCCGCGGGCCGTCCGGCGGCGTATGCGCTGCTCGCGAGCGCGCCGAAGGCAAGGGCAAGTGCGAGGGGAAGTGGTGCTAGGTGTAGGTGTCTCATTGGGGTTCAGAACCAGTCTGCCCTGGACAATCCGTAATCGACGAAGGGTGTCGCGCTTGTGCTTGCAGCGAGCGCTCGCTCGCGCAGTTGCAACGCGAGCGACACGTTGTCCTGCAATAGAGGGGAGTCCTCCCTGAATGGCTTGCCGAGGACCGCGAACACGAGCCCGTTCCAGCTCGCGACGAAGTCTTGGTCCAGCACAATGCGATTGCCGAGCGCGGGATCGGCGATGAAGATCCGCCCGTCCTGCGCATGCTTGACGATGACGAAGTGCTCGTAGCCGCCGATATTCATCAGCACGAGCACGGGAATTCTGAGGTGATAGAGCGCGTCGAGGCTGACGCGAAAACCCCGGCCGCGCAGGCCGATCGTTTCGACGAAGTGCTTCATGTCGAGCATCGAAAAGCCGTTCTTGACCACAACCTCCGGGGTCGAGAAAGCCATCATGCGGCGAATCAATTCGGGCTCGGCGATGTCGATGCCGTAGCCGTACTTGAGCAGCGTCGCAAGCGCGGCCGAGCCACAACTGTAGTCGTAGCGTTGGCCCACGATATGGCTGTATCGAATGTCCCGCATCGAGCGCACCGTTTTGGTCAATGGCACGCCAGCAAGGTTAGACGTATCGATGGTCGACTGCGCGTTGCTTGGCGCACATATCGCGGCGCAAACGAGCGCGGCCAATGGTCGCCATACCGCGAAGCGGGCATGTCGTGACATGCTGCTTCTCCTCGTAGAGCGCATACCGGTTGAGGCTTGCGGCCGGCCGGTATGCGCGAGCGCTCTTATCGACGACGAACTGGCCGTGAGCGACCGGCCAGCCGTCGAAGACGACGCTCAATGGCCCGTGATATTCGTCGCAGCGATGGCGAGGCCGTTGTGCTGCAGGTTCCCCGCACCACCGGCGATGTTCACGCCGATGTTGCCCGTGGAGTTTTGCAGCGCGCCGGCGCCGATCATCGCGGTGCCGCTGATCGAGCCTTGGAACGAGAGCGACGCCGATTGACTGTTGTCGTCGGTGGCGACCATGGCGACAGCGAGCGGCGCCGCACCGTCTTTCAGGTTCGTCGTCGACGCCGCGAGGCTGTTGTTCTGCACGTTGGCCACACCCGCAGCGATGTTCACGCCCAAATTGCCCGATACGTTGCTGAGCGAGCCATCGCCGAGCGAAGCGTTGAGCATGAAGTTGTTGACCGTCGCCGTGCCGCCCGACGATTGCGAGCTGAAGATCTGTGCGTTGCCGAACACATTGCCCGTATCGACCGAGGCCAGCGAGGCATCGTTGCTTTGGGCGTTGTCGACGCCTTCCGCCACGTTGATGCCGATGTTGCCCGCGGAGCCGTTGCCGGCGCCCGCGCCCGTCGTGGCCGTCAGATCGCCAGGCTTTTGCGTGTTGGTGTAGTCGGTCACCGAACCCGTCACCGTCACGTTCGTCGAATCGACCGATTCGCCGAACGACCAGGAAGCATCATGGGTCTTGCTATGCGTCTTGCTCCAGGCCACGCCGCCCGAAGATTGTTCGGCGAACGCCTGGCTGCCCGAGCCCTGATCCGCGTGGTACTGCCATACGGAGCCCTGTCCCGAACCCTGGTTGGCGCTCTTCTGACTTTGCGACGAATACTTGTCGGCGGCGGTCGCCTCGAACCCATTGGCGCTGATATTGCCGCTCACGCTTGCGCTACCCGAACCGGAGCCGTGGTGATGGTGATGCGAGTAGCTGTAGTTCAGGCTCGCGGAGCCGTTGGCGGTCAACGTGGCGCTGGCGTCCTGCGAGTTGTGCGATTCGCTGCTCGAGCTGCTTGAGCGCTGGTTGCTGTACTGATAGCCGCCGCCCGAGGTGGCGCTGCTCTGATTCGTGTACGCATACGCCGACGATTCCTGGAACGCCTGCGCAAACCCCGCCGAGGCCGATTCGCTGCTGGTGCTGGAACCCTTGGAATAGCCGCTGCCCATCACTGAGCGGTAGTTGTTGTTGAACGTCGTCGTGACTGCGCCCATCTTGTAGCTTTGGGCTGTCGGATCCAGCGTAGCGTTCGCCCTCACGGCCTGGCTGTTGTTGACGACAGCGCCGACCGTGCTCGATACGGTCACGCAGCCGAACAGCCGCACGAAGCCGTTGATGCCGAGGTTCTCCGTGACGCTCGTCGCGTTGAAGATGTACGGATCCTTGCTATTGCTCTGGGCGAATGTGGTGCCCGATGCGGCTGCCAGGACTGCCGCGGCGATGAGGGTGCGCTTCATGGTGACGCTCCGATGAGAAAAGGTACTGCGTTAGAAAAAAGTGCCCGCCGGGGGACGGAGCACGAAACTGTTCGCCGTTGCATTACCGGCGCCGGCCGTCTGGTTGATTTGCGCGATGCCGCTTGCGTTCTTGAGCACATCGTTGCCGATGCGCACCGCGCGCTCGCCCTGAGCCATCGCCGATACATCCACACGTCCCTGCTGGGGAGCCGCCGCGGACAGAACGCTGTCCGCGACGCTCTCCACTCCTGTCGCCGCAGCGCCGAGCACGACGCTGTTGCGTTGGAGATTGGCCGCGCCCGCCGCTTGATTCAGCATCACTACGCCGGACACGTTCGATAAGGCCCCGCTCTCGATGCTCGCCTGCGCGCTCGGCACGCGAGCGCTCGCCTGGGCACTTTGCGCGACGCCCGTATCGGCAATGCCATTCGGCGCGAGCAGGATCGCCGCTTGATTGCTCTGGGCGTTGTTGAGACCCGCCGCTTCGTTGACGGTCACGACGCCCTTGGCGCCAGCGAGCGCGTCGGTCGCAATCGTCGTTTGGCCGGTGACCACGGGCGCCGTTTGGGCCGAAGCCATCGACGGGGCGGCGAGCGCGGTGCAACAGGCCGCGATCGCCACGGCCACTGTCGTCCGATGCCGCTGCAGGATCCTGTTCATTTGAGTCCTCCCAGGCCGGCGATCCCGGTGGTCAGCGGAGCGAGCGCACCGGTAACCGAGGTCGTGATCGTGCCGCCGATCCCTGTCGTCGACTGTGCGATGCCCCCGGGGCCCATCGCGACGTTGCTGCCGGTCGCGGAGCCGCCCAGAATTTTCGTCAGCGCTTGCAGACTTGCCAGACCGCCCACGCCGTTACGCTCGACGCCTTGCGAGCCGTGCGCCTGCGTGAGGTCCGCGTCCGATACGAGCGTGCCTACCGTGGCGTCGAACGCAGGCGCGGGGAACGTCGTCGCCCGCACGGCCACCGGGTTCTCGTCGCGCGGAACGGCATGGAATGCATCTCGCGGCATGACCTGACGCTCCACGATGATGTCGCCCGGGTTGCCGCTGCTCTGTGCGAGCGCGCCCGGTGCGGCGATCGCCGCGAACGTGGTCGCGAGGCCCGGGACGAGCGCCGACAGCGCGAAGCGATGCATGGCGGCGAGAGCGTTGAAGGACATGAGTCGTTCTCCGGCGAAGGGCCTGAACTGCGTTGCGTTATTTGCGGAAATAGCTGACCGAGTTGCTTTGGGCGAGGCGGGCCGCATCGACGGGAACGGGCATGGGCGCAGGCGGCGCGATTTCATCCCACAGCGTGACCGACGATGCGCCCGCAAGCGTTTGAGCCGACGCCGCCACCGTCATGAGTCCGAGCCCTGTGCCGCGCTGATTGGCCAACACCTGATCGTTCAGTGCCACGGCGTCGTGCGCGCTCGCTTCGTCATTCGTGGTGGCGCTGATGTCCGACGTCTGCGTTTGTTCCTGCGCCTGCGCATCGAGCGCTTCGGCTCGCACGTCACCTGACGCTGCGGCTGCCGCAAACGCGATGGCGATCGCGGCGATGACGGCGCAGGGGCGGAAGGAAATGAGCTGAACGAGTGGCATGGCGTCTCTCCGTTGTGCGGGCACATAACGCGAAAGCCATGCCATCGCCGTGAAAATGGCGTGGGGATTGGGTTCTTGTCGAACGAACGTCGGCCATCATGGCTCGAACGCCAAAAACCGTTTCAGCGTTGAAACGGGGCGCCGGAATCGGATCGTCGGCGAATGTTTTGCGACAAATGCGATGTCGCAAAACCGCCACGCGCGCGTGATTCAGTGAGGACTGCGGAATGGATGAAGACCCGCGTGTTATCTCGCTGTCCTCGCCTTGTTTCAATTTTTCCGGCGAATCAGACTGCCCGCTGAACGGGTCGTATAGTAAGCTGTAGAACAGTTTCACGTTGATAAAATGGCCGAACAGACGGCAATTGTTATTAATAATGCATTTGCGGTTGCGTTGACTTTGGGGTTGGGCAATGGACTGCGGCGGGGCTCTCGCGCCATTGGGAGAACCGGATTAGCATGCGTGGGCGCAATGCCGCGTATGACGTCTTGCTTCATGTTCATGAATAAGAGGTCTGAACAATGGAACCCGCAAGTCGGCAATTGATTTACGTCACCCGCGACGTAAATTCGCAATTGAGCGCGCAATTCAACGCGCGCGGCTGGGAAGTCGAGGTAGCGGCGAGTGCGCGCGATGCGCGCCGGGCGTTGCGCAGCGATGCGGCCATCGGCGGTTTGCTCGACTTGTCGAGTCGATTCGATTCTCAAGAAATCGCGGCCCTCGAGCCGTGCCTCACGCTGGGAAACGTCGGTTGGGTCGCGGCCACGTCGCCAGGTCAGTTGCAAGAGAGCGCCTTGCGCAGGCTCGTGCGCGACTACTGCTACGACTACGTCACGATGCCGTATGAGGCGCCTCGCATCGTCGATTCGGTCGGGCACGCCTACGGGATGGTCGTGCTCGCCGCGTCCGATGAAAGCGATCCGGGCGAGGGTGAAATGGTGGGCTCGTGCGACGCCATGCGCGCGTTGTTTCGTGCGATTCGCAAGGTGGCGTGTACCGATGCTCCCGTTTTCGTGTCGGGCGAATCGGGAACGGGAAAAGAGCTGACCGCCGTCGCCATTCACGAACGCTCGGCACGCCGCGCGCAACCGTTCGTCGCGATCAATTGCGGTGCGATTCCGCCGCACCTGCTGCAGTCGGAGTTGTTCGGCTACGAGCGGGGTGCGTTCACGGGAGCGAGCCACCGCAAGATCGGCCGTATCGAGGCCGCTCACGGCGGGACACTGTTTCTCGATGAAATCGGCGACCTGCCGCTCGAAAGCCAGGCGAGTCTGTTGCGGTTTTTGCAGGAGGGGCAAATCGAGCGGCTCGGCGGTCAGGAGTCGATCGACGTCGACGTCCGCGTGATTTCGGCGACTCACGTCGATATGCAGCGCGCGATGCAGGAAGGTAGTTTTCGGGCGGACCTTTACCATCGGCTCTGCGTGCTGCAGATCGACGAGCCGCCATTGCGCGCACGTGGCAAGGACATCGAACTGCTGGCGCGTCACATGGTCGAGCGTTTTCGCAAGGACGGCGCACGGCGGCGGCGCGGTTTTTCGGCCGACGCCGTCGCAGCGCTCTACAACTACGCATGGCCCGGCAACGTGCGAGAACTGATCAACCGGATCCGTCGCGCAATCGTGATGTCGGAAGGGCGGTTCATCACTGCGCACGATCTGGAACTGGCCGAGTACGTCGAGATCGCACCCGTCTCGCTCGCGCAGGCGCGGGAGGCGGCTGAGCGCCACGCGATCGAATTGGCGTTGTTGCGCCACCGGGGGCGCCTGGGCGACGCGGCGCAGGAACTCGGCGTTTCGCGGGTGACCCTCTATCGCCTGCTCTGCGCGCATGGCATGCGCCATCACGAAGCCGAAGCAGGCGTCGGCGCCCGCCACATGGCGGGTTGAGGCGGGCGATTGCGCCGCAGGCCGACAGCGCCGCCGAAGTGCCGTTCGAACGAAAATCCCCGCGCTTGATAAAATCGAGGTTTGCGCGGTCATCGAGCGACGGCCCGCGCGCATCGAGCCGAAGGACATCCCCGCGCATGAAACAATATCTCGACCTCGTCCGCACTATTCTCGACACGGGAAGCTGGCAGGAAAACCGCACTGGCATCCGCACGATCTCCATGCCGGGCGCGATGATGCGCTTCGACTTGCAAGAAGGTTTCCCCGCCGTCACCACGAAAAAGCTCGCGTTCAAGTCCGCGATCGGCGAGATGATCGGCTTCCTGCGCGCGTCGCGCAGCGCGGCTGACTTTCGCGCGCTCGGATGCAAGGTGTGGGACGCGAACGCAAACGAGAACAGCGCGTGGCTCGCCAATCCCTACCGCGAAGGTACGGACGATCTCGGCGACGTCTACGGCGTGCAGTGGCGCAAGTGGCCGGGCTACAAAGTCATCGAGGCGTCGGCCGGTGCACGCCTGGCGGACGCTGCAGAACGGGGCTACCGGATCGTCACGCAGTTCGAGGAAGAGGGCGTTCAAAAGGTGCTGTTGTACAAGGCGATCGATCAATTGCGCCAGTGCCTCGACACCATCATGAGCAACCCGGGCGACCGCCGCATTTTGTTCCACGGCTGGAATCCCGCGCTGCTCGATCAGATTGCGCTGCCAGCCTGCCATCTGCTCTATCAGTTCTTGCCGAACGCTGCGCGGCGCGAGATCTCGCTGTGTCTTTACATTCGCAGCAATGACGTGGGACTCGGCACGCCCTTCAATCTCGTCGAAGGCGCCGCGTTGCTGTCGCTCGTCGGCCGGCTGACTGGTTACACGCCGCGTTGGTTCACCTACTTCATCGGCGATGCGCACATCTACGAAAATCAACTGGACATGCTCCAGCGGCAGCTCGAACGCGAACCGTACGAAAGCCCGCGGCTGGCGATCGCCGATCGCGTGCCGGCCTATGCGGACACGGGCGTGTACGCGCCCCAGTGGCTCGAACTTGTGGAGCCGGCCGATTTTTCGCTGATCGGGTACCGGCATCATGAGCCGTTGACAGCGCCCATGGCCGTTTAGTCCCGGTTAGTCTCGTTTAGTCGGCCGCTTCTATCGGCGAGCGCCTTAGCCCACAGTTGCAGCAAAGCCCGCGTGCCGCGCACGCGGCGCGCCGGGTTGGACCAGCGTCCTGCCCCTGCGCGTCGCGGCGTTGCGGACCGCGGGCTTCGTTATTTTTAACCTTACGCAATCACCCTCGATGGTGCTGCTTGCCAGGCAGCGCTGGCGCGGCAGCGTGCTGCTGCTCGTGCTGAGGGCGCTGCTGAGGGGCCGGCTCGGGCCGCGGTTGCGGTTGCGGCTGCGGGCGCGGTTGTTCGAAGTGAGGCTGCGGTTGCGGCTGCGGACGCGGCTGTTCGAAGTGGGGCTGCGGCTGTGGTTGCGGGCGCGGTTGTTCGAAGTGAGGCTGCGGCTGCGGTTGCGGGCGCGGTTGTTCGAAGTGAGGCTGCGGCTGTGGTTGCGGTTGCGGTTGCGGACGCGGTTGTTCGAAGTGAGACTGCGGCTGCGGTTGCGCACGCGGCTGCTCGAAGCGAGGCTGCGGTTGCGGCTGTGGACGCGGCTCCGGGCGGGGCGCGGATGGTTCGTGCATCTGTGGTCTCGGCTCCCGCTGCTGCGATCGCTGCAATTGAGACTGCGGCATGGTCTGCGGCTCGCCATGTTGGATCGCCTGACCGCGTTCCGCTCCCGGGCTGACCTGGCCCGCGACCGCTCGCGGCTCGTTCGGCTGCATATGTTGCTGGGTAACCGGCGCGTGAGGCTGGGTCCAAGCCGGCGCCGGTCTCGTGCCGGTCTGCCCGCCGTGCTCCGGTGCAGCGCCGGCCGCTGCCGCTGCCGCTGGCGGACGGGGCACGCCGTGATTCGGCTGCGCACGCTCCATTGCGGCCTGCACGTGCGGCGCACGTTGCGGCTGGTCGACACCGGGGCCATGTTGTATCGGCTGTCCGGCGCCCGGTCCTCGTCCCGCTTCCGCGCGGGGCTGAGCCGAGGCTTGGGCCGGTGCGGCGAGATGCTGGCCGCCGTTTGCCGGAGCAGCGGGGCCGTGCATTGGTGTGACGACGGGTGAATGGGTATCGACGACGCGCACGTTATGGGCTGCGGCGACCGGCGCCACGGTGGCGCCGTGCGCGAGCTGGTCCCGGCCCGCGAACGGCGCAGCGGGCCGAGTCACCGGCGCACCGGCCCCCGGTACGCGACCGCCCGCCTGTGCCAGGTGCGCGGCCAAGCCGTCGTGATAGGCGGCCGGCATGGCCGGCGCACGCGTGGCGACGACCGGGCGCGCGACCACCGTCCGCGGCGGACGGTAGTTTGCCTGCCGCAAGCCCGATGCGAAGCTTTGGCGCACGGGCGCGACACCTGCCGCGCCCGGATTGATCCGGACGTTGCCCCACTGCCGCGGATCGACGTGTTGCGCGAAGTGGGCGACCGGCTTGCCTTGCACGAATGCCGTGGCGGGCACGGCCGTGACTGCGCCGGGTGCGTGATAGTTGATGTAGGTGTTATGGATGTTGGTGATGTTGACGTTATTGTTCACGATCACCGTCTGATTCACGCGCTCGTAGTAGCGCGGGCTCCAACCGCCCCATCCCGGATGCCAGGCCTCGCCGGGGCCGAGCGGGAACCAGGCGAGCCCCGGCGTGGCTGCGCCGCCGATCGCCAGGCTGACGCTCCAGCCACCCCCACCGCCTCCGCCGCCGACGAAAGCGACGAGCGCCGGCGCATACACGGGCGGTGCGCTCTCGACGAGCGGTCCCGGCACCCAGCACCACGACGAGCGCACGTAAGCCCAGCGTCCGTAGTGGTACGGGGCGAAGCCCCATGGCGCATCGTCGACCCAGGTCCAGCCCCAAGGCGCGACCCACGCCCAATGTCCATCGTGGTAGGGCGCCCAACCGACCGGCTCCTGGTTCGGAATCCAGACGGCGCCGTACTGCGGATCGTCGCTCCAACGGCCGTTCGCATCGAGGTCTTCGTAGCCCGGGATGTCGCGCGAGACATAGCGCGCCGAGACGGATCGATCCTCGGCGGCGTCTCGATTGGCAGCCCACGCGTCGAACGGATCGGGCGCTGGCGCTTGCGCGACGGAGGCTTCCTGCAGGTCGGTGCCCGCAAACGTGATCTGCTGACCGGCTTCGACGGGCACTTGGCCGTTATCGCCGTAGGCGGTGAGGGCGCCGCTGCGCACCGTGACCGTGGTCGTGCTGCCGTCCGGCGCGACATCGACACGATAATCTCCGGGGCGGGTCACGGCGAGTGCAACGTTGGGCGTATCGATCTCATACGACGAGCCGCCCGGCATCGAGCGCACGCGCGTCGACAGCGTGCCTTGTGCCACCTTCAACTGGGCGTTCGTGTCGTCGAGGTTCATGACATCGAGGCTGGTCGAAGAACCCAGCCGAACAGCCGTCGATCCGATGTGCAGTTCCGAGCGCGCGTTCGCATCGTTCCAAAGCTGGTCGCCGGTCGTCAACGGACGGTTGACCGACGCATACGACCAATCGCTCGCGCCAGCCGGCTCCATCGTCACCGCGCCCGCCATATAGTTCAGGCGCGCGACGCGTCCTGGCGGGTCGGCCGATTGCGCAGCCGGCGAGGGGGCCGGATAAGGGGCCGATTGCGCGAAGGCGGCGTGCGCCGCGAAGACCAGCGGAGCCAGCGCGAGCGCGGCGAGGCCGGCCACGCGCCGGGATGTCGCGCGGGTAATGAGAACGGCGGTGGACATAGGGCATCTCGTTTTGGTGCCGGATCCTGAACGGTCCGTGACAGCACTGTAGCGCGAGCGCATGTATCAATGCGCTCCGTTTTGTAGCGTTGCGTTCCGCCCTGTAACCAAAAATGACCGTTCCGGGCCTTGGCGTTACGCGGAAAGCAGCGCCTCGAAGCGCTCTCGGCCAACCGGCGTGATCCGCAGCACCCGGGGCCGTTCGGCCGCTTCGACCCAACGGTGCTGCCGCCAGTTGTCCAACAGCGCCGCGCCGAGCGCGCCGGCGAGGTGAGCGCGCCGCTCGCTCCAGTCGAGGCACGTACAAGCGAATCGACGCTTGCGTGCCCGCTGGGCGCGGACATCGATACCCCATTGCGCCAACATGGCGGCACCGGTCTCGGTCGCCTCGACGTCGCCGCCTTTTTCGACGAGCCACCCACGGGAAACGAGATGATCGAATACGCGGACGGCAAGTTCGCCGGCCATATGGTCATAGCAGGTGCGCGCATAGCGCATCTCGACCGGAACGGTGCGCGCGGCCATGGGCGCCGCGCGCGCGGGGGCGCTGGCTTGCGCGAGATGGGCGAGCGCTTCAATCGCGGCGGCGATCTCCGAGGAGGCGATTCGGTAATAGCGGTGGCGGCCGCGAACTTCGAGCGTCAGCAGGCCGCCTTCGGCGAGTTTGGAGAGATGCCCGCTCGCCGCCGACGGCGAGAGCCCCGCGATCATCGTCAGTTCGCCGGCGGGTCGGGCGCTGCCGTCCATCAGCGACCAGAGCATGGCCGCGCGACCAGGGTCGGCGAGCAGCGCGCCGATGCGCGATAGCCCGGGAAAGTGCGCGACCTCGCGTTGAGCGTCGGAAGGGAAGGCGGCCATGGGTTCCTCAGCGTCGAAAGCGGTAATGCGCCTACTGTAATCGCTCGTTGCATTCGACGTTTCAGCGTTATGCAAAATGTCGAATTCGGGCGACGCACGGGCGGCAACGAGCCGCTCGGAGTCAACGATGCTGCGCGGGCTGCGCGCTACACTGTCGAAGTACGCGATTCGGCAGCGAGGGTTCGAATGAAAGCATGGATAGCGGCCGCCCTGGTCGCATGGTTATGCGTGGGTTGCGCGCAGCGTGGCACGCCGACGCCGCGCACCGACGGCAACGGCATCACGATGTACGGCACCCTCGACGAGGGCATCACCTTCCGCAAGTAACGAAGGCGAACGGTCCAGCGGCTCCGGCTCCGGCTCCGGCTCCGGCTCCGGCTCCGCTGAAAGGCGCCGGGGATGAATGGCAGAAATTGATGCGTCATTGTCGTTTCTGCCATCTCTGCCCGGGTGAGGATAGCGACTGTCTTCTTCACTCACGCAAGGGTCATCGATGCCTGCTTTCCTGTCCGCCGAGCCTGCCAGCGAACGCGCCGGCCGCCGCAACGCCCGAGTACTGGCGCTGTGCCAGGCGCTTTACACGTCTTCCGTCTCGATCGACCTTACGCTGACCGGCCTCGTCGGCTATATGCTGGCCGACGACAAGGCGTTCGCGACGCTGCCGTTCTCGCTCATCACCGTGGCTGCGGCGTTGACGACGATTTTCGCGTCGTTCCTGATGGCGCGCATCGGCCGTCGCGTCGGTTTCGCGCTGGGGGCCGCGATCGGCGCGGCCGGTGGGGCGATTTCCGTTCACGCGATCTTCGCTCATAGTTTTTGGATCTTCTGCTGCGGGACGGCGACGGTCGGCGTCTTTCAAGCATTCGCTCAGTACTACCGCCTTGCGGCGGCCGATGCCGTCGACGCCCCGTCGAAAGGCCGGGCGATTTCGACCGTGCTGACCGGCGGCGTCATCGCCGCCGTGCTTGGACCTGCACTGGCGTCCTGGAGCCGCGATTGGCTCGCGCCTGTCACGTTCGCCGGCTCGTACGCGCTCGTCACAGTGCTCGGGCTCGGCTCGTGCGCGCTTTTGCTGTTCGCCTATCGCGATGCGCCGCCGATTCCCGCCGCGAACGCGCCGACCAAGGCGGACGATTCGCATCCGCGCCCGCTCGTCCGAATCGTGACTCAGCCGATCTTCCTCGCCGCGTTGGCCAATAACGCGATCGGCTACATGGTCATGATGTTCGTGATGACGGCTGCGCCGATCGCTGCGGTGGCGTGCGGCCACACGATCGGGGAGGGTGCGGGCATCATCGAATGGCATCTTGTCGGCATGTATGCGCCCTCGCTCTTCGCCGCGCGCCTGATTGCCCGCTTCGGCGTGCTGCGCCTCATCGGCGCAGGTATCGCGCTGTCCGCTGCCTGCGGTGCGATTGCGCTGTCGGCGACCGATCTGCCGCACTTCTATGCGGCGCTCGCCTGCCTGGGCGTCGGTTGGAACTTCATGTTCGTCGGCGGGACGACGTTGCTCGCGCAGTCCTATCGTCCCAGCGAGCGCGCAAAGACGCAGGCGACGAGCGAATTCACGACGTTCGCCTGTACGGCGCTGGCCTCGCTGAGCGCAGGCCAATTGCTGGCGCGTTTCGGCTGGAGCGTCGTCAATGCTTCGATTTTTCCGGCGCTGGCGCTCGCAGCTTGCGCAACGCTCGCCTATGCCTGGTCGCGTGCGCGCACGCGTGAGCCGGCCGCGGCCAGCGCGTGATCCCATTCCATCCCGTTCATCAAGGAGAGCCCATTGGTTGCGCCCGTGTCTCCACCCTCTGCCGTTCGTCAGATCGTATTTGCCGTGGCGCCGCACCTCGTACTGCTCGACGCGTGCGGTCCGCTCGAGGCGTTTTGGCGAGCGGAACTCGAACTGCGCAGCGCGCGCGGCAGCACGGGCGACGACCCGGTTGCCTATCGAACGCGGGTTGCTTCCATCGAAGGCGGCACGCTCCCGACGCACGTGGGGCTACCCGTCGTCGTCGAGCGACTCGATGCATTGGACGACGAGCCGATCGATACGGTCATCGTTGCCGGCACGTTCGTGGCCGACCAGATGGTGCTCGACGAAAAGCTCGTCGCGTGGCTGGCGCGTTCGGCGCCCCGCATCCGGCGCGTCTGTTCTGTTTGCGTGGGCGCCTTCTACCTTGGCGCTGCGGGTTTGCTCAAAGGCCGTCGCGCGACGACGCATTGGCGCAGCGCCGAAGAGTTCGCACGGTGCTTTCCGTCCGTGCAGGTCGATGCCGATCCGATCTTCATTCGCGACGTGCGCGATGGTCGCGCCGTCTGGACTTCCGCCGGTGTGACGGCCGGCATCGACCTCGCCCTTGCGTTGATCGAAGAGGACTTCGGCCATACGGTGGCGATGCAGGCGGCGCGGCGGCTGGTGGTATTCATGAAGCGCCCCGGGGGGCAGTCGCAGTTCAGCGCCACGCTCGATGCGCAGCACGTCGCCGGCGGCGAGTTCGACGCGCTGCATGCGTGGATGGCGGCCAATCTGCACGCCGATCTGACGGTCGAGCGGCTTGCCGAGCGCGCCCGCATGTCGCCGCGCACGTTCGCGCGGCGCTATGTCGAAGCGGTGGGCCGCACTCCTGCAAAGACGGTCGAGGCGTTGCGGCTGGAGGCTGCCGCGCGCTCGCTTGCGCAATCGCGTCGGCCGATGAAACGGATCGCGCTCGATTGCGGGTTCGGCACCGAGCAGAATCTGCGCCGCGCATTCGTCAGACGGTTCGGCGTGCCGCCGTTCAACTATCGGGAGCGGTTTGCGTCGTTGAGTGCGGGGTAATGCGAACGCTGATACCAGAGCGCGCCGCGTCAATTTGACGCCCGTATAATCGGCTCCTTTATCTTCCTCGCCGCGCGCATGCGCGCTACTGGAGCATCGATGAGCACGCCCTCGCACCCCTTGGACCGTTCGGAAACCACCTTCCGCCTTCTTGCCGAACCCACTTCGGTCAACTTCGGCGGCAAGGTGCATGGCGGCGCGCTGATGAAGTGGATCGACGAAACGGCCTACGCCTGCGCGGCGGTTTGGTCGGGCCGCTACTGCGTCACGGTCAGCGTCGGCAACATTCGCTTTCGCCGGCCGATTCTCGTCGGCAATCTCGTCGAGTTGCGGGCGCGCGTCGTCGCCACGGGGCGCACGAGCATGCACATCCACGTGACGGTTCATGCCGGTGACCCGAAGAGCGGTCAACTGCGATTGACGACCGACTGCCTCGTCGTGTTCGTTGCGGTCGACGAGAACGGCACGCCCATTCCCGTTCCTTCCTTCGAGCCGCAGACTGAAGAGCAAAAACGTGTGGCGAAGTACGCGATGGATGTGAAGGCGGCACTCGATGCGATCGTCGAGCTCAAGCCGGAGGAGATGGTGCGGGGGACCGTTTGAGGTTCGTGCCCGGTTGTGACGCCGTCGGGCTTCAATCAGACTGCTGCATCGTGAGACGATGACCCGGCCGCATCGGACTAACGTAACCGCCCGGCGCGGATAAGAGGACGGCCGAGCGCCGGACGGGCGCAGCGCACGCAAAGGACGCCTGCCGTCGCTCGCCCGCCGCCGATCATGTCAACGCATCAACTGCTGCGCCCCGTCATATCCTCCGGCCGCACCCATTCATCGAACTGCGCTTCGGTCAGGTAACCGAGCGTCAGCGCGGCCGCTTTCAGCGTCGTGCCTTCCTTGTGCGCCTTCTTCGCGATTTGCGCAGCCTTGTCGTAGCCGATATGGGGATTGAGCGCCGTCACGAGCATCAACGATTCGTTCAACAGTGTATCGATGCGGGTGCGGTTCGGCTCGATGCCTACCGCGCAATTGTCGTTGAAGCTTTGCGCGCCGTCCGCCAGCAGCCGAATCGATTGCAGCACGTTGTGCGCGATCATCGGCCGGAACACGTTGAGTTCGAAGTTGCCGCTCGCACCGCCCACGTTGATCGCCACATCATTGCCGAACACCTGGCAGCACAGCATCGTGACGGCTTCCGATTGCGTCGGGTTGACCTTGCCAGGCATGATCGAACTGCCCGGCTCGTTTTCGGGAATGGTGATCTCGCCCAAACCGCAGCGCGGACCGCTTGCGAGCCAGCGCACGTCGTTGGCGATCTTCATGAGGCTTGCCGCAAGCGTCTTGAGCGCACCATGGGCGAACACGAGCGCATCGGCGGCCGCCATCACTTCAAATTTGTTAGGAGCACTAACGAACGGCAGGCCCGTCAGGCGGCCGATCGCTTGCGCAACGCGGTCGGCGAATTGAGGATGGGCGTTCAACCCTGTGCCCACTGCCGTGCCGCCCTGTGCGAGCTCGTAAAGGTGGGGCAGCGCCGATTCGACGTGCGCCATGCCATGCGCCAGTTGCGCCGCGTAGCCCGAAAACTCCTGCCCGAGCGTGAGCGGCGTCGCGTCCTGCAAGTGCGTGCGGCCGATCTTGACGATGTCGGCGAATGCGCGCGACTTCTGCTCCAGCGTGGCGCGCAACGTCGCGAGCGCGGGCAGCAGGTGCTTGACGATGCCGTTGGCCGCGGCGACGTGCATCGCCGTCGGAAACACATCGTTCGACGACTGGCCGCGATTGACGTCATCGTTGGGATGAACCTTGCGCGCTTCGCCGCGCTCTCCGCCGAGCAATTCGCTCGCGCGGTTTGCAATGACTTCGTTCAGGTTCATGTTCGTCTGCGTGCCCGAGCCCGTCTGCCAAACCGCCAGCGGGAATTCGTCCGCGTGACGGCCGTCGATGACTTCGTCGGCCGCCTGCATGATCGCGCGCGCCTTGTCCATGGGCAATACGCCCAGTTCGAGATTGACTTCGGCCGCTGCACGCTTGATCAGTGCGAGTGCGGTCACGAGTTCGGGCGATTGCTTCTCGGTGGAAATTTTGAAGTTCTGCAGCGAGCGCTGCGTTTGAGCGCCCCACAGGCGCGCGGCCGGGACGGCAATTTCGCCGAACGTGTCACGCTCCATGCGATGGTTTTCAGTCATGGTGCTTGGGCTCCGATGCTGGAATACGTCGGTTGGTGGGCTCGACTCGCGCGCGCGGCAACCAGGCTTGCGAAGCAGCCGCGTTCGTTCGTGGCGATCGCCGCGAGCTACAACTGCGAGTCGACGGGCAACAGCAAGAATAGACCTGTGAGTAAATTGCGTACGAAACCTGCATCGGGGTCGAGCGCCCACGTGCGCAAATAGGGGCCTCGCTCACCGTCTGCCTCGCCGGTCCAGACGAGGCCCGACACGGGCGCACCGAGCGCGCGCAATTGCGCGTCCTCGGCGGGCGTCGAAAGCGTGACACGATAACTGACCTTCGGCGACAGCGATTGATTGATCAGTTTCGCGACGGCGTCTGCCAGTACGGGGCTGTCGATGAACAGCGCCATTTCGCTGTTCAGATGAGCCGAGCGCGGATCGAGATTCAGCGATCCGATCACCAGCGTGCGGCGATCGATGACGTACGCCTTCGCGTGCAAGCTTGCACGCGACTGGGAGCCCGCGAAAAAGCGCGAAGTCTGTCGCTGCAGCGGCTGATATTCATACAACTCGACGCCGTTTTTCAATAGCGGGATCCGATAGGGGCTGTAACCGGCCTGGACGGCGACGGCATCGGTCGATGCCATCGAGTTCGTCAAAACGGCCACACGGACGCCGCGATGCGTCAGGTCGGCCAGCAGCCTGACGCCTGCATCGTGCGGGACGAAATACGGGGAAAGCAGCAGCACCTCCTTTTGCGCGCCGCGCAGCAGCTCGGCGAGCCGATGCATCGGCGGGCTGCGATAGCCATCGTTCGGCGCGGTGACCTTGCTCGGCGAATCGACGCTGAACATGGCATTTGCCCAGACGAGGCCCATCTGCTCGTGCGCGATCTGCTCCCACAGCCGCGCGCTACGCAGCGGCTTGGCCCCGACGGCTTGGGCTTGCGCACGCCAATGGGCTCTCAGCGCTTCGCGAGCCGTGTCGAGGTCGGCTTCGGCGAAGTGCTGCTTTTCGACCGCGCTGAGCGGGTACGCCCCGGGACTATTCCAAAACGCGTCGAAGCTCTTGGAAACGTCCTTGACGATCGGTCCCGCAGCGATCACGTCCAAATCGCGGAACTGCAGTTTGGGGCTCGCGCTGAAGTATTCGTCGCCGAGGTTGCGGCCGCCGACGATCGCCACTTCGCCGTCGGCGATCATGGCTTTGTTGTGCATACGGTGCGTAAAGCGATCGATGCGCGTGAAGAAGTTCTCGGTACGGGCGAACACGCTGGGGCGTGCGCTGCCGAACGGATTGAAAATGCGAACCTCGATGTCCGGATGCGTCGATAAAGCGGCCATCAGGCGGTCGGCGTCTTTGAAATTCAGATCGTCGACGAGCATCCGCACGCGCACGCCGCGATCGGCGGCGTAAAGGGCGGCGGCGAGCAGCAAACGGCCGGTCGTGTCTTCGGCGGCGATGTAGTACTGCAGATCGAGCGTTTTGGTGGCCGAACGCGCCAATGCGATGCGCATCTGCAGCGCGTCGGTGCCGTCCGTGAGCAGCCGGAAGCCCGACTGGCCCCCGTGCGCGGCGACGAGCGGCGCCAAAGCCCGACCGAGCGGCGTGGTCTCCGGCTGCGCGAGCGCATACGTAGCGGGGCGGTCGAGCGAAGTGGCGGGCGGCAACGTGGAGCAGGCGGCCAGACCCGCGACGCAACACGCGACGAAAACGAACGCGAGCGTGCGCACACACTCGCGTGCTACGGTGCGAGCGTCGGACGACAGTAAAGGCCCCCGGCCGACGGCCCCTGCCGGCAGACAAGCTCGATGACGCCTTGCAGCACCTGGCCGCAACCATTGCTCGTGGAACACGTCGGACTCTTCCTTCGCTGACGGATCGGACCGGAGGCGGCGCACGCGTGCGCCGGCGCCAATTGTTTCATTCTATTGGATGCCGACGTGTATTACCCGCTGCGTATGCACAAGCCGACGTGCAGCCGCTCGCGCAACCAGGGAGCGGAGAGGACAGAGAAAGGAAGAAAAAATGGCCCGCCGGATGCACGGGCCGAACACCCTGTCGGAAGAGTCGGTGCCCATCGTAGGCCGATTCAAGCGGCCGCCCAACCAATCAAGGATGCTTGCTTATCTACACGCCGGGTCGTTGCCGCGTGCGGCGCTCGAAGCGCAGCGTCATCAGCACGGCGACGCTTGCGAGGCCCGCGGCCAACCCCCACCAGAGCCCGCGCGGGCCGAGGCCGGCATGGAACGCGAGCACATAGCCGGTCGGGAAGCCGACGCCCCAGTAACCGAACGCGGCTGCGAGCATCGGCACGCGCGTGTCTTTGAGCCCGCGCAAACAGCCGGAGCCGATCGTCTGCATGCCGTCGACGATCTGAAAAATGGCCGCGACGCCGAGCAGCGAAGCGGCGATGGCGGCGGTCTGCGCATTGGCGGGATCATCGAGACGCAGATAAAGGCCGACGATGGCGCGCGGCGCCACGATAAACAGCAGGCCTGTCATCGACATATAGGCGACGCCGAGCGCCAGCGCGACGAAGCCCGCGTGGCGCGCGGCGACGCGATCGCCTGCCCCCATCCAGTAGCCGACGCGCACGTTGGCCGCCTGGCCGATCGCGAGCGGCACCATGAACGTGACGGAACTCACGCTCATGGCGATCTGGTGTGCGGCCAGCGGTTTTTCTCCCATCAAACCGATGAAGAGCCCGGTGCAGAGGAAAAGCATCGACTCGACCCCGTAGGTGATCGCCACGGGCCAACCGATCGCGAAAAGCTCTCCCATGAGCGGCATCGTCGGCCGTTTGGCGGCCACGAAATGCTTGAACCGCTGCCGCCCGTGCAGCAGCGCCATGAGCGCGATGGCGCTGAGCCAGATCGTGATCGTCGTGGCCGCGGCCGAGCCGAGCATGCCGAGCCGGGGCAGACCGTAGGCGCCGTGGATCAGACCGTAGTTCAGCACGCCGTTGAAAACCACGCCGACCAGCGCGACCCAGAGCAGGCGCTTGGCTGCGCCGATAGCGGGCAGGAAGGCGCGCATCATGCCGACGCCGATGAGGCTGGCGAGCGACGCGTAGCGCAGCACGCCCGTATAAGCGCCGACGTTGCGCGCGAGCGAAGGCGGCTCGCCGAACGCGAGCAGGATCGGCTGACTGTACGAAAGCAGCACGAACGCCGGCACGGCGAGCAGGGCCGATAGTGCGAGCCCCGTCCAGTAGATGTGCGGTACGCGGTGCTCGGCCTGCGCCCCGCGCGCATTGGCGACGGTTACGCTTACCGAACTGAGCACGCCTTGCAGCAGCGTGACGATGACGAAGAAGATCCCGGCGCCGAGACCGCCGGCGGCGAGCGCGTCGGCGCTCAGCGAGCCGAGCAGGATCGTGTCGGTCACGCCCATCGCCATCTGCGACAACTGCGCGATGGCCAGCGGCGCGGCCAGACGTGCGGTGTCGGCGGCGTGCCGCGACAGTGGGGGCGGGGCCGGCTTGGCGGCGGCCCCTGTGAAGGCTGACTCTGACATGGCGAAGCGATCGAGGCGCAAAGGGCATATCGGCGCGTGCGGCGCCCTGCCCATGTGGTTTGTTTTCGTCGGAAAGAAGGAGCTTATTGCTTTCGCGTCGGGCTGTCGATGGCGCACGGCCGCGCACAAACGACCGGCGCGCAACGACGGGCGGCCGGACGCATACCGGCGCGGGCGTGCGCGATTCGGTTCAATGAGCGCTCAATGAGGGCTCATTGCGGCTCGTGAACGGCAATGCGCGTATCGCCGAGCATGACGATCTGTCCCGCGCGGATCTTGCACGTCTTGCGCAATTCGACGCGGCCGTCGACGGTGACTTCGCCGGCAGCGACGAGCATCTTCGCCGAGCCGCCGCTGTCGGCCAAGCCCATGAGCTTGAGCAGATTGTGAAGTTCGACGTGATCGCCCGTGAGCGTGAAGTTGAGATTAGCCATGGCGATTAGCCGGAGTCCGGCACTGAAGCGACTAGGGCAGGCATCATAAGCCACCCCGGCGCCCCGAGGGGCGCAAAGCCCGCAATTTCGTGAGCTGGCCCTTATTCGGCGTACTTGCGAGGCGGGCATGTATGCCTATACAGTATGCCGTGGCCGCGGCTTGCAAGCAGGATGACGCGGATCGCGCCCTACCTGCCCGCTCTGCCCGCTGATATTGAACGATCGACGATCGCGCCGTGTCCCTCATTTCTACCCCCGTCCTTGCCGATTCGCTCCCCGCGGGCGCGCCTTATCTCGAAAAGCTCAACGACGCGCAGCGCGCCGCGGTCGACTACGGCGTTGGCGCACAGGCCTCGCCCGGCGGCCCGCTGCTCGTGATTGCGGGCGCGGGTTCCGGCAAAACGAATACGTTGGCGCACCGCGTAGCGCATTTGCTCGTGAAGGGTGCCGATCCGAGGCGCGTGCTGCTGCTGACCTTTTCGCGCCGCGCGGCGCAGGACATGACGCGGCGCGCCACGCGGATCGCCGCGCAGGCGTTGGGTACGCGGGCCGATCTGGCACAAGCGCTGTGCTGGAGCGGCACGTTCCATAGCGTCGGCGCTCGTCTGCTGCGCGAATACGCCGAATCGATCGGCCTCTCGCCGATGTTCACGATCAACGACCGCGAAGACTGCGCCGACCTGATGAACGTCGTCCGGCACGAACTTGGGCTGTCCGCGAAAGAGCGGCGCTTTCCGGTAAAGGGCACGTGTCTCGCGATCTATTCCCGGGTCGTGAACACGGGCGCCACGCTTTCGCACGTGCTCGACGAGGCGTTTCCATGGTGCCGCGAATGGGAGCGTGACCTGCGGGCCCTGTTTGCCGCGTACGTGGCGGCGAAGCAGGCGCAAAACGTTCTCGACTACGACGATCTGCTGCTGTACTGGTCGAGGATGGCGGCCGAACCGGCGATCGCGTCCGACCTCGGCAAACGCTTCGACCATGTGCTCGTCGACGAATACCAGGACACGAACCGCTTGCAGGCCACGATCCTGCTCGCCATGAAACCGGACGGGCGCGGGCTGACGGTCGTCGGCGACGATGCCCAATCGATTTACTCGTTTCGCGGCGCGACGGTCCGCAACATTCTCGATTTTCCCGGTCATTTCGAGCCGGCTGCAGCGCGTGTCACGTTGGAACGGAACTATCGCTCGACGGCACCGATCCTCGCGGCATCGAACGCCGTGATCGGTCTGGCGGCCGAGCGCTACACCAAGGATCTCTGGACCGATAAGGCCGGCGCTCAGCGGCCGCGACTCGTGTCGGTGGCCGGCGAGCTTGAGCAGGCCCGCTATGTCGTCGAAGCTGTGCTCGAGGCGCGCGAATCGGGCATGAAACTGAAGGCGCAGGCGGTGCTGTTTCGGGCCGCGCACCACAGCGCGGCGCTCGAGGTCGAGCTCGCGCGGCGCAACATCCCGTTCGTCAAATTCGGCGGCCTGCGTTTTCTTGATTCGGTGCATGTGAAAGATGTGCTCGCGGTGCTGCGTTGGGCGCAAAATCCGCGCGATCGCGTGGCCGGGTTTCGCGTGTTGCAGTTGATGCCGGGAATCGGGCCTGCGACGGCCGGGCAGGTGCTCGATGCAGTCGCCGCCGCCGGCGAACTGCCTGCGGCCTTGCGCTCGTATGCCGCGCCGGCGCGTGCGAGTGCCGACTGGCCCGCGTTTGCGACGTTGATGGACGATGTGGGTGCGTTGCGCTCGCCATGGCCCGCCGAGTTCGAGCAAGTGCGGCGTTGGTACGAGCCCCACCTCGAGCGCAATCACGAAGACGCGGCCGCGCGCCACGCCGACATCGTGCAGATGGAGAGCCTCGCTGCGACGTTCCCTTCGCGCGAGCGTTTTCTGACCGAACTCACGCTCGATCCACCCGATGCGACGAGCGGCGAGGCCGGTGTGCCGTTGGTCGACGAGGACTACCTGATCCTATCGACGATCCATTCGGCGAAAGGACAGGAGTGGCGCAACGTATTCGTGCTGAACGGCGTTGACGGTTGTATCCCGTCGGACCTTGGCACGGGCAGCCAGGAGGAGATCGACGAGGAGCGTCGCCTCTTGTACGTCGCGATGACGCGGGCAAAAGAAGACTTGCACATCGTCGTGCCGCAGCGTTTCTATGTTCACAACCAAAGCGCGCTTGGCGATCGTCATGTTTGGGCGTCGCGCACCCGGTTCATTCCGGCATCGTTGCTGCCGCTGTTCGACATCCAGGCATGGCCGCGCATCGAGCCGGCAATGCCGCCAACGGCGACGGGCCTCGCCGCCGCGGCGAAGGCGCGCGTCGATATCGCCGCGCAGCTCAAGACGATGTGGGACTGACCGGTTGCGCTGAACCCGCCGAGAAGAGGAGGCGACGCAAGCGCTGGATTCGGGGGCGTCGATCCCCGGCCGGCAGGGCCGGCGCATGACAAGCGGCAAACGCAGATGATGAGAGCCCACAGGGGGCAGCGGATTGGCGCCGCCGCTTACCTGCTCAGCGAGGGCGGCGCGGTTCGACGCTCGGTTGCACGGCCCGCGGGGCCGGCGGCATAAAGAAATTTCGCATCCAGGTCGCCATGCGCGTGAAGATGTCGTACGGCTCTTCGACGAAGATTTCAGGCTTGAGCAAGCGCAGATATTCCATGATCTGCTGCGCTTCCTGCTTTTGGAATGAACCGTGCGCAAGACCGAGCTTGAGTAGGCCACGCAGTTCGCCGAGCTTTTCCCGCGCTGTGCTGCCGACGCTCGTCTCGCAAGCGATCTTCGCCTCATACACGCGTTGACGCAGCGATTCGGCCAGCCGCCACGCCGGCGTCTGCATCTTTTCTTCGAGCGACTGGATGTCGCGCGCTGCCGATTTGATCTGCGCGGCGAGCGGGTCCACGAGTGCCACGTCGCCGCCTGCTTCCTTGACGATGGCCGAGGCCCAGTCGCGTGCGGCCTTGGCGAGTTCCTCGGGCGTCCACTCCGAGCGCACGGCGAAGCTGAAACCGAATTCCTCGGCTTGGCGCATCAGAATCGCAACGACGTCGGGGAATTCCTTCTCCAACGTACGTTTGGCCCAGGCGTACTGGCCACCTTGCAGCATTCGCTGCACGGCGTGCTCGGTCAGCGGGACCATGTTGTCGAGCAACTTGGCGCGCAGGAAATCTTCGAACGAAGGCGTTGCGAACTGCGGATCGAGCTTGAGCGATACCCGCACGAAGGCCTCGAAGTCCTTGTGCAGCGAAGAGATGGTCTCTTCTCGTAGTGAAAGGGTGATTTGGCCCATGGCTTGTCCTTATCGCTCGCTGTGCCGGCGGCATGTCGCCGTGGCCCTCGCCTGGGCAGTCCCCGGCCCCCCGACGTCACGGCGGACGGGCGGCGGGCCAGCGCGAATTCGGCGCGCGTTACGGTTTTCGCTTGCGCTTTCCGGACCTTCGCGTCGACAGGCGTTTGTCTGCCAGTGGCGCGCGACCAGAAAACGCGCTTCGTCTGATTAACGGCGAGCGAGGCTGGAACTTGAGGCCAATTTGAGGAAAGCCTCTGAAGATTCGCGCGTGATGGCCTAACGGACCACGGGGACCACGAGGCCTTGCCAAAGAAAGAAGACCGCCAGCCCGACTGCGATTGTCAGCAGCGGCCGGCGCGTCGCGGCTGAGACGCCGCAGGCCGTGAGCGCGCCGACGAGTTGCGGGTTGCGCCAGGTCAGTTCCGGCGCACCACCGTGGGGCGTGACGGCCATTGGCACGATGATGGCCGTCAGGACCGTGACCGGGACGAAACCGAGCGCCGTGCGTACTAGCGGCGGAAAGACGACGCGCTCGCCAAGCATGAAGACGGCCGAGCGGATGAAGAACGTAATGACGGCCATGCCGAGGATCAGGAAAACGTAGTTCACGATGCGACCTCCGCCTGGCGGCCGGGGTGCGGCGCCTGCGCATGCGTTTTGCTGTCGATGCGCGCGTCGTCGTCCGCGTGTTTCGGCGCGCGGCCGCCGCTGCCGATATCCGTCGCCCCGGGGCGGGACAGGATGACGCCGACGGCGACGCCGGCCGCCACGGCCGCCAGCAAGCCGAGTTTGTAAGGCAGGCCCGCACATGCGAGCGCAACGACACCGGCTGTCGCGGCAGATGCGATGTAGCGCAGCGAGACGAGTTGCGGCACGACGATCGCAATGAACGTCGCCACCATGGCGAAATCGAGCCCGAGCGACTGCAGTCGCGGGAAGGCCGCGCCAAACAGCAAGCCGGCCAGGGTCCAGATCTGCCAGTTCACGTACATCGCCAGCCCCGAGCCGAGAAAGTAATGCGGACCGATTTTTCCCGGCGGCGCATGGCGGTAGTGGGCATAGGCGACGGCGAACACCTCGTCGGTCAATACACCGCCGAGCGCGAGGCGCCACCGTGCGGGCAGGCGGGCGACATAGGGCGCCAACGTCGCGCTGTAAAGCACGTGCCGCACGTTGACGATGAGCGTCGTCGCCCAGATGACGGCGAAACCGGCATGCGAGGCGATGAGGCCGAGCGCGATGAATTGCGATGAGCCGGCGAAGACAACGAGCGACATGAGTTGGCCGTGCCACGGGTGCAGCGGGCCGGCGGTGACGAGCGTGCCGAAAATGACGCCGAAGGGCGCGGCGCCGACCATCATCGGGATCGTATCGCGGGCGCCGTCGATGAATTCGTTGAGCGGGGTGCGCGGTTTCAAGGGCAAATCCTCCTAATGCCCGAAGGATAGCGACGATGCCGTGCCGATCGCTTGTACGTTCTTGCGCTGACGCCAAGACGCGGCTGGCTTATGCGGCTCAGCGGGGGGCCGCGTTGCCCGCCTGCCAGCGCCCGGGCGGCACGCCGAACATGCGCCGGAAATGACGTGTGAAATGGCTTTGATCGGTAAAGCCGCACGCGGCGGCGACCTCAGCGACAGGCGCGCCCTGGCGCAGCGACGCGAGCGCGCGCTGCAGCCGTAGCTGATTGCGCCACGCGTGCGGCGGCATGCGCGTCGCCTGGGTGAACAGCCGCGCGGCATGAAAAGCCGACAACCCGACCTGCGCGGCGAGATCGGTCAACGACAGCGGCTCGGTCAGATCGGCTGCGAGCCGTTCTTTCATCAATGCGACGCGCGGCGGATCGGCCTTGGGCCGGTCGGCGTCCGGGTGACGGAGTGCGTAGCGCACGAGCAGCGTCGAGACGGCGTCGATCAGCGCCATTTCAGCGGCGAGCGGATCGCCGCCCGGCGGATCGTTGCTCGACAGAGCACGTGGTGGGAAATCGCCCGCCGATGCCTTGTCGGTCGAGGAGTCGGCGAGCCCTTCGAGCAGACGATGGGCATGGGCGACGCGCTTTGCGAGATCGGGGTCCCGGATCACATCGACCGGAAACCACGGCATCGGCTGCGCTGCCGCCGCGATCTCGCCGGCGAGATGGTGCATGAACCCGACGGGAATATAGAACACGCGATAGCGCCAACCGACCTCCATCGCGCGCGAGCCTGTGTGGACTTCGCCGGGATTGATGACGGGGACGGTTCCGGCTTCGGCGACATGCCGCCGGCCCTGGTAAGCGTACATTTCGGCGCCGGCTTCGATGACAGGCACGGCATAGGCCTCATGCCAATGGGGCGAGAACTCGTGCTCGTAATACTCGGCCGTGACCATGTCCATGCCCGGCAGCAGGGCCGAACGCCAATAACGGGCGCGATCGCTGAAGCGGGGTTGGTCCATGGCCGTCATCGGGGCGTGAGTGCGTCGCGGCGCTTGGGCTGGTCAGCGCAGCGGGATCGTCGTGCCGGCTGGGAGCGCAACGGCGCTGACGCTATTTTTGGCGCTCCCCGAGACGACACGGTCGCTATAGGTCAGATAGACCAGCGCGTTGCGCTTCTCATCGACGATCCGCACGACATGGAGCGTCTTGAAGATGAACGACATGCGCTCGCTGAAGACGTCGGCCTGACGTTTGAGCGGCTCGGCGATTTTTACAGGGCCGACCTGGCGGCACGCGATCGATGCTTCGGTCGGGTCTTCGGCGATACCCAGCGTGCCCTTGATCCCGCCCGTGCGAGCGCGAGAGACATAGCAGGTGACGCCGGACACGGCCGGATCGTCGTAAGCCTCGACGACTACGCGGTCGGAGCCCGTAATGCGAAAGTTCGTGTTGACGCTGCCGATTTCTTGCGCGTGGACCGGCAACGCGCAAGTGACGGACGCAAATGTGGCGCAGGCAAGGGCGGTAACCCGAAGCGGCGAGGGGGCGAAGCGGCTCATGACGAAATGGCGATATTCCGGCGTTTGGCCCGGTGAGGCGTATAACGACACGGTATCACAACGTTCCAACGCGGGCGCCCTGGCCGGACGGCCGATGGTTGCCGACGCCGAATCGGCGACAATCGCTCGCGGACAAAAGCAAAAGGGCCCGTCGACAACTCGACGGGCCCTTTTGCATGAAGCTCTTGGCTCCCCGACCTGGGCTCGAACCAGGGACCTACGGATTAACAGTCCGGCGCTCTACCGACTGAGCTATCGGGGAACAACGTGCTACGGTGAAAACGACTACTGCGCGGCTACTGAGCGACCACTGCGCCGCTATCGCGCAAAAAAGCCCGTTATGACGAACGGGCTTTTCCATTCATTCTTTGGCTCCCCGACCTGGGCTCGAACCAGGGACCTACGGATTAACAGTCCGGCGCTCTACCGACTGAGCTATCGGGGAACAACAACAGCAGAGAAGCGAGATTTTATGTACCGCCTCGCGCCCTGTCAATACCCTTTGCGATGGCGATCGGCGCCTACGGCGCTGCCAAGGCGGCCGGCCGGGCCGGCGGAGAGCCGCCGCACGCTGTTGCGAACGGGCTTACCGCTCGAGGTATTGCAACTTGTCCTGGATATCTTTGAACGCGTCGGCTTCGGGCAGCGGCGCCTTCGTTTTCGTAATGCTGGGCCACGCCTTCGCCAATTCGGCGTTCAACGCCGTGAATTGTTGCTGGTCGCCCGGTACGTCTTCCTCGGCGTAGATGGCGTTCACCGGACATTCGGCAACGCACACGGCGCAATCGATGCACTCATCGGGGTCGATCGCGAGGAAGTTGGGACCTTCGCGAAAGCAGTCCACCGGGCAGACGTCGACGCAGTCGGTATAGCGGCATTTGATGCAGCTTTCGGTCACAACGTGAGTCATTCAAGCTCCTGCAGGGTATCAGGGAAAGATGCCGAATTAGCAAGACGTCTATTGTAACTGAACGGCTCGGCGAGGACGTGCCGACCCTTGCGGCCGTGTTTAGATCGATTCGTGATTAGTTTATGGGCAGGCCGGCCTGTTGCGGCTCTGAGCGACACGCCCGCCGCCGCCATTGCGGTAACATGCGGCGATCCGTCATAGATGGCGGCGCTCAGTGGGCGCCGTCTCGTCGCGCGCTCCGATCGAAACCATGATCATCACTTCGCTGCTCGATACTGATCTCTACAAGTTCACGATGATGCAGGTCGTGCTGCATCAGTTTCCCGCGGCGGCTGTCGAATACCGCTTTCGCTGCCGCACGCCGAACGTTCAGTTGGCGCCGTACGTCGCGGAGATCCGCAACGAAGTGCGCCAGCTTTGCGAACTGCGCTTCACCGACGACGAACTCGATTACCTGCGGCGAATGCGCTTCATCAAGAGCGATTTCGTCGATTTCCTCGCGCTGTTTCATTTGAGCGAGAAGTACATCTCGATCGAAGAATCGCCCAAGGGCAACGGCGAAATCGAGATCTCGATCAAAGGGCCGTGGCTGCACACGATCCTGTTCGAAATCCCCGTGCTCGCGATCGTCAACGAGGTCTACTTCCGCAATACGCAGCGTGAGCCCGACTACGCGGGCGGGCGCGAGCGGCTCGCCGAAAAGATCGCGCTGCTGGGCGCTCGCCCCGAGTTCGCCGATTGCAAGATTGCCGATTACGGCACGCGCCGGCGCTTCTCGAAGCGCTGGCATGAAGAAGTGATTCTCACGCTGATGACGGGCATCGGCGAACAGTTCGCGGGCACGAGCAACGTGTTTTATGCGAAGAAGCACGACCTGACGCCGCTCGGCACGATGGCGCACGAGTACCTGCAGGCGTGCCAGGCGCTGGGGCCGCGCCTGCGCGATTCGCAAACATACGGCTTCGAAGTCTGGGCGAAAGAGTATCGCGGCGATCTCGGCATCGCCCTGTCGGACGTCTACGGCATGAAGGCGTTCCTGAACGACTTCGACATGTACTTCTGCAAACTGTTCGACGGCGCGCGCCACGATTCGGGCGACCCGTTCGAATGGGGCGAGCAGTTGCTGAGCCATTACGAAAAGAACCGCTGCGACCCGCGCACGAAGGTGCTCGTCTTCTCCGACGCGCTCGACATCCCAAAAGTGCTTCAGCTCTACGAGCGTTTTCGCGGGCGCTGTCGGCTCGCATTCGGCGTCGGCACGAACCTGACCAACGATCTCGGCTACAGCCCGCTGCAGATCGTGATCAAGATGGTCCGGTGCAATGGCCAACCCGTTGCCAAGCTGTCCGATTCGCCGGGTAAGAACATGTGCGACGACAAAGCCTATCTCGCCTATCTGCGGCAGGTTTTCGGGATCGAGACGCCCCTCGAGGACACGCCTGATTGAGCAAGTCGGATCGGGCCGTGGCTTTGCGATCTTTCTTTGGCCGAACGGCCGATGTATCCCAAAAAAGAACGTCCGTATAATCGGCAGTTCATTCGGTTTCAGGGGAACGCAATGGACACATCGGCGGCGCGGCGCAATATCCTGGCGCGCATTCGTGCGGCGTCCGGGCGGCCGGCCGAGCCCGGGGCCGCCGAGCATGAAGCGGTGGCCGATTACCTGAAGCATCACCCGGTGGGGCCACGTCCTGAGCTGCCTACCGATCCCGAAAGTCTCACGGCGCGTTTCATCGATGAAGCGCGGCTCATGGCGAGCACGGTCGATCAGGTCGAAACGATTGAGGAAGTGCCGGCCGCGGCCGCACGCTATCTGGCGCAGTTGGGGCTACCTGCGAAGGCGGTGGCCTGGGCCACGCTGGCGGCGCTGCCGTGGGAGCAGGCGGGCGTGGCCGTCGAGTTTCGCAAGCCTCAAAACAGCGATCTCGTCGGCTTGACCGGGTGCTTTTGCGCGACAGCCGAGACGGGCTCGCTCGTGCTGCTGTCGGGGCCCGAAACCGAGTCGTCGATGGCGTTGCTGCCCGAGACCCATATCGCGGTCGTGCCCGCTTCGCGCATCGTGGCGGGCCACGAAGAGGCATTCGCCCTGATGCGCAGCGAGCGCGGCGAGCTGCCGCGCGCCGTCAACTTCGTGTCCGGGCCCTCGCGCACCGGCGACATCGAGCAGACGATCGTGCTCGGCGCGCACGGCCCGTACCGGGTCCATGCGATTGTCGTGCGCGGCGCTTGAACCCAGGCGCGCGCAGTTGCGCTGCGCGCGTTCCCAATTCAAAAGGAAGTTCATGATTCAACGATGGGCCGCGTGCTCGCGCAAGGCGGCGGTGATTGCTTTTGCATTGACGATAGCAAGTTGGGCGTCCTCCGCTTCGGCCTCGACGGCGGCGATGCCCGACGGCGCGGCGCTCGGATTTCGCTGGACGTTACCGTTCGCGGGCATCTTGTTCTCGATCGCGGTGCTGCCGCTTGTCTCGCCTGCGTTCTGGCATCGCCATTTCGGCAAGATCGCGTGCGCCTGGGCGGTCGCCTTCCTCGCGCCGTTTGCCTATGCGTTCGGGCCACGCGCCGCGGGGCTCGCGTTCTCGCACGCCATTGTCACCGAATACGTGCCGTTCATCGTGCTGCTGACGGCGCTCTACACGATTGCCGGCGGCATTTGCGTGCGAGGCAACCTGCACGGCTCGCCGCGCGTCAACACGGCGCTGCTCGCGCTCGGCACGGCGCTGGCGAGCATCATGGGCACCACCGGTGCTGCGATGCTACTGATCCGGCCCCTGCTGCGCGCGAACGACAACCGCCGGCACGTCGTCCACGTGTTCGTCTTTTTCATTTTCCTCGTGGCCAATGCCGGCGGTTCGCTCTCGCCGCTCGGCGACCCGCCGCTGTTCCTCGGCTTCTTGAATGGCGTCAGTTTCTTTTGGACGACGCGTCACCTTGCTTTGCCGATGCTGTTCATCTGCGCGTTGTTGCTGACGCTGTTTTATCTGCTCGACGTCTATTACTACCGGCGCGGCGGCGAGGAGCGCGCCGCCTTCGATCCGTCGCCGGATTCGATCGGCGTCGTGATCGAAGGCAAGCGCAACTTCATCCTGCTCGCGTGCGTGATCGCACTCGTTTTGATGAGCGGGTTATGGAAGCCCGGCATCGTATTCGACGTCCTCGGGGCGCACTTGGAACTGCAGAACCTCGTGCGCGACGCAGCGCTGCTCGGGCTGACGGTCGTCTCGCTCGCGATTACCCCGCGCACCGCACGCACGGGCAACGCGTTCAACTGGGCGCCGATCGAGGAGGTCGCGAAGCTGTTCGCAGCGATCTTCATCACCATCGCACCGGTCGTGATGATGTTGCGCGCGGGCGAAGGCGGCGCGTTCGCGCCCGTCCTTCACCTCGTGACCGACGCGCAGGGACGCCCCATCGACGCCATGTATTTCTGGGCAACAGGTATCCTGTCGTCGTTTCTCGATAACGCGCCGACGTACCTCGTGTTTTTCAATCTCTCGGGCGGCGATGCGCACACGCTGATGGACACCGGCGCCACGACGCTCGCGGCCATCTCGGCCGGTGCCGTGTTCATGGGCGCGAACAGTTACATCGGCAACGCACCGAACTTCATGGTGAAGGCGATCGTGGAATCGCGCGGGGTACGCATGCCAGGCTTTTTCGGTTACCTCGCGTGGGCCGGCGCGGTGTTGATCCCGGTGTTCCTGCTCACGACGTGGCTGTTTTTTTGATTGCGGAGACATTTCATGCAGAAGATTCTCGTCGCGCGTCCGATCTTTCCTGATGTCGTCGAGCGTCTCAAGCGGCACTTCGACGTCGATTGGAACGACGGGCCGGCGCTGCCGCCCGACGAGCTTGCGCGCAGGCTTGCCGATAAAGACGGCGCGTTGACGGCTGGCGATCCAATCGGCGCGGCGATCTTCGCGGCGGCCCCGCGCTTGCGCGCGGTCGCGAACATGGCCGTCGGCTTCAACAATTTCGACATCGACGCGTTCAACGCCGCCAATGTCATTGCCACGAACACCCCCGACGTGCTCAACGAAGCGACGGCCGATTTCGGCTGGGCATTGATGATGGCGGCGGCGCGACGCGTGACCGAGAGCGAGCACTGGCTGCGCGCGGGCAAGTGGGGCGCTTGGCGCTATGACGGTTTTCTTGGTGCGGACGTCCACGGGGCCACGTTGGGCATCATCGGGATGGGCCGCATCGGACAGGCGCTGGCGCGCCGCGCGAGCGGCTTCTCGATGCGCGTCGTTTATCACAATCGCTCGCGCGTAGCGCCTGAGATCGAAGCCGAACTCGGCGCGCAGTACCTGTCGAAAGCGGACTTGCTGCAGCAGGCCGACCACGTCGTGCTTGTCGTGCCGTACAGCGCGCAGAGCCATCACACGATCGGCGCTGCAGAACTCGCGTTGATGAAGCGAACCGCCACGCTGACGAACATTGCACGCGGCGGCATCGTAGACGATGGGGCACTGGCCGAGGCGCTGCACGAGGGGCGTATTGCGGCGGCGGGCCTCGACGTATTCGAGGGCGAACCGAACGTGCATCCGCGGCTGCTGTCGGCGCCCAGTGTCGTCCTGACGCCGCATATCGCGAGCGCCACCGATTCCACGCGTCGGGCGATGGCGAACCTTGCCGCCGACAACCTCATTGCCGCGCTTGGCGAGGGCCCCAATGCGGGCCGGCCGGCCAATCCGATCAACCCTGAAGTCCTGGGACGCATGCGTTCATGACGATGATCCTTATTGCGGCGCTTGCTCTGGCCGTTGTCGTATTGGCGATTGCGCTGGCGCTGGCAGTCAGAAGTGCGACACGCGCGAACGATCGCGCGGCGCTTGCCGATCTTAGCGAATGCATTCAAACGTCGGGCGAGGCGCAGGCTCGTGCCTACGAACGGCTCGAGCGCGAGCTCCGTGGGGAAATCGCCGAAACGTCGCGCCTCTCGCGCGCCGAACTGGGCGGTGGCTTCGCACAGTTCCAACAGACGCTTGCCGCCCAATTGACGAGCGTCGCCACGGTGCAAAACCAGCAAATCGACGGCTTTGCGACGCGTCTTGCGCAACTCACCGAAACGAACGCCGCGCAGCTCGATGCGATGCGCGAGAGCCTGCAGCGGCACGCGCATGTGTCGCGCGACGAGCAGTCCTCGGCCCTCAAGCGGTTCGGCGATACGCTCGCGCAACAACTCGCCCAGCTCATCGAGGCGAACGATCGGCGCTTCGCCGAAGTGCGGGCGACACTCGAAGCGCGGCTCAAGGATATCGAATCGAACAATGCGACGAAGCTCGAGGAAATGCGCCGCACAGTCGACGAAAAGCTGCATGCGACGCTCGAGCAGCGGCTCGGCGAGTCGTTCAAGCTCGTGTCGGATCGTCTGGAGCAGGTTCACCGCGGCCTTGGCGAGATGCAGACGCTCGCGGCCGGCGTAGGCGACCTGAAAAAGGTGCTGACGAACGTGAAGACGCGCGGCACCTGGGGCGAAGTCCAACTCGAGGCGCTGCTCGAACAGATACTGACGCCCGATCAATACGCGAAGAATGTCGCGACCGTGCCCAAGAGCGGAGAGCGCGTCGAATTCGCCATCAAATTACCGGGGCGGTCGGAGGGCGGAAACGGCCAGGGCGCGGCCACTCCCGTCTGGCTGCCGATCGATGCCAAGTTTCCGCGCGAAGACTACGAGCGCCTGATCGATGCGCAGGAGCGCGCAGACCCGGTTGCCGTCGACGAAGCGTCGCGAGCGCTCGAGGCGCGTGTGCGCGGCGAGGCGCGCACGATCGCGGAAAAGTACCTGGCGCCGCCCCACACAACCGATTTCGCGTTGCTCTTCCTGCCGACCGAAGGGTTGTATGCGGAAGTCCTGCGTCGTCCCGGGCTGACCGATCAGTTGCAGCGCGACTATCGCGTGACGATCGCCGGGCCCACGACGCTGACGGCGTTGCTCAACAGCTTGCAGATGGGCTTTCGCACGCTCGCGATCGAGAAGCGTTCGAGCGAGGTCTGGCAGGTGCTGGGCGCGGTCAAGACCGAGTTCGGCAAGTTCGGCGATGTCCTGGCGAAGACCAAATCGCAACTCGAAACAGTCACGCGCTCGATCGAAGCGGCCGAGCGCCGCACGCGCGTCATGAGCACGAAGCTGAAGGAAGTCGAGGCGCTGCCGGGCGAGCAAACGGAAGGCTTGCTCGGCGACGCTTACGCGGGTTTGCAAGAACCCGACGTTTGAGGCCTTCCTATCGAGTCGGAGAAGGGCGGTGCGGCGCTGGACCCGCTACGGCCCCCGAGCCTTGCGCCGGCAGCCATGCAGTCAGGTCAGGCTGCGTTGGCGAGTTGCGTCAATGCGTCGTCGGTCACGCGAACGATGCGCCAATCGGGCAACACCGTGGCGCCCATCTTCGTATAGAAATCGATCGCGCTTTGGTTCCAGTCGAGCACTGACCATTCGAAGCGTCCGCATTGGCGCTCGACCGCGATTGCCGCGACGCGGCGCAGGAGCGCAGTGCCGAGCCCGCTGCCGCGCAGGGTGGGCTGCACGTAGAGGTCTTCGAGATAAAGGCCGCGCCGGCTCAAGAACGTCGAAAAATTGTGAAAGTAAAGCGCATATCCGACAACGCGGCCGTCGCGCTCGGCCACAAGCGCTTCAGCCGCCGGCCGTGCCGAGAACAGGGCCTCGTGCAGCGAGTCTTCGGTCGCGACGAACAGATGTGTGAGCTTCTCGTACTCGGCCAACTCGCGCATCAGGCCGATCATCGGCGCTACGTCGAGCGGCGTGGTGTTGCGAATGGTGTCGTTGTTCATCAAGCTTCCTCGGGCACGTCGGACAGAACGATTTCGATGCCACCGAAGCGCCCGGCTACCCAGTTGTAGAGGTGGCAAGCGATCCACAGCAATACAAACCCGAGGATCGCATTGAGCAGCAGCGCGCTGAAGATGGTGCTCAGTTCGACTGACCCGTGGCGGATAAACGCGACGAGGATGCCGAGCAGGACGATCGGCATACTGAAGGTCAAATATACGAGGATGAGCGCTTTTGCAGTCTGCCCCGGCGCAATCGACAAGATTTGTTTTTTCATTGAGAGCCTCGTTGAGAGACAGTGTGCTTTTTGGAAACCGTAGCGGGCGTCGAACGCCGCTCAGACGAGCCCGTCGAAGGGCATGATGTCGACGGGTGCTCCCGCGGCGACATCGGCTTGATCGTGGGCGAGGATGATGAAACAGTTCGCTTCGCTCATCGAACTCAACACGCCCGATCCTTGCGAACGCGTGGCCGCGACGCTCCACTTGCCGGCGGCGTCGCGCGTGGCGATGCCGCGTAGAAATTCAGTGCGTCCGGGACGCTTCTTGATCGCCACGCTGCTTTCGGCGGCAAATTGTAGCGGTGTGTCCGCGTTTGCGCCTGACATTGTCACCAGCGCTTCGCGAACGAGCTGATAGAACGTCACCATGACGGCGACGGGGTTGCCAGGTAGCCCGAAGAACAGCGCGCTGCCAGCAGACTCATCGCGTCCGTTCGGCCACAGGCGGCCGAACGCCAGCGGGCGGCCCGGGCGCATCGCGAGTTGCCAGAAGGCCACATCGCCGAACGTTTCGGTCATGCGCGCTGTGAAATCGGCATCACCGACCGATACGCCGCCCGACGTCAATACGACGTCGGCGCTCTCGCAGGCGGCTCGCAATGCAGCCTCGAGCGCTGCGGGCTCGTCGCGCACCACGCCGAGATCAAGTACTTCGACGTTCATCCGCGTCAGCATCGCGTACAACGTGTAGCGGTTGCTATCGTAGACGCATCCTGTCTCGAGCGGCTCACCGATCGAGCGCAGTTCGTCGCCTGTCGAAAAGAATGCGACGCGCAAGCGCCGGCGCACCGGTACTTCGGCGACTCCGAGCGATGCCAGCAAGCCGAGATCGGCCGGACGCAGGACCCGGCCGGCCGCAAGGGCGGGATGGCCGCGCGCCAGGTCTTCGCCGGTGCGCCGGCAGTTCGCGCCGCGCGCGATGTGCTGATCGTCGAAGCTGATGCTCGATCCGTTGCGCGTCACGAATTCCTGGGCGACGACCGTATCGCAGCCCGACGGCATCGGCGCGCCCGTCATGATCCTGACGCATTCGCCGGCGCGGCACACCCGCTCGAACGGATGGCCCGCACGCGCTTCGCCCGCTACGGCGAGCGTCAACGGCGCATGAACCGCCGACGCCGGCGTGGAATTGGAATCGACGCAACGTGCCAGTGCGGCGCCGTCGAACGCGTAGCCGTCCATCGCGGCGTTGTCATGGGCCGGCACGTCGATCGGCGAGACGATGTCCTGTGCGAGCACACGGCCGAGCGCCGACCGCAACGCCACTCGCTCGACCATCGCCACGGGCGTGACCGCGCGCCGAATCAGTGCGCGGGCGGTATCGACGGGAAGCGGGTTCGGGGCCGAAGGGGCGGCGGCGCCGGAAATTTCGTTGGAAATCGTCATCGAAGAATGGGGCGCGGCGCAGCGAGCCGGGAACCGCGTGAGCATAGCAGCGCGAGCGTGGCGTGGGTGTTTCGCCTCTGGGCCGGCTGATCAGCTGCGCTTTGGCTCGACGCCGAACGCTCGTTCGAGCTCCGCGAGCTCGTGCAAGGAATTGGCATTGTAAAACGCGCGCTCGTCTTGAAAGTGCACTTGGACGCTCTTGTGGCGTTCGTACCACGTGCGGACCTTGCGTTCGCCGGCATCGAGCCAGGCGGCCAGGTCGTCGGCAAGGCAGGTGCGCATCACGGCAACGACCGGGTGCGGGCACCTGTGTCCTTCGGCGTTCGTGGTAGAGGCGAAGGCCACGTCGGCCTGCGCGGCATCGAGTGCGTCGACGAGTCGCGCGGCGAGATCGTCAGGCAGAGCGGGCGTGTCGCAGGGGACGCACAGCAGCAGTTCTTTGGATGTCGCCCGTAAGCCGGCCAGGATTCCTGCCAGCGGGCCCGGAAAGTCGCACGATGCGTCTTCGACGATGCGTGCGTGGAACGGCGCCGCCAGCCGCTTGTATTCGTCGATGTGGCGATTGGCGCTGATCAGCACGCAGCCGACTTGTCCGGCAATGCGTTTCGCTGCGCGCAGCGCGAGCGGCTCGCCGGCGAGCAGTTGCAGTCCCTTGTCGAGTCCGCCCATGCGGGTGCCGCGGCCGCCGGCCAGCACGAGGCCCGTCAGACGCGAGCGTAAGTCGTGGGTCATGGCGGCGCGTTCGGCCTTAGCCGCCGATGTACGACATCTCGATGCGCCCCTTGCCGGTCGACGCGGCATCGGCGCTGCCGCGCAACTGCGAGTAGCGATCGTCGCGCGCATGCCAGATGCGCGCGATGGCCGTTGCGATTTCGGCATCGGTTGCGCCGCCGCGCACGAGCGCACGCAAATCATGTCCCGCCGAAGCGAACAGACACAAGTACAGCTTGCCTTCCGTCGAAAGCCGCGCGCGCGTGCAGGTGCCGCAGAACGCGCGCGTCACGCTCGAGATGACGCCGATTTCTCCGCCGCCATCTGCATAGCCCCAGCGCTGAGCGGTTTCCGAGGGTGTATGCGCTTCGAGCGGTACAAGCGGGAAGTGCTCGGCGATGCGCGCGATCACTTCGGCGGAAGGCAGCACTTCGGCCATGTTCCAGCCGTTCGAGGTGCCCACGTCCATGTATTCGATGAATCGCAGAACGATGCCCGACCCTTTGAAGCGCCGGGCCATCGGCACAATCTCGCCATCGTTGGTGCCGCGCTTGACGACCATGTTGACCTTGATCGGCGCGAGTCCTGCCGCCTGGGCCGCTTCGATGCCATCGAGCACGGCACCGGCCGTGTATTGCGCGTCGTTCATGCGCTTGAAGAGCGTGTCGTCGAGCGCGTCGAGGCTCACCGTGACGCGGCTCAAGCCGGCGTCTTTCAGGCTGCGGGCCTTGCGCGCAAGCAGTGAGCCGTTGGTGGTCAGGGTGAGGTCGAGCGGCCTGCCGTCAGGTGTGGTCAGAGCGGCGAGCCGTTCGATAAGCCGCTCGATGTCCTTGCGAAGCAGCGGTTCGCCTCCTGTCAACCGAACCTTGTCTACGCCGTGAGCGACGAACAACCGCGCCAGCCGCTCGATTTCCTCGAACGTAAGCAGGGCGCTGTGCGGCAAGAACGGATAGTCCTTGTCGAAGACGGCGCGCGGCATGCAATAGACGCAACGGAAGTTGCAGCGATCGGTGACGGAGATGCGCAGATCGCGCAGCGGTCTGGTGAGCGTGTCGACAAGCGTCCCGCGCGGAGCGAAAGGCGCGCCGGTGACGTCGGGCGCCGCACTGAACTCGGCGACGGGAATAATGCGTCGGGACATGATGAAGCCAGAAACAGGCAGAAACCCATTCTAACGGAATGCCGCGCCAGCGGCGGGGAAGGCCCGCCTGATGGCGCGGATAACGCGCAAATCGTGACGCAGGTCAAGAACGTCGGGAGAATCCAACCGCCCGAGGCGGCGGAAAGGGTACGTACGAAGGGGGACGAAGAGGTACGAAGAAAGGGCGAAAAAAAGCCCGCCACGAAGGGCGGGCTCATTACGCATGCGAATCCGGACTCAGGCGTCCTTGCGCGTTTCGATCTGCTGCATCGGCGATTGATCGAGAGGCGGCAGCGGTTTGCGCTCGCGGTGTGCGTGCGCTGGGGCCGGGGCCTGGGCCGCAGCTTCCCGTGCGGCGCGCAGCTTGTCCGCATCGGTGTTGACCCACACCAACCCAGCCGATTCGAGCATCGGTTGCAGGTCGCTGATCGACAATCCATTCGCCCGGACGCTCTTAGGCGTGGTCGCAGCCTCGAACGCGGCCGGGCGCTGGGCGACTTCGGTCGCAGCGCTGGCTGCTTCGATCGGCGCTGCCGCCGCGCCCGATACCGTTTCGCTCCGAGCTGCCGGGGCGGGTTCGGCGGCCGGCGTCGCTTCGGGTGCGAGCGCCGGGGCCGGGACCGGGACCGGGGCCGTTTCGATGAGATGCGTCAGCGCCGACTCGGGTTCCGCGGCAAGCGGAGCCGGTGCGGCCGGCGCAGCCGGCACTGCCTGTACTGCAGCGACGGCTGACGGCTGCTCGACGGGCGTGGCGACGGCTTCGGCAGGCGCCGGCGCGGCCGGCTCAGCGGCCGCGATCACGGGCGCCCCGGGCAGTGGCGTCGGCACGGGCGAATGCATCGGCACCGGCGTCGCGACGACGTCCTCGGCGCGTGCTTCCGCACGCGTCTGCTCTAGTGCCGATTGAACGGCGGGTGCAAGCGGCTCGCGCTCTACTTCCGGAGCAGGGGCGGCCTGCGGCGGTACGGCCGCGGCGGTGCCTTCGGCTTCGGCGACATCGGCAGCCAGCGTCGCGTTCACGCCTTCTTCCTCGCGCTCACGGCGTCCACCGCGGCGGCCGCGGCGGCGACGGCGACGCTCTTCGCCGTCCCGTGCGAGCGTGTCTTGCTCAGGAGCGTTCACACCGGCCGCAACGGCAAGTTCCGCAGCCTGCGCGTCCGGGCGATCCGCGGTTTCGGCTACCACCTCGGGTTGCGGCTTGCGTCGCTCTGCGCGCTCGGGACGTTCCGTGCGCTCCTGGCGCTCGCCACGATCAGTGCGTTCACCGCGCTCGGCACGTTCACCGCGTTCGACGCGCTCCGGCCGCTCGCCGCGTTCCGCGCGTTCACCGCGCTCGCGGCGTTCCTGGCGCTCGCCGCGCGGCGAGGCCTCCACCGTCTCGGCACGTTCTTGTGTGCGTTCGCCACGGCCCTCGCGACCTTCGCGCTGTTCGCGCGGGGGGCGCTGCGACGGCTGCTGACCGGCACGACCACCGACTGCCGCTTCGGGACGGGCAGCCGCATCGCGGCCGCCACCGCCGCCGCGGCGGTTACGGTTGCGTTCACCGCCGCGCTCCGTCCGTTCGCCGCGCTCGCCGCCACGCTCGGCGCGAGCCGTGCGAGCCGGCTGCACCGGTTCCGGCGCGGGCGCGGGTACTGCGCTCTCGCCGCCGAACAGGCTCTTGAGCCAGCCGAAGAATCCACCGGTGCGCGGCGCCGCGGCAGCCGCAGCCGGTGCGGCCGCGGCTTGCGGACGTACCGGCGCGCTGGGCGCGGGCCGCTCGGGCGTGATGCCCTTCACGGCCGCTTCCTGCTTCGGCTTCACGTCTTCGGCACGCTTGCTGTAAGCCGTCTCCGATTCCAGTTCGCGCGCAGCTTCCTCGGCCATCTTCCACGACGCGCGCGGCTCGTCCAGGCGCGAATCGTCGTGACGCAGACGCTCGAGCTTGTAATGCGGCGTGTCGAGATGCTTGTTCGGGATCAGGACGACGCCCACCTTGAAGCGCGATTCGATCTTATTGATTTCCTGGCGCTTTTCGTTGAGCAGGAAGGCGGTGACTTCGACCGGCACCTGGCAGTGGATCGCCGCGGTGTTTTCCTTCATCGCTTCTTCCTGAATGATCCGCAGCACTTGCAGCGCGGACGATTCGGTATCGCGGATATGGCCGGTGCCGTTGCAGCGCGGGCACGTGACATGGCTGCCTTCGGACAGGGCGGGGCGCAGGCGCTGACGCGACAGTTCCATCAGGCCGAAGCGCGAAATCTTGCCCATTTGGACGCGCGCGCGATCGTGCTTGAGCGCATCTTTGAGGCGCTGCTCGACTTCACGCTGGCTCTTGGCCGATTCCATGTCGATGAAATCGATCACGATCAGGCCGCCGAGGTCGCGCAGACGCAGCTGGCGCGCCACTTCGTCGGCCGCTTCGAGGTTCGTGCGCGTGGCTGTCTCTTCGATATCGGCGCCTTTGGTGGCGCGTGCCGAGTTGACGTCGATCGCCACGAGCGCTTCCGTATGATCGATCACGATCGCACCGCCGGAGGGCAGCGGCACCGTACGCGAATACGCCGTTTCGATCTGGTGTTCGATCTGGAAGCGCGAGAATAGCGGCACGTCGTCGTGATACCGCTTCACCTTGCCGACGTTGTCGGGCATCACGATATCCATGAAGGCGCGCGCCTGGTCGTGGATTTCCGTGGTGTCGATGAGAATTTCGCCGATGTCGGGCTGGAAGTAGTCGCGAATGGCGCGAATCACGAGGCTCGATTCCAGATAGATCAGCATCGGCTGACCGGTCTGGCCGCTTTGCGAGGCGGCTTCGATTGCGCGCCACAGCTGCATCAGGTAGTTCAGGTCCCACTGCAGCTCTTCCGCGCTGCGGCCGATGCCGGCCGTGCGCGCGATGATGCTCATGCCGTCAGGCAATTGCAGCTGCGCCATCGTTTCGCGCAGTTCCTGGCGATCGTCGCCTTCGATGCGCCGCGAGACGCCGCCGCCGCGCGGGTTGTTCGGCATCAGAACGAGATAGCGGCCGGCGAGCGAGATGAACGTCGTGAGTGCCGCGCCCTTGTTGCCGCGCTCTTCCTTTTCGACCTGAACGATCAGTTCCTGGCCTTCGCGCAGCGCGTCCTGAATGCGCGCCGAGCGCATGTCGACGCCTTCCTTGAAGTACTGGCGGGCGACTTCCTTGAAGGGCAGGAAGCCGTGGCGATCTTCGCCGTAATTGACGAAGCACGCTTCGAGCGACGGCTCGATGCGCGTCACGATCCCCTTGTAGATATTGCCTTTGCGTTGTTCGCGCCCGGCGGTTTCGATGTCGATGTCGATGAGTTTTTGCCCATCGACGATGGCGACGCGCAGTTCTTCCTGCTGCGTCGCGTTGAACAGCATTCGTTTCATTGAACGGCTCCAGAGCGGCGTCGCCGCGCGCCCGGCGGAAAATGACCCGACCGGGCGACGCAATCGGAGCGCGCCGCGTCCTTATTGTGTTTTCACAAGCACGCTGGAGCGGGAACGATGGCGGGGAGAATTGCCTGAGAGGACTCGGGATGGCCGAACAAAGCCGCGAGCCGCATGGGCGCATGCGAACACGGCTTCAAATAACGGCGTTGCACGGGGCGCGCTACCCGAGCGCTCGGGTGGCCCGCGCCGCATCCGTGGCATCGTTCGATGCCGGTGCGAGGCCGGGAAAGCCGCGCCGCGTGTGGCGGCGCGAAGCCCGATGCATGCTCGACCGCCGCGCGGCGTGTCTCGCCAATTTTTGACGTCGCCGACAGTTCCGCTTCACACGGAACGCTTGGGGCGCTCGCCGTAGGTTTCGCAATCGGGAGCCCGGTCTCGCCCGACAAACGCGCGATGCCACCGAGGCTCACCTGATGAATTCTTTTTTACCAAAATTCCGTTACCGTCGGCATCGACCCGACCGAACGCGCCTGTGGGCGACGTCCCTGCCGCGATGAATGCCGTGCGTGCAACTCGTTGCTTCTTAATTCAGGGCAAGCAACCAGCCCTTGGGTACACCAAACAAGTAAAATAACAGGTTCTTGCTTCACCCTGGGCAATTCGGACGATCGGCCGCGAAAAAAAGCACGGCGCGCCCGAACGGCTGGGCAAATTATATTCAGAATGAATGAGTTAGGCAAAATATCCCAGAAATTGGTCGCAGCCGACCAAGTGTCGATGATACAGGTGGACGACGGGGCCGCCGGCCAGCGCATCGACAATTTCCTGCTGCGCGTCTGCAAGGGCGTGCCGAAAAGTCACATCTACCGGATCCTGCGCAGCGGGGAGGTGCGGGTCAACAAGCGCCGCGTCGACGCGAAGTACCGGCTCGTGACAGGCGATCTCGTGCGCGTGCCGCCCATGCGCGTTGCCCAATCGGACGCGTTCGAGGCCGGTATGGCCATCCCCGCGCCGCCTGCGCAGTTCGCGGTGATTTTCGAAGACGAGCACATGCTTGCGATCAACAAGCCGGCCGGCGTGGCCGTTCACGGCGGCAGCGGCATCGCTTTCGGCGTGATCGAGCAGATGCGCGAGGCGCGGCCGCTCGGCAAATTTCTCGAGCTCGTGCATCGGCTCGATCGCGAAACGTCGGGCATCCTGCTGCTCGCCAAAAAGCGCGCGGCGCTCGTGGGGCTGCACGAGCAGATCCGCGAAAATCGGATGGATAAGCGCTATTACGCGTGTGTACACGGCGAGTGGGCAAGCGATTGGGGACGGCGGCGCGCAGTTAAGGAGCCGCTTCACAAATATCTGACGCCCGAGGGCGAGCGGCGCGTGCGCGTGCAGCCCGATGGCCAGCCGTCGCATACCGTGTTCAATCTCGTCGAGCGTTGGCCCGGTTACGCGCTGATCGAGGCGGAACTGAAGACAGGGCGCACGCATCAGATCCGTGTCCACCTGGCGCATCTCGGGTTGCCGATCGTCGGCGATGCCAAATACGGCGATTTCGCCTTGAACAAGGCGCTGGCCCGCGCCAATGCCCGGCCTTCGCTCAAGCGAATGTTCCTGCACGCGTACCGGTTGCGTCTGACGCATCCGATCACGGGCGAGCCGCTCGAACTGAGCGCGCCGGTGCCGGAAGAATGCCGGCGTTTCCTCGACCAACTGACCGACTTGCGCAGTGAGGCGCAACCTGATGCCCCGACAGCAATTTGACCTGATCGTCTTCGACTGGGACGGCACGCTGATGGATTCGACGGCGCACATCGCGCGCAGCATCCAGGCCGCGTGCCGCGATCTCGGGCTGCCGGTGCCCGCCGACGAAGCCGCGCGCTATGTCATCGGTCTCGGGCTGCGCGATGCGCTCCAGATCGCCGCGCCCTCGCTCGATCCGGCCGAATACCCGCGCTTGGCCGAGCGGTATCGCTACCACTATCTCGTCAAGGATGCGCGCACGGAACTGTTCGCCGGCGTGCGCGAACTGCTGGCGGAATTGCGTTCGCTCGGCTATTTGCTGGCCGTGGCGACGGGCAAGAGCCGCGTGGGTTTGAATCGCGCGCTCGACGAAGTCCGGCTCACGAGCGTGTTCGACGGCACACGCTGCGCCGACGAGACATTCTCCAAGCCGCATCCGGCGATGCTCCAAGAGCTCTCGCGCGAGCTTGGGCAGGATCTCGAACGCACGGTCATGATCGGGGACACGACGCACGATCTTCAAATGGCGACCAATGCCGGTGCCGCGGGGGTTGCCGTCACTTACGGCGCGCATCCGGTCGATGCGCTCACGAAACTGGAGCCGCGTTTTGTCGCCGAGAACGTCGGCGCGCTGGCCGACTGGCTGCGGGAGCACGCATGAGCGGCGGCGAGCGCGAGGCCGTGCGTGTCTGTGCCGCCGAAGAACTCGTCGACGGCGGAATGGGCGTACGGCGGGCGGCCCGGTATCTCGATGGCGACGCCGTCGTCTTCTTCGTTCGCTACGACGGGCGCCCCTACGGCTATCTGAATCGGTGCGCGCACGTGCCGATGGAGCTCGACTGGGTCGAGGGCCAGTTCTTCGAATCGTCCGGCTTATACTTGATGTGCGCGACCCATGGCGCGATTTATGCGCCGGACAGCGGTCGTTGCGTTGGCGGCCCTTGTCGCGGCGCGCGGTTGCGGGCGGTCGAAGTCGAAGAGCGCGAGACACCGGAAGGGCGCGCGGTGTTTTGGCTGCCCGATGGCGATTTGCAGCCGGCGCCGGTCGAGGGCGGGTAATTTCGCCGGATTGCGGGTTATTTGCCGGAATTTAGTGGCATTTATCCGCTTTTTTTTATTTTTTCGATAACAACGAACACAACGAGCGACCGAGAGCACATGGCCGATCAACACACGCCCGACCCGCAGCAACCTTCAGAATCGCCATATTCCCTGCCGCCCGAACTACCGCCGGGCCCCGGCGCCAGCCAGCGCGAACCGAACTGGGAACGCGCGGCGCTCGAGCGCATCGCGCTCGCGGCGATCAACGAGCAGAGGTCCGCCCGCCGCTGGAAGATCTTCTTCCGGTTCGCGTTTCTTGCCGTGCTGTTGTTGCTCGTGTTCAGCCTGTTCAACGCCTCCCATCAGAACGTGGCGGCCACGGGCCGGCATACCGCGCTCGTCTCGCTCGAAGGCGAAATCGGCGCCGATACGAACGCGAACGCCAAGGATATCGATCGATCGCTTCGGCGCGCATTCTCCGACAGCGATTCGGCCGGAGTCATCCTTTACATCAATAGTCCCGGCGGTTCGCCCGTCCAGGCCGGCATCATTAACGCCGAAATTCGCCGGCTGCGTGCGAAGTACCCGGCCAAGCCACTGTACGTCGTGGTTGGCGATATGTGCGCGTCCGGTGGTTACTACGTTGCTGCCGCGGCCGACAAGATCTACGTCGATCGCGCCAGTATCGTCGGGTCGATCGGCGTGCTGATGGACGGTTTCGGCTTTACCGGGTTGATGGAAAAGCTCGGCGTGCAGCGGCGGTTGCATACCTCGGGCGCGAACAAGGGTTTTTTCGATCCGTTCTCGCCCGAGACGCCGGCCATGGATGCGCATGCGCAGGCCATGCTCGACCAGATCCACCAGCAGTTCATCGATGCCGTACGGCAGGGGCGTGGCAAGCGTCTGCATGAGACACCGGACCTCTTTTCCGGTCTGTTTTGGACCGGCCAGAAGAGCGTGGAGCTGGGGCTCGCCGACGGCTACGGCGATACGGGCTACGTCGCGCGCGAGGTGATCAAGGCGCCTGACATCGTCGACTACACGGAAAAGGAAAGCATTTCCAACCGCATCGCGCGCAAGTTTGGTGCGGCGGTCGGTGCGGGCGCCGTCCATGCATTGGCTCTGGGTGGCGTGAAACTGCGCTGAAGCTGCAAGCGGGCGCCGCGCGCAGCAGCGCCCGGGACGCCGGGACGCTGCGGGCCAGGGGCGTCCCGGGCATGCGCCGCCCCTGGCTCGCTATCGCTATGCCTTCGTCGTCTTCTTCAATTCGCCAACATCAAGAAGATGGCTGGCCGCTTATGCATGTCGAATGTCCCGGCATGTTTTTTCCAATCGCTCGCCGCGCGCGTGGCAATCCGCTCTGAATCGAGCGTCAGGTCGACCGCCACCGTAACGAGCGTCGAGGGTGCGCAAGTCGCGATGAGCGCATCGAGCAAAGCACGGTTGCGATAGGGCGTCTCGATGAAAATCTGTGTTTCACGGCCTTTGCGCGAGCGCTGTTCGAGATCGCGTAGCGTCTTCGTCCGCTCGGCGGGGTCGACCGGAAGGTAACCGTGGAATGCGAATCGCTGGCCGTCGAGGCCCGAGGCCATGAGCGCGAGCAAGATCGAGCTCGGGCCGACGAGCGGCACGACTTTGACGCCGCGTTGGTGTGCGCGTCGCACGAGCAGCGCACCGGGGTCGGCTACAGCCGGGCAGCCCGCTTCCGAGACGAGTCCGCCATCCGTCCCGGCCAATATCGGGGCCAGCAGTCCATCGATCTCGCTGGCCGGCGTGTTGACGTTCAGTTCGCGAATTTCGATTTCCTGAATCGGCCGGGCGACGCCGACCTGCTTGAGAAAAGCACGCGTGCTCTTCGCGTTCTCGCCGACGAAATAACCCAATGAGGCGGCGCGCGCGACGACGCTGGCCGGCAGGACGGTCGCGAGCGCGGCCGCGTCGCCTTCGCCCAGCGCGTTCGGGATCAAATAGAGAACGCCGCTCATTGCGCACCTGCGAACAGCGGGTAGCCGGCCGCGCGCAGCATCTTCGTGAGCGCGATCAGCGGCAGTCCGACGAGAGCGGTTGGATCGTCCGATTCGATCGACTCCAATAGCGCGATGCCAAGGCCCTCGGACTTGGCGCTGCCGGCTACGTCGTAAGGGGTCTCGGCGCGCAGGTAGGCGTCAAGCTCGGCATCGGGCAGATCGCGGAAGCGCACGCGCGTCACGACATCCTCTGTTTGTGCGATGCCGCGCGCACTGTCGAACAGGCACAACGCGCTGTGGAATTCGACGATGCGATTGCGCATGGCCCGCAGTTGCTCGAGCGCCTTTTCGTGCGTGCCGGGCTTGCCGATCTGCAGGCCGTCGTACGTGGCGACTTGATCGGACCCAATGACGAGCACCGGCGCGGACGCCGCCTCGCGGTCTGCCACGGCGCGCGCTTTGGCCTGGGCAAGCCGCAGCGCCGTTGCGGCCGGGGTTTCGCCGGGGTGCGGCGCTTCGTCGACGGCCGGTACGCAGACGTCGAACACAATGCGCAACCGTTCGAGCAGGGCGCGGCGATAGGGTGAGCTGGAAGCGAGGATCAACCGGGGTGGCCGGACGCGGGAATCGGGCATGGTCGGACGCGAAAAATTGGGGCGGCACGAACCGGCGCCCGATTGGCGGCGGTTCGTGCCGGATCGTTTAAGTGATTGACTGCAAACAGTAAATCGAATATAGTCTTCGGCTTTTCACGGTGCGGTTCGTGCTGCGAATCTCGGAACCTTTGGTGCTGACGGGCAAGGCTGACAGCGAAGGCCCAGGGGCTTGAGGCCTAAGGGCTTGAGGCCGAGAGGCGTGCAGCAACGAAAGCGGAAGCAAAAGCCGATAGCGTCAGCGGTAGAGCGCGCAGCATGAGAACTCACAGCGGAACCCACAGCTGAAGCTGGCAGACCGCTACTTGAGCAGAGCGAGGAGCGAACCATGTCCCAACATTCCGGTAAGGCTGGCGGGCTCGTCGATCCGCACGGGTTCGATATTTTCGAATTCGCGCGTAGCGGGCGGCAGGCTGCCGGCGCAGTGCGCGTCTCGCAACTGCCGCGCATGTTAAACGAAGTTCCGGCGGATGCGCCAGATCGCGACACGTTGTTCACGTGGCAGGCGGAAGGCTCGACGCAGCCCGAGCTGCAAGACGACGGCACGGAAGCGCCGCAGCCCTATCTGCGGCTCGCGTTGCACGGTGCGGCGTGGCTGGAGTGCCAGCGGTGCCTCACGCCGTACGAGCAGGCCTTCGATATCGAGGCTGCTTACCGGATCGTCGAGACGGAAGCGCAAGCGCAAGAGTTCCCGCTCGATGAAGAGGAACTCGACGTGATCGTCGGTTCGCGGCAATTCGACCTGGTCGGGTTGATCGAGGAGGAACTGCTGCTGTCGCTGCCGCTCGTGCCGAAGCACGACGTTTGCCCGCTGGTGCATGAAAGTCTCGTGACGGGCGCAGCGGGCGAGCACGCCGTCGATCTGAGCGAAAGCGACGAAGACGAAGACGAAGACGAAGACGAAGACGAAGACGATGGCGAGGCCCCGCAGTCCGGCGGCGGGCACGAAGACGCCGGCAAACCGAATCCGTTCGCCGCGCTCGAAGTACTGAAGCGCGGTGAAGATGACGGCAAGAAACATTGAACCGTTGCATGAGTAGCACGATGCGGCGCGCCGGCCGTTTGGCCAGTGGCGTTACGCCGATCGGGCTGTGTTAGAATCCCAAAAATTTTTAGGAGTTACCATGGCAGTCCAGCAAAACAAGAAGTCGCCGTCGAAGCGCGGCATGCACCGCTCGCACGATTTCCTGACCACGACGCCGCTCGCAGTAGAGCCGAGCACGGGTGAAGTTCACATGCGTCACCACATCAGCCCGAACGGTTACTACCGCGGCAAGAAAGTCGTCAAGACGAAGAACGACTAAACGCGTAGGCGCGCGGCGTTCGCCTGGTCCGGCGATCCTGTGCGCGGCGAGCGGCTTGCCAGGCAATTTCGCGGCTCGAACGAAACAAAAGGCGGCATTTCACTGCCGCTTTTTTGCGTCGGTCGGCGTGCGCGCTTCGGTGTATCTGCTTGAGCGTCTGGCTCCAGGTCCGTCCGTCGCAGTCGGTCAACGATGGCGCTTCGGTGTGCTTTGGCCCTGCGTTTCGCGGTGGGCCCGGGCTGGCGCTTCGGCTGTTGTCGAACGAACGACTGAGCGCCTGCATCGACCGTATGCGGCGCGCTTGCTTCGGTCCCATGCTGTGCGGTCGGCTTCGAGCGAGTGGGTCAGCCCTTGCTGCAGCCGTGCGCATAGCGCCTGAAAATTCGTCGCAGTCCATGACTATAAAGCTCACGATAGATTGCATGGGAGGCGACCACGGCCCGTCCGTGACCGTTCCCGCTGCCGTCAGCTTCGTTCGTTCGCATCCCGACGCGCAGTTGATGCTGGTCGGGCTCGAAGCTCCGATTCGTGCTCAACTGAAGAAATGCAAGGCGCTCGACCTCGCAGCGCTGACCATCGTGCCGGCCTCGGAGGTCGTCGCCATGGATGACCCCGTCGAAGTCGCATTGCGCAAGAAGAAGGACTCGTCGATGCGGGTGGCGCTCAACCTCGTGAAGGACGAGGCGGCGCAAGCATGCATTTCCGCAGGCAATACGGGTGCGTTGATGGCCGTGTCCCGGTACGTGCTCAAAACGCTCGCCGGCATCGAGCGGCCCGCTATCGCGTCGGCGCTACCCAACCCCCACGGCTACACGATGATGCTCGACCTCGGCGCGAACGTCGATTGCGAGCCGCAGCATCTGCTCCAATTCGCCGAGATGGGCCACGCGCTCGTTTCTGCGCTCGAGGGCAAGGATCGTCCCACGATCGGGCTCTTGAACATCGGCGAAGAGGTCATCAAGGGTAACGACACGATCAAGCGCGCCGGTGAGCTGTTGCGTGCGAGCACGCTCAATTTCCGCGGCAACGTGGAAGGCACCGACATCTACAGGGGCACGGCCGACGTCATCGTGTGCGATGGTTTCGTCGGCAACGTCGCGCTGAAAACGTCGGAAGGATTGGCGCAGATGCTCTCGGACATCATCCGCGAGGAGTTCGGTCGTTCGTTGTTGACCAAATTCATGGCCATCCTGGCGCTGCCCGTTCTGATGCGCTTCAAGAAGCGCGTCGATCATCGCCAGTACAACGGTGCGGCATTGCTCGGACTAAGGGGGCTCGTCATCAAGAGCCACGGTTCCGCCGATGCTTATGCGTTTGAGTGGGCCATCAAACGCGGGTATGATGCCGTCAAAAATGGTGTGCTCGAACGCCTGGCGCGCGCGATGGAAGAGAACGCGGCGCCGCTCGCGCAAGCAGCGCGCGAACCGGGCGGCGCCGGTCACGCGAACCTTGCCGGCCGTCCGGCCGAGCCTTACGCCGCGGTATCTTCGAAAGCTTAAATGGCCCAACCGACTATTTACTCCCGCGTGCTCGGCACCGGCAGCTATCTGCCGCCCGGCCGTGTCACGAATCAAGAGCTCGCGGATCGACTGGCCCGGCGCGGCGTCGAAACGAGTGACGAATGGATCGTCGCGCGCACGGGCATCCACGCGCGTCATTTTGCCGAAGCCAACGTCACGACGAGCGATCTCGCGCTAATCGCGGCGCAACGTGCAATCGAAGCGGCCGATGTCGACCCGCAGACGATTGATCTGATCGTGGTCGCCACGTCCACGCCCGATTTCGTGTTTCCGAGCACCGCTTGCCTGCTGCAGGACAAACTGCAGATCAAGAACGGCGGCGCCGCGTTCGATATCCAGGCCGTTTGCTCGGGTTTCGCCTATGCCGTCGCGACGGTCGATGCGCTGATCCGCAGCGGCCAGCACCGCACGGCGCTCATCGTCGGCGCCGAGACGTTCTCGCGCATTCTCGATTTCAACGATCGCACCACGTGCGTGTTGTTCGGCGACGGCGCCGGCGCCGCGATTCTGCAGGCGTCGGACGAGCCGGGCGTGCTTTCGAGCGCGCTCCATGCGGACGGGAGCTACGCCAGCATTCTTTGCACGCCGGGCCATGTCAACGGCGGCGTCGTCGCGGGCAGCGCGTTCCTTCATATGGATGGGCAGGCGGTCTTCAAGTTGGCCGTCAACGTGCTCGAGAAGGTTGCCCTCGAGGCCCTCGCCAAGGCCGACGTTTCGCCCGACCAGGTCGATTGGCTGATTCCGCACCAGGCCAATATCCGTATCATGTCGCACACTTGCCGCAAGCTCGGCTTGCCGCAAGAGCGCATGGTCGTGACGGTCGGCGAGCACGGCAATACGTCGGCCGCGTCGATTCCGCTCGCGCTCGATCTCGCGGTGCGCGACGGGCGCATCAAGCGCGGCCAGAACGTGCTCATCGAAGGCGTCGGCGGCGGCTTCACCTGGGGCGCGTCGCTCATTCGCTACTGATCGGCTGCGGGCGGTCCGGCAACCGGCGCTCGGCCGGGGGCAATGCGCGCGCCGCTCGCGTCAACAAGGCTCACATTTTGGGAACGATATGAAATTTGCGTTCGTTTTTCCGGGACAAGGATCGCAATCGGTCGGCATGTTGAATGCATTTTCCGATCGTGCGGTTGTCCGCGAGACGCTTCAGGAGGCGTCCGACGCACTAGGTCAGGATCTCGCCAAGCTGATCGCCGAGGGCCCGGCCGAAGAACTCAATCTCACTACGAATACCCAGCCGGTCATGTTGACGGCCGCTTACGCGATCTACCGCGCCTGGCGCGAAGCGGGCGGGGCCGCGCCGGCAGTCGTCGCAGGTCACAGCCTCGGCGAGTACACGGCGCTCGTCGCCGCGGGTGCGCTCGCCTTTCGCGACGCCGTGCCGCTCGTGCGCTTTCGCGCCCAGGCGATGCAAACGGCCGTGCCGGTCGGCGTTGGCGGCATGGCCGCCATCCTCGGTCTCGACGACGACACGGTGCATGCCGTCTGCGCGGAAGCGGCGCGCGAAAGCAGCGGCGTAGTGGAGGCGGTCAACTTCAATGCGCCGGCGCAGGTCGTGATCGCGGGCCACAAGGCTGCCGTCGAAAAGGCATGCGAACTGGCGAAGGCGAAAGGAGCGAAGCGCGCGCTGCCGCTGCCGGTCTCGGCGCCGTTCCATTCGTCGTTGCTCCAGCCTGCCTCGGATCGCCTGCGCGAATATCTCGCCGGCGTCGACATCAAGGTGCCGCAGATTCCCGTCGTCAACAACGTCGATGTGGCCACGGTGTCCGAACCGGCCGCCATCAAAGATGCGCTCGTGCGTCAGGCGGCGGGGGCTGTGCGCTGGGTGGAATGCGTACAGGCCATGGCCAGGGACGGCGTGACGCATTTGATCGAGTGCGGCCCCGGCAAAGTGCTCGCCGGGCTGACCAAGCGCATCGACGGCAATCTCGTCGGTGCCGCAATCACGGATCCGGCCTCGCTCGACGAGACGCTGAAGCTGCTCGGCGCGTGAAGCCTGAGCCTTCGGACTCATCTGCGGCCGATACGAAGAAGATCGACAACCTGCCAGAAATCCACCGCGTCATTGCGGAACATCCGAACCATCATGGAAAAAGCACTCGATAAACACGTTGCCCTCGTGACGGGCGCCTCGCGCGGCATCGGCCGGGCGATCGCGCTCGTGCTCGCGCGACAAGGCGCCACCGTCATCGGTACGGCCACGAGCGAAGCCGGCGCCGCCGGCATCACCGAGGCGCTGGGGGCCGAGGGCCTGGCCGGGCGCGGCGCCGTGCTTGAAGTCAACGACGCTCAGGCCGTCGATGCCCTGATCGATTCGCTCGTGAAGGAATTCGGCGCGCTGAACGTGCTCGTGAACAACGCCGGCATCACGCGCGATCAACTGGCGATGCGCATGAAGGACGACGAGTGGGACGCCGTCATCGATACGAACCTGAAGGCCGTGTTCCGGCTATCGCGCGCCGTCCTGCGCCCGATGATGAAGGCGCGCGGCGGCCGCATCATCAATATCACCTCGGTCGTTGGGTCGGCGGGCAACCCGGGGCAGATCAACTACGCGGCGGCGAAAGCCGGCGTGGCGGGCATGACGCGTGCGCTCGCGCGCGAGATCGGCAGCCGCGGCATCACGGTCAACTGCGTGGCGCCGGGGTTCATCGATACCGATATGACGAAGGTGCTGCCCGAAGAGCAACAAGCCGCACTGAAGACGCAAATCCCGCTCGGACGGCTGGGCAGCGCCGAGGACATCGGCCATGCCGTTGCGTTCCTTGCTTCGCCGCAGGCCGGGTACATCACCGGCACGACGTTGCATGTGAACGGCGGGATGTACATGTCTTGACGAATTTCGTTTACCATCCGCGCCGGCGGTAGCCGAACGCTTCCGGCGCGAAGCCTCAACCTTAGCTGAGCGCGCTTTTTGAGCAGGCAAACCTGATAAAATGCGCGCACTTGCAATTTTGAACTTTTTCCCTCGGAGGGGTAATGGACAACATCGAACAGCGCGTCAAGAAGATCGTCGCGGAACAACTGGGCGTTGCCGAAGCTGAAATCAAGAACGAAGCTTCGTTCGTGAACGACCTCGGCGCAGACTCGCTCGATACCGTTGAGCTCGTGATGGCGCTGGAAGACGAGTTCGGCATGGAAATTCCGGACGAGGAAGCCGAAAAGATCACGACGGTTCAGCAAGCGATCGACTACGCTCGCGCCAACGTCAAGGCGTAACGCTTCGCGCGCCTGGCGCGTTTGCGCCGGCCGCGTTTGACGCGTTTTCACGTCGGATGCCGATGCTGGTGTCGAATTCTTAGCCACAGGGTCACAGGGGCAGTTTCCTGGGGTCGCTGTGGCTTTTGCTTTTGTCATTTATGAAAAAGGGGTTACCGTGAGCCGTCGCCGTGTTGTTGTAACAGGCTTGGGACTGGTGTCGCCTGTTGGCAATAATGTTGCCGACGGGTGGGCCAATCTGGTCGCCGGCAAGTCCGGTATCGCGACCATCACGAAGTTCGACGCAACGAACTTCTCGACGCGCTTCGCTGGCGAAGTGAAAGGCTTCAACGTCGAAGATTACATGCCCGCCAAGGAAGCCCGCCATATGGATACGTTCATCCATTACGGCATGGCGGCCGGCATGCAGGCGATGCAGGACAGCGGCATCGAAATCACCGAAGCCAATGCGGAGCGTGCCGGCGTCGTGGTCGGCTCCGGCATTGGCGGCCTGCCGCTGATCGAAGTGACGCAGACGGAACTGCTCAATCGCGGCCCGCGCCGCATTTCGCCGTTTTTCGTCCCGGCCTCGATCATCAACATGATTTCGGGCCACCTGTCGATGAAATTCGGTCTCAAAGGGCCGAACCTCGCGATCGTCACGGCTTGTACGACGGGGCTGCACTGTATCGGCGAGGCTGCGCGCCTGATCGAATACGGCGACGCCGACGTCATGCTCGCGGGCGGCGCGGAAGCGACCGTGTCGCCGCTTGGCATCGGTGGTTTCGCCGCGGCGCGTGCGCTGTCTCAGCGCAACGACGATCCGGCCACGGCCAGTCGTCCCTGGGACAAGGATCGTGACGGCTTCGTGCTCGGCGAGGGTGCGGGCGTCATGGTGCTCGAAGAGTACGAGCATGCGAAGGCGCGCGGCGCGAAGATCTACGCCGAAATTGCCGGTTATGGGATGAGCGCCGACGCGTATCACATGACTGCTCCGCTCGAAGACGGCGATGGCGCCCGTCGCTGCATGGCCGCGGCGCTGCGCAATGCCGGCATCAACGGTGACGAGGTCAATTACGTCAACGCGCACGGCACGTCGACGCCGCTCGGCGATATCGCCGAAACCACCGGCATCAAGCGCGCGCTGGGCGAGCACGCGAAGAAGACCGTCGTCAATTCGACGAAGTCGATGACGGGCCACTTGCTCGGCGGCTCGGGCGGCCTCGAGTCGGTGTTCACGGTGTTGGCCGTTCATCACCAGGTGTCGCCGCCGACGATCAACATCTTCAATCAAGACCCGGAATGTGATCTCGACTACTGCGCGAACACGGCCCGGGAGATGAAGATCGACGTCGCGCTGAAGAACTCGTTCGGGTTCGGCGGCACGAACGGCACGCTCGTCTTCAAGCGCATCTGAGCGCGGCGGTCCGTTGACTGAGGCTGCAGGCTTCTATCGCGAACCGGGCAGGCCGCGGCGCGTCGCGTTGCGCAGCTCGGTCGCGATACGCCTTGCGTCGCTCGCGTTCGTCGTCGTTTGCGCGGGGGCTGCCTATGCCACGGCCGCCGCGCACCTCGGGAAGATCGATGCGCTTTGGCTGGCTGTGACCGTCGTCGCTGCGCTCGGCGTGTGTCTCGTGCGGCACGAGCGTCGGCACCCGGCGCTGCTCGAATTGACGGGCGAGGCAATCGCCGCGTTCGATCGGTGCGGGCGCGCGCGGCTTCAAGGGCGCATTGTCGGCGCGACGCAGTGGGCCGAGCGGTTGCTGGTGTTGGCCGTCGACGGTGCGGACGGGCGGCGGCCGAACGTCCTCATCGTCGCGGCCGATTCCGTCGATGCGGCGGTTTTTCGCGAATTGGCCGTACGCGGCCGTCATGCCGCGTAGGCGCGGCGGCACCGCGCTGCGGCGTAAGACCACGGCGTAAGACCAATCTGTAACGGCCGTAACGACGGTTACACATGGTGCATGAGGGTTTGATGGGGACGCTACAATAGCGCTCCGCGATGCACCCCTCCCAAGTGAACGGACCCCATCAGGTGAGTGAAAAAGAAATCGATCAGGTACTGGTCGAGCGCGTGCAGCAGGGCGATAAGGCAGCGTTCGAACTCCTGGTCTCGAAATACCATCGCAAGATCATTCGCTTGATCTCGCGTCTCGTGCGCGACCCGGCCGAGGTCGAGGACGTCGCGCAGGATGCGTTCATCAAAGCCTATCGCGCGCTGCCGCAGTTCCGCGGCGAGTCGGCGTTTTACACGTGGCTGTACCGGATTGCAGTCAACACGGCGAAGAACTATCTCGCGACGCAAAGCCGGCGCGCGCCCACTTCGACCGAAGCAAACGCCGAAGAGGCGGAAACTTTCTCCGACGCCGATCAACTAAGGGATATCAACACGCCTGAGTCGATGTTGATGAGCAAGCAGATCGCACAGACGGTCAACGCTGCAATGGCCCTGCTGCCCGAAGAGCTTCGGGTGGCTATTACCCTTCGGGAAATCGAAGGGCTGAGCTACGAGGAAATCGCCGACATGATGGGGTGCCCCATCGGAACGGTTCGATCGCGAATTTTTCGCGCTCGGGAGGCGATTGCGTCAAAATTGCGTCCGCTGCTCGATACGCCGGAGGGCAAGCGCTGGTAGCGCTCGCGGTAAAACGGTAAAGGCTCGGCTATGCCAACGAGAACCGGGTCAAGTGGTATCACTACGGGGTGTTTGTAAGATGGGGAGCGTCATGGGGTCGGTCTCGATGGAGTCGCAACGGAACTCGCGCAGCGAGCGTTTGTCCGCATTTGTCGATGGGGAAGGGCTTGATCCTTCCGAGTCGTTCGACCAGATGCTGACCGGGTTCGATCATGCGGATCGAACCACATGGTCGGCATACCACCTGATCGGCGACGCTTTGCGCTCCGACGATCTGGCGATTCATCCCGCTGCGAGCAGTGCTTTTCTGAGCGGGTTCGCGGCGCGGCTGGAAGCCGAGCCGCATATCCTGATTCCCGCGCGCGCGACGGCCCGGCACGGCGCATCGGCGCTGCGCCGGCGTGTCGCGCCCGCGCTTGCCGTGGCTGCGGCGGTGGCCACGCTCAGTTGGATCGTCCTGCCGCAGTTCCAGCACGGCGCATCGCAGGGAGCGGTCCAAACGGCGTCCACCAATGCTCGCGCGGGCGGCGTGCAGACCGTCGCGATGTCGGGCGCAGGCGCGCAGAGCGGCAACATCATCCGCGATGCCAGTCTCGACCAATATCTGGAAGCACACCAACAATTCGCCCAGCAGCCGATGGTGCCTGGCTCGATGCCGCTGATTCGCGCCGCCGTTCAGACTTCCGAAGGCCAATAAGCCGATGCAGACATTGCGCACGATGCGCGCCGCCGCCCGGGGGCAGGGGGCGGCGTGGCTGATTTGCGTGGCCGCGCTGTTGTCGGTTTGCCCGCGCGTGGCGCTCGCCCAGGCCGATTCCTCCGCCCGTGAACGGGCCTCCGCCTGGCTCGATCGAATTCACGATGCGGCGCGACGTGAAAACTACGAGGGCGTCTTCGTCTATCAGCGTGGCAATTTCGTGCAATCTTCGCGGATCGAGCATTACGCGGTGCGCGGCGAGGGCGAATTCGAATCGCTGGAAAGCCTCGACGGCCAGCCGCGCAAGCTCCTGCGTCACGACGACGACCTTTACACTTTCGTGCCCGAGCGGCATTTGTGTGTCGTGGAAAAGCGTCTGAACCGCGACGCGTTCCCCGCTCTGATGAGCGCCGGTGCGGAGCAGGTGCTGTCCGTCTACGACCCGAAATTGCTCAGCGGCGACCGCGTGGCGGGGCTCGATGCGCAGGTGATCGAACTCGATCCGAAGGATGTTTACCGTTTCGCCTATAAGCTCTGGGCCGATGCAAAGACAGGCCTGCTGCTGCGTGTGCAGACGCTCGATGCCTCAGGCCAGGTGCTCGAGCAGATTGCGTTCACGCAGGTGCGCATCGGCGTGCCTGCGCGGAAATCGGGCATTGTCGCGGGCATGCACAACACCAGCGGCTGGACGGTCGTGCATCCGCCCGTATCGCCCATCGACATGCAGGCGCAAGGATGGCGCATCAAGCCTGACGTCGCCGGTTTTCGCGAAATTCGTCAATTGCGCCGGCCGATGGCCGCGCGCGACGCCGCTGCGCCCCCGATTCCCGTGGACCAGGCCGTGTTTTCCGACGGGTTGTCGACAATCTCGGTCTTCGTCGAGCCCGCCGAGAATAATTCGCGCAAGGAAGGGGCGGGCAGTACCGGGGCGACCCACGTGCTGGTGACGAAATATCGCGATTTCTGGGTCACGGTGTTGGGGGAAGTGCCTCAAACAACGCTGCAGCGATTCGCGTCTGCCATAGAATACAAAGCTACCAAGTAACGCTTCCGCTCCCCTTCCTTATGACGAATCTCTCGGTGCGCAAATTCTTCGCGGCCGCCGCAGCGATGGCTTGCCTGTCGTTCGTGCCCCACTCGGCGTTGGCCATTGCTCCGGGCGCGAACCTGCCCGACTTCGCGGATCTCGTCGACAAGGTCGGGCCGGCCGTCGTCAACATCCGCACGACCTCTCGTGTGTCGACGGCCAGCGGCCAACGCGCCGTGCCGCCCGGAATGGACGAAGGCGACATGTCCGAGTTCTTCCGGCGCTTTTTCGGCATCCCGCTGCCGCAGGCGCCCAACTCGCCGCGCGGCGGTGGCCGCGGCGACAAGGGGGGGCGCGGCGATCGCGGCGGCAGCCCGGATCAGTCCGATAACGGCGACGGCGGCGAGCAGAACAACGGCGTCGGCTCGGGCTTCATCCTCTCGTCCGACGGCTATGTGATGACGAACGCGCACGTCGTCGATGACGCCGACAACATCTACGTCACGCTCACCGACAAGCGCGAGTTCAAGGCCAGGCTGATCGGCGTCGACGATCGCACCGATATCGCCATCGTCAAGATCAATGCCGCGAACCTGCCGTCCGTCACGATCGGGGATTCGAACAAGCTGCGCGTCGGCGAATGGGTGCTCGCGATCGGTTCGCCGTTCGGGCTCGACAATACGGTGACCGAAGGCATCGTCAGCGCGAAGGGGCGGGAGACGGGCGACTATCTGCCGTTTATCCAGACTGACGCCGCCGTCAATCCCGGCAACTCGGGCGGCCCGCTCGTCAACATGCAAGGCGAGGTGATCGGCATCAATGCCCAGATCTACAGTCGCACGGGCGGCTTCATGGGTATCGCCTTCGCCATTCCTATCGACGAAGCGATGCGCGTGGCCGAGCAACTTAAGTCGACGGGCAAGGTCGTGCGCGGCCGGATCGCGGTGTCGATCGGGCAGGTGACGAAGGATGTATCCGACTCGCTTGGCCTGCCGCGCGCCGAAGGGGCGCTCGTGAGCAACGTCGAGCCGGGCGGCCCGGCCGACAAGGCGGGCATTCAGCCCGGCGACATCATCTTGAAGTTCAACGGCGCTCCGGTCGAAGCGGACACGGATCTGCCGCGCATGGTCGGCGACACGAAGCCGGGCAGCAAGGCCACGGTAACGATTTGGCGCAAAGGCCAATCGCGCGAATTGCCGATCACGGTCGTGCAAACGCTGCCGGAAAAAGTGGCGAAGGCCGACGCGCATGAGGCCCCGGCGGCGAAAGCGCGTCCGTCCAATCCGCTCGGGGTGACGGTGTCGGATCTGTCGGCCGACCAGCTGAAGTCGATGAAGCTCAGCACCGGCGGCGTGCAGGTCGAGGCCGTCGACGGACCGGCCGCGCGCGTCGGGCTGCAAAAGGGCGACGTGATCGTGCGCATCGGGGATACCGATGTGTCGAGTGCGAAGCAGTTCGACCAGGTTGCGGCGCATCTCGATTCGCAGAAAATGGTGCCCGTGCTCGTGCGCCGCGGAGAGAACACGCAGTTCGTGCCGATCAAGCCGCACACACCGGGCAAATGAAGTCGGCCGCCGTGCGCGCACCCCTGCTGACCCTCTATTCGCGGGCCTGGTGTCATCTTTGCGAAGAGATGCGGGTCGAGCTTGAACCGCTGGCGCGTGCGTTCGGGGCCACGGTCGAGGTGGTCGATGTCGACGCCGACCCGCTGCTCGTCGAGCGCTACGACGAACTCGTCCCCGTGCTCGTCTGCAACGGCGAAGAGCTGAGCCGTTATCGGCTCGACGCCGAGCGCGTGCGCTCGGCGTTGGCCAGGGCGGGTTCCACCGATTGAGAAAATCATTCGTGGTGGCTGGCGCAAGCCAGGAATCGGCGTGAACGGGCCCTACCTGTTGCGCGTGAGCGCTTCCCACCGGGAAATCCGCCGTCCGAGGCCCATTTCGGCTAAAATAGGCCGTTTTTTCACGTACTTACAAGGCGTGCTCCGCAGTCGTCCGAGCGCGCCTTTTTCGCTTGATCGGCCCTGAATGGATCACATACGCAACTTCTCGATCATTGCGCACATCGACCATGGCAAGTCGACGCTCGCCGATCGCATTATTCAACTGTGCGGCGGATTGTCCGACCGCGAAATGGAATCGCAGGTGCTCGACTCGATGGATCTCGAGCGCGAGCGCGGCATTACGATCAAGGCGCAAACGGCCGCTCTTCATTATCGGGCGCGCGACGGCAAGGTCTATAACCTCAACCTCATCGACACGCCGGGCCACGTCGACTTCTCGTACGAGGTGAGCCGTTCGCTGTCGGCCTGCGAAGGGGCATTGCTCGTCGTCGACGCGAGTCAGGGCGTCGAAGCGCAGACCGTCGCGAACTGTTACACGGCGATCGAGCTCGGTGTCGAAGTGGTGCCGGTGCTCAACAAGATCGATCTACCCGCGGCCAATCCCGAGAACGCGATCGAAGAGATCGAGGACGTCATCGGCATCGATGCGACCGATGCCGTACGATGCAGCGCGAAGACGGGGCTCGGCGTCGAAGATGTGCTCGAAGCGTTGATCGCCAAGGTGCCGCCGCCGAAGGGCGATCCGGCCGCGCCGCTGCAAGCGCTCATCATCGATTCGTGGTTCGACAACTATGTCGGCGTGGTGATGCTCGTGCGTATCGTCAACGGTACGCTGCGGCCGAAGGACAAAATCAAGCTGATGGCCACGGGCGCGCAGTATCCGGTCGAGCACATCGGCGTGTTCACGCCGAAGTCGAAGGATCTCGACGAGCTCTCGGCCGGTCAGGTGGGGTTCATCATCGCCGGCATCAAGGAGCTCACGGCGGCGAAGGTCGGCGATACGGTCACGCTCGCGACGCGCGCGGCGCAAGAACCGCTGCCGGGTTTCAAGGAAGTCAAGCCGCAGGTGTTCGCCGGCCTTTACCCTGTCGAGGCGAATCAATACGACGCACTGCGCGAATCGCTCGAGAAGCTCAAGCTCAACGACGCATCGCTGCAATACGAGCCCGAGGTTTCGCAGGCGCTGGGTTTTGGCTTTCGCTGCGGCTTCCTGGGCCTGTTGCACATGGAGATCGTGCAAGAGCGGCTCGAGCGCGAATTCGACATGGATCTCATCACGACGGCGCCTACCGTCGTCTATGAAGTCGTGCTGCAGGGCGGTACGACGATCATGGTCGAGAACCCGGCGAAGATGCCCGATCCTTCGAAGATCGAGGAAATCCGCGAGCCGATCGTCACCGTGAACCTCTATATGCCGCAGGACTATGTCGGTTCGGTCATCACGCTCTGTACGCAAAAGCGCGGCAATCAGATCAACATGCAGTATCACGGCCGCCAGGTTCAGCTGACGTACGAAATCCCGATGGCGGAAATCGTGCTGGACTTCTTCGACAGGCTCAAATCGGTCTCGCGCGGCTACGCGTCGATGGATTATGAGTTCAAGGAATATCGTGCGTCGGATGTCGTCAAGGTAGACATGCTGATCAACGGCGACAAGGTCGATGCACTGTCCGTCATCGTCCACCGGACGCAGTCGCAATATCGGGGTCGAGAAGTCGCCGCCAAGATGCGCGAGATCATTCCGCGCCAAATGTACGATGTCGCGATTCAGGCGGCCATCGGCGCGCATATCATCGCGCGCGAGAACATCAAGGCGTTGCGCAAGAACGTGCTCGCGAAGTGCTACGGGGGCGACATCACGCGGAAGAAGAAGCTGCTGGAAAAGCAAAAAGAAGGCAAGAAGCGAATGAAGCAGGTCGGGTCCGTCGAGATCCCGCAGGAAGCTTTTCTCGCTATCTTGCGCGTCGAAGACAAATAACAGGACCGCTCTTACATGAACTTTGCGCTGATTCTTTTTGTGCTCGTCATTCTGACGGGCATCGCGTGGGTTGCCGATAAATTGGTATTTTTGCCGCAAAGGCGGCGCGCGGCCGAGGCCGCCGTCGTCGAGTTCGACCGACAGCAGGCGCGCGTCGGCGAGCGCTTCGCCGATGAAAACGCGCCGCAAACGCGGGCCCGGTTGCGCGACGAAAAGCTGCGCCAGCCCTGGTGGCTCGAATACACGGCCAGCTTTTTTCCCGTCATCCTCGTCGTATTCCTCGTGCGCTCGTTCGTGGTCGAGCCGTTCAAGATTCCGTCGGGCTCGATGGTGCCGACGCTGCTCGTCGGCGACTTCATTCTCGTGAACAAGTTCGAATACGGGCTGCGGCTGCCGATCACCGATACGAAAATCACGCAAGGCGGCCCACTGCACCGTGGCGATGTCGTCGTGTTCCGTTATCCGAAGGACGAATCGGTCGACTACATCAAACGTGTGGTCGGATTGCCCGGGGACGTCATCGCTTATGAAAACAAGCGCCTGACGATCAATGGCAAGCTTGTCGCCGAGACGCCGCTGCCCGATTATTTCGACGAAGAACGAATCGGCTATGCAAAGCAGTTCGAGGAATCGCTCGATGGGCGCAAGCACGGGATTCTGAACAACCCCGCCGTGCCGCCGTTTGTGATCGGCGCCGAAGATTATCCGTACCGCGACAACTGTACGTATAACAGCGCGGGCGTGGTCTGCAAGGTGCCGCCCGGCCATTACTTCATGATGGGCGATAACCGCGACAACAGCGCCGACAGCCGCTATTGGGGCTTCGTGCCCGATCGCAACATTGTCGGCCGCGCGTTCTTCGTCTGGATGAACTTCAGCAATCTGAAACGCATCGGCCCGTTCAACTGAGCACCGCTCGCGTCGCGCGCTTCGTGCGCGTCATCTCGTCTGTAACAAGCACGAGCGCACGACCGGCCACGTTTTTCGCGTCTCGCCCCGCCGAATCGCCGGGCGGGGCGCGCGCGTTATACTCTGCACATGCCGCTATCTCCGCTGGAAAGCCGGTTGCGCTACGAATTTCGCAATGCGGAATTATTGCGCCAGGCGTTAACTCACCGCAGTCACAGTGCCTCGCACAACGAACGGCTCGAATTTTTGGGCGATTCCGTTCTAAATTGCGCGGTGGCTGCACTTTTGTATCAGCGATTCGGCAAATTGGACGAAGGCGATCTGTCGCGCGTGCGCGCCAACCTCGTCAAGCAGCAGTCGCTGTATGAGATCGCTCAGGCCCTGAATATCTCCGAAAGCCTGCGCCTGGGAGAGGGCGAGCTGCGCAGCGGCGGCTTCCGGCGGCCGTCGATTCTGGCCGATGCGTTCGAAGCGATCCTCGGCGCGATCTTTCTCGACGGCGGTTTCGACGCCGCCCAGACCGTCATCAAGCGCCTGTACGTGCCGATTCTCGATCACATCGATCCGCGCACGCTCGGCAAGGATTCCAAAACGCTGCTGCAGGAATATCTGCAGGGCCACAAGATCGCATTGCCCACCTACACGGTGGTGGCGACGCACGGCGCCGCGCACAATCAGCAGTTCGAAGTCGAATGTACGGTGCCCAAGCTCGAGGTGAAGGTATCGGGGTCCGGCGCGAGCCGGCGTGCCGCCGAGCAGGCGGCAGCCAAGAAGGCGTTGGATGAAGTGATGGCGTTGCAGCCGGCGCTCGAAACCAAGCCCAAGCGCTCGCGCGGTGCGCGCTCGGCCAAGGTCGGCGAGCCCGAAGTCGTGCCCGGTGTGAAGGGCGTGCAGGCAGCGCTCGATCTCAGATCGCCCGAGCGGCGCGGCGAACGGGACAAATCCGCGCGCAGCGAGGGCGCGAAGACGGCATCTGCTGCGGAGAGCGCCGAGCGCCTTCCGAATGTGCCGCCCGCGATGATCCGCGCGGCCCATGTCGAGCATAAGGCCGCGCTGCGCACGCAGGACTCGGCCGTGAAAGCGGAGGCGCCCGGTAAGGCCGAAGGTTCGATGTCGGTCAAGCCCGACGCGGCCGTTTCGCGCGGCGACGAGCCGTCGGCGAAGGTCGACGCGCCTGCGCCGAGGCCTGCCGATGCGCATGGCAAATCCGAGTCCGGCGCGGCCCCCGTGCAATCGCCGGCCGGCGCACCCGTGAAAGGCGGTGAGGTGGAGCTTGTCACCGACATTGCCGGCGCCGCGCCTCCGCGCTTACCCGAGCCCGGCCATTCATGATCCCCTTAGCGTCCTCGGCGCCGGCAGTGCGCCGTGCCGCCCCTTTTCGAATCGCCAGCTCCGCATGACTGATACCCCCAATTCCTCCGGCTTTCGTTGCGGCATGGTCGCTATCGTGGGTCGCCCCAATGTCGGCAAATCGACGTTGATGAACGCGCTCGTCGGCCAAAAGATCAGCATCACGTCGCGCAAGGCGCAGACGACCCGGCATCGCATCACGGGTATCCATACGTTCGACGACGCGCAGTTCGTTTTCGTCGACACGCCGGGCTTTCAGACTCAGCATAGCGGCGCGCTGAACCGCTCGTTGAACCGTGCCGTCACTTCGACGCTGACGGCTGTGGACGCTGTCCTGTTCGTAATCGAGGCAGGTCGTTTCGGGCCCGACGATCAAAAGGTGCTCGATCTGATTCCCCCATCGGCGCCGGTGCTTCTCGTCGTGAACAAGCTCGACCGGGTCAGCGATAAAACGACGCTTTATCCGTTCTTGCAGAAGACCAGCGCGCTGCGCGAATTCAAGGAGATCGTGCCGCTTTCGGCCAAGCGCGCCGAGGACGTCAAGCATTTGCTCGAGACGATCAAGCCGTATCTGCCCGAAGGCGAGCCGATTTACGGCGAAGATGACCTGACCGATCGCAGCGAGCGTTTCCTTGCCGCCGAGATCTTGCGTGAAAAGGTGTTTCGATGGACGGGCGACGAATTGCCGTACACGAGCACGGTGCTGATCGACAAGTTCGAGACGGAAGGGCGGCTGCGCCGCGTATTCGCGACGATTCTCGTCGATCGCGACACCCACAAGGCGATGATCATCGGCCACAAGGGCGCCAAGCTCAAACAGATCAGCACGGAAGCGCGGATCGATATGGAGAAGCTTTTCGACGGTCCCGTCTATCTGGAAACGTTCATCAAGGTAAAGAGCGGTTGGGCCGACAACGAAGCCGGCCTGCGTGCCTATGGGTACGAATGACGAGATCCATGACGCGTCGGTGACGCTTCTCTCGACCGACGACCAAGCCGTCAAGGAAGCCGACGAAAGCCCCGGTGGCGAGGACGGTCGGCGCGACGGAGTCAAAACACGCGCACGCACCCGCACGCGCGCCGCATCGGCGGAATCGAAGGCGGCCGGCACGCCGGGTGTGAAGGAGCGTCGCAGCGCGCGTCGATCCGATGCCGGCGACGAGGGCGCGCCCGCCGCCGAGCGCCGAATGCTCCGAGAATCGCAGGAATCGCGAGCGGGCTCGCACCGCATCGCGGAGCAGCCCGCTTTCGTGCTGCACAGCTATCCCTATCGCGAGACGAGCCTCATCATCGACGTGTTCTCGCGCGACCACGGCCGCCTTGCGCTCGTCGCGAAGGGCGCGAAGCGGCCGCATTCGGCATTGCGCGGCGTTTTGCAGACGTTTCAACCGCTGTCGATGTCGTGGTCGGGCAAATCCGAGATGCGCACGCTGACGGGTGCCGAGTGGGTGGGCGGCATGCTGCCTTTGATGGGCGACGCGCTGCTGTGCGGCTTCTACGTCAATGAACTGCTCGTGAAGTTTTGTGCGCGAGAAGACCCCCACCCGCAGTTGTTTCACCACTACGTCGTCACGCTGACGCGTCTTGCACATGATGAACCGCCCGTGCAGGTGCTGCGCTCGTTCGAGCGCGTCCTGCTGCGGGAAACCGGCTATGCGATGGCGCTTGATCGCACCGTCGCGCGCAAGGCCGTGACGGCCGAAGGCCGCTACGTGTTCGATCCCGAGCGCGGCGTGCGTGAGGCGGCGAACGGATTGCCCGCCCATTGGCCTGTCGTGTCGGGGCAGACGTTGCTCGATATGGAGTGTGACGATTACCATCGTGCCCAGACCGTCGCGCAAAGCAAAACGCTGATGCGCTTTTTGCTGAACACCTATCTGGGCGGCACGCCGCTCGCCACCCGCCAGATCCTTCTCGATTTGCAGAACCTATGAGCTTCTTTTTGACGTCGCCGACCGTCATCGACCTCGGCGTCAACATCGACCACGTCGCCACGCTGCGCAACGCCCGCGGCACGCGCTACCCCGACCCGATCCGTGCGGCGCTGGATGCCGAGGCAGCGGGCGCCGACGCCATCACGCTGCACTTGCGCGAGGATCGCCGCCACATCGTCGACGCTGACGTGCGCTCGTTGCGGCCGCAACTGTCGACGCGGATGAACCTCGAGTGCGCGGTCACGCAAGAGATGCTCGACATTGCCTGCGACGTGCGCCCGCATGACGTTTGCCTCGTGCCGGAAAAGCGCGCCGAGTTGACGACCGAGGGCGGCCTCGACGTAGCCGGCCATTTCGAGTCTGTCCGCGCCGCCTGCCGCCAGTTGACCGATGCGGGTTCGCGCGTATCGCTTTTCATCGACGCTGACGAGACGCAAATCCGTGCGGCGCACGAGGTGGGCGCGCCCGTCATCGAGCTGCATACGGGGCGCTATGCCGATGCACACGACGAAGGCGAGCAGCGACGCGAGTACGAGCGCGTCGTGCGCGGGGTCGAACTCGGTGCGTCGCTCGGCTTGAAGGTCAATGCCGGTCACGGCCTGCACTACACGAACGTGCAGCAGATTGCGGCGATCGAAGGGATCGTCGAATTGAATATCGGCCACGCAATCGTCGCGCATGCGATTTTTGTCGGCTGGGACAACGCGGTGCGCGAGATGAAGGCCATCATGGTGGCCGCGCGTCTTGGCGCAACGCACTGAGCGACGACGGCACGCTCATGACGATCTACGGCATCGGCACCGACGTCATTCAAATCAGCCGCGTCGCGCAGGTGATGACGCGCACGAACGGGCGCTTCGCGGAAAAGGTGCTCGGCCCCGACGAACTGCGCGTCTATCAGGCCCGTCATGCACGTTCGCAGGCCCGTGGCCTGGCGTTTCTGGCTACGCGGTTCTCCGCCAAGGAGGCGTTTTCGAAAGCGATCGGCCTCGGCATGCGGTGGCCGATGACCTGGCGCGCACTGCAAACCCTGAACGAAGCGAGCGGCAAGCCTGTGCTGCAGGCGTCGGGCGAGCTGGCTGAGTGGCTCGCCGCGCGCGGCATCACGGCGCGCGTGACGGTCAGCGACGAGCGCGATTACGCCGTCGCGTTCGTCATCGCCGAAACGGAACTGGCTGCTGCCGCGACGTGAACGCGCTCGCGCCTCGCTTTCGCAACGCGGCGGCCAGGCTTCGAACTTCGATTTTTCGTTCTCTTCCTCGCTCTTCCTACCCTCAGCTCCGATGAAAAAATCTCCCGGACCGGTGATGCTCGACGTCAAGGGCGCCGTGCTTACCGACGACGACGTACGGCGCCTCTCGCACCCGATGACAGGCGGCGTCATTCTGTTCTCACGTCACTTCGAGTGTCGCGCGCAACTCGTTGCGTTGACCGATGCCATTCGCGACGTGCGCGACGATTTGCTGATTGCCGTCGACCACGAGGGCGGACGCGTCCAGCGGTTTCGTAGCGATGGGTTCACCGTGTTGCCCGCCATGCGGCGTCTGGGCGAGCTCTGGGATCGCGATGTGTTGTCGGCGACGAAGGTGGCGACGGCGACGGGATACGTGCTCGCCGCCGAGCTGCGCGCATGCGGCGTGGACATGAGCTTCACCCCGGTGCTCGATCTCGATTACGGGCGTTCCTCGGTGATCGGCGATCGTGCGTTTCACCGCGATCCGCGCGTGGTGACGTTGCTTGCCAAGAGCCTGACGCACGGCCTCGCGCTGGCTGGCATGAGCAACTGCGGCAAGCACTTTCCGGGGCATGGGTTCGCGGCAGCCGATTCGCACGTGGCGCTGCCCGTGGACGAGCGCGAGCTCGACGAAATCCTGAGCGAAGACGTGATGCCATACGACTGGCTTGGCATGGCGCTCTCGTCGGTGATTCCGGCGCATGTGATCTACTCGAAAGTCGATGCGAAGCCAGCCGGCTTCTCACGCATCTGGCTGCAGGATATTTTGCGCGGCAAGCTCGGCTTTACGGGGGCGATCTTCAGCGACGACTTGTCGATGGAGGCGGCGCGCGCCGGCGGTACGCTGACTCAGGCGGCCCAGACTGCGCTCGAGGCCGGATGCGACATGGTGCTCGTCTGCAATCAGCCCGAGGCCGCCGAGGTCGTGCTCCAGGAATTGAAGTATGTACCCTCGAAAGAGAGCGTGCGACGACTCAGGGCCCTGCGGCCGCGTGGCAAAGCGCCGGGTTGGCACAAGCTGATGGGCCAGAGCGCGTACCAGCATGCCCAGGCGCTCTTGCAGCGGGCCTTCGGATAGCGGGCGGGACGGGTATAACGCACGGGAAGGGCGCGGGAAGGCCGCGGGAAGCCCGGCACAACGCACGACGACGCCGAACCGACCGCAGCGGCTGGCCGGCCACCGGCTGTCACGCCATCTTCATGCGCTGCAGCTTGTTGTAAAGCGTCTTCGGACTGATACCGAGCAGCGTCGCCGCGCGGTGGCGCGTGCCGCCCACTGCATCGAGCGTTGCGCGAATGAGCAGGTCTTCGACGTCGGACAGCGGCGTGCCGACCGTGACCTGTACGCTGCCGCCGTTCAAGCGCCGGCCGCCCGATCCGTTGGCCTCGTCGGCGCGCAACGAATCGACGATTTCGCCCGACGCGTTGTAGGCGCGGCGCACACGTTCGTGCAACTCGCGCACGTTGCCGGGCCAATCGTAAGTGAGGCACTCGCGTACGAGGTTGGGCCCGATACGTTTGTTCACCGTCGCGAGTCCGCTCGCATTGATTTCGCGATTGAGTTCGTCGACGAGCGCTTCCGCGATCAGGACGGCGTCGTCGGCGCGCTCGCGCAAAGGCGGCAACGCGATCGAGGCCGCGTCGAGCCGCAGCCACAGGTCTTCGCGCAGAACGCCGTGCGCGACGGCGTCGCGAGCGGCCTTGCGCGTGGCTGCCACGATGCGGCAGTCGACGCTGACCTGATTGCTGCCGCCGACGCGCATGTAAGTTTGCGAATCGAGCGCTCGCAGCAGCGCCTCCTGCTGCGGCAACGGCAGCTCGACGATTTCGTCCAGGAACAGCGTGCCGCCCGCGGCTTGCTCGAACAGGCCGGGCTCGCGCCGCTCGATGGCGGGAATCGCGCTTTCCTGCCCGAACAGCATGCTGTCGAGACCGCGCTCGGCGCCGGGATCGCGCGCGAAGGCGCGGCAGTCGAATACGACGAACGGTCCTTTGCGGCGACGGCTCATCTCATGCAGCGTGCGCGCTGCGACTTCCTTGCCTGTGCCTGCTTCGCCGCAGATCAGAACGGCGGATTCGGTCGGCGCAAGCCGTTCGATCGAATCGTAGACATGCTGGACCGCATCGCTGCGGCCGATCATCGGCCCGAAGCGGCCAAGCCGACGCAAGGTCGTGCGCAGCGACTGGACTTCCTCGGTCAACTCATAGGGCCGCGGAATGCGCGCGAGCAGGCTGCGTAGACGCGGGATGTTGACGGGCTTGAGCAGGTAGTCCCAAATCCCATGGCGCAACCCTTCGATCGCGCTTTCGACCGTCGCGTTACCGGTCATGACAATCACGGGGACAACGCCGTCCGGCTGTGCGGGCAGATTGTGCAGCAGATCGAGGCCGCTGCCGTCGGGCAGGTTGAGGTCGATCAGGACGACATCGGGAATAAAGCGCGTCAGTGCAGCGCGCGCTTCGGCAAGCGTGGCCGCCGTATCGACCGAAAAGCCGTCGGCGGCGACGATCGCGTTCAGACCGGACAAGCTATTAGGATCGTCTTCGACAATCAGGGCGTGTGGCATGGATGGCGTAATCAATCAAGGATTCGAGAGCCGCCGACGCCGTAGTCAAAAAGCGCCATGCGCGGGAAACGCGTTTTGACGGCGGACGGGCTGTCCAAGGGAAGCATTTGGCGTGCCAGATCGTTCCCCCTTTTAGAACAAGCACTTACACTTCGTATCCGGCAAGAGCGGCACTCGCCTCCGGATCACTGTGAAAAAACGACCGGTAAAGATTGCTTAACCATACACTACTCATACGAAAAAAAAAGCGCCCCGTGGGGCGCTTCGGTCGACATAACGGTCCGCATACGCCGCCCGAAGCGGCGCCGTGCGGTAAGCCGGTTAGGCGCGGCTACGATATTCGTCAGTCCGCGTGTCGATTTCAATCTTGTCGCCCGTGCTGCAGAACAGGGGGACTTGCAGCTCGAAGCCCGTGTTGATCTTGGCCGTCTTGAGCACCTTGCCCGACGACGTATCGCCCTTGACCGCCGGTTCCGTGTACGTGATTTCGCGCACGAGCGTGGTGGGCAGTTCGACCGAGATGGCCTTTTCGTTGTAGAACACGACTTCGCAGGGCATGCCGTCTTCGAGGTAGTTGAGCGCATTGCCCATCATCTCGGCTTCGACTTCGTACTGGTTGTAGTCGGCGTCCATGAAGACATACAACGGATCGGCGAAGTACGAGTACGTGACTTCCTTGCGGTCGAGCACGACGACGTCGAATTTATCGTCGGCCTTGTAGACCGATTCCATGCCTGCACCCGTCAGAAGGTTCTTCAGCTTCATCTTGACGACGGCGGCGTTGCGGCCCGATTTGTTGTATTCGGTCTTTTGCACGACCATGGCGTCACTGCCGATCATCACGACGTTGCCCGTGCGCAGTTCCTGTGCGATCTTCATAAAAAAACGATCCTATGCGAATAAGGTGGTTGATCTGTTGCTCAACGGCATCGACATCGATCGCTCAATCGGTCTGCATTGCCGGTAGGTGCCCGATGGACGCCGCGCGAGTTTGCGATGAGCGCCCCGTGCGGTGGTCTCGTAAATGCACTACGCCGTCGGATAACCGCTTATTTTAACTGAAATTTTGCGAACCCGGCTAGGTTGGCGGCCAGATCGCCGACCGACGCCAGTTCGTCCGCCCACGTGTCGGCGCGCGCACGCAATGCCTGCCGATGGCTCCAAAAATCGGCCCAGTCGGGCGTGCCCGCCCCATTCCATGCGTGCCAGAAGCGAGTGACGGCTGCCTGCGTCGATGGCGGCAACGTGACCGAGTAATGGGCGAGCGCAGCGTCGAGTTTGGGCAGGTGCGCGGCATCCGCCTGCGGATAGATGTGCCACACGAAAGGGCGGCGTGCCCACTGGGCCCGCACGAAAGAATCTTCGCCGCGCACGAAATTGACGTCGCTCGCCCACAGCAGCCGGTCGAACTCGGGCTGCGGCCGAAATCCGAGCGAGTACGCCCGCAGGTTCCCGCGCACCGCGTGGGCGCCCGCCGCGAACGTTGCGGCGCCAAAAAAGCGCGCGAGCGCGCCGGAAATGCGGCCCTCGGGTGCGAGGAGAACGACCGGCTCGCGGCCGTCGCGCCACTGCTCGAGCAAGCCGTCGGCAGCCGGGTTGTCGTAGCAAAACAGCGAAACGACGGTGGCGTCGGGCTCGGCGGGGCCGGCGCCCGTCGCCTGACGCCACCACTGCTCGCGCGCGGTCGCGGACGTCTCGAATGCAATGCGCTCCTGGTCGAGCGAGGACTCCTTGAGCACCCCGCCGGTACCGGGGCCGAGCCCGGGAAAAAAGAACGTTTTCGTCAGCGGATAGCGGGCGTGCGGCGAGGGCTTCAGGTGGCATTCGGCCACCCAGTCCTCGGCGCTCAGGTATTCGAGATTGATCCATACGGGCGTGCGCGCACGCCGTGCCATCGCGGCGACATAGGCCGGCGGCAGTTCGCATGCGAACGCTTCGATGACGATGTCGGCCACGGCCAACGTATCGCCGGCGTGCGCAGGTTCATGCCAATGCTCGACGACGATGCCGTCGATGCGCTGCCTCGCAAGCGCGACGTCGAGCGCCGGGCACAAGCGTGCGAACGTATGCAGATCGTCGACGAACAGGCGCATCTGCCAGTCGTATTCGTTCGCGAGTTGCCGCGCGAGCCGCCAACAGACGCCGACATCGCCGAAGTTGTCGATGACGGCGCAAAAGAGGTCGCAGGCTATCGTGTCGGGGTTGGCTGGGGGCATGGGCGGGGAAAACCGACAAAAGGACCGGGCGATCGACGAGACGGCAATGCGGCCAATGGGTCGCCGACGTCGCGAACGCGCGCGCAAATGGTCTAAACTGGCGATTCTAAAGCACGCCGCCCCATGCCGGGCGCCGCTTCGCCCCCTATACGCATGACCGATTCCGCCGCCCCCAAGCCGCCGTTCGAGCCGAAGAAATTCCTCGCCCAATTGCCGCATCTGCCGGGCGTGTACCGTTATTACGACGTGCACGACGCCGTGCTCTATGTCGGTAAAGCGCGCGATCTGAAAAAGCGCGTGTCGAGCTATTTCACCAAGACGCAGCTGTCGCCGCGCATCGCCATGATGATCACGCGCATCGCGCGCATCGAGACGACGGTCACGCGCTCGGAGGCCGAGGCGCTGCTGCTCGAGAACAATCTCATCAAGGCCCTGGCGCCGCGCTACAACATCCTGTTTCGCGACGATAAGTCCTACCCGTATCTGAAGCTGACCGGCCACACTTTTCCGCGCATGGCCTACTACCGCGGCTCGGTCGATAAAAAGAACCAGTATTTCGGGCCGTTCCCGAGCGCCTGGGCCGTACGGGAAAGCATTCAGATTCTGCAGCGCGTCTTTCAGTTGCGCACCTGCGAAGATTCGGTGTTCAACAATCGGACGCGACCGTGCCTGCTGCATCAGATCGGACGTTGCACCGCACCTTGCGTGGCCGCGATCAGCGAAGAGGACTATGCGCGCGACGTCGCGAATGCCTCGCGCTTCCTGCTGGGCCGGCAGAACGAGGTCATGAAGGAACTCGAAGCCAAGATGCATGCATTTGCCGCCGAACTGAAGTTCGAGCAGGCCGCGGCTGTGCGCAATCAGATGAGTTCGCTGTCGACCGTGCTGCATCAGCAAGCGATCGAAGTCGGGGGCGACAGCGATGTCGACATTCTCGCCGTCGTGGCGCAGGGCGGGCGCGTGTGTGTGAACCTTGCGATGGTGCGCGGCGGCCGTCATCTCGGCGATAAAGCCTATTTCCCTGCGCACGTCGAAAGCGGCGTCGCGGGCGATGAGGCATTGTCCGGCGACGCGCAACAGGAAGCCATCGAGCCTGCCGATGTCGCGCTGTCGCAGGCGCAGGCGTCAGAGTCGACCATCGGAGCGGAGCAGGATGCGGCGTCGGCATCGGAAGAGGTGCAGGCGCCCGGTCAGGCTCATCTGGCTGAGCCGGAAGAGGCAGAAGCCATCGCGCAGGCGGTCGAGGCGGGCGATCCCGCCGCCTCCCTCGATGCAGGGATCGAGACGGAGGTGCTGGAGGCGTTCATCGCCCAGCACTATCTCGGCAATCGCGTCCCGCCGGTGCTCGTGGTCAGTCATGCGCCGGCCAATCGCGAACTCGTCGACCTGTTGACCGAACAAGCCGGGCACAAGGTGATCTTCGTGCGACAGCCCCAGGGACAACGGCGCGTCTGGCTCACGATGGCCGAGCAGAATGCACGGCTCGCGCTCGCGCGGCTCTTGTCCGAACGCGGTTCTCAGCAAGCGCGTACGCGTGCGCTGGCCGATGTGCTCAACCTGGAGTGCGACGATCTTGCGCACCTGCGCATCGAGTGCTTTGACATCAGCCATACGATGGGCGAGGCGACTCAGGCGTCATGCGTCGTTTATCGCGATCACAAGATGCAGTCGGGCGAATATCGCCGCTACAACATCACGGGCATCACGCCGGGCGACGATTACGCCGCCATGCGGCAGGTGCTCACGCGGCGTTACGAAAAACTCGTCGAACTTGCCGCCAGCAACGCGGCCGATCCCGAGCTGGCGGCCGATCCGGCGGAACCCGTCGCGGCCGGCGGCGTGTTGCCGAGCATCGTGCTGATCGACGGCGGCAAGGGACAGGTTGAAGTGGCGCGGCAGGTATTCACCGAACTCGGCCTCGATCGCTCGATGCTCGTGGGCGTAGCGAAAGGCGAAGGCCGCAGAGTCGGCCTGGAGACGCTCGTCTTCGCCGACGGTCGCCCCTCGCTCGAACTCGGCAAGGACAGCGCTGCCCTGATGCTCGTGGCGCAAATCCGCGACGAGGCGCATCGTTTCGCGATCACGGGCATGCGCGCGAAACGCGCCAAGGCGCGCCAGACGTCGCGGCTCGAAGAGCTCGAGGGCATCGGGGCGAAGCGGCGTCAGCGGTTGCTTGCGCGCTTTGGCGGCCTGCGCGGCGTCGTCGCGGCCAGCGTCGACGATCTGGCGAGCGTCGAAGGTATTTCGCGCTCGCTCGCCGAGCAAATCTACCGGCAGTTGCACTGAGCTGTCGGTCTGTCCGGCGCCGCGGTCCCGGCGCCTGGCTTGTGGCAGGTTCGGCGACGCGGCACAATGGCGTCTCCCTGGCCCGCTCCCTTACTCCAACGCCGACCTTCGTCCATGCCGTTCAACTTTCCGATCTTTCTGACGTGGCTACGGATCGTCCTGATTCCGCTGGTCGTCGGCGTCTTCTATGTCCCCGATTCGATGATGAGTGCGGTCGATCGCAACATGGCCGCGTCGGCGATCTTCGTGCTGGCCGCGCTGACCGATTGGTTCGACGGCTTTCTCGCGCGCAAATGGAACCAGACTTCGGCGTTCGGCGCGTTTCTCGATCCCGTCGCCGACAAGCTGATGGTCACGGCTGCGTTGCTCGTGCTCGTGCAGTTGTCTCGCATCGAATCGGCGATCGCGCTCGTAATCGTTGGCCGCGAGATCGCGATTTCCGCGCTGCGCGAGTGGATGGCGCACATCGGCGCGTCCAAGAGCGTCGCCGTCAACCAGCTGGGTAAGTTCAAGACAGCCTGCCAGATGGTCGCCATCCCGATGCTGCTTTACTACGGCAATGTGCCGGTGGGCGGCTCGTTCTCGATCGACACCCGGGTTTGGGGCCTCTGGCTTATCTACCTCGCCGCCGTTCTGACGATCTGGTCGATGCTGTATTACATGAAGCTCGCCTGGCCGCAAATTCGCGAACGCGGCGGCGTGCATTGAGGCGGCCGCGCGGGATTTCTCCGCGGCCCCATACGGCGGTTCGGTCGCGCGCTCAGTTGGCGTGTTGACCGCCCCCGCATCGCGGCCTACATCGGTTGCGCGGCGCAAGGGCGATTCGCTCGCGCGCCGCGTCTGCGTTTAGCGGTTCGAAAACTCGCTCGAAACCGCGAGCGCCACTTGCTCGACGACGCTTTGCCACTGCCCCGGCGCAGGCTGCCGCACGAGCCGGGCGCTCGGGTACCAGGGGCTGCGGTCGGTGTTCGTGAACCAGCGCCAATCGGCCGCGAACGGCAGCATGAGCCAAAGCGGCTTGCCCAGCGCGCCGGCCAAGTGGGCGATCGACGTGTCGATCGAGACGACTGCGTCGAGCTTGTCGATGATCGCGGCGGTGTCGGCGAAATCGCGGATACGCGTATCGAGCCGGTGAATCGACGCGGAGCGCGCCGCCGTATCGAGCGCGAGCTTGTCGTCGTCGCTCAGGTTCGGCTGCAGCACGAGCCAATCGATTCCCGCCAACGCAAACAGCGGGGCGAGCAGGGTGACGGGCAGCGCGCGGTTTTCGTGCGCCTGAATCCGGCCCGACCACGCAAGACCGATCTTCACTTTGGCATGACCGCCCAAGGAACCGCGCCAGCGGCGGCGATAGGCAGCGGGCGCCTCGAGGTAGCGGCGGGAAGAGGGCAGCGCGTCGAGTCGGGTGCCGAGCGCGAGCGGCAGGCTCAGCAGAGGGCAGTGCAGGTCGGCTTGGGGCCGCGTTTCGCCGGCGACCGTCAGCGTGACGCGCCAGGTTTGCGCCAGCGGTTCGACGAGCGGCGCGAGTTCACGCTGCACGGTGAGCACGATGCGGCCTGCCCGCTCGCATGCGAGCGGCACGAAGCGCAGGAATTGCAGCGTGTCGCCGAAGCCTTGCTCCGCTTCGATCCAGAGCGTCTTGTCAGCGATCGGTTCGCCGCGCCAACGTGGTGGGACGGGCGGCTCGGGCGGCGCGGCTGCGAGGCGGCCGGTGGCCGTCGCTGCCGCCGCGACCGCGAAGCGCGATTCATAGGCGGGCAGACCGCGCCCGAAGTCGCCTAGCGTCAGCAGCGTCAGCGCGCGATTGAGGTGCGCCGAAGCGAGGTCCGGACGTAAGCGCAGCGCTTGGTCGAAGGCCCGCAACGCCGCTTGATGTGCGCCGAGCGCATGATGCGCGTTGCCCAGGCCGAGCCATGCGAGCGCCAATTGCGGATCGAGCCCGACGGCTCGCTCGAAGCGGGCGATCGCTTCGGCGTGGCGGCCGAGCGCTGCGAGGGCATTGCCGAGGCCCAGCAGCGCGGGCGGGAAAGCCGGCTGTAATGCGAGTGCCGCTGCGAATGCCTCGACCGCCTCGTCATGGCGACCTACGGCGTCGAGCGTATTGCCCAGATTGAAGTGCGCCGCGAGATAGCGCGGCTCGGCCGCCAGCGCTGCGCGAAACTGTGCGACCGCATCGTCGGGGCGAGCGAGCGCCGCAAACGCCATGCCGAGGTTGTTGTGTGCGCCGGCATGCCCGGGGCGCAGCGCCAGCGCGCGAGAGAACGCCGCGATCGCTTCGTCGCTGCGGCCGAGCGCGTGCAGCGCGTTGCCGAGATTGTTGAAAGTCGAGGCGTCGTTCGGCTGCAGGCGCAATGATTTCTCGAATGCATCGACCGCATCTTCATGCCGCCCCGCCTGTGCATACGCGTTGCCGAGGTTGTAATGCGCAAGCGGGAATTCGGGAGCGAGCGTCAACGCATTGCGAAAGCGCTCGATGGCGCCATCGAGGCGCCCCAGCGCTTTCAGCGCATTGCCCAGATTCAGTTGCAGCGCGGCATCGTCCGGGCGCAGCGCCACGGCGCGGCTGACGAGATCGGCCGCTTCTTCGTGACGCCCCTGCTGATGGCGGAGCACCCCCAGCAGGTGGAGGGCGTCGGTGTGGACGGGGTCGGCCTCGATCGCCGCGCGGTAGTCGCGCTCGGCATCGACGAGTCGTCCGTCACGATGCGCCGCATAGGCGCGCGCGAAAAAAGAATCCATGACGGCAGGCAATTGCGCAAACGCAGCATTGTCCCATACTCGGAAACGTTCACCTCTTTCGGGTGTTGGCCACAGGCGAGGTGCCTGAGCTGTGACGAATCGCCCGGGACATCTGCGCCAGATGACTTCGAGCGCAGAGGGAGGCGGGCCGGCGTACACTTGGCGGCATCTCGTCGTTCGCCGGAGGACACGCATGGCCGCCGTTACCCCCAACGCGCTGCCGGTGCTGATCGTCGGGGCAGGGCCGACCGGGCTCGCCTGCGCGATGAGCTTGGCGCGTGCGCACACGAACGTGCGTCTCGTCGATCGCGCGCCGCGCCCGTCGCCGCATTCCCGCGCGATCGGTATCCAGGCGCGCACCCTCGAGCTGTTCGAGCAGCACCGCGTCGTCGAGCCCTTTCTCGCGCTCGGTCACCGCCTGCGCGCCGCCAACCTGTATTCGAACGGTCATCGGCTCGCGCGCCTCGATTTCGACCCACTGCAAACGCGTTATCCCTATTTGCTCTGTCTCGATCAATCGATCACGGAGCGGTTGCTGACCGAGCATCTCGCGACGCTCGGCGTCCAGGTGGAGCGCGGTGTGGAACTCGTCGGCCTGAAGCAGGATGCATCGTCGGTCGAGGCGCAGCTCCTGCACGCCGACGGGCGCCAGGAAACGTGCCGTGCCGCGTATCTGATCGGCGCCGACGGCGCGCACAGCGTCACGCGCCATTTGCTCGGGATGCGCTTCGCCGGCAAAACGCTCGAGCAGAGCTTTCTGTTGGCCGATGTGCAGGTCGATTCCGACTTGTCTGACGACGAGTTTCATCTGTTCGCATCGCGCGACGGGCTCGCTGCCGTCATTCCGATGGGCGCCGGTCGCCACCGCTTCATCGCCGATAACGTCGAGGGCACCGATCACGCCGATCACGCCGACAGCAGGCCGATGCTCGGCCTGATGTCGTCGAGCGGGGCAACGTTCAAACCGGGCGGCGGCGCGAGTTCGGATTTCGCGGGCCGTGTCGCCGAGCACGAGCCGCGCGCCGAACCGGCGCAGGCAGGCGGCGGCGACCCTCCGCCCTCGCTCGATCTGTGCAGCGCGGTGGCCGCGCGACGGATCGATCATCCGCTGACGATGTCGTCGCTCGGCTGGTCGTCGTATTTCCATCTGAATAGCAGGATGGTCGAGCGCCTGCGTACGCAGCGCGTATTCCTGGCCGGCGATGCCGCCCACGTCCACAGTCCCGCGGGCGCGCAAGGCATGAATACAGGCATCCAGGAAGCGCTGAATCTGGGCTGGAAGCTCGCGCGGTGCGTGGCAGGCGAGGCGGGAGAGCCGCTGATCGATACGTACCAGCTCGAGCGTCATCCGATCGAGCGCGACGTGTTGCGCCAGACCGCGTTCATTACGCAATTGGCCGAAGCTGAACGCGGGCCGATGAAGCTCTTGCGCGAGCGCGTGATGCCCGTCCTGGCTGCGTTCGGTCCGCTGCGCGATGCGGCTCGGTTGATGGTCAGCGAGCTTGCGATTCAATACCGGCGCAGCCCGCTGACGCTCGAACGCGTGCTGGACGGCGGCCCGCGTGCCGGAGAGCGGGCGCCCGATGCGCTCGTGCATGTCGTGGACGGCCCGCTCGGTCGTGCGCCCGGCACAGGCCGCCTGTACGACCTGCACGATCCGGGCTTGTTCTCGCTGTTCGTGCTTGTCTCGTTGCCGGCCGGCACCGAGGCGATGCTCGACGCGACGGGTACGCTCGTGTTGCCGCCCGTAGAAGCCGACCCCGAACTCGACCGCCTGATATCGTCCGTCGAGCGGACGTTGCGAGGCGTGGTGCGCATCTGGCGCGTGACCGATGCGAGCGAAGGCGAGGCGCCGTCGCTATTGCATGCATATGGACGCACGCGCCCGGCGTTCTATCTTGTGCGCCCCGACGGCTACATTTGCGCTCGGGGCCGCCCGGCTTCCGATGCGAGCGCGCTCGCGCGCCATTGCGAGACATGGTTCGGCGGCGGCACCGGCGCGCCTTGAACGAGGTGACCGTTACGAGACGGCAAGCGGCATCAGTGCCTCGCGTGACCGCGTGAGCGCCTCGCGCACGATCGGCGACATCGCCTCGCTCGCTGCGGGATCGTCGAGCGAGGCGAGGATCGCGCGTCGCATGCGCGGCTCCCAAAAGCGCCGGATGTGATCGGCAATGCCGGCCAGCGCCTCTTCGCGATCGGGCATCGACGCAAAGAACTCGCCGATCTGATTGGCCATTTCGATCAAATGCTCGACGTTCATCGCGCCCCGCCTTCGTTCGTCAAAGTTGCGTTGCCGGTCATCGTGCTCATTTGCCGCTCGTCTCGCCGGCAAGCGTTCGCTCGCGCAGCAATTCGAGTTGCGTCTCGTTGAATCGCTCGTATTGCTGTTGCCATTGCGACGGCTGTTGCACGGGCTGAACCTGGACGGCGGTGACCTTGTACTCGGGGCAGTTTGTCGCCCAATCCGAACTGTCGGTCGTAATGACATTCGCGCCCGATTCGGGGAAGTGGAACGTTGTATAAACCACGCCGGGCTGCATCCGCTCGCTGACGAGCGCCCGCAGCACCGTTTGCCCTGCACGCGATTCGATGCCGACCCAATCGCCCGTTTTGATGCCGCGTTCCTCCGCGTCGTGATGATGGATTTCCAGCCGATCCTCCTCGTGCCAGCGCGAGTTCTCCGTGCGGCGCGTTTGCGCCCCGACGTTGTATTGAGAAAGGATGCGCCCCGTCGTCAGCAGCAACGGGTAGCGACGCGTGACCTTCTCGCGCGACGCGACGAACTGAGTGATGACGAACCTGCCCTTGCCGCGCACGAACTCGTCGACATGCATCGTCGGCGTGCCTTCCGGCGCCTGCTCGTTGCATGGCCATTGCACGCTGCCGAGCCGATCGATGAGGCCATACGAGACACCGTGGAACGTCGGCGTCAGCCGCGCGATTTCGTCCATGATCTGCGACGGATTCGCGTAATCCATCTCGTAGCCGAGCGCGCGCGAGAGCATCAGCGTGACTTCCCAGTCGGCGTAGCCGGCGAGCGGCGGCATGACGCGGCGCACGCGCGAGATCCGGCGTTCCGCGTTCGTGAAGGTGCCGTCTTTTTCGAGGAATGAAGAACCCGGCAGGAACACATGCGCATACTTCGCCGTCTCGTTCAAAAAGATGTCCTGCACGACGATGCATTCCATCGACGCGAGCGCGGCCGCGACGTGCTGCGTGTCGGGATCCGATTGAACGATGTCTTCGCCCTGGCAGTACAGGCCTTTGAAACTGCCGTCGAGCGCGGCGTCGAACATGTTCGGAATGCGCAAGCCCGGCTCGGGCTGCAAGGTGACGCCCCAGGCGGCTTCGAACTGATGACGGACCTCATCCCCGCCGATGTGGCGATAGCCAGGCAACTCGTGCGGGAACGAGCCCATATCGCACGAGCCTTGGACGTTATTCTGGCCGCGTAGCGGATTGACGCCGACGCCTTCGCGGCCGATGTTGCCCGTTGCCATCGCCAGGTTCGCGATGCCCATGACCATCGTCGAGCCTTGCGCGTGCTCGGTGACGCCAAGGCCGTAGTAGATCGCGGCGTTGCCGCCTGTCGCGTAGAGCCGCGCGGCCTCGCGCACGAGCGCCGCCGGTACCCCGGTGATCTGTTCCGTCGCCTCGGGCGAATTCTCCTGCTGTGCGATGAACGCACGCCATTGTGCGAACGCAAGCGGCTCACAGCGCTCGGCGATGAAGGTCTCGGCAAGCAGGCCTTCGGTCACGATCGTATGCGCGAGCGCATTGACGAGGGCGACGTTGGCGCCTGGACGCAATTGCAGGTGATAGTCGGCTTTGACGTGCGGGCCGTCGACGAGATCGATGCGGCGCGGATCGACGACGATGAGCTTGGCGCCTTCACGCAGACGGCGCTTCAAACGTGAGCCGAACACCGGATGACCATCGGTCGGGTTCGCGCCGATGACCATGATGACGTCGGCGTGCTCGACGGACGCGAACGTCTGCGTCCCGGCCGATTCGCCGATCGTCGTCTTCAAACCGTAGCCTGTCGGAGAATGGCAGACGCGCGCGCAGGTATCGACATTGTTATTGCCGAACGCGGCGCGCACGAGCTTCTGCACGAGGTAGGTTTCTTCGTTCGTGCAACGCGAAGACGTGATGCCGCCGACCGAATCGCGCCCGTGCTGCGCCTGGATCCGGCGGAACTCGGAGGCGGCATAGGCGATGGCTTCCTCCCATGTCACTTCGCGCCACGGGTCGGTGATCTTCGCGCGGATCATCGGCTTCGTGATGCGATCCTTGTGCGTGGCATAGCCCCAGGCGAAGCGGCCCTTCACGCAAGCGTGGCCTTCGTTGGCCTGCCCGTTTTTATAGGGCGTCATGCGCACGACCTGCGAGCCTTTCATTTCGGCCTTGAACGAACAACCGACGCCGCAATAAGCACATGTCGTGATGACGGAATGCTCGGGCTGGCCTGCGAATGTGACGGTCTTTTCGATGAGCGTGGCGGTCGGGCAAGCGGCGACGCAGGCGCCGCACGATACGCACTCCGACTCCATGAACGGCTGATTCTGGCTGGCCGCGACGCGCGATTCGAAGCCGCGGGCGGCGATCGTCAGCGCGAACGTGCCTTGCGTTTCCTCGCACGCGCGCACGCAGCGATTGCAGACGATGCACTTGGCCGGATCGTAGGTGAAGTACGGATTCGATTCGTCCTTGGCGTCGTTCAAATGATTCGCGCCGTCGAAGCCGTAACGCACTTCGCGCAGACCCACGACGCCGGCCATGTCCTGCAATTCGCAGTCGCCGTTGGCGGGGCAGGTCAGGCAGTCGAGCGGGTGATCGGAGATGTAAAGCTCCATCACGTTGCGGCGCAGCGCTTGCAGGCGGTCGCTTTGGGTGCGCACGCGCATGCCCGCTTCGACGGGCGTCGTGCAGGACGCCGGATAGCCGCGCCTGCCTTCGATTTCGACGAGGCATAGGCGGCAGGAGCCGAACGGTTCGAGCGAATCGGTCGCGCAAAGCTTGGGCACATTGACGCCGGCTTCGGCCGCGGCGCGCATGACCGACGTGCCCGCCGGGACCGTGATGGTCTCGCCGTCGATCTCGAGCGTGACGTCGGTGTCGGCGTGGCGGCGTGGCGTGCCGTAGTCGATGTCGTTCAGGGGCGCAGCGGTGCCGGCTCGGCATGCGCAGTGCGCAGAACCGCAGCCCCCGGACGTCGTCGAGGCGGAACGGTTATGGTTGGGCGCATCGGACATGAGAGGCTCCATCGTCAAGCCGCAGCCGCTTTCGGCTGAACGGGGCGAAGACCGAAGTCTTCGGGGAAATGATCAAGGGCGGACAACACGGGGTAGGGCGTCATGCCGCCCATCGCGCAGAGCGAGCCTGCAACCATCGTGTCGCAGAGATCCCGCAGCAACTGCACTTGCTTTTCCGAGGTGTCGCCGTTCCGGATGCGCGCGATGACCTCGACGCCGCGCGTCGAGCCGATGCGGCACGGCGTGCATTTGCCGCAGGATTCGACGGCGCAAAAGTGCATCGCGTATTGCGCGAGCTCGGCCAGGTTCGACGTATCGTCATGAACGACGAGTCCGCCGTGGCCGACGACCGCGCCCACGGCCGCGTACGCTTCGTAGTCGAGCGGGATGTCCCACTGGCTTTCGGGCAGGTAGGTGCCGAGCGGGCCGCCTACCTGCACGGCGCGCACGGGGCGGCCGCTCGCCGTCCCGCCGCCGAACCGGTCGACGAGCTCGCGCAGCGTGACGCCGAACGCGAGTTCGACGAGCCCGCCGCGTTTGATATTGCCGGCCAACTGGAACGGAAGCGTGCCACGCGAGCGGCCCATGCCGAAGTCGCGGTAGAACTGCGCGCCGCGCGCGAAGATGATCGGCACCGTTGCCAGCGTGATGACATTGTTGACGACGGTAGGCTGCCCGAACAGCCCCGACAACGCGGGGACCGGCGGTTTGGCGCGCACGACGCCGCGTTTGCCTTCGAGCGATTCGAGCAGCGCGGTTTCCTCGCCGCAGACATAGGAACCGGCGCCTTTCGCGACTTCGAGTTCGAACGCATGCGCCGAGTCGAGTACGCGCTCGCCGAGCCAGCCCGCCGCGCGCGCGATGGCGATCGCGGCGTTCAGCATGTCGATCGAATCCGGGTATTCGCTGCGCACGTAGATGTAGCCGCGCGTCGCGCCGGTGGCCACGCCGGCGATGATCATGCCTTCGATCAGCGCAAACGGGTCGCCCTCCATCGCGAGGCGATCCGAGAACGTGCCCGAGTCGCCTTCGTCTGCATTGCAGACGATGTACTTTTGTGTCGCTTTGGCTTCGCGGACGGTGCGCCATTTGATGCCGGCCGGAAACGCGGCGCCGCCGCGGCCGCGCAGGCCCGAATCGAGCACCGTCTGGCAGGCGGCTTCGGCGCTCATGGCGAGCGCGGCTCTCAGGCCGGCCAGTCCGCCGTGCGCGAGGTAGTCGTCGATCGACAGCGGATCGGTTATCCCCAGACGCGCAAACGTCAGACGTTGTTGCTGCTTCAGATAGGGAATGTCTTCGACGAGGCCGACCGAGCGCGCGTGCGCCCCGCCCGTCAGAAACCCGGCATCGAACAGCGCGGCGACGTCGTCAGCCTCGACGTTCCCGTAACCGATACGCCCTTCGGGTGTTTGCACCTCGACGAGCGGTTCGAGCCACAGCAAGCCGCGCGAGCCGTTGCGAACGAGTTCGATGCGGTGGCCGCGACGTGCGGCTTCTTCGACGATTGCCTTGGCGATTGCGTCGGCGCCCAGCGCGCGCGCCGACGAGTCGCGAGGAACGAAAACACGCGTCGTCATGCGTTCTCCTTGGTGCTTGGGAGCGTGGACGTTGCGCAAGCACGGGCCGTCTCGTACAGCGCATCGAATTTGTCCGGCGTGACTTTCACGTGCAGTTCGCCGTTGATCGTCATCGACGGCGACAGCGCACATTGGCCCAGACAATAGACCGATTCGAGTTCGACGGGCGCATCGTTCGCGGCCGTGTCCCGATGCGCGTCGAAGCGACACCCGGTGCGGCCTTCGATGTGCTGTGCGAGCGCTTCCACGCCCATGCTGCGGCACGCTTCGGCCCGGCACAACGCGACCGTCACTGGCGCAGGCGGGTGCGTGCGGAAGTGGTGGTAGTACGTGAGCACGCCATGGACTTCGGCGCGGGACAGATTGAAGGCGCGCGCGAGCGGCGCGATGACCTCGGGCGGGACAAAGCCCGCTTCATCCTGTATGGCGTGCAGCACCGCGATGAGCGATGCGCCCGGCGAGACGTGTCGCCGGACGAGGTCATTCGGCGCCAGGGCGCTGGCATGTTCCAAGGTGGGGCTCCTCTTAGGCTCCGGCTCCTCTGCGTCGTCCACTATATGCACTTGCTAGTCATATGGCGTGCATATATGCTCGGCTGTGGCCGTTGTCTCGCAACAATAGGCGCGGGTCGTGTGTTGTGCAATAGGAAATCGGACAGCATAAATGATAGAGATCAAATGCGTCGCGGAATTGATCGTCCGCGACAGCGCGGGCCGCGAGGCGAGTTTGACGGACATCGTGCCGCTGCTGGCGCTGATCGACGAGACGGGCAGCATCGCGCAGGCTGCCGGCGAACGGCAGTTGTCTTACCGCCATGCCTGGGGGCTGTTGCGCGCGATCGAGGCGCGTCTGGGCGGCGAACTGATTTCGAAGGAGCGCGGCAAGGGCTCGGCGCTGTCGGCATTGGGCCGGGCGGTCGTGCAGGGGCAGCGCGCCTGCACGGAGCGGCTCGACGGGCCGCTCAAGCAGCTTGCGGGAGAAGTGGCTGCGCAATTGAATCGGCAGCTCGGCGCGACCGGCACGACGCGCATTCATGCTTCGCACGGCTATGCCGTCGCGGCGCTTGTCACACAAATGAATGCGCGCGAAGGGAGCGCCGTGGAAATCAAATACCGGGAAAGCGCCGAAGCCGTGATGGCGCTCGCGCGCGGCGAATGCGATTTCGCCGGCTTTCATCTGCCGCGCGGGGCGTTCCGGGATCTGTGCGCCGACATTTATCGGCGCTGGCTCGACCCGCGCCGGCATGTGCTCGTTTACCTGACCGCGCGCAAACAAGGCCTCTTCCTGGCCAAAGGCAATCCGAAAGGGGTGCGCGGCCTCGACGATCTCGCGCGTGCGGATATCCGCTTCGTCAACCGTCAGCCGGGATCCGGCACGCGGTTGCTGCTCGATTTGGCGCTCAACAGTATCGGCATCGATCCGGAGCGCATCAACGGCTACGCATCGACGGAACTGACGCACACGGCAATTGCCGCGTTCGTCGCGAGCGGCATGGCCGATGCCGGCCTCGGCGTGGCGCCGGCCGCTCATCATTTCGCACTCGATTTCCTGCCGATCGTGGACGAGGATTACTACTTCGCCTGCGAGCGCAGCCGGTTGTCGGCGCAGCCCGTCGCTGCCGCGCTCGCCGTGCTTCGCAGCGACGATTTCCGCGCGGGCGTGGCCGGTCTCGAAGGCTACGACCCAACCCATTGCGGCGCGATCGTCGACGTAGCGGCGGGTTTGCGCGGCGCACCGCTTTAGGGCGGCATGCGGGGCGCGCGCAAGCGGCGGTCGCCGATGCGCGATGTGCCGCAGCGCGGTGCCTTGTCTCACCTCATCGGTTACGGCTGTAATGGCGGCCGCTGCATGAACGCGCCGATCTGCGTTACGCTTGCAGCTTTCCAAATATGACGGATTCGGAACGCGCCGTCCGGCGCGGCAATGCTATGAAATCGCTTGTCAGACTTTGCGTCGCTGCGGCAGCGGCAGGGGCGCTCTCCATGGTTGCGTCATTGGGCTTCGCTCAAAACTCGCCGGGCCTGCCCGGCGGCATCTTGCAGGACCAGTTCAGGCTCCAGGAACATCCGCAGATGGAATTCGCCGCATCGGCGCCTTCGAAGAAGTATCAGACGCGCGACACGCAGTTGCGTAAGCGAGGCGACAACGGCGATCCCAACGGGTGCAACCTGCAATGTCCTGACGACCCGCAGTAGGGGCGCGGGTGCTCGGCGCAGGGCCGGCAGTTTGCATTTGCGGAGATTAGCCCCAATAATCTCCGCATGAATTGCGGAGATTACACATACATCTGGCAGGCCGATGACTGGCCGAATTTGCGCTACGACTTGGCCGCGCTGGCCAAGTCGTTGGCGGATGTCAGCCGAGCCCAAGGGGTACTGCTCGGGCGGCTTGCGGACGTCGGCGTGCTCCTGCGGAACGAGGCAACGCTCGCGGCGCTGACCGCCGATGTAGTCAAGACCAGCGAAATCGAGGGCGAGCGGCTCGACGTGGGCTCTGTACGCTCATCGATCGCGAGACGACTCGGTGTGGATATCGGCGCGCTCGCACCGATCGACCGCCATATAGAAGGCGTGGTCGACATGGTGCTGGACGCGACCGCCAATTGTTATGCCCCGGTGACGTGCGAGCGTATGTTTGGCTGGCATGCGGCACTGTTTCCGACGGGCTACTCGGGTCTATCAAGAATCGGCGTCGGCGGTTGGCGGGACGACATGCATGGACCGATGCAGGTCGTATCCGGCCCGATCGGTCGGCAACGCGTTCATTTCGAAGCCCCTCCGGCCGACCGGCTCGAGCGCGAAATGGCGCGGCTGATCGCCTGGCTTAATGCGCCTGCGCACGAACCCGGATTGATCAGGGCAGGAATAGGCCACTTATGGTTCGTCACGGTACATCCGTTCGACGACGGCAACGGACGTATTGCTCGCGCGATCGGCGATCTGCTACTGGCGCGAGCTGACAACAGTCCGCAGCGCTTCTTTAGCTTATCGGCGCAAATACAGCGAGAAACCAACGCTTACTACGCCATCCTCGAGCAAACCCAAAAGGGCTCGCTCGACATTACTGAATGGCTCGGTTGGTTTCTCGGCGTGCTGCATCGTGCGATCGGCCTGGCACAGGAGACGCTGGATGCGGTGCTGGCAAAAGCGCGCTTCTGGCAGCGTTGGGGCAGCGTCTCGTTGAACGCGCGGCAATCGAAACTGCTGAATCGATTGCTCGACGGATTTGAGGGCAAACTCACATCTGCGAAATGGGCTGCCATCGCCAAGTGTTCACCCGATACAGCGTTGCGCGACATTAGCGACCTGCTCGCGAAAGGGCTTCTGAAAAAATCGGATGCGGGCGGCCGCGCCACGTCTTACGAACTGGCCGGCCCGGTCGACGCCTAGGTCGTGCAGCGTGCGATCGCGAAGCGCAGTTCCGGCTCGGATACCGAATCGTTGTCGATGACTTTTTCCACCGTCACATTCGATCCGACGGCGGATGGCTTCAGTGTAACGAGCCATGCGTAGCCGTTCGCCGAGCGTCCGAGCCCAAGCTCGGTATAGCCGGCGCCCATGCGGCGATCGACACCGGTGAGGCGGCTCGACAGGCAGTTGGCGATCGAGCGGGGCGAGCGGGCGGAGGAGAAGACCATCGGCGCGTCCGAGGCACGTGCGCTCGTTCCGGACTGCTGTGCGGAGCCGCAGCCCGTCAACGTGATTGAGAGGGCGATAACGGCGGTGGCGAGGGAGAAGGCTTTCATCGGCAAACAAACCTGTGGGGTCGACAGGGCGTGCCAGTTTAACCGCGCTCGCCGGTGGCGCAAAGGCGTGCAATGCGTACGTGTCGGCAAGGAACGGGGAAAGCGGCGCATCCACGCGATGGGCTCGGGCGCTCGCCGGCAGCCAGGCAGGGTCGCCGTGCGAGATGGGGATGTGCGCTCGCAAGCGCCAATGAAAAAGGCCAACCGATCCGGTTGGCCTTTCAAATGCTGGTGGAGCCGGCGGGAATCGAACCCGCGTCCGCAAATAGTCCACAGCCAGTTCTACATACTTAGTTCTGTCGTTTGATTTAACCGCACCGACGCGGACGAACACGCTTCGTTACGGCGAGTCACTTGGTTTTCGGCCCCGGCGTCGTGACACCACCGAGGATTATCTGACGTAAATGACCTCGCCAGTCTTGCGACCCTAGCCCGTCAGCGAACTAGTGCGAGGCGAGCGGGGTTAAGCCGCTACAGCGAACGAGTTATCGTTTGCGGTTACTTAAGTCCCATTGATTTACGAGGTGACGGGTCCTCGGTATGCCCTGAACTGCTTCGTTACCCACGTCGAAACCAGGTCGGCCCCTGTGTGTAAGGTGGGATTATCCCACAGAACACCAGATGGTGCGGATTAGCGCGAATTCAAGAGGAGGCGACGCGGCGGCCGCCTCAGTACCCCGCGCCCGGTCGCCCGCCTTGCTGTCGATCGCGCTATCAGCGTCAGCCGAGCGAAGCGAGCGAGTCGAGCAGATGCTGCAGCTGACGGGGCGAATCGACGATGTGCTGGGCATGCCACATAGCCGGTGGCAGGTCGGTGCCGCAATAGCCATAGGCTGCCGCGACGGTGGCCATGCCGGCCGCGAAGCCTGCCTGGACGTCTCGCAAATCGTCGCCGATGTACACGATCCGCTCTGGCGGCAGCGCGAGTGTTTCGGCCGCATGGAGTAGTGGTGCCGGATGCGGCTTCGAGTGCGGCGTCGTGTCGCCGCTCACGATACAGCCGGCGCGCGCGGCCAAGCCCAGTTGCTCGACCAGCGGCACGGTGAGCCGGCCGACTTTGTTCGTCACGATGCCCCAGCGCACCCCGCGCGCGTCGAGCGCATCGAGCAATTCGGTGATGCCCGGAAACAGTGTGGTCTCGATGCACAAATCGGCTTCGTAGTTCGCGAGAAACTCCTCACGCATCGACGCGAACTCGTGGTGCGTTGGGTCGATGCCGAACGCGCCGCCGATCAGCCCGCGCGCGCCGGCCGAAGCCAGAGGGCGCAATTGCTCGACCGGGACCAACTCCAATCCTCGGACGCGTCGCATCTTATTGACGGCGGCGACAAGATCGGGTGCCGTGTCGGCCAGTGTGCCGTCGAGGTCGAATAGGGCAGCGCGGCATCGTGCGACCTGCGGCGCATTGTCGTGCCGAGTGGATGGTGTGGACGTTTGGCTCATCAGGAGAGAGGCGAATGGGGCTCGTGCAAAAGCGTAACGCGGCAAGCTTGCGGGGTTTTCCGCGTCGTCTACGTCAAGGTTCGCGCCGGCACGCGAACAGATAATTGACGCTCGTATCGTCGGACAGGGCGAAGTGCTTGCCCAGCGGGCGGTAAGTGATCCCCTTGATTTCCGCCTCGCGCAAGCCGGCCGCGCGCGCGAACTGCGCGAGTTCGGACGGACGAATGAACCGAGCGTAATCGTGGGTGCCCTTGGGTAGCATCTGCGCGACATACTCCGCGCCGATGACGGCGAACAGATACGACTTCACGTTTCGATTCAGTGTCGAAAAGAACACCCAGCCGCCAGGTTTGACGAGCGTTGCGCACGCGCGAACGATCGCGGCGGGATCGGGCACGTGTTCGAGCATTTCCATGCAGGTGACCACGTCGTAGCAGTCCGGCTCGCGCGCGGCGAGCGCTTCGGCGGCGATTTCCTCATACTCGACGGTGATCCCACTTTCCAGGCTGTGCAGATCGGCTACCCCGAGGGCTTGGTTCGACAGATCGATACCCTTGACCTGCGCGCCGAGGCCGGCCATCGATTCCGACAGGATGCCGCCGCCGCAGCCGACGTCGAGCACGCGCTTTCCCGGTAAATGGGCATGCGCATCAATCCAGGCGAGACGCACAGGGTTCAGCTCATGCAACGGTTTGAATTCGGCATTCGGATCCCACCAGCGATGCGCAAGGTCGCTGAATTTTCGTAGCTCGTGGGGATCGGCATTCGTCATAAGCTTGCAAGGATGGGAGAGGCCAGGATTAGGCTGAGTATATCGAGGGTTGCGCGCTGCCGCAAAAGTGGTGCGTGCGTCGTTCTGCGCATGAGTCCAGGGAGACTCGGGCTTGGCCAGAACGGCGCCACCCAGGGCCGGCCGGCGTGCGCAGCCTTATCGCACGTTGCGGCGCAGCCAGAAAAAAACCCCGCCGAAGCGGGGTTTTTTGTGAAGCGAAAGCGTGGCTTACTGCTTGTTTGCCGTGCCAACGATTTCGACTTCCACGCGACGGTCCGGAGCCAGGCAAGCGATGAGTTGCTTGCGGTTCTTCTGGTTGCAGCCCGTCGTAACCGGATTGCGCTTGCCCTTGCCTTCCGTGTAGATCTTGTTGGCCGGCACACCCTTGCTGACCAGGTAAGCCTTGACAGCTTGCGCGCGGCGCAGCGACAGGCGGTCGTTGTACTTGTCCGAACCGATGCGGTCCGTGTAGCCCGTGGCAACGGCCACTTCGAGGTTCATGCCTTCGATCTTGCCAGCGAGTTCGTCGAGCTTCTGCTTGCCAGCCGGCTTCAGGATAGCCTTGTCGAAGTCGAACAGCGTGTCAGCCTGGTACGTGACCTTCTGGCTGGTGATTGCCGGGGCAGCCGGAGCGACCGGAGCCGGAGGCGTCGGCGCTTGCGCGACGAGTGCGCCGTCGCACTTCGCGTTAGCCGTGGCCGGCGTCCAGAAGGCATCGCGCCAGCAAAGCTCGTTCGTGCCGTTCATCCACACGTATTCGCCCGTGCCGTTCACCCAGTTGTCGTTCGTAGCTTGTCGCGACGCCGGCACCGATTGCGCCGATGCGGATGCAGCCACAACTGCGGTAGCTGCAATGAACGCGAGCTTTGAAAATTTATTCATATTTCTCCTCTCGAAATTGAGATTACCGCAGGTTTACTGCGAGCTTGGATGACGAAGACTAGTCATACATTGCTCGAAGTATAACATTGGTGCGGCACAAAAATGCGCGACCCTGTGGACACTTCGAGCAGCGTCTAACCAAGTGCGTTGGCATTTTGCCATATCGTTCCCTTCTTACGAAAAAAAAATCCCGCCGTCCCAAATCGCTGGTTTCGAATGTGGTGCTGCCGCAACAGCGAAGCCTGACGGGCTTTTCGGGGCGGTCAAGGGTCGCACGATACATGCCCACGCGCACAACAAAGTCGTAACAATTGATTTCGGCAGACGTCGGCAGACGTCGGCAGATGTCGGCGTGCGGCGGCGAACGCGCGCGACGGGCGTTTCTGGGGCGCGCCGCCGGGGCGTGCATAGGGGGAGTACATGCATGGCCCCGGGCGGGGATGCTGGCCATGTTAGAATCGCGTGATGCCCGGCGCCTCCTGCCGGGTCAGCGGGAGCGGGCGGTCGGCTGGGTTTTTCGGTTTTTCGCTTCGCTCGCGCCCCGAAAACGATACGGATAATGGATCAATTCGCCAAAGAGACTCTGCCGATCTCCCTCGAAGAGGAAATGCGCCGTTCGTATCTCGATTACGCCATGAGCGTGATCGTGGGACGCGCGCTCCCCGACGTCCGGGACGGCCTGAAGCCGGTGCATCGCCGCGTGCTGTATGCGATGCACGAGCTCAACAACGACTGGAACCGCGCGTACAAGAAGTCGGCGCGTATCGTCGGCGACGTCATCGGTAAATACCATCCGCACGGCGATACCGCTGTTTACGACACGATCGTTCGCATGGCGCAGGACTTCTCGCTGCGCTACATGCTCGTGGACGGCCAGGGCAATTTCGGCTCGATCGATGGCGACAATGCCGCTGCCATGCGATACACCGAGATCCGCATGGCGAAGATCGGTCACGAGCTGCTGGCCGACATCGACAAGGAAACCGTCGATTTCGGGCCGAACTACGACGGTAGCGAGAACGAGCCACTGATTCTGCCGGCGCGCCTTCCCAATCTGCTGATCAACGGCTCCTCGGGCATTGCGGTCGGGATGGCGACGAACATCCCGCCGCACAATCTGAACGAAGTCGTCGACGCCTGCCATCATCTGCTGAAGAATCCGCAGGCCAGCGTCGACGAGCTCATCGAAATCATCCCCGCGCCCGATTTCCCGACGGCGGGCATCATCTATGGCGTGGCCGGCGTGCGCGACGGCTACCGCACGGGGCGCGGCCGCGTCGTCATGCGCGCGGCCACCCACTTCGAGGAGATCGACCGCGGCCAGCGCATGGCGATCATCGTCGACGAGCTGCCCTATCAGGTTAACAAGCGCTCGCTGCTCGAGCGGATCGCCGAGCTCGTCAACGAAAAGAAGCTCGAAGGCATTTCCGATATCCGTGACGAATCCGACAAGAGCGGGATGCGCGTCGTCATCGAGCTCAAGCGCGGCGAAGTGCCCGAGGTCGTCCTCAACAATCTCTACAAGGCAACGCAGCTGCAGGACACGTTCGGCATGAATATGGTGGCGCTCGTCGACGGCCAGCCGAAGCTCCTGAACCTGAAGGAGATGCTTGACGCGTTCCTGTCGCACCGGCGCGAGGTGCTGACGCGGCGCACTGTATACGAATTGCGCAAGGCGCGGGAACGCGGGCATGTCCTGGAAGGCTTGGCCGTCGCACTGGCGAACATCGACGAATTCATCGCGATCATCAAGGCCGCGCCGACGCCGCCTATCGCCAAGCAGGAATTGATGGCGCGCGCGTGGGATTCGTCGCTCGTGCGCGACATGCTGGCGCGCGCCGAGAGCGAGAACGCGGCAGCCGGCGGGCGCGAGGCTTACCGTCCCGAGGGGCTGAATCCGGCCTTCGGCATGCAAGGCGACGGCCTGTACAAGCTGTCCGACACGCAGGCGCAGGAAATCCTGCAAATGCGTTTGCAGCGCCTGACCGGGCTCGAGCAAGACAAGATCATCGGCGAATACCGTGAAGTCATGGCTCAAATTGCTGATCTGCTCGACATTCTCGCGCGGCCCGAACGGATTACGGCCATCATCGGCGACGAACTCACGTCGGTGAAAGCGGAATTCGGCGATGCGCGCCGTTCGAAGATCGAGCTGAACGCCACCGAGCTCAATACCGAGGATCTGATCACGCCGCAGGACATGGTCGTGACGATGTCGCACTCGGGCTATGTGAAGTCGCAGCCGCTTTCCGAGTACCGGGCGCAAAAGCGCGGCGGGCGCGGAAAGCAGGCCACGCAAATGAAGGAAGACGATTGGATCGATACGTTGTTCATTGCGAACACGCACGATCATATTCTGTGCTTCTCGAATCGCGGCCGCGTCTATTGGGTCAAAGTGTACGAAGTGCCGCAGGGATCGCGGAACTCGCGCGGCCGCCCGATCGTCAATATGTTCCCGCTGCAGGAAGGCGAGAAGATCAACGTGGTGCTGCCGGTCAAGGAATTCTCGGCCGACAAGTTCGTCTTCATGGCCACTGCGCTGGGCACGGTCAAGAAGACGCCACTCGAGGCTTTCAGCAGACCATTGCGCAAAGGTATCATTGCGGTCGGTCTCGATGAGGGCGATTACCTGATCGGCGCGGACATCACCGACGGCCAGCACGACGTCATGCTGTTTTCCGACGCCGGCAAGGCCGTCCGCTTCGACGAGAACGACGTGCGCCCGATGGGCCGCGAGGCGCGCGGCGTGCGGGGTATGCAGTTGGAAGAGGGGCAGCAGGTCATCGCGATGCTCGTGGCCGGCAGCGAGACGCAGTCGGTGCTGACTGCCACCGAAAACGGCTACGGCAAGCGCACGCCGATCACGGAGTACACGCGGCACGGGCGCGGCACCAAGGGCATGATCGCAATCCAGACATCCGAGCGTAACGGCAAGGTGGTCGCCGCCACGCTCGTCGACGCCGACGACCAGATCATGCTGATCACCACCACCGGTGTGTTAATTCGCACACGTGTGGCGGAGATTCGTGAGATGGGCCGGGCGACTCAGGGTGTTACACTCATCAGCCTTGACGAGGGTACGAAGCTGTCCGGCCTTCAGCAAATCGCCGAAGCCGATCCGGATGTCGATATCGACGTCGATGTCGACGGTGCGGCGGCCGACGAGGAAGCGGGCGAGGACGACGCGCAGTAATATGCGCGCGGAGCGGCAACGGGTGGCGGGCGTGCGGCAGTTTTCGCCCGCTGTGCGTGTCGCACGGCGCAGCCCTTGGTTTTTGACGAAAGACAACGAACCGCACGAGCGATCGCGCTATCGGTGAACATGCTGGCCGCGGTCGACCGTGGCGCTGCATCGCACCGGGCCTGACGGGCTTCGCGCGCTGACGATTCATTTTTTAGAGGGAGTGATGATGCAACTACGATTCAAGCAATGGATGCTGCTGGCTGCTTTCGTGCCGACTTTCGCAATGGCGCAAGCGCTCCAGTCCCAGGCGCCGGCGTCTTCCGCTGCTGCGGCCGCTGCGCCGGTCGATCCGGCCAAGCAGGCTGCGATCAAGGAACTGCTCGAAGCGATCGACGCGCAAAAGCTCGTCGGCGCGATTGGCAACAGCGCGCAGATGCAAGCCAAGCAGTACGTGCCTGAAATCCTTTCGGAAGCGCTCTCGGAGAATAAGACGCTGAGCGACAAGCAAAAGCAGGCGGCCGTGCCGGCGCTGCAGAAGACTGCCGTGCAGAAGCTCGTTGATTCCGCGGGCCAGGTGTTCACGACGGACGCTTTCCGTCAGGACGCCATGCAAGCGCAGTACGACGCTTACGCGAAGTACTATTCGACGCAGGAAATCAAGGATCTGACGACGTTCTACAAGAGCCCGACGGGTCGCAAGTTCATTCAGGTGCAAGACCAGGTCGGCCGCGATGTCGTCGGCGGGTTGATGCAGAAGTACATGCCGCAATCGATCCAGGCCACGCGCACGCAAGCCGATAAGGAAGTCGCCGCGGTCAAGCCGGGCAAGTAAGCCGCACAGGCCCGCTTGGGCCTGTTGATGTAGGCCGGTTTTGGGGCCTGCTCAAGCGGTTTTCGGTCGGCGGTGCGATAATGGCCGTTTGCGCGAAATGCGCGAACGGCCATTATCTATTTGAGGAATGCGCCGGCGCGTTCCGTTGGCGGCGAGGGCCGCGGCTCGCGTCCATTCATCCATTTGCAGAGGTTCTCACGATGCGCGTCTTCAATTTCGCGGCCGGGCCAGCGGCTTTGCCCGAAGAGGTGTTGCGTCAGGCGGCCGACGAGATGCTCGATTGGCACGGCAGCGGCATGAGTGTGATGGAAATGAGCCACCGCGGCCGCGAGTTCATGTCGATCCATGAAGAGGCGCTGACCGACCTGCGCGATCTGATGCAGGTGCCAGCCAGCCACCGCGTGCTGTTCCTGCAGGGCGGCGGGCTCGGCGAGAACGCGATCGTGCCGATGAATATGCTCGGCAAGCGGGACGTAGCCGATTTCGTCATCACGGGATCGTGGTCGCAAAAGTCGTTCAAGGAAGCAGGGAAGTACTGCAAGCCGCATCTTGCCGCGAGCGGCGAGACGGCGGATGGCTTTACACGCGCTCCGCGGCGCAGCGAGTGGCAATTGTCGGACGATCCGGCCTACGTCCACCTGTGCACGAATGAGACGATCCATGGTGTCGAGACGTTCGAGATCCCCGATCTCGGCGATATTCCGCTCGTGGCGGACATCTCGTCGCATGTGCTCTCGCGCCCGCTCGATATCGCCAAATACGGCGTGCTGTTCGGCGGCGCGCAGAAGAATATCGGCATGGCCGGGTTGACGATCGTCATCGTGCGCGAGGATCTGCTTGACCGCGCGCTATCGATTTGCCCGTCGGCATTCGAATGGCGCATCGTTGCCGAAAACAATTCGATGTACAACACGCCGCCCACGTACGCGATCTACATCGCGGGCCTCGTCTTCAAGTGGCTCAAGCGGCAGGGCGGGGTGACGGAAATGGAGGCGCGCAGCCTCCAGAAATCGAAGCTGCTTTACGACACGATCGACGCGAGCAGCTTCTACATGAACAAGGTGGAACGCGAGTCGCGTTCGCGGATGAACGTACCGTTCTTCCTCGCGGACGAATCGCGCAACGAAGATTTCCTGGCCGGCGCGAAGGCGCGCGGGCTGATGCAGCTCAAGGGCCACAAGTCCGTCGGCGGCATGCGGGCGTCGATCTACAACGCGGTGCCGCTCGAAGGCGTCAAAGCGCTGGTCGAGTACATGTTGGAATTCGAACGGACTCGCGCCTGAATCGCGCGGGACGGGGCGGCCGAAAAGCCGCTTGTTTTCGATACTCAGCCGTTTTACGCATGGACGACGAACTCAATTCAAAACTGAAGCCGCTGCGCGATCGAATCGATGCGATTGACGAGCAGCTTATCGCGCTGCTCAACCAGCGCGCGGCGATCGCGCTCGAAGTGGGCGAGGTCAAAAAGCAGTACAACGCGCCCGTATTCCGGCCCGAGCGGGAGCAGCAGGTCATCTCGCGCTTGCAAGGCATGAGCGCGGGACCGCTTGCGGGCGATCACATCAGCGCGATCTGGCGCGAGATCATGGCCGCAAGCCGCGCGCTCGAGCACCCCGTCACGGCGGCGTATCTCGGCCCCGCGGGCACCTATAGCGAAGAGGCGATGTACGAGTACTTCGGTCATTCGATCGAAGGCTTGCCGTGCCTGTCGATCGACGAGGTGTTTCGCTCGGTCGAGGCGGGCGGCGCCGAGTTCGGCGTCGTGCCGGTCGAAAATTCGAGCGAAGGTGCGGTGTCGCGCACGCTGGATTTGCTGCTGCAGTCCCGGTTGTTGATCGGCGGCGAGCTCGCGTTGCCGATCCGGCACAACCTGCTCACGCAAAGCGGAGCGCTGACGGGCATCGCCCGGGTCTGTGCGCATGCGCAGGCGCTTGCGCAATGTCAGCGCTGGCTCGCGACGCACCTGCCGCACGTCGAGCGGCAAGCGGTTTCGAGCAACGCCGAAGCAGCGCGCATGGCCGCTCACGATCCAACGGTGGCGGCGATCGCCAGCGATCGCGCGGCTTCGTTTTACGGGCTGCAGATCGCGCATCCGGTGATTCAGGACGACCCGCACAATCGCACGCGTTTCGTCATGATCGGCCACGCGCCGGCGGGCCGCAGCGGGCACGACCAAACGTCTCTGATCGTCTCGGTGAAGAACGAGCCGGGCGCAGTGTTCAAGTTGCTCGAGCCGCTGGCCCGTCACGGCGTGTCGATGACGCGCTTCGAGTCACGGCCGGCGCGTGTCGGCACCTGGGAGTACTACTTTTACATCGATGTGGAAGGTCATCGCGAGGATGCGTCCGTCGCTGCGGCGCTCGCCGAGCTGGAGAAAAAGGCCGCGTTCCTCAAGATCCTCGGTTCCTATCCGCGCTCGCGTTAATGCGGGCACGGGCGTGTGCCGCCGTCGGAGCTGCGAGCGGCTCGCTTGCCAGAGCGCATGCCGGCTCGCATCGCTGGATCTCGTGAATCCCCACCGCCCGCTTTGGAGATCAACATGACAATGCAGTATGGCCCTTCCTACGTGCGCGAGATCGCGCCGTACGTCGCCGGCAAGCCGATTTCGGAGGTTGCGCGCGAATTCGGGCTCGACGAAGCACGCATCGTGAAGCTGGCTTCGAACGAAAACCCGCTTGGCATACCCGAGTCGGCGCAAACCGCCATGACGCGGGCGGCCGCCGAGCTGGGGCGTTATCCCGACGCGAACGCCTTCGAGCTCAAGGCCGCGCTCGCGGCGCGCTATGGGGTGCCAGCCGAATGGATCACGCTCGGCAACGGCAGCAACGACATCCTCGAAATCGCCGCGCATGCGTTCGTCGAGAAAGGGCAATCGGTCGTCTATTCGCAGTATTCGTTCGCCGTCTACGCGCTCGCCACGCAGGGTCTCGGCGCGCGCGCGATCGTCGTCCCCGCCGTCGATTACGGACATGACCTCGACGCCATGCTTGCGGCGATCGAAGACGACACGCGGCTGGTGTTCATCGCCAACCCGAACAACCCGACCGGCACGTTTATCGAAGGCCCTGCGCTCGAAGCATTTCTCGAACGGGTGCCCAGGCGCGTGGTCGTCGTGCTCGACGAGGCTTACACCGAATATCTTGCGGCCCGGCATCGCTACGATTCGATCGCGTGGGTGCGTCGCTATCCGAACCTGGTCGTTTCACGCACGTTCTCGAAGGCGTTCGGCCTTGCGGGGCTGCGCGTCGGGTTCGCGATCGCTCAGCCCGAACTGACCGATTTGCTGAATCGACTGCGGCAACCGTTCAACGTCAACACGATCGCGCAGGCGGCGGCCATCGCCGCGCTCGGCGATGCCGCGTTCCTCGAACGGACCGCCGAGTTGAATGCAACGGGTTATCGTCGTCTGGCCGAGGCGTTCGACACGCTCGGCCTCGAATACGTGCCGTCGTTCGGCAACTTCGTGCTCGTGCGCGTCGGCAACGACGACGGCGCCGGCGCACGCGTGAACCTCGCCCTGCTCCGGCAAGGCGTGATCGTTCGCCCGGTCGGCAACTATGGGCTGCCGCAGTGGCTGCGTGTGACGATCGGCCTGCCCGAGGAAAACGAGGCGTTCATCGCTGCCCTAGGGAAGGCGCTCGCGCAGGGTTGATTGCGCGACGAATATCGAGCCTGGCTGACCATGGTCAGTGTCGCGCGCCTTGTGCGCGCCATTTTTCAGCTTGCGAGTAACGCGTGACCGTTTGCACTTTCGACAAACTCGTGATCATCGGCGTGGGGCTCATTGGGGGCTCGCTGGCTCGCGCGCTGCGCGAGCGCGCCGGTGCGGCCCGATGCGGGCGCATCGTCGGCGTCGGCCGGTCTCGTGCGTCCGTCGAGCGAGCCCTCGCGCTCGGCGTCGTCGACGAAGTCGCGGCGCTCGATGACGACGCCGGGCTGGCGGCCGCGCTGGCCGGCGCCGATTTCGTCCTGCTTGCCGCGCCCGTCGCGCAGACGCAGCCGTTGCTCGAACGCATCGCGGCGTTCCTCGATACACAGACGATCGTCACCGATGCAGGCAGCACCAAGTCGGACGTCGTCGGCGCGGCGCGCGCCGCGCTTGGCGCCCGGGCCGCGCAGTTCGTCCCGGGCCACCCGATTGCCGGGCGCGAGTCGAGCGGCGTCGAAGCGGCGTTGCCCGATCTTTATGTCGGACGCAACGTCGTGCTGTGCCCGCTTGCCGAGAACCGCCCGCAAGACGTCGAGCGCATCGAATCGCTTTGGCGTGCGACAGGGGCGATCGTCAGCACGATGAGCCACGAACAGCACGACCGCGTGTTTGCCTCTGTCAGCCATCTGCCGCATTTGCTGTCGTTCGCGCTCGTCGAGCGCATTTTGAACACGCCTGACGCGGCGCTGAAATTCTCGTTCGCGGCCGGCGGTTTTCGCGACTTCACGCGCATCGCGGCCTCGAGTCCCGAAATGTGGCGCGATGTCTGCCTGGCCAACCGCGAAGCGCTCGTCGACGAACTCGACGGCTACACGGACGTGCTGGCGCGCTTGCGCGCAGCGATCGTCGCCGGCGATGGCGCGGCACTCGAGGCCGTATTCGCCCGTTCGCGCGAAGCCCGTCGGCAATGGCAGGAGCGCGGTGCCCAAGCCGGCGTCCCCGTCGGTCTTGCCCCGAAATAAAAGGACATCTCATGGATTACCTCGATCTCGGACCGTATTCGCGCGCGCAGGGCACGGTCAATCTGCCCGGCTCGAAAAGCATTTCGAATCGGGTGCTCTTGCTGGCAGCGCTTGCCGAAGGCGAGACGAAGATTTCGAACCTGCTCGATTCGGACGACACGCGCGTGATGCTTGCGGCGCTCGAGAAGCTCGGCGTCAAATTGACGCGCGACGCTGACGCCGACGTCTGCGTCGTACAGGGCACGCGCGGTGCGTTCCAGGCGAAAACGGCCGATCTCTTTCTCGGCAATGCCGGCACGGCGATCCGTCCGCTGACCGCGGCGCTCGCCGTCAATGGCGGCGACTACCGCGTGCACGGCGTGCCGCGCATGCATGAGCGGCCGATCGGCGATCTCGTCGACGGGCTGCGCCAGATTGGCGCACGCATCGATTACGAGGCGAACGAGGGCTATCCGCCGCTGCGCATCCGTGCCGGCGCGATCGCCGTCGAGGAGCCGATCCGCGTGCGCGGCGACGTTTCGAGCCAGTTTCTGACGGCGCTTTTGATGACACTTCCGCTCGTGCGCAGCAAGAGCGGCGAGATCGTCGTCGAAGTCGAGGGCGAGCTGATTTCGAAGCCCTACATCGAAATCACGATCAAGCTCATGGCGCGCTTCGGCGTGACGGTCGCGCGCGAAGGCTGGCAGCGCTTTACGGTGCCTGCCGGCATGCGCTATCAGTCACCCGGGACGATCATGGTGGAGGGGGATGCTTCTTCGGCGTCGTACTTCCTGGCCGCCGGTGCGATCGGGGGCGGCCCTGTGCGCGTCGCCGGCGTTGGCCGCGACAGCATTCAGGGCGACGTCGCGTTTGCCGACGCACTGACCGCGATGGGTGCGAACGTCACGATCGCGCAAGACTGGATCGAGGTGCGCGGCGTGGGCCACGATCACGGTCAGCTCGAAGCGGTCGACATGGATTTCAACCTGATTCCCGATGCGGCAATGACGATCGCCGTTTGTGCGCTGTTCGCTCGCGGCACGACCGTGCTGCGCAATATCGGCAGTTGGCGCGTGAAGGAGACCGATCGCATCGCGGCGATGGCCAAGGAGCTGCGCAAGGTGGGGGCCACGATCGAGGAGGGCGCAGACTTCCTCGTCGTCACGCCGCCCGCGCGGCTCACGCCGAACGCGCAGATCGACACCTACGACGATCACCGCATGGCGATGTGCTTTTCGCTGGTTTCGCTCGGCGGCGTGCCGGTACGCATCAACGACCCGAAGTGCGTCGGCAAGACTTTTCCCGAATATTTTGACCGCTTCAAGTCGCTCGTTCGCGCTTGATCTGCTCTCCTTAGATGAAACCGACCCGTCCTTTTCACCAGACTCCCGTCATCGCTATCGACGGCCCGACCGCTTCCGGCAAGGGCACCGTTGCGGCGCTCGTCGCCGCCCGACTCGGCTTTCATCTGCTGGACAGCGGTGCGCTGTACCGGCTCGCCGCCCTTGCGAGCGTGCGTTACGGCATCGCGCCCGCCGACCATGAAGCGCTCGCCGCGCTCGTAAGCGACCTGCACATTACGTTTCGGGAAGGCTGCGCGCAACTCGACGGCGTCGACGTGTCGAGCGAGATCCGCGCCGAGGAAGTCGGTAACCGGGCGTCGGCGATCGCCGTCCACCAGGACGTGCGCGCGGCGCTGGTGGCGCGTCAGCGGGCGTTTCGCAAGGAGCCGGGGCTCGTTGCCGACGGGCGCGACATGGGCACCGTCATCTTCCCGGACGCGGTGCTCAAGGTGTTTTTGACGGCCAGCGTGGAAGCGCGCGCGGCCAGACGGCATAAGCAATTGATCCAAAAAGGCTTTTCTGCTAGTATGGAGAACTTGCTCCGGGATTTGCGCGACCGGGACGAGCGCGACAGCAATCGCGCCGTCGCGCCGCTCAAGCCCGCGGCAGACGCAAAGCTGCTCGATACCTCTTCGCTATCGATCGACCAGGCGGTCGAAGAAGTGGTGGGATGGTATCGGGAGCGGTAGGTGGTGCCCGGAACGTCAGTCGGCGTTTCAGGCGTGGAATCAACCCTTAACCCCGTATGGCGCTCGCATCGATGTCGCAGCGTGTCCGGCCAGGCTGCCGGCCCTGATTCTCGAGACCACTCGCGAAGCCATGCATTTACGATTTTTATGTCCGACCTGCAAACTTCCAACCCGAACACCGAATCATTTGCGGCCCTCTTCGAAGAGTCGCTGACCAAGCAAGACATGCGCGCCGGCGAAGTGATTTCCGCCGAAGTCGTGCGTGTCGACCACAACTTCGTGGTCGTCAATGCGGGTCTCAAGTCCGAAGCCTACATCCCGCTCGAAGAGTTCCTGAATGACGCGGGCGAGGTAGAAGTGCAGGCGGGCGACTTCGTTTCGGTCGCGATCGACGCGCTCGAAAACGGCTATGGCGACACGATCCTGTCGCGCGACAAGGCCAAGCGTCTGGCATCGTGGCTGTCGCTGGAAAAGGCGCTCGACAACAACGAACTCGTGACCGGCACGATCACGGGCAAGGTCAAGGGCGGCATGACCGTCATGGTCAACGGCATCCGCGCGTTCCTGCCGGGTTCGCTCGTCGATACGCGTCCCGTCAAGGACACGACGCCGTACGAAGGCAAGACGCTCGAGTTCCGCGTCATCAAGCTCGACCGCAAGCGTAACAACGTCGTGCTGTCGCGCCGCGCCGTCATCGAGGCGACGCAAGGCGAAGAGCGCGCGAAGCTGCTCGAGACGCTGAAGGAAGGCGCGATCGTCAACGGCGTGGTCAAGAACATCACCGATTACGGTGCGTTCGTCGACCTCGGCGGCATCGACGGTCTGCTGCACATCACCGACATCGCATGGCGTCGCGTGCGTCACCCGAGCGAAGTGCTGTCGGTCGGCCAGGAAGTCACGGCCAAGATCCTCAAGTTCGACCAAGAGAAGAACCGCGTCTCGCTGGGTATCAAGCAACTCGGCGACGATCCGTGGGAAGGCATCTCGCGTCGCTACCCGTCGGGTACGCGTCTGTTCGGCAAGGTCACGAACATCACCGATTACGGCGCGTTCGTCGAAGTGGAATCGGGCATCGAGGGCCTCGTCCACGTTTCGGAAATGGACTGGACGAACAAGAACGTCGCTCCGTCGAAGGTCGTTCAGCTCGGCGACGAAGTCGAAGTCATGGTGCTCGAGATCGACGAAGATCGTCGTCGTATCAGCCTCGGCATGAAGCAGTGCAAGCCGAATCCTTGGGACGACTTCAGCCGCAACTTCAAGAAGGGCGACAAGATCAGCGGCGCCATCAAGTCGATCACCGACTTCGGCGTGTTCATCGGTCTGCCTGGTGGTATCGACGGCTTGGTCCACCTGTCGGATCTGTCGTGGAGCGAAACCGGCGAAGAGGCTGTGCGCAAGTACAAGAAGGGCGACGAAGTGGAAGCGGTCGTGCTCGGCATCGACGTCGAGAAGGAACGCATCTCGCTCGGCATCAAGCAGCTCGAAGGCGATCCGTTCAGCAACTTCGTTGCCATGAACGACAAGGGCTCGATCGTCGACGGCACGGTGAAGACGGTGGATGCCAAGGGTGCAGTCGTTGCGCTGTCGGCTGAGGTCGAAGGCTACCTGCGTGCGTCGGAAATCGCGCAAGACCGCGTCGAAGATGCTCGCAACGTGCTGAAGGAAGGCGACAAGGTCAATGCGATGATCATCAACATCGATCGCAAGTCGCGTGGCATCAACCTGTCGATCAAGGCCAAGGATTCCGCTGAGCAGCAAGAAGCGATCCGCGGCCTGGCGGCCGACACGAGCTCGGCGGCATCGGGCACGACGAACCTCGGCGCGCTGCTCAAGGCCAAGCTTGACGGCCAAAATCAGTAAGCGTTGAGAGGTCTGCCGCAGTATGACCAAATCGGAATTGGTCGCCCAGTTGGCAGCGCGATTTCCGCAACTTGTTCTCAAGGATGCGGATTTCGCGGTCAAGACGATGCTCGATGCGATGTCGGAGGCTTTGGCCAAAGGCAATCGCATCGAAATTCGCGGCTTCGGCAGCTTCGGTCTGAACCGTCGTCCGTCCCGCGTCGGGCGTAATCCCAAATCGGGTGAGAAGGTGGAGGTGCCTGAAAAGCACGTGCCTCACTTCAAGCCCGGCAAGGAATTGCGCGAGCGGGTGGACGGTCGGGCTGGCGAGCCGTTGAAGCTCGGCCAGGCGGACGACGATCTCTAAGCGCGGCGCGCCCCGAGCGGGCGCGATGTGCTGTGCGAAGAGTGACGCTGCCGTCGCATCGTCGACGCCACGGCCCACAGTGAAAACCGGCAAACGTTTCGAAAAGGCGCCTTCGGGCGCTTTTTTATTGGTTCATCGGGTTCGATGCTCCAGTGGCCGACTACTGCCTCGGGACGCGCGTCGATGAGGGTGTGGCGGGCACGGAACGCGCTCGTCCTGCTCTCGCCGGACAGCGCGACGGTCTGGGTTCGGCTTCGCGGGCCAGCCAGGGCGGCCGGCCCGACATCCTTTCCATTACAATACGGGCACTTTTGTGCGGGTGCCGGCGCGTCGGGCGCCGTTGCGTCGGGCGCCGCTGCGTCGGGCGCCGTTGCGTCGGGCGCCGTTGCGTCGGGCGCCGTTGCGTCGGGCGCCGTTGCGTCGGACATCATTGCCGGGCACTGAGCCGCGTCGCATGAGCCGCCTGCGCACCGGGCGCCACAAGAACAACCGCATTCGACGTCGAGAGAGCGTTCATGAAATTTATCGTCTGGTTGGTCCGTGTGCTTGTGTTCGTCGTGCTGCTCGTTCTCGCGCTAGGCAATACGCAGAGCACCACGATCACCTTCGCCGGATACGCATGGCAAGCGCCGCTGATCCTGATCGGTCTCGGATTTTTTGCTGTCGGCCTGCTTGCCGGGCTGGTCTCGGCGCTGCCCGCAGTCGTGCGTCTGAAGCTCGAAAATGGCCGCTTGCGGCGCGACCTGCGTATCGCACGCGAGCAGACGCCGGCTGTCGTCGTCGAGCCGCCGATGCCGCCCGTCATCTAAGGACGGGGCCGCCTCGCGCTCCTTTTACTCACGCCTTTCCGACCCTTCGCATGGATCTCGATTTTTGGTGGCTGCTCGCCGTTCCCGTCGCTTTTGCGTTCGGATGGATGGCGTCGCGCTACGACTTGAAGGCACTGTTGTCCGAAAGCGCGAATTTGCCGCGGTCTTATTTCCGCGGCTTGAATTTTCTGCTGAACGAGCAGCCGGATCAGGCCATCGATGCGTTCATCGAAGTCGTCAAGCTCGATCCGGAGACAATCGAGCTTCATTTCGCGCTCGGTAACCTGTTTCGTCGGCGCGGCGAAACCGACCGCGCGATCCGGATTCACCAGAACCTGCTGAGCCGCGCCGATTTGCCCGTGAACGAGCGTGATCATGCGCTGTTCGAACTGGGCCAGGACTTCCTGAAGGCGGGTCTGCTCGATCGTGCGGAAGAAGCGCTGCGCCGGCTCGACGCCGGGGAATATGCACGCGACGCCCAGCGTGCGCTGCTGACGATCTACGAAATCGAGAAAGACTGGGTCAAAGCGATCGACGCGGCGCACCGGCTCGAAACGATGGGTGCCGATCCCCTCGGCAAAGAGATCTCGCAGTTTTATTGCGAGCTTGCGCAAGAGGCGTTGCAGCGCCAGGACGCAGCAGAGGCGGCAATACAATTGGACCTTGCGCTGCAAGCCAATCCGGGCAATGTGCGCGCGACGATTCTGCGCGGGGATGTCGCGCAGACACGTGGCGACCATGGCGCGGCGATCGATGCATGGCGTCGCGTCGAAACGCAAAACCCTTCCTATTTGCCGCTTGTCGCCGAAAAACTGATGAAAGCCTACGCGGCGCTTTCGCGTCCGCAGGAGGGCGCGGCGCTGCTCAGAGGCTATGTCGAACAGTACGGCTCGAGCGATCTGCTCGATGTCGCTTATCCGCATGTCGCGCAACTATGCGGCGCCGAGGCGGCTCATGCGCTGGCGCGCGCGCAGATGCAAGCTGCGCCGAACCTCGCCGGCATGACGCGTCTGCTCGACGCGCAAATCGAATCGGCCGACGAGCCGCGGCGCGGAGAATTGGAGTTGATGCGGACGCTGATCAAGCAGCGCACCAAAAATCTGCCACGCTATACATGCCAGAATTGCGGTTTCCGGGCGCGTCTCTTCTATTGGCAGTGTCCCGGCTGCAGCGGCTGGGAAACCTATGCGCCGCGCCGTATAGAGCCCATTGCGTCGCAAGCCTGATGCATTCATTATCGGAACGCCTATGAAAATCACCATCATCGGGACCGGCTACGTCGGTCTCGTCACGGGCGCCTGCCTGGCCGAAATCGGCAACGACGTGTTTTGCCTCGATGTCGATCCGCGCAAGATCGATATCCTCAACAGTGGTGGCGTGCCGATCCACGAGCCGGGGTTGCAGGAGATCATCGCGCGCACGCGAGCGCATGGCCGCATTACGTTCTCCACCGATGTGAAGGCGAGCGTGGAACATGGGGACGTGCAATTCATCGCCGTCGGCACGCCACCCGACGAAGACGGCTCGGCCGATCTGCAATACGTGCTCGAAGCGGCACGCAATATCGGGCGCTACTCGAACGGCTTCAAAGTTGTCGTCGACAAATCGACGGTGCCGGTCGGAACGGCCGAACGCGTACGCGCCGTGATCGCGGCCGAACTCGAAGCGCGCGGCCTGGGCGATAGCGCAGCGCATCGGTTCTCGGTCGTTTCGAATCCCGAGTTTTTGAAGGAAGGCGCCGCCGTCGACGATTTCATGCGGCCCGACCGCATTGTCATCGGTATCGACGACGACGAAGCGGGCCTGCGCGCGCGCGAAAAGATGAAGCGGCTGTACGCTCCCTTCAACCGCAACCATGAGCGCACGCTCTACATGGATGTGCGCTCGGCCGAGTTCACGAAATACGCGGCCAACGCGATGCTCGCGACGCGTATTTCGTTCATGAACGAAATGTCGAATCTGGCCGATCGCGTCGGCGCCGACATCGAGGCGGTGCGGCGCGGCATCGGTTCGGATCCGCGTATCGGCTACCACTTCCTGTACGCGGGAGTGGGCTATGGCGGCTCGTGCTTTCCGAAGGATGTGCAGGCGCTCGTCCGTACGGCCGCCGAGAATGGGCAGCGTCTGCGCATTCTCGAAGCGGTCGAAGAGGTCAATCACGACCAGAAGCAGGTGCTGGTCGAAAAGATCGTGCAGCGTCTCGGCGAGGATCTGACGGGGCGCACGTTCGCGGTGTGGGGGCTCGCATTCAAACCGAACACCGACGACATGCGCGAGGCGCCGAGCCGGCGCCTGATCGCGGCGCTGCTCGCGCGCGGCGCTCAGGTACGCGCGTACGATCCCGTGGCGCTCGACGAAGCGCGGCGCGTTTTCCCGCTCGATTTGGCCGACGCGCCTGACGCGCTCTCTCGCCTGACGTTTGCGACGTCGCAGGACGAAACGCTTGCGGGCGCCGATGCGCTCGTCATCGTGACCGAATGGAAGGAATTCAAGAGCCCCGATTTCACCCACTTGAAATCGGTGCTGAAGGCGCCTGTCATCTTCGACGGCCGCAACCTTTACGAACCGCTGGCGATGGCCGAACTTGGCATCGACTACTACGCAATCGGACGCCCCTATGTCCAACTCGAAACCGCACCCGATGCGCGCGCCTGACGCGACGCCCGAGCCGTCGAGCCGAGCGGCGACGAGCCTGGCCGGCGCCGCCCGCGTGTCGCGCGAGCGGCTCGGCGAGGCCCGTGTCCTGATCGTCGGCGACGTCATGCTCGATCGCTATTGGTTCGGCGACGTCAACCGCATTTCCCCCGAAGCGCCTGTGCCGGTCGTGCATGTGCAGCGTCAGGAGGACCGGCTGGGCGGCGCCGCGAACGTCGCGCGCAACGTGGCGGCGCTCGGCGCGCGGGCGGGTCTGCTCTGCGTCGTCGGCCATGACGAGCCCGGCGAGCGCATTGTCGAATTGCTCAAGGATAGCGGCGTTGCGACGCATCTCGAGCGCGATCCCGACTTGCCGACGACGATCAAGCTGCGCGTGCTCTCGCGCCAGCAGCAGTTGCTGCGCGTCGACTTCGAAAAAACGCCGGCGCACGAAGCGTTGCTGGCGGGCCTCGTGCGCTTTGACGCACTGCTCGCTTCGCACGATGTCGTGCTGCTGTCCGATTACGCGAAGGGCGGCTTGACGCATGTCACGCAGATGATCGCGAAGGCGCGCGCTGCCGGCAAACCTGTGCTGGTCGATCCGAAGGGCGACGACTGGGAGCGCTACCGCGGGGCCACGTTGATTACGCCGAACCGCGCGGAGTTGCGGGAGGTCGTGGGGCAGTGGAAATCGGAGGAAGACCTGCGCGAGCGCGTCGACGCGCTGCGTGCTTCGCTCGACATCGAAGCGCTGTTGCTCACGCGCTCGGAGGAAGGCATGACGCTGTTTACGGCCGAAGGCAGCGTGCTGACTGCACCGGCTGTCGCGCGCGAGGTCTTCGACGTCTCGGGTGCGGGCGATACCGTGATCGCGACGTTGGCGGTCATGCTTGCTGCGAAGCTGCCGCTCGTCACTGCCGTAACGCTTGCGAATCGGGCCGCAGGCATTGTGGTCGGCAAACTCGGCACAGCCACCGTCGACTACGACGAGCTGTTCGGGGCCGACGTTCGTTAGAAGCGCGGCGGCCACCGTGCCCGGCCGCCTGCTATCAGCGCCTCTCATCGTTATCGAACTACCGCTATTACGATCATGACTCTCATCGTCACCGGCGCCGCGGGCTTCATCGGCGCAAACATCGTCAAGGCGCTCAACGAGCGCGGCGAGACGCGCATCATCGCTGTCGACAATCTGACGCGCGCCGACAAATTCAAGAATCTCGTCGATTGCGAAATCGACGACTACCTGGACAAGACCGAATTCGTCGAGCGCTTCGCGCGCGGGGACTTCGGTCAGGTCCGAGCCGTGTTTCACGAAGGCGCCTGCTCCGACACGATGGAGACCGACGGCCGCTATATGATGGACAACAACTTCCGCTATAGCCGCGCCGTGCTCGACGCGTGTCTCGCGCAAGGCGCGCAGTTTCTCTACGCATCCTCGGCCGCGATCTATGGCGGCTCGACCCGCTTCGTCGAAGAGCGGGCCGTGGAAGCGCCGCTGAACGTCTACGGCTACTCGAAATTCCTGTTCGACCAGATCGTTCGCCGCGTGATGCCGACCGCGAAAAGTCAGATCGCGGGCTTTCGTTATTTCAATGTGTACGGGCCGCGCGAAACGCATAAGGGACGCATGGCATCGGTCGCGTTTCACAATTTCAATCAGTTCCGCGCCGACGGCAAAGTCAAGCTGTTCGGTGAATACAACGGCTATGCGGCCGGCGAGCAGACGCGCGATTTCATCTCGGTCGAGGACGTCACCAAAGTGAACCTGTTCTTCTTCGACCATCCGGAGAAGTCGGGCATCTTCAACCTTGGGACGGGTCGCGCACAGCCGTTCAACGATATTGCGACGTCGGTCGTGAACACGCTGCGCGCGCTCGACAGCCAGCCGGCGTTGTCGCTGGCCGAGATGGTGCAGCGCGGCCTCATCGAATACGTGCCGTTCCCCGATGCGCTGCGCGGCAAGTACCAGTGCTTCACGCAGGCCGACCCCACGCGGCTGCGCGCGGCCGGATATGATGCGCCGTTCCTGACCGTGCAAGAAGGCGTCGATCGCTACGTGCGTTGGCTATCCGGCCAGGTGTAAGCCGCGCCGCGCAACACATAAACTGGGCTTCACGGTCGGCGCTCGCCGGCCACCGATTGCCGGGAGGCCCGATGCTCAAGCGTTTTCTTTCTTTCGCGGCGGCGCTCGTCGCTGCATTGACCTGCGCTTTCGCTCACGCTGTCGATGCCAACGTCGCCGACGAGGCGGCGTTGCGCGCACTCAAAGGAATCGGCCCCGCCAAGGCGCGGGCGATCGTCGAAGAACGCAGTGCGGGCGGGCCGTTCAGGGACGCCGACGATCTCGGCCGGCGTGTGAAGGGTCTGGGCGGTCAAGCGGTCGAACGCCTGCGCGCCGAAGGGCTCACGATCGGCGCGGCGCGCGAGCCGCTGGCAACGTCGCTTGCATCGAGTCGCCGCGTGCCCGGGGGCGTTCGCATCGACGGCGGCGACCGTCCTCCTTTTCATACTCCCGATTCCGTCGTGGTCAAGCACTGAACGCCTGCGTGCGGCGCGGCGTCGCGTTCGAGAGGCTCCTTCAGCCGTCACGTTGTCTAGACGGTTTCCCGCGATCGTTCGCGGGTTTTTTGCTTCGTGCGGGCCGCGCGTCCGCGGCTGAAAGACCCTACGCGGCGACGGTGGGCGTGGTGCTTTACAATCGACCCATTCCATCGCCAGAGATCAGCGCGTCGCGCGCCACGCCCATGCCTTACAAAACTATCGAAGATACGATCGGCAACACGCCGCTGGTTCAACTCGTGCGCTTGCCCGACGACGAAGTCCGCAGCCGCAACAACGTCGTCCTGGCCAAGCTCGAGGGTAATAATCCCGCAGGCTCGGTGAAAGATCGGCCTGCTTTGTCGATGATCCGCAAAGCGGAGGAGCGCGGCCGCATCAAGCCCGGCGACACGTTGATCGAAGCGACGAGCGGCAATACCGGGATTGCCCTTGCCATGGCGGCCGCGATTCGCGGCTATAAGATGGTCTTGCTGATGCCGGAGGATCTTTCGGTGGAGCGGCGTCAAAGCATGGCCGCGTATGGCGCCGAAATCGTGCTGACGCCCGTGAAAGGCGGCATGGAATACGCGCGCGATCTGGCCGAGCAAATGCAGCGCGACGGGCGCGGCATCATCCTCGACCAATTCGCGAACCCGGACAATCCGGTCGCTCACTATGAGACGACGGGTCCCGAGATCTGGCGCGAAACGGAAGGGCGCGTGACGCACTTCGTTTCGTCGATGGGCACGACCGGCACGATCATGGGCGTTTCGCGCTACCTCAAGGAACAGAATGCCTCGATCGAAATCATCGGCGCTCAGCCCGAGGAGGGATCGCGGATTCCCGGCATTCGGAAGTGGCCCGAGGCGTATATGCCGAAGATCTTCGACCGTACCCGCATCGATCGCACCGAGAATGTGTCGCAGGGCGCTGCCGAGGCGATGGCGCGGCGTCTGGCGGCCGTAGAAGGGATCTTTTGCGGGATTTCGTCTGGCGGTGCCTGCGAAGTGGCTTTGCGTGTCGCGCGGCAAGTCGAGAATGCGACGATCGTCTTCATCGTCTGCGATCGCGGCGATCGCTACCTGTCGACGGGCGTATTTCCCGCTTGAGCGCCCGTTGAAGGGTCGGTCGGCGCGCTCTGCTTCGCCGCGCTGTTCCACGTGCATCGCCCGACCTGATCATCTGTATAGCTACGCCTCGCCAGGGGCGCGTCCTATAGTCCTGTCAACCCGCGTCGGTAGCGTCGCATTTCCGCGATCGCCTGCTTCGCGGTCGATCAGCGTGCGGCTCGAGCAAGCACGCATGATCCCCATGCTTCGCGGTCGGCTGCCGCCCCTCGCAAGGGAGCGGTGCGCTTGGCCGCCCGACAGGAGTTGATATGGGACATCGTCACGTCAAGACGCCGGCCGCGCGAGTCGGCGCGGTCGCTTTTTTCCTTCTCTGCTTCTCTCTTTGCTGTGCTGTCCCGCTTACCGGCCTGGCCGGTGAATCGACCGCGCAGGTTGACGCCGAGCCAGCGCCTACGCTAGCGCGCCACGCACCCCCGGACGTGCCGCCGGGCTATGTCGTCACGCCATTCGGATACTTTCACCCGTCATGCGTGCGCACGATTGCGCGCAGCGATGTCTTGTTGGCCGACGGAAGGATCAAGCATGCGGATGGCACAAGCGCGCCAGTACGCACATGCGCCTACGCACGCTATATGCAAAATGGCAGACGCATCGAACCGGGCATGCCGCCGCAAGCGATCGCGGCACCGTTGGACGGCCGCAAGACGGTGCCGCCCGAAGCCGACGGCTGGCTCGAAGCGAGCTGGTACCACGACGCAGCTCCGTTCGGTGGTATCAGCGCGGACTGGCTCGTGCCTTCCGCGCCAACGTTGGACATTGGCCAAGTGCTCTACTACTTTCCCGGCCTCGAGGATTATGAAAACATCGTCACGATCCTGCAGCCGGTGCTCGGTTGGAACGCCTTCAACGATCACGGCTGGACGATCGCGAGCTGGAACTGCTGCCGAGGCGGCAATGCGGATCACAGCGTGCCCGAGCCCACCGCGACGGGCAATCTGATTGTGGGCACGATCAGCGGCGACTGCCCCGCGGGCCACGTCTGCTCGACATGGGACATCGTGACGTTTGACAAGACGCGCGGCCGCGCGTCGACACTCAAGCGCGCAAGCAGCTACGGGCAAACGTTCGATTGGGCGTTCGCCGGCGTGGTCGAGGTCTACGGCGTGGGCGCGTGCGATCAGTATTCGAGCAACGGGTTCGTCGACTTCACGAAGGTCTCGCTGCTCAATGTCGACAAGAAGCCCATGCGCAAGGTGCGCTGGGCAGCGAGCGGACTGTTGCAAGGCGGTGCGCCCACCTGCAACTACGGCGTCACCGTCACGCCGACCAGCGCAAGCTTGACGTTCTGAGGCGCACCGCCGACGCACGGTAGCGGACGCGCTACCGTGCGTCGCCTCGATGTCGGAATCGCGGCCGTCCGCTATTGCGGTTGTTGCGGCGGTTGTTGAGGCTGCGGCTGCGGCGGTTGGGATGGCGACTGCAATGTTTGTGCGGGATGCGGGGCCGCGGGCGCCGCGGCAGCGGGCGTCGGCTGGTTCGGCACCACCGCCTGCATGGGCGCCGGCGCTGCGATTGGCGTCTGCGTTGACGTTGGCGCGGCGCTCGCCGTCTCTTCGTCCACGCGCGCCTTGACGCGTTGGCCCAGCTCATACACCGCGAGCGCATAGAAGAAGCTGCGGTTGTAGCGCGTGAGCACGTAGAAGTTTTGCAGCCCCAGCATGTACTGGGTCGGCTGCGCAGGCGTGGGCAGATCGATGACGGTGACGGGGGTCCCTGCCTCGGCTGTCATGTCGATCCCGGGCTGATCCAGCATCATGCCCGCGCGCAGCAGCTGGGCGAGCGGCCAGTGCGGTTCCGGCATCCCGTCGGCGGCAGCTTGCGCGACGCCGAGGCTGCCCGTGTCCTGAGCAATATGCCAGACGACGGGACGACCGTTCTCCCAGCCGTTTTCCTTCAGATAATTGGCCACGCTGGCGATGGCGTCGGCCGGACTCGCGCGCAGATCGATGTGCTTGTTGCCTTCGTAGTCGACCGCGTATTTGACGATGCTGCTCGGCAGGAATTGCGGAATGCCGATAGCCCCGGTATATGAGCCCAACACCGTGCTGGGATCGAGCTGCGCATCGCGCGTCCAGACGAGATAGTCCTCGAGATTCTTACGGAACGTCATTTCGCGATCGGCGCGATTCGGCGTGTTCGGATAGTCGAATGCGAGGGTGGTCAACGCGTCGAGCACGCGGAAGTTGCCCATGTAGCGCCCGTACATCGTCTCCACGCCGATGATGCCGACGATGATCTCGGGCGGCACGCCGAACTGCTGGTAGGCGCGCTGCAGCGTCGCACGATTTTCGCGCCAGAACCTGACGCCGGCGTTGATGCGCACCGGGTCGGTGAAGCGCGCGCGATAGGTTCGCCAGTTTTTCGGGAACGGCGTGGCCGCCGGCGTGACGAGCTTGACCGCGGTAGCCGAGTAGCTGACGCCGGCGAACAGCGCGTGCAACGCTGTGGCGTCGAAGTCGTAGCGTGCCACCATGTCGTCGATGAACGCATTCACGTCCGCGTTGTCAGCGTAGCGTTGAGGAATGATCTCTTCTTCGAACGTGCCGCCCGGCGACGCCGCCTGCGGCGACTGGGCCGGCGCAACCTGGGGCGCGGGCGTGGCCGGCGTCGCGTCTTGGGCGCAGGCGCCCTGCCACGAAACCGCGGCGCCCACATACAGCGCGAGATGGAAAGCGCGGACGGCGAGGCGCCGGCGTTGTGCTGCGGGTAATGCGTATTGACCGGTCATAAATGAGGGCGAAAGAGGACGACGGACAGAACTCGGCTTGGCGTTCGGCGCAGTATAGCGAACGGCCGTCGCAGGCGGAACCGAAGCACGGCGGCGACACCCCGGATGGCGAGTTTTCGCAACAGCGCGTGTGCGTCGGCCGCCACATATCGACATGCTGCGCACGAGAAGCAGGACGGCCGGCTGTGGTAACGTAGTCCGATACAAGGTCCGAACGGCGAGCGCGTCACGGCTGGCGCGTCACATCTGTCGCTTGACGCTCGACGCTCGACGTTCGAACCGGGCAAACAAGGAGACATGCCGCACCTGCGGCGAACGAACGACCATGGCGACCGCTGTCTACTCACACCCCGATTGCCTGCTGCACGAAATGGGCCCGGGGCATCCCGAATGCCCGGAGCGTCTCGTTGCGATCGAGGATCAATTGATCGCGAGCCGTATCGCCCAGTTGATCGAACGCGAGAGCGCGCCGCTTGCCGAGATCTCCTCGCTCGCTCGCGTGCATACGCGCGCGCACATCGATTTCATCGAGCGCAGCGCTCCGCTTCAGGGACACGCGTGGATCGATCCCGATACGGCGATGAACCCGCACACCTGGCAAGCTGCGCTGCGCGCGGCCGGCGCCGCGGTGGCTGCGACCGATGCCGTCATCGACGGGCGCTACGACAACGCGTTTTGCAGCGTGCGTCCGCCGGGGCATCACGCGGAGCCTGCGCGCGCGATGGGTTTCTGCTTTTTCAACAACGTGGCGATCGCCGCTCGTCACGCGCTGGAAGTGCGCGGCCTTGCGCGCGTCGCCGTCATCGATTTTGACGTGCATCATGGCAACGGCACGGAGGCCGCGTTCGCCGGCGACGAACGCGTGTTGATGTGCAGTTTCTTTCAACATCCGTTTTATCCGTTCAGCGGCGCGGAGAATCAAGCGGCGAACATGGTCAATCTGCCGATGGCGGCGCGCACGCCAGGCGCTGCCGTGCGCGAGGCTATCGATCTGCTTTGGCTGCCGCGGCTCGAAACGTTCAAGCCCGAAATGATCTTCATTTCGGCGGGTTTCGATGCCCATCGGGAGGATGACCTCGGCAACCTGGGGCTCGTCGAGGACGACTACGCGTGGATCACGGATCAAGTCCGCCGCATCGCCGCGCGCTACGCGCACGGACGGATCGTCAGCTGCCTGGAAGGCGGCTACAACTTATCGGCGCTCGGTCGCAGCGTCGTCGCGCATGTGCGCGCGTTGGCCGGTATCTGAATTTTTCCCGATCGCATTCGCTGCGAGGAGCCATCTCACCATGCAACCCAGTGCAACGTCTCCATCTGCTTCAGCTTCTGGTTCCGGTTCCGGTTCCGCTTCCGACGCGGTCTTGATCGACTACGACGCGTACGGAATTGCCGGTGTCGTACGCATCACGTTGAATCGGCCCGACGCCTTCAACGCGTTGTCCGAAACGCTCATCGCGCAGCTGCAGGCGGCGCTCTCGACAGTGGCGCAGTCCGATGCGCGCGTCGTGGTGCTGGCCGCGCACGGGCGTGCGTACTGCGCGGGGCATGACTTGAAAGAGTTGCGCGCGACGCCTTCGCTCGAGTTCTACCAAACGCTGTTCGGGCGGTGTTCGGCGTTGATGATGACGATACAGCGCATGCCGCAGCCCGTCATCGCGCGCGTGCAGGGTATCGCCACGGCGGCGGGCTGTCAGCTCGTTGCGATGTGCGACCTCGCGGTGGCCGCCGATACGGCGCGCTTTGCCACCTCGGGCATTCATTACGGCTTGTTCTGCTCGACGCCGGCCGTCTCGCTCTCGCGCAATATCCCGCGCAAGGCAGCGTTCGAAATGCTGATGACAGGCGATTTCATCGATGCGGCCAAAGCGCGGGAACTCGGGCTCATCAACCATATGACCCCGCTCGATGCGCTCGACACCGACGTCGCGGCGCTCGCCAAACGGATCTGCGAGAAGCCGGCCGCGGCGGTCGCCATGGGTAAATCGCTGTTCTATCGGCAGCTTGAAATGGGCATCGAAGCGGCTTATCAGGCAGCGGGGCAGACGATCGCCTGCAATGCGATCGATCCGGTTGCGCAAGAGGGGATGCAGGCGTTCATCGACAAGCGCACGCCGAACTGGCGCGCGTGAAGTGCGCGGCGCCGCGCGATCGCAGCAGGTCGACGGTTACATGGGTTGGCGATTGGCGCGGCTCGCGATAGAGCGGCGCGATCGCCACATGGCTACGCGCGACTGAGGATCCACTGCGTCAACGCCTCGATGACACGCGTTCGATCGAGGTCGTTCATCGTTTCGTGATACGCGCCTTCGTACAGCGTCAGCGTGCGATCGGGTGAACCGACATGCGCGGCGAATGCGCGACTGCCCTCGGGTTCCGTCAGCTTGTCCGCCGTCCCGTGATAGACGAGCACCGGCAGTTGCAGCGCGGCGCGGCCGTGCTCGATACGCGCCATCGCCGCCAGAATCTCGGCGCCTGTGCGGGCCGGGACGGCGCTGTGATGGACGAGCGGATCGGAACGGTTCGCCTGTACGACACGCGCATCGCGCGAGAGCAGTGCCGGCTCGATCTTCATGGCCCCGTAGCGTGGCCACCAACGGCTGACGATGCGGCTTGCCGCGAGCATCCAGCGCGGGACGTCTTTGCCCGGCGCAAGCGCAGGACTCGACAGCACGAGGCCAGCGATTGGATGCACCTCCGTCGCGAATGCCTGCAATCGTTCGATGGCGAACAGGGTGGCGAGGGTGCCGCCCATGCTGTGACCCATCAGAAAAAGCGGAACGCCGGGGCGTGCTGCCGCTTTGAGCAGGGCTTGCGCATCGAGAAGGTAATCGTCGAAACGCGTGATCCAGGCGCGCTCGCCCGGCGAGCGGCCGTGTCCCCGCAAATCGACGGCGACGAGTTCGATGCCGACAGCGCCGAGCCGATCGGCGAGTGCCGCGTAGCGGCCCGCGTGCTCGGCCAGGCCATGCAGCAACGCAACGGTTGCACGAAGGGGCGCGGTCAATGGCCAACGGTACAGCGCAAGCTCCAAACCGTCCGAGGTGCGTACCGTGCCGACGGGGTTCGCTTTTACGCAACTGACATCGTCGCTCGCGTCGCTCTCGTCGCTCCTGTCGCTTTTCGCCGCAAACCCTGTTTCGTCTTGCGTTGCGCTCGCCTTGGACATTGTTCGTCTCCTCGCTTTGGTCTTGGGCGGGATCATAGCGGTACGGCCCGCGAGTCGCCGCTCCACCGACGCGGCGCCTTCCTCTAATTTCTAAAACTTATGAAGAAGTGGCGATTAATTATTAAAGCCTATTTGTGCGGCGCGATAAAATCGCACGGTCGTCATTCGATTCCATTTACCACTAGCGACGGCGGCCCACTGCTTCGGCGCGGCACGCGCCACGCGGCCTCTGGCAGGCGCCGCCGTCTTTGTCTTTCATGATCGAACTTCGTCATATCTCGCAGCGTTTCGCCGGCCCAAACGGCTGGGTCGAGGCGCTGCACGACATCAATCTGAGTATTCCGGCCGGGCAGATCTTCGGCATCATCGGCCGCAGCGGCGCGGGCAAGAGCACGCTCGTGCGCACGATCAATCTGCTGGCGCGGCCCAGCGCCGGGGAAGTCGTCGTCGATGGGAAGGTGTTGAACACGTTGCCCGCGCAGGCGCTGCGAGAAGCGCGCCGCGAGATCGGCATGGTTTTTCAGCATTTCAACCTGCTCAATTCGCGCACGGTCTTCGACAACGTCGCATTGCCGCTGGAACCCGCCGGCATGAAACGCGCCGCGATCGAGGCCACGGTGTTGCCGCTGCTCGAACTGGTCGGCCTGACGGCGCTGAAGGACCGCTATCCCGCGCACATCAGCGGCGGGCAAAAGCAACGTGTCGGCATCGCTCGTGAAGTGGACCGCGGTCTGATCGAAACGGCCGAGGCGCTCGGCGCGAGTACGCGCCAGATCGTCTTCAAGGTGTTGTGGCCCGAAGCGCTGCCAGGCAACGTCGCCGGCCTCACGATCACCTTCGTGTCGCTCGTCGGCTACTCTGCGATGGCCGGCGCGATCGGCGGCGGCGGCCTGGGCGACCTCGGCATCCGCTACGGCTACCAGCGGTTTTTGCCCGAAGTGATGGTCACGGTCGTCGTTATCCTGATTGTCTTCGTGCAGCTCGTGCAATCGTTCGGCGACTGGCTCGTGCGCCGCCTGAGCCACCGATGAACGCGACGCTGCCCGTTAGAGGCGTTGGTCGAAACGCGGGCTTGGCACCTCAAGCGCCTTGCTCATAAAATAAAACGATCGTTCGTTATTGGCGCGGCTGCGCCAACGTAAGCCGCTCGGGCATGGGCGGATCGATTTGCCCATTGGGGGTTTGCCGAAGACGTCGGTCAACGCGGTCCCGGCATGGGCTATCGCTATAATGGCGCTGGGTTGACGTATTCGTAACTTTGGAGCGTGTGCATGAAAATTTTGGTGCCAGTCAAGCGCGTGGTCGACTACAACGTCAAGGTCCGGGTGAAGTCGGACGGCACGGGCGTCGATATCGCCAACGTAAAGATGTCGATGAACCCGTTCGACGAAATCGCCGTGGAAGAGGCGGTGCGTCTGAAGGAAGCGGGCGTGGCCACGGAAGTGGTGGTGGTGTCGGCCGGTGTCGCTCAGGCGCAGGAAACGCTGCGCACGGCGCTGGCGATCGGCGCGGACCGCGCGATCCTGATCGAATCGAATGAAGATCTGCAGCCGCTGGCGGTGGCCAAGTTGCTGAAGGCATTGGTCGACAAAGAGCAACCGCAACTCGTGATCCTGGGCAAGCAGGCGATCGACGACGATTCGAACCAAACGGGCCAGATGCTGGCCGCGCTGGCTGGCCTGCCGCAGGCAACGTTCGCGTCGAAGGTGACGGTCGCCGACGGCAAGGCTACGGTTGCGCGCGAAGTCGACGGCGGCGCCGAAACGCTGACGCTGACGTTGCCGGCCGTGGTGACGACCGACCTGCGCCTGAACGAGCCGCGTTATGTGACGCTGCCCAACATCATGAAGGCGAAGAAAAAGCCGCTCGAAACGCTGAAGCCCGAAGACCTCGGCGTGGACGTCGCTCCTCGTTTGAAGACGCTCAAGGTGACCGAACCGCCCAAGCGCAGCGCCGGCGTGATGGTGCCGGACGTGCAAACGCTGGTCGAGAAACTGAAGACCGAAGCCAAGGTGCTGTGAGGGGGACGAAAGAAATGACGATTCTGGTTATTGCCGAACACGACAACGCGTCGATCAAAGGCGCGACGCTGAACACCGTTGCCGCTGCTCAAAAGATCGGCGGTGATGTCCATGTGCTGGTGGCGGGCCACAACGCGCAAGGCGCGGCGGACGCGGCGGCGAAGATTGCGGGCGTGGCGAAGGTGTTGCTGGCCGATGCGCCGCAACTGGCCGCAGGCCTCGCAGAAAACGTCGAAGCCACCGTGCTGAACATCGCGAAGGACTATTCGCACATCGTCGCGCCGGCCACGGCCTACGGCAAGAACATTGCCCCACGCGTGGCGGCTAAGCTCGACGTGGCGCAGATCAGCGAAATCACGGCCGTGATCTCGCCCGACACGTTCGAGCGTCCGATCTACGCCGGCAACGCGATTGCGACGGTGCAATCGGGCGATGCGATCAAGGTCATCACGGTGCGCGCGACGGGCTTCGATGCCGTGGCAGCCGAGGGCGGCAGCGCAGCGGTCGAGAAGATCGAAGCGGCGGCTGACCGCGGCATTTCGCAGTTCGTGAATCGCGAAGTGACGAAGCTCGATCGTCCGGAGCTGACGAGCGCGAACATCATCGTATCGGGTGGCCGCGGGCTGGGCAGCGGCGAGAACTACACCAAGGTGCTCGAGCCGCTGGCGGACAAGCTCGGTGCGGCACTGGGCGCCTCGCGCGCCGCGGTGGACGCCGGTTACGTGCCGAACGACTACCAGGTCGGTCAAACGGGCAAAATCGTCGCGCCGCAACTGTACGTGGCAGTCGGGATCTCGGGTGCGATTCAGCACTTGGCGGGCATGAAGGATTCGAAGGTGATCGTGGCGATCAACAAGGATCCCGAAGCGCCGATCTTCAGCGTGGCCGATTACGGTCTCGTCGGCGATCTGTTTACACTGGTGCCCGAACTCGTCAGCGCGTTGGGTTGAGCGAGTAGCGCCGCGCAAGCGGGCGCATGACGGCGAGACAAGGGGCGTAGCCTAAGCGGGCTGCGCCCCTTTTTCACATCTGGAAGGAAGCCGGATGCATGGAGCAGAGTTGAAGCGTAAGGCCGTCGAAGCCTCCGCTTCGAATCGGATGACGTCGTCATGCGGGCGAACCAAAGCAAACGGCGCCCGGTTAGGGCGCCGTTCGTGTTGCTATCGGCTACTGAGGTATGCGCGAGCCGTTACGCGTAAGCAGGTTGCGGTGCCGCGCCGCGCTCGCCAAGGTAGCGATGGACGGACAGGTCGTCGGCCTGAATGGCGGGACGGCGGCCCGAAATCAGATCGGCGAGCAACTGGCCCGAGCCGCACGACATGGTCCAGCCGAGCGTGCCGTGCCCCGTGTTCAAGAACAGGTTGGACACCGGCGTGCGGCCGACGATCGGCGTGCCGTCCGGGGTCATCGGGCGCAAGCCGGTCCAGAACGACGCGCCGGCCGTATCGCCGCCGCCCGGGAACAAATCGTTGACGCACATTTCGAGCGTCTCGCGGCGCGCCTGACGCAGCGTCTTGCTGAAGCCGACGATTTCGGCCATGCCGCCGACGCGAATGCGATCGTCAAAGCGCGTGATCGCAATCTTGTAGGTTTCGTCGAGCACCGTCGAAACCGGCGCTTTCGCGGCATCGACGATCGGTGCCGTGATCGAGTAGCCCTTGAGCGGGTAGACGGGGATCTTGACGATGCCGGACAGCAACTGCGTGGAATACGAGCCGAGTGCGACGACGAACGCATCGGCGCGCAGCGTCTCGCCGCCGCAGCGGACCCCGGCGATGCGGCCGCCGGCGGTTTCGAGCGCGTCGATCGACATATTGAAGCGGAACTTCACGCCGAGCGATTCGGCGAGCGCCGCCAGACGCGTCGTAAACAACTGGCAGTCGCCCGTTTCGTCGCCGGGCAGCCGCAGGCCGCCCGTCAGCTTGTGCGAGACGGCGGCGAGTGCCGGCTCCGCGTGCGCGAGCTCGGAGGGGCTCAAGAGCTCGTACGCGACGTTGGCGTCCTTCAGCACGGCGATGTCTTTTTGTGCGCCGTCGAGCTGCTGCTGCGTGCGAAACACCTGCAGCGTGCCGCCCGTGCGACCTTCATATTGGATGCCGGTATCGGCGCGCAACGCCTGCAAACAGTCGCGACTGTATTCGGCGAGGCGCACCATCCGGCCTTTATTGACGGCATAGCGCTCGGCGGTGCAGTTCTGCAACATCTGCCACATCCAGCGCAATTGGAACTGCGTGCCGTCCAGACGGATTGCGAGAGGCGCGTGCTTTTGGAACATCCACTTCACTGCTTTGAGCGGAACCCCGGGAGCGGCCCACGGCGCAGCATAGCCGGGCGAGATCTGGCCGGCGTTGGCAAAGCTCGTATCGAGCGCAGGGCCGGCCTCGCGATCCACCACCGTGACTTCATGACCCGCGCGCGCCAGGTAATACGCGCTCGTCACCCCGACGACACCACTGCCCAAAACGACGACTCGCATATCCGCTCCCAAACACCGATCAATCCAGTTTATGGCGCTATACTATTGCGACAAAAGCAGTTTTTGTTCCTGTACTTTTCTGATTTTTGGTTGAAACATTATGAGAACGCAGCGCCAGCCGGTCCGCAAGCTCGACAAGCTCGATCACAAGATCCTGAAGGTGCTGCAGGAGGACGGCCGCATCGCGATGAAGGATCTTGCCGAACGCGTGGGACTGACCGTGACACCTTGCATCGAACGCGTGAAGCGCATGGAGCGCGACGGCGTCATCATGGGTTATTACGCGCGCGTCGATCCGACGCAGCTTGGCGCTGCGTTGCTCGTCTTCGTGGAGATCACGCTCGGCAACAAGAGCGGAAACATGTTCGACCAGTTTCGCCGCGAGGTGCAGAAGATCCCCGAAGTGCTCGAATGTCATCTGGTCTCGGGTGAGTTCGACTATCTCATCAAGGCGCGCATCGGCGAGATGGCCGATTACCGCAAACTGCTCGGCGACATCCTGTTGCAACTGCCCGGGGCCGTGCAGTCCAAAAGTTATGTGGTCATGGAGGAAATCAAAGAAACGCTGAAGATCGCGGTCGGCGATTGAGGCTTTGATCGATGCTTGGATCGATGCTTCGGTGGATGTTTGGCGATCGGTGCTTCGCCGCAGCGCGTCGAACCTTCATCTAGTCCGGTTTTTTTCGCCAGATCGGTTGCCTGGAACGTGTCGAACGTAGATTGCCGCTTTTAATCGAGCCGGGGATCAAGGCAATCAGAGCATGGAAACCAGGAACGAACGGACGAAGCAGTGCGGCAGGGCGGCAGTTGCCGCAGCAGTGGTGGCATTGAGCGCAGCCGCGCTGAGCGCTTGCGGGGGCGGCGGCAAAGACGGCCTTCAGGCTGCCGGCGCTTCTGCCAATAGCGCGGGGGGCGCGGCATCGATCAAGGTCGAAGGGCAGTCGATGGCCCTGTCGAGCGAGCTGACGACCGTCAGCATCGTCACTCCGCCGGTGACATGGAAGGCCGATGGATCGTTCCCGCAAGGCCCGTTCTGGCTCAGCGGACGCGGATATCCGGTGTCAACCTTGAAGGCCCATGCGCCGGGCGCTTATACGACATTGCCGTGGGGAACCGAGGCGCTCTCGTTGTCGCGCGGCAGCGTTACCGACATGGCCGGCAACGGGCAATTTGCGATCGGTCGTTGGACCGACGGCAGCGATTCGGCCGGGCATTCGTACAACGCGAATCAAGGACAGGTGTGGGCCGTCGGTGCGCCGGTCAATGTTGCGGTTCCTTGGACCGGCTTTACGTGCACGTTGGTCGCGGCCACGCGCCCCACCTCCAGCGACGGCAACACGCTACCGGGCGTACTCAAAAGCGCCACGGCAACCGTGGCGGGCGCGAGAGATGCGCGCGGCGTTGTACAAAACACGGTCTCGCTGACGATGCAGTACTCGATCGGCAGCGATCTGAATCAGGCTTTCGCGGATCGCGTCCCATTGGGGATGATTGCAGCGTCCCGACTGTCCAGATCGTCGCTCTCCACAACGTTTCTCGGCCCGGACGCCTCGAAGCCCTACCTCGTCGTTTCATATGGCGCGCATGCACCGACCGCAGGTCTGATCAACGGTCTTGCCGTGTTGAGCTGCTCTTGATGCACGTCATGCACGTGTGATCGGTGTGCGGGCGACTTATCGTCGCTCGTGCGCCGATCATGGCCCGCGCTCGCCAAACGATCGCGCTTCTCACTATGTCCCCTCCGTCCCCTCCGGCACAGCATCCGGGAAACCCGTGACACGCGTGAGTCGGCGACCGGTCGATTACCTCATAGGTAATGGAATCCGTGCACCGTTTCGCTATGATCCACGTCATGAACCCGATCCCCACTGCTTCGCGCGCCTCGTCGCGCCCCGTCGTGCCGCGGGCCAAACGTCCCGTCGGCGATTTGCTGCGCGAGTGGCGTCAACGGCGCCGCATGAGTCAGCTCGTGCTCGCTACCGAAGCCCAGATTTCGACGCGTCATTTGAGCTTCGTCGAATCGGGCCGTGCGCACCCGAGCCGTGAGATGCTCATGCATCTGGCCGAACAGCTCGACGTGCCGTTGCGTGCGCGCAATGCGTTGTTTGTCGCCGCGGGCTATGCGCCGATGTATGCCGAGCGCGCATTGACCGATCCCCAGCTCGATGCGGCGCGCGAAGCGGTTCAGCTCGTGCTGCGTGGACACGAGCCGTATCCCGCGCTCGCAATCGACCGGCATTGGACGATGGTCGCCGCCAACGGCGCGCTCGCGCCGCTCGTGTCGCGGGCCGACCCGCGACTGCTCGAGCCGCCCGTCAACGTGATGCGGCTGTCGCTGCACCCGGATGGCCTTGCCTCTCATATCGTCGATTGGTCAGGTTGGCGCGCGCATGCGCTGCAGCGCGTCGAGCGGCAAGCGCAAGCGAGCGGAGACGCTACACTTGCCGCGCTCGTCGAGGAGCTTGCCGGCTATCCGGCGCCGGCCGGCGCAGATGCCGAACCCGAGCGCGAGCCGGCGCCGCTCGCGGACGTCGTCGTGCCGTTCAGTCTGCGCACGGACATCGGCGTGTTGTCGTTCTTCAGTACGACGACGGTGTTCGGCTCACCCGTGGACGTGACGCTGTCGGAGCTGGCCATCGAAGCCTTCTTTCCCGCCGATACAGCGACGGCCGAGGCGTTGCGTGCCTATCAAGGGAAGCAGGCGCAGGCGCAGGCGCAAACGCCAACTCAAACGCGGGCGGGCGGGGCGATTTGAAAGTGCAAGGCTAAAAGGTGCAACGAGAGCGCCTGGGTCGTTCGTCGAACCTGGTCGCTCTTTATCCCAAGTCATCTCGTCAACGACGTTGCACGGCATCTCCTTCGAACCCGAACCCGATGTACCTCGCCAAATGATGGTCTTCATCGCCCAGTTGGTGGTCGATCATCACGAGGCGCTTCGCATAGTGCGCGAGCGGCAACTCCCAGGTCATGCCAATGCCGCCATGCAGTTGTACGGCTTCGCGAGCGAGCTTCGAGCCCACTTGCCCGACCGTGTACTTGGCCGCCGAGAGCGCGCGTTCGCGCGCGCGCCGTGGCCCGGCGAGCGCCGCGGCAGCGTTGATGACGGCCGAGCGCGCCTGCTCGATGTCGATCGCCAGATCGGCCATGCGGTGCTGCAAGGCCTGGAAGCTCCCGATCGGCACGCCGAACTGGCGACGCGTGCGCAGATAGTCGAGCGTCGCGCCGAACGCCTGTTCCATTGCACCGAGCGCTTGCGCCGACAATGCAAGCAGACCGCAGCCGAGTGCAGCTTCGAGCGTCGCAAAGCCGTCGTCCGCTTCGCCAAGGAGCGCATCGGCAGGCAGCGCCACGTCGCGAAGCGCGAGTTCGGCCCCCCGGCCGCCGTCGATCAGCGCGTAGCCGCGCAGCGTCATGCCCGGTACATCGCGCGGCACCCAAAACAGCGAAATCCCTTGCTCGGCATCGACAGCGGCGCTCGTGCGGGCCGACACCACGAAGCCGTCGGCCGCTTCGCCGCAGAGGACGACGGCCTTGGCGCCGTTCAAGCGCCAGCCGCCGTTCGCGCGTTCGGCCTCTGTCGCTACACGCGCGGGTTCGTAACGCGAGTCAGGCTCCCCGTGCGCGAACGCAAGGACCGCCTCGCCGTCGATCAGCCGCGCGAGCCAGGCACGCTGCTGCGCGTTACCCACACGCGCGATCGCGCTTCCGGCCATGAGCGCGCCGAGGAATGGCTCGACCACGAGCGCGCGGCCGAGTTGTTCGAAGACGACTGCGATATCGTCTCCTGCGCCGCCGAAACCGCCGTGCTCCGGCGCGAACAACGCGCCGATCGCACCGAGTTCGCCGAAGCGTCGCCACATGCCTCGGTCGAAGCCTTCGGGCGAGCGCGCTATCCGCTCACGCGTGGGGAAACCGTACTGCGCGGCGACAAAGCGTGCGAGCGTGTCAGCGAGCATACGCTGCTCTTCGGTCAACTCGAAGTTCATCGTCGAGACCCTCTCAGAGCTCAAGAATCGCTTTCGCGATGATGTTCTTTTGAATCTCGTTGGAGCCGCCGAAGATCGACAGCTTGTAGTTGTTGAAGTCGCTCTTTGCCGCGTCCGGCGCGTCGAATGGGCCGAGCGGGTTGCCTTCATAGCCCTCGTCGAACGCTTCGTCGACGAACGGATGAGCGTACGGGCCCAGTGCGCGTCGCATCAACGCGGCGATCTCCTGGCGAATCTGCGTGCCCCGCACCTTCAACATCGAGCTTTGCGCACCCGGTGCGCCGCTGCTCGCGGCGGCCGCGATCATGCGAAGGTTCGTCGTCTTCATGTTTTCCAGATCGATGGCGACGCGTGCGATGCGCGCGGCGAACAAGGGATCGTCGGCCAACGGCCGCCCCCGGTGCGAAATCTGTTCCGCCGCGCGCTGGAGGCGCTCGAGCGCAGCCACCGAAAATCCGACGCCGGCGATGTTCGTGCGCTCGTAGGTCAGCAAATACTTCGCGTAGGTCCAGCCGCGGTTTTCCTCGCCGACGAGGTTTTCGGCGGGTACGCGCACGTCGGTGAAAAACACTTCGTTGACTTCATGCTCGCCGTCGAGCGTCACGATGGGACGCACTTCGATGCCGGGCGTATTCATGTCGATCAGCAGGAAGCTGATGCCTTCCTGCTTGCGCACATCGGTGGCAGTGCGCACGAGGCAAAACATCATGTTGGCGTAGTGGCCGAGCGTCGTCCACGTCTTCTGTCCGTTGACGACGTAATGATCGCCGTGCGCGTCGACGCCGCGCACGGCGCGCGTGGACAGCGATGCGAGATCGGAACCGGCGCCCGGTTCCGAGTAGCCCTGGCACCACCAGTCGGCGCCGTCGAGAATTCGCGGCAACCAATGGCGCTTCTGCGCTTCGTTGCCGTATTTGATCAACACGGGGCCGAGCATATTCACGCCGAACGGCACGATCCGCGGGGCACCCGCGAGCGCGCACTCGTTGTCGAAGATGAAACGCTCGACGGCGCTCCAACCCGTCCCGCCGTATTCGCGCGGCCAATGGATCGCGAGCCAGCCCCGGGCGTTGAGGATGGCATGCCATTGCGCCATGTCCTCGCGCGTGAGCCGCAGCCCATGTCGTACCTTGTGGGCCGTGCGCGGCGGCAGGTGTTCGTCGAGGAAGCATCGAACCTCGGTGCGAAACGCCTCTTCTTCTGCCGTGAAATTCAGATCCATCGGTTCGTCCTTCAGGATGAGCGCGTATGGGCAGGTCACACGCCGGCGCGCGCGGCGGCCCGCTTCTCTGCAATGTCCCCGCGCAGGCCGCGCAACGTGCGGCGCGTTACGACGCCGTGCCGTTCAAGCTCGAAAAATCGGCGCCGCGCTCGACAAGTTTGACGATCAGCGGCGACGGCCGCCAGAAGAATGCGTCTTCTTGCGACAAGCGCTCGAGCTCGGCCAGCACAGTGGGCAGCCCGAGCATGTCCGCGTATTTCATCGGGCCGCCGCGATAGCGCGGGAAGCCGTAGCCGTAGATCAGCGTGATATCGACATCGAGCGGACGCAGCGCGATGCCTTCGCGCACGACGTTCGCCGCTTCGTTGATGATGGCGCACATCAGCCGTCGCACGATTTCGTCATCGGTGAAACTACGCGCCGAAATGCCGACACGCAAGCGCTCGGCCTCGACGATGGCCTCCACTTCGAGATCGGGGGCGCCCGTGCGTGCGCCTGGCTCGTAGCGATAGAAGCCGCGGCCTGTCTTCTGACCGAACCAGCCGCGCTCGCAGAGCCGGTCGGCGATTTCGACGTAGCGCATGCGCGGATCGCGCGTCGGCGCGCGTCGCTTGCGCGCCGCCCAGCCGATATCGCCGCCGGCCAGATCGACGACCTGATAGGGACCCATCGGGTAACCGAACTCGCGCATGGCGCGATCGATTTGATAAGGCGAGGCGCCGTCTTCCATCAGATAGTCGGCCGCCGTGCGATAGACGGCGAGCAACCGATTGCCGATGAAGCCGTCGCACGCGCCCGCGCGCACGGGCACCTTGCGCAATTGCCTCGCCAGCTCGAACGCGGTCGCGACGACATCCGCGCTGACGCGGGCCGGCACGACGATTTCGAGCAGCTTCATGATGTTGGCCGGCGAAAAAAAATGCAGACCGATCACGTCCGCGGGGCGCGATGTGGCCCCCGCGATTTCGTCGATGTCGAGATAGGAGGTGTTCGTCGCGAGCACGGCGCCGCGCTTGCAGACGCGATCGAGTTCGGAGAAGACAGCCTTCTTGACTGCCATATCCTCGAATACGGCCTCGATGACGAGGTCTGCCTGGGCGAGCGCCTCATACGACGTGCTGCCTGTGAAGCGGGCGAGGGCCGCGGCCTTTGCATCGGTCTTGATGCGGCCTTTGGCGACGAGACCGTCGTAGACGCGCTCGACATGAGCGCGGCCGCGCGCGAGCGCCTCGTCGTCGCGCTCGATCATCGTGACGGGCAGCCCTGCGTCGAGCACGGCCACGGCGATGCCGGCACCCATCGTGCCGCCGCCCACAACGCCGATCGTGGCGACCGCGCGCGGGGTCGCGGCCTTGGTTTCGGGCGCTTTCGCGACTTCGCGTTCCGCGAAAAAAGCGTGGACGAGCCCGGCGCGCTGCGGGCTTTCGAGGCATTCGACGAAAAGCCTGCGTTCGAGCGCGAGGCCTTCGTCGAAGGGAAGCGTAAAGGCGGCTTCGACCGCATCGATGATCTTCATCGGCGAAAACAGGCCGCGCGCACGCGTGGCCGTTTCCTTCCGGGCCGCCTCCACGGCGGCGCGCATCGCGTCGACGCCGGCGTCCGACAACGCGCTGGCTGCGCGCGTCGGCCGGACTGCGGCGTGAGCGGCAAGCAGTTCGCGCACATAGGCGAGCCCTTCGCCGAGCACGTCGTCGGTGGCGCCGAGACGATCGATGAGGCCGAGCTGCAGCGCCTCTTCGGCTCGCGCATGACGTCCCGAGAGCATCAGATCGAGTGCGGCCGCGGCGCCGATCAGGCGCGGCGTGCGTTGCGTACCGCCGGCGCCGGGCAACAGGCCAAGCTGAACCTCGGGCAAACCGAGTTTGGCGCCGCGCACGGCGAGCCGATAGTGGGCCGCAAGCGCGATTTCAAGACCGCCGCCGAGTGCAGCCCCGTGGATCGCGGCCACGACGAGCTTCGGGCATGCCTCGATGCGGTTGCACACCGTCGGCAGCAGCGGCGCAAGCGGCGGCTTGCCGAATTCGCGGATGTCGGCGCCCGCAATGAAGTTGCGTCCCGCCCCGACGATCAGCACGGCGGTGACCGCCGGATCGGCCTGCGCCGCCTCGATCGCTTCGACGAGACCGCGCCGCACGTCCACGCTCAGCGCATTGACGGGCGGGTGATCGATGCCGACGACGAGCACGTTGCCGTGCAGCGTGCGGGAGACGACGGGGGAGGCGGGTGAGGCAGGGGAAGCGGTCGAGGCGGTCATGGCGGGTACCGATCGAGGATGGGAGTCCTGCGATTGTGGGGGGGATAGCTACAATTGACAATCTCTGCGCCGGTTGACAGACTGTCAAATCAGATTTGACAGTGCCTGCGCTGGTACGGCACCCCCCTACCGTGGATTTGAACTCCCTTTCGCTGCTCGTCGAAATCCTCGAAGCGGGCAACCTCAGCGAGGCGGCGCGCCGGCTCAAGATGACGCGCGCCAACGTGAGCTATCACCTGAACCAGTTCGAACGCACGCTGGGCCTGCAACTCGTGCGACGTACGACGCGCCGCGTCGAGCCGACCGAAGCGGGGCTGCTGCTGGTCGAGCATGGCCGCGCGATCAGGCGTGCGCTGGAAGCCGCCCAGGAGACGGTCGAGACGCTCGGCCGCACGCTGCAGGGCCGCGTGCGGCTTTCCGTGCCGAGCGGCTACGGGCAGTTGGTCATGGCCGAGTGGCTGCTCGAGTTCAAACGTCTGCACCCTGGCATCGTGCTGGACGTCATGTTCGAAAACCGCGTCGAAGACTTGCTGCGCGACGAAGTCGATATCGCCGTGCGCGTGATGTCGGAGCCGCCGCAAAATCTGGTTGCCCGGGATATGGGCCCGGTGCGTTACGTCGCGTGCGCGTCGCGAGCGTATGCGACCGAACATGGACTGCCTACGCAGCTCGATGCGTTGCGCACGACGCCGCTTATCACGGCGACGGTGGTCGGACGGCAGTTGCGCGTCTCGGCCTACCTCGACGATGACCGTCATGAGGTGTTGCTCGAGCCCACGTTGATTTCGGAGAATTTTTTGTTTCTACGGCAGGCGGTGCGAGCGGGGCTCGGTGTCGGCATTGTCCCCGACTACGTCGTGCAGGACGATATTCGCCGCGGGGAGGTCGTCACGACGCTCGACGAATGGCGGCTCAGCATATTTGGAACGCGAATGTACCTGCTTTACATGCCCGATCGTCATCAGACGCGTGCCGCGGCCGCGTTCATCGATTTCGTTTTGGAACAGGCAGCAAAAGCGGGGCGGACCCCGTAGGAAACCGCCCCGCCTGTCGGCGCGTGTTTAAGTGCGCCTCGCCTCTTCGGCCGACCTTGCGTGCCGCCCCATCTCCACCGGTGGCCCAACGGGGCGGCCGTTACCGGCTCTCCGGCCCGGCTGTCGATTCAGGAAGCGTCCTACAGGTCAATGCTTCTTTGCATCACTATCGCGGTCGAGCTCGTCCTTCAAGTCCTCCTTGGCATCGCCGTATCCCTTGCGGACGTTCCCCGCGGCTTCCTGCAGGTCGCCCTTGGCTTCGCGGGCCGGGTCGTTCGTGACGTTGCCGACTGCCTGATTGACCTTGCCCTTTGCTTTCTCTGCTACGCCCTTCACCTGGTCCTTGTTCATGTGAGCTCTCCTTTTCGGTATGCCGCACGTGCGACGTCGTAGGATTCGCAACGGGCGTGCCTGCCCCCGGCTACGTCGGGGACAGAGCGAGCCGCCGGCGCATCGCTGGCTTCACCATCGCTGGCTTCAAAAGGCCGGGGCGGATTCCGAGGAACGAGAGATGTCGGTGGAGGCACGAACCGCCGTAGGCGCGGTGCCTGGGCGGGCATCGTTTGCCGCGAGCAGCGGGGCGAGCGAAGGACCGAGCGTTTTGAGCAACTGCACGGCCATTGCGCTCGTGTAATCGTAGCGAGCGGCGTAGGGCTCGTGAGCGTAGGCGGTCAGCGTGCCGTAGAAGCGGTCGCCGATGACGAACACGAACGTTGCCGTGCGATTGACCTTGCGCGACTCGATGAGCCGCCCGCCGCGCGCATAGACATCGAAGCGCTGGTCTCCGGTGCCGGTCTTGCCGTAGACATCGAGCGTGCGACCATTGCCGAGCGGCAGCCCTGTCGATAAGCGCGCGCCCGTGCCGCCGAGAACGACGCTGCGCAGCAGCCGCCGCGCAACGGCGGCGATCTCCGGCGAAACGACCTGATCGCCGGCGCTCGGCGCTCGCGCGAACTGCGTCTCGAAGGGGGTGCCCGCGGCGAAGGCGAGCGTATCGACGCTGTGCGGGCGGCGCATCCTGCCGTCGCCCGCGATGATGCCGATCAGTTGTGCGAGCGCGTCGGGCCGGTCGCCGGATGCCCCGATCGCCGCTGCGTACGACGGCGTGACGTTCTCGAACGGATAGCCGAGCGCGCGCCACGACTTGCTGATCGCCGCGTAGGCCTGCAGCTCGACCATATGGCGGATGCGTCGATCCTGCGTCAGATGATGGCGCGTCTTGAACAGCCATGCATACGACGTGAGGCGCGCGTCGCGGCTTGCCGTGCGCAGTTCGGCCTCGGTGGCATCGGGGTGTATGCGCAGATAAGCGAGCATCCACAGCGCAATCGGATGCACGCCCGAGATATAGCCGCGGTCGTTGAGGTTGAATTTGTCGACGGCGTACTTCGCGTACAGCTTGGCGAGGTCCTCGTCGGCGAGCGACGCGCTCGGCGTATTCTTCAGCGCGGCGCGCATGCGCTGCGCGAACCGGGAGAAGGGTTCATCGGGCGCGACGCTGCGCAACGCCGTCGCGAGCCTGGGCGGGCTTTTGCGCATGTCGGCCACGAGCGCATCGAGCGCTTCGTCAGGCGTCTTCCCCTGATACTTCACGTAAAACCGGTGCAGGTAGACGAGGCTCTCCTGATTGGCGAATTGCAAGAGGTAGCGGCGGCGCAGCGCGGGGTCGTCGAACCAGTGCGCGGACGGCCCTGCCGACTGAATCATCTCGTAGTGGACGATGTCGCGCATCAGCCGCACGAACACCAGATTCACCGAATGCTGGAATGCTTCGCGCACAGTCAGAATGCGCCCATTGTCCGATTTGTCGAAATTCGTGAAGGTCTGCGCGCCGCCGCCCGTATAGAACGTTTCGCCGGGACTGGCTGAATATTTGCGCTCGACGGCGGCGTCGAGCATGGCCGGGAGCGAGCGGTCCTGTGTGTGAGCGAGGTAATCCACGGCCCAGCGCGAAAGACCGTCGAGCGTATCGACGTTCACATGCTTGAGCTCAGTGTTGCTAAGCGTTGCATACCGATCGTGCAGCGTCGTCACGATTTGCAAATAGGTGACCAGTGTTCTCAACTTCGCCGTCGAGCCAAGATTGAGTCGCGCACCGCCGTTGATGTCGAACGGCTGATTCACGCTGTCGGTTTGCACGCGGACGACGTCGGCGCCGTCCTTGTGTTCGAAGAGGACGAAGCTGAAGGAGATCTTCGACGGATCGTCGCCGGGCCGCAGCATCTCGAAGCCATACAGGCCCGCCGCCTTGGCGCCCTCGATCGTGGCGGCCTGGGCCAGTCGCTCGCTGACGGCGCGCTGCACGGCGTCGTCCAACGTCGAATGCACGGTCAGGTCGAGCCGGTCGAGGTCGTAAAAGCTTTGCACGCCCAGCGCCCGCTGCAATTGCGAGCGCACGAGCGTGACCGCTTTGCGCGCGACGTACGACATCGTGGGCTGCGGTGGCGCGGCCTTGTGCGTCTCGAGCGAGGCCGACAGCGCGGCGTCGCGCAGCGGCGCGGAAATGACGCCGTTGGCGGCGAGCACGCGGATATAGCTGTCGGTCAGCGTCGTCAGCGCCGGCCGGTTGCGCACGAGGTAGTACGACGGCGCGCGCTGCGCGATCAACAGCGAGAGCGCTTGCTTGAACGCGAGCGCCTGGTCCGCGAGCACGCCGGGCGCGACCGGGCCGTTGCCCGTTTCGGCGCCCGCTTGCGCAAGCAGGCGATTGACTTCGGCGAAATCGCGTCCGTACCAGGCCGTGAGCCCGTCGCCGAGCCCCTCGACCTCGCCGATCCCGGGCTGCGCCGCGAGCGGCACCGTATTGAGGTAGTGAACGACGATCGACTTGCGCACGGCCATCGTGTTTTCGCCGCCGAGATAAGCGCGCATCGACGCGGAGATGATTTGCCGCAGTTTCTCGGGCGGCGTAGCGGTGCGCCCCCCGGGCGAGTGCCGGAATTTTTCGGTCTGGGTGGCGAGCGTGCTGCCCCCCGGCGTGTGCTGATTGCGATTGACCAAACGTAGCGCTTGATCGGACAGGGCGCGCCCGAAACGGCCCCAATCGATAGCCGGATTGCGGTCGGGCTGGGTGGTATCCAGCAGGTAGCGGTCTTCGATGAACACGAGCGCCCCGACGATCAGCGGCGGAATCGAATCGTAGTCGTCGTAGGCAAGCGCCGGATAGCGTGCGCTGAACAGCGGCACCCCGACATCATCGAACAGGCGCAATCCGGCCTGATCCTTTTCTGCGTAAGGAATGAACAAGCCGCGCTCGGCAAGCGACTTCATCATCGACGAATCGCGGGCCTGGCTGGTGACGACGTAGCCGCGCGCGCGCAGCCGGGCTTCGAAATCGGGCAGCCGCGAATAGCCGAGACGCAGGTCGTAAGGGCCGCCCGGTGATGGGAAACGAATGTCGTTGCTCGGGCCGGATTCGACTGAAAACGATACCTGTCGACCGAGATTGGCGAAATAGCGGGCTTGCAGCCGCGAAGTCTGCATTTCCAGGGAGACGAAGTACGCACATACGCCGACGAGCGCAGCGATGCCGACGAACGTGAGCCATTTCCATCGCGCGCCCGGCGACATCGTGGCGATGTAGCGCAAGGGCAGGCGGGCGAGTGGGCGGTTCATGATCAGGCTCCGTGGGCCGCGTCGCGCAAACCGTGCGCGATCGCGTCGCAGGCGCAATAGCGCACTGACGACGCTCGTACTAGTGTAATCGTGCGCCGGACGCCTGTGCAGTGTGCGTTGTGTGACCGCACACACGGATCGCCTCGCGCGTTTGCCGCCGGGGTCGCATCGGCGGCCTTCCGCGTCGATCGGAGCAACCCGTACACCTGAAGTCGCGCGTGTGTTTCAGCGCGCCGGAGGTCGCGCACCACGGCGAGCGTCGACGCGCGTTGCCAGAAACCCGGAACGCATAGCGTGCATTATCGATGCTCCTTCGCTGCGTAAATATGACGTTGCGTGTTGTTAGTCTGATAATGCCGCCGGTATTACTTTCTCGCGCGCGCGAATTCAACGCGCGATTCAACGTTAACCGAGGTTTGCTACGAATTTTCAACGCCGAAAATGTGCGATGATTACGTTCGTTTAAATCTGCGCTCGGGCGGGCGCCGACTAAACGACACAAAAGCGCTGCAGAGATTTAAGCAATACGGCAGACGGGGCGCTGGCGCAATCAACAACGAAGCGCCGCTTGCCCGTGGCAGACGCAACTGATCGCCCGTGATTGTCGCGGGCCGCGACGTGCAGCCGTCAGCGAGTCGCACGTGGAGAAATGGCGGGCGTCAAGCCATCGTCAATTGAAGTTCTGCATTGAACCAAAGAAGAGCCTTTGGCGTGCATCTCACCGAGAGCCGCGGCCCGGCTTGTGCCGGTCGTGGGAGATGCATGACGGGATGTCGATACTCCGGCCGCGTGGCGCGGCCGTTTCGGTATCGCGCAGGTCGATCGCATGGCTTGCGCGACGACAAGGGGGCATAAATGAAAAGCTGGGCCGAGGAATTGTTGTACGAAGTGAATCGCACGAACTCCGATACGGAGATCTTCAGCAAGATCGAGGCGGCGGCGCGAGGTCTGGGTTTCGAGTTCTGCGCGTATGGTTTGCGCGCGCCCTGGCCGTTGTCCAAGCCGAAAACGCGCATGTTGAGCAACTACCCCGAGGCGTGGAAGAAGCGGTATCAGGAAGCGCGCTATGTCGAGATCGACCCGACCGTGCAACACGCACGGCGCTCGCAATCGCCGATCATCTGGAGCGATGCGCTGTTCAGTGGCGTGCCCGAGCTGTGGCGCGAGGCGCAGTCGCACGGCCTGCGTTTCGGCTGGGCGCAGTCGGCCTTCGACAGCTGCGGCGTCGGCGGCATGTTGACGCTCGCGCGCTCGGCCGATCCGCTCACGACTGACGAGCTCAACGAAAACGAGGTCAAGATGCGTTGGCTCGTCAGTACGGCGCACCTGTCGCTCAAGCGTGTGCTGATGCCGACGCTGATGTCGGACCCCGAGCGCGGCCTGACCGATCGCGAAGTCGAAGTCCTCAAATGGGCCGCCGACGGCAAGACGTCCGGCGAGATCTCGAAGATCCTCGTGATTTCGGTCGATACGGTCAATTTCCATGTGAAGAACGCCGTCATGAAGCTGAAAACGACGAACAAGACGGCAGCCGTCGTTCGTGCGGCGATGCTTGGCTTGCTTCAGTGATTGCGCATGACAATGTGCGCGTTTATCTGCGTTTATCGGTTCGCTCGCTAATGAGAAGGGAATATTCGGCCGCACTGATTGGAGCCATTTTCCGGAAATTGCGATCGTCGAATTGGCGGCGCATACCGTCCGTCATTTGACGGGATGCCCGAACCGCGCAATGTCGGCCCACAGCGTAATCGTTCACGGGGAAGCCGCAAGCCCGGGCCACGAACGCCCGATGCACGGCTCGGAACGGCAGAGGCGCCCGCCGTCGAGCAGATAGGCCTGTTCGCCGGGCCATGCGGCCGGCGTCGCATTTCGTTGCGCAATCACGACGGCAGCGCCTTCGGCGGCAAGTTCGGCGCCCAGGCGCGCAACGCGCTCGGCTTCGAGCGGCGCCAATGCGTCGAACGGATCGTCCAATAGCAACAGGCGCGGCCGCGTCATCAGCGCCCGTGCGATCGCGAGCAATTGGCGCTCGCCGTTCGTGAGGCGCGTTGCGCTCTGTCCGCCGCACGTTGCGAGAAAGGGAAAGCGTTGCGTGAGGCGCGCGACGTCGGCTTCGATGCGCGGCCGGTCCGTCTCGCGCCAGACGCCGGCGAGCAGGTTATCCCGCACTGATAGCGAACTGAAGAGCAGGCGGTTGCGCGGCACATACGCAATGCCGCGCGCCAGCAGCTCGCTTGGGCGTTTGCGGCGGATATCTTCGCCGTCGAGACGGATTGCTCCCCGCTTTGGGCGCACCAGCCCCGCGATCGTCATCAGCAGCGTGGTTTTGCCGGCGCCGCCCGCACCCAACACATAGGCGAGGCTGCCGGGGAACAGTGCGACCGAAATGTCGTCGAGTACGTCGCTCTTGCCGTAGCCGGCGGCGAGCGATTCGATTTGCAGCAACGGCATGCGCATCGGGTGTCACCTCCGGGACGCTCGCCCGGCGCGCTGTAGCGCACGCCCGGTACGAACGCCGTCGATTTCACCCGCCGGATCGTTCGGCGACAACTACCACAAATAGTGGGATAAGAGCCCCGCGTCGCTCGCTTTACGAAAGTGCGACCCGCTGGCCTGCCGCGGCCTTGTCCACGGCCATCGCGGCAGTAGCCATGGGCGCACGGTTGTCCGGTTCGCTGTGCTGCGGTGAGGGCGCCGGTTGGCCCGCAACCGATTCGGATGCGGTAGCGTTTCGTCCGGCGCCGCCGCTGGTTGGGGTAGGCCTGCCGGTCGAGCCTTGCGTGCGCGCCTGATCGAGCAGCCATTGGGCGACATCACGCACTTCCTGCCGCGGGGCCGCGTCGGCTTGCACGAGCCAGTAGGCGTAGCCGCCGGGACGGCCCTTGCCGGTGCCGAGCGCGACCAGTTTGCCTTCCGCAATCAGCGGATCGACGCGCCCGGCGCGTCCCAGCGCGATACCCTGCCCCGCGAGCGCGGCCTGCAGCGCCTGCTCGAATCGCTCGAAGTGCAGTATGGCGCACGGCGCGACTGTGCCGAGCCCCGCGGCAGCCAATTGATCGGACCATCGCAGCGGCGGCCCGCTTGCTTCGTCGCATTCGATCAGCGCATGGCTGGCGAGCGCTTCGGCGTCGAGCCGGCTCACGCCGAGCGACGGATGGGCAACGGGAACGATGGAGTCGTCGAACAGCCGCTTCGCCCCGGTCGGGGCGTGAGCGACGCTCGCGTACCGAAGCGCGAGATCGATGCCCTCGGTATGCAGGTCGAGCACCTTGTCGTTCGCCGCGATGCGCACGTCGAGCGACGGATAGCGCTGCTGCAACTGCGTGAGGCGCGGCAGCAACCAGGCCGCGGTCGCGCCGATGCCGGCCGTGATCGTCACCGGCTGCCGCTCGGCAGGCCGCATGATGGTGTCGCAGGTGTCCTGCAGTTGGCGCACGACGCTATCGGCCGTGCGGAACAAACGCTCGCCGGCCTGCGTGAAAGAGATAGAGCGGTAGCCGCGGTGAAATAACGCCACGCCCAGCGCATCTTCGAGCGAATGGATCTGTCGGCTGACGGCAGATTGTGTGAGGCATAGATCTTCTGCCGCGAGCGTGACGCTCATGCGGCGACCGACCGCGACGAAACCGCGAATCAGATCGAGCGATGCGAGTCGGACGAGAGGCGTTGCCATGCTTGTACCTCATGCGAAAGTTGCGGGGAGTAGACGGAGCCCTGGGCGAGAGCGGACTGCGCTCGGACCTTCATGGCGACGGCCGCCGTGGTGCGCCGCGCCGAATGCATTCGGTCGTGCCGGATTTAAGCATTCCTATGCGGATCTGTAACTGACACCTTTGGTAGGCGGCGGTGGCATGCGCGCCGGTTCGGTGCGTCGGAAGGCGGGTTGAAGGCAGGTTGCAGGGGCGGTGCGTGAACAACGGGGAGTGCTCGCCGCGCGCGTCATAGCGATGCGTGGCGGCAATTGCACGCGAACGTTCCCGGGGGGGCGCTCGCGCGTCAGTCGGTCAGTCGCGCACCGTCAGCGCTTGTTCCCGTTATCGGTTCCGTCGGCCTCAGATTCGCTGCGGACCGCATCCGCGAAGCGCGCGAGCGCTGCGAGCGATCCGCTCACGCTCACGTATTGCTCGCGGCCGATCGTCGCGTCAAGCAGCACCGCCATGCCCGATTCGCGTGCGAGTTCGATGAGGTCCGTTTGCTGTCGTTGCCCTTGCGTCTTGTTCATGGTCGTCGAAAGAATCGCCTGTGTGCTGAACCGTCGAGCGTACTGCGTGCGATCGCCGCCAACTCGCCGAGCGCATGAATGCTGCGCCTGTTCTGCCTATGTGGAAGCACAAGCCGTACCCGTCGCGGGCCGCCGGCCACGCAGGCGGCCGAGGGACGGATAGGCACCGCTTCAACCAGACGATGCGCTGTCTTGGTGCGCGCGGACCCCGCCGCAGGTGCAAAGGGGGGCGGCTGCCGACAACCGGGGGACAACTACGCGACGACCTCGCTGCAACGCTGTTCCTGTGGGTCGGTTAGACCGATTTGTATAGACAACATCGGGCGCCATTCGGTAAGGACATGGCGCTCCACGCCCCTCGGCCGTTTCCGCCCCCGTCATCCGATTCATGCCGCGCCGCAGCGACCGATCGCGCCCGGTTCAGCTGACACGCTGCTTCTGGTTCGTCTAATGGAAATCCCTGACTCCGAGTGTGTAAAAACGAGTTGTCTATACAAGTTGGCTGCACTAGACTCGCTTTCAAGTCGGAATCGACCGACGCGGTTCACCGCGCAACACGGAAACAAACACAGGATGCCTTCCATGATGATTCTTACGCCGGGCCATTTGACGCTTCCCCAACTGCGCCGCATTGCGCGCGAGCGTGTGACGCTCACGCTCGATCCCGCCAGCCGGCCCGTAATCGACGCCGGGGCGAAGGCCGTTGCCGATATCGCCGCGAAAGGCGAACCGGCCTACGGCATCAACACGGGCTTCGGCCGCTTGGCCAGCACCCACATCCCGCACGATCAACTCGAGCTATTGCAGCGCAATCTCGTTCTTTCGCATGCGGTCGGAGTGGGCGAGCCGATGGCGGCGCCCGTCGTGCGACTCCTGATCGCGCTCAAGCTGTCGAGCCTGGGCCGCGGTCATTCGGGCATCCGCGGCGAAGTCATGGACGCACTGATCGCGCTGTTCAACGCGGATGTGTTGCCGATCATTCCCGTCAAAGGTTCGGTGGGCGCATCGGGCGATCTGTCGCCGCTCGCACATATGTCGGCCGCGCTGCTCGGCATCGGCGAAGTGAGTGCTCGCGGCGAGCGTATGAGCGCGGCCGAAGGCCTGAAACTCGCGGGCCTCGCCCCGCTTGCCTTGCAAGCGAAAGAAGGGCTGGCGCTGCTCAACGGCACGCAGGCGTCGACCGCATTGGCCTTGTACAACCTTTTCGCAATCGAGGATCTGTTCCGCACAGCGCTCGTCGCGGGGGCGTTGTCGGTCGATGCGGCCGCGGGCTCGGTAAAGCCGTTCGACGCGCGCATTCACGAACTGCGCGGACACCGCGGCCAGATCGAAGCCGCCGCCGCCTACCGGGCGCTGCTCGATGGCTCGCGCATCAACCTGTCGCATCGCGATTGCGGCAAAGTGCAGGATCCGTACAGCCTGCGCTGTCAGCCGCAAGTGATGGGCGCATGTCTCGACCAGATGCGTCATGCGGCCGATGTGCTGCTCATCGAAGCGAACGCCGTATCCGACAACCCGCTCGTGTTCCCCGATACGGGCGAAGTGCTGTCGGGCGGCAATTTCCACGCCGAGCCCGTGGCGTTCGCGGCCGACAATCTGGCCTTGGCCGCCGCCGAAATCGGCGCGCTGGCCGAGCGTCGTATCGCGCTTTTGATCGACGCCACCCTGTCGGGATTACCGCCGTTCCTGGTCAAAGACGGCGGCGTCAATTCGGGCTTCATGATTGCGCATGTGACGGCGGCCGCGCTTGCGTCGGAGAACAAGACGCTGGCCCACCCCGCGTCGGTCGATTCGCTGCCGACTTCCGCGAATCAGGAAGATCACGTGTCGATGGCGACATTTGCGGCGCGCAAGTTGGCCGATATCGCCGGCAACACGGCGAACATTCTGGCTATCGAGTTGCTGGCCGCCGCGCAGGGCGTCGATCTGCGCGCGCCGCATCGCACGAGCGCAGCGCTCGAAGGCGTGATGGACATACTGCGGGCCCAGGTGCCGCACTACGACCTCGATCGCTACTTCGCGCCCGATATCGCGGCCATCGCGCGTCTCGTGCAAGAAGGCCAAATCGCGCAGGCGAGCCCGTTCTCGTTCGCGTCCGAAGCGCGCGCGGCAGATTAACCGATGGACTGCGTCAAGCCGATGAACGCTCCCGCGTACCAGGGCATCAAGGACTTCATCCTCGAACGGATCCACTCGGGCGAGTGGGCCGAGGGCGATCTCGTGCCCTCCGAAAACGAGCTTGCGCGTGAATTCAAGGTCGCGCGCATGACCGTGAATCGCGCCTTGCGCGAGTTGACGTCCGAGCAGGTGCTCACGCGCGTGCAAGGCGCGGGCACGTTCGTCGCGCGCCCGAAGTACGAATCGACGCTCGTGGCGATTCGCAGCATCTCCGATGAAATCGCGGCGCGCGGACATCGGCATCACGCGCTCGTGCTCGAACTCGGGGCGACGGTCGCGAGCGAGACGCTTGCCGACGAAATGCAGCTCAAGCCGGGCAGCCCCGTGTTTCATTCGCGCGTGCTGCATTTCGAGAATGACGAGCCTGTGCAAGTGGAAGCGCGCTGGGTCAACCCGGCCGTTGCGCCAGAGTACGCGCTGCAGGACTTCTCGCGCATTACACCGAATCAGTACCTGATGCGCGTGGCGCCCTTGCAGCGCGTCGAGTACCGCATCGAGGCGGCTCAACCGGACCCGGCCACGAGCAACGTGTTGAAGATGGAGGAAGGCGAGCCGTGCCTCGTGCTGCATCGCCGCACCTGGTCGCGCGAGCAGGTCGCTTCCGTCGTCGATCTCTGGCACCCGGGCAGCCGCTATCGCTTCACGGGGCATTTTTGAGTCACCGCGGCAGTCATAGTCGCAGCACATTCGCAGCACATTCGCAGTCACGGCCGCAGCGGCGGCCAAACCGAGCCGCACCGCCGCACCCGAACGCAACGCATGCAGACAGAGAGGAATCCATGAACGATCCGAAACCCTTCGACCCGCGCCTCGACCCCACTCGTACGATCCGTGCGCCGCGTGGCGCCGAGAAGACCTGCAAGAGCTGGTTGACCGAAGCGGCATACCGCATGATCCAGAACAACCTCGACGCCGAGGTGGCCGAGCATCCGCACGCGTTGGTCGTCTACGGCGGGATCGGTCGGGCCGCGCGCAACTGGGATTGCTTCGATCAGATCCTCGCCTCGCTGAAAAATCTCGAAGACGACGAAACGCTGCTGATTCAATCGGGCAAGCCCGTCGGCGTGTTCCGCACGCACGCGGACGCGCCGCGCGTGTTGCTCGCCAATTCGAACCTCGTGCCGCATTGGGCCACCTGGGAGCACTTCCACGAACTCGATCGCAAGGGCCTGATGATGTACGGCCAAATGACGGCCGGTAGCTGGATTTACATTGGCAGCCAGGGGATCGTGCAAGGGACGTACGAAACGTTCTACGCCGTTGCGAATCAGCATTTCAACGGCAATGCGAAGGGGCGCTGGGTTTTGACGGGCGGACTCGGCGGCATGGGTGGGGCGCAGCCGCTCGCGGCGACGATGGCGGGCTTTTCGATGGTCGCCGTCGAGTGCGATGAAACCCGTATCGATTTTCGTTTGAAGACGCGCTACGTCGATAAGAAGGCGAAGACGCTCGACGAAGCGCTCGCGCTGATCGAAGCTGCGAAAGCGAGCGGCAAGCCCGTTTCGGTGGGGCTCGTCGGCAACGCGGCCGACGTGTTCGAGCAGTGTGTCGCGCGTGGCATCACGCCCGATTGCGTGACGGACCAGACCAGCGCGCACGATCCGATCAACGGCTACCTGCCGCAGGGATGGAGCGTCGAGCAATGGCGCGAGCGGCAGAAGACCGATCCGCAAAGCATCGTCACCCCGGCCAAGCAATCGATGGCGAAGCAGGTGCAGGCGATGCTGACGCTGCAGGCGCGCGGCGCAGCAACGCTCGACTACGGCAACAACATCCGGCAGATGGCGCAGGACATGGGCGTGACCAACGCGTTCGATTTCCCGGGGTTCGTGCCGGCTTATATCCGGCCGCTCTTTTGCGAAGGCAAAGGGCCGTTCCGCTGGGTCGCGCTCTCGGGCGACCCCGAGGACATCTACAAGACCGATGCCAAGGTCAAGGAGTTGATCCCCGACGATCCGCATCTGCACAACTGGCTCGACATGGCTCGCGAACGCATCGCATTTCAAGGGTTGCCGGCACGCATTTGCTGGGTCGGCGTCAAGGATCGCTATCGCCTCGGGCTCGCCTTCAACGAGATGGTCAAGCGCGGAGAGCTGAAGGCGCCGATCGTGATCGGCCGCGATCACCTCGATACCGGCTCCGTCGCGAGCCCGAATCGCGAGACCGAATCGATGATGGACGGCTCCGATGCTGTCTCCGACTGGCCGCTGCTCAATGCGCTGCTCAATACGGCGGGCGGCGCGACCTGGGTGTCGATCCATCACGGCGGCGGCGTGGGCATGGGCTTCAGTCAACACGCGGGCGTCGTGATCGTCTGCGACGGCACGGATGCCGCGGGGCGGCGCATCGAGCGCGTGCTCTTCAACGATCCGGCCACGGGCATCATGCGCCATGCCGACGCAGGCTACGATCTGGCTCGCAAGACGGCGCGCGAAGTCGGCCTGAACCTGCCGATGCTCGGACGTTGATGCACATGCACGCTCACTCTCAGACAGCGCCGCAGCCGGGCGCCAGCGCCACGCCGGGCGCGTCGCTGCGAATCGTGCGCGGCGCGGCGTTGCAGGCCACGCCATGGAAGAATGGCGGCGGCGTGACGCGCGAGATTGCGGCCGGTCCGGCCGGCGCGGGCCTCGAATCGTTTGCCTGGCGCGTCAGCGTGGCCGAGGTCGAGCGCTCGGGGCCGTTTTCCCGCTTTCCGGGGGTCGACCGCACGCTCGTATTGCTCGCCGGTGCCGGGATGCATCTCGTCGAAGCCCACGGGGCCACGCATGTCTTGATGCAACCGCTGGCCGTCGCGCGGTTCGACGGCGCAGTGGCGCTCGATGCCCAGCTCGTCGACGGCGCGACGCGTGATTTCAATCTGATGGTGCGGCGCGAGCGTGTGCAAGCTGCGCTCGATATCTGGATGGCAGGGCAGGCGCGCACGCGTGTGTTGGACGCCGACACGGCGCTGATCTTCTGCGCGCGCGGCTCGCTTGAGGTTCGGATCGACGGTGAGGGGCCGCGGTGGGGCGACGTGTCGCAGCCGCGCGCTGCGCTCGCGGCCATGGACACGCTCGTCGTCGATGCGGCGCGCTCGCGCACGTGCGAGCTGACGGGCGACGGCGCTGCGATCGTAGTCCAGCTACGCTACCTCTGATGCCGCCGCCTATGACTCACGTTGCAATTCCGTTATCCGTGTATTCGAGGCCGTCATGAGCGATCTGGTTTGGCAGCACATGAATCTGTGCCCGGGCGGCGATCCGGGCACCGTCATCTCCGATGCGGCGTTAGCCGTGCGCGACGGCAGGATCATGTGGCTCGGCGCCGCCAGCGATCTGCCGCGCGAGTTCGCAGCGTGGCCGCGCGAAGATCTGGGCGGCGCCTGGGTCACGCCGAGTCTCGTCGACTGTCACACCCACCTTGTGTTCGGCGGGCATCGCGCCGACGAGTTCGCGCTGCGGCTCGCAGGCGCGAGCTATGAGGAGATCGCCCGGCGTGGCGGCGGCATCGTGTCGACGGTGAAGGCGACGCGCGCGGCCGACGAAAACGCGCTGTTCGAGGCGGCCGCCGCGCGCCTGGAGCCGCTCCTCACCGAAGGTGTCGGTGCGATCGAGATCAAGTCGGGCTATGGGCTCGAGTTGGCGACGGAGCGCAAAATGCTACGGGTGGCGCGCGCGCTCGGTCGACGCTATCCGGTGTCGGTCTATACGACGTTCCTCGGCGCTCATGCTTTACCGCCCGAGTATGCAGGCCGCGCCGATGCCTATATCGACGAGGTCTGCAATCGTATGTTGCCGGCGCTGGCCGATGAGGGCCTCGTCGATGCGGTAGACGTCTTTTGCGAGCGCATCGGTTTCACGCTTGCGCAGAGCGAACGCGTGTTCGAGGCGGCGGCACGACACGGTTTGTCCGTGAAGATGCACGCCGAGCAGTTGAGCCTCTCCGGTGGGGCCGCGCTGTCCGCGCGCTATCGCGCATTGTCGGCCGACCACCTCGAGTTTCTCGACGAAGCCGGCGTGCAGGCGATGAAAGAAGCGGGCACCGTGGCCGTGCTGCTGCCGGGGGCCTACTACTTCATCCGCGAAACGCAATTGCCGCCGATCGAACTGCTGCGCCGCTATGAGGTACCGATTGCGCTCGCCACCGACTGCAATCCGGGCACGTCTCCGGCCGTGTCGCTGCTGGCGATGCTCAATCTCGGCTGCACGCTGTTTCGTTTGACGGTGCCGGAAGTGCTCCAGGGCGTCACGCGCCACGCCGCTCGGGCGTTGGGGCGCAGCGAACATCACGGGGAACTTGCGCCGGGCCGGCAAGCCGACTTCGTTGCATGGTCCGTGACGACGTTGGCAGAACTCGCATATTGGATCGGGCGCCCGCTCGCGGCGAGGGTCGTGCGCGCGGGCGCCACCGTCTATCGTGCGGGCGAGCGGCAGTGGACGGGCCATGCCGGCGGGCAGCCCACTTCATTCGAAGGAGCTTGATGTGACGACCGACCGCCACGCGCTGTTCGCGGCGCATGCCTATCTGCCGCAGGGGTGGCGTCGCGATGTGCTGCTCGAGTGGAACGCCGCGGGGCTGCTCACCGCCGTGACTGCCGATGCGTCGCCCGCCGCGGATGTCGCCTGCGCGCGCGGCCCGATCATGCCGGGCATGCCGAATCTGCATTCGCACGCGTTTCAGCGCGCGATGGCAGGGTTGGCCGAATACCGCGCCCAAGCAAGCGACAACTTTTGGAGCTGGCGCGATCTGATGTACCGCTTCGCTGCACGCGTCACGCCCGAGCGCCTTGAAGCGATCGCGCGTTGGCTCTATGTCGAGATGCTCAAGGCCGGCTATACGTCGGTCTGCGAGTTTCATTACGTGCATCACAGCGGCGATGGCAGCGCCTACGCGAACCGCGCCGAACTCGGGCAGCGCGTGGTCGATGCGGCTTCGCAAGCCGGCATCGGCATGACCATGCTGCCCGTGCTCTATCAGTACAGCGGCTTCGGTCTGCGCGAGCCGCGCGCCGATCAGCGCCGCTTTCTCAATACGCCCGAGGCGTTGCTCGATCTGTTGACGACCTTGCGCCGCGCTCGCCCGGAACATGAAGGATTGAGGTACGGCGTAGCGCCGCATTCGCTGCGCGCCGTATCGGAAGCATCGCTACGAACGTTGCTCGCCGGTCTCGACGCCGAGCTGCCGCAGGCGCCGATACACCTTCATATCGCCGAGCAGACTGGCGAAGTCGACGAGTGTCTCGCCGCAACAGGTGCGCGCCCCGTCGCATGGCTGCTCGATCGTTTCGACGTCGATGCGCGCTGGTGTCTCGTGCACGCGACGCACATCGATGCAAACGAGACCAATGCGCTCGCCGCCAGCGGCGCCGTCGCAGGTCTGTGCCCGACGACGGAGGCAAACCTCGGCGACGGCGTCTTTCCCGCGCAGGCCTATCTCGGCGCGAACGGGCGTATCGGCATCGGCTCGGACAGCCATATCGCCGTCGATTGGCGCGCGGAATTGCGTCTGCTCGAATATGGCCAGCGGCTCGTGCACCGTCAGCGCAACGTCCTTGCGTCCGAAGCGCGGCCGCAAGTGGCCGAGCGGCTCTTCGATGCGACGCTGGCAGGCGGCGGGCAGGCCTGCGGCCGGGCCGTCGGCGCGCTGGCGCCGGGGCATCGGGCCGACTGGCTCGTGCTGGACGCCGAACATCCGGCGATCGGCGGCCGGCAGCCCGAGAGCTGGCTGGCGGGCGTCGTGTTTTGCGAACACGGGGCGTCGCCGATCGTCGAAGTCCATACGGGCGGGCAGTGCGTCGTGCGCGACCGGCGGCACGTCGACGAGCCAGGCGCCTACACGGCCTATCGCGATGCGGTTGCCGCATTGTTGGCCTAGCGGGCGGCGACACCGTGCGCGTGCCCGCCTGACGCAACTGGCGGCGCGCTGCTAAGCTGACGCTCATTCCTATTTTCGTCTGGGAACCCATGAACGCTTCTCTCGACCCCGCGGTGTTTTCTCTTCGGCCCGGCACGCTGCCGCTCCTGATTTCGATGCCGCACATCGGCACGCACATCCCTGCCGACGTCCTGGCGACAATGACCGAGGTCGCGCGCCATGTGGACGATTGCGACTGGCACCTGGAACGCTTGTACGCGTTTGCGGCGCGTAAAGGGGCCTGGATGCTCGCGCCGTCGCATGCGCGATACGTCGTCGATCTCAATCGTCCGCCCGACAACGTCAATCTGTATCCGGGGCAGGACACGACGGGGCTGCTGCCGGTCGACACGTTCGACAAGGCGCCGCTCTACCACCCGGGGGGCGAACCGACGGCGGTCGAGTTGGCGCGTCGCGTCGCCCTGTACTGGCAGCCCTATCACGATGCCCTGGAGCGCACGCTCGTCGAACTGAAAGCGCGGCATGGCGCGGTGCTGCTATGGGAGGCGCATTCGATCCGTTCGCAGGTGCCGCGCTTCTTCGAAGGCCGGCTGCCCGATTTCAATTTCGGGACGTCGAACGGGGCGAGCGCGGCCCCCGGAATGGCCGACGCTTTGGCGGAGTGCGTCACGCGCCATGGCGGCTATACGGCCGTGGCGAACGGGCGATTCAAGGGCGGCTATATCACGCGGCACTACGGCCGCCCGGAGCAGGGCATCCATGCCGTGCAGCTCGAGTTGTCGCAGATCACCTACATGCAGGAGACGCGGCCGTATGCGTATGACGAGGCGCTTGCCGCACGCGTCGAAGGCCTGCTCGACACGTTGCTCGATGAAGCGCTTTCGCGCATCTGATGCCGCCAGGAAGTGCGAGGCGCGTAGCTATGCACGGCCGCCTTCGGGCCGATGCGGAAGTGATGCGCGGGCGGGCTATGACAACGAAACGGTCGTCGATCTGATGCGTGAAAGCGACAGTCGAGCGTCAATTGAATGACAATCGGCGCTTGTCAGTTGACGGCCCGATGCTTCCCCGATATGGTTTGGCCCCATGGCCGATACCGACACCATTCATCCGGGCGCAATCGTGCGCCAGCTCTGCCTCGAGCGCTTCAATTTGAGCGTAACGGAAGGCGCGACTGTGCTGGGCGTGAGCCGTCAGGCGCTGACGAACCTGCTCAGCGGCAAGGCCGGCATCTCGCCCGAGATGGCCCTGCGCCTGGACAAGGCGTTCGGCGGCGGCGCCGAAACGTGGCTGCAGCGGCAGCTCGTGCATGACCTTGCCAAGGCGCGCAAGCGCCTGGACGAACTCGACGTCGTTTCGATGGCGCAGCAGCGGCAGCGCGCGCTGTTCTGATTTTTTCATCCTTCTTCGAAGCCAGGCCCGCAACGTACGCCGTGCGGGGTGGGTGTGCGCGTGGGCCGTGTGCGCCTGCGCCCTTCAGATCCTCAGTTCGCCAAGGATTTGCTCGGCGAGGAAGTCGCATTCGGGCCGGTTCGAGCGTGGACTGCGCGCCAGCACGATTTCGAGCGGCGGCAGCGCAGGCAAACCGTGCGCGCGGCCCAATTCGACGAAATGCTCCGGCAGGGCGCAGCGCGCGATCGGCGCCACGGCGAGTCCCGCTTCGACCATGCTGAACAGCCCCAGCAAACTCGGGCTTTCGTACGAGGTGCGATAAGCGATCCGCGCGTGTTTGAGCGCGCGAATCGCGTTGTCCCGCGCGACGCTGCCCGCCGCGAACACGGCGATCGGCAGCGGACGCTCGCGCCAGACGGCCGGCCCGCGCGGCGCACCAGCCCACACTGTGGGCTCCGATCGTAGCCGTTCGCCGCGCAGGCCTTTCACGCGCGTCATGCAGGCAAGATCGACCTTGTTCTCATGAACGAGCGGTGCAAGCGCATGACTCGGCAGCCCGATCACCTGCATCTCGACCTTCGGGTAAGTGGCCGAAAATTTTCGCAGCACGGGCGGCAGCAGCGACGACGCGTAATCGTCCGGCACCCCGATCACGACGCGTCCTTTCACGTCGGGATGAACGAGCGAAGCCCAGGCCTCGTCGCGCAGCGCGAGCATGCGCCGCGCGTAGTCGGCCAGCACGAGACCTTCTTGCGTCGGCACGACGCTGCGTGGACGCCGTTCGAAGATCGCTTTGCCGAGCGATTGTTCGAGCGCCTTGATCTGCATGCTGACGGCAGACTGCGAGCGATGCACGAGCGCGGCGGCGCGCACGAAACTGCCGGCATCGGCAACAGCGACGACCATCGACAACACATCCAGATCGAGTGTTTTCATCGTTGGGATTCCTATCAGAAAAACTGAGGCAAACGATCAATATAACGCGTTTGCCTGAAGGCACCCGGCTCGGCATACTTGCCCGGGTTCGACCGATTCACGTCCTGACAATGAGAACGATGGCGATGACGATGACCTACGACGAATTCAAAGCGCTCCACCTTTCGATCGACATGACGCGCGGCAAGCCCGCAGCCGCGCAGCTCGATCTTTCGCTCGATCTGATCGAAGCTGCGCCGAGCGTGGGCTATCGCTCGCGCGACGGCATCGATTGCCGCAACTATGGGCACGTGCTCGGGTTGCCCGAATCGCGCGAACTCGGTGCCCAACTGCTTGGGGTGCCTGCGGAGCAGGTCGTCGCGGCCGGCAATTCGAGTCTCGAACTCATGCACGATGCGCTTGCCTTCGGGATGCTGCACGGCATGCCCGGGGGCGAGGCGTGGCGGCGCGCGAACGAGGTCGCGTTCTTGTGCCCGGTGCCCGGGTACGACCGACACTTTGCGATTTGCGAGGCACTCGGCATTCGCATGATTGCCGTGCCGATGAACGACGACGGTCCCGATATGGAGAAAGTCGAGGCGCTCGTTGCGGCCGACCCCGCGATCAAAGGCATCTGGTGTACGCCGCTTTATAGCAATCCGACGGGCGCGATCTATTCGCGCGGCTGCGTGGATCGTCTTGCGCGTATGCCGACGGCAGCGCCCGATTTCCGCTTGTTCTGGGACGATGCCTATCGCTTTCATCATCTGACGGACGAACGCTACGCGAGCCCCGACATCCTGACGGCGTGCGCGCGCGCCGGCCACCCGGACCGGGCATTGGTATTCGCGTCGACATCGAAGGTCACGTTCGCGGGCGGCGGTATCGCGATGCTGGCGGCCTCGCCCGCGAATATCGCCTGGTGGCAGCGTCACAACGGCGTGCGCACGATTGGTCCCGACAAGCTGAACCAGCTGCGGCACGTCCGTTACCTGCGCGACCGGGCGACGCTCGAACGCCTGATGGAGCGCCATCGCGCGATTTTGCAACCGAAGTTCGATGCGCTCGACGCAACGTTGCGCGCGCTACTCGGCGACGTTCCGGGCGTGTCGTGGACGAAGCCGTGCGGCGGCTATTTCGTCAGCCTGTATACGCCCGATGGCTACGCGAAGCGGACCGTGGAACTTGCGGCCCAGGCCGGCGTCGTCCTCACGCCTGCCGGCGCGGCGTTTCCCTATCGCCTGGATCCCCGCGACCGGCATCTGCGAATTGCGCCGAGCTGCCCGTCGCTCGGCGAAATCGAGCAGGCGGGGCAGGCGATTGCGCTGTCCCTGCGCAAGGCGCTCGATGAAGGCGCGCGGCGCGAGCGCTGAGGCGCGTCGCGCTTGGCCTGCCGCCGCGTGCCGCTCGCCCCTTGAACCCCTTGAGCCCTTTGCGCCGCGCCGGGTCAGGCGCCCATGCGCGTGGCGATGAATTCGCCTTCGAGCCGCCACGTCTTGCCGTCGATGTCGAGCGCTTCCCCAATCCAATGAAAGCGGCTCGGCTCGATGTCCACGAAGCGCCAGCGCGTCGCCTGGCCGTTGCTGCGCGCGCCCGTCTGCACGATTTCCGCGCCGACGCGGCGGCCGATCTGCGATTCGCGGTGGCCGCGCGCGGGGTTGTTCCAGTCGATGCGCCAAGCGCGCAATGTGGGGTCCCAACTGCGCAGCGTCGTGCCATACATGTCGTTTTGCGGATCGCGCGCCATCCGGCCCGCGCGGCGGTCCTCGCGTAGAGGCATAATCCATACGTCTTGCACGGCACGTCCCTCGAGCGCCCAACCGGCGTGTACTTCGCCGGTCAAACCCTCATTGCGCAGGTCGAATCCGCGGTAATGCAGCACCTGCAGGGACCAACTGCCGACCAGCCAGCCGTAGACGTCGTCGGCTTCATCGATCCCGGCGGCGCGGCCGGACGTGGCCAACGCGGATAGGAAGGGTTGCGGCAAGTCGCTTTGCGATCGGTTCATCTTGATCTCCCGTGTTGTTCGAACCCATCGCAATGCTAAGCAACGGGACGAGGCGAATCTTGGTAAAAATTGCGGTGGATTTGCAGCAAGCACTAGCCCGCCGCGCCCGCGACGCAGCGCGCGGCACGACCGCACCGCGCACGATCGCGCAAGGCGAAGGCTGGAGCGTGGCCGACGTGCTCTGCACCTGCGGGCCCGGCGATCCTCCGTTCGAGGAACGCCATGGCTCGTATTGCATCGCGCTTGTCGCGGCGGGGGCGTTCGAATACCGCTCCGAAACCGGGGCGGGACTGCTCGCACCGGGTGCGGCGATGCTCGGCAACGCCGGCGAGTGTTTCGAATGCGGACATCGTCATCGAGCCGGGGATCGCTGCGTCGCGTTTCGCTATCGGCCCGAGTACTTCGAACGTTTGTATGCCGACGCCGGCATCGGGGGCCATCGCGTTTCGTTGAAGGCGGCGCGTATTGAGCCGTCGCGGGCGCTGGCTCCATTCGTTGCGGCGGCAGGCAACGCAGTGACGGTCACCGCCGATTTGGCGTGGGATGAGATCGGGTTGACGTTGGCCGTACGCGTGCTGCGGCTCCTCGAGGGGACGCCCGCGGATCGGGCGAAGCCGATTCCAGCGGCGGCGTTGGCGCGCGTGGTCGACACGTTGCGATGGATCGACGAGCGGCCCGATGCCGAGCTTGGCCTCGATCGGCTGGCCGGACATGCGGGGCTCAGCCCGTATCACTTTCTACGGACCTTCGAACGCGCGACGGGCGTGACCCCGCACCAATACGTGTTGCGCGCGCGCTTGCGCGCCGCGACGCAACGACTCGTCGAAACGCGCGATAAAGTCGTCGAGATTGCGCTCGACTGCGGGTTTTCCGATCTGTCGAATTTCAATCGCGCCTTTCGAATGGAATTCGGCACGTCGCCGCTCGGATATCAGGCTGGCTGGAAACGACAGGATGCCGGGCGGGCGACGAAAAACAAGATGCAGTCCTAACCAGATCCGGATCAGCGATGTCGATCTGTGGGAAGCGCGGGATGGGGTGGGCGACGAGGCGCCTTCGTGCTGTCTCCGCCGTTTTGCTGGGTATCGGCATAGGCGTGGCGGCAAGCATCGATGCCCGCGCAACGCCGGCAGCGCCGATCGAGGTCCCGTCGACCACGCTCGACGCTGCGCCTGCAACGATCGAGTCGGACGTCCACGTGTTCAAGGTGGAGCATGACGGCTCCGTCGTCGAAGATGACGACACGACGCTTCGTGTCGAAACGGCGGCGGGCGTGGACGCAGTCGCGCAGCGCTATGTCTGGTTCAACAAGGACATCGAGCGCATCGATGCGTTGGCGGCCGAATCGATCGACCCTGAAGGCGGTATTCATCGCGTCGGACCCGAGGCAATCAGAGATGTCCAGGAGCCACGCGCGGCGGGGGCGCCCACATTCGCAGACGGCGTGCTGCGGTCGGTCATTTTTCCAGGCATCGAACCGGGATGGCGCGAGCACCTGACGTTTCGCAAGTCGCGCAAGGCGACCCACGCCGGCGTCTTTCAGTACTTTGCGACGCCCGCACGCGAGCCGGTGCTCGATCAACGTCTGATCTTCGATCTGCCTGCCGACATGCCGCTCTACGCGGACGCCCGCGGCTATCAGGCTCGTCCACCCGTGACTGCGAACGGGCGAACGCGCTACGAGTTCGATTATCGGCACGGGCCGTTCGCACCGATCGAACACGGCGCGGTGGGCTATGCGAACGACGGCGACCGTCTCATGGTCACGACGTTTCCGAGCTTCGCGGCGTTTGCCGAGCGCTATCGCGAGGACGCCGTCGATGCAACGGCGGGCGATCCGCAGGTCGTTGCGCTCGCGCATGCACTGACACGCGATGTACCCGACGACTGGTCGAAAGCAGCGCGACTTTACGATTGGACGCGCACGAATATTCGCTACGTAGCGCTTTTTCTTGGCGAGACGGCGGGCAAGCCCCATCGCGTCGTGGATATTCTTCGGAATCGATACGGCGATTGCAAAGACCATGTCGCGGTGTACGTGGCGCTGCTTGCAGCCGTCGGCATCCGGAGCGAACCGGCCCTGATCAGCCTCGGTTCGGTCTATACGCTGCCGTCGGTGCCGGGCTACGGTGCGAGCGCGATCAATCACGTCATCGTCTGGATTCCTGAGCTTGCGCGTTACGCCGATACCACTGCGGGTGGCGGCATCGCGTTCGGATTTTTGCCGGCAAGCGTCATGGACCGGCCGGCGCTGCTCGTCGATGACGGTGTGCTGGCACGCACGCCGGCGACGCAACTTCGATCGCGCGAGGCGCGGCTCGATCTGGAGATCGACGAGAACGGCGATGCCCGCTACGGATATCGTGTCGAGGACGATGGCTTCACCGCCGAGCTTGAACGCAACGTATTCCGGCGCTCCACGCACGCCCATACCGTGCAGATTGCACAGGAGCGGTTGCGCCAGACGGGATTGCGCGGCACGAGTTCGGTGCAGACCGACGATGTCAACGCCACGAGCGGGCCGTTTGCGGTCTCGATGACAGGCGGCCTCGAACATGTCCTTTGGCCTGACGGTATGACGGCCATTCCCGCACTATCGAGCCTCGCGGGCGGGATTGCGTCGCAAGTGCAAGCGTGGTTGGCCCATTCGCGGCGTGTCCAACCGTTCGTCTGCATCGGGGGGACGTTCGACGAGCAGGGCACGCTGACGTTGCCGCATGACGTCGCGCTCGTCTATCTCCCGCAGGATCTGACGATCGACGCCGACATGCTGCGCTACTCGGCGCACTATGTTTTCGATCCGGCTTCGCGCGTCGTGCAGGTGTCGCGCCGACTGCAAGCCGAATTCGGAAAACAGGTTTGTAGTCCTAACGAATTCGATGCGATGCGCGAGACGCTGGTGCGCATCGAACGCGATACGTCGGCGCAAATCATCGTTCGGGCGAGCAGCGCTCGCCCGATACGATGATGTTGCTGCTGGCGATGCGACGTTTGGCGTTAGAACGGCGACCAGAGCGAGCCGCCCTGATTGTCGTGATCGCCGTGATCGTCGTGCTTGTCGTCGCCGTCGCGATCGCCGTTGCCGTGATGACGATGATCGAAGTGGAACGCATCGAACGGGTCGCCGATCGCGGGCGAATTCACCGGTACGTACGGATTGCCGACGAGCTGTACAGGGTTCGGCAGATTGTCGCGGCTGCGGTTCGTGATTGGTCCAAGCGACCAGTTGCGTTCGACGAACTTCAGAATCGAGACGTGATCGGTGTATTGATGCACGACGCGGCCACCGCGCGAGTAAGGCGAGACGATGATCAGCGGGATACGTGAGCCGTCGCCGAAGAAGTCGACGGGCTGAATGTAGCCTGAGTCATAGTAGCCGCCGCCTTCGTCGTTCGTGATGAAGATCGCCGTCGATGCCCACAGTTTCGGATTGCTGCGCACCGCATCGACGATTTTGCGCGAGAACGCTTCGAACAAGCCGTACTTCGACGAAGCAGGGTGCCCGTCCAGCAGCCACCCCGGCTTCACGAACGACACCGCAGGCAGTGCACCACGCGAGATGTCGGCGTACAAGTCTGTCGTGTCCTGCAGATGTGCCTTGACGGTCGCCGGGTTCGTCATGATCGCCGTTTCATAGAGGAACGGATTGCAGATGTTGCAATACGTGCTCGTCGGAGAATTGGCCACGAACGAATTCCAACCTTCGCCGTAGTACTTCCACGAAATGCCCTTCGCGAGCAAGGTATCGCCGATCGTGCGCACCGGCGAGGGCGGAATCGTGAAGGCGCTCGTGTTGACTGTGCCGTCGCCGTTGTAGCCCGGGTTGTAGTTGTTGAGCAGATAGTAGGCACCCGGCGCGCAATTGGCCTTCGGGTGGTACGGCAGCGAGTTCAGATAGCTGCGCACGGCACCGACGCCCGGTTGCGACGTGTCCGAGCAGTTGCTGTACGAGCCGCCCGAGTAGCCGTCTTGCGCATACCAGTTGTTGGTGCCGGCTTGCGGACGCGGATCTTCGATTTGATTCGAAGGCGGCGTCGTGGCGTTGCCATGGCCATCGGTGTAATAGAGCGCGTCGGCCGTCCCGATCATGATGCTGTTCGAGCCCGTACCGCCCATCACTGGCTGGTGGTAGTTATCGCTGATCGTGTACTTGCGCGCAAGTTCGTTGAAGTAGGGCATGTCGCCCGTCTGCACGTTGTAGTAGCCGAGTGCAGTCGAACCTTCGCGCGTGGTTTGATCGTTGAAGCCAGGCGGCTGCGGCTTCCCGTTGGTGCCCGCCCCGACCGACGTCTCGACCCATGCGACCAGGTCCATCGCGCAGCCGCTCGGGTTCGTCAGCGTAGCGGACTTCGCGTTGCAATCGGCCTGCTGCCACGCCTGATAGAAGCGATGGACCGGGCTCGCGACATACTGATCGTAGTTCGGGCCGACGCGTGAGATTTGATAGGGGCCGTTCGGCAGCGTGAAGGTATTCGCGCCGAAGCGCGTGTCGGGCACGCCTTTGGCGAGACCGGTCGCGCCCGTCATCAATTGGGCGACGTCTTGCGGTTCGAGCACGGCGCCTTCGGCCGCTTGCGCAGCGGCGAGCGTCGCGAACGGCGGCGGGTTCGTGTCGCTCGCAGCGCTCGGTGCGGAGCCGGTATTCGGGGCGGGCAGCACGGTGTACGGCGCCTTGCCGCCGGGACTCATTTCGAACCGCGTCGGATCGACGGCTTGTGCGGTGTTTTGCGCGGCGAGAGCGAAGTTGCGACCGGGGCGGCCGTCGGCCGTGATGATGCCTTTGGACAGCAGGTTCGAGATGCTTTGGCCGGCGCGCGGCTTGTAGGCGCCGAAGACCTGATCGAACGTGCGGTTTTCGCCGACGATGACGATGACATGCTTGATCGGCGAGACGGTCGCCATCGACGGATCGACAGCGCGTTGCGGCTCACTGTCGGCGAGTGCCGGCATCAGCGCGCCGCTCGCGGCGAGCGCAAGTGTGCCCAACGCCAAGCCGGTACGCAGGGTTGCGGGACCACCTCTGACTTTCTTGTATCGCTTCATGAAGCTCTCCGTTGACTGAAGCCGACTGCGGGGACTGGAAGCGTAGCGATGTGGCGCGCGGGCCTTGAGGCCTCGTTTTGTCGTAGGGGAAACGTTTACGACGAAGACGATAGCGGGCGAAGATGACGGATGCGGGAAAGGAATGTGACACGCGCGGGTCGTGCACGTGTCATTGCGTATACGGAAGGTTTAATGCAGAAGGTTCAATGAGTGGCGCTCACGCACGGATGCACGGATGCACGGGTGTTTGGCTCATTCGATCGAGATGCCCTCGCGCGCGAGCACGCGCTGCACAGCGGGGCGCTCGAGCGTGCGCTCGGCCAGCGCAGTCCATGCCGCGTAATTGACACGCATGCCGAGCCCGATTCGATTGCCCCATCGATAGAGCACGAGCAAGAACGGGTCGACGATCGTATAGCCGCTCGGCAGGGCCCACTCGCGACCATCGCCGAGCGTGCGTTCGATCGTCGCGTAGGCCTCTTGCACGACCCGGCGGCCGTTGGCGCGAATCGCCTCGTGCGCGGACGTGTCCTGCGCGCAGAATCGTTCAGGTCTCCATATTCCGCCGTAACCGACGCCATGTACCCAGCCTGAGAGCCATTCGAGCCATTCGTGTGCGCGAGCCTCCTCGACCGCGCTCGCGATCGGCAACAGGTTGGCCTCCGGGCGCTGCCGAGCCAGGTAGACGAGGATGGCGGGCAACTCCGTCAGCAGCTTCGTCTCGGAGGGAATCGCGAGCGCGGGGACGCGGCCTTTTGGGTTCAGTGCGAGGTAGGCGCTCTGCTGTGTCTCGGCACGCGCCACGGACACTTCCTGCAACGTATAGGGTGTGCCGATTTCTTCGAGTACGACGTGCACGGCCAGCGAACAGGCGCCTGGGGAATAGTAGAGTCGATAGGTCATGGTGACGGGAGCGTTCTGCGGTTGCTGTTGCGGTTGCGGTTGCGATAGTGCGAAAGCTTATCGACCACGCAGGGCCGGATGCAAACGACAATTTGCCTGACCCATGTATTAGTGATACTAATGACGGCATGCAGAAGCGAACCCACCTTCCTCCATTGCAAACACTGCGTGCATTCGAAGCGGCCGTGCGCTTGGAAAGCTTCACGCGCGCCGCAGACGAGCTTGCATTGACCCAAGGCGCGGTCAGCCAGCATGTGCGCGCGCTGGAAGAACGACTGAGCGTGCAGTTGTTCGTGCGGGAGCGCGGCGGCGCTTGGCCGACACCGCGCGCGCAGAGCCTGGCATTGCAGATTCGACAAGGGTTGAATGTCTTGGAGCGCGCATTCGAACCGCCAGGACGCTTAAGCAATCGCGTGCATCGCCGGCCGCGCCAATCGGTGTCGTTGACGGTCAGCGTGCTGCCGCCGTTCGCGGATCGTTGGCTCGCGCCCCGGCTCGAAGATTTTCGGCGCAAGCATCCGCTGATCGCGCTGGAGCTGCGCAGGGACGTCGCGCTTGCGCGCTTGAACGGACGCGACGGCATCGACGTAGCGCTGCGGTACGGCCCCGGTACATGGCCCGGCGTCCAAGCGGACCATTTCATGGACGAAGCGATCTTCCCCGTGATGAGCCCGATCTATCGCAACGGCGTACGTCCGCGCCGCTTCGCCGATCTCGCCCATTGCACGCTGCTCAGGCATCGCTCGCAGCCATGGGAGCCTTGGTTTCAGGCCGTGGGACTCGACTTCACCGAGCCGCGTGGCGGCCCCCTGTTCGACGACGCGAACGCCTTGCTCGAAGCAGCGGCGAACGGGCAGGGCGTTGCGCTCGCACGCGGCTCGCTCGTCGAGCGGGATGTGGCCGAGGGTCGTCTCATGCGGCTATGGAAGCGCAGCGTCACCGACATCTACGCCCATTACGTGGTCTGGCGTGCGGATAGCGCAAAGCATGAAGCCATCGACGCTTTACGTCGATGGCTTCATGAAGAGGCAGCGCGCAACGTGGCCTGATCGGAGCCGGCGTGTCCGCTACCCGTGCCTTAAATGTACTCGGGCTTACGCGGTTCCTGTCCTGCGCGTCAAACGACGTTGCGTTCGATGACGGGGCGGTTTTCGAGCACGCGCGCGAAACCGAGTGGGGAGAGGTCGAGCGAAGCGAATTGTCCTTGCAGGATCAGTTCGGCAACGCCGCGCCCCGTAGCGGGGCCTTGTTGTAAGCCGTGGCCGCTGAATCCGTTCGCGAATACGCAATTATCGACGTCGGGGTGATAGCCGATGATGGCGTTGTGATCGAATACGTTGTATTCGTAGTAGCCGGACCATGCATGTTGCACGCGCAGCGCCTCGAATTGCGGTACGCGATGGGCGAGCGTCGGCCAGATCACGTCGTCGAACAGCGCATGATCGACTTCGTCGAGCGGCAGGTCGTCGGGATCGCGGTCGGCGCTCGGCGACGTCCCGCAAATATAGGTCGAACCTTCGGGTCGAAAGTAGACGCCGGTCGGATCGATCAACAACGGGCAGCGCTCGAGCTTCGCAGGCGAGCTGACGTTGAAGATGCTGCGCCTGCGTGCGTAGACGGGCAGGTCGATGTCGAGCAGTTGCGCGATACGCCGGGCCCAGGGGCCGGCAGCGTTGACCATCACGTCGCAATCGAGCGCATCGCCGGCGGAGGTCAGCACCTGCGTCACGCGTCGTCCGTCGCGGCGCAGTCCCGTCGCTTCGACCGGCAGGTAGCGCGCGCCGAGCGATTGCGCTTTTTTACGCAGCGCTTGCACGAGCCCATAGCCATCGAACCAACCTTCGCCCGACACGCCATAGGTGCCCGCGACGAGGTCTTCCGTGTTCAGCCATGGAAACGTCGCTTGCAGTTCATCCTTTTGCAGGTAACGGATCTGTGCGCCGAGGGACGTTTGCAGCGCGTGATTCTCGCGCAGGATCGTTTCGCCCGCGGGAGTGGCCAGAAAGAGGTAGCCGCCTTCATGCAGATCGATCGACGGCGCTTCGCCGCCGACGGCAAGCCGCTCGCCGATCGAGCGCAAAAACCCGATGCCGTAGAGCGACATCTGCACGGAAAGGGGTGTCGAGAACTGCTGCCGGATGGACGCCGCCGACAGCGCCGAGGAGGCGCGCGCGTAGCTCGGGTCGCGTTCGAGCACCGTCACTTCGACGCTCGTATCCATGCTGCGGAGAAAATACGCCACGGCGCTGCCGATCACACCGCCACCCACGACGACGATTTTCGAAATCATTAGGACTCCAAAACATCCAAAGAAATTTCCGGTAAAACACAAAATCAAAAAGCGCGGCGCCCGTCAGGCGCCGCGCGGATAGCCTGCGCAAAAGTGCGCAGAGCTTAACAGTGGATCAGAGACCGGTGACCGTCTTGACCGTTACCCATTGACCACCCTTGACCTGATAGACCGTCGACGAGCCATTCTTCAACGAACCGTTTGCGTTGAAAGCGATATGGCCCGTGATGCCATCGAAGCTGATGCTTTGCAGCTTCGGGCGATAGTCGTCGGGCTTGGTCGAATTGGCTGCCTGCATGGCCTTGATGGCGGCCCACGCCGCGTCGTAACCGAACGGCGCATAGGAGAGCACGTCTTCGCCGAACTTCTGCTTGAAGCGTTCGGCGAATTTCGCGCCGACTGGCGTGCTATCGAGCGGACGCCCGTATTCCCATGCCATCGCGCCTTCGGATACATCGCCTGCGAGCTTGATGAAGTCGATGTCCTTCACGCCGCCGCCGCCGACATATTGCGCCTTGATGCCGAGTTGGTTCATCTGCTTCATGATGCCGGCAGCCTGCGGATTGAGCGCACCGACGAAAATCAGATCAGGATTCTTCGCCTTGATGTTCGTGAGCTGCGTTTTGAAGTCGGTCGCCTGATTCGTCGTGTATTCGCGATCGACGATAGCGCCGCCTTGCGCTTTCACGGCCTTCACGAATTCGTCGGCTTCTCCTTGCCCGAATGCGGTGCGGTCGTCGATCACGGCGATACGCTTCTTGCCCATTGTCTTTACCGCATAGGTGCCGGCCGTGCCGGCATTTTGCGCGTCGCTCGAAATCACCATGAAGACGTTCTTGTAGCCGCGGCCGCTGATGATGGGGTTCGTGGCTGCCGGGTCGATATCGGGCAGGCCTGCTTTTTCATAAAGCTCCGAAGCGGGGATCGTCGTGCCCGAGTTGAAGTGACCGACCACGACCGAGACGCCTTCGTCCACGAGTTTTTGCGCGACTTGCACGCCCACGCGCGGGTCCGCCTGGTCGTCTTCTGCGACGAGTTCGAACGAAACCGGCTGACCGTTGATCTTGATGCCTTGCGCCTTCGCATCGTCGAGCGCCATCTTGACGCCGTTTTCCAGATCTTTGCCGTAATTGGCATTAGGCCCGGTGAGCGGAGCGGCAAAGCCGATCTTTACGACGGTATCTGCATGAGAGGCGAGCGGGGCAAGCCCGAGAAGTGCTCCAACTGCAACTGCGACAGGGGTGAAGTTCTTCGCAAAACGCATGTTGTTTCCTTTGTCGGCAAGCATGAATGTAGTGCTGTGGCGTGCATGCGCCGCTGACGCCGCTTTTGTGCGGCTCTCTGGCGGCGCTCGCGCTTTCGAGGCGGGCGCTCGATGCACGTCTCTTGTTCGTATGGTCCGGCGTGTGGCGGCATCCCTCCTGCAAGGCGTTGTATTGATCGAACCGCTAGGCGAGAGAAGCGCCATTGCGATCGCTCGATGGGACTATAGAAAGCCAATATGGCCCCGTCTTGACCTTTCGCGACGCTTCCTATGCGCATTTCGGCACAGCCGGTTGACCAGGGGCAATCGGGAGAAATACGCCTGCGCCAATTCCGCTAAAACCTCCTATTAGTCGTATTTTTGCAGTGCAATGCGCAATGGATGGTAAATAGCACTCGGCATATTCCCTAGCAGGAAGAGCGTCAAGTTGCAGTGCGGTATGCCGTTTACCTGATCGGGGACTACGAATCCTCGCAACCCATTCGTCTGAAGGAAACTGTTTCAATGTTTGCGTCAATTCGCGGCCGCGTGCTCGCGGCCTGTCTTGCCATCGTGGTCGGTTCTCTGATTGTCAACGCGACCCTGAACTTCTTTGTAGTCAATTCCCACGAAAACGACACGATCAATAACAACCTCGTCGCACTCGCAAACGGGCACGACGCCGGTATTGGCGAATGGGTGTCGTCCAAGACCGCGGCCGTGGCCGCGTTGCAAGACGTCGCGCTGAGCGCGGCCGATCCCATTCCGACCTTCAAGCAGATCATGGCTTCGGGCGGGTTCGTGAATGTCTATGCGGGCTATGCCGACAAGACGGCCAAATTTGGCGATCCGACGGGCGTGCCGCCTACGTACGATCCGACAGAGCGTCCCTGGTACAAGCAAGCCGCCGCGGCCGGCAAGCCCGTGGGGACGGCGCCTTACGTCGATGCGGGCTCCGGCAAGCTCGTGGTGACGTTCGCCGTGCCGATCGTGCGCGACGGCGGCCTCAAAGCGGTCGTGGCAGGCGACGTCAACATGGATAGCGTGATCGCGAACGTGAAGTCGATTCATCCGACCCCGGCGAGCTTCGGCTTGCTGGTCGACGGCGCGGGCGACATCGTCGCGCACCCCGATGCCAAGCTCACGCTCAAGCCCATTTCGACGTTGATGCCGCGCATGAGTGCGGCGACGATCGCCTCGCTCGGCAGTGCTTCAGCGCCGCTCGCGACCGACGCGGACGGTCACCAGGTGCTGCTGCGCGGAATGAATGTGCCCGGCACGGATTGGACCGTCGTCGTCGCGCTCGACGAAAGCGAAGCGAAGGCGGGCATTCGCTCGTTCCTCACGACGTCGGCGATCGCGCTCGTCATCATCGTCGCGCTGGCCGCGGCGATCGTCTCGGCCGTGACGTCGCACTCGTTCAAGCGTCTGTCGCTCGTGCGCGACGCGATGGATGCGATCGGCTCCGGCACGGGCGACCTGACTCGTCGATTGCCGGCTGACGGCCGGGACGAAGTGGCGCAGATCGCGCGCTCGTTCAATACGTTCGTCGATAAGCTGCGCGACGTGATGCGGCACATTCGCGATACGAGCGAATCGGTACGTACGGCGGCCGACGAAATCGCCGCAGGCAACCTCGATCTGTCGGGCCGCACCGAATCGGCGGCGGCGAGCTTGCAGGAGACGGCCGCGTCGATGGAAGAAATTACGTCGACGGTCACGCAATCGGCGAGTTCGGCGCGGCAGGCGAACGACATGGCCGCATCGGCCTCGACAGTCGCTTCGCGCGGCGGTCAGGTCGTCTCGGAAGTCGTGACGACGATGGGAACGATCGAATCGGCCTCGGGCAAGATCGGCGACATCATCGGCGTGATCGACGGCATCGCGTTCCAGACGAACATCCTTGCGTTGAACGCGGCCGTCGAAGCTGCGCGTGCGGGCGAGCAAGGCCGCGGCTTCGCGGTCGTGGCCGGCGAAGTGCGCAGCCTGGCTCAGCGCAGCGCGCAAGCAGCGAAGGAGATCAAGTCGTTGATCGAATCGACGATCGACAGCGTCTCGTCGGGGTCGAGCCAGGTCAGACGTGCGGGCGACACGATGACGGAAATCGTCTCGAACGTGTCGAGCGTGACGACGATCATGTCCGAAATCACGCATGCGGCCGGCGAGCAGACACGCGGCATTCAGGAAGTGAATCGCGCCGTTTCGCAACTCGACGAAATGGTGCAGCAAAACGCGGCGCTCGTCGAACAATCGGCGGCGGCTGCAGCGGCGTTGCAGACGCAGGCGGTCAATCTGGCGACGGCCGTCGCGCAGTTCAAGCTCGATTGAGCGGAGCGGACCGTGGGGCGCGGGGTGATCGCGCGAAGCTGACCCGCCGATCCGGGCGCGAGGGTGGGCCTGCCTCGCCGTCAGGGGCGCTTGCGACGTTCGATCGCCGTATCGACGGTCCAGGCGCCAAGCCACTCGCGCGGCCGCGCAATGTCGTCCTGTGCGGCGATCAGTTCGAGTTCATAGCGACCCGCGGCGTAGGTCGCTTTAAGCACGGCGTGGACGGCCGAGACGGCGTGCTCGAAGGCGGTCCGCAACGAATCGCCGTTCAAGCGCCGCGCGACGAAGGTCGCGCTCATGAGCTCGCCGACGCCGACCGGTTGACGAGCGAACGGGTAGCGCGGATGTTGCGTCATCCAGGCTTCCCGTTCCGTGACGAGCAGCAGGTTGACGCGGTCGGCCGGGCTATGGCGGTCGACCAGCTGCTTGACGAGCACGATCTGCGGGCCGCGGCGAATCAACTCGCGGCAGGCCGCTACGGCTTCGTCGACATTATCGATGGCGCGGCCCACGAGCTTTTGCAACGTGTCGTGCGTGGGCGAGAGGCCGTCGGCCAGCGCGGGCATCGTTTCGAGCAGGTATTCGTCGACGCTCGCGCCGGCGCCGGCGCCGATGACGGGCGTCCAGAAGTGCCAGACTTCCGGGTTGGTCGCCTTCACGGTGCGGACGATGTCCATCACGGCCTGGGCGTGCAGCTTGGCGCCGAGATAGCCCGAAAGGATCGCATCGCAGCGCCTGAGCATGCCGATCGCGCCGATGCCTTCGACGAGCTCGGCCATCTGCGGTGCGTCGATCGCGCTGCCTGCCCAATGGCCGTATTGCATGTGGTTCGAAAACTGCATCGTGTCCAGCGGCCAGACGTTCACCCCCAGCCGCTGCATCGGAAAGACGGCGGCACTATTGCCCGCATGGCCGAACACGACGTGCGGTTGAATGCTCAAGACGTTCTTCATGATGACTTCGCTCGCGTAAACACGCGCCTCTTTCGAGCCGGGCGGGCCGTTTCGCCGGGTTTTGCGCTCGGTTTTGCGCGCATTCGCCGCGCCCTTTGGCGCAGCGCACCGACGCTATCAAGATACAGGACTTGCTGCGTCGCGTCATCGGTTGCAACGCAGTCGGTAGCACTTATGCGCGGCGGTGATGCAGCTGACCTGTCCCTCAATGTCGCCGAAGCGGCGTCGACCTGCACGTCTGCGCCAATGCTCCGTTGCTTGCGGCCGACGAAATCCGCGTTCCTGGCCGGCCCCGAAGCGTTCTGCCGGCCGCGCTGCTACAATTGCCTGTTTCCAAAGCGAGCCTTGAGAGGCGCCGCGCGCGTTCCGGCGTGGCGCTCGCGCAGCGCCGAGAATAACGAAGGAGTAGCGAACGTGCCAGCAAGCGTCTCATCCCACGGGTCCTGCGTGCGCCGCCGGTGTGCGGGCGCTGCATGGGCTCGCGCGGCTTACGGCGGCGGCGTCCGATGACGTTTTCGCCTGCCACGCTCTGGGATTGGCTGCTCGTCGCATTGTGCTGCGTGGCGACGGCCTACGCCGTGGTCGCCGCACTTGCGTTGCCGTCGGCGCGCTCGCTCGCCAAACGCGTGCGCGGCTTCGACGGGCGGCCCGCACAGCCGGTAAGCGTGCTCAAGCCGCTGTGCGGCGCCGAGCCGAGGCTTTACGAAAACCTTTCGACGTTTTGCGCGCAAACGCATCCTTGCTATCAGTTGTTGTTCGGCGTGTCGTCGTCGTCCGATCCGGCGATCGCAGTCGTGCGCCGGTTGCAAGCGGCGTTCCCCGAGCGCGATATCGTGCTCGTCGTCGATTCGCGCGTGCATGGGCACAACCTGAAGGTCAGTAATCTGATCAATCTGGCCGCGCGCGCCAAGCATGCGCTGATCGTGCTGGCCGATAGCGATATCGCCGTCGCGCCCGATTACCTGGAAGCCGTGACGGCGCCGCTGGCCGACCCTCAGGTGGGCATCGTGACCTGCCTCTATCACGCGAAAAGCGTCGGCGGGTTCTGGACGCGCGTGGGCGCGCTGTTCATTAACGAATGGTTTGCGCCGTCGGTGCGCATTGCGCATGCGGGCGGTTCGCGCAGCTTCGGCTTCGGCGCGACGCTCGCGCTGCGTGCCTCGGTGCTGGCCGAGATCGGCGGCTTCGACGCGCTCAAGGATTGCCTGGCCGACGACTACTGGCTGGCCGAGCACACGCGCCAGCGCGGCATGACCACGGTGCTCTCGGAAGTCGTTGTCGACACCGACGTCATCGAGCCCGATTTCGGCACGCTGTGGTTGCGCGAGACGCGCTGGCTGCGCACGATCCGCTCGATCAATCCGCTCGGCTTCGCGTTCTTGTTCATCACGTTCACGTCGCCGTGGCTGCTCGCCGGTGCGCTGTTCGCCGTCCACGGCGGCGCTGGCGCGTACGGAAGGGCGCTGACCGTATCGTCGGCGCTCGGGATCGCGGCGCGCGTCGGCCTGCATGCGCGAGCCTCGCGCGAGCGCGGCGAGTTCTGGCGCGATCTAGCGCTCGTGCCGCTGCGCGATGCGCTGCTGGCCGCGCAATGGTTCATCGCGGCGTTCGGCTCGCACGTCGTTTGGCGCGGCGCGCGTATGCCCGTCGTCGCGCGAATCGCCGAAGGATCGGACGGTTCTTAAGCGAACGTATTAGTCTTTCAGGTTTTTGTCGATGGCCATGCGGGTTCGGCCGTCGTCTTACATGATTTGCTTCACCCAACAGGTTGCCGGAGCTTCATCCATGAAAACGCTGTTCTTGCAGGCCCCGTCTTATGACGGCTTCGATGGCGGAGCCGGTTCGCGCTACCAGGCCAAGCGCGAAATCCGCTCGTTCTGGTATCCGACGTGGCTCGCGCAGCCCGCGGCGCTCATTCCCGGAAGCCGCGTGATCGATGCGCCGGCCGACGGCTTGTCGGTCGAAGAAACGCTGAAGATTTGCGACGACTACGAACTCATCATCATCCATACGAGCACGCCGTCGTTCCCGACCGACGCGCTTTTTGCGCAGGATCTGAAGAAGCGCAAGCCGTCGCTGATCGTCGGCATGGTGGGTGCGAAGGTGATGGTCGATCCGCACAACTCGCTGACGGCGTCCGAAGCGATCGACTTCGTCTGCCGTGAGGAATTCGACTTCACCTGCAAGGAGCTGGCCGAAGGCAAGCCGTTCGCCGAGATCAAGGGGTTGAGCTGGCGCGCCAAGGACGGCTCGATCGAGCACAACGAAGCGCGTCCGATTCTCGAGAACATGGACGAGCTGCCGTTCGTCGCGCCCGTCTACAAGCGCGACCTGAAGATCGAGAACTACTTCATCGGCTATCTGAACTACCCGTACGTGTCGATCTATACGGGCCGCGGCTGCAAGTCGCGCTGCACGTTCTGCCTGTGGCCGCAGACGGTCAGCGGTCACCGCTATCGCACGCGCTCGGTCGAGAACGTGCTCGAGGAAGCGAAGTGGATCCGCGACAACATGCCCGAAGTCAAGGAACTGATGTTCGACGACGACACGTTCACCGACGACCTGCCGCGCGCCGAAGCGATCGCGCTCGGCCTGGGCAAGCTCGGCATGACGTGGTCGTGCAATGCAAAAGCGAATGTCCCGTACAAGACGCTCAAGGTCATGAAGGAAAACGGCTTGCGCCTGTTGCTCGTGGGCTTCGAATCGGGCGACGATCAGATCCTCGTGAACATCAAGAAGGGCGTGCGCACCGACTTCGCGCGCCGCTTCAGTGCGGACTGCAAGAAGCTCGGCATCAAGATTCACGGCACCTTCATTCTTGGCTTGCCGGGCGAGACGCAAGAGACGATCAAGAAGACGATCGAGTATGCGAAGGAAATCAATCCGCACACGATCCAGGTCTCGCTCGCCGCGCCTTATCCCGGTACGACGCTTTACAAGCAAGCGGTCGAAAACGGCTGGATGGAAGAGAACAAGACGATCAACCTCGTCAGCAAGGAAGGCGTGCAGCTCGCTGCGATCGGCTATCCGCATCTGTCGCGCGATGAGATCTACCACCATCTCGAGCAGTTCTATCGTCAGTTTTATTTCCGGCCCTCGAAGATCTGGGAGATCGTGCGCGAGATGCTGACGAGCTGGGACATGATGAAGCGCCGTCTGCGCGAAGGCGTCGAGTTCTTCCGCTTCCTGCGCGCGCACGAGGCGTAAATTCGTGATGCGCTCGGGCCGCCGCGCCCTGATCGTCACCGCTGACGATTTCGGGTTGCATCCACGCGTGAATGCGGCCGTCGAGCGCGCGCATCGGGACGGTGTGCTCAAGGCCGCGAGCCTGATGGTGGGCGCGCCGGCGGCGCGGGACGCCGTCGAGCGTGCGCGGCGCTTGCCCAATTTGCGCGTGGGTCTGCACCTCGTGCTCGCCGATGGCCCGGCCACGCTGCCCGCTGTGCAAATTCCGGCGCTCGTTGGGCCGGACGGCCGCTTCGGCGATGCCATGGTGCGCGACGGGTTTCGCTTCTTCTTTCTGCCGGCCGTGCGAGAAGCGCTGGCCCGCGAAATCCGCGCCCAATTCGAAGCGTTCGCGGCAACGGGCCTGCCGCTCGATCACGTCAACGCTCACAAGCATTTTCATCTTCACCCGACCGTCCTTTCCCTCGTGCTCTCGATCGGCCGCGAGTTCGGGCTGCGTGCCGTGCGTTTGCCGTTCGAAGCGAACGCGCCCTGGTGGCTAAGGCCCTGGATCGCACTCATGCGGCGCAGGCTCGCCCGGGCCGGCATTGCCTATAACGACTACGTGGCGGGTATCGAGCACACGGGCGGGATGGACGAAGCCGCGCTGCTCGATGCGCTCGCTCGGATGCCGGCCGAGGGAGTCGCTGAAATTTATTGCCATCCGGCCGAAGCAGGCGAGGGGCCGATCACCGCTTCGATGCAGGCGTATCGTCACCTCGACGAACTCGACGCGTTGCTGTCGCCGCGCGTGGCCGCGGCGATCGCCGCCGCGGGGTTGCCCTGCGGCGGATTCGCAGACATATTCGCCGACGGATTCGGCGGCGGTGCGAGCGCAGGTGGCACGACCGATGCGCATCTCAAGCGTGGTCATGATGTTGCTCGGCGAGGCTCGTCGCTATGACAAAGTGGCTCAAATGGGCCGGTTGGCCGCTCGGCATTGGCATCTTCATCGCGCTGATCGTGCGTGAAGGGGCGGCCGACGTCGCCCATGTCATCGGTCAGGCCGGCCCTGCGTTGCTGTGGCTGGTACCGTTTCATGCGCTTCCGTTGCTGCTCGACGCCTACGGCTGGCGCGTGTTGCTGCGCGGCCGTGTGTCGCTCGGCTTTCTCTGGTGGGTTGCCACCGTGCGCGAGGCCGTCAGCCGCTTGCTCCCTGTCTTGGCCGTGGGCGGAGAGATCGTCGGGATTCGGCTGGCGCGGTGGCGTGTGCGCGACGCGAGTTGCGTCAGCGCGTCGGTCATTGTCGAAGTGCTCGTCACGATCGCTGTCCAGTACGCGTTTTCGGCCCTCGGTGTCGTGCTGATCTTGTCGGCGACAGGCAGCGACCACGCGAAGACGATTGCGCTCGCGCTTGTGCTGTCCTTGCCGCTGCCCATCATTACCGCGCTGCTGTTGCGTCGCGGCGGCGTTTTTCTTGCGATCGAGCGGTTCGCGGCGAGGGCGCTCGGCAGCGAGCATCGGTTCTTGCAGGGCATCGACGGGGCCAGGCTCGATGCCGAAATCGACGCGTTGATGACGCGCACCGGCGTGCTCCTAAGCGCGTTCGCGTGGCAATTCGCCGGCTACCTCATCGGTGCATTCGAAACGTATTGGGCGTTGGCGCTGCTCGGTCATCCCGTATCGATCGGCGGCGCGATCGCCATCGAAGCGCTGACGCAAGCCGTGCGGCACGCGGCTTTCATGGTGCCCGCGGGCCTCGGCGTGCAGGAAGTGGCGGTGGTATTGCTTGCGCAAATGTTCGGCATCGACCGCGAAGTGGGGCTTTCGCTTGCGCTCGTCAAGCGTATGCGGGAGGTTGTCTTCGGCTGTATCGCGCTCGGTTCCTGGCAGCTTGCCGAAGTCGCACGCGCGCGCCGGTATGCACCCGCACCGGGCGCGCACACCACCACTGATCCTGCAGCCTCGACGTCCACGCGCGATCGCCGTAAGACCCACGACCTCGATCTGACGCGCTGAGATCGCGCGTCCGTTCGCCCGCGCACGCGCCCCCGCGGTTTGGTCCTCAGAGCTTCCCTATGAGCGTAAACACGCTTTGTCTTCAGGCCACGTCTCGTCCTACATTACATCCACCGAACACGTCATATCGAATATATAGAAACGGTTAAGGGTCAGGGGACGCAGCGCAGCGCCGGCCACGGGGGGCGATCGGACGTCACGTGCATTGCACGGGCGGGCGGACGCAGGCCAATGACGCAGCGCAAGGGACGACGTCGCTCTGTGGTGTTCGGCTTGTTTTGCCGACGTTCTTGCGTCGCGCGCCATCAAGATTGCCGGCCGTTCACTTTGCGTGACGGCCGGTTCTGTTTTTATGGGCTCGGTGTTCAAAGATCGTGCGTATTCGCTGAGCGCCGTCGCTTTCCGGAATATCGAAAATGCGACCGGAAACTTGCAAAACCGCCGTCCGCTCCTGTGGGACGCGCGGGCGCGCTCGCGCCCGTCATCTGCCCTAACAAGCGGTTTCGGGCTATGCGCGGCCGTGCAAATCGTTTGTGTTGCGGCGCAGCAAACGCCCGCGTCCTGTTTGAATAATCCGGATTCGCTTGCGAGTATCGGCCCGGTGCAAAATGCGCCGCGGTCGCTGCTCGCGGCGCGCTATGCGCCAACGCGAACAAAGCCTATTCGAATGGAGACGCGCGTGCTTTTATATGGCTTCGGCCCGATCCTTCTCGCCGGCACGATCAAGACGATCGAGTTGTCGGTGCTCTCGCTTGCCGTGTCGGTGTTGCTCGGGCTCGTTGGCGCGTGTGCCAAGCTTTCGCGCAACCGTGCAGTCGCGGGCGTGGCCACCGCCTATACGACGTTGATCCGCTCGGTGCCCGATCTCGTTTTGATGCTGCTGCTGTTTTACAGCATTCAGATCGCCGTCAATCAACTGACCGACGCGCTCGGGATGGACCAGATTGACATCGATCCGTTCGTCGCGGGCGTGCTGACGCTCGGGTTCATCTATGGTGCGTATTTCACCGAGACCTTTCGCGGCGCATTTCTCTCGGTGCCACGCGGCCAACTCGAAGCGGGCAGCGCCTATGGCATGAGCGGTATCAGCGTCTTTTCGCGCATTCTGTTTCCGCAGATGATGCGCTTCGCGCTGCCGGGCATCGGCAACAATTGGCAGGTGTTGGTCAAAGCGACGGCGCTCGTGTCGATCATCGGTCTCGCTGATGTCGTCAAGGCGGCACAAGACGCCGGCAAGAGCACCTTCAATATGTTCTTTTTCATCCTGGTCGCGGCCTTGATCTATCTGGCAATCACGACCGCCTCGAACGTCGTGCTGCTGTGGCTCGACAGGCGCTATTCCATCGGCGTCCGGCATGCGGAACTTTGAAGGAGCCCACGCAAGATGATCGAAATCCTGTCGCAGTATGGCCGCGCGTTCATCTATTACGACGGCCAGGGCCTGTCGGGCCTTGTGGTGACATTGTGGCTGCTCGTCGCTTCGCTCGTCATCGGCTTTTGCATGGCCGTGCCGCTCGCGGTGGCGCGCGTGTCGAAGAATCGCTGGCTGTCTACGCCGGTGCGCGGCTACACGTATGTGTTTCGCGGCACTCCCCTCTACGTGCAACTGTTGCTGATTTATAGCGGCGTATACAGCCTCGAGTTCGTGCGTGCGCACGCCGTGCTCAACGAATTCTTTCGCAGCGGCCTGCATTGCGCGATTCTCGCGTTCGGCTTGAACACGGGCGCGTATACGACCGAGATTTTCGCTGGCGCAATTCGCGCGATCTCGCACGGCGAGGTGGAAGCGGCGCGCGCATACGGCATGAGCCGTTGGACGATGTACCGTCGCATCATTTTGCCTTCGGCGCTGCGCCGGGCGCTGCCGTTGTACAGTAACGAGGTCATCCTGATGCTGCATGCGACAACCGTGGCGTTCACGGCGACGGTGCCGGACGTGCTGAAGGTCGCCCGCGACGCCAATTCGGCCACGTACATGTCGTTCCAGGCTTTCGGCATCGCCGCGCTGATTTATCTTGCGGTATCGTTCGCGCTCGTCGCGGCGTTCCGGCGCGCCGAGCGGCACTGGCTTGCTTATCTGGCCGTCGGCCGCCATTGACGCCGCGCTGCCGCCGGCCTTGAACCAACGCCATCGAATCATACGGGAGAGCATGGTGCTCGAAGCGACTTCTCAATCCGCCGCAGTCAAGCTCGCGGCGCTCGACATCCATAAGCGCTACGGCGACAACGAGGTGCTCAAAGGCGTGACGCTGAAGGCGAAAGCCGGCGACGTCATCAGCATCATCGGCGCAAGCGGCTCGGGTAAGAGCACGTTCTTACGGTGCATCAACTTCCTCGAACGGCCCAACGCGGGCAGCATCGTCGTCGACGGCGAAACGGTGCGCACGAAAGCCGATCGCGCCGGCAACCTCGAAGTGGCCGATCACAAGCAGCTGCAGCGCATCCGCACGAAGCTGGCGATGGTGTTTCAGCATTTCAACTTGTGGGCGCATATGAACGTGCTCGAGAACATCATCGAGGCGCCCGTGCATGTGCTCGGTCTCTCGAAACGCGAGGCCGAGGAGCGCGCCCGCATGTACCTGGAGAAGGTCGGCCTCGCGCCGCGACTCGAAAAGCAGTACCCGTCGCACTTGTCGGGCGGGCAGCAGCAGCGCGTCGCCATTGCGCGCGCGCTGGCGATGAACCCCGATGTGATGTTGTTCGACGAACCGACGTCGGCGCTCGATCCCGAGCTGGTCGGCGAAGTGCTGAAGGTCATGCAGAAGCTGGCCGAAGAAGGGCGCACGATGATCGTCGTCACGCATGAAATGGGCTTCGCGCGCAACGTCTCGAATCACGTGATGTTTCTTCATCAAGGCCGTACCGAGGAAGAGGGCGATCCCGCCGTCGTGCTTGCGCAGCCCGACAGCGAGCGCTTGAAGCAGTTCCTCTCGGGTAGCCTGAAGTAAGAGGCATGCGCGTGGACGCAATGATCGGGCAGGCGCGCAGGGCCCATGCAACGTATATCGCGCGCGCAACCGCTGCGCGTCGCGCGAGCGGGGCGCATTGATGCCGCGTACGCAATCGGCCCAGGCCAAAACGACGCAAGTGGCGATCGTCGTGCTGCCGCCCGTGTCGATGTCGGGCGTGGCGCCGCTGATCGACGCGCTTCGGCTCGCGAACGAAATCGACGGCCGCGCGCTATACCGCTGGCAAGTGCTCTCGTGGGATGGCCGGGCCGTGCCGCTCGCGGGTGGGGCGACGCTGCCCGTCGACGATGCGTTCGGCGACGGCCTCTGCTGCGACTGGCTCATCGTCGCCACCGAGCGGTTTCAGCAGTTCGCCGACTACAAGCTGTTTCTGTCCAGCCTTGCTCGTGTGGGCCAACGCACCGCGCTCGTCACGGGTATCCATCATGGCGTCTGGTGGCTGGCGATGGCGGGGCAGCTTTCGGGCTATCGCGTCAGCGTCAATTGGGAGACCTATCAGCAGTTCGCGGAACAGTTCGAGCGCTCCATCGTTACGCAGCAGATCTTCGAGATCGATCGAGATCGCGCCACGTGCGCGGGCGGTTTGGCCAACGTCGATTTCATGTTGGCGATGATTGCGCGCGAACATGGGCCAGAATTGTCGGAACGCATCGCCGATGCGCTCGGCGTGGGCGTGCTGCGCTCGGGCGAAGAACGTCAGCGGATTCCCTATGTCACGGCGCCGGGCGAGCGGCATCCGCGGCTGAACGACGCGTTGCTGCTGATGGAAGCGAACATCGAAGATCCGTTGACGACCGATGACATCGCGGGCCTCGTCGGCGTCTCGCGGCGTCAGCTCGAGCGGCTGTTTCGGCAGTACCTGGGGGCGATGCCGTCGAAGTACTACCTCGGCTTGCGGCTTTCGAAGGCGCGCATGCAATTGCAACGGACGAGCAAATCGATCGTGCAGGTCAGCCTCGCGTGCGGATTTTCGTCGGCCGCCCATTTTTCGAACGCGTATCGCGAGCGCTTCGGCGTGACGCCGCGCGAGGAGCGCCGCAATTGGATCGCCAAGCAGCACGGAGCGGGCCTGCCCTATGCGGGCGAGCCACGGGCGGGAGCCATGATCGAGCCGCCTGACGAGGTCTGACGGCCGCCGTCGGACGCGCAGGAGCCCTGCCGGCGAAGTCCGACGAACGCCAATGGACCCGATAGGCGATAGATCGCGTCGCCAACAGGCAAGACGACACGGCGTAACGTTTTCTAAACTAGCGTGTATTCATTCCCCTTACCTTGCGAGGCTTCGCCATGAACGAATTCGCTGTCAACCGCCAGACTTTCGACGAAGTCATGGTGCCGGTCTTTTCGCCTGCGTCTTTCGTGCCGGTGCGCGGCGAGGGCTCGCGGGTCTGGGATACGCAGGGCCGCGATTACGTCGACTTCACGGGCGGGATTGCCGTGACAGGCCTGGGTCACGCCCACCCCGAGCTCGTGCGGGTGCTGTGCGAACAGGGCGAAACGCTTTGGCACGTCAGCAACGCCTACACGAACGAGCCCGTGCTGCGCCTTGCCAAGCGGCTCGAATCGCTGACTTTCGCCGATCGCGCATTCTTCGCGAACTCGGGTGCCGAGGCGAACGAAGCCGCCCTCAAGCTGGCCCGGCGCGTCGCGATCGAGCGTCATGGCCCCGAAAAGATCGAAATCGTCTCGTTCAAGCAATCATTCCACGGCCGGACGTTTTTCACGGTCAGCGTCGGCGGCCAGCCGAAATACGCCGAAGGGTTTGGCCCCGTGCCCGCGGGCATCATTCATCTGCCCTACAACGACATCGAAGCCGCGCGCGCCGCCATCGGCCCGAAAACCTGCGCCGTGATCGTTGAACCCATCCAGGGCGAGGGCGGCGTGATTCCGGCCGATCCGGCGTTCCTGCGTGCGCTGCGCGAGGCCTGCGATGCCCACGGCGCGCTGTTGATCTTCGACGAAGTGCAAACGGGCGTCGGCCGTACGGGCTTTTTCTACGCCTATATGGATACGGGCGTGACGCCCGACATCCTGACCTCCGCCAAGGCGCTCGGCAACGGTTTCCCGATCGGCGCAATGTTGACCACCAGGGAGATCGCAGCGCATTTCAAGGTCGGCGTTCATGGCACGACCTATGGCGGCAATCCGCTCGGCGCGGCCGTGGCCGACAAAGTGGTCGAACTCGTCAGCGAGCCGGCGCTGCTCGAAGGCGTCAAGCGTCGCGGCGAGATGATCACGGCGAGGCTCGCCCAGCTCAACGAACGCTTCGCGATGTTCAAGGAAGTGCGCGGCAAGGGCCTCCTGATCGGCGCGGAGCTGTCCGCGGCCTACGAAGGGCGCGCGAAGGATTTCGTCAACGCCGCGGCTGCGCAGGGCGTCATGCTGCTGATCGCGGGGCCGAACGTGCTGCGCTTTGCGCCGTCGCTCGTGATTGCCGAGGCCGATCTGGACGAGGGCTTCGCACGCCTCACGAAGGCGATCGAACAGATCGTAGGCGCCACGGCCGACGCGCACACGCGCTAAGCGGCCCGCTCTGAAGGAACGATGATGCTCTTCGTACGCCCCGCAAGACTTTCGGATCTCGACGCGCTCGAGCACATGGCGCGGGCGGCGCGCCCCGTGCTGCACTCGCTGCCGCACGATCGGCGTGCGCTCGAAGCGCGCGTCGCGCTGTCGGAGGACTCGTTTCGCGCCGATGTCGATTTCCCGGGCGAGGAGGTCTATCTCTTCGTGCTGGAGGAGGGCGCGACGGGTAAGCTGCTGGGCACGGCGAGCGTCGTCGCAGCAGCCGGCTATGCCGAGCCGTTTTACGTGTTCCGCAACGACGCGTTGATTCATGCGTCGCGCGAACTGCACGTCAACCGCAAGATTCACGCGCTGACGATGTCGCACGAACTGACGGGCAAGAGCCGGCTCGCGGGGTTCTATATCGATCCGTCGCTGCGCGGCGACGCCGCGGCGCATCTGCTCTCGCGCGCACGCATGATGTACGTGGCGGCCAACCGCCGGCGCTTCACCCCCGAGGTGTTTTCGCTGCTGCTCGGCGTGACCGACGAGGAGGGGACGTCGCCGTTTTGGGAAGCCGTCGGCCGCAGGTTCTTCGGCCGCGATTTCGCGCAGATCGAAATGGCCTCGGGCGGCCGCAGCCGCACGTTCATCGCCGAAGTCATGCCCAGCTATCCGCTCTATGTGCCGCTGCTGCCCGATGCGGCGCAGCGCGTGATCGGCGAGCCGAACGCGAAGGCGCTGCTTTCGTACGACATTCATCTCGAAGAGGGTTTCGAGCCGGATCGATTCGTCGACATCTTCGATGCGGGCCCCGTCTTGACGGCGCAGGTCGATCGCAGCGCATGCGTGGCATTCAACGAAACACGGACCGTGCGCGAAGCCAGCGAGAGCGCCATGAGTGCCATGAGTGCCATGAGTGCCACGAGCGCCGTGGGTGCCGTGCACGACGAGCGGGGCGCATGCACCACCTATCTCGTGGCCAGCAATCGCGGCGGCGATTTTCGCTGCGTGTTGGCCGAGCTGCCGAGTGCGGGTCACAGCGACGCGCCGCTCGCCGGGCACGCGCGCGCGGCGCTCGATGTGATGCACGGCGATCCCGTGCGCTGCGTGCCGCTGCACCGTGGCGCCGAGCAAGCCGAAGCGGAGGAGGGCAACGACAGCTACCCCGATTCGTATTCGACCACCCAGACTCATCCCTCGGGAGATCGGCGATGATCGTCGTTCGCGCTGTCAAGACGGAAGACCTCGACGCGCTCGTGTCGCTTGCACAGGAAACGGGCCCGGGCCTGACGACGTTCAAGCCCGATCGCGACGCATTGGCCGCGCGCATCGGTCGCGCCAGGAAAACGATGGAAGGGCGCGCGGCGCCGCATGAGGCCGGCTACTTCTTCGTGATGGAAGACACGGCCACCCGCGATGTCGCGGGCGTGTGCGGTATCGAAGTTCAAGTGGGCCTCGAACAGCCGTTCTACAACTATCGCGTGAGCACGGTCGTGCATGCGAGCCAGGAGCTCGGCGTCTGGACGAAGATGTCGCTGCTCAACATCTCGCACGACCTCACGGGTTATGCCGAAGTGTGCTCGCTGTTCTTGTCGCCGCGCTATCGCGCGCATGGCGTCGGCGGCTTGCTGTCGCGCTCGCGCTTCATGTTCATGGCGCAGTTCCGCGATCAATTTCCCGAACGGCTCTGCGCGGAACTGCGGGGCCATTTCGACGCGGACGGCACTTCGCCGTTCTGGCGCGCCGTGGGTTCGCACTTCTATCAGATCGACTTCAACGCGGCCGATTACCTCAGCGCGCATGGACGCAAGTCGTTCCTTGCCGAATTGATGCCGCGCTACCCCGTCTACGCCGATTTGCTGCCGCAGGAGGCGCGGGACGTCATCGGGCATACGCATCGCGACACGGCGCCGGCGCGCAAGATGCTCGAAGCCGAAGGGCTCCGGTATCAGAACCACGTCGATATCTTCGACGCGGGCCCGGTGCTCGAATGCCATATCAACGATCTGCGCACCGTGCGCGAGAGCGTGGTGGTGCCGGTCGTCATCGGTGAAACCCTCGCACCTGAAGGCGTGCGCTCGCTGGTCTCGAATACGTCGATGGCGGGCTTTCGCGTCGGTGTGGCGGCGGGCACCGTCGAGGGCGGATCGATGATGCTGTCGGCGGTCGATGCAGCCGCGCTCGACGTGCGCGAAGGCGATGCCGTGCGCGTGCTCGCGCTTGTGACGAAACAGAACAAGGATTGAACAGAGATGGAAATGGGTGAGCTTTTTATCGACGGGCAATGGTGCAAGGCCGGTGGGCCGGCCTTCGCCTCACGCAATCCCGGAACGGGCGCGGTGGTATGGGAAGGCAACAGCGCGTCGGCGGCCGATGTCGATCGCGCCGTTGCGAGCGCGCGCCGCGCGTTCGAAACATGGTCCGCGCTTTCGTTCGATGCGCGCGTCGAGATCGTGCGCCGATTCGCGGCGACGCTGACCGGGCGCAAGGAGCAACTCGCGCACGCGATCGGCCGCGAAACGGGCAAGCCGCTGTGGGAAGCGCGCACGGAAGTGGCCGCCATGGCCGCGAAGGTCGACATTTCGATCACGGCCTACCAGGAGCGCACGGGGGAAAAACGCCTGCCGATGGCAGACGGCACGGCCGTGTTGCGCCATCGTCCGCACGGTGTCGTCGCCGTTTTCGGGCCGTACAACTTCCCCGGTCACTTGCCGAACGGCCACATCGTGCCGGCGCTGATTGCAGGCAATACGGTCGTGTTCAAGCCGTCGGAACTGGCGCCTGAGGTGGCGCGCGCCACGGTCGAAGCATGGCGCGATGCCGGCTTGCCTGCCGGCGTGCTGAACCTCGTGCAGGGCGAAAAAGACACGGGCGTCGCGCTCGCCAATCATCGGCAAATCGACGGCCTTTTCTTCACGGGCAGCTCCGACACGGGCACGCTGCTGCACAAGCAGTTCGGCGGACGGCCCGAAATTGTGCTCGCGCTCGAAATGGGCGGCAACAATCCGCTCGTCGTCGCCGATGTAGAAGATATCGATGCGGCCGTCCATCACACCATCCAATCGGCCTATCTATCGGCAGGCCAGCGCTGCACGTGCGCGCGTCGCATCTTCGTCCCGCGCGGCGCGTTCGGCGATCGCTTCCTTGCACGGTTGACCGAAGTGACTGCGCGCATCGCCTACGGCTTGTATGACGCCGATCCGCAACCGTTCATGGGCGCCGTCGTCTCGGCCCGCGCCGCGGCGCGGCTCGTTATAGCGCAGCAGCGGCTCGTAGCGGCCGGCGCTCGCCCGATTCTGACGATGGAGCAGCGCGACGAACAGCTGGGTTTCGTGAGCCCCGCGATGCTCGAGGTCACCGATGTGGCGGCGTTGCCCGACGAGGAGCACTTCGGCCCGCTCGCGCAGATCGTGCGCTATACGCATTTCGATGAAGCGATCGCACGCGCGAACGATACCGTCTACGGTTTGTCGGCAGGGTTGCTCGCCGATGACGAAGCGCTTTGGACGCGTTTTCATCGCACGATTCGCGCCGGCATCGTCAACTGGAATCGCCCGACCAACGGCGCGTCTTCCGCGGCGCCGTTCGGCGGCACGGGGCGGTCGGGCAACCATCGGCCGAGCGCCTATTACGCGGCCGACTATTGCGCCTATCCGATGGCCTCGGTCGAAAGCGCGCAACTTACGATGCCCGCGAGCGTCTCGCCGGGACTTCAATTCTAAGGATCGAGCAAGGATCGACGATGCAAGCACGGGAAGCCAACTTCGACGGACTCGTAGGTCCGACGCACAATTACGCGGGACTGTCGTTCGGCAACGTGGCCTCGCAGACGAACGAGAAATCGGTCGCCAATCCGCTCGCCGCCGCCAAGCAAGGTCTGCGGAAAATGAAGCGGCTCGCCGACCTCGGTTTCTTGCAGGGCGTGCTGCCGCCACAGGAAAGGCCGTCGCTGCGGTTATTGCGCGAGCTCGGATTTTCGGGTTCCGATACGGCTGTGATCGAGCGTGCGGCGAAAGATGCCCCGGAACTGTTGGCCGCGGCCAGTTCGGCGTCCGCGATGTGGACGGCCAATGCCGCGACGGTGAGTCCGTCGGCGGATACGCGCGACGGCCGGGTTCATTTCACGCCGGCCAACCTGACCAGCAAACTGCACCGCGCGATCGAGCACGAAGCCACGCGCCGCACGCTGCAGGCAATCTTCGCCGATCCGGCGCATTTCACCGTCCATGAAGCGTTGCCCGGCACTCCGGCACTCGGCGACGAAGGGGCGGCCAATCACACGCGCTTCTGTTCGCAGTACGGCGAGCGCGGCGTCGAGTTCTTCGTCTACGGGCGCAGCGAATATCGGCGCGGTCCGGAGCCCGTGCGCTACCCGGCGCGCCAAACGTTCGAGGCGAGCCGCGCCGTGGCGCAGCGTCACGGGTTGAGCGAGGACGGGACGGTCTACGCCCAGCAAAGTCCTGAAGTGATCGATGCGGGCGTGTTCCACAACGACGTGATCGCCGTGGGCAATCGGCAGACGCTGTTTTGCCATCAACGCGCATTCGTCGATCAAAGCGCCGTCTATGATCAGTTGGGCGCACAACTATCGAAGGCAGGCGCTCAGCTGAACGTCATCGAAGTGCCCGATGCGCGCGTGAGTGTCGCCGATGCCGTCACGTCGTATCTGTTCAACAGTCAGCTCCTGACGCGCCCCGATGGTCGCGACGTGCTCGTCGTCCCGCAGGAATGCCGCGAAAATCCGCGTGTGGCCGCTTATCTCGACGACCTCGTCGTCAATGCGGGGCCGATCGACGAGGTGCTCGTGTTCGAGTTGCGCGAGAGCATGAAGAACGGCGGCGGGCCTGCTTGCCTGCGCCTGCGTGTCGTGCTGAACGAGGCCGAGCGCCAGGCCGTGGCTCCCGGCGTCTGGATCGACGATGCGCTGTTTGGGCGGCTCGACGCGTGGATCGGCAAGCACTATCGCGACCGGCTCGCGCCGAGCGACCTGGCCGATCCGAAGTTGCTCGACGAATCGCGCACGGCGCTCGACGAACTCACGCAGATTCTCGGGCTCGGTTCGCTCTATGACTTCCAACGTTGACGCGTCTACGCCGGCAATGCTGGCCGACTTTCTCGCCTTCACGTTGAGCGGCCGGCTGCCCGGCGCAGCCGATCGGCAAGGACAGTGCGTCGGCGGCGTCCGCTATGCATGGCAAGGGGAAGGCGTACTCGAACTGACACCGGCCGCGGCGCCCGACCCGCAAATTTTATGCAGCGTGCTCGTCTCGGCAGGCGTGCATGGCGACGAGACTGCGCCGATCGAACTGCTGTCGCGCATGGTTGCCGACATCGCATGCGGGGCGGCGCCGTTGGCTTGCCGCGTCGGCATCGTATTCGGCAACGTGGCAGCCATGCGAGCCGGTTGCCGCTATGTCGACGACGACTTGAATCGGCTCTTTTGCGGTCGGTATGCACAGCTCGCGCAAAGCCGCGAAGCGCCGCGCGCCGAGGCTCTCGAACGAGCGGCGGAGCGTTTTTTTGCCGGCGCTGCCCAGGCTCCGCACACGCGTTGGCACATCGATATGCATACGGCCATCCGTGCATCGGTATTCGAGCGTTTCGCGCTGCTGCCGCACACGGGCGCGCCGCTTTCGCGCGCGATGTTCGAGTGGCTGGCAGACGCCGGCATCGAAGCCGTCTTGCTGCATACGGCTAAAGGCAATACCTTCACGCACTTCACGGCCGAAGCGTTCGGCGCGCAAGCATGTACGCTCGAACTCGGCAAGGTGCGGCCGTTCGGAGAAAACGACCTCTCGCGTTTTGCGGGCGCCGACCGGGCCGTGCGTGAGCTTGTGGCGGGAGCGGAGCGCCGGGGCGTTTCGCCCTTGCCGCGCGTGTTTTCAGTCATCGGACAAATCACAAAGAAAAGCGACGCCTTTGAGCTTCTTATGGCCGACGACGTCCCGAATTTCACCGCGTTTGCGAGAGGCGCCGTGCTCGCATGCGACGGTGCCTATCGCTATGAGGTTTCGCACGACGAAGAACGGATCGTGTTTCCGAATCGCACGGTCAAGCCCGGGCTGCGTGCGGGGCTGACGGTCGTCGAAACGACGCGTGAAACGCTGGCGGCATTGGGGTTATAGGCGGGGCGATTTCGTCTATTGCCGCCGAGTCGATGCTCACTCATCTTCAGGTATGACCGCCTGCCACCCTTCGGGGCACTCCGTCACGTACGGATAGTACTGACCGGCCGACTCGCAGTAGTACCAGTAGTCACCGGCGCCGCCGTACTCGTAAACGACTTCGCCGGGAGCGAACGGATCCGGGTAGGGGTAGACCGGCTGGGGATAGAGGTACCAGAGGCCGCCGACGACCCACCACCAGCCAAACCGTCCGTCATGGTGCGAATGGCGCCAGCGGCCCCCTCGCCAGACGCGTGCGTCGAGATCGACGAAACGATGGATATCGCCGCGATAGGGGGCGGGCACCCGCCCATAAGCGCGCGGCGGTTGATTGAGCGGCGCCCGTGGCTCGGCGCCGGGCCGATGTCCGAACTGCTGGCCGGCGCCCGGGCCGTTCGGCTGCCGCTGAATCTGACCCGGTGCAGGGGCCATCGGGCGGTGACCGTATTCGGGCCGGTAGTTCGGCCTCGGAGCCTCGCGCTGGCCCTGAGCCGGCGCCGGAAACTGCTGCGAGGGCCGTAAGCCGAACCCCGGCGCTTGCGGCGCCTGAACAGCCCCGCCGCCGATGGCCGGCCCGGCGCCTCGAGGGGGCGGGCCCTCGCCGCCTCGTCTTTCGGCGCCGCCGCCCGGTTGCCGTTGGCGGCCCTCGGCGCGCCCCTGGTTCGGCGCCTGGAAGCCGGGTCCCCCGGCTCCTGGCGCTTGCATGGGCGCGGCGCTGGGTCCGCGCGCCGACTCATGGCCGCGCTCGCGTTCCTGCGCGAGTCCCGTGATCGCCGACATGCCGGTCAGGCCGGCCACAGCGAGTGCGACGACGGTTCTTGCGATCATGACGCTCTCCCTGGATGCCTCGTTCCTACCTCCCAGAATAGGCGTTTATCGGCAAAGCCGATTGATAGCCATCAACGGCGGCCCGGCGGGGCAATTCGGCCGGCGCCGCGAGCGGCAACTTCGTGTGCGACGTGGGCTCATGTAGTCCATATCCGACAGGCAGTGGCAACGCTTGACGCGATTCTCGGCCAGCGCTGATTTTTATCGGCTGCGCTCTTGTCGATACTGTTCTCAAGGGCTAGCCGGTCTGGTTGCAGTGGGCGGCCCACCCACGTTTCAGGAGGTGAGCCATGGGTGCAGACAAGATTTCCCTGCGCGCATTGGTCGACAAGTGGCTGGCGCCGACGGCCGCAACGCCTGCGCGAGTGATGCGCACGGGCCGCATGGCCAATAATCGCGCGCGCTTCGTTTGTGTCGCCATGCAAGCGGCCACGGGCCCGCGTTCCATCTTCCTTTTCCGCCACGGCGACGGTTCGTGGTGCGTGTTTCCCCCTCCCGAAACCCGTCCTGCCATGTGCTGCGTCCGCGTGGATGGGCGGTGAGGGCGGGTCTTCCTTGCGCGTTGTCGTTCTGAAGTTGGCTTTGTCGCTTTCCTTTATTCATCCGACGTCATTGTTTCGGACGGCAGTTTCGCTACCGATTGTCGTGTGGATCGCTGCGCTTGCCGGGGCCGCGTGAAGCGTATGAGCATGGTTGCCGACACCGCGATTGCCGCGGAGAGCAGCGAGTACAGTGCGGGCACGCCGACGTCGTGCGACACGCTCGGCGAGATAAAGACGATCGCACTGACTGCGCTACTGAGAAATACGCTGTTTGCTCTGAAGCGAGCCAGCAGGTGAGTTGGGCACTCCGTCAGAAATCGGACCTCGGCGCGCACGCGAACGACCGCGAAGCCGACCCCAAGCGCCAGATGGATCGCGAGCAGCGCCGTGAGTGCAGAAAGCCGTGGGACCAGGCATAAGAGCCCGGAGATGACGAGAATGACCAAAAGTTCTCGATGGATGGGGCCTGACCGATCCTTCGCCACTTTGGCCAGGACGGCGCTCGCACTGAGTGCGCCGATAGACCAGGCCGCCTCTATAAGCGAATAACGCGTGCCTGAGAATTTCAGATCCAAACTCACGAAGGCCGGCAATAACGTGTTCGTCACTTGGCCAACAGCAAAGGCCAGCGCGGAGCATGATGCAATCACAAAAAGGCGAGGGTGTTTCCAATAGAGCGCGGGACCGACGTGATGCGAGCTGCGTCGCTCGCGCGCTTCAAATATCAAAGAAGGGAGAAGGCAGCCTGAAAACGAGGCAAGCACCAAGCCGCAACCGCCGATCAACAGGAATGCGTCGCGCCAGGACGCATAGGAAACAAGATATCCGCCAAAGGCCGTACCGACGATCAGTGTCGATTGCGAGACCGTATTGATGAGCGCCAGCTTTCTGGTTCTTGACGCCGCGGCGATTGCTTGCTTGACGAAGTAATCCATCGTACAGGCAAGCACGATGCCCGAAACGCTCGAGAGGAACGCGGTGATCACCAGCGAGAAAAACGGCGCCGCGTGCGGCAGCGCCAGGGCAAGCATATGCGGCGTGGCTCCGCAGACCGCGATGCCGAAGTGGCCTGCCAGCACCAAGGGTTTTTTGCGCGTACAGCGATCGACGAACGCGCCGATAAGTGGTGAAAGCGTCAGGTTAGTCGCACTCGAAACCAATAGGACGTGCCCCACCGATTCGGGACGGCCCGTGATCTGGACCGCGGACCAGGCGGTCAACACAAGTTGACAACCGATACGGAAAAAATTGGCGGCGGCCAAGCAGAGCAAAAGGAAAAAAACCGAGGGGGCTGCGATTCCTTCGCTTGAGTGATTTTGATGCAATGGCGATAAGTGGAGTGAGAAAGGCCTTATTCGCAAGAAATGTAACCGGAGATTCCCCCGCGTGTAAATAAATCGGAAGCTTGACTATTCACCTGAATAGGAGCGGGAACCGAGGCCAATCAACAAGCGCTTCCCCTCAACCCAGATCCCGCCGAGCCGCTTCGCAAAGTTCATCAACCAGCGCTGCGGGGCTCGCTGCGCCGAATAACGCGAACTCGACTTCGGGCAACGCTGGCAACCCAGCCGCTTCGCCGACAATCGCAAGCGAGCCGTCGACGCGGCTTTTAGGCATCGGTGCAACGCCCAGCCCCGCTTGCACCGCGGCATGGACCCCCGCACTGCCAGGGCAGACAACCGTGACGCGGAAGTCGACGCCCGCGTGAGCCAGCGCGGCGAGCGCAGCGTCCCGGTACGGACAAGGCTCGGGGAACACGGCCAGCGGCAACGGTAACCCCAGATTGATTGCCTGCCACGGGGCTGCTGCCCATACGAGCGCCTCGCGCCATAGCGATCGTCCGGGGCGTTCCCCGTGACATCGCCCGGCCATGACGAAATCGAGTTCGCCGCGATCCAGCGCATGTATCAACGTGCCGGGGATGCCCACCGTCAAACTGACGTCGACGCCCGGATGCCGCAGCCCGAATGCATGCAGTCGCTCCATGACGCGCGGATGCGCGAAATCATCGGACAGACCGATTCGCACGGGACCTTCGCCGGCCGGACGTTGCAGGCGTGCCCGCGCGTCGCGATTGAGGGCGAGGATTGCCCGCGCATAGCCAAGCAGCACCTCGCCTTCGGGCGTCAGCGCAAGCGAGCGCGTCGTGCGCTCGACCAACGCAGCGCCCGCCTGTTCCTCGAGCCGGCGCAGATGCGCACTGACGGCCGATTGCGTCAAATGCAGACGCGTGGCGGCGCGCGTGAAGCTGCCTTCCTGGGCAACGGTGACGAAGGAGCGGAGTAGGGTGCTGTCGAACACGCGATTCAGTGAGAATTGAATTGAATAGCAGAAGAATACTTCGTTTCCAATTCAAACACGACTATGTTCAGATAACGACTATCCCACGCCGCCACATGTAGGCATTTAGCCCACCGAAGCAGGAGAAAGAGCATGGCCGATTTGCTGCACATCGAGGCATCGCCGCGCAAGCAGCGATCGGCCTCGCTCGAAACCGCCCATGCGTTCATCGACGCCTTTCGCCTCTCGCGCCCCCGCGCGTCGATTGAGACGCTGGACGTTTGGAGCACGCGGTTCCCCGAGTTCGATGGCGAAGCGCTCGACGCAAAGCATGCGGGGCTCAGCGGTACCCCGTTGACCGAGCGTCAGCAGGCGGCGTGGGACCAGATCCATGCGCTCGCGCGACCGTTGCACGAGGCCGGCATCCTGTTGCTGTCAGTGCCGCTTTGGAATTTTTCGATTCCGTACAAACTCAAGCACTTCATCGATGTCGTTTCACAAAAGGATGTGCTGTTTTCGTTCGACCCGGACATCGGTTTCGGCGGGTTGCTCAAGGGCAAGCGCGCCGTCGTCGTCTATGCGCGCGGGCTCGACTACGGCAAACATTCAAGCACGCCTGCGGATTCGTTCGATTTTCAACAGCCCTACGTGGAGGCGTGGCTGCGTTTTATCGGCGTGGAGGACATCGCGTCGATCGTCGTCGAAAAGACGTTGTTCGGCCCACAGGTCGACTCGGACGCGCGGGAAGAGGCACGCCGCCAGGCGGCCATGCTGGCACGCGCGCTCTAGCCTTCTTCATCTCGAAAAAGCCGGCGCGCGGGCTGTGCGCGCCGCGCATCGTCCAGTCGTCCTCCTCGTTGAATCCGTCTTCCCCGGCTTGCCCCGGTGCGACACGCAATTGCGTCTTCGCGGTCGAGCGCATACCGCCTGCCGATGCGCCGCGGGCGCGCGTCGCGCTGCGCACCTGAGCCCGCGCAGGCGCGCGCTACCCGTACAATCCCCGTCCCGTCGCCCTTGTGCGGCGCACCACGCGCGCGGCCCGTGTTTGAACCGCTTTTTTGGCCGAGCCACGATGCGCGCGAGGTTCGGCTCACGGTATCAACTGTCTAGGATTCGACGAATGGAAATGAACTTGAGGAAGAAGGTATCGCTCGCGCTCGTCGCGGTGGCAGCCGCGTGCGCGGCCGGCAGCGTGTCTGCCGCTGATTTGAAGGAGCTTCGCTTCGGCGTCGAAGCGTCCTATGCGCCGTTCGAATCGAAGACGGCGTCGGGCCAGTTGCAAGGCTTCGACATCGACGTAGGCAACGCCGTCTGCGCGAAGCTCCAAGTCAAATGCGTCTGGGTCGAGAACGACTTCGACGGACTGATTCCGGCGTTGCAAGCGCGCAAGTTCGATGCGATCAACTCGGACATGACGATTACCGAACAGCGCAGACAAGCCATCGCTTTCACCGATCCGATCTACACGATTCCCAATCAGTTGATCGCGAAGAAAGGCAGCGGGCTGCAGCCGAGCGCGGCATCGCTGAAGGGCAAGCACGTCGGCGTGCTGCAAGGCACGATTCAGGAAACGTACGCGAAGGCGAAGTGGGCGAGCGCCGGTGTCGACGTCGTGTCGTATCAAACCCAGGATCAGGTCTATGCCGACCTCGCCTCGAGCCGGCTCGACGCGGCGTTCCAGGATTCGGAAGCAGCCTCGAAAGGGTTCCTGAAGCGTCCGCAAGGCGCGGGCTTCGACTTCGCCGGCCCGACCGTTGCCGATGAAAAGCTGCTCGGCTCCGGCGTCGGCTACGGCGTGCGCAAGAGCGACAAAGCGTTGCTCGACAAGCTCAACGGGGCACTCAAGGAACTGAAGGCCGATGGCACGATCGACAAGATCGCGGCCAAATACTTCGACGTCAAAGTCGTGCTGAAGTAAGTGTCGAGTGCGGCGCGCGCGTGGCGTCCGGCGGCGGTGGAAACCGCGTCGAACGCGCGCCGCGCGTCCGGTTTTCAGACGTCCCTTGCGGTTATAATCGCCCCCAACTTACCGCGCGCAACCAAGACGTCGGACCAACGTCGCGCCGCTGACAAACGTAAGAAGAAAAAGGAGAGGGGCGATGGGGACGATGACCGACGAGGCACAGCGCCCGGCCGGCGCCGAAGGCCGATTCGATGCGGCGCCCGCTCGCCCCGTGCAATATCCCGCCAGAGCGCCGATCGTCGATGCCGATGGCCTGCTGCGGGGCTTCGAGTTGCATCTTCGCGAAGTACCTGTTGCCGAAGGCGACGAGCCCGATGCAAAGCGGGCAGCGGATGCCGCCGCAGCGCAATTGCTCGCGGCGCTCGGCGCGAGCGACGTCCGCACCGCGCTTTCCGGCCATCCCGGCTATCTCAATGTCAGCCGTCCGCTGTTGTTTTCCGATGCGATCGCACGGCTCGCTCCAGACCGCTTCTACCTCGAGATCTCGCCGCAGCAGCCGGTCGATGCGGACCTGATCGCACGCCTCGTGACGCTGCATGCAAAGCGCTACCGCTTCGTGATCGACGACATGCGCCAGCCCGACGAAGCCTTCGCGAAGCTGCTGCCCTACGTCCAGGCGATCAAGATCGACCCGGCCCGCGTCGCGCCCGAATTGCTGCAGCGGTTGACGGCGGCGCTCAAATCGGCCGGCAAGCTGCTGATCGCTCTCAATATCGAAACGCATGAAGCGTTCGAGCAAGCGAAGGCGTTGCAGTTCGACCTGTTCCAAGGCTATTTTTTTGCGCGCGGCAGCAAGCACAGCGCTCGCCGCGTCAATGCGCCGCGTCAGGCGTTGCTCAATCTGCTACGGCTGCTCTCGTCGGATCCGAGCGTCGCGCAGCTCGAAGCCGAGCTCAAGCTCAACCCGGTTCTCGTCATGCACCTGATGCGCCTCGCCAATTCGGGCGAAATGAGCATCGGGCGCAAGGTGGCGACATTGCGCGATGCGATCAACGCGACCGGCACGAACCGTATCGCGCGCTGGACGCAATTGCTGCTCTACGCCGATGGGCGCAAGGTGCGCCTCGAAGAAGATCCCTTGGTGCAATTGGCAGCGACGCGCGCACGCTTCATGGAACTGGGGGCGATGCGGCTCTCGCATGCGAACCGCAAGATCGTCGACGGCGCGTTCCTGACGGGCGTGTTCTCGCTCGTCGACGCCGTGTTCGGCGATACGATGGAAAACACCTTGGACGCGCTGACGCTCGCCACGCACATTCGTGCCGCGATTCTGCGTCGCGAAGGGCAGCTCGGCACGTTGCTGCACGCCATGGAAGCGCTGGAACGCGGCGATTGGGAAGCACTCGACGCTGCGAGCGCGGCCCTTGCGCCGTTGACTTCGGGTGAACTGGCGCAGATCGCGATTACCGCGGCCGCCTGGGCCAGCACGGCCGATCAGAGCAAGGACAACGCGGGGCTCGAGCGTTTCGAGGAGTGAGCGCCGTCTGGCAAGGCGGCGCTTACCGCCGCGGGTTGTCCACACTGTGAGCAGGATGAGCGCATGACACGCCGTGCTCCGCCCATTCGCTTTACCGGCAGCGGGCGGTCACGTTATACCTCTTCGTTGGTGGCCATCGGCTCGTCGCCCTGGCGCGTTCTCTTGCCCGATAGGGGGCTCTCATGTCGACTCACCCGCCTATCGCAACCACTCGCGCGGCCGAACGCTGGCAGAGGGTGCGAAATCACGTCGAAAAGCGTAGCCCCGAATGGCGTCGCATCCTCGAAGCCCAAAAGAATTGGAGAAAACTGGCCGCTGCGTTGGAGCCTTACTTCGACGATTTTTCGAAGAGCGGCAGGCGGGTCGAGCGCGATTACTACCTGGAAAGAATCGACAAAAAGCACCGATACGGGCTGGAATTGGAGCGGCTGCACCGTATCTGGCTAGACCAGCATGTCAACCACTCGGGAAAAAAGGGGCTATCGCTGTTTCGCTCGCTGTTTCGAGCCTTCACAAGGAGGCGCAAGCCGCGTCTATCGTTTTTCGATTGGCTGGACAAGCACGAAGACAAGCTTGCGCCGACCGCTCGCGGTGGGGTCGAGTATCTGGATGCGTCCGACCGGCATCTGTACAAAGCCAGGATCGATCGCGGTCGCATTTTCCTGTCCCCATCGGCGCTCGCGGTAAGAGATTATCTGGCGCAGGTCGGGGGGCGTTCGGACCAGTTGATCTTCGTGGTCGATGAAAATCATCAACTTTATGCTGCCCCGAAGCGGGTGCATCAATTTCAGCACACGTCGTTTTTCGCAGGCGCCCCGGTGCGAATGGCCGGTACGCTCAAGACCGATGCCGCGCTTCGAATCACCGTCATTTCGAGTTACAGCGGCCACTATGCGCCGACGGAGAGCGATCTGGAGGCTTTCCTGTCCAGGCTGCAAAACGAGCGCACCAACTTACATCGTATCCAGCTGCAATACTATGCCGACAATGGTGACGACAAGGCGGAACTGCACGCGGACAATTGGCTGAGGCGCCGTAAGCCGCATACACTCCGCACGCGGCAAATGGCCGAGGCGCCGGAGCTGCCTACTGCGCAACAGCCTTAGAGCGTCTCGACCGCCGTGGCCGGCGCGTGCGCGAAGAATCTCCCGAGTTCGCGCGCAAGTTCGTTGAGCGCTCCCATCTGCGTTTGCGAGATCTTGCGCGGTTCCTGCGCCAGCGACCAATCGCCGTAGAGCAGCGCAACCGTCGACTGGTGCGCGATCACGGGCAGCAGCACGAACGAGCGTGCATCGTCGAACGCATGCCGGTACCACAGCGGCAGCCGTGCAATCATCTTCGGCTCGCGCGCATTCTCGATGAAGATACCGACCGAATTGGCGATCGCCAAATGGAAGACATCGGGCTCGAACGCTTCCTTGAAGAACAGCGAAGGCAGAGCCTGTTCCACGTCGCGACCAAACCCAAGGCGTGCTTTATACACGCCCGACGACTGGCGAACGAACACGACCGTGCGGGTAAAACTCAACCCCGCCAGCACGGTTTCGGAGGCGAGCGCCAGCACAGGCGCGAGTGCGTTCTCCGAGGGCAGCGCGCGCAAATCCTCCAGCCCGGCTTCGATGCGCGTTTCGGCGTCGACGCTGGCGCGCGCGATGGCGTCGGCATTCGCGCGCAACTCGTCGATCTCTTTCATGAAGCCTTCGCCCGCTTCTTCGCGCGCGAGCGCCACGCTTATCGCGGCGAGTTCTTCCGCGTCCGTTGCCAGCGCACGGCTGTAGCGGTGCGCCAATTCGGCGATGCGCGTTTCGCACGCATGTTCCGAGACGCCGGCCGTGCTCAGCGCATCGGCCACTTCGGTTGAGTAATTGGTGACGGCGCGCAGCCACTGGACTTGCGGCGGGCCTTGATCCTCGGACTCGTAGGTGCCCATGCCCGCGCGAATCGTGTCGGGCAGACGCCACCTGGTCGCGGCTTCCTGGCCGAGCTCTTCATAGGAGACGCCCAGCACCGCGGCACAGGCGGCGGTTTCGTCGAGCCCACCCGAGCGCATCTTTAGCCGGATCTGTTCCCATTCCGCTTCGAGGTAGAAGACGACGAGCAGCTTGCCCACCTGGCGCATCAGCGTGCAGACGACAGCTTCTTCGCCCTCGCGCAGATCGCCGCGCTCGGTGAGCTTGCGGGCCACGCAGCCCGAGAGCATCGTGCGGTTCAGTTCGAGCTTGGCGTCGATGCGATGCGGCGCGCTGTGCTGGAAGTGATCGACGAGCTTCAGTCCGACGACGAGATGGCCGACGGCGTCCATGCCGAGCACCATCAGGGCGCGCGTGACTGTGGTGATGTTGCCGCCGAATGCCATGTACATGGCCGAGTTCGCCAGACGTAGCACCTTCTGCGTCAGCGCGAAATCCGACAGGACGACCTGGACGAGTCCCGTGAAGTCGAGATCGTCGTTCTTCATGGCGGCCATCGTCGTGCGCAGCGACTGCGACAGCATCGGGAAGTCGCCGCGCTCGCTCATACGCGCCCATAGCTTATCGAGCAGCGCCGCCTTTACCATGTGAATCCCGTTCGAACCATACCGATGTTTATATTTGAGTGTCGCGCATTGCCTGCTTTCGCTCGACTATAACCCTCATGCCACCTCGTGCAGGCGAAGCACGCGATCCTCGAACCGTTTCGCGAGCTCGTCCGACGGCAGCGCCTTGCAGACCAGCCAACCTTGGATGTGATCGCAACCCATCGCCGTCAGCAGTTCGCGTTGCGCTTCGGTCTCCACGCCTTCCGCCACGAGCTCGAGCTCGAGCGTCTGGGCGAGCCCGACCACGGCGGAGACGATCGCCTGATCGTTGCGAGAGGTTAGCAGGTTCTCGACGAAACTGCGGTCGATCTTCAATTTGGCCAGCGGAAAACGTTGCAGATACGCCAGCGAAGAGTAGCCGGTGCCGAAATCGTCGACGGCGAAGCGGATCCCAAGCGTCGTCAACTGCTCCAGCAACACCTTGGCGTGAGCCGGATCCTGCATCAGCAGCGATTCGGTGATCTCGAACACGAGCCGATCGGCCTTGACGCCCGTCAAGGCCAGCGCGTCGCGCACGTTCTGAATGAAACGCGGATCGCGAAATTGCTGCGGCGATACGTTCACTGCGACATATTGCAGCGCAATGCCCTGGGCGTCCCACTGCACAAGCTGCATGCAGGCGATTTTCAGCACCCAGTTGCCGAGGTAATTGATGAGGCCGATCGATTCGGCCAGCGGCACGAATGTCGACGGCGGCACGAGCCCATGCACCGGGTGATGCCAGCGAATCAGCGCCTCGACGCCGACCACGCCGCCGGTCTGGCTGCTGGTGATCGGTTGAAAATGGAGCGAAAACTCGCCGTTGCGCACGCCGTCGTAGAGATCCGCTTCGAGCTTCAGGCGCTCCGCGTCCGCCGGGTCGGCGTGGGGCGTATGAAACGCCAACGTGTTGCTGGCCGACGCCTTGGCCTGCGCGAGCGCCCGGTCGGCATGTCGCAGCAATTGATCGTGGTAGCCGGCTGCGCCGCTGTCGAAGGCGGCGTCCGGGTAAAGCGCCACGCCCACGCTGGCGGAAAGGTGGACCGGCTGACCGTCCACCGAGTACGGTTGCTGCACCGCCGTCATGAAGCGGCGGCCGAGCGCCTCCGCGGCCAAGGCCGCGCGCTCGCGTGTGCTGGCCCGTAACAGCACGGCGAATTCGTCGCTCGTCACGCGCGCGAGCGTCTCGTCGGGTGTGACGAGCGCTTCGAGGCGCCGCGCGGTGTCGCGCAGCAGCGTGTCGCCTGCGTCATAACCGAGGGCGCGATTCACGCGCTGATAGTCGTCCAGATCCAACAGCAGCAGGGCGGCGCCCGTGCCGTCGGCATCGGCACTGTCCTGGGCGCGCTTGACGGCAGCCCGCAGCGCGCGGGCGTTGGGCAGCCCGGTCAGCGGGTCGCTGTGCAATTCGTAGGTCAGGCGCTCCTCGTTGGCGCGCCAGTCGGAAACGTCGAACGCGCTGATCGCGAATCCCGGCCGGCCCAGATGGGTGCTGGCGACGACGCGCAGCTCGACGGCGATCGGGTAGGTCAGCGACTTCATGAGGTGCAGCGTCGCGCGCTCGACGCGACCGCTGTCTTTCGCGCGGGCCAGCAGCGCATCGAGCGCCGCCGCCTCGCCGCCCGGCACGAGTTCGTGCAGCGTGACCGTTTGCAGGTATTCGCGGCGATAGCCGATAAAGCGCACGCTGGCATCGGAGACGTACAGAAAGCGCAGGTCGCCATCGATATGGGCAAGAAAGTCGACCGCGCCGAGCGTCTGTTCGAGCTGCAAACGCCATGCGCCGTGCGCGGCGCCGCCTGACGGGGCGGGCGCCGGCGTGCGCGCTCCAACCGTGCGGCCGCGCAACAGGTCAAGGGCGGCGCGCCAGGTGCTGCGGCGCGATGCGCCGTTTGATTTTGCTTGCATTCGTTCTCGCTGCCGACTGAGGTCGATGGGCCGGCCGACGATGTGTCCGACGCGCCGGTTCGCCGGGCGACATGCGCGGAGTGTCCCGATTGCGCTACGTTCCGTCGCCGCCAGACCTCCCATCACGGTTTTATATCGGCAGGCTACGACGATTCTTTAGGGGCGACCCTGCGAAATTATGCGGAATTTACCTCGGGATTGGCCCGAGCAGCGCGGGCGACGCTTTTTGTGGACAATGGCCGCCACTGCTTGACCGAAGCTGAACCAGGTGATCCATGGCCGAATCTGCAACCGTACGGACTCATGCGTCGCCGTTTTGCGAGGCGCGCGCCGCCTGCGAAGTCGAATGCCTCTATCTCGGACGTCAGCCGATCCTGACCCGGGACGGCGCACTCGAGGCTTATGAGTTGTTGTTTCGCGGCAGCAATGCCAACCGCGCTCTGATCGATCACGACGCACGCGCCACGGCCCGCGTTGTAGCCAACGCGATGTGCAGCATCGGCGTGGCGGCGACGCTCGGAACGCGTCGCGGCTACGTCAATGTCTGTCGCGAGATGTTGCTCGACGACATGGTCATGCTGCTGCCGCCCGAGCGCTTCGTGCTCGAAGTGCTCGAAACGGTGACGGTCGATGCGTTGCTGCTCGAGCGCATCGACAAGCTGCGCCGCGCGGGGTTTCGGATCGCGCTCGACGACATCTGCGAGCTGTCGGACGAGCTCGTGGCGCTGCTGCCGCACATCGACATCGTCAAGATCGATTTCCTGCACGTGGACCGGGAGCGGCTGCCGACGCTCGCGGCGGCCGTGCAAGAACACGGCAGGACGCTCGTGGCGGAGAAGATCGAAACGCAGGACGACTATGCGCTCGCGCACGGCCTTGGCTTCGACTTGTTTCAGGGGTATTTCTTCGCGCGTCCGCAGGTGCTTTCCGTTCGGCGCGGCGATCCGTCGCGAGAGTCACTGCTACGCATGCTCGCCCTGATTGCATCCGAAGCGCCGCTGATCGAGCTCGAGACCGAGCTCAAGCGCAGCCCTGCCGTTGTCATGCAGCTGTTGCAGCTCGCCAATTCGAGCGCCTTTGGCTTCGGGCGGCGTATCGCGTCCGTACGCGAGGCGATCCTCGCCGCCGGCACGCGGCAGATCGCCCGGTGGGCGCAATTGCTGCTGTATGCCTCGAGCGGCGATTTGTCCTGGCGCCGGGACCCGCTCGCACAGCTGGCCGGTGCGCGCTCACGCTTCATGGAACTCGCGGCAAGCCGTGTGCGGCCTACTGACGAGCGGTTCGTCGATGCCGCTTTCATGACCGGCGTGTTTTCGCTCGTCCATGTGCTGCTTGGCGATGCAGTCCCCGGAGAAGCGCTGGTGCAGGTTGGCCTCGTTGCGGAGATCGGCGATGCGATCGTGCATCGCGTCGGCTTGCTCGGGGCGATCCTGGCGATCGCGGAAGCGGCCGAGGCCGGCGTAGCCGATGAGGCCGCGCGCGCAGCGCGCCACGCCCATCCCGAGCTGGAGGCTCTCACGCCCGCAGCGGTGGCTGAAATCAATCTCGAAGCCGCGACCTGGGGGCGCGCGCACGACCCAGCGTGATCGCGAGCGCCGATTGCGCGGTCGTGGTTCAATAGAAGCCCTTGCGCGCAGGGTCCCCGCAGTGTCCCGCAGCGTCATTGACCGAGCGGACGAGACCCGGCGCGCCCGCGTTCCGAGGAGAGACCCATGACACGAAGTACGCGCCGCATCGCGCTCGCGGCAGCTTTATGCACGGCACTGTCCGCTGTTTCGTTCGATGCGTCGGCCGTTCTGAAGGTGGGCGACAAGGCGCCCGATTTCACGACCGAGGCTTCGCTCGGCGGTAAAACCTATTCCTATTCGCTCGCCGACGCGTTGAAGAAAGGCCCAGTCGTCGTCTATTTCTATCCCGCTGCGTTTACGAAAGGCTGCACGATCGAAGCGCACGAGTTTGCCGACGCCGTTGATCAATACAAGCACTACGGCGCGACGGTGATTGGCGTCTCGCACGACGACATCGATACGCTCAAGAAATTCTCAGTCAGCGAGTGCCGCAGCAAATTCCCCGTCGCCGCCGACCCCCAGCGGCACATTATCGATGCGTATGACGCGGCAATGCCGCTCATCAAAACGATGGCCAATCGCGTGTCCTATGTGATCGCACCGGACAGCACCATCATCTACGAATACACGAGCCTGTCGCCCGACGCGCACGTTCGAAATACGCTGAACGCCGTCAAGGACTGGGACAAGCAGCATCGGCCGCAGTAGCGCAACGTGCCTCAATAACCGTGCGGCGGCGGAGGCGGCGGCGTGTAATACCGTCGTGGCCGGTCTTCGATGGTGCCGGCCGGCATGGGCACGCGCTCGCCCGCCGCATACATGCACTGCAGGTACGCGTAGTCGTAGCGGCGTTGGATGTCGTAGCCCGAGCCTTGGGCGGTGCCCATGCCGATCGCGCTGCCGGTCAGCAACCCCGCACCCGCGCCAACCGCCGCACCTCGTCCGCCGCCGAACGCCGCACCGGCCGCTGCGCCCACCGCCGTACCGAGCGCGGCGCTGCCCACACCGGCCGCGGTCGCCCCTTGGCTGGCGCTCACGCCGCCCACCTGGCCCAGCGCATATTGACGACAGTTGGAGTCGTCTACACGAAATTGATCGAAGCTTTTGCCTGTGCCGGGCAGCGCCATGACGCTGGGGCCGGTCGGCATTACCGTGCAGGCGCCAAGGCCGAGAATCGCTGCGAGCGGCAGCCATATCGCGCGCCGCCTGGCGCGCTGGAGCGAAGAAGCGTTCATGTTCGTCACCGGCGAGGGGCGGGCGGGGTGGCTGGCACTTCGCGCCAGCCGCTCGCGCATTGTTTGACGTACGGGTAATAAGTCCTGGTCTTGTCGCAGTACCACCAGCTGCCTTGCGGGGGCTGTGTGCCGGCCTGGCCATCCTGCTGATCGTCGGCTTCCTGCGAGCGCTCGATGTAAGTCGTCTCGGGCGCGTCAGGCGCGATGATCACCGGCGGCGGATAGGGCGCGTAGTAGTAGGGCGCCGGGACAACGGGGCCGTAGTAATACGGGTAGGCGGGTCCGCCCATATAAACGCCGACGCGCCAGTGCGCCGCCTGAGCGGCACCGCTTGCACCGAGGGCGCAAGCGCAAGCGAGTGCGAGGGAAGCAGCATTGAGCCGTCGCACGATGAGCTCCTTTCCGGGGTTCGTCGCCGCCCCCGTGGCGGCGGGACTCTTTCAAGGCTAGGCGATCGCCGATCCGAACGCCATATCGAGCCCCGTCAAAATTGTTTCGGCAGGTTTCGGCGGCTTACCCGGCGCCCTGCTGCGTCGCACTATGACCGGCGCGCCGCCGTTCGCGCCAGACGCGCAGCCGGTCCATGTAGAGGTAGACCACGGGCGTCGTATAAAGCGTCAGAACCTGACTGACCAAGAGGCCGCCGACGATGGAGATACCGAGCGGCGAGCGCAACTCGGCGCCTTCGCCGTGTCCGAACGCGAGCGGCAACGCGCCGAGCATGGCCGCGCAGGTCGTCATCATGATAGGGCGGAAGCGCAGCAGGCAGGCGCGGCGAATTGCCTCCAACGAGGACATCCCCTGCCGCGACGCCTCGATTGCAAAATCGACCATCATGATCGCGTTCTTTTTGACGATGCCGATCAGCAGAATGACCCCGATCAGGGCGATGATGCTGAACTCCGAACGAAACAGCAGCAACGCGAGCAGCGCCCCGACGCCGGCCGAAGGCAACGTCGACAGGATCGTGATCGGATGAATGTAGCTCTCGTAGAGCATGCCGAGCACGATATATACCGCTGCGAGGGCCGCCAGGATCAACAGCGGCATGTCGCGATTCGACTGCTGAAAGGCCTGCGCCGTGCCCGAAAAACTGCCATGAACGGTTGCCGGCATGCCGATTTCGGCGGCCGTCTCGTTGATCGCGCGTGTCGCATCCGACAACGATTTGCCGACGGGCAGATTGAACGAAATCGTCGAGGCGACGAACGGGCCCTGGTGATTGACGGCGATCGGTGTGCTGCCGGGACCGAACGAGGCGATCGCCGATAGCGGCACCATCGTCTCCTTCGACGTCGACACGGCCGCACCGGTCGACGCACTCGATTTGCCCGTTTGCGCGATCGAGTTCGTCGCGAGATTGCGCGCGGCATCGGTGGCGATCGCCGCGGCGCTGGAACCGGTCGCGCCGCCGGCGCCGTTGCCCGGCGCGGCGGAGTAAGTGCCGGCCACCGCATTCGTCGATTTCGTGCCGCCCGCGCTGCCGCCGGACGTGCTCACGTAAATCTGATTGAGCATCGAGGGGTCCTGCCAGTAGCGCGGCGCGACCTCCATGATGACGTGGTACTGATTGAGCGGGTTGAAGATCGTCGATACCTGCCGTTGGCCGAACGCATCGTAGAGCGTGTTGTCGATCTGCGACGGCGTGATCTTCAGGCGCGCGGCGCTTTGGCGATCGATCGTCACGTACGATTCGAGGCCGCCTTGCTGCTGATCGGAGTTGACATCCGCCAGCTCGGGACGCCGCTTGAGCGCCTCGGCCAGCAGCGGCGCCCACTTGTAGACTTCGGCACTCGAATCGCCGAGCAGTGTGTATTGATACTGCGCGTTCGACGCGCGTCCGCCCATGCGGATGTCCTGCACCGCCTGCAGAAAGGTTTGTGCACCGGCGACGTGCGACAACGGCCCGCGCAACTGCGCGATGACCTGGTCGGCCGACGCCTTGCGTTCGGTCTTGGGCTTGAGCGTGACGAACATGAAGCCGGAATTGGTTTGACGCCCGCCCGTGAAGCCGATGACGTTGCGTACGCTCGGATTGCGCTGCACGATCGACATCATCTCCGAGAATTTGACCTTCATCGCCTGGAACGACGTGGCCTGATCGGCCTGAATTCCTCCGACGAGACGCCCCGTGTCTTGCTGCGGGAAAAAGCCCTTCGGTACGACGACGTAGAGATAGCCGTTCAATGCGATCGTCGCGATAAGGGTCAGCAGAATCAGCAGCGGGTGCGCGAGCGCCCAGCCGAGCGTGCGACCGTACCCGGCCTGCAGGCGGGCGAACGCGCGCTCGAGCCGTTGTGCGAACGGCCCTTCCTGCTTCGGTTTGTGCGTGCTGTCGGCGAGCAGGCGCGAGCACATCATGGGCGTGACCGTCAGCGAGACGGCGAGCGACACGGCGATCGCGAGCGAGAGCGTGACGGCAAACTCGCGAAAGAGCCGGCCGACGATGCCGCCCATCAGCAGGATCGGCAGAAACACGGCCACGAGCGAGATGCTGATCGAGGTGACGGTGAAGCCGACTTCGCGGGCGCCCAGATAGGCGGCGCGCATGCGCGGCACGCCTTCTTCGATATGACGCGTGATGTTTTCGAGCACGACGATCGCATCGTCGACGACGAACCCCGTCGCCACGATCAGCGCCATCAAGGAAAGGTTGTCGATCGAATAGTGCAGCAGGTACATCGCCGCGAAGGTGCCGATGATCGAGATCGGCACGGCGACGCTCGGAATCAGCGTCGCGCGCCAATTGCGCAAAAACAGGAACACGACGGTGACGACAAGCAGTACCGCGACGATCAGCGTGCGCTCGGTGTCTCTCAGCGACGCGCGGATCGTCGTCGAGCGATCGGCCACCGGCGTGACGTCGATCGCAGCCGGCACCGAGGCCTGCAGTTGCGGCAGCATCGCGAGCACGCGATCGATCGTTGCGACGATGTTCGCACCGGGCTGCCGGTACAAGATGACGAGGACCGAACGTTGCCCGTTCATCAGACCGAGGTTGCGCAGGTCTTCGACGGAATCCTCGACCTGAGCCACGTCCGATAGCCTGACCGCAGCGCCGTTGCGATAGGCGATGACGAGATCCTTGTACTGCGCCGCCGCCTTGGCCTGGTCGTTCGTGTAGATCTGAAAGCGCCGTTCGCCGAACTCGATCGAGCCCTTCGGGCTGTTCGCATTGGCGGCCGCGAGCGCCGCGCGCACATCCTCCAGTCCGATCCCGTAATGGAACAGCGCTTGCGGTTCGAGCTCGACGCGCACGGCCGGATTCGCCGAGCCGCTCACATCGACTTCACCGATACCGTCGACCTGCGAGAGTGCCTGCTGCAGGACGGTTGACGCCGCATCGTAGAGCTGACCCGGCCGCATCGTCTTGGACGTCAGCGAAAGCACGAGAATCGGGGCGTCGGCCGGATTGACCTTGTGGTACGTCGGATTGCTGCGCAAGCTCGTCGGCAGATCGGCGCGGGCGGCGTTGATCGCGGCCTGGACATCGCGTGCGGCGCCGTCGATGTCGCGGTTCAGGCCGAACTGCAGTGTGATGCGCGTTTGGCCGACACCGCTCATCGACGTCATTTCCGTGACATCGGCGATCTGCCCGAGATGGCGCTCGAGCGGGCTGGCCACGCTGGTCGCGACCGTCTCGGGGCTGGCGCCTGGCAGTTGCGCCTGCACGGAAATGGTCGGGAAATCGACCTGCGGCAGCGGCGCGACGGGCAGCTTCGCGAACGCGAAGATACCGGCGAGCGCGACCCCGATCGCGAGCAGCGTGGTCGCGACGGGGCGGGCGATGAACGGTCGCGAGAGGTTCATGAGGCCTGCGCGCGGGGCGCGAACGAGGATCTGCCCAGGCAATGTTCCATCGTTAGGCCCCTGCGTCGCCGGCTTCGGCGCGGCCGTGCCCGAACCGGGTTCGGATACGGCGCGCCAGCGAATCGAAGCCGAGGTAGATCACGGGCGTGGTGAACAGCGTCAGCATCTGGCTCACCACGAGCCCGCCGGCAATCGCAATGCCGAGCGGATGGCGCAACTCCGATCCCACGCCGGTCCCGAGCATCAGCGGCAAGGCGCCGAGCAAGGCCGCCAGCGTCGTCATCAGGATGGGACGAAAGCGCAGCAAGCAGGCCTGATAGATTGCATCGCGCGCGCTCTTGCCTTGCTCGCGCTCGGCCTCCAATGCGAAGTCGATCATCATGATGGCGTTCTTCTTCACGATGCCGATCAACAGCACGATACCGATGATGCCGATGATGTCGAGGTCGTGTCCCGACAGCATCAGTGCGAGCAGCGCGCCGACGCCGGCCGACGGCAGCGTCGACAGAATCGTGATCGGATGGATGAAGCTTTCATAAAGCACGCCCAGCACGATATACATCGTCACGATGGCCGCAAGTATCAGGAACAGCTCGTTCGCGAGCGACGCCTGGAATGCGAGCGCCGCGCCTTGGAAGCGCGTCTGGAACGAAGCGGGCAGACCGACCTCGCGCTGCGCTTGCTCGATCGCCTTCACCGCCGCACCGAGCGATGCGCCCGGCGCGAGATTGAACGAGACCGTCGTGGCCGGGAACTGCCCGAGGTGCGAGACGAGCAGCGGGGCGGGGCGCTCGGTGAACTTCGCTATCGAGCTCAACGGCACTTGCTGCCCCGTGCCTTGCGACGAAGGCAGATAGATCGACTTGAGTGCATCGGTGTAGTGCTGCATGCCCGGATCGGCTTCGAGAATCACGCGATATTGGTTCGACTGCGTGAAGATCGTCGAGATGATGCGTTGACCGAATGCATCGTAGAGGGCGTTGTCGACGGTGGCGGGCGTGATGCCGAAGCGCGCGGCCGTCGCCCGATCGATTTCCACGAAAACCGATGAGCCGCTTTCCTGCAGATCCGTCGCGACATCGGCGAGTTCAGGGGCTTGCTTGAGGCGATCGACGAGCCTGGGCACCCAGGTCGAGAATTCGTCGGGGTTCGGGTCGGTCAGCATGAACTGATATTGCGTGGCGCTGACGGTCGAATTGATCGTCAGATCCTGCACCGGCTGCAAATACAGCGAAATGCCGGCGACCTTCGCCGTTTCGTTTTCGAGGTCGCGAATGATTTCCGTCGCGCTTTCGGAACGATCGCTGTGCGGCTTCAGGTTGATCAGCATGCGGCCGCTGTTGAGCGTGATGTTCGTGCCGTCGACGCCGATGAACGAGGTCAGGCTTTCGACGTTCGGATCTTTGAGGATCGCATCGGCGAGCGCTGTCTGGCGCTCGGCCATCGCGCGGTACGAGATCGACTGCGGCGCCTGCGTGATCGCCTGAATCACACCCGTGTCCTGCACGGGGAAGAAGCCCTTCGGGATCAGCACGTAAAGCAGGGCCGTGAGCACGAGCGTCAACACGGCGACGACCAGCGTCGCGCGCTCGCGCGCGAGCACCCAGCGCAGCGCCACGGCGTACCGTGCGATGACGGCGTCGATCACGGCGTGGGCCTTCGCTTCGAAGCGATGGCTCTCGGGCGGCGGCGTGTGCTTGAGCAGCTTCGCGCACATCATCGGCACGAGCGTGAGCGAGACGATCGCCGAAATCACGATCGTGACCGCGAGCGTAATCGCGAACTCATGAAACAGCCGGCCGACGACGTCGCCCATGAAGAGCAGCGGAATCAGCACGGCGATCAGCGATACCGTCAGCGAGATGATCGTGAAGCCGATCTGCTTCGAGCCTTTGAGCGCGGCTTCGAGCGCCGTGTCGCCTTCTTCGACGTAGCGCGCGATGTTTTCGATCATGACGATGGCGTCGTCGACGACGAAGCCCGTTGCGATCGTCAGCGCCATCAGCGAAAGGTTGTCGAGCGAGAAGCCGCACAGATACATCACGGCCAGCGTCCCGATCAGCGAGAGCGGGACCGACAGGCTCGGGATAACGGTCGCATAGATGTTGGCGAGGAACAGATACATCACGAGCACGACGAGCACGACCGACATGCCCAGTTCGAACTGCACGTCGCGCACCGAGGCGCGGATCGTCGTCGTGCGATCCGTGATGACGGACACGTCGATCGAGGCGGGCAGCGAGGCTTGCAGTTGCGGCAACAGCGCCTTCACGCTGTCGACGACCTGGATCACGTTCGCGCCGGGCTGGCGTTGAATGTTGACCAGGACCGCCGGCGTGACGGCGCCGCCCGTGCCGACCCATGCGCCGAGCTTCGTGTTCTGCGCGCCGTCGACGATCTTCGCGACGTCGGTCAACATGACGGGGCGGCCGTTCTTGTAGGCGACGACGGCGTCGTTGTAGGCGCGGGCGTCGGTCAGCTGGTCGTTGGCGTTGATCGTGAAGTTGCGCGTGGGGCCGTCGAAGTTGCCCTTCGGCGTGTTCACGTTCAGGTTCGCGACGGTGGAGCGCAGATCGTCGAGATTGAGCCCGTACGAAGCCAGCGCGAGCGGATTCGCCTGAATCCGCACCGCGGGCCGCTGGCCGCCGCTGATGCTGACGAGACCGACGCCCGCCACTTGCGAGATCTTTTCGGCGAGCCGCGTGTCGGCGAGGTCCTCGATGTCGGTCAGCGGCGTGGTTTTCGACGTGATGGCGAGCGTGAGGATCGGCGCATCGGCCGGATTGACCTTCGCATAGATCGGCGGCGCGGGGAGGTCGGCGGGCAGCAGGTTCCCCGCTGCGTTGATCGCGGCCTGCACTTCCTGCTCGGCGATGTCGAGCGGCAGATCGAGACTGAACTGCAACGTGATGACCGAAGCGCCGGCCGAGCTTTGCGACGACATCTGGTTCAACGAAGGCATCTGGCCGAACTGCCGCTCGAGCGGCGCCGTGACCGACGAGGTCATGACTTCGGGGCTCGCACCCGGGTAGAACGTTTGGACCTGGATCGTCGGGTAGTCGACCTCGGGCAGCGCGGAGATCGGCAAAAAGCGCAACGCGACCAGGCCGACGAGCATGATCGCGGCCATCAGCAGGGCCGTGCCGACGGGGCGCAGGATAAAGGCGCGGGACGGATTCATGCGGGTGCGGGGCCGGGGCCGTCGTTATTGCGCGCCGTCGCTGCCGGCGGAGGCGGGACGGTGACGGTGAGCCGATGCGGCGGAGGCGCCCGACGCCCCGGCCGCGCCATGCCCGCGTGCGCCCGATGCGCCGCGCACGACGCTCGCGGCATCGGGCGCGACGGTGATTTTCACGCCCTCGCGCAGACGATCGGAACCGTCGATCACGACGCGTTCGCCCGCTGCCAGCCCCGACGCGATACTGGTGCGCTCCCCGTCGATCGGCCCGACCTTGACGGGGCGCACCGTGACCGTGCTGTCTGGCTTGACGACGTAGACGAACGGGCCATTGGCGCCGTTCAGCACGGCCGAGCTCGGCACGATGACGGCCTGGTGGAGCGTGTCGATCAACAACCGCGCGTTGACGAATTGGTTCGGAAACAGCATCTGCTCCGTGTTCGGAAACAGCGCGCGCAATTTGACGGTCCCCGTCGCCGTATCGATCTGATTGTCGACGGTTTCAAGGTAGCCCGCTTCGAGCGAGACCGTGTTGTTGCGGTCGTAGGCCGTGGTCGAGAGCTTTGCACCTGCGCGCATGCGCGTGAGAATCGCGGGAAGGTTGTCTTCGGATGTCGTGAAGACGACGCTGATCGGCTGCAGTTGCGTGATGACGACGATGCCGTTCGCATCCGACGGCGTCACGTAGTTGCCGGGATCGACCTGACGCAAGCCGACGCGGCCCGACACGGGCGCCGTGATACGTGCGTAGGTGAGGTCGAGCTTGTAGGTGTCGATGGTCGCGTGGTCCGACTGCACCTGGCCTTCGTACTGCCTGACGAGCGAGGCTTGCGTGTCGACTTGTTGCCGCGCAATCGAGTCCTGCGCCAGCAGGGCTTGGTAGCGCTTCAAATCCAGCCGCGCCGTTTGCAGCAGCGCGCTGTCTTTGGCCAGGGCGCCTTCGGCGTTTTCGAGCGAGATCTGATAGGGCCGCGGATCGATTTGCGCGAGGACGTCGCCGGCTTTGACGAGTTGGCCCTCTCGGAACGCGATGCTCTGAAGCGTGCCCGAAAGCTGCGTTTTGACGGTGACGGTGGCGAGCGGCGTCACGGTGCCGAGCGCCGTCAACACGATCGGCATCTCGCCCGTCGCCGCGCTGGCGACATGAACCGGCTGCGGTGCGCCCGCGAGGGCGCCGCGACGGCCCGATCCGCCCTGGCGCGCCGTTGCAGCCGAGCCCGGGCCGCTCGGGCCGGTCTGGCTCCGGTGCCGCAGCCAAAGCACCAGGGCGAGGGCGAGCGCGACCAGGACGACGGCCGTGACGACGCGGCGCCGCGTCCGCGCACGCCGTAGCGCGGACGCGTTGGCATCAGCGGCGGGCGGCTCGGTGCGCGGAGCGGTTTCGTTCGAGGATGAGCGGTTTTCTTGTTCGGCCATCGGATGTATTCAAGCGGAGTGCAAAACGGCGGAGCGTGCGAGCTGACGGCGTGGGCAGCGCGAGGGCAGGCATGGTCGGTGGGCGTTCCGTGCGGCGCAACGAGGCCGACGAAAAAAGGGCCGGCTGGGACAGCCCACCGATGCAAGATGCTACGTCCCGCCGTCGCGGCCAGTCCAGCCCCGGATCTTTCGGTTTCTTACGGGCGTTACAGACCGGCGCGGCGATGGCGGGCCGCCATCGGTCAGTCGCGCAGCCGTTGGTGCGGCGCCCCGCCGATTTCGCGGACGATATGCTCGACGCACTCGGTCAAGGCCGGTGCGGCATGCTCGATGAGCCATTCGCGGGGGCAGAGGTGAGCCGCGCCCCCGCAGTTGATCGCATAGCGTTCGCCCGACGGGCCGACGAAGCCCGCCGCGATCGCGTTCAGATCCGCATACCACTCGCCCGTGGCGATGGCGAAGCCGAGCGCCCGCGTTTCCTCGAGCGAAGCGGCGAGGCGTGCGTGGATATGCGGCCAGTCGTCGCCCAATGCCGCTTGCAGCCCGGCCATCAGCGCCCGGCGCTCGGGCTCGGCCAGTGCCGCCAGGTAGGCGCGGCCGACGGCCGTCCTCGTCAGGTCCATCCGCGAGCCGACTTCGAGCCTCGACACGAGGACGGCCGAACGCGGGCGAATGGCGTCGATGACGACCATATCGAGCCGGTCGCGGGCGCCCAGGTGAACAGACAGCGACGTTCGTTCGGCCAGATCGATCAGGAACGGCCGGGCGCGCGCGCGAATGTCGAAGTTGCGCAAGAAGCCGTTGCTCAATTCCAACACCGAGGCCGTCAGCACGAATCGTTCGCTGTCGGGTAACTGAAAGAGAAAGCCGGCGCTCACGAGCGTGGCCGTGATGCGCGAGACGGTCGGCTTGGGGATGCCCGTCAATTCGGCCAACTCGCGGTTGCTGATCGGCGCGTCGGCGGATGCGACGCGCCGCAACAGCGTCAGACCGCGGGAGAGGGCGATGATCTCGTCGCTGGAGCCTTCCTTGGCCTTGTCGGCTTTGGCTCGGGCGGATGGGTCGGAAGGTGTCGACACAGTGGGCTCGTGACAGTTTTTTGAAATTGGATTTCAAGTCTGAGGTTATCACTGAGTCTACGCCAAGCCTATCAACTCAGCATTAGGTAATATTTGCCGTTTTCAGAGTGTGAAATCGTTTCCGTTTTCGGGCTTCCTGTTACCTTTTCGGAAAAAATTATCTTGACTTCGTCAGCCGAAAGGGAAAGAATGGAATCTGATTTCGAAACGAGGCGTCCCAAGCGATGCCAGATCGGGCCGGCGGCTTGCCACGGCAGAGATCTCAGGTTCGAAATACCGTCTCTCAGGTTCTAGCACGGCCCTCGGAATGGCTAGAACTTCTTTAAGGCGCCACGGCAACGTGGCGCCTTTTTTTTCGCGCGTTCGGCATGGCGCACGGGTCGCGGCGATCACTGTTTGGCTGCTGGCCGCGCGCGGGGTTCCCGCTCGAATGCATGGCGCATGGGTTCCCGGCAGCCGCGGCACGCTTCTGCTATCGTCGCTCTCTGCTCGAGCCGGTGCTCGGGCGACCACTGCGATTCCCTTTCGCGGAGTTCCATGCAAACGATTCTCACCATCTCGAACCTCTCGAAGGTCTACGCGTCGGGCTTCCAGGCGCTCAGGGGCGTCAATCTCGAGATCCGCCGCGGCGAAATCTTCGCCTTGCTCGGTCCCAACGGCGCGGGCAAGACGACGCTCATCGGCACCGTTTGCGGCATCGTCAATCCGAGCGAAGGCCAGATCCTCGTCGACGGCCACGACATCATCAAGGACTACCGCCGGGCACGGGCGATGATCGGTCTCGTGCCGCAAGAGTTGACGACCAACGCGTTCGAGACGGTATGGGCGACTGTCTCGTTCAGCCGCGGGCTGTTCGGCAAGTCGCCCGACCCGGCCCACCTCGAGAAGGTGCTGCGCGCGCTATCGCTGTGGGACAAGCGCAACAACGCGATCATGACGCTGTCGGGCGGCATGAAGCGGCGCGTGCTGATCGCCAAGGCGCTCGCGCACGAACCGGCCGTGCTGTTTCTCGACGAACCGACGGCCGGCGTGGACGTCGAGCTGCGGCGGGACATGTGGCAGCTCATGCGTACGCTGAAAGAGACGGGCGTCACGATCATCCTCACGACGCATTACATCGACGAAGCCGAAGAGATGGCCGACCGCATCGGCATCATCAACCGCGGTGAAATCGTGCTGGTCGAGGAAAAGACCCAGCTGTTGCGCAAGCTCGGCAAAAAGCAGTTGACGTTGCAATTGGAAGCGCCGCTCGCGCAGGTGCCGCCCGAGCTGGCCGGCTATCGGCTCGACTTGTCGGCCGACGGCGGCGCGCTTACGTACACCTACGACGACACGCAATCGGAGCGCGCCGGCATCGTCACGCTGCTCAACGATCTGGGCGCGGCTCAGGTGCGGTTCAAGGATCTGCAGACGACACAGAGTTCGCTCGAAGACATTTTCGTCGACCTGGTCAAGAACGAGGAGCGCTCATGAACTATCACGCGATGCGCGCGATATACCGTTTCGAAATGGCGCGCACCTGGCGCACCTTGATGCAAAGCGTGATCTCGCCCGTTATTTCGACTTCGCTTTACTTCGTCGTGTTCGGCGCGGCGATCGGCTCGCGCATCCGCGAGATCGACGGGATCAGCTACGGCGCGTTCATCGTGCCGGGGCTCGTCATGCTCTCGCTGCTGACGCAGAGCATCAGCAACGCGTCGTTCGCCATTTACTTCCCGAAATTCACGGGCACGATCTACGAACTGTTGGCCGCGCCCGTTTCATACTTCGAGCTCGTCGTGAGCTTCGTCGGCGCGGCCGCAACGAAGTCGATCGTGCTTGGGCTGATCATCCTGGCGACGGCGGCATTTTTCGTCCCGCTGCGTATCGAACATCCGTTCTGGATGATCGTTTTTCTCGTCCTGACCTCGGTCACGTTCAGCCTGTTCGGATTCGTGATCGGAATCTGGGCCGACGGCTTCGAGAAACTGCAAGTGGTCCCGCTCCTGATTGTGACGCCGCTGACATTCCTGGGCGGAAGCTTTTATTCGATCGGCATTTTGCCGCCGGTCTGGCGCACGATCGCGCTGGCGAACCCGGTCGTCTATCTGATCAGCGGATTCAGATGGAGCTTTTATGGCATCGCCGATGTGCATGTGGGCGTCAGCCTGGCGATGACAGCCGTATTTCTTGCCATTTTTACCGGCATCGTGGCATGGATATTCAAAACCGGTTACCGATTGAAGAACTGACGCGCTCTTTGTCATTCTCTTAAAAGGTCGACATAATGCGTCAATCGCCGGCGCTCGACCGGCCGGGCCTCCGATTCGCTTTGACCGCGCATGAGACTGACAACCAAAGGGCTGTTGCTGATCGCTATTCCGACGCTGGTCGAGGTCGCGTTGCTTTCAGGGCTCATGAAAGCGCAAAACGACGCCGAGCAGGCGGAGCAATGGTCGTTGCATAGCAAGGACGTATTGCGGCAGACGAGCGCCATCCTGGAGCCCGTGCTGATCGAATCGGTGCGCATGCGCGGCGCCGTGCTGAAGAACGAGCGTTCGTCGACCACACCCGTGACGCTGTGGATCGATCTCGATCGCCGCATCGACCGCCTCGTCGATCTCGTCGCCGACGATCCGGTCCAGGTCGAACGCGCGGCGCAGATCCGCCAGACGATCCAGGCCTATCGGCAGTGGTCGGATCGCGTGCAGGACTTGCTGCGCACGGGCCGGCGCGAGGACGTGCTCGAACGTTTCCGCAGCCAGGCCAGCGTCGACGTCGTCGATCGCTTCCGCGCCCAGCTCGCCGCGTTCCAGAACGAGGAGCTGCGCATGGACGCCGTGCGCTCGGTGCAGGCGGCCGATGCGCTCGCTCAGCAGCAGCAATTGACGGCGGCCGTCGTCGTCGGCTCGATCGTGATGACGGCGCTCGCCGTGTTCCTGTTCACGCGCGGCTTGCGCGGGCGGCTCGCGCGCTTGTCGGACAATGCCGAACGTTTGGCCGAGAGCTCGCCGCTCGGTCCGCCGTCGTCGGGCAACGACGAGATCGCGCAGCTCGACGAGATCCTGCACGATACGAGCCGGCGCCTGCTCGAGTCGGAACGGTTGCAAGCGCGGTTTCAGAGCGACTTGGCGCGCCGCGCCGACGAGCTCACGCGTACGAACGAGACGTTGCATCAGCAGACGCAGGAAAACGAGATGTTCATCTACAGCGTCTCGCACGATCTGCGCGCGCCGCTCGTGAACCTGCAGGGTTTCTCGAAGGAGCTCACCCATGCGTGCGACGATCTGCGCGAGGCCGTGCGCTCATCGTCGTTTGCGCCGAACGAGCGCGAACGTATCGAACGGGTCATCGACGAAGATATCGGCGAGGCGTTGCGCTTTCTGCAAAGTGCCGTTTTGCGTGCGGCCCACATTATCGATTCGCTGCTGCGTCTTTCGCGCGTGGGGCGCGTCGAATACCGGCGCCAGGAAGTCGACGTCGGCTCGGTGGTCCGCCACGTACTCGATGCCATGCAGGCCTCCATTCGCGATTGTCATGCCGAGATCGTCGTCGAGGAACTTCCGCCTGTCTGGGGCGATCCGACGGCGCTCGAGCAGATTTTCGCCAATCTGATCGGCAACGCCATCAACTACCTCGACCCCGACCGGCCGGGCCGCATCGAGATCGGCGCGCTGCCCGCGCCGCCCGGTGTGCGCACGCTGCGGATCTTTTACGTGAAGGACAACGGGCTCGGCATCCCTGCCGGGGCCATGCCCCGACTGTTCAACGCCTTCCAGCGGCTGCACGGCAGCATTGCCGCGGGCGAAGGGATCGGGCTTGCGCTCGTGCGCCGCATGGTCGAGCGCCATGGCGGCCGCGTGTGGGCGGAGTCGACGGAGGGCGAGGGCACCACGTTCTATCTATCGCTGCCGGAAGCGGCCAAACAGGTCGTCGCCGCTTAACGAACAGAGGAAGCACACCATGCACAACCCAACCGGGCCCGCGGGCCAGAGCGCGACGGCGCTGCCGACTCCGGGGCAATCGGTCGGCATCATCCTGATCGAAGATGACGACGGTCACGCCACGCTGATCGAGCGCAACCTGCGGCGGGCCGGCTTGACGAACGGCTTCACGCGCTTTTCGGACGGCCAGGAAGCGCTCGATTATTTCTTCAGCGAGACCTCGGCGTTCGCGCGCGAAGAGTTGCCGCCGTCTGTGATCCTGCTCGACCTGAAGATGCCGCGCATCGACGGTCTCGAGGTGCTGCGGAGGCTCAAGGCCGATCGCCGCACGGCGTCGCTGCCTGTCATCGTGCTGACGACGACCGACGATCCGCGCGAGATCGAACGCTGCTACGAACTCGGCTGCAATGTCTACGTCACCAAGCCCGTGGAGTACGACGCGTTCATCGAGGCGGTGCGGCGTCTCGGGTTTTTCTTGCAGGTGGTGAAGTTGCCTGCGGGCGCCAGATGAACCCACACGCATTGTTCGTCGACGACGACGAAGGCTTGCTGCGGCTGGCTTCGCGTTCGTTGACGCGAGCCGGCTATCGCGTCAGCGTCGCCGCGAGCGCGGCGGCCGCGCGCCAGATCATCGCGGTCGAGGCGCCCGATGTCATCGTCATCGACTATGCGCTAGGCGGCCCCGAGACAGGCCTGGATTTTTTACGCGCGCTGCGTTCGCAAGGCCCCGTGCTGCCGGCCATTCTATGCACCGGGTTCGCCGACGAGGCGCGCGTCATCGAGGCGCTGCGCTCGGGCGTGGCCGATGTCGTACCCAAGAGCGAAGGCTATCTCGACTACCTGCCCGAAGCGATCGAGCGCGTGCTGCGCGAGCGGCGCATCGAGCGACAGCTGGCGCAGGCGCAGCGTGCTCAGCAGCGCGAGGCGCATTTTCGCGCGCTGGCCGAAGAGCGTGAAGCGCTGCTCGCCGCCGAGCGTGCGGCGCGCGCCGAAGCCGAGCGCGCGTCGAGAATGAAAGACGAGTTCGTCGCAACGCTATCTCACGAGTTGCGCACGCCGCTCAATGCGATCGTCGGGTGGACGCAATTCTTGCTGCGCGATGCGAACGTGTCGGAGTCGCAGCGCAAGGGCCTGGACGTCATCGATCGGAACGCGCGCGCACAGACGCGGATGGTCGACGATCTGCTCGATTTTTCGCGCATTCTGGCGGGCAAGCTGCGGCTCGAGACCGAGCGCGTCGATCTCGTGGACGTGCTCGAATACGTCATCCGCTCAGTCGAGCCTGCTGCGCAGGCCAAGGACATTCGGATCGTCTCCTCGCTGGATGCAGGCGCGGCCGTGCTGGGCGATCCGTCCCGTCTGCAACAGATCGTCTGGAATCTGCTGTCGAATGCCGTCAAGTTCACCGGCAAAGGCGGGCTCGTCGAAGTCGGGTTGCGCGGGGGCGAAAGCGAGGTCGAGCTGACCGTTGCCGACACCGGGCAGGGGATCACTGCGGAGTTCCTGCCTTACGTCTTCGAACGTTTCTGTCAGGAGGACGCCGGGATCGCGCGCCAGCATGGCGGGCTCGGGCTGGGGCTTTCCATCGCGCGGCAACTCGTCGAGATGCACGGCGGCAGGATCGCCGCGCGCAGCGATGGCACGGGCCGCGGCGCGACGTTCGTCGTGACATTGCCGGCGGCGGGCGCCGAGCTCGCGCGCGCGCGTGACGGCGAGCCGCTGCCGCTCGATACGCCGCCCGCGCTCGAAGGGTTGCGCGTGCTCGTGCTCGAAGACGAGCCCGACGCGCGCGAGCTCGTCGAACGCGTACTGCAGGAGCGGGGGGCTCAGACGCTCGTGTTCGCTTCCGCCACCGAGGCCTTGAGCGCGTGCCTGAAGGATGCACCCGACGTCATCGTCAGCGACATCGGACTGCCGGGCGTCGACGGCTACGAGTTCATGCGCCGCTTGCGCACGTCGGAGGCGCAGCGAGGTCGCACGACGCCGGCCGCTGCACTGACGGCCTTCGCGCGCAGCGAAGACCGGCGCCGCGCGTTGCTGGCCGGCTTCCAGACGCACTTGGCCAAGCCGATCGATCCGCTCGAGCTTGTCGTCGTCGTGGCCGCCTTGGCGGGGCGCACGACGGCGTTCGCAGACGGCGCATAGCGCAGCCGCCGCGCGCGCTCAAAGTTCGATGCGCGTACCGAGCAAGACGAGGAACTGGCGCAGCCACTCGGGGTGCGCGGGCCAAGCCGGGGCGGTGACGAACGGCGCATCGGTCACGGCGGCATCGACGGGGATATCGGCATACTCGCCGCCCGCCAACCGGACTTCGGGCGAGCAGGCCGGATAGCACGAGATGCGTTTGCCGCGAATCACGTCGGCCGCCGCGAGCAACTGCGCGGCATGGCAGATCGCCGCTATCGGCTTGTTGTTCTGCGCGAAATGACGCACGAGTTCGATCACGCCGGGGTTGAGCCGCAGGTATTCGGGGGCACGGCCGCCGGCAATGGCGAGCGCGTCGTAGCTGCTCGCATCGACATCGTCGAAGCTCGCGTTCAGCGTGAACTGATGGCCCGGTTTTTCGGTGTAAGTCTGGTCGCCCTCGAAGTCGTGAATTGCTGTTTTCACCTTCTCGCCTGCCTTCTTGCCGGGGCACACGGCGTCTACCGTGTGTCCGACCGCCTGCAAGGCCTGGAACGGCACCATCGTTTCGTAATCTTCGGCGAAATCGCCCGTCAGAAACAGAATCTTCTTCGCAGCCATGACCTTCTCCTTTCCAGGTGAGGGGACAAACGGAATCAGCTTGCACAGACGTTGAGCGAAGGGGCAGTGTACTCCTCGCGCGTGACCAGATCGCGTCGTCGGGCGATGCGCGTTTCGGTCGCCCTTGCATCGCCGTTAAAATGTAATTATGATGGTTACACTTTTGAGCCGTCGGTCGAACATGAATACGAGCAGTCGCTTCGCCTACGCCGTCCATATTCTGGCGTTGCTGTCGTTGCAGCAGGGCGAGCCTTTGTCGTCGGAAATCATTGCCGGCAGCGTCAACACCAATCCGGCGCTGATCCGCAGGCTCTTGTCGATGTTGGCGCAGGCAGGGCTGACTACGTCGCAGCTCGGCGCGGGCGGGGGGGCATTGCTCGCGCGCGCGCCAAGTGCGATCAAGCTTGTCGAGGTGTATCGCGCTGTCGACGAGGCGCGTTTGTTCGGGCTTCACCGCGACACACCGAATCCGGCCTGTTTGGTCGGGCGGCACATTCAGCAGGTGCTTGTCGGTATCGTCGATGATGCACAGCTCGCCATGGAGGCGTCGCTGGGCTCGCGTACGCTGGCCGACGTCACTGCCGGTGTCATCGCGGCTGAAAGCGCGGCGAACGCAGGGCAGGCGGGCAGGTAGAGGCGCTCGGGCACCGGGGGGCTTGCAGCGGGATGAGATGGGAGAGGCGAGGCGATGAACGCCCGCCGGGCGGGTACCAGGCAAGAGGCGAGGCCTCTTTTTTTAACGCAAAAAATGTAATCGATATAGTTACATATCATTCTGACAGGAGCTGTGCCATGCAAAAAACTTTGAAGATCGCCCTTTTCGGCGCGACGGGCATGATCGGGTCGCGTATTGCGGCCGAAGCGCTTGCACGCGGACATGAAGTGACGGCGCTCGCGCGGCACCCCCGCCCGATCGATGGGCTGCCCACGCTGGCGGTGATCGCCGCGGATTTGTTCGACGCGGCTGCGAGTGCCGAGCGCGTGCGGGGTTTTGATGTGATCGCCAGCGCCTACGCTCCGCCGCGTACCGAAGCCGCGAAGGTCGTCGACGCGACCCGCGCATTGGTGGCGCTCTCACGCACGACAGGAGTCAAGCGGCTGGTGGCCGTGGGCGGGGCGGGCTCGCTGGAAGTTGCGCCAGGCAAACAGTTGGTCGATACCGAAGGGTTCCCGGATGCCTACAAGCCGCAGGCCCTGGCACATCGCGAGGCATTGGCGTTTTATCGAACGGTAACCGATGTCGATTGGACCTTCTTTGCGCCGGCCGCGCTGATTGCGCCGGGCGCCAAAACGGGCGCGTTCCGCACCGGAACCGATACGCTGATCGTCGATGCGAATGGCGAAAGCAAGGTTTCCGCTGAAGATTACGCGATCGCGTTCGTCGATGAAATCGAAGCAGGCCGGTTCGTTCGTCGCATTGCGACGGCGGCCTATTGATCGAAGCGCGCGAAACGGTCGCCCCCGAAAGCGGCGCCACGTGGGCGCTAGCGCACGCCCATGTCGAGCGAGGGTTCCACCGCTGTCGCGACGAGGCGATTGACGTGCGTGGCAATGCGCTCGCCCTGCACGCCGTACACATGCAATGACACTGCGGGCCGCGTGCCCGTATTGGCGAGCCGGTGTATCGCCGCGAGCCCGGCGCGGACGTACGAAACGGCGCCGGCGGCGCGCGCCTGCGTCCTTAGCGCGGAGGCGCAGTCCGTGGCGTCGTCCCATTCGTAGAGCGTTTCCTGCAGTACGCCTTCGAGTACCGTGTAGCCGCACCAGGTGTGATGGCCATGCACGGGGCTCGCCTGCCCCGGCTGCCACACGAGCGCCGCCGCGGCGTAACGGCCTTGCGGATCGGCGATCAACAGATGACGCCGGTAACAGTTCGCGGCGCCCTCGGATTGCTCCGGTGTGAGCAGGACCTCCTCGGCAGCGGCTTGGGCGAGGGCGTTTCGCATGCGTTGCGCAAACGCGGCGCCTTGCGCTTCGGCCGGATCGGCGCCGTCAGGGACCGCCGCGAACGCGGCGTCCAGCGCGTCTCGCAACCGGTCGATTGCGGCGGCGGCTTCCGCGTGAACGTCCGCCGGCGCGCGTTGGACGGCAACGCCGCGCGTATTGAACGACGCAACGGGTGACGGCGATAACGATTCGAAGTGTTGGCCCATGGGTTTCGTGCCTTTTGTTGCGGGACGCGCCGCACGACGGCTTACGTCCGATTGATCGATGGAGCATTTATATCGTTTTATCGATAAAAAGAGTTTCCCTATAATTTCACGATAGCGGGCAAATGTAGAAAAATTTTCTATCTGGAGATCGAAATGGGAATGGATGCAATCGACCGGAAGCTAGTCGAGCTGCTCCAGGCCGATGCGACGCTGCCGATCGCCGAGTTGGCGAGCCGTGTCAATCTGTCGCAAACGCCTTGTTGGAAGCGCGTGCAGCGGCTCAAAGAGGAAGGGGTGATTCGTGCGCAGGTGGCGTTATGCGACGCACGCAAGCTGGGCGTTGGCACCACCGTGTTCGTCGCCGTGCGCACGAATCAGCATACGGAAGAGTGGGCGAGCCGGTTCGTGCAGGCCGTGCGCGATATTCCCGAAGTCGTGGAGGCCTACCGGATGAGCGGCGAGACCGACTATCTGCTGCGCGTCGTCGTGTCGGACATCGACGATTACGACAGGGTCTACAAGCAATTGATCCGGGAGGTGGCGCTGTTCGACGTCAGTTCGAGCTTTGCGATGGAGCAGATCAAGTACTCGACGGCGTTGCCGGTGCGGTGATGCGCGCCATTTCGGCGGCGGCGTCGGCGCCGTGCCGATGCGCGTAGAATGCCGGCTTCCGCCTTATCTCTTATTTTTCCGGCGGCCTGTCGATGCCCGTCGAGACCTCTTCCCATGAATGATCCGCGCCAACCGAACAAACCTAATCCGACAACCCGCGTCGCCGTGCTCGTCGTCGTTATCGTGCTGATCGTCATCGGCACGTTCCTTTACAACGCAATCAAAGGCAAGCGCGAATACGACGAGCAGAATGCCGCGGCCACGTCGACGGCAGCCCAGGTGGCGAGCGGCGTCGCGGCCGCAAGCTCGAGCGGCGCATCACAGTAGCGCTTGCCTCATGCCTTAAGTTTGCGGCAGACGAATCACCTCGACGTCTTTGCGGATCAGCAGCGATGCGGCCAGCATCTGCTTGCATTGCAGCGCGAGCAGCTTGATTTCGCCGACGAACTCAGCGGTTTGGGTGCCGGCTCGCTCGATCTCGACCACCATCGTATCGAGGTCGCGCTTGAGCAATTTCGTCGTTTCGCCCTGATCGGTCGGCAGCGGCTTGCCCGCCTGCGCGCGCGTAAGGTTCTCGCGCACGGCCGATAGCGCGCGTTGCAGCGCCTGCGAGCCGTCGGGCTCGTGCTGCGCCATGCTGCGCAACAGCGGCGCGGCGGCCGTGATGTGCGCGGCCAGTGCATGGCTTTGCACCAGCAGGTCGTTCAACTCGGGCACGAAGCGTTGCTGCGACTTCGGTTCGAGCATCATGCGTCGGAATGCCTGCGCGAGGTTCGCGAATGCGATGTGGACGTTCTTACGCGCGAGCCGATAGCCGAAGTCGCGTTCGTCCGCGTTGACCGTGTCGCGCGGCGTCTCGCTCGTTGGCATTTCGGCAGCCTTGCCACCCGCGACATGACGCACGTTGCCCCACCACCAGGCGCTGTCCAGATATTGGCGCGTCGCGGCAAGCATCTCCTCGACAAGATTGCCCATCAGCCGATATTCCCAATAGGGAAACAAATGGCTCGCCGCGATCGCGAGCGCGCAACCGATGACGGTATCGATCGCACGCTCGCCGATGATGCGCATGCTGCCTGGCGCGAGCAGGTGGAACAGCAGCAGCACGTACGAGGAGGTGAATACGACGCTCGCCGCGTAGTTGAACAGCAGCAGGCTGTAGCTCATCACCATCGATGCGAACATGAAAACGAGCAGCACCGCGGGCAATTTGACGAACCAGATCAGTCCGAGGCTCGCCGCGCAACCGATCGCCGTGCCGACGATCCGCTGCGTATTGCGCTGCTTGGTGAGCGAATAGCCGGGCTTCATGATGATCAGCGTCGTCATGACGATCCAGTACGCGTTCGTGAGCGGCAGCAGCCGGCCGAGCCAAAAGCCGAGAGCGACGGCGATCGTCACGCGCAGTGCGTGCCGAAAGCTCGGCGATGCCATCGTCAGGTTCGAAAAGATTTGCCGCAGCGGCACGCGCCTGCCCGACAGGAACCGCATCAACTTATGGTCGATGCGCAGCTCGGTTTGGGCAACCGGCGTTTCGGCCGCGAGATTCTTTTTCATCTTGTCGATGAACCGGACGCCGCTCCAGATGCGCCGGAACGAGGAAGAGGCAGCCGCATAAGCCTCCGGGTTGCGCTCGGGCAGCCCCTGCTTGCGCATGAGCTCGATCTCGTATTCGATCGCGCGCATTTCCGCCTTCATGTTCACGTGCGCTTCGGGCCGCCGGTCGTGCAGCACAGCGAGTCCTACGTCCTCGAGATCGCGCGCGGCTTTGCGGATCAAATCGCGAAAGAACATCATCACGTCGGCATTGCCGAACGTGCTGCGCAGGAGCGGGTAGTCGGTATGCGCGCCGACGAACAGTTCGTGCAGATCGACCGTGTTGATAAACAGGTTGAACAGCTTCACGCGACCCGCGTCGAGCTTGCCGCGCCGCAGCTTCGGCAGATTGCGCAAAACGATCGCACGCGCGGCGTCCTGCATCTCGACCGCCGTCGTTTGCCGTTCGACGAGATTGCGGTAGCAGTCGTCGAGGTTCGCGTCGACGTCGTAGAAATCGGCCCGGGCCAGCAGATAGTCGACGCAGGCGAACACGTTTTCGGCCAGCGCCTGCTTTTCGATCCGGTGCGCCTGCCATTGCGACACGAAGGTCGCCCAGTAGGTGTACCAAAGGCCGCCTGCGAGAATCCAGGCCGCATTCGTGAGCGCATGCCATGGCGTGAAGTGCTCTTCGAGCGTCATCACCATCATGAACAGCGTCGCGAAGCTGATCTGCGGCCAGCGATTGCCGTAGACGACCGTCAGCGACAGCGCGAACGTCAGCGCGACGACGGTAGCCCAGAGCGCGAAGACGTTGAACGTCGCCAGCCCGGTTGCAAGCGCGGAAACGAAGCCGAGCACGCTGCACACGAGCATCTCGTTGTGCTTGTATTTGAGCGGGCCCGGCATATCGACGACGCAGGCGCCCAGCGCGCCGGTTGCGATCGTGAAACCGAGCTCGGCCTGGCGAAACACGACGAGGCACAGAACGGCCGGCAGCGAAACGCCGACGGCCATGCGCAGTCCCCCGAAAAAATATTGGCCGTAGAGAAATTTTTCGATTTCTTTCGAGTAGCGCATCGATCTCGAGGCGGCGGAGTCAGGCTGAGCAGGGACAAGGGTTGGCGTGGAGTCTAACGTATTTCCCGCGCCGCGGGCACCATGGACGGCGGCGAACCGGCCGGGCGGGGCGGACGGCCCTGCGCGAGGGCGGGTGCGTTTGCTATGCTGACGCATTTGCGCGCCTCTTCAAGGCAAGGCCTGAAGGCCGCCAGGCTCCATCGACCGCCAAGGGTTCATGCTCCAGCTTTTCTATTCGAATCGCTACGAAACGCTCGTCCAAGCGCTGACCGAAGACCTCGCCGCGATGCCGTCCGATCCCTGGACGAGCGAAGAGATCGTTGTGCCGAGCGCGGCCGTGCGTCGCCGTTTGGAACTTGAATTGGCCACCCGGCGCGGTATCTGCGCGAACGTCAACTTCAGCTATCTTGCACAGTGGCTATGGACGCAGATCGGCGGCGTCATCGATGTGCCGACACATTCGCCGCTCGGCATCGAGCGGCTCGCCTGGCGCTGCTATCGCTTGTTCGCGCAGGGCGAGGCGGGGCCGAGCGAGACGGCCGCTGGCGGCGACCCGGCGCGCGGCCATGCCGCGTGGCTCGAGTCTGCACGTCTTCGCAGCTATCTCGATGCAGCCGATCTGCCGATGCGATATGAGCTTGCGCGGCGCGTGGCCACCGTCTTCGACCACTACCTGACGTACCGCCCCGAATGGCTGGCGCGCTGGCAGCAGGGGCGTTCGATCTTCGACGCCGGTCCGGGTGGGCTTGCGCCGTTGTCCGCGGCGAACGCCACGGGCTCGGTGCGTGAAGACGAAGGCTGGCAAGCCGCGCTGTGGCGTGAGCTGCTGACCGAACTCGCCGACGCGAGCGGCGTCGCAGGCGTAGCCGACGCCACCCCGCCTGCGCATCGCTTCCTCGAACTCGTGCGCACGCTCGATCTGGACGCCGTCATGCGGGCGCGCTGGCCCGCGTCGGTCAGCGTGTTCGCGCTGCCGACGATCGCGCCGCTCTACATTGCGCTGCTGCGTGAGCTGTCGCGCTGGATCGACGTGCGTCTTTACGTGATGAACCCGTGCCGCCAGTTCTGGTTCGACATCGTCACCGAGGGCAGGGCACTTGCGCTTCAGGCCGCCGATACGCTCGATTTCCACGAGGTCGGTCATCCGCTGCTCGCGCAATGGGGCCGGCAAACGCAGGCCCACCTGCATCTGTTGCACGAGCTGACTGAAGGCGCGGCGTCGGGAGAAGCGACGCGCTATAGCGAGAACGAAGAAGCGAATTGGCTTGCTCGCGTGCAAAACGCGATGCTCGATCTGGTGCCGGAAGCACCCGATGCACCGGAAGCATCGGGTGCGCCTGATGACGATAGCGAAGCGGCGCAAAGCGCCGCGCGCGGTATCGAGGTGCATGTGTGCCACAGCCTGTCGCGCCAGCTCGAAGTGCTGCACGATCGGCTTCTCGGTTGGTTCGACGAGGCGCGTGCAAGCCGGGGCGACTCGCTGCCGGGGCTGCAGCCATCCGATGTGCTCGTTGCCTGCCCCGATCTCGCGGCGGCCGCGCCGCTCATCGAAGCCGTCTTCGGCACGACGCAAAACGACGAACGCAGCCGCATCCCCTATCGCATCACGGGCCTGCCGCCGTCGCAAGCCAACCCGGTTGCCCGCGTTTTGCTCGACTGGCTCGCGCTTGCCGAACGCGGGGTGACGGCGCCCGAAGTCGTCGAATGGCTGCGCGTGGACGCGGTCGCGGCGCGCTACGGGATCGATGCCGTCGCGCTCGATCTCGTGCAGAGCTGGCTCGCGCAAGCTGGCGCGCGACGCGGGCTCGCAAGCGAGGCCCCGGAGGGACAAAGCGAGCCCGCAGCCCATGCCGTGACGGGCGCGCGCCACACCTTCGCCGATGCGTTGACGCGTTTGTTTCTCGGTTACGCGATGCCGGACGACGCCGATCCTGTCGACGCCTGGCTGCCGGTCGCCGGTCCGCGCGGCGGCGATGCGCCGTTGCTGGGCCGGCTCGCCCGCTTCATCGACGATCTATACGGTTTCGTGCGGCGCTTGCGCGAGCCGTTGACGTGCGACGGCTGGAGCGCACTTTTGGCCGATGCGCTCGCCCGCATGTTCGACGCAGCGCCGCCGTTTGCCGATGCGCTCGCGAACGTGCGCGACGCGATCGAACAGGCGCTCGATGCGATGCGCGACGGCGCACGCGAGGCCGCGGCCCCGGCGGCCGTCATGCGGGCAGCGTTGACGGTGGCGCTCGACGATGCCGCGCACGGCGGCGTGCCTTGGGGGGGCGTCACGTTTTCGTCCCTGACCAGCCTGCGCGGATTGCCCTATCGCGCGATCTGCCTGATCGGCATGGACGACGGCGTATTGCCCAGTCTCGCGCGCGCCGACGAATTCGATTTGATGGCGGCCCTGCCCCAGCTGGGCGACCGTCAGCGCCGTGCCGACGAGCGCAATCTCTTCCTCGATCTGTTGCTTGCCGCCCGCGATCGTTTCTTCATCAGCTACACGGGGCGCAGCATTCGCGACAACGCACCGCTGCCGCCCGCGGCGCTCGTCGATGAATTGCTCGATCATCTGGCCCGCGCGAAGGTCGGCGCCGATGCCGCGCCCGCGGCGTTCGAGGCTGCGCGCAAATCGTTCATCGTCGAGCATCCGCTGCAGCCGTTTGCGGCGGCCTATTTCGGCGGCACGCCCGCTCATTTCACCTACGATGCCGAGCGCGCACGCCTTGCCGAGCGGTTGGCGCAAGAGGCCGACCCCGTCGCGCCGGCGTTCTTTGCCAAGCCGTTGCCGCCCGAGCTGCCCGAGCCGATTGCCTTCGTCGACTTTCAACGGTTTTGGCAACACCCCGCGCGCACGCTGCTGCGCGAGCGCCTGGGCGTCGTCCTCGACAAGACGCAGGGCGAGTTGCTCGAAGTCGAGCCGTTCGAACTCGACTACGCGGGCCGCGATGCGCTCGCCGATCGTCTGCTGCCGCGTTTGATCGACGGCGACGACGAAACGGCGCGTGCGCGCGCATGGCGGATCGCGCAGACGAGCCCCGAGCTGCCTGCCGGCGCGACGGGCGATGTGCTCAAGCGCCGCGAGCTCGGTTCGCTCGCGCGTCTGGCCGGCGAGGTCCGAACGGCCCTGGCCGCGGGCGCGGCACGCGTGCCGTTTGCGCTCTCGGTGGCCCCGTGCTGGCCCGACACGGACGGCGTGGCGCTATTCGGCGAGCACGACGCGGGGTTGTGCGAGGCGCTGCGCGAAACGGCGCCCGTGCAGTTGCACGGCGCGCTGAACCGGGTGACCGGCGCCGGCCAGATTCTCTATCGCTATGCGAGTCCCAACGCGCGCGAATATCTGCACGCATGGCTCGCCCATCTCGCGTACTGTGCGGCGCAGCCTGACGGGCCGTGCCGCACGGTTTGGTATGGCGCCTCGGAGCGCTTCGCGTTTTCGCGCGTGGCGGCGCCGCTCGCTTACCTCGCGCCGCTCGTTGCGCTGTTTCTCGCCGGTCGCCGGTTGCCTTTGCGCTTCTTCCCGAAGAGCGCATGGGCCAAGGCGAACGGGGGCGATTCGGAGGCGCTGGGCGTGTGGATCAGCGATCGCGTTCGCGGCGAATCGGACGATGCTGCCCTCGAGATCGCCTGGCGCGGTCTCGACCTGACGCTCGACGAGCCGTTCGGCGCGCTCTCGCGCATTGTCTTCGAACCGCTGATCGCGCATCTGACAGGAGGCGACGCATGAGCGGCTTCGATTACGACAGCGGGCGCAATCGCCACGCATTCGATCCGTCGCCACCTGAGCCGCTCGATGTTTTCACGTGCGCGCTGGCGGGCGTCAATCAGATCGAAGCTTCGGCCGGCACCGGCAAGACGTGGAACATTTGCGCGTTGTATGTCCGGCTGCTGCTGGAGCGCGATCTGAACGCCGATCAGATTCTCGTCGTCACGTTCACGAAGGCGGCCACGGCCGAGTTGCACGAGCGCATTCGAACGCGTCTTGCCGAACTCGCGCGTGCGATCGAAATCGACGACGACGGCGGCGATCCGTTCGTCGCGCAGTTACTCGCGACGACGCTCGGCCCTGGCGGGCTCGATCGCGAGCTGGCCGGCAAGCGTATTCGGCGAGCGCTGTCGACGTTCGATCAAGCGGCCATCCACACGATCCACGCATTCTGCCAGCGCGCGCTGCAGGAGGCGCCGTTTGCGGCCGCGATGCCGTTCGCGTTCGAGATGGAGGCCGACGACGCCTCGCTGCGCTTCGAGCTCGCCGCCGGGTTCTGGCGCGAGCGCGTGGAACCCGTTGCGGCCGCGTATCCGGCGTTTGCCGCGTGGCTCGTGGCGCGCGGCGCGACGCCGCTCGCGCTCGATGCGCAGCTTGCCCGGCGCTTGAAGAAACCGCTCGCGCAGCTGCGGTGGGGGGCAGCGGGCGCCAGCGCGCCCGCGCTCGAGCCCGAAGGCGACGACGAGGCGCGAACTCATTTCGACGCGGCCTGCGCGCTTTGGCGCGAGGAGCGCGAGGCGATCGCGCGGTTGCTCGACAGTGCCCAGGCGGGACTAAAGCAAACGTCGCACAAGAGCGAAGCGGTGCGCGCGGCGCTCGACGCATGGAGCCGTTATTTAGCAGAAGGCGATTGCCACGCGCCGCCGCCGCGCGAAGCGCTGAAGCTGACCGCAACGGCGCTCGCCAAGGCGACGAAAGTCAAGTTCGCGCCGCCCGAGCATCCGTTCTTCGCGCTGGCCGACACGCTCGCCAAGGCCTCCGAGACGGCGGAGGCGACTCACCGTGCGCGCTGGCTCGGCTTGCTCGCGTTATGGCTCGAGCAGGCCCCCGACGCGCTGGCCGCGATGAAGCGCACGCGCCGGCTTGCCTCGTTCGACGATCTGCTGGCCAATCTATACGGCGCATTGACGGACCATCCCTGGCTGGCCGATACGCTGCGAGCGCGGTACCCGGCGGCGCTCATCGACGAATTCCAGGACACCGACCCGCTGCAGTTCGCGATCTTCCAGCGCATCTTTGCCGGGGCGGGCCGGGATG
>NZ_PNYB01000099.1 GCF_002879855.1 Trinickia soli | reverse complement strand
CCTCATCTACAAGCAAGGCATCAAGAGTTACCGCGACCTGCCGCTTCGCTTCGGCGAATTCGGCGCGTGCCACCGCAACGAGCCTTCGGGTGGCTTGCACGGCATCATGCGCGTGCGCGGCTTCACGCAGGACGACGGCCACATCTTCTGTACGGAAGACATGATCCAGGCCGAGGTGACGGCGTTTACGACGTTGCTGCAGAAGGTCTACAAGGATTTCGGCTTTACCGAGATTCTTTACAAGCTGTCGACGCGTCCGGACAAGCGCATCGGCACGGAAGAAAGCTGGGATCGCGCCGAAGCGGCATTGGCCGAGGGCTTGCGTGCGTCGGGTTGCGAATTTGAGTATCTGCCGGGTGAGGGGGCGTTCTACGGTCCCAAGATCGAGTATG
>NZ_PNYB01000098.1 GCF_002879855.1 Trinickia soli | reverse complement strand
CCCGATAGCAGCGCACCAGCTCCTGGGACTACTTGTTCTAGGCCGAGCTCGCTTAGCATCGCGTAGGTGGTCGCCACGGCTGCTGTCACCACCGGCTTACCTGTCGCGGCTTCTACTTGAGCAATCGCTGCGAGCGAGGGCATTTGTACGCAGGCGGAGAGCACGATCGCATCGACATCGTCAGTCTTCATGCCAGAAACGATGGCAGGCAGTTTAGAGGGGTCGTGACGACCAACTTCCAAGTTGTCTGCAATCTCAAGCGCTCTCCAGTCACTGACCTCAAAGCCTTCGTGCTCAATGTAGTCAATGACCAATTTGGTTAGGGGCACCATGTATGGTGCTACCAACGCAATACGTTTGACCCCCATGACCTTTAGAGCATCCACCAAGGCC
>NZ_PNYB01000097.1 GCF_002879855.1 Trinickia soli | reverse complement strand
GTACGGCATCATCGGTGTAATTGGATTGGTAATTGAATCGCCTACACGGTAAATGACTTGTGTGAATGCGGGATGAAAGCCGATAAGGATTAACATTGGTACGAATATCGGTCCTAAAATACCCCATTTAGCCGATGCGCTTCCGATTAACATGTTGACCATTGCACTCAGTACAATAATACCTAGTATCAATACAATACCGTTTTGATGTTCTAATAATTTGGCACCTTTAACAGCAGCGATAATTCCTAAATTACTCCACTTTAAATACGCAAGTAGCTGTGCTGCAAAAAACACAATAACGATAAATGTTCCCATTGATCCTACAGCATCGCCGAACATTTTACCTAAGTCTTTTGTATTTTTAATTTCTTTGCTTAAAATCCCATAAACT
>NZ_PNYB01000096.1 GCF_002879855.1 Trinickia soli | reverse complement strand
GAGTCATTCGCTCGCGCAGGCATTCCGGCAGGTGATTCGAACCGATCATCCGGCTTTCATCTTCCAGCACCCACAGGTGCAAATCCTGACGGGCATCGGTTTTTAGCATTTCGGCAGCCAGCAGGTTTTCAAAACTCGCCTGGCTAAGTTGTGGTTGTAAGGTGCGACCAAACGCCGAACCGCGATGACGCGCCAGCCCTTCCAGATCAACACCGTTTGGCTGTTGCTGCACTAACAGCGTTTTACCGCTGCCGGTACAACCGCCAATCAGCACTATCGGTTTTTGTGCCAGTTCAATGGTCGCCTGAATCGCGGTCTGGCGCAGTGCCTTATAACCGCCGTCTACCAGCGGATAATCAATCCCCGCTGCATGCAACCAGCTTTGCACAATATG
>NZ_PNYB01000095.1 GCF_002879855.1 Trinickia soli | reverse complement strand
AATCGACACTGGATTTGCTCAAATTTTTGTTTGTGAAAAGTAATTACTTTTATTTGGCTCTCATTTGCGTTTTAAGAGCCGATATAGGTTTTTAGGTATAAAACTATATAAATAACCCCTAATTCTTTAAAATAACCCTTTAAAATTCAAAATAAAGGCATAAAAAATAAAAGCTATCTCAATTTTGAGATAGCTTTTTTCTTTCGTACGGTCTGTTTATTTTTCTTTCGACGCCGTATCGTCGATGGAATTCAAAAAAGTTATGGGCTATAAATCTAAATCACTTTTTCAAGAATGTAGTAGCAATATTCAAGACAAATTAATTTTTATAACTGCTCGGAATATCTCAAGCCGTTTCTTTAATTTTGAAATAAAAAAATCGACGGAGGTCGATT
>NZ_PNYB01000094.1 GCF_002879855.1 Trinickia soli | reverse complement strand
CACTGGCATATTCCCACGCTCGATGATACATATTAAAAATAAATGCTGAAATATGATGCGATATGAATAGTGATATAGCTGCCAATATTAATAATTTGACAGAATATGTTTTGAAATACGGTTCTAAAATGTAATAACTTACGAATACTGAAAATGTCACTATCAGTGAATCGATTAATGCTAGTATTAAAAGCCGCAATTTCACAGATAAATGTGCCATAAAACCCCTCATTTGCTGTTTATAACCCAAACCATCTTTTCTGTTTATAATCTTGTTGTGGCATTCGTTTAGGAATTTTTTTATCATCAACAACTAACTTCGCATTACTAATAAATCCGTTCATATCTTCATAATAATCACGTAATTTCTTATCATTAAATAAGTCTTTCATTAAGAAC
>NZ_PNYB01000093.1 GCF_002879855.1 Trinickia soli | reverse complement strand
GATTAAATATTGTTCTTCAAAATATACGCGTTCAAAACTGCGTAAAGCATTGCCAAAGCAATACGTTTATATTATTGAGGAACTACTGTATAAAAGTAATGAATATCAAAATAAAAAATCATATTACGAAACACTTGTTAACCAAGTAATTGAACTTAAACAGGAAGATGATTTAATTATAGGGCTTGCGTATTCTGTACAACGCTTAGTCGTCGATCATTTACACGTTGTCGGTGATATTTATGATCGTGGACCACAACCAGATAAAATTATGGATACACTGATTAATTATCATTCCCTAGATATTCAATGGGGTAATCATGATGTGCTTTGGGTTGGAGCCTATGCTGGGTCAAAAGTATGCTTAGCAAACTTACTTCGAATTTGTGCACGTTATGAT
>NZ_PNYB01000092.1 GCF_002879855.1 Trinickia soli | reverse complement strand
GACCTGGCGCACGTACTGGACCAGTTTCACCTACTGAAAAATTCGGGAAGTTGTAATGATGCATGAATCTTTTTTCTTCTTCAGGTCCTAAACCATCAATTAATTGATAATCGCCTAAAGCACCTAATGTTAAAACTGAAAGTGCTTGAGTCTGACCACGTGTAAATAGACCTGAACCATGCGTTCTAGGTAAAATACCAACTTCAGAATCTAATGGACGGATTTCATCAGGTTTACGGCCGTCTGGTCTAATTTTTTCATCTGCAATTAAACGTCGAACTTCTTCTTTCACTAATTCATTTAAAATTGCATAAACTTCTTTAATAAGTAATTCATTTTCTGGATCTTCTTCATCGATAAATTCATTGACGATTTCTTCTTTTAAGTTATCAAGATTTTCATC
>NZ_PNYB01000091.1 GCF_002879855.1 Trinickia soli | reverse complement strand
AGCATAAACTCCTCCATTTTCTAACCAAACGGCATTTGCAATACTGAAACTAGGAGTTAAGCTAACGTTGAATCCGCCGTATCCATAAAGAATAGTTGGGTTTTTACCGTCTAATTTTAATCCTTTTTTATAAGTGATGATCATCGGAATTTTTGTTCCGTCTTTTGAAGTATAGAACACTTGTTTTGATTCGTAATCTTCGCTTTTAAAATCAACTTTTGGTTTTTGGTAGATTTCAGATTTACCTGATTTTGGTTCAAATGAATAGATCGTTCCCGGAGTCGTGTAATTGGTAAAGCTGTAGTATAATGTTTTATCCTCTTTTTTGGCTCCAAATCCACCTGCACTACCTACTGCAGGAAGTTTGATTTCACGGATTAGTTTTCCGCTGTAATCGTATTGTTGTAC
>NZ_PNYB01000090.1 GCF_002879855.1 Trinickia soli | reverse complement strand
CTTCTCGCCATACGTCTCGAAGATCAAGTCGTCGGGTGCCGACACCGTCATCACCGGCAACTGGGGCAGCGACCTGGCACTGCTCATCAAAGCCGGTAAGGATGCAGGCCTGAACGCGAACTTCTATACGTACTACGCCTCGACCACGGGCGTGCCGACAGCGATGGGCTCCGCAGGGGCAGATCATGTGAAATACGTGGGCTACTGGAACGTCAACAACGACGGCTACAAGGGCGCTGATATCGTCGAGGGCTACAAGAAGAAGTACAACGACGATTACTACCTCATGGCGTCGTACACCGGCATCGCCATGCTGGCCAAGGCCATCAAGCAGACGAAGTCGGCCGAGCCTGCCAAGGTGGCCAAGGCCTTCGAAGGCATGAAGGTCGACAGCCTGAACGGCACCTT
>NZ_PNYB01000008.1 GCF_002879855.1 Trinickia soli | reverse complement strand
GCTACTTCCCGCGTCTGAAGGAGCGGGCCACGCAGCTCGCGGGCACGCTCTCGGGCGGCGAGCAACAGATGCTGGCGATGGCGCGCGCGATCATCAGCCGTCCGAAGCTGCTGTTGCTTGACGAGCCGTCGATGGGTCTGTCGCCGATCATGGTGGAGAAGATCTTCGAAGTCGTGCGCGACATTTCGAAGGAAGGCCTCACCGTGCTGCTCGTGGAGCAGAACGCGCGCCTTGCGTTGCAAGCGGCTAACCGCGGCTATGTGATGGATTCTGGTATGGTCACCATGTCGGGCGATGCCAGGCAAATGCTCGACGATCCGAAGGTGCGGGCCGCGTATCTCGGTGAATAAATCGCGGTGACCGATCACGTGATCTGCTCGCAGGCGGGCCTTGCAACGAGTAACGCGATCGAATTCACTCCGCGATCCAGCGCGCGGTCGGCCAGTCGCCACGTTCGACCGCGCGCTTCATCTCGAGGACGAGAATCGAACAGACGGCCTTGACGGCCATCGCGATCCGGCGCGTATTGGGTAACGCAAGCACGATCGTGCGTTGCAGCTCCGGGTCGCTCAATGGCGCGGCGCGAAGCTGTTTGCGCGCGACATCGTCGATCACGGCAATGCTCGGCAGGATCGTGAAACCATGGCCGCGCACAACCAGCTGCTTCTGCACGCTCATGGCGTTCGTTTCCAAGACGACGTTCAGCTTCGTGCCGGTCCCCGGGCAGGCCTGTTCGAGCAGATTGCGGATTCCGTGAGGCGCGCTCGGCAGGATCATCGGCCAGGACGCGAGATCCGCGAGTGCCCGCGGACGATTCGGTCGAAGTGTCGAGGACGGCGGGCCGACGACGCACAAGCGCTCGTCGAGCAGCGGCTGGGCCTGAATGGTCGGCGTGGCTTTCGGGTTGTAGAGCAACGCCGCGTCGATTTCGCCCGATTCGAGCCAATCGCGCAGGTGCCCGGCGTAACCGACTGAAATCCGCAGGCTCACGGCCGGATGCCGGATTTTCACTTCGTTCAGCAAGGGCTCCGCGAGCAGGTCCGCGGTGCTCGACAGCAGGCCGATCGTGACAACGCCGGAAATCTGCGCGTCCGACGGCTGGATCTCGGCGCGCGCACGGTCAAGTTCGAGCAGCGCGCGACGTGCATGCTCGACCAGAATCTCGCCCGCTTCTGTCAACTCCATTCCATACCTGCCGCGCTCGAACAGCGCGCTGCCCACGTCCTCTTCGAGCAGCTTCAATTGCCGCGATACCGCTGGCTGGACGATGTGCAGCGCTTCCGCGGCACGAGTGACGCTGCCTGTTTCCGCGACGGCCAGCAGCGCGCGCAATTGCTTGATGTCCATGTCGATCCCTGGATGGCGGCATGCCGATCTGTAATACCAGAATCAAAAAACTCTATTTCATGCAGCGTGATATTGCATTTTAAGATATCTGAAACCACTTGCTAAGGAGCACATCGGATGAGCACCGCAACAGGACAAGCGCCGCTCTGGCAGGCGTCCATCTTTTCGGTCCTGAGGGCCGGCGGCGTCAGGCAGATTGCGTACGTGCCGGATGCGGGGCATGCCCACGTGATCCGCAGCGCGATCGCGGACGACGAGATTCAGGCCATCGCACTGACGACGGAAGAAGAGGGCGTCGCGATCACGAGCGGCGCGTGGCTGGGCGGTCAGCGCGCGGTGTTGCTGATGCAGAGCAGCGGCGTGGGCAATTGCGTGAATATGTTCTCGCTGCTGCGCAGTTGCAATTTTCCGTTCTTCACACTAGTCACGATGCGCGGCGAATACGCGGAATTCAATCCGTGGCAAGGGCCGATGGGCAAGACAACGCAGGAGGCGCTTGAGCTGATGGGCATCACGGTGATGCGTGCGGACCGTCCGGAGGACGTCGAGGAAATCGTGAGCGCGGGGTTCGATGCCGTGTTCGAGGGCGGCGAGCAGGTCGCCGTACTGTTGTCGCAGAGCCTCATCGGCCGCAAAAAGTGGGAGAGAAAGTGATGAGCGAGCAAAGCATCAAGACGATCGATCGCCGTGCATTCGTCGCGAGCCTGATGGCCGGCGTGCCGGACGCGCTCGTCGTATCGGGTCTAGGGTCGCCATCATATGACGTGTTTGCGGCCGGCGATCGCGTCGGCAATTTCTATCTGTGGGGCGCGATGGGCGGCGCCGCCGCGCTTGGGCTCGGTCTTGCGCTCGCGCAGCCGGAGAAATCGGTGGTCGTTGTCACCGGCGACGGCGAGCAGTTGATGGGTATCGGGGTGTTGGGCACGATCGGCGCGAAGCAGCCGAAAAACCTGACGATCGTCGTGCTCGACAACGGTCACTATGGCGAGACCGGCATGCAGCAGAGCCATTCGAGCCTCGGTACGGACCTCGTCGCAGTTGCAAAAGGCTTTGGTCTTGTCGATTCGTTCGCAGTCCACCAGGAACGTGACATCACGCAGATCGTCGAGCGCGTGAATGCGCGGCGCGGTTCGGTGTTCGCACAGGTGCATATCCGCGCCGACGAGCCGCCGCGGGCGCTGCCGCCACGCGATGGTGTTTACGTCAAGAACCGCTTCCGCCAAGCGCTCGGCTACGCGCCGTTCTAAGCACTTTTCACCCGCCATCGTTCGCTGCCTGTGCGCGAACGATGGCGTCGTCCATTTCGCGGCCCGACGTGCGATGCGCTTGCGTGCCACCGCGGAATCTTCACATCGAAATCAGCGAGCCGGTCATGCAACGCTACTTTCTCTTCGTCGATGGCGAGCGGCGCGAGCCCGATAGCCGTCAATGGTTCAACAGCGACAATCCGTTTACCCGTCAACCATGGGCCGAAATCGCGCGAGGCAACGAAGTCGATGCCGATCTCGCGGTGCGTGCCGCGCATCGCACATTCGTGAGTGGCGACTGGCGCGAGCTGTCGGCGAGTGCGCGCGGGCAGTTGCTTTGCCGACTCGCGGATCGTCTTGCCTCCGACGCTGCGCGTCTCGCCGAAATCGAGGTGCGCGACAACGGCAAGTTGTATGCGGAGATGGTCGGTCAGCTTTCGTATCTGCCGCAGTGGTACCGCTACTATGGCGGACTTGCGGACAAGATCCAGGGCGACGTGATCCCGCTCGACAAGAAAGGCTACTTCACCTTCACGCGACGCGAGCCCCTCGGCGTGGTCGCGATCATCACGCCGTGGAATTCGCCGCTGATGTTGCTTGCGTGGAAGCTCGCGCCGGCGCTGGCGGCAGGCTGCACGGCCGTCATCAAGCCGTCGGAGTTCACGTCGGCATCGACGCTTGAATTCGTCGAACTGCTGCATGAGGTCGGTTTTCCGCGCGGCGTCGTGAACGTGGTGACGGGTTTCGGTAACGAAGTCGGCAGCGCGCTCGTCTCGCATCCGCTGGTTCGCAAGGTTACGTTCACCGGCGCCGATTCGACGGGGCGCCGGATCAACGAGCAGGCGGCGCATGATTTTAAGCATGTGAGCCTCGAGCTTGGCGGAAAATCGCCGAACATCGTGTTCGACGATGCGAATCTCGACGATGCGGTGAATGGCGCGGTATCCGGGATTTTTGCGGCGACTGGGCAGACCTGCATCGCCGGATCCCGGCTGCTCGTGCAGTCGAAGGTGCATGACGAGGTCGTCGAACGTGTCGTTTCGCTTGCACGTACCGCTCAAATGGGTGACCCGATGGTCGCGAGCACGCAGGTCGGCCCCATCACGACGGGTCCACAGTACGACAAAGTGCTTCACTACATCGACGTTGCGCGCAACGAAGGCGCGCATCTCGCGCTCGGCGGTCATGCGGCGACGCGCGCCGAGTGCGGCGACGGCTGGTTCGTCGAACCGACGATCTTCACCGGCGTGACGAACGACATGCGGATCGCGCAGGAGGAAGTGTTCGGTCCGGTGCTGTCGGTGATTCGCTTCGACGCGGAAGACGAGGCGGTCGCGATCGCGAATGACGTGCGCTTCGGTCTCGGCGCGGGCGTGTGGACGAGTGACATCGGCCGTGCGTTCCGGATGTCGGAGCGCATCGAGTCGGGTACCGTCTGGGTCAATACGTATCGCGCGGTGAGCTACATGTCGCCGTTCGGTGGTTACAAGGATTCGGGGCTTGGGCGCGAGAACGGCATCGATGCGGTGAACGAATACCTACAGACGAAGTGCGTCTGGATCAATACGGGTGCGCTGACAGGCAATCCGTTCGTGATGCGATAGCGGACGTCAGCGCGTGGAAAAGGCCCGGAAGACCCGGGCCACTGCCGCTGGACGATCGAGCAGCAGCGCGAAGGATGCCTGGTGCGTGTTGGCGCGATCGAGTTTTCAATCAGAGGGGAGTTGCACTGGCATGTCGGCCCGACGATGAGCGCCGGATGCAAGCAAACGTTGCGCGCGAAGCACGACCGGGCGATCGACCATTTTTCCATCGACGGTCGTCGCGCCGCCGCCGCTGCGGGACACGGCATCGATCACGCGTGCCGCCCAGTCCAAATCGTGCTCGCTGGGACCATAGCACGCATGCACGGTCGCGATTTGTTTCGGATGGATACAGAGCTTGCCGCCGAAACCGTGCTGCTTGCCGTTGCGTGCATCGGCCGCAAGGCGATCGGTGTCGTGGATGTCGGGCGTGACGCCGTCGATCGGCTTCTCGATCCCGGAGACGCGTGATACGAGCGCCAAGTGAGCGCGGTAAGCGTTCAACGCATCTCGATCGTCGTCGGTCTCCATCTCGGCGATGAAATCGAGCGTGCCGAACATCAGGCGCTTCACGCACGGCGCATTCGCGATTTCCATTGCCGACCACATGCCCTGCGCGGTTTCGATGATGGGGAATATCGGTACCTTGCGCTTCGCGCTCGACACCACCTTGACGATGTCGTCGAGGTGCTCGGCTTTCGGAAGGATGATACCGGCCACGCCTTTGAGCGCACCGAGCTGCACGTCCTGATCGAACCAAGGGGTGTCGCGACCGTTGATTCGTACGAGAACCGGCTGATGACGGGAGGCCCATGCGGCCACGGTTTCGCGAGCCGCGTCCTTGGCGGCGGGCTCGACCGCATCCTCGAGATCGAGGATGACGGCATCCGCGCCGCTCGACAGTGCTTTCGCAAAGCGTTCGGGCCTACTGCCTGGAACGAAGAGATATGACTGGGGGGCGAACGGGGTTTGAGTCGACATGTGTTGATTCTGTTTTATGACGGATTCCGGGGCGACCTGGCCTGTCACTGCAATGCACCCAGGAGTTCCGGCACGAGGGTGAACAGGTCGCCGACGAGACCGTAATCGGCCACGCTGAAGATCGGCGCTTCGGGATCCTTGTTGATCGCCACGATCACCTTCGAATCCTTCATGCCCGCCAAGTGCTGAATCGCACCCGAGATCCCGACTGCCACGTACAGTTGCGGCGCGACGATTTTGCCCGTTTGACCGACCTGGTAGTCGTTCGGCACGTAACCGGCGTCCACCGCGGCGCGCGAGGCGCCCAGCGCCGCGCCGAGCTTGTCCGCCAGCGGCCACCCGATACGATGATGTTCGCGCTCGTCAGCTCCGGACGATCGAGCTTCGTGACTTCGCGATTCACGAACTGCGAAATGCCGCGGTCAGCCGCCGCTTCGATCTTCTCGACCGCTGCGCTGCCGCCTTCGGCTGCCACGGCATCGAAGCTCGTCGCGCGCACCGTGATGACCTTGATCGCATCGCCCGATTGCACCGTCGCAATCGCGTTGCCGGCGTAGATCGGACGCTCGAAGGTGTCGGGCGAGATCACGGCCGTGATTTCGCTGATCTGCGCCACGTCGCGCTTAGCCGCCACGCGTGGGGCAATGTTCTTGCCGTAGGCCGTGGCCGGCGCGACGATGTGCGAATAGTCCTTCGCGATGTTCAGCACGGTGGCTTCGACGTTTTCTGCGAGGCCTGCGGCCAGTTGCGGCGCATCGGCCAGCAACACCTTCGCCACGCCCGCAATCTTCGCCGCCGCGTCCATGACACGCTTCGACGCCGGGACGGCGACCGAAATTCCACGACCGCCTTTGACTGAAAAGCCAGCTTCTTCATGCAACATCATTGTCTCTGTCATTTATATTTGCCCGAAATCGCGCGTCGGACGCGTTCGCGTCAGCACATCGCTTCCGCGCGCATCGACACGCTGCCGTCCGGAAGGCTGACCCAGAGCACGAGCTGATCGCCGTCCGGTGCTGCGTTGATCGTCAGTTCGTTACCCAGAATCGAGGGCTTCAAGCCTCGATAGCGAAATTTCTTGAGAGGGCGCCCGCAGACTTCCTCCGCGAATCCCGCCAGCAGCGTCGCATTCAGCGGGCCGTGGATGACGAGATTCGGATAGCCTTCGACATCGCGGCAATAATCAGCGTCGTAGTGAATGCGATGGCCGTTGAATGTCAGCGCCGAGTAGCGAAACAGCATCGTCGAGTCCGGTTTGATCCTGCGAGTGTGTTGCGCGGCCGGCATCTCGGTACCCGTTGTAGTCGTGCCGACGGCGGACACACCTTTGTAGACGATGTCGTGATGTTCGGTGAGCGCGTTGACGCCGTCGTACAGCAACTCGTGTCGGACCTTGACGAAAACGAGTTCACCGCTGCGGCCTTGCTTGTGATCGACCGAGACGATGGTCGAACGTTTTTCCACCAGGGCGCCGAGCGGAACGGACGCGTGGAATTCAAGCTCGCCACCTGCCCACATGCGATTGGGTAGCGGCACCGGCGGCAGAAAACCGCCACGTGCAGGATGGCCGTCAGGTCCCAGCCCGGCCGGCGGCTCACCGCCGAGGAAGTACAACCAGTGCCAAAGCGGCCGCAACGGTCCGCCGTCGACGATATCGGACTGGGGCAGCCCCAGGGTCGCAGCCATCAGCCGCGCATGGCGCGAGGACAGGAGGTCGCGATCCGTTTGCGATGTGCCCACCCATTCACGAAGGTGCGCAAGATCGATTGCGCTCATGTCGGGACTCCTTTGTTGTGTTGTGTGAAAAGCTTCACCCCAAGGCGAGGTGGGTAGTGGCCTAGCGCCGAACGCGATCGACGTGAAGGTAAGCGGTCAGACTGCGCCGGTTTCACGCAGCCTGCCGATCTGGTGGGCGCTGTAGCCGAGTTCGAGGAGGATCGGATCGGTATGCTGGCCTAGTGCCGGAACGGGGTCCATGCGTGGATCGTCTGCCAGGTCGATACCTGGCGGACAAAGCGCAGGGATGTCGCCTGCTGGCGTCCGGACCTGGGTCCACCGGCGCCGGGCAGCGAGTTGTTCGTGCGTCCAGACCGCATGCATGTCGTTCATGCGCGCGTTCGCGATGCCGGCCTCTTCGAGCCGATCGATGACTTGGCTTGCCGTCAGGGTAGAAAACGCGTGTGCGATGATCTGCGCGAGGTCCTCGCGATTCTCGACACGGCGGCTATTCGAGTTGAATCGTGCATCCAAGGTCAATTCCGGCCGGCGGATGACGATCTCGCAAAAGATCTTCCATTCCCGTTCGTTTTGCAGACCGAGCATCACGATCTTCCCGTCGCCGGCCTTGAACGGGCCGTACGGAAAGATCGTCGCGTGAGACGCGCCGGTTTGGCGGGGCGCTGTCTGGCCGTCGATCGCGTAGTAAAGCGGATAACTCATCCATTCGACCATGCTCTCGAGCATCGAAATATCGATGTGCCGGCCTCGACCCGTCCGTCCGCGTTCGATGAGTGCCGCCAGGATATTCGTGTAGCCGTACATGCCGGCGGCAATGTCGGCGATCGAGCAGCCGGCCTTGGCCGGCTGACCGTCTGCGCCGGTGATGCTCAGGAAACCGGATTCGCTCTGAATGAGCAAGTCATAGGCTTTCTTGTCGCGCAAGGGGCCGTCGAGTCCGTAACCAGAGATGTCGCAAACGATCAGCCGCGGATACCGCTCGCGAAGCGCCTCGTAGTCGAGACCCAGGCGCTGAGTCGCGCCCGGTGCGAGGTTCTGCACGAATACGTCGGCGTCAGCGAGCAGCTTGTGCATGACCTCGATCGCCGCGGGCTGCTTCACGTCGAGCGTGATACTTTCCTTCGAGCGGTTGGTCCAGACGAAGTGCGATGCGAGTCCTGACACCCGTTCGTCGTAATTTCGCGCGAAGTCGCCGGTGCCGGGCCGTTCCACCTTGATGACCCGTGCGCCGAGATCCCCGAGCTGCCGCGTGCAGAACGGAGCCGCTATCGCATGCTCGAATGCGACGACCTTGATTCCTTCAAGTGGACGCATGGTTGGCTGATCCTCGTCAGAAAGAGCGGGGCAGGCCGAGGATGTGCTCGGCGACGTAGGACAAGATCAGGTTCGTCGAAATCGGGGCAACCTGATAGAGGCGCGTTTCGCGGAATTTGCGCTCGATGTCGTATTCGCACGCGAAGCCGAATCCGCCGTGGAACTGCAGGCAGGCGTTCGCGGCTTCCCACGACGCATCCGCCGCGAGCAGCTTGGCCATATTGGCCTGGGCGCCACATGGTTCATGAGCATCGAATCGGCGCGCAGCTTCGAAACGCATCAGGCTCGCGGCCTCGACGTTGATGAACGAGCGCGCGATTGGAAACTGCACACCCTGGTTCTGGCCGATCGGGCGGCCGAATACGACCCGATCCTTCACGTATTGCGAGACTTTGTCGACGAACCAGTAGCCGTCGCCGATGCACTCGGCTGCGATCAGCGTACGCTCGGCGTTCAGTCCGTCGAGAATGTACTTGAATCCTTTGCCTTCCTCGCCGATCAGGTTTTCCGCTGGGATCTCGAGGTTGTCGAAAAACAGCTCATTGGTCTCGTGATTGACCATGTTCGGGATCGGACGAACCGTCATGCCTTTGCCGATCGCTTCGTGCAGGTCCACGATGAAGATCGACATGCCTTCGCTTTTTTGGGCGACGTCCGCGAGCGCTGTCGTACGAGCGAGCAGGATCATCAGGTCCGAATGCTGCACGCGGGAGATCCATACCTTCTGACCGTTGACGATGTAACGATCGCCTTTGCGCACGGCAGTGGTCTTGATCTTGGTCGTGTCGGTCCCGGTGGTCGGCTCGGTGACCCCCATCGATTGCAGCCTCAATTCGCCGCTGGCGATCCTCGGCAAGTATTTCTGATTCTGTTCGGCGGAGCCGTGACGCAGCAGGGTGCCCATGTTGTACATCTGGCCGTGGCACGCGCCGGAGTTGCCGCCCGCGCGGTTGATCTCTTCCATGATCACCGACGCTTCGGTCAGGCCGAGGCCCGAGCCGCCATACTCCTGAGGGATGAGGGCGGCGAGCCACCCGGCCTTGGTCAGCGCGTTGACGAACATATCCGGGTAACCGCGCTCTTCGTCGATCTTGCGGAAGTATTCCGCGGGAAACTGGCTGCAAAGGTCGCGAATGGCTTCACGAATGTCCTGATAGGGATCGGCGGCGTGATTCATCGGTTGGATCTCATCAATCTTCAAGGAGAAAATCAGGCAACGCTTGGGCGAGCGGATAGGGGGGCGAACTGGGAGACGTCTTGAGCGACATCGAATCGCATAACCGTCCGGAGTGTTTCGGCGGCTGGACGTGTCAGCCGCTTTGAATGGGATTGAGACGACTTTATGTGAAGCGCCGTCGGAACGGAAATACCGTTTGAATGTACCGGCCATAGGCGTATCCTATGACCTGCACATCCAATCGAGCCGCCATGGACATCCGCCAGCTCCGCTATTTCGTCGGCATCATCGAGTACGGGAGCCTTGGCAAGGCGGCGGAGAAACTGTACGTCGCTCAGCCGTCGCTGAGCCAGCAGATCGCGAAGCTCGAAGGGGACCTCGGCCTGACACTTCTGGTTCGCAGCCCGCAAGGCGTGAAACCCACAGCCGCGGGGCAGGCGCTCTATCGGCACGCGAGACTTGTGATCCGGCAGATGGAGCAATTGCGTCAGGAGGTATGCGAAGGCACTGGCGGCGAGTCAGGGACCGTGGCGGTCGGTTTTCCAACGACGATGACGTCGATACTCGCCGTTCCAGTGTTCGAACGCGTGAGAGCGCGTTATCCGGGCATCCGGCTGCAATACGTCGAAAGCATGAGTGGTTTCATCAACGAGTTGCTCGCGAACGGCCGGCTGGATCTCGCGATCCTTTTTCGGGAGTCGAACACGACCGGAATTGCCGCGCTGCCACTCTTCGACGAAGCGCTGCAGCTGTTCGGCGAGCCCGGCGGCACTGTGCCACGGCGAGCGCGTACGTGCAGTCTGAGGGCGCTTGCCGGCGTGCCGCTCGTCGCGCCGAGCGTGCCGAACGGGCTGCGTCTGCTGCTGGAACGCACCTTCGCGCGTGAGGAGGTGCTGCTCGACATCATCGCGGATATCGATTCGCTACCGACGCTGCTGTCGCTGGCGAAATCGGGTGCTGCCTGCACGATTCTGCCTGCGTCCGCAATAGCATCGCGCGACCCCTCGAGCCGGCCGACCATGCGCCGCATCGTCGATCCGGAGATCCGGCGCCCGGTGAGCCTATGCTGGTCGAACACGGCGCCGGTGAGTTCCGCGGCGCTGGCGGTCCGACAGACGATCGTCGAGTTGGTCCATGAGCTTTCCGAGAGCGGCGCATGGACCGGAATCACTTTGAGAGCATCCGAAGCCTTGGCGTCAGGCTAAGCCGGCTTTACGTGCTCCGGCCCCGCCGTTGGTTACGGCACCCAACGGGCGCCGTCTGGCCGCGCTCAGGTGCTGCCGCGAGTCGCGACGTCTAGAGATCGCGATGCGTTGCGATCAGGAGGTAAGCACCGACTCCCAACAGGGTGATGAAGGCATTGAGCAGGATCACGGCATTCCATCCATAGAGCTTTCCGATAATCGGGGCGACGGTTGGAACGATGCTCGCGGCGACGAAGCCCCACATGTTCATCCAACCGCCAACGATCGAGGTGATGCGCCCTCCGATGTCACAAACGATGGTCCAGGACAGCGTCTGTGCCACACCCGTCATGCCCAACGCGAGGCTGATCCACAGCACGTTTGCAACGATCGTCGAAGCGCTTGTGCTTGCCACGAGTGCTAACGCGGCGACAGCCAATCCGAATGCACAGAGAAGGTTCCGCGCAATGTAGCGCGAGAAGCCGCGGGCCAGCAGAAAATCCGAGACCAGCCCGGCGACGAGCACAGAGACGACGATAGAGATCCACGGCATGCTGGCGTAGATTCCGAGCGCGCGGAAGCTGACGTTTCGCGTGACCTGGAGGTAATACGGAAGCCAGTAGATGAAGAACTGCACACACCACAGCGTTGCGAAATAGCCGAACGCCAGTGCCCAGAACGATCGTTGCCGCATCAGCACACGCCAGCTTGTCTTCACGTGGGCCGCCGGGTTCGAGTGGCGAGCGATGTCGTCGGTGATCTCGTCGAGCTCCTCGCGGCTGATCCAGGGATGCTCTGCGGGCCGGGTGCGAGCGACGATGTACCACGTGCCCGCCAAAGCGAGACCTATTGCGCTAAAGACGAAGTAGACCGAACGCCAGCCGAACGACGAGACGATGGCCACGACCAAAGGCGGACCGAAGATGTTTGCGGCAAACGCCCCGGCATTCATCAGCGAGTTGGCGCGCCCTCGCTCCGCCTTCTTGAACCAGTTGCCGAAAAACTGATTGCCGCCGGTGAACACGGGGGACTCCGCTATCCCGAACAGGCCGCGAACGACCGCGAGGCCCGCCAAGCCACCGACCAGACCCGTTGCCGCCGTGAACACCGACCAAAGTGCCAATGAGACCGCGAGGACGGTGCGCGACCCAAAACGTTGGAGCAGCGCGGCGGCGGGCATCTGAAAGACAAAGTAGCCGACGGAGAACAGCGTCGTCACCATGCCCAGTTGCACCGGCGTGATGGCCAGCGACCCCATCAACGGCGATGCGGTGACGGAAACGGCGATGCGGTCCAAATATGCCGTCAAACAGAGCAGGAGGATCAGCAGGCCACCGATCCATCGAAAGGGTATGCGGCCCTTCGCGCGCGCGCGTTGCGCAACGTTCGCTTCAATCATGGTTGTCTCCGGAATTCCATTGTCATGGGCTGCTCGACGGGCAGCCTGTTTTTCGCTCGCCAGCCAGCATTGCGCTGCTGGTCGAGTCGACGGACGGTGTGCCCGCAGTCAGCGCAATCCCAACCGCTCGATCGTCGCCTCTAGCGCAAGCAATTCGACGGTTGTTCGCCCTTCACGTAGCGATGCGCGGAAGGCCGTTTCTTTTTCGGCACGTTGCCGCGCCCGGTCCACTACGGCATCGGTCTCTTCAGCGGCGACCACCACCACGCCGTCCCGGTCGCCGATGATCACGTCGCCTGTGCGCACGAGCGTTCCACCGACGACAATCGGTTGGCCGATCACGCCCGGCTGGTTCTTACCGGTTCCTCTGATTGATAGGCCCCGGCAGAAAACCGGGAATCCCATTTCCTCGATCGCCGCGGCATCGCGGACCGCCCCGTCGATCACCAGTCCAGACAGCCCGCGCAGCATCGCCGCTTCAGACAGGATGTCGCCCCACGGACCGGCCTCGAGATATCCCTTGGCATCGACCACCAAGACGTCACCCGGACGCGCCTTGGTGAGAGCGTGGTGGAGGATCAGGTTATCTCCGGGAGCGGCATCGACCGTGAGCGCTCGCCCCCCCAGACGGCAGTTGATGTCAATGGGCTTGATGGCAGCACTGAGAGCGCCGCGGCACCCTTGTGCTTCATGTACCGTAGCCGCCCCGAGGTCGCGCAGCGCGGTAATCGCCGCGTTAGCTTCATGTACTTTCATTGCGGATATCTCCAATGAAATTGCTCACGCGTCTGCGCGCTCGGGCCGTTGAAGAGTGTGGTACCGCGCCTGCTGTCGGGCCTCGGCCAGCGAAGCTCCCGAGAGCGCGGCTTGCACGATGGATTCCTCAGCCTCATGCAGGCTTAGCGCACGCGCGAACACCTCCGCCGCTCGAGCGGCAGGCACGACGACGACTCCGTCCTGATCGGCCGCGATGATGTCGCCAGGGGCCACCCGCACGTCCCCGAGGCTGACCGGCGCATTCACCGCTTCGACCTGGACACGGTCTTTTCCGGTGCGCATGAACCTTCCGAGGGCATACAGTGGATAGCCGGCTGTATCAGCCTCGAACGTGTCACGGCAGACACCGTTGATCACCGTTCCCGCAATGCCGCGATGCGCGCCAATTCTGCTCAGGATGCCGCCCCACACAGTGCAGTCCGTGCGCCCGGCATTATCGAGAACCACCACGGCTCCGGCTGGTGTGTCGTCGAGATAATCGCCCACGGTGCCCGGGGCGGCCTGATCCACCGGCCCATAGCGAACGGTATAGGCCGGTCCGAAGATCCGTGTGACACCCGCGATGTGACCGATCCCCAGCGCGCTGCCCGGCAATCTAAGCGCGTCCAAGGCGTCCGAGATTTCTGCGGTGCTGAGATTCGCCGCGGCGGGCAGTATTGCCGCGAGTTCGTTCATGGCGTTCAAAGTGCGTCTCCTGGTTTTCAAATGCCTCGAACGCATTATCAAAGCCAAGAAAATCAACATCAAACATCGAATTTTGAGCGTAAGATCAGTTTTTATGAACTTGAGACAGATCAGATATTTCTGCGAGATCGTGACCAGCGGCAGCGCAGCTGCAGCTGCAGCGCGTTTGCATGTAGCGCCGACAGCGATCAGCATGCAGTTGGCCATGCTTGAATCAGACCTCGGCGGAGAGTTGTTCGACCGATCCCGGCGTCCGATGAGCTTGACTGCGCTGGGCCGATACTTTCACCCACGTGCCAAGGCCTTGCTTGCAGAGGCCGTGGGCCTGGAGGAGGAGACGCGAGACGTTGCCGCAGGGCGAAGTGGCGTTCTGAGCATCGGCTACACCCGATCCTCAATCTTCACAATCCTGCCCAGGGCGCTGCGCGCATTCCGTTCGACGCACCCTCGCGTGAAGATCGAACTGATCACGCTGTTGTCGGAGCATCAGTACGAACAACTGCTGAATGGGCGGATACAGGTTGGAATATCGCGTTACCTGGGCGCAGTCGAGCCTCTCGACGGATTCACGTTTACACCTCTCATCGACGAGCCGTTCGTGGTGGCGTTGCCCAGCGGACACCGGTTGTGCCGACGTAAGTCAATTCGCGCAGCCGAACTCGTCGATGACGACTTCATTGCTTATCCGAAGGATCCGCAGAGTCGTTTCGCAGAACACACTCGCTCTCTCCTAAGAGAAGCCGGCCTTGAGAAGGTCGCAGCCTATGAAGCGAATGACATCCATACGGCGCTGGGCATGGTCGCGTCGGGGCTGGGATTCTCCTTGGTAGGCGAATCGGTAGGGGCGTGCAGTCGAACAGATGTCAGTTTTGTCCGTGTCGCGGATATATCGGCTACTGCGCGCGTCATGGCGGTCACCAGTGCGGGTGAACCCAGCAAGGTGGTATCCGCGTTTCTCGACGCGCTATCGGCCACGACAACTGGTCGATGATGAATGACCACGACGTTCTCGCGTGCCGTCATCCCCCGGCGTCAATGCCGGGATGATCGATGAGCATCCTCTGGATGCACGTCCTGGCGAAACTGATCAGTGATCGCGTGCGACGAATTCAGATCCCTTCAATGCGTTTCTGGATCGAGTAGATTCGACGAGAATATCGCAGTGTCATGGAGGTGATTTACCGCGACCTCAACGATACGAAGTATCGGCCCGCGCCCTTGCTCCGAGAGATGGTCGAGGCGGGCTATCTCGGCCGCAAAACCAAGCAGGGCTTTTACTCCTACTGAGCGGCGCGCGCTTTCGCTGAGCGGTGCTCCATGAGCCTCCCTGCCGTCTCTCAGGCTATCGTCATCGGCGTGGCAATCAGGTAGTTGATAGCCGCATTCCATAAAAGTCTTTCATGGGGCCTTATGGGATTTGGTTTGTCGACCGATCGCCTGCAGAAATGGAAAGGCCGCAAAGCACAGTTGGGCTGCGAGCCCGATCGCACCGGGCACGGACCATAGGCCTGAAAAGTACTCGAGCGCAGTCTCTCTGAACAGAAGTGCGGCAGTGCCCAACTCCACAAGCGTCAATATGGCTAAGGCGATTGCGCCCATCAGCAACGCCTCGTTGGTATCTGTGAGCATCTTGTACCTTCTTGCGCTCCAGCGCGACAGGTTCCAACTCACGACAAGCATAAACGGCGCTTCGAGCGATACGGCCGTTGTCTCACCCAGGCGCGGCGCAATGAGCAGCGTGCGAATCGTTCCGAAAAAGAAGCCGACCGCCAAGACGATCGATGCGTAAAGGTAGCCCGCTTTGGCGCAGGTTGCCCACCTGGGGGTGGCCATGTGAACACCGCGTCAGGGAAGTTTACGATTCCGAGATGGGTGGAAATTCGCAAGTACAAAGATCGGTATGCCCGAAGCCTTGCGAATAATCGAGTACGGATATGACTGTCGGAACAACGCGAAATATCCGCACCTGGTCTGGAGACGGCATCGGCATTGGCAGCGCGTGCATGTCCGGATACTTCAGCGGCAGCATGCGCAGAACCTTCTCGGCTTCGGCGCGATCGGTCACCGGTTGTGCGTGTGCGGCCATCGACAAACCGGTAATCGCCATCAGATCCGAGGTGTCGTGGTCGATCGTGAGTGACACCCGGTCGTTGAGGGCGAGATTGGCTGCCTTCTGACTTTCCAAACCGCAAAGGAAGTAGAGCGTAAGTCCCTCGCTCACATAGCCAACGGTCGTCGCCTGTGGCCAGCCGTCCGGTCTTACTGTGGCGATCGTCATGATTCGGTGCTGATCCAGCAATGACAGGATCTTTTCCTTGAGCTGGTCGTCCATGGGTCACCTCCGGTTCGCGAGAGTTCTATCCTGTTACCGCCCGGTCGCCCCGCACTTGATGCAAATCAACTACAGGTGTTCGTTTTCAGCCACTCTTTGGGCAAGCACTACGGAGGGTATCGGTCTGTGCCGAGACTGATACGGCGGCTGGGGCAACGTACGGATAGTTGCGATGAACAGGCGGACTTTATTGATCGACGCTACCGGCGCTTTGATTGCGACGCCGATAGTCATGCGCTAAATGCAAAGCTCATCTTGTTGCTCGCGAATCACGTCGGCGATATCGACGTACTCAAAGAGGCATTTTTCAAGGCTCGCTCGGGTATGACCAGCAGTGCGCAGGACTGATCCGACGCAGGCGCGTGACTTCCGCTCGCTCAATCCAGGGCTGACTTGGGCGTGAGCAGCCCAAAGCGCCACGACAGCCGCTGCGTCGCGCCTAGCAGGGCACGACCGATCGCGCCGTGGGGGTCGCGATCGAAACCGCTTGACGGTCCAATGACCGCGATCACCAGCCGAACGGTGCCCGTATGATCGAAGACAGGGGCGGCTAGTGCGCTGATGCCGGGCACGGGTGTATCGAAAGCTTCGTCAATACCCGTCTCGCGGATATGGCGCAAGCGCGTGCGATAGGCGCGAGAAATAGTTGGCGCAGTCGCATCTCCTGCAAGCCTGATCGGCTCATGAACCAGAAATCCTTTCAGGGCGTCTTCCGTCATATGCGCGGCGAACACGCGTCCAATTGCGGTATTGACGAGGGACAGGACGGTGCCGACACGTAGGCTGATGTGTTGCGGTCGTGCCGACTCTTCCAACCGGATCACGGTGGGACCCACTGGCCCCAACGTCGACGCGGCAACCGTGAGTTCGGTCGACGCGGCTAGAGAGACGATTTCCGGCTCGGCATCACGTGTCGGCGATAGACGTTGCAGCGCGATCAACCCCAGTTGGAACGCGAGCGGCCCAGCCGCGAAGCAGCCGTCGTCGTTGCGCAACAGCAGGCCGATCTTCTGCAGGCTTACGAGGTGAGGAAACGCTTTCGCGGGTGGCATGCCAGCCGCGGCCGCGAGATCGCGCAGACTGAGCGGTTGGCCGGCTGCTGCAAGCGCCGTCAAAAGTTCGCCGGTACTATCCAGCGCATTGATGCCGCGCTGTGCTTTGGCCTCTGCCGGTCCCGTGGCGACGTGCGGGACGGCGGTGGAATCAGATGGCATGGGTCAGCGTCCTGTGAGGCAGGGCTTGAGTGATTAGGCCGGCGATTTCGCTCATCTCGCGAGCAATCGCTCCGCTCCAGCCGACGTCCATCGCGCCGGATGGCCCGATGACGGTCAGCGCGAGCAAGATCCTGCCGTTTGCGTCGAGTATCGGGGTGCTCATGCTGCTGATGCCGGGACTTGGCATGTCGACGCTGCGTGCCAGGCGGCGTCGCCGGATCGCTTCGAGGCTGGTCTGCTGCTTCTCCCGCAGGGACACGCCCGATGAAGGATCGTGGGCGATCGCGCTTGGCTGGCCAAGGCCCTGGCGCTCCATCATGACGGCGAGTTCGTCCGCGTCGAGAAAAGCCTTGAACACGCGGCCGGTCGACGTGGTCTCCAGCGACATAACGGTGCCGACGTGCAGGTTGACGTGCAGCGGATTGCCGCCGCGCTCGTAACGGACGATCGTCGGCCCCTGTGCGCCGGCGATACAGAGAGCCACGCTAAAGCCGGTGCGCTCGGCCAGCTGCATCGCATAGGGCATTGCGACGCGATAAGCCGGTTGTTCCTCGACGTGCATCAGGCCCAGCCGCAGCGAAAGCGGCCCAGGCTCATAGTAGTTGGTCAAAGCGTCGCGTTTTACGAGACCAAGCTTCGTGAGGCTGACCAGATAGGTGTGGGCCTGCGCTGTCGAAAGACCGGCAGCAGACGCCAATTCACTCAGTGGCAGCGGCTCGCGCCGCGATACGAGCGCTTCAAGGATGCGTCCGGCGACTTCGACGCTCTGAATGCCTCGTTGCGCTTTTGAGGTTGCTTCTTTCAATTGTGAAGTTCGCTCCTACAGGCTTACACCATGGTGCTCGATCGTAACCCATTTGGGGGATCGCGTCGGACATGAGGATTTTCCCGAAGTTTTCGTATAGCAACAAAGTTAGCCATTGACAAATTTAGCGTGCGACGTGACGATGAAGCATCCATCGTTGATTCACCGGAGACAGACGTGACCAAAGCATTCGCATCGCAGGCAGACCTCGAAGAAAAAAAGATCACCTTCACGCAGTTGTCCGAAAACGCATGGGCGTACACGGCGGAAGGAGATCCGAATTCGGGCGTCATCATCGGCGACGACGGCGTCCTCATCGTGGATACGACCGCGACGCCCGCGATGGCACAGGATCTCATCGGAAAGATTCGCAGTGTGACCGACAAGCCGATCAAGTACGTGGTGTTGTCGCACTACCATGCGGTCCGTGTGCTCGGCGCATCGGCGTACTTCAAGGAAGGCGCGCAGCAGGTTATCGCGAGCCGCGGGACCTACGAGATGATCGTGGAGCGCGGCGAGCAGGACATGAAATCGGAGATCGAGCGGTTTCCGCGTCTGTTCGCGGGCGTCGAGACCGTGCCGGGGCTGACATGGCCGACGCTCGTTTTCGAAAGGGAAATTACGTTGTGGCTCGGCAAGCTCGAAGTGAAGATTGCGCATCTGGGTGCGGGCCATACGAAGGGTGATGCGGTCGTCTGGCTGCCGTCGCAAAAAGTGCTGTTTTCGGGTGACCTCGTCGAATACGACGCAGCCTGCTACTGCGGCGATGCCCAACTCGAGCAATGGCCGGCGACGTTGGAAGCGCTGCGCGCACTGAAGGCGGACAAGCTCGTACCGGGCAGAGGGCCCGCTCTGCTGTCGCAGGCCGAAGTGAACAAGGGTCTCGACTACACGAAGGACTTCGTCACGACACTGCTGCAAGCGGGCCGTGACGCCGTTGCGGAAAAGCTCGATCTGAAGGGCGCGATGGCGCTGACTCGCAAGACGATGGACCCGAAGTTCGGTCAGGTCTTCATCTATGAGCATTGCCTGCCTTTCGACGTGTCGCGCGCCTATGACGAAGCAAGCGGCATCACGCATCCGCGTATCTGGACAGCGCAGCGCGACAAAGAGATGTGGAGTGCGCTTCAGGACTGAACGAAACTGCGTTGTAGGAAGGGTCCCGCGCAGGACCCTACTTTTTGAATGAACCAAACAGGGTGCGCAAGACACCTGAAGACGCGCGATCCGCTCTGGTAGGAGCGGCGCCACGGAGACAGCAAATGCAAAACAGCCTCGAACTCGGTTCGTCACGTGTGTCGCATGCGACGGCGGATGACAACCAACTGTTCGTCAAAGCCGCCTGGCGCACGATTCCATTTCTGTTCGTTTGCTATGTCGTATCGTTTCTGGACCGAATCAATATCGGCTTTGCGCAGTTGCAGATGAAGCACGACCTCGGGTTCAGCGACGCGATGTATGGCCTGGGCGCCGCAGTCTTTTACATCGGCTACGTGCTGTGCGAGGTGCCAAGCAACATGCTACTGGCGAAGTACGGCGCTCGCAGAACCTTCACCCGGATCATGCTGCTGTGGGGCGCCGCATCGGTCAGCATGATGTTTGTGTCCAAGCCCTCGCATTTCTATTTCATGCGTTTCATGCTCGGCGTGTTCGAGGCGGGCTTCTTTCCTGGCATCGTGCTTTATCTGACCTACTGGTTTCCGGCGAACCGCCGTGCGGCGGTCATGTCGGTGTTCTTTGCCGGTGTGGCGGTGGCGGGCGTGCTCGGCGGCTTGATGTCCGGTTGGATCATGCGCGACATGGGCGGCGTATTGGGCCTGTACGGCTGGCAGTGGATGTTCGCTTTAGAGGGCGCTCCGGCGTTGCTGCTCGCGTTCGTCGCATTTTTCTATCTGGTCGACAAGCCACAGGATGCGCGGTGGCTGAGCGACGCGCAAAAGAGACGGCTGGTCGCGCTGTGTACGCAGAACGACGGGGGTCCTCAATCGCGGAGCGCGCACGACACGCGCAGCTTCGCTGCGGCGCTCGTGAACCCGCGCGTGTACCTCTTTGCGTTCATCTACTTCTCTTTGACGTGCGCGTCGCTGACCCTAAACTTCTGGATGCCGCTGATGATCCGCGATTTCGGCATCAAGGACGTCGTGCAGGTCAGTCTCTACACAGTCATTCCGAATGCAATCGGTGCGGTCGGACTCGTTTTGATCGCACGACGCTCGGACCGCAAAGCTGAGCGCCGTCATCACTTCGCCTTCTGCACCATTGGCGGAGGCATGGCGTTGGCGGCGCTGACCCTGCATCTGAGCAGCTTTGCGGCGATGCTCGCTATCCTTTCGGTCGCATCAGCCCTCATTTTCGCGGCGCTGCCGATTTTCTGGGCCGTGCCGGCCAGCTATCTTTCCGGGAATGCAGCGGCCTCGGGGATTGCGCTCATCAGCAGCATTGGCATTACCAGTGGGATCGTGAGTCCGTGGGTAATCGGCCAGATTCGCACGAGCACAGGGAGTATGGATCTCGCGGTCTATCTGCTCGCCGGATTGCTCGTGATGAGCGGCATCGCATTGATGGCAGGCGTGAAGAAGACGGCCACCTTGCCACAGTGAATCGCGACGTCGGCTTGGGTGAACAGCCGGCGTAGGAACAGAGGGCGGGTGAGGTCGCAGCGTGCTTGTCTGCAATCTTTGCATGTAGTGACCTCGGGCCCTTGACCCGGCGCGACTTCGGGCTCTTCCACGCGAGTGATACCGCTGCAGAGCAGCTTTTGTTTTCATTGGTTACCAGTAAAAAACTGGCGCATTAGCGCTCGCTCACGTACGCGAGGAGGCGCGATTTGAGTCCGGGGCGCGACGCGGACCGAACCAGATCGGCGAGATCCTGATCCGGCCGCCCGCTTTCCAGTACCCGATACAGGTGCTGTTGCGTCGCCGGATCAAGCAGTGTGGCAACCTGCAGCGCTTCGGCGACTGCATCGGCACGTCCGTCTGCTTCGACCAGCCTCGTGACGAGGCCAATATCCGCCGCCTCCGTTGCGCTGATCTGCCGGGTCTGTTCGAGAATTTCGCGAGCCTTTGCATAGCCGACGATGTCGCCAAAGCGCCTCGTGCCCAGCACAAGGCCAAAGCGCAAGCCTGGCATCCGGAAACTTGCATCGGCCGCGCTATAACGATGCCGGCAAGCCGCAAAGAGATCGACGCCGGCGCCGAAGTTGCGTCCATGGGCGAACGCGACCGTCAGACAAGGGGACGACGCGACGAGATGAAGCAATGCCTCGACCCTCACCAGGCGCAATAGCAGGTCAGCGTCGCTCTGGCTATTGAGGTCACCCTGATCGAATCCCGCGCTGAAGTTCCTTCCCTCGCCCTGGAATACGAGCATTCTGGCGCCACTCGCATGCGCATCGTCCACGCCCTGCAACAGCGCTTCGACAAGCGGCGCGTTCAACGCATTCATCTTGTCGGGACGGTTCAACGTGAACGTCCAGGATTGCGCGCTTCTCTCGATTCGGAGGTGGTCCGTCATTGTTTCTCCTCTGCATGGCGCGCGCTGATACCGGCAATGATCTCTTCCGAGTGTTCGCCGAGCCCCGGCGGCGCACGGCGTATTGGCAAGCCGTGCCCCGACAGATTGATCGGCGATCCAAAAGTCCGAGTCTCGACGCCGTTGGGCAACGTGAGCGGCTGAACCCACTGCATGTGCTCCACTTGCGGATCGGCGAGCACATCCGAATAATTGTTGATCGGCGCACAAGGTACGCCGGCCGCTCGAAACTGCTCGAGCCAGAAACGCGCGGGCTGGTCGGCAAAGATTGTCTCGAGCATGAGTCTGAGTTGGTCCTGATGACGCGCGCGATGGCTCTGCGTGGTGAAGCGGTCGTCGTCGGTCCATTCAGGATGACCGAGCACCCGGCATACAGCGGCCCATAGCGCGTTATTGCCGGCGGCCATGCCAAAGTAGCCGTCACGGCAACGAAACGCCTGGTACGGCGCATTGCGCGGATGAGCCGAGCCCATTTTTACCGGATCGCGGCCGCTCCCGAAATACTCCGATGTCTGCAACGCGGCAATGCCGAGCGTCGCACCCAGCATCGAGATGTCGATATGCGAGCCCCGACCCGACTGCGCGACGCGCCGCAACTCAGCCGCGACCGAGAATGCGGCATACAAACCCGCAGAAAAATCGGCTAGGGGCACACCGCATTTGACCGGCGCACCGCCCGGCTCGCCGGTGATACTCATGATGCCGCTCATCGCCTGCAAGGTCAGATCGAAACCACCTTCCTGAGCCCGCGGTCCACTCTGTCCATACGCAGAAATAGAGCAATACAGCAAGCGAGGATTGATGTCCGAAAATGCGGCATAACCAAGGCCTAACCGGTCCATAACACCCGGGCGGTTGTTCTCGATCAGCACATCGGCGTCACCGATCAGCGCTTTCGCAAGACGGACGTCTTCCGGGTCTTTGAGGTTCAACGTAATCGAACGCTTGTTGCGATTCAAAGAAGCGAAGTTCTCGCTGAATCCGGCCGTGATCGGCGGCCATGAACGCAACGAGTCCCCGCCTTCCGGATGCTCAATCTTGACAACGTCTGCGCCCATGTCGGCCAACAGCATGCCGCAGAATGGCCCCGCTGCCACATTGCATATCTCGATGACTCTCACGCCCTCGAGTGCGAGCTGGTTATTCATCTCTATTCCCTTGGAAGGTCAGTAGGCGCTCGTGCGCAGAATCAAGTACCGGCGAAAATCGGCACGATGAACAAATAGGCGAATCCGACAAGGCTCCCGGCCGTCAGAAAGATCACCAGTGTGAAGCCAAGGACCCGCTGCACGCCAACGCCCGCGATTGCTACTACGGGAATCGCCCAGAATGGTTGGAGCAGGCTGCCCGCCATTTCGCCAGCGGCGATCGCCATGGACGTGCCGGGCAACGATGCGCCCAGATGCATGGCCGCAGGAATGGTGAACGGCCCTTGAACCGCCCAGTGGCCGCCGCCACTCGGAATAAACAAAGTAATCAACCCCGACGCGAGATAGCTGAGGAACGGCAGCGTAGCCGTCGAAGCGACATGGATGTAGGCATTGGCGACCACTTCCGCAAGTCCCGTTGCGGCCATGATTCCCATGATTCCGCCATAGAACGGATACTGAAGCAGCATCGGACCGGTCACCTTCGCCGCCTCGGTCACCGCGCGGACATAGCGACGCGGCCTTCCATGCAGACACAAGCCCGCCAGCAGAAAGATAAAAATCACAGTGTTGATATCGAGGCTGACGCCATGACGCGTCCACTCAATGGCGAGGTACGCCGCGCCTGCCACGACGAACACCAACGCACACAGACGAGAGCCTTCGAGCCTGCCGGCGAATGTGTCTGCTCGCGACGAGTCGCCGAGATCGGAGGTCTTTTCAGCGGCTTCAAGCGCATCTTTCCCGGCCGCTATGATGTCGCCTTCCGCGGGCCGCATCAGAATGAAGATGACGGGGATTAGCACCATCGCCGCTAGGCCAGTCAGAAGATTCCACGTTGAAAAAACCGTATGAGACAAAGGCACGACGCTGTGCGTATGCTGCTCGATCAGATTCAGAGGATTGCCCGGAGAAGCAATCGACAACGCGATCGAACTGGACATACCGGTGAACGCCCACAGCACCCATGAACTGTAGCCCGCTGCGACGAGCCAGGCGAAGTCCACGCGTACGTGCTTTGCCACTTGCTTGGAGAGCATGGCGCCGACCACGAGTCCGAAGCCCCAGTTGAGGAACGTCGCAATTGCACCGATCGTAAACACCAGAATGACAGCCGAACACGGTCCGACCGCAAGCCGGCTGAGGCGTTCCAGACCGGACTTGATGATCGGTGCACTCGCTAACGCATAACCGGTCACAAGCACCAGCACCATCTGGAACGCGAACGTGAAGATGCCAAAAATCCCCTTGTACCAGCCGCTTAGAATGACCTCTGGCGTGCCTTTCGGTGCGAACGCGATCGCGAATAGCGAGGTCATGACGGTCAGCAGGATAACAATCACGAAGGGATCGGGCATCAGTCGTTCGAAGAGGTACACGCACGAACCGACCGCCCTTTGCATCAACGATTTTTCGCCAAGCTGGCCATATGATGACGGTGGCGATGCGACGGCTAGTGGCGCCGAAGTTTCATGGGTTTTCACGGGTTGTCTCCAGGCATTGAGCCAAATACTTATGGTGTGCCGGACGTTCGCTCGCACGTGGCGGGAGCCGGCACCCGCCACGCCGTCCACGTGAACAGCTATTCAAGTCGTGACCGGCTCCTTGACGTCGGTCCGCTTATCGGCTGGCACGATCTGCAACTCTCGCTCTTTACGCTGAAGGCCCATCAGGATCTGGCGGGCGCGCCGCAATGCCTTGTCAGTCTTGAGGAAGAGTTCGGAATATCCGTCATCCGGAAACTCCATCATTGCTTGCTGGCGTTCCAGCGCCCACTGATCCTGTGCGACCACTTCCGGGAACATTTCCGCGACGCGTTGCGCCGTTGGTACCGTCGGGTCGCTCAAGGTTCTGTGCCAGTTCTTGCACGACACGGACCAACGCCAGACCAGATTGCGCTCGTCGACCGGCAAATGGAGATGCAACAGCGTGTATCCGCGCTCCCTGTCTGTTCCGAGCTCACCTGGCGGCGCAACGCGCATCACGACTCGCGTGAGTCCCGGGGTCACCATGCAATGCGTATGAATCCGCTCTACCGTGTCGTACAGAAACCATTCTTTCAAATATGCCGGTTGCTGATAGCTGCCGACGTGTCGGGTGGTTTTTACGTACGTATATCCTTCGCTTTCGCCTTCTTCCAGGTCCACCGGAATCTTGCTGTTCTCCTTGTCGCCGATATTGCCGTCGTGCAAGGGATAGAAATGCGTGATGTCGAGCAGGTTTTCGATCAGCAGAAGATAATTGGCCGGCACGCGCAGCGGGCCCGGAGAACCGATCGAAAGATTCGCGGGATCGAGAATCTCCGGCGTGCGCGGCGGCGCCACGCGTTGTGCCGCTGCGGGGTTGCCCGGCCAGATCCACACTACGCCGTCCTGTTCCTTCACCGGGATCACGTTGAGACGCGCTTGCGAAGGAATTGGCTTATCCGGCTGGGAAGGAATCGCAATACATTGTCCGCTCGTGTCGTAGCACAATCCGTGGTATGCGCACTCCAAACGCCCGCCGTCGAGCAGTTTGCTCTGCGAGAGCGGGAAGCGCTTATGGCAGCAACGGTCGTCGAACGCGACGACTTCACCTTTATCGGAGCGCCACATTACGACCGGCCGTCCGACTATCTTGTGTCCTTGCAATTCACCCTCGGGAAACTCGGATGAGAAACCGATGGGATACCAGCAATCCTTAATATATTCGAATGTGCTCATGACAAAACTGTCTCCAGTGGGTTTTTTTTAGCAAGCGCATCCCACTGCGCCCGCCGAGTGCGAAGAATCGGAAACGCTGAACTAAAGGTCGAGAACAATTGACGCGCTCTTTGCGCGACTGCAGCAGATCATGATGAATTCTTCCCGATCGTCTTCGTCGAGCACCGAGTCGCGGTGAAGTGGGTCACCGGAGAGATAGCGGGTCATGCACGTGCCGCAATAGCCTTCGCAGCACGAGGTCTCGACCTCTATTCCGTGCAGTTTCAGCGCATCGACGATCGTCTCACCCGGGTGCACCGTAAGGCGCTTCTTCGAGCGCGCCAGTTCGACTTCGAACGGCGTGTCGGGGTCGTCGCCCTTTGTTCGCGCCGGCGAGCCCGATGCGGAGAAACGCTCGCAATGGACAGCGTCGCGTGGCCAGTGTCCGCTTGCCGCTTCGATGGCATCCATGAGTCCTGCTGGGCCGCAGTAGTACAGGTGCGCGCCATCTGGACGGCTTTGCAGGGTCGCCTTCAGATCGAGCCCCTTGCCGGGGTCGCCGTTGTCGTAGTGGATCGACGCCAGCCCGCTGGCAACAAGACCGCACAATGCCCCCGTGAACGCGGTTCGTTGCGGCGTGCGGGCGCAATAATGCAGATGAAATGCTTCGCCGCGACGCTGAACTTCGGCGACCATCGACATGAGCGGTGTGATCCCTATCCCGCCAGCGATGAAGACATGTCGTGTGGCTGAATTCGACAGTGCAAAATGATTACGGGGCGCGGACACAGTCACGATCTGCCCGGCTCGTAACACATCGTGCATCGCCACTGATCCACCTCGGCCGAGCGGATCACGCAGCACGGCAATCACATAGCGATGACGCTCTGTGGATGGATTGCACAGGGAGTACTGGCGAATCAGGCCCTGGGGTAAATGGACGTCAATGTGCGAACCTGGGGTAAACGCAGGCAACGTGTCGCTGTCCACGCTAACAAATTCGAACGCATTGATGTCTTCGGCCAGATAGGATACGGACTGCACCCGCACCCGCAGTTTCGAGGGCGCCATGGAATCCTGGCGCACAAGTGGGGCTTCGTGCAGAGTGACTGCGTTCATGTCTTCCTCCTATGCTGCTCTGGATGGCAACTTCGGCGCATCGGATCGTGTCGATCAGTGTCAGTGCGCCGTTGCTTTGGAGAAAGAGTAGATGCGTCGACCTATAAGAACAAACGAGTAATTTTCGAGTGCATGCATCAACTTTCTTGAACCGATTTGATGCCATGCAACATTTTGCGGAACACCTATTGTCTGTCGAAAGTGCTTACCTCGCGCGCGAGCTCAGCCACGGTCCGGGCCAGCGAGAAGGAGTGTCCCTGGGGAAGCACGGCGACAAACTGGACAGGTTCGAGTCGTGGAGACGTTGTGACGATTTTAAGCCGGCCGTTTGCTATTTCGCCCGCGTAATGTTTTGCTGGCAGGTACGCGACGCCCATGCCAGCCATCGTCATTGAAGCCGCCACTGCTACGCTTTTGCAGCGCGCGAGATAACGGCCGCGCACATGTTCATTCTGGAACCAGTCCTCGATCGCCGAATAGTGAAATGACTTCGGCTTCATCCCGATAATCGGGTAGCGCGCCAGCTCTGCCGGGCCGTATACGCGATCCTCAAGCCCCAACGCGGGGCTTGCCATCCACTCGAAGACAACCGAGCCAAGCGATAACGTGGAGAGTTCTTGCGCGCGCGAATGACCGGGCGCGAGGACAAGCTCAAGTTCGGCTTGCGCAAGGCTTTCCATGAGCTCTGCTGTGAGCGCCTCTTCGATCTCAAGGCGTACGTTGGGATAGCGCTCCGCGATGGTGCGTATCAGTTCAGGCAACCATGTTGTCGTAATGACTTCGGCGACACCGAAACGAACCGTGCCGAACATCGATTCCGGCGCAGCGATGCGATGCTCGAGTTCTGTCGACAAATCGAGAATGCGGCTGGCGTATTCCATCAGCTCTCGTCCCTTCGGCGTGAGCCGTGCCGTTCTGTGGGTACGATCGAATAGCTCAACGCCAAGCGTGCGCTCGAGTTCGCGGACCCGCATGGACACTGCGGACTGTGTCGCATACAACCTCTCGGCAGCCGCCGAAAAACTGCCTAGCGTTACGGTCCAGAAAAAGGTCTCCAGTTGTTGCAAAGTCACGTTTGCCTCCGCACGCTTCGTATTGAGGAAGTTCGGCCAGATCATTTCTGGTCAGTGTACGCAGCGTACCGCCTTTGAAATCGCTTGAGCCTTTTTCAATGCCTTGATCGACGCTAGGGTGAATTGCCGTGGTCACACCCCGTAGCAAATGCACGGATGGTAGAGAGCCCGCATCAACCGCTAGGGCGAACCTTTGCGTTGACGCCGGCTAACTGGTGCAGGGTAAGAGGGAGCGCGCAGGGCTTTGGGGGAATAGGGGCGCGCAACAGATCCGAATTCCTCGTCGCACCTCAAACACGCTCTATTCGGAATAGGTGCGGAAAAGCATGCTCGCGTAGCTTTCGGTCAGCATTACATCGACCGGCGCATTCGATACTTCCCCCCGCATCACCCGTTTGACGTAGCCGATGCCGTCCATCATTACCATGGCAGCAAGCGCATGGTTGGCAAGCGAGTCCCCCACCAATATCGTGTTCGCGCCGTTGAAGAGTTGCTCGATGAAGCGCGCGATAATGTCGCGCTTTTCAGCGCACATGGCGCTCAGATGTAACCGAAACTTGACATCGCGCGCCGCGTGCAAACGTGCTTCGGCCCACAGCAAGTAGTGTTTGTCATCGCGATAGCATTGGTCGAGCCAGGACGCGAACTGTTTCTGAACGTCTGCATTGGATGGTGCGTTGTCCATCATCGCCTGCAGGTTCTCGCAGAATTTCTCGTGATCGAGTCGCAGTAGCTCGACGAACAGATCGGCTTTGCTGCGGAAGTTGGAGTAGAACGCGCCTCGGGTGTAGCCCGCACGCGCGGCGATTTCCTCTACGCTGATAGCAGCCAACCCTTTTTCCGCGATGCATGGTGCTGCTGCATCGAGCAGGCGCTGCCGGGTTCGCTCACGGTTTTCTGCTCGAGTCATTCGTTTGGGTGGCATGCGACGCAGGGCTCGTCTGGTTACGAACGATGACCGAAGGCCGGTTCCCGGCAGGTCGTTGAGTGCGTACGCTTGTTATTTGCTCGCGACCGCCTCGGATTTCGAAGATTCCCATCCACCACCGAGCGCCTTGAACGCCCCAACCGCCGCGCGCGCAGACTCGGCTTGCGCCTGCACCTGCTCATCCGATGCGCGCAGCAGATTCTCGTCCGCCTGTAGGACTTCGATCAAACTGACGACGCCTTTCTGATATGCCGCGAACGACGCGGCTCGCGCGCGGCCGAGTGAGTTCACGCCGTCGGCAAGAACGGCTGCCTGCTCGTCGCGCTTGACGAGGGCCGAGAACGCATTTTCCACATCCTCGGTTGCATGTAGTGCGGCAAGCCGATACGCGGCCAGCATTTCGGCATCCTGTCCTTTGGCCTGTGCGATCTGCGCGTTGATCCGGCCGAAGTCGAACAGGCGCCAGCGCAGGCCGAGCACTCCGGCCGCCTGATTGGCACCGCCGGCAAACAAGTTGCCCGCTCCCATCGTCGTCGCGCTGCCGATCAACCCACTCAGCGAGAACTTCGGGTAATACTCGGCAATGGCCACACCGATGCGCGCGTTGGATGCCGCGACGCGACGCTCGGCGACGATCAGATCGGGCCGGCGCCTGAGCAGCTCTCGCGGCGATCCCATGGCCGCAATCTGCGGAGCGACCGGGATCTCGCCCGATTCCAGAAGTTCGGCCCGATGCGTACCGGGCTGCGCTCCGACCATGACATCCAGCGCATTCATGGATGCGTCCAGTGCCGCTTGCAACACCGGGACGGATGCGCGGACCTGCGCCAGCCTGCCTTCGGCCTGCCGAACCTGAAGCTCTGCCGCCAGTCCCTTTCCGTAGAGCACATTGATGGTCGATAGCAGATCCTGTTGCGTCTGCACCTGGCGCCGCGCGACCTTCAGACGACCCTGCAATCCGCGAATGGTGATGTAGATGTCCGCGGTCTGCGCCGCGACGGCCAGGCGCGTCGCCACCGCCCCGGCTTCCGATGCCTGATAGTCGGCCAGCGCCGCCTCCCGGCCGCGTCGCAGCCCGCCAAACACGTCCAACTCCCAGCTCGCGCTGAAATTGGCCTCATAGTCGTTGCCGTAACGGTCGAAACCGGGCGTCGAATCAAGCACGCGTCCCAACGGGGTCTCTACCGACTGATAGACGCGCGCCGCTTGGCCGCTGACATTACCGGACGGCAACAACGCCGCGTTCGCCGCGCCAAGTCCCGCACGCGCTTGGGCGACGCGGGCAGCGGCCTGCGCAAGGTCGAGGTTCTGTTGCAGCGCGAGCGTAACGAACCGTGTCAGTTGGGGATCGCCGAAACCGGTCCACCACGTCGCGAGTTCGCTTTGGGCAGCCGTATGCCGCTGCTCTACGGCCGTCTGCCCCTGGAACCGTTCGGGCATTGCGATGTCGGGCCGGACATAATCGGGTCCTACAGCGCAGCCTGCCGAGAGACTGGCGACAACGAGCACGGCAAGGAAGGGTCTGAGGAACATGAGCGTCTTCGCAGAGTTCGAATGGTGACTATAATACCAAATAGTCACTGATTGTCCATTCCTGTATGCTATCTCCCATGGAAAAAGTCACCCGTTCCCCCATCGCGGCTCGCGGCCCCGCTGACCACGAAGTGCGAAATCAGATCGTCGCTGCTGCCACCGAACACTTCAGCCGGTACGGCTACGAGAAAACAACCGTCTCGGACTTGGCCAGGGCCATCGGTTTTTCGAAGGCCTACATCTACAAGTTCTTCGAGTCGAAGCAGGCAATCGGCGAAATGATCTGCGCGAACTGCCTGCACGAGATCGAAAGCGATGTCCGGGCGGCCGTCGAGGAGACCGATCTTCCGGCAGAAAAGCTGCGGCGGATGTTCAAGGTCTTTACCGAAGCAAGCCTTCGTCTGTTTTTTCGGGATCGCAAGTTGTACGACATCGCCGCATCGGCGGCCACGGAAAACTGGCAGGCGGTGCAAGCCTATGAAGCACGCGTACAGAAGTTGCTGCAGGACGTTCTCCAGGAAGGCCGGCAAACCGGCGACTTCGAACGCAAGACGCCGCTCGACGAAGCGACGGCGGCAATCTATCTCGTGATGCGGCCCTACCTTAATCCCTTGCTGCTCCAGTACAACTTCGATTCCGCCGATGTCGCGCCGGCGCAGCTGTCCAGTCTGGTCCTTCGCAGCCTGTCGCCTTAAGTCGCTGGTCTAGTGACCATTGACTATTTTGGTCACGTGAATCACAATGAAAGTCCCGATCACTTCGTCAATGGGACTGTCATGCTTCGGCGTCGCCTCGTTCTCTCCACAGTCGCTTCCGCGCTGCCATTTGCGCTAGCCGCTTGCAGCGGAAAAGCGCCTTCCGATCCGCGCACCGAGGCGCCCCTCGTGCGCACCGCCGTCGTTCAGGCGGCGCTCCCCGCGTCCCGTGCGTTTACCGGAACCGTTGCCGCTCGAGTGCAGAGCGACCTCGGGTTTCGCGTGTCAGGCAAGGTGCTGGAGCGGTTCGCGGATGCCGGCCAAACCGTCAAGCGCGGTCAACTGCTGATGCGGATCGATCCCGTCGACTTGAAGCTGGCCGCACAGGCACGGCAAGACGCAGTCACCGCCGCCCGGGCACGGGCACAGCAAGCTGCGCAGGACGAGGCGCGCTATCGCGATCTGCGCGGCACGGGTGCGATCTCGGCCTCGGCCTATGACCAGGTCAAGGCGGCCGCCGATGCCGCTCGGGCGCAGCTGAGCGCGGCCGAGGCCGACGCCGATGTTGCACGCAACGCAACGCGCTATGCGGAGCTGGTCGCAGACGGCGATGGCGTCGTCATGGAAACACTCGCCGAACCCGGCCAGGTCATCAGCGCGGGACAGCCGGTGGTACGTCTGGCCCACGCCGGCAGTCGCGAAGCCGTGATCCAGCTGCCCGAAACGCTGCGCCCCGCAATTGGCTCGGTCGCGCAAGCGACGCTATTCGGCAGCGATGGCACGAGCGAACCGGCCACGCTGCGCCAGTTATCCGATTCAGCCGATCCGCGTACCCGCACCTTCGAAGCGCGGTACGTACTGCAACGCGCGCTGGCCAACGCGCCGCTTGGCGCCACGGTCACGGTTCGGATTCCGGACGCGAATGCGGCGCTGCAAGGCGGCTTGCAGGTGCCGATCGGTGCGTTGCTGGATACGGGAAAGGGGCCTGGGGTATGGGCCATCAACGGTGAACCGGCACGGGTCGCGTGGCGTCCGGTGAAGGTTGAACATCTGGATGACGACACCGCCCGCGTTTCCGGCGGACTGAAGCAAGGCGACCGGGTCGTCGCGCTCGGCGCGCAACTGCTGCACGAAGGCGAGTCGGTCCGCGTGTCCGGCCCCGCCGTCATGATGGCGAACGAAGGAGCACGGCCGTGAGCGAAGGTCGATTCAATCTGTCGGCGCTCGCGGTGCGCGAGCGTGCGATCACGCTGTTCCTGATCTGCCTGATCTCGCTGGCCGGACTCATGTCCTTCTTCAAGCTGGGCCGCGCGGAAGACCCGGCATTCACGGTCAAGGGGATGACCATCATCACCGCCTGGCCAGGCGCCACCGCGCAAGAAATGCACGACCAGGTCGCGGAAAAGATCGAAAAGCGCATGCAGGAGTTGCGCTGGTACGACCGGACCGAGACCTATACGCGCCCCGGTTTGGCTTTCACGACGTTGACGCTGCTCGACAGCACACCACCGTCGGAAGTGCAGGAGCAGTTCTATCAGGCGCGGAAAAAGATCGGTGACGAGGCGGCCAACCTGCCGGCCGGCGTGATCGGACCAATGGTCAACGATGAATATGCTGACGTTACCTTCGCCCTTTTCGCGCTGAAGGCCAAGGGCGAGCCGCAGCGCCTACTCGTGCGCGATGCGGAAACGCTGCGTCAGCGGCTGCTGCATGTGCCTGGGGTGAAAAAGGTCAACATCATCGGCGAACAAGCCGAGCGCATCTACGTACAGTTTTCGCATGACCGGCTGGCGACGCTCGGCGTCAGCCCGCAGGATGTGTTCGCCGCGCTCAACGGCCAGAATGCACTGACGCCGGCCGGTTCTGTCGAAACGCGGGGGCCGGAGGTGTTCATCCGACTGGACGGCGCATTCGACAAACTGCAAAAGATCCGCGACACGCCGGTCGTCGTGCAGGGCCGCACACTAAAGCTGTCTGACATTGCCACCGTCGAGCGCGGTTATGAAGATCCGGCGACATTCATGATCCGTAACAATGGCGAACCCGCGCTGCTGCTGGGTATCGTGATGCGCGACGGCTGGAACGGGCTCGATCTCGGCAAGGCACTGGACAGCGAAGTCGGCGCGATCAATCGAGAGTTGCCGCTCGGCATGAGCCTGACCAAGGTGACCGATCAGTCCGTCAACATCAGGTCGGCGGTCGACGAGTTCATGATCAAGTTCTTCGCTGCGCTGCTGGTCGTCATGCTCGTGAGTTTCGTGAGCATGGGCTGGCGCGTGGGGCTGGTGGTCGCCGCGGCCGTGCCGCTGACGTTAGCCGTGGTGTTCGTCGTCATGGCCGCGACAGGCAAGAGCTTCGATCGCATCACGCTCGGCTCGCTAATCCTGGCGCTCGGTCTGCTCGTGGACGACGCGATCATCGCGATCGAAATGATGGTCGTGAAGATGGAGGAGGGCTATGGCCGCGTGGCCGCGTCAGCCTACGCGTGGAGCCATACAGCCGCGCCAATGCTGGCCGGCACGCTCGTGACCGCAGTCGGCTTCATGCCAAACGGTTTCGCACGCTCAACCGCCGGCGAATACACCAGCAACATGTTCTGGATCGTCGGCATCGCGCTGATCGCATCGTGGGTCGTCGCGGTGGTGTTCACACCGTACCTCGGTGTGAAGATGCTGCCCGACTTCAAGAAGGTAGAAGGCGGCCACGACGCGATCTACGACACGCCCCGCTACAACCGCTTCCGCAAGCTTCTGACGCGCGTCATCGCGCGCAAATGGCTCGTCGCCGGTTCGGTCGTCGGTCTTTTCGTGCTCGCTATCCTCGGCATGGCGATCGTGAAGAAACAGTTCTTCCCGATTTCCGACCGTCCCGAAGTGTTGATCGAGGTTCAGATGCCATATGGCACGTCGATCTCGCAGACCAACGTCGCCACGTCGAAAGTCGAGGCGTGGCTCGCGAAGCAAAAGGAAGCGAGAATCGTCACCGCTTACGTCGGACAGGGCGCTCCACGATTCTATCTGGCGATGGGTCCGGAGTTGCCCGATCCGTCATTCGCGAAGATCGTGGTCCGCACGGACAGTCAGGGCGAGCGTGACGCATTGAAGCAGCGTCTGCGTCAGGCAATCGCAGGCGGTCTCGCGCCTGAAGCGCGCGTGCGCGTCACGCAGCTCGTGTTCGGGCCATATTCGCCGTTCCCCGTGGCTTATCGGGTCACCGGCCCCGATCCCGACAAGCTGCGCGGCATTGCCGCTGAAGTTGAGCGGGTGATGGACGGTAGCCCGATGATGCGCACGGTCAATGCCGACTGGGGCACGCGCTCTCCGACGCTGCACTTCACCTTGCAGCAAGACCGTTTGCAGGCTGTGGGATTGACATCCAGCGCCGTCGCGCAACAACTACAGTTCCTGCTCACCGGCGTGCCCGTCACCGCGGTACGCGAGGATATCCGGACCGTGCAGGTCATCGCGCGCTCGGCCGGCGATGTCCGGCTGGATCCCGCGCGGCTCGGCGATTTCACGCTCGCGGGCGCCAACGGTCAGCGCATCCCGCTGTCACAGGTCGGTAAGGTCGAGGTGCGGATGGAGGAGCCGATCATGCGCTGGCGCGATCGCGTGCCCACGATTACAGTGCGCGGCGATATCGCCGAGGGTCTGCAACCACCGGATGTCTCGACAGCGATCACGAGGCAGCTGCAACCGATCATTGCCACGCTCCCGAGCGGCTATCGAATCGAGGAAGCCGGGTCCATCGAGGAATCCGGCAAGGCGACGAAAGCGATGCTGCCGCTGTTCCCGATCATGCTTGCGGTGACGCTGATCATCATCATCTTCCAGGTGCGTTCGATTTCAGCGATGGTGATGGTGTTCCTGACGAGCCCGCTCGGCCTGATCGGCGTAGTGCCGACGTTGATCCTGTTCCGCCAGCCGTTCGGCATCAACGCGCTCGTCGGCCTCATTGCACTGTCGGGGATCCTGATGCGTAACACGCTGATCCTGATCGGGCAGATCCATCAGAACGAACAGGCGGGGCTGGATCCGTTCCGTGCTGTCGTCGAGGCCACAGTGCAGCGTGCGCGCCCGGTGATTCTGACCGCCATGGCGGCGATCCTCGCATTCATTCCGCTCACCCACTCGGTGTTCTGGGGCACGCTGGCTTACACGCTGATAGGCGGAACATTCGCCGGGACGGTACTGACCCTGGTGTTCCTGCCGGCGATGTATTCGATCTGGTTCAGGATTCGGCCGGGCGACCCGGCGGGCTCTCGCAAGGACCGGCTTGCGCATGCATCTCGACCCGAACCTACGCGGCAGGACGCGATCAACGAACGCAGTTAAAAACCAACGATTCACTCTATCGAAGGAACGCCGATGTTGAATTCCACAATTGTCGTCGTAACCGGCGTGTCGTCGGGTATCGGACGCGCGACCGCGGAGAAGTTGGCGAAGCGCGGGTGTCGCGTATTCGGCACCGTGCGAAGCATTGCAAGAATGACGCCACTGGCCGGCGTCGAGCTGGTGGAGATGGATGTGCGCGACGACGCTTCGGTCCGAACTGCGATTGACACGATCATCGAACGCGCGGGGCACATTGACGTGCTCGTCAACAATGCTGGCGGGACGTTGGTCGGAGCAGTGGAGGAAACATCGGTGTCCGAAGCCACCGCACTGTTCGACACGAACGTGTTCAGCATTCTGCGTACGACCCAGGCGGTGCTTCCGCACATGCGGGCGCAACGACGAGGACGGATCGTCAATATCAGTTCAGTGCTCGGTTTTTTGCCGGCACCGTACATGGGACTCTATGCGGCTTCCAAACACGCCGTCGAGGGACTGACCGAGACACTGGACCACGAGACGCGTCAGTTCGGCATTCGCGTTACGCTGGTCGAGCCGTCCTTTACCCGAACCAATCTCGACATCAATGCGCCGCAGGCCACTGCGAAGATCACCGACTATGATCGGGAGCGTGCGCTTGCATCACGTGCCGTCGTCGACAGCGTGAAAGCGGCGCCCGAGCCGGACAGCGTGGCGAACACCGTCGTCGACGCCGCGCTCGGCGCATGGCGCATGCGCCGTATACCGCCTGGGGAAGCGTCCCTCCTGAGCAAGTTGCGGCGCTTCATGCCGGCTGGTCCGGTCGATGCAAGCCTCAGAAAAAAATTCCGGCTCGGGTAAGCGCTTCTGCGCGGACCCGTGCGGAGTGGCCGGGTAATCCTTCGCTGTCAGCGCGAGACAGAAGCAGGGACGATGAAGCGGCCAGGATCCGCCCTGGCCACCGCATGTCTCCGAACGCGACTTTCGCACCTCTTTCGCGCCTGCCGCCAGCAGCCGATCGCGCAAACCCGGCTCCCGGTGCGACGGACTGTAGGCAATCACCGTTGCACCGCCCCACGATCTTTGATCTGACCGTGGAAAGCTGCCGGCGTCGCGGCGCCGACGACAACAAGCGCGCTGAGCAGTAGCTCAGCGTGCAATCCATCTGATCATCTCCTTCCCGCAACCACTAGCGCGTCGATGTGCGGTGGTGGTGCGCCCACGTACGGCGTTCAACTCCATTTCGTTTCGTAGCGACGGCTGGCGCATCAGGATCAAGCACGAAGAAGCCCGCGACGCACACGCGCGTAAACACTGATCGCCAATCCCCCTCAAGAGCATTGACCGTCGACGTCGTTTGATGGAATATGCACAAAAATAATTAACGTGTATTTGAATGTAATTTGTGCGTTATCTATGGAAGTGATCCGTTCGGAGGAGACGATAGTGAAGAAGCGCATCATGGCTGCGGCGACAGTCGCGGTGGGAACGTGTGTCGGCATCGTGCCAAGCGCACATGCTCAGAGCAGCGTGACGCTGTGGGGTTTGCTCGATGCAGGGGTGTCATACGTCAGCAATATAGGAGGGCATTCCGCGTGGAGGCTTGACGATGGCATCGCGCTGCCGAACCTATTGGGGTTCAAGGGCAGCGAGGACCTCGGGAACGGTACGCACGCGATCTTTCAGTTGACGACACAGTTCACGCTGCAGGGCAATCTTGTTTCGCAGAAATCGAACGGCAGTGGTTCGGGCACGGGGCTTTTCGCGCGCAATGCGTGGGTCGGCCTCGATAACGATCGGTACGGGAAGCTTACGCTTGGCCGCCAATATGATTTCATGGTCGACACGCTGTTTTACGACGTCGGCGCGGATATGGCGATGTATGGCGGGGGGTTTTATCAGTTTCGCGATGGTCCGTTCGCCAAGTTGGGTATTCCGGATTCTCCGCCGGACGAGGCGTTCGACTTCGATCGCATGAACGGCGATACGCCGTTGAATAACGCGGTCAAGTACACGAGTCCGCTCATCGGCGGCCTGCGGTTCGGTGGCATGTATGCATTTGGAGGGACGGCGGGGGATTTCCGCCAAAACAGCGCGGATAGTCTGGGTGTGAGCTACAGTGCTGGCCCGTTTGCATTTGGTGCTGCGTATACGGACATCCGCTACGCGGCATTGCTTGGCGACAGCATCCGCAACTTCGGCCTGGGCGCGAAATATAACGGAGACAAGCTGCTGTTGACCGCGCTTTTCACCAACACGCGGAACACGCAAAACGGCGCCGCAGTGAACGCGGCGGAAGCAGGGGCGCTATATCGCTTTACGCCCGCGTTCTCGACGAGCCTCGCTTACACCTTCATGTGGGGTAACGCCGGGGTGGACCACAACCACGCGCATCAATTGGGCTTGGTTGCCAAGTACTTCTTGTCCAAGCGCACGGCAGTCTACGCGCAGGGTGCTTACCAGTTGACCAACTCGGGCGCGAACGCGGTAATCAATGGCACGTTCGGCCCCTCCAACGGCCGCTCGCAGTTCATCGGCCGCATCGGTATGCAAACGATGTTCTGATGAAACGGACATCGGCAAGGCGCTGTAGCACACGCGCCTTGCCGATGTCACCCTCGCAGAGCGCCGCCTGAGTTTCGTATCGGCGCGGCGCTTCGTGCTCTATTGGATGGTGGCCAACTGCCGTTCGAGCGCCGCGGTGACGCGCGCGAGCGTCCCTTCTATATGCTTGCGCTGAAGCCGTGCGGCCTTTTCCTTGTCTCGATCGAGTGCCGCCTTCATGAGTGCTTCGTGCTCGCTGTTCTTATGCCGCTCTTCGGTCCGATGCAGCGCGGAATAGCGGCGGTAGCGCTCGGCGCGATCGAAGAGCGAACCGACCATATTCGAGAGTAGGGCGCTGGGCGTCGCCGACAGCAGCGCCATGTGGTACGCGCGGTGGCGTTCCGACCAGTCGTCGTCAAGCGCGACGGGCCCCGAGCCGAGACGCTTCTCCGCAAGGCTCAACCGATGAAAGGCCGTGAGCACGGCCACTTCCCATTCCTCATCGCCGTGATCGATCGAATCGTTGAGCGCCTCTTGCTCGAGCAGCACGCGCAGCCGCGTGATGTCTTTGAAGTCGTCGATACTGATCGGGGCGACCCAGAACCCACGATTTTCCGTCGCTTGAACGATGCCGTCTTGGGCGAGCCGGTTGAGCGCCTCGCGGATCGGCGAACTGCTGAGTCCGTAGGCCTTCGACAGGCTTTCGACCTTGAGCCGGCTACCCGGCGCGAGCTCGCAACGGATGATGGACGTCTTCATCCGGGCGAAGGCGACGTCGATTAGCGGTACGCCATTCGAAGTAGTTGTCGAGTCCATGGGTTTGGGATGACTACGGATTTGTCGATGAGAAGCATTTTATGCGCAAAATACTCCGGTATGCAAGGTGTGATTCTCAGGGAGCATAAACAGTGCTGCGCGAGGCTCGCCATCGCCTCGCGCAGCACTGTTTGCGGTACCGATCAAGCGCAAGAAGCCGCAGTCGGATTTTCGTGCGGATTGCCTGGCCGTAACGCTGCGGCGAACTCGCGGATCATTTGGCACGCATCGTCTGCGTTGCGGCAAGCGCCGTACACATAGTGATCCGGCCGCGCGATAACGGCGCCGCAGTCGTGCCGTCGCATCCAGTCGACCAGTACTCCATCGACATCTTGATAGTGTTGCGGCAGGTTGCTCGAGGCAAGCGGTTTCGTCCCGATGACGACCAGCTCGACAGCAAAGTCGCGCAGCGCATCGCATTCGCGTGCGATGCTTGCGACAACGGATGCATCGGTCTGCGCGTCGACGACAATGCGGAACGTTGCGCCGGTCGCTTCATCGAGGAGGCATTCACGACCATCCGATGTTTTGACGCGCGGCTGAGGAAACAATTGACCGCGTGGGCCGTGAGCCGATGCGGACAGGAAGCCCGCGCTGAGCCCAGGAATCAGCGATTGCCGCACGGTGCCGCGCGGGTTGGCCGCCATTTCCTCGAGCAGACGCGTATCTCGCTCGCTAGCGGCGGCGGGATCACGTTCGCAGATCAGCTTGCCGAGCCCTTTCGTGACGAGCGTGGTCTGCTTGACGTGGGGAAGCCGCTCGGCTTGATAGGTGTCGAGGAGCAGGGGACCTGCCGCGCCGCGGTTGACGAGCGCGAGCTTCCAGATGAGGTTGGCCGCATCGCGAATGCCCTGGCACATGCCCTGCGCGAGAAACGGCGGCGTCATGTGCGCGGCATCGCCGAGGAAGAACACCCGGCCCGATCGCCATTTGCTCAGGACGAGCGCATGGAAACGATACGAGGAAGCGCGCCAGATGTCGTACTCGCTTTCGTCGAGCCAGCGCGAGATGAGCCGGCGAACGAACGCGGGCTCCATGACCTGTGCCGGCGTCTCGTCGGCGTTGATCATGAATTCCCAGCGTCGGACCTGACCGGGCCCGACCACGAAAGTGCAAGGGCGCTCGATTTCGCAATATTGGACGTTGGTCGTCGGCAGATTCGCACCGCATCCGTCCTTGAGGACGACGTCGACCACGAGCCACGGTTCATCGAAATCCAAGTCCTCCATGTCGAGACCGAGTCCCATCCGAGTCGGGCTCGTTCCACCGTCGCACGCGAGCACATAGCGGGATCGGTACGTGTGCGGCTCGCTCGACGAATCCACCACCGTAACCGATGCCTCCTCTTCACCGGACGCCACGGCATCGACTTGTGCGCCGAGCTTGACCGTCACCGCCGGGAAGCGGCCGAGATTCTCGCGCAGCGCGGCTTCGATCTGCGGCTGCATGAACACATAGTTGGGCGCCCAGCCGAGCTGAAACGGCGGCTCGGCCGCCTCGATCCGGCGGATCACGCGCCCGTCGGTCGTGCGATATTCGGATGGCCTATAGGGCATCACGTACTGTGAGATCTTGCCGGCAAGCCCGAGATCACCCAGGATCCGCATGATTTCCTGATCGAAACCCATTGCGCGAGGCTTATCGAAGACCGTTAGCGACTTTTCCAGCACGAGCGTGCGCAGCCCAGCCTCGCCGGCCAGGTTCGCGGCCACGGCGCCAACCGGTCCCAGGCCGACGATAATCAAATCGAAGTCCACGTCTCCTCCCTATCCAATGCTGCTTTGCAGCCGCACGCGCGGATGCGTTTGCAAAGCGCCGACCGTTTTGGCCGGCGCTGGGGTTAATCAAAGTATGCCTTCGTATACGCAGTTTTCACGGTCGTGAAGAAGTCCACTGCGTATGTTCCTTGTTCGCGCGGCCCGTAGCTGGACGCCTTTGTTCCGCCAAACGGCACGTGATAGTCGACGCCAGCTGTCGGCACGTTCACCATCGTCATGCCGCTCTTCACATGCCGCTTGAAATGCGTCGCGTATTTGAGCGAAGTCGTGCAGATGCCCGACGAGAGCCCAAAAGGACTATCGTTTGCAACTGAAAGGGCCTCTTCATAGCTGTCGACCGCAATAGCGCAGGCGATCGGACCGAAGATTTCCTCGCGCGCGATGCGCATCTTTGGTGTCGCGTCGATGAACAGCGCGGGCGACAGGAAGTGTCCACGCGTGTCGCGCTTGACGAGCTGACCTCCGCAGGCAAGTTTTGCACCTTCATTCTTCCCGATGTTGAGATACCCCTCGTCGTGCCGCAGTTGCCCCTCGTCAACGACAGGGCCGATCTGCGTCTGCGGTTCGAGCGCATGGCCAACGCGCAGACGTTCGATCGCTTCTGTCAGACGAGTGACGAAGCGTGGATAGATGCCCTTCTGCACGATGAAGCGCGACGAGGCCGTGCAGCGTTGCCCTGTCGAGTAATAGGCGCCTTGCACCGCGCAATCGACCGCCACCTCGAGGTCGGCGTCATCGAGCACGACGAGCGGGTTCTTGCCGCCCATCTCGAGTTGCATGCGCTTGAACTGTTGCGCGCCGCGCTGCAGCAGGGTGCGTCCGGTTTCGACGGATCCTGTAAACGAAACAGCATCGACATCGGGCGACGAGACGATCGCGTTACCGACGACGCTGCCGCGCCCCATGACGAGGTTGAACACACCGTGGGGAATTGCACTGCGCGAGATAATTTCCGCGAGCGCCCATGCCGATCCCGGCACGAGATCGGCCGGTTTGAATACGACGCTATTGCCGTAGGCCAGCGCCGGCGCGATTTTCCAGGCGGGAATCGCGATCGGGAAATTCCATGGTGTGATGATGCCGACGACGCCGACAGGTTCGCGCGTGACTTCGACCTCCACAAGCGGGCGCACCGACGGCAGCTTTTCTCCGCCTGTGCGGAGCACTTCCCCGGCGAAGAACTTGAATATCTGGCCGGCGCGCGCGACTTCAGCTATTCCCTCGGCGAGGGTCTTGCCTTCCTCGCGAGACAGCAGTGTCCCGAGCTCGGTTTGTCTGCCCAGTAGTTCGGAACCGATGAAGTCGAGCGCGCTCGAGCGCGCCTGGATGCCGTCATGCGCCCACGTCTTTTGAGCATTGCGAGCCGCATCGATCGCGGCGCGCGCATCGTCGGCGTCGGCTTGAGCGTATTGCCCAATGACATCGTCCAGGTCGGACGGATTGATATTGCTGCGGGATGCCGCGCTCGCACGCCATTGCCCGCCGATGAAATTGCACTTCATCAGATATTGCTCCAAGAAAAACCACGTTCGCACGAGGCCCGTATTCGTCCCTATCGCCGATCCGTGGTCGAACCGCCCATCGGGCCAGCCCATGCGCGTGTTCTTATGCGTCGAATGCCGTGCGTTGGGCCGCGATTCGCTCGCGCATTTCAGCGATCCAAGCCTCGCGCGACAAAAAACCGGGCCGGCGCCGGCACATCGCCTCCGTTCGCCCGATGATTTCCTCAGCGGAAAGATTGAGATCCAGGGGCTCGCGGCAAGGTTGGGCCGTGAAGAACGGACTGTCGACGTACAACTCGAGGGGATTGCCTTCGGGGTCCTTGAAGTAGATCGACCATGCGTTGCCATGGTCGACCTGCTCGATCCCTGTGACGCCGGCACTGACCGCACGGCGGTAATACGACTGCAGATCGGCGAGCGAGTCGAGCAACAACGACAACTGGTTGACGGGATTGAACGGCAGGTCGGTCGGCTTGCCGTCGAACAGGACGAGCTGATGATGAATCTTGGGATCCTGCGTCATGAAGTACAGACGATGGCTGGTCGAAGCGACGCCCTTGTCGCTGACGACGAAGCCAAGATACTTGCGGTAGTAGTCGACCATCATCTCGAGGTCGCTGCAAAAGATTCCGCAATGCGTGAACTGAATTTTCGGCAAGGCCGCCATGTTTGTCTCCGAATGTCTCGTTGATGTGATGTTCACGCTTCGTCTGCGACGGGGTTCGACAAGGTGCCGACGCCAGGAATGACGACATCGAACGTATCGCCCGGCTTCAGGAAGATCGGCGGCTGGCGCTTGAAACCGATCCCGCTCGGTGTGCCGGTCGCCAGGATATCGCCGGGCTGCCAGTCGAGCGCCTGGGATACATAGGCGATCAGGGCGGGGATGTCGAACGCAAGTTCGGAGAGCTTGCCTGCCTGCATGCATTCGCCGTTGAGCATCCCCTTGATCGAGAGTTCGCGATAGTCGGGAATTTCGTCTGCGGTAACGAGCCACGGGCCGAGCGAGCCCGTGCCGCGGAAGTTCTTGCCCATCCCGTACTGGTGCGTATGGAACTGCCAATCGCGCACGCTCGAATCGTTGAAGCACGTGTAGCCGGCTACGTGGTTCATGGCTTCTTCCGGCTTGATGTGCGAGCCGCCTTTGCCGATCACGACGGCAAGCTCCGCTTCGAAGTCGAAATTGTCGGAGACGCGAGGACGGATGATCGGTGCGCCGTGTGCGACCAGCGTTTGCGCATAGCGATGGAAGATGACCGGGTATTTCCCTACGGTCCGGCCGGCCTCAGCGGCGTGCGCGACATAGTTGATGCCGACGCAAATGATTTTGTTCGGGCGCGGAACGACCGGTTCGAGCTCGACGGCGGCAAGCGCGAAATCGGCGGTCGCCGTGGCAGCCAGCCGCCGGGCCTCGGCGAGCGCGGCCGGGTTCGATACGAGCGCCGCGAGATCCGCGACGGCAGGCAAATGCTTCGCGAGATCGATGACGCCTTCGTCCTTGACTGCACCGAACCCGGGCCGGTTTTGGTGTCGGTACGAGACCAGTTTCATGGGTTTTTCTCCTGTTGGGCATAAAAGATATTTTTGTGCATATTACACGGCGATGGATATAATGCAAGCGCCGGCGTACGAGAGGACGCCCGGTGTAGTCGACGCGAACCATTTCCTCGGAGCAAGGCATGTCGTTAGTCAATGTGAGAAAGATCAAGCTGGACGTAGAAGAGGTTTGGCACGAAGGCGGTAAACGGCTTGGCGAGCCGTTGGTGATCGCGGTGGCGACCGCCATCGTCGCGAATCCGTACGCCGGACGGTACGAGCCGGATCTCTTGCCGTTCATGAGCGCGCTACGGGAGTTGGGGGCTGATCTGTCATTGCGTCTCGTGGCTCAGCTGGGCGGGATCTCCAAAGTGCAGGCGTATGGGAAGGGCGCCATCGTCGGTGAAGACGGCGAACTTGAACATGGCGCCGTCTGGCATGAGGCGGGCGGTTGGGCCATGCGGGAAACACTGGGCGGCCCGAAGGCGATCGTCCCGTCGGCGAAGACGATTGGCGGCGTGGGCTCGCGTTTGATGGTGCCGCTGGGGCACATTCAGGCTTCCTACGTGCGCAGCCATTTTGGCACCTGCGAGGTCACGGTCTGGGATGGCCCGCGTCGCAACGAAATCGCATTCGCATTGGCCATGGCAACGGGCGGGCGCGTCCATGCGCGGCTCGGCGGATTGCAGGCATCGGAAGTGAGAGGATTGGACGGCCTTCGGTAGCGTTCAGGTAAACGATGATTTGGTTTATGCACAAATATGTTTATCGTGCATGTTAATTGAGGCGTAGCACACCGCGGGATCGATCGTTTCTTGACGACGAACTCGCCCGGTCTTGCCTCTAGAAGATTGATAGACAGGAGACGAGCAATGACGAAGATGATGCGAGCAGCGCGCATGCATAACGTAGGTGAGCCGATGGTGATCGAGAACATCCCCGTTCCGTCCCCTCGACCCACCGACGTACTGGTGAAGGTGAAGGCATGCGGCATCGTGCCGAATCTCGGCAATGTCTTGAGCAATTGGGAGAAGTGGTTTCCGCATCTTCCGTTGCCGAAATTGCCGGCAATCTTTGGTCTCGATGCAACCGGGGTCATCGAAGAGGTGGGTAGCCAGGTCCATGCATTCAAGCCGGGTGATCGCGTCTACGTGAACCCCGCGCGCTATTGCGGCGGGTGTCGTGCCTGCCGTTCCGGCGAGACGACGTCATGTCCGTACTACACGTTCAACGGATACTTCGGATTCAGCGAACGCTCGCAAGTCATCTTCGACGACTATCCGTACGGTGGCCTCTGCGAGTACATGACCGCGCCGCAGTACAGCCTGGTCAAGATTCCGGACAACCTGAGTCACGAAACGGCGGCGCGCTTCGGCTACCTGGGCACGGCCTATCGAGCGTTGAAAAAGGCGGAGGTCGGGCCGAGCAGCACGATACTCGTCAGCGGTATCAGTGGAACGCTGGGCCTCGGCGCCGCCCTGTTCGGGCTGGCGATGGGCGCGAAGAAGATCCTCGGTACGGCGCGCAACCGGGAACTCCTGCAGCGCGTCAAAGCGCTCGCGCCGGAGCGCATCGAAGTCATGTCGCTCGATGACGGCTCGGTCAGCGAATGGGCCGCACGCGTGACGCAAGGTGCGGGTACCGATGCGGTGATCGATGCGTTAGGACCGGGCGCGCCGCAGGAGACGCTGCGGGAGACGCTCAAGACACTGCGGCGTGGTGGCCATCTCATCAACATCGGCGCCGTCGCGGGCGAAGTTCCGATCAATCTGCATTACATGATGGATAACGACCAGCGCTTCAGCGGCTCGGCTTGGTTTACGGCCGGCCAGGGACAAGAGATGGCCGATATGGTCGAGTCGGGCGTCGTCGACCTTTCGGTGTTCGAGCATTGCAGCTTCAAGCTCGAAGACATTAACACCGCACTCGGCGGCATCGAAAATCGCAACGGCGGCTTCAGCAACTACGTGATTTGTCCTTGAGTGTGACACCGGCGCCTGGCCGGCGCAGTGCCGGCCGTGCCAGGCAGGCGCAGCCATTCCCTTCTCACGCATCGAGCGTATTCATGCACATTAGACGAGTCGTAACTGGTCACGACAACAGCGGCCGCTCCGTGTTGCTTTCGGACGGCACGCCGCCGCGTACGGTTGCATTTCAATCTATTCCCGGCCATGCGTTCGCGCAGGTCTGGACGACAGCGCCTTCGCCTGTCTTGCCGGCGGCCAGCGGCGACCCCACCGTGGGACAAACCACATTGCTACCGCCGGTTGGTGGGACGAGTTTGTTGATCGTGACGTTTCCGCCTGACAGCACGATGAGCGCATCGGGCTTCGATCCAGTCGCGGCGGGCGAGGAATGCGTTGCGCGCATGCCCGATCTCGCACAGACGTTCGAGCCTGATTGCCCGGGCATGCATGCGACCGACACGATCGACTACGCGCTCGTGCTATCGGGCGAAGTATGGTTGGAGGTCGATGATGGAGACGATACTGTGCTGCGCCCGATGGACGTCGCTGTGCAACAGGGTACGCGGCACGCGTGGCGCAACAAGAGCGATGCGCCCGCGACGGTGGCGTTCTTCATGGTTGGCGCGAGCCGTACGTAAGCCGGGGCGCCATGAATCGAGATGAACCGGAGCGCGAGTCGATGAGGGAACGTTTGGACAGCCGCACGCGAGAGCAGGTGTTTACCCAGGCACGGAGTCAGAATGCCTGGCTTGCTCACCCCGTGCCGGATGAATTGCTGCAAGAGCTATACGAACTGGCGAAGTGGGGGCCGACGAGCATGAATTGCTCGCCGATGCGGCTGACGTTCGTGCGCTCGACGGATGCGCGTGCGCGCCTGGTCTCGGCCGTCTCTCCAGGCAACGTCGAGAAAGTGCGCACAGCGCCGGTCGTGGCGATCGTGGCTTACGACACGGCGTTTTACGAGCAACTACCCAAGCTGTTTCCGCATCGTCCGAATGCGGGCGAGCTTTTTCGCGATCAACCTGCGCTTGCCGCCGAAACTTGTTTCCGCAATAGCTCGTTGCAGGGCGGCTACTTCATCCTCGCGGCGCGAATGCTCGGTCTCGACTGCGGACCGCTGTCGGGCTTCGATGCCGGCCGCGTCGATTCACTGTTCTTCGAAGGGACGTCGTTGCGCGCGAATTTCCTCTGTTGCCTCGGCTACGGCGATCCGGCCGGGCTGTTTCCGCGCAGTCCTCGGCTGGAATTCGATGAAGCCTGCGTGATCGTCTAGCTCGTCGCGTCAACCTTTCGAAACAGCGACCGCTTTTCAGGGTGCGCGCGCCGTCCGAACACCCGGGCGCGGCGCGCGACGCCACGCGGTGTTGCTTTCGGAAAAATAATTTAGGAATACTAAATAAATAAAGATAAATCGTCACTTATCTGCATTTGAGAAGACCCTGATGAATGCCTTACTGGAGGAGACAAAGCATGGATACGATGGTAAAGCACGACAGTGCTTATGAATTCAAGACGGTTTTGTTGTTGGCCGTCGGCTTCGGATTGGTCGGTCTTGATCGATGGATGGTTGCGCCACTGTTTCCGTACATGATGCGCGACCTGGGATTGAATTTTCAGCAACTGGGCAATCTGATCGGTGTGCTGGCCGTCGCATGGGGGGCTTGGGCTATCGCGAGCGGACCGATCTCGGATCGGATTGGACGCAAGAAGATCCTCGTCTGGACGATGATTGCGTTTTCGCTACTCTCGAGCTTGTCAGGTCTCGCGACAGGATTTGCGAGTCTGATGCTGATCCGCGGCATCATGGGCGTCGCGGAGGGCGCTTTCACGCCTGCGAGCGTCGCCGCGACGACCGAGGCGTCGCTTCCCGGACGGCGAGGCTTCAATCTCGGCTTTCAAATGAGCATGTTCTCATTGCTCGGCCTCGGGGTGGCGCCGATTCTCGCGACGCAATTGTTGCGCGTTGTACCGTCATGGCACTGGGTGTTCTTGATTTCGGCCGTACCCGGGTTGATCGTGGCGGCGTTGTGCGCGAAGACGCTTCGCGATCGCCCGCAGACGTCGTTCGTTGCCCCGAGTCCGCACAATCGGGTCAAAGTCCGGTGGGGCTCGATATTCGCCAACAGAAACGTAGCTGTTGCGATTGCGGCCATGCTCTGCGCGATGGCCGGCATTTTCGTCATCGGAGCCATGGTGCCGACGTACCTCATGGCGGTGCTGCATTTCGACGCGCAAAGCATGGGGTTCGTGGCATCGGCTCTCGGCTTCGGCGGTTTCATAGGCTCGTTCGGCTTGTCGGGGATATCCGACTACATCGGGCGCAAGGCCGCGGCTATCGGCGCGTTCGCCGTCGCAGCAGTTCTGCTTTTCGCGTTTTCCAGAACGGGTGCGAATCCTATGGCGCTCTTCGCATTGCTATTCGGCATCTCGATGTGCTCGATCGGCTTGCTCAGCCTGCTGAGCGGTCCCATTGCGGCCGAAGCGGCGCCCGCGGGGCTGGTGGCTTCGACGATCGGGTTGATCTCCGGTATCGGAGAGATGTTCGGCGGAGGAGTGGCACCGGCTATTGCCGGATATATCGCGCAGAATTTCGGGCTGCCCCGCGTGTTCGATTTTGCGCTGGCTGGTCTTGTCATCGGTGTGTTTGTGGCGTCGGCATTGATCGAAACGGCGCCTCGACACAAGGGCACCCTTGCGGTGTCGTCCGACGAACCGCGGCAAGCGGCCTGAATTGCGGCAGCGCGCGTAGCGCGCGCTATCACGCACAGCAATCACTCGTCGGTCATTGGACCGACGTCCATCTGATGATCGGTTGGAATGCAGATTGCTCTGTCCGCGTATATGGGCCCGTATGCTGCCTCATCGTGAAACATATCCAGCAGTTGGCCGCGGGACCATCGCGAGTCTAAATGGCCAGGATGTCGCTCGCGCGCGAGAAAGCGCTCCACCGCTACATCAGGCGTGCAAACGCAGTGAACCTCGACCACTGGCTCATGAAGCTCGCTCAGCCACATAACGGGCGTACCCGAATCTGCATTCGACTTGGGATGCCGCCACCAAGACACAAGGACTGCTGCTCCTGATCGTCTTGCACTTTCCATTAACTCGATATCAGCCAACCGGCTAAGCGATCTGCGTTGAGCCGGCTCACTGACTGCATTGGTCAAGAAAAGCCTTTCGAGAAGATCATCCTTGTCGATGCAAGGTAGGTCCAACACGCTCGCGATTTTGCGAGCCAAAGTTGATTTTCCACTGGCAGGTAGGCCGCTGACGATGACAAAGGGTTTTCGTGACATATTTCAGCGGGGTCGAAAATAAGCGAAGATACACCCGTTGGTGTCGCATTACGACCAGACGATCGCACTCACTGATATCCGCGCGGTCGTTCTGTTGTCCTGCCGTAGCGAGCGCGTCGACCGCACTGTTTGGCCCTGCTGAACAGACAGCGACAGAGCGTTCGAAACGCAATACATCTACTAACTAACGATGCGATCACTCAGCATTAATTGATCTGCGTTCGGCGGTAATTCGACGGCGAGCAGCCGAACAGCCGGGTGAAATCGCGCGCGAGATGGGCTTGATCAAAATAGCCGAGCTCGGCAGCGAGGTCGGCGAGCTTAACATTGTGTCCGGTCGTGAGCCGTTGGGCCACCTCCTGCAGACGATAGCGGCGGATCACCCATTTCGGCGAGATGCCTACATACTCGTGAAACAATCTCTGAAGTGTCCTGACGCTCAGGCGGGCCTCGTCGGCGAGTGCCTGAACCCGCAGAGGACCCCCGTCGCGGCGCGCACATGCGACGATGACACACACCTCGTCTATCGTCGGATCGGGCGGGGGCAGCCGATGCTCGAGAAGCGAGTTGGCCGCATGGATCATCGCTTCGTTTCCGCACGCACCTGGTACCTGGCGTTCCAAAGACGTGCCGTCAACTCCCGTAATAACGGAGACGGGAAGTCTCCTATCAGTCAGCTTTGCTACGGGACCGTTCAGGAACGGGCGTAAGCCGCCCGTACGAAAACGTAGCCCCAGCACACAGCCCGAACCCGCCAAAGTGCGACAATAGGCGCCACGCACGACTCCGAACAGGCCAGACTGGCCAGGGCAGATCACCAGGTGTGCATTCGGAGATAGGAGGGCACGCTGCTGCTCCGGTAGTCGTCCGGTCAGATCCCATTCGACAATCCAGTGATGGTCAATGAATGAGGCAACGGCTGCTGAGGGCGTGTAGTAGTTGTGAGGCAGCGGCCTGCGTGCCAAGCCCCGTCCTACGGATCGTTTATGCTATGCTAACGATAGCATTGGATTCGTGAAAAGGAGCCTCTCTATGTCCCCGCCGTATCAGGTCGCCGTATTGGTCGGAAGCCTGCGTCAGAACTCGTTCAGTCGCATGCTGGCTCATGCGCTCTCGGAACTCGCGCCCCCCACGCTCTCGCTTGAGATCGTCGAGATCGGCGCGCTGCCTTTCTACAACGATGACTTGGAAGCAGATGCGCCTGATACTTGGCGTCAGGTTCGTCAGTGCATCGTTACCGCCGATGCGGTTCTATTCGTCACGCCTGAATACAACCGCTCGGTCCCTGCCGTCCTGAAGAACGCAGTGGACGTTCTCTCGAGGCCGTTCGGCGCCAGCGTTCTCAGCGGAAAGCCGGCCGCCATCGTGAGCGCATCGCCCGGCGCGATGGGTGGATTCGGAGCGAGTCATCACCTCAGGCAATCGTTGGTGTCTATGGGCGTCAACGTCATGTCGAGTCCAGAAGTCTATGTCGGCAACGTGGCTGCGCTGTTTGACCATGCCGGCGCCTTGACTCATGCGGGCACGATCGAATTTTTGACGCGGTTCGCAATCGCGTTCTCCACTTGGATTGAAAGACTTTCGGCGCGCTAGAGGATGCCGCTGCGTTGCGGCGCCGGCGAGACCTATGGCGTCACTCGCCGAACGCTGCCAGCAAATGGTTATGGATACACTTCACTGTATGCGCGTCTTTGCGAAGGTCGTTGCGGAGGGCGGCTTCGCGGCGGCTGCGCGCAAGCTCAATCTGACGACATCCGTGACATCGCGTGCCATATCGGCGCTTGAAAATCACCTGGGGTCCCGCCTGCTATACAGAACTACGAGGAACATTGCCCTGACCGAAGCGGGCGAGCGTTATCTGCATCGATGCCGCCAGATTCTAGCCAACATCGACGAGGCGGAAGCGGAGGCCGGTTCAGCGCGAGAACATCCGACTGGCTGCTTGCGCGTGCATGCGCTGTCGAGCTTCGGCCATCACCTCGTCGTGCCGGCTGTGCTGCGATACCAAGAGCAGTTCACTGCCCTCAGAGTCGAGCTGACGTTATCGGGGGCGGTGCCGGACATCTTGGAGGACGGGTATGACGTGTCGATCGTTGTTGCCCCCACGTTGCCGGACTCGGGACTGATCAGCGTCAGGCTCGGCAGCATTCCGGGCATCGTCTGCGCGTCTCCGCAATACCTGGCGAAGCACGGCGAGCCGAAGAAACCCGAGGATTTGCGCGATCACCGTTGTCTTCAACTTGCGACCCCGGTGTTTCCGTTCAACAAATGGATGTTCGATGGTGCAGAGGTGCCGTTCGCCGTTGACATCGGCGCACCTCGCTATGCCGTTAATGTCATCGAAGCGCTCGAGCCTGCGATCAGAACCGGTCTCGGAATCGGCATTCTGCCCGCTGGCATTGCCTTGCCGGGACTGACTTCGCGATCGCTGGTCCGGGTTCTGTGCGGCTACGATGTGCAGCCCGTTGTGGTTCACGCGCTGTACCAATCGCGGCAATTCGTCGACGCGAAGATTCGCACCTGGATCTCGTTTCTTCGCGAGGACTTGACCGCGACCTTCGAGGCGGACCGCCAAGCGCTAGCCGGGATCGAAGGGGCTGCACCGCGAGGATGACGCCTGGTTGATCCGCGCGTCAAGCGCATAGGGCCGGCGCGCAGTTCAGTCGCCGACATACAGCGCGTTGGCGGCGTTGTCGAGGTAGGGCGACGTTGCGCGATACGAAGCCGGTGCCCGCGAACCCGCTTCGGTCGCTCCCACGACCTCGCCGCCGTAGGTCGTCTTTACAGCGGTGCGCTCGTCGTCATCCGTACGCGCTTCGGCAGCCTGCAGATTGGCGGGATAGTCGATGTCGCTGCCGGCGGGAGAGTAGCCGGATTTTTCGAGCCGGACGATTTCGCTCTTGAGTTGAGCCCGCGTGACTGGCGCGTTTTTTTGCGCAAACGAGACGACAGGCGCCATCACGACGGCTGCGACGACGATCCCCTGGATCAGCGATTTCTTCATAACCAGCCTCTGCATTTGACTGCGACATTCATTGTCGCGTTATCGTTGTCGGCCCGTTTGCCGAACCGATGTCTGCAGTGTACTGAGGCGAGTGATCAGGGTGAATACCTATGTCAGGGAACGCACTGTTGCAGGCCGCAGCGGTAATCGCGTTCCATTCGATGCAACAGCGCCTATCGATGTCGGTGTCGATGTTGCATGAACGAGGCGCATCGCTCCGGAACATAAAAAAAGCCAGCCGTGCGGCTGGCCAACAGGGGCATGGACACCCGGAGCAAAGTCGCTGCGCCCGTGCGCAGCGCACGCCGGATTCAATCAGGGCATGACGACATAGTTGCTGAAGCCGCCATCACGATCCTTGAGGCCGGAGATTGCTTCGTTGACGCGCGCCAGCGGGAATCGGCGATGCTCGAGGTAGGACAAATCGAGCGCACCCGTGCCGACCATGTCGGCCATCTCTTGCCCTTGCGCGGTCGTGAACCAGTTCGAGCCGATCAAGTGAACCTGCTCGTCCATCAGCCACTTGACGTCGATGGGCAGATCCTCCGCAACGCCGCCTACGTTCACGACTTTGCCGCCGCGACGCACGCCTTTCATCGAATCGAGCATCGTGGCCGCCGGGGCCTTCGCGCCGAGCGCGCTGATGACGAAATCGGCGCCGTCACCGCCCGTAAGCGACTTGGCCCAATCGCCGGCCGATCCTTCTCCGAGCTTCATGACTTCGATCCGATCGGGCGCAAGCGATTTGACGCGTTCGAGCAACCTCTCGTCGCGTCCTGTTCCGAGCACGCGCGTCAGACCCATCGCAAGGCCGAGGACGGTCGAAGCGACGCCAAGCGTTCCCGTAATGCCGTCGATCAATGCAACCTGGCCGGACGCTGCGCCGGCATTCTTCAACGCGCCATAAGCGGTGCCGAGATAGCCGAAGCGTCCGGCCTGCTCGAAGCTCAGGTTGTCGGGGATATTGACTAGCGCGTATTCCGGGGCGGTCATGTACTCGCTGAACCCGCCGTACGGATACAAATCGAAAATGCGCTGGCCGTCGCGGCTCGTGCTGAAGTAGCCGTTGAGCGTGTAGTAGCGGCACTCGCTGCGCTTGCCTGCACGGCATGCTTTGCACGAGCCGCAAGAGCGCAACGGGCTCACATAAACGCGATCGCCGGGTTTCACGTTGATGACGGCTTCGCCGACTTGTTCGACCACGCCGGCCGGATCCAAGCCAAAAATCGCGGGAAATTTCGGCAGCGGCTGGTGCGGAAACCAGGTGGGCCAATTGTTGATGACGTTGGCCATGTTCGGCACGATGCCGCATGCTTTGACGCGCACGAGCACGTCCGTCGGCCGGGGCTTCGGGATGGGGATCGTGTCGAGCGTCATCGGAGTGCCGAGCGCATGCAGCCGTGCTGCAACCATTGTTTGTTCCATGTCTACCTCTATCTCTTATCAAATCCTGGTGCCTGCGTTCATGCCACTCATCGAAACGGCAGGCAGTACAACCACGCATACACTATCGCCGAGCCGATCAGCGATAGCCCTCCTCGAGCTCGATGCCGAGCGCGCCCATGATGCGCACCCCCGAGTTGTACCAAGCGACGTTGAGCGCCAACTCGACGAGCTGACGTTCGTCGAGGAATACGGCGACGCGTTGCCACGTGGCGTTGCTGACGTCGACCTTCAATGTGGATTCTTTTGCCACCGCCATCACGGCGCGCTCTTCATCGTCGAAGAGCGGCGACGTTTCGAAGTCGGCGATGGACTTTAACTGCTCCGGGCTGATGCCGGCCTTCAGGCCGTGCGACTGATGATGCGCGATTTCATACTCGGATCCCGTGCAGTGCCCAACCGTAAGGATCGCCAGTTCGCGAAGCTTGGGGCTGATCGACGATGCCCGGATCGCGTTTGCGTACGAGAGAAACTGATCGAGGATATCGGGTGCATGCGCGAGGGCGCGGAAGATGTTTGCGGTCGGAACCTTTCGCTCGCGTTCGAGCCGGTCGAAGAGGGCGTCGTGGGTGCCTGCGACATCCGAACGCTGAAGATATTTGACGCGTGCCATGTGATCGTTACCGTTTCTAAGATTCAGTCGAGAGCCAATTGTTTCTGGATGTACGTTTCGAGTGTTTCGGGTTTGGGCTTGCTTGGCGTCTCGATAAGCGCAGCGTCCTCGAAACGCGATGCCTCGAAGTACCAGCGGTGAAGAGCCGGCAGCCCCCAGCGAACGCTTGTGTTGAGCGAAGCGGCATCCCAGCGGACCGGCTCGATCTCGGCGTCAATCGTTTGATAGTGACCATCGCACAATTCCACGCGATGTCCGTCCGGGTCGCGCAGATAAACGAACAGCATGCCCCCGGGGCCATGACGGCCTGGGCCGCGCTCTACTTCATGCGCGTAGCCGTAAATGCCGGCCAGGTCGCAGGCGGTGAAGATGTTGTGCGATTCGGGCACGATGTAGGCAAAGTGATGCATGCACGGGCCGTCGTTCTGGACGATCGCCAAGTCCAGACACGTTCCCTTGCGATACATGAAGGCGCCGAGCAGCGTGTCGCCATGTTCGAGGTATTCGGAATTGCGAAAGCCGAGCTTGCTGTAGAACTCGCACGATTGATAGGTATCGGGCGAGAAGATCTGATAGTGATCGAGCCGCTGCGCGTGCGCGCCCTTGAACTTGTCGCGATCGAGGTAGAGACGCGGGCGGGTTTCCATCTGCGCGCACAGCTCGATCTTCGTGCCGAACGGGTCGGATACATGCAGCGTTCTGCCTTGATGCGCAACTTCGACCCACTCGGCCGGTAGCCCTTGCTCCTTGAAGAATGCATAGGCGAGGTCGAGATCCTCTTCGAGGAAGACGCGAAAGCCGATGCGCTTGCAGGTGGAGGCGGCCTTCTTCGACTGAATCAGCACGAGACTATGGTGACAAGCCTCGGACAGCCCGCGCAGATAGCAGGTGTCGGCGGTTTGCTCCGTGACGACGAGACCGACGATATCGACATAGAACTCGCGGCTTTTCGCCAAGTCGGCAACGTTCAATACGATGTGACTTGCGCGCGTAATGTTGAACGGCGGTTTGAGATTGACTGGGGGTAGCATGATTGACCTCGCTGGAATTGTCGTTCAAGCAAATTGTGCAATTTAGTGCCAACGTTAGCACTTAAAATGCTAACGCCCGGAAGCGGCCGCTTGACGGCCGTGGAAGGGCAGTGCCGTCCAGCCGCTGAACAGTGCTTGTCGGCCGAGCGATTCTTCGATGCGCAACACTTCGTTCCACTTCGCCATGCGCTCGGAGCGGGAAAACGAGCCCACTTTGAGCTGCCCCGCGTTCCAGCCGACCGCCAGATGCGCGATAGTTACGTCTTCCGTTTCGCCGGAGCGCGCGGAGACGATCGTGCCGAAGCCCGCCTGCTTGCCGGCCGTCAGCGCCGCGTGCGCTTCGCTGATGGTGCCTGCCTGGTTGGGTTTGATCAAGACCGCGTTGAGTGCCCCGGCCGATGCGGCTGCCTTGACGCGCTCGGCGTTGGTGACGAGGAAGTCGTCGCCGATGATTTGGCAGCGCGATCCGTACATTTCGGTGAACTGACGAAAGCCCGCGGCATCGTCTTCCGCAAGCGGATCTTCGATCGACAAGATCGGATAGGCGTCGAGCCAGCGTCCGAGCATATCGATCATTTGCGCGGTGTCGAGCGTGCGGCCGTCGAGCGCCAGCGTGTAGCGCCCATCGCAGCCGAATTCGGATGCGGCGATGTCGAGCGAGATGCCCACGTCCTTACCGGGCCGCAGCCCGGCGTCGGAGATAGCGCGCGTGAGCGTTTCCAGGGCTTCTTCATTGGTGTCGAAAGCGGGCCAGTAGCCGCCCTCGTCTGCCACGCCTTGCAACCTGCCTGCTTGCTTCATCAGGGCGCCAGCCGCCCGATAGACTTCCGCCGTCCATTCCAGAGCCTCGCCGAAGTTGGCCGCCGCCGGGCACATCACCATGAAATCTTGCACGTCCACGCGGCGCGCCGCATGTGCGCCCCCGCCGAAGATCTGGATCTCGGGCAGCGGCGTACGGACCGGGCCATCTCCGGCCAGATAGCGCCAGAGCGGCTGGCCGCTAGCCGCGGCGGCGGCGTGTAGCACAGCCATCGACGTCGCGACGATCGCATTGCCGCCGAGGCGGCTACGATTCGGCGTGCCGTCGAGTTGGACGAGGCGCGTGTCGACTTCGGATTGGGCGTAGGCGTCCATCGAACGAAGCTCGCTCGCGATTTCTCCGTTGACGCCTGCCAGCGCATTGTTGACGTCGAGGCCACCGAACGCGTCGCCCCCGTCGCGCAGGTCGACGGCTTCGCCTGTGCCCATCGAGGCGCCGGCGGGCGCGATGGCACGACCGCTCACGCCGCATTTCAAGGTGACTTCCACTTCCACCGTCGGGCGTCCGCGTGAATCCCACACGCGGCGGCCGCGTACCTGCGCGATTGTCGTATCGGTCATATGTCTTCTCTATCTTCTCTATATAGACTTGCGTAAAGTGCTACGTGTATTTGGTTCGACAAGGCAGTTGGGTTCGCAACTATGTCGAACGAGCTCACCCGGTTCACCAAGGTCAGCGTTCCCGAGCGGCTCCGATCAAGATGAACGCAAGGGTGGCCGATAGATGGCTTTTGTTGCGCCAAGCGTGACGTGTCCCGTTCTGAACGATCACGTCATGTTGATGCAGGAGTTCGGCGCGGCCGTCGTCGAGCTCGAGCCAAATCTCGCCATCGAGGACGATGCCGTAGTCGATGGTCGGCGTCGCGTGCATACCGTCGGCCTCGAACAACTCGGCGAGCCCCGGGCTCATAGCCAGGTTCTCCGCAGTGGCAGCGGCGGGGTCGAAGTCCGGCGCGAAGAACACGCTGTCAGGCGGAAACGTCACCACGAGGAACCGCGTGCCCGACTGGGGCGGAACGATGCTTTTGACCGATACGGTCGGGTCCTGGGCGTCGAACGGCAGCGTAGGGAGCGGATCGGTCGCCCAGATGAGCCGCGACATCATGCCCCGGATATGGACGAAGGCGTCGGAGCGCGGTGCGGCGCCATCGAGGGCAACCATCGACGCGCCATGCTCGTCGTGACCGGTGACGATGCGGCGGATCGCCAAGGGCACGCCGTTCGTTGCGGAAGAACCCGATGTGCTCATAGCGGCCGTGCCTCCTGAAGTGCTAACGTTGGCATAAATTCTGGCAGAGGGGCGCGCCAATTGTCAATAGGGTGTCGAGCGGTTTGCCCCGATAAACCGTCGATTGACTGTGCTTGCCCGATGCGCTAACGTTAGCACATTAAAGTAAGAGAGGAGGTCTTCTTGTCATCCCATCATATTGTTCGATACGCATTGGGCGGATCGATCCACTACGGCATGGTGCAGTGCGACGGCACGATCGCTCGCTTGGCGGCCTCGCCGTTTGAGGGGCTGCGACCCAGCGGCGAACTCGATCTCGTAAGCGACCTACGAATACTCGCGCCGGTGGATCAGCCTCGTATCTTCGGTCTGGGCTACAACTACAAGGCGCATTCGAATGAGGTCGGCAAGCCGGTGCCCGATCTGCCGGTTCTCTTCATGAAGCCGGGCACCGCGGTCATCGGTCCCGACGAGTCGATCGTCTATCCGTCGGATGGGGAGATCATCCATTTCGAGGGGGAGTTGTGCGTCGTGATGGGCAAAGTTGCGCGTCATGTGCCTGAAGTGCAGGCATTGGACTACGTGCTCGGCTACACATGCGGCAACGATGTCAGCGACAGAGTGCTGCAACGACGCGAGAGTGCGTTCGGATGTCTATTCGCGGGCAAAGGGTATGACACGTTTGCTCCGCTCGGGCCAGCAATCGTAACCGGGCTTGATCCGTCGAATCTGCAGATCATCACGCGTTTGAATGGAGAGGTGCGGCAGAACGGCAACACGCGCGATCTATTGTTTCCAGTGCCTTACCTGATCGCTTACCTGAGCCGATTCGTGACGCTGCTTCCCGGCGATGTCATCATGACCGGGACGCCCGCCGGGGTCGGCCCAATCCAGGTGGGGGACACGATCGAAGTCGAGATTCCTGCGATCGGCGTGCTGCGCAATTCCGTCGTGGCGGAGGCGTTGCCTCGAGATCGCCGCGATTGAAGTGGTGTGTCTCGCAGCTTGCTTCGACCCGGTTCCAGGGTACCTGAGTTCGTTTCTCGGCGCTGGAGCAGGGCGCCCTCAAGCGTCTTGAGGGCGTCGCAGAACCCATCTACGCGAGACTCGAAAGCTTGAACGCCTCGACCAATCTCGCCAGCTTGCCGGCTTCTTCCCGCATGCGCCGAGATTCGATGCCGGCCTGATCCACGAGGCCTGCATTGCGCTCCGTCGTATGCTCGAGCTGAGCCAGTGCCTCATTGACTTGCGTGATTCCGTCGCTTTGCGATCGGCTCGCGGTCGCGATATCGCCCAGCACCATCGTCACGCGCTCGACGGCTGCGACAATGTCGGTCATGATTTCTCCCGCATTGCTGACGAGCTGGCTGCCGCCTTCGACTCGCGTGGTGCAGTCTCCGATCAACGATTTGATTTCCTTCGCGGCATCGGCGCAACGCCGTGCGAGGTTGCGCACTTCCCCCGCAACTACCGCGAAGCCGCGCCCTTGCACGCCGGCACGTGCCGCTTCCACGGCGGCGTTCAGCGCGAGAATATTGGTCTGGAAAGCGATGCCGTCAATTACGCCGATGATGTCGACGATTCTGCGCGAACTGTCTTCGATCGACACCATGGTTTCGATGACTTTGCCGACGGCCTGCCTGCCTTTTGCCGCGACGCTCGAAGTGGTCGTCGACAACACATTCGCCTCGCGTGCGCTTTCCGAATTGTTCGCAACCATCGCAGTGAGCTTTGCCATCGAGGCGGCGATCTGAGTCAGGGAAGCGGCTTGGGCTTCCGTTCGCGCGGAAAGATCGGTGTTGCCCGATGCGATTTCGGCGACGCCGTTGCTGACGAGCGCAGTCGTTTCCTTGATTTGCGAAACCAGCAGCGTGAGATTGATTTGGAGAATGCGCAACGCGTGCTGAATCTGCGCGGCTTCGCCGTCGCCATATGCTTCGATGGCTCGAGAGAGGTTGCCTTCGCCCAAATCGTCGATATGATCTTTGATCCGCGCGAACGGCCTGATCAGGCCGTGACGAAAAAGCAGTGACGAGAGCAGGCAGCAGGCGATGCCTGCTGCCGAGGACGATACGATCCATCGGCCGGAGGCGCTGCCTGGATGCGCGAGCACAGCCAGGTTGCTCCCAAACAGGGCGGCCGTAAGTGCAATGAGGGTATTCATCTTCGCCGCGACGGAAAGGTGCTGCACGCTTCGCAAGCGCCTGAACGTGGATCGCTTGACGATCCTGCCTCCATCCAAGGCGACGTCAGCGCTTCCGTTTTTCATTGCCGTATAGGCTTCGTCGGCGAAACGGATCCTTTCGGCAGTTGCCTTCGCGCGGATCGTAATGTACCCGGCAACACGGCGATTCTGGTAGATCGGCGCAGCGGTCATTTCTACCCAGAAATGATCCCCGCTCTTGCGCAGGCCCTTTGCAATGCCCGTCCATGTCTTGTTCGACTTGACCGTGCGTAGGAAGTCCTCGAAGACCTGATGCGGCGTGTCGGGATGCGCCAGCATGCTTTGCGGCGCACCGAGCAGTTCCTCTTCGGCATACCCGCTTACGCGGATGAAATCCCGATTGGCGTAGGTGATCTTGCCATCGAGATTGCCTTTCGAAATCATGGCAATCGAATCGTCGAGCACATACTCGACGCCGCTGGTCGTCTTGTCAGCGTGCATGGCCGCCGGTCTCCGAGATTATTGTTCTTCGATTGCGCGCTCGCGCGGGGCATCTTCAGCGCTGCAGCCTATGCCGACCGATGCCCTCTACCCACGCCGCCGCGACCTGACAAAGATCCGCCACGGGCTCGTACAGAAGTGGAACGGCGATCCGTCGGACCTGATCTCGCAGCCGCTCGTCGTTCAGATACTCTGCCGGGGATTTTCCGTCGACGCGAGCCAACAGCAACGCCGGCAGTAATGCCGCGGCACGTGCTTCGAGGCCGGCGCGCAGTTCCCAGTCGGCTTCGTCGAAGTAGGCTTCGGTCAGCGCCTTGAAGGAAACGATCAACGCATCGACCTGATCGGGGCGAACGAGGCATTTGAGCAACAAGTGGTTCAGGCAGAAGGCAAGATCGAATGCCGGATCGCCGAACCAGGCGCATTCGGCATCGAGCAGCACCGGACCCATCGGGCCGATGAGGATGTTCTTCGGGCTGACGTCGCCATGCACGAGGGCCGTGCGGACAGAGGCCGTGCGACGAGCGAGCGCCTCCAATCGCGAGGCCAGTGCCGGGTGGCGTGCGGACGTGGCGATGAGATAAGGGTCCAGCCGCAGCGCATGAAAGTTCTCGCGCGTGTCGAATGCCTTGGCAAGCTCGCTGCTCTCGGCGCTTGCCGCATGCAAGCTGCCGATGAGATGGCCGACGGCCTTTGCCGTCTCGATCTCGACTTGACCGGCCATCAGCTGCTGCTTCCAGACAGGATGTTCGGCAGGCGAAAGAAAAGACATCGCGAATACGCCGAGCGCCGGGTCATGGGCAAGCGGCGTGGGGACGTTGTCCGGGCAGTGCTGTGCGGCGAACTGCATCCAGGCCCATTCATAGGCGTTGCGCGAGACAGGGGCTTGCCATTGAGCGGCAACTTTCAGCGTAGACAGCGCGCGCTTCACGCACAGCGAGCGATCAGCCAGATCGACACGCCAAATATCGGACGACACGCCTCCTGTCAAAGGGTGCCAAGATGCGGATTCATTCGGCGCCGCGAGCCGATGCTCGATAAGAAAGGCGTCGAGCCGTGGGTCCGGGCTGTTTCGTTCATTCATCATGTGCGGCGCAGTAATTGGAAACGGATACGCAGTGCGGCAATCATGGCTTGCGCAGATTGCACGGGTTGAGTGGAGCTTCGCCGCGCAAGACGCGCACGACTTCTTCGGCAGCGCGCCTGCGCAATTCCAGCAGCGATGCATCCGAGGAGAAGGCAACATGCGGCGTCAGCATGGCGCCCGGCTGTTCGAGCAATGCAGGCGGCACCGCCGGCTCGGATTCGATGACATCGAGCGCGGCCGCGGAGAGTCGGCCGCTTTGCAGCGCTTGCACGACAGCATCCGTATCGACGATCGCGCCGCGGCTCACGTTGATCAGCAAGCTGCCGGGCTTCATGAGCGAAACCCGCTCGCGATCGATGAGGTGATGCGTGCCGTTGGTCAGCGGCGCATGAACGACCACGATGTCGCTTCGCGCGAGCAATGCATCGAGGCCTACCGCCTCTACGCCGCCTGCGTCGGCGGGCATGAAAGGATCATGCGCCAGCACGCGGCAACCAAAGGCAGCGAACTTGCGTGCCGTCGCCCGCCCGATGCGGCCATAGCCGATCAATCCGCACGTGAGCGAGGCCAAGCGGCGCAGCCGCGCACCGGAGGGCATCCATCGTCCGGCATGAACCTCGCGATCGAACTGCACGAGGCCGCGCGTCCACGCCAGCGCGAAACCGATCGCGTGATCCGACACTTCCTCGACGCAGTAGTCAGGCACGTTCGTGACGAGAACGCCACGCGCCGTGGCCGCCTCGACGGCGATGTTGTCGAGCCCCACGCCGAGCCTCGCGACGATTTTCAGATCGGGGGCGGCCTCGATCGCCCGAGCCGATACCGGCGCCCAGCAGGTCATGATGCCGGTCGGGCGATGCTCTTGCACAAGCGCTTCGATCGATGAAGCCGCAGCCGGCGACGCCGGACCGCTCACCAATGTCATCCCGGCGGATTCGATGATCGCGCGCTCGACGCTGTCGTCGGGCCATGCGTAGTCGGTCAGAAAAACGGTGTCGCTCATGAGGGGCTCTGTCCGTAGAAACGAATGAATATGTTCAAACGTTAGCATTAAAATTCCCAGGTGCCAAGCGAGGTGTTGCGCCATCTGCAGGCAATCTCGTGCTACCAAGTCTGGGCTCGGCTTGAATGAAGGTTATCGAAAACCCCGATTTGACAACGGGCGCCGACCAAATATGCTCCGCTTCAGTGCTAACGTTAGCGCGTGCTACCACACGGTGACCCCGCGATGTCGCGCGCTCGATCGCACCAACACAATGAAGACGACCTCGACGACCTATACACAAGAATCAGGAGACATGTATGAAGCGGCAACTCGCACTCGCGATCGGAAGCTGTCTATGCGCAGCGGCTCACGCGCAAAGCTCGGTGACGTTATATGGCCTGATCGATAACGGCATTTCGTATGTCAATAACCAGCGGGGGCACAGTGCCGTTTTCGCTTCCACCGGCAACATCGTCGGCGATCGCTGGGGGCTGACGGGGGCTGAGGAGATCGGTGGTGGGTTGAAGGTGATTTTCAAATTGGAAAACGGCTTCACTGGAACCAACGGCACGCTGCAGCAAGGTGGGCGGTTGTTCGGCCGGCAGGCATGGGTGGGCATGTCCAACGCATACGGCGCGGTGACATTGGGACGCCAGTATGACTCCGTGGTCGATTACCTGGCGCCGCGAAGCCTCGCCCAGAGCTTCGTCGGCGGGCTGGAGTTCATGCACCCGATGGACAACGACAACTTCGGCGATTTCTTCCGGCTCGACAATGCAGTCAAATTTGCGAGTACGGATTTTAGTGGACTGAAGTTTGGTGGCCTGTACGCGTTCTCGAACAAAGCGGGAGATTACTCCGACAATCGCGCTTTCAGCGCAGGGGCGAGTTACAGCAGGGGGCCACTCACGATCAGCACGGCGTATATGCGCATCGACAACCCAGGCGATGGCGCGGCAGGCGCACTCGACGGTTCATCGACCTCGGGTGACGCCACGTTCCATGCCGCGATTCAGCAGGTCTGGGGCGTTGGGGCGGGCTATACGATCGGGCCGGCGACGCTAGGGCTCGTCTGGAGTCATTCGCACTACGGCAGCAGCAGCGCGGTTTACCGCGGCAGTACGCTGGCTCCGCAGTCGACCGGATCGCTGACCGATCTGACGTTCGACAACTATGAGGCGAACATCCGCTATCTGATCAATCCGGCGTGGGTCGTTGCCGCGTCATATACGTTCACCGATGGCCGCTATTCGAACGCTACCGTGAATGCGAAACCGCGCTGGAATCAGTTCAATCTGATGACGGCATATTCGCTTTCCAAACGCACGGACCTGTATTTGATGGCCGAGTATCAGACGGTGCGCGGGGCCGGCGCAACAATATTCAACGGCGCGTTCATCGGCGGCAGCGGCGGCCCTTCGTCGACGAATCATCAGTTCTTGACCAGCGTCGGGCTGCGCCACAAGTTCTGAGCGAGCTAGACAGCCGAGCCGGCGCTGTTGGCGCCGGCTTGGGCGACGATCCAGTCGCGGAACTGGCCGAGCGCTGCGTGTTCGGCTTTTTCCTCAGGAAAAATCAGATAGTACGAGCGGCTGCTCGGGAGTTCGTGCGCCGACGCCTGAATCAGTACGCCGCGATCGAGTTCATCCTCCACGAGAAAGCGAGGCATGAGGGCGATCCCCATCCCTTGCCTGGCTGCCTCGGCGAGCATCGAGAACAGCTCGAGCCTCGGTCCAGCCATGTCGCCTTCGACTTCCATGCCGCGCGACGCGAACCACTCGCGCCACGCATACGGCCGCGTGCTTTGCTGCAATAGCGGGTAGCGTCTCCAGTCTGTCCGGCCCACGGTCTTGCGCGGCGCAATGAGCGCCGGGCTGCAGACCGCAATGAGGCTTTCTCCCATCAGCCGCAGACCTTCCGTGCCGGGCCAGATCCCAGGGCCCGCGTGAATCGCCGCGTCGAATTCAGTCCCCTCGAATAAAAACGGGCGTGCCTGCGACGTCAGATTCACTGTGATGTCCGGGTAGTGCGCATGGAACATCGGCAGGCGCGGCAGCAACCATTTCGTGGCGAAAGTCGGCACGACCGCGAGTTCCAGTGTCGCCCCTTGTCCCCCCTTCGCCATCAGTTCGAGCGTGTCGCGCTCGAAATCGTCCAGACGTGCCGCGACCTTGCGACTATAAGCGACCCCCGCCTCGGTCAACGCGACGCCGCGACGGCTGCGGCGAAAGAGCTTGACGCCCAAGAATGCTTCCAGCGTCCCGATTTGGCGGCATATGGCGCTTTGGGTCACGGCAAGTTCATCGGCCGCCTTCGTAAAGCTTTGATGCCGTGCGGCCGATTCGAACGCGCACATCGCACCGGTCGAAGGGATCTTTCTGCGCATGGTTCTCGACTCCTGCCGTGGTTACAACAACGAGTGCAATTCTCGCACAAGTGAGTGAGAACAAATCGTTTGTTTGATGAGCACGCGACCATTAGAGTGAGTGCCACATACCTTCTTCTGCGAGTTTGAAATGCGTGGACAGCACAAATCAGAGAGCTTCAATTGGGACGATCCTTTGCTGCTCGATCGGCAGCTAACGGACGAAGAGCGAATGGTGCGTGATTCTGCGCGCGATTACTGTCAGGAACGGCTGCTGCCGCGCGTGCTCGACGCGTTTCGCAAGGAAAGTACCGACCCCGCCATCTTCCGTGAGATGGGTGAATTAGGATTGCTTGGCGTGACGATTCCGGAGGAATACGGCGGCTCGGCGTTGAACTATGTCTCTTATGGCCTCGTCGCACGGGAAGTCGAACGAGTCGATTCCGGGTATCGCTCGATGATGAGCGTGCAGTCCTCGCTCGTGATGGTGCCGATCTACGAATTCGGCACCGAAGCCATCAGGAGCAAGTATCTGCCCAGGCTCGCACGGGGTGAATGGATCGGGTGCTTCGGGTTGACCGAGCCGAATCACGGCTCCGATCCAGGCAGCATGACAACTCGGGCAAAGAAGGTCGACGGTGGCTATCTGTTGACCGGCAGCAAGATGTGGATCACCAACAGCCCGATCGCCGATGTCTTCGTCGTATGGGCGAAGGACGATGAAGGCGCGATCCGAGGTTTCGTCCTGGAAAAAGGCTGGAAGGGACTGTCGGCGCCGGCGATCCATGGCAAGGTCGGCTTGCGCGCGTCGATTACGGGCGAAATCGTGATGGACGAAGTCTTTTGCCCCGAAGAGAATGCGTTTGCGGACGTCCGCGGGCTCAAAGGTCCGTTCACCTGCTTGAACAGTGCGCGATTCGGCATTGCCTGGGGCGCGCTCGGCGCGGCCGAGGACTGTTGGCACCGTGCGCGGCAGTACGTGCTTGATCGCAAGCAGTTCGGCAAGCCGCTTGCCGCGAACCAGTTGATCCAAAAGAAACTCGCCGACATGCAAACCGAGATCACGCTCGGCTTGCAGGGATGCCTGCGGCTCGGCCGCATGAAAGACGAAGGTACCGCCGCCGTCGAGATCACGTCGATCATGAAACGCAATTCGTGCGGCAAGGCACTCGACATCGCGCGGCACGCACGCGACATGCTCGGAGGAAACGGCATCAGCGACGAGTTCGGCATTGCGCGGCACCTCGTGAATCTCGAAGTCGTGAATACGTACGAGGGTACGCACGACGTCCACGCGCTCATCCTCGGACGAGCCATCACCGGCATCGCCGCGTTCTGAACGGATATGGAAGCATTGACGCAACGAGGTGCGCTCTCGGGCCTGCGGGTGCTCGATCTGTCGCGCGTGTTGGCCGGCCCGTGGGCCAGCCAATTGCTGGCTGACCTTGGCGCGGATGTCGTCAAAGTCGAGCGCCCCGGCGTGGGCGACGATACGCGCGCATGGGGCCCGCCATGGCTGAGCGATGCCGACGGCAACCCGACCGGTGAGTCCGCCTATTATCTGAGCGCCAATCGCAACAAGCGATCGGTGACGATCGACATGGCGCAGCCTGACGGGCAGGCGCTGATCCGGCAGCTTGCGAGCAAGGCCGACATCGTCCTTGAAAATTTCAAGGTCGGCGGACTTGCGCGCTATGGGCTCGACTACGCGAGCCTCGCGGCGATCAATCCGCGCCTCATCTATTGCTCGATCACCGGGTTCGGGCAGACCGGACCCTATGCGGCGCGAGCCGGCTACGACTTCCTGATGCAAGGGATGGGCGGTTTGATGAGCCTGACAGGCCGGCCGGATGGATCGCCCGGCGAAGGTCCGATCAAAGTCGGCGTCGCGCTGACCGACGTGATGACGGGCCTGTATTCGAGCGTTGCCGTGCTTGCGGCGCTGGCGCATCGCGAACGGTCGGGACAAGGTCAGCACATCGATCTCGCGCTGCTCGACGTGCAGATCGCGTGCTTGGCCAATCAAGCAGCCAACTATTTGATCGGCGGCAACGTCCCTCGGCGAATGGGCAATGCGCACCCGAGCATCGTCCCGTACCAGGATTTTCCGACGGCGGACGGCTACATGATTATCGCGGTCGGAAACGACTCGCAGTTCTCGAGCCTCTGTGCCGGGCTCGGCCGGCCGGAATGGGCCAGCGATGCGCGGTTTGTCAGCAATCCGCAGCGCGTGCTGCATAGGGACGAACTCGTCGCGCTGCTGCATACCGTGACCGTGACACGCACGACGGCTCAGTGGGTGGCGATGCTGGAGGAGCGCGGTGTGCCGTGCGGCCCCATCAATCGGATGGATCAGGTGTTTGCCGACCCCCATGTTCAGTCGCGCGCGATGCGCATGGAGATGGCGCATCCCGTTGCGGGGAAGGTGCCGCTCGTCGCCAATCCGATTCGAATGTCGGAAACACCCGTGCAATACCGGAATGCGCCGCCGACTTTGGGCGAACACACGGAAACGGTGCTCGACGAATGGCTCGGGTTGAATGCGGAGCAGATCGCCGCTTTGCGGGAAAGCAACGTCGTTTGATGGACGCAGCCTGATGGGAGGGCGAACGTGAAGATTCTGGTGCCGGTGAAACGCGTGGTCGATTACAACGTCAAGGTCCGAGTGAAGTCGGATGGTACGGGCGTCGACATCGCGAACGTGAAGATGTCGATGAACCCGTTCGACGAAATCGCCGCGGAAGAGGCGGTGCGTCTGAAGGAAGCGGGCGTGGCCGCGGAAGTGGTGGTGGTCTCGGCCGGTGTGACGCAATGTCAGGAAACGCTGCGCACCGCGCTGGCGATCGGCGCGGACCGCGCGATCCTGATCGAATCGAACGAGGATCTGCAGCCGCTGGCGGTGGCGAAGCTTTTGAAAGCACTGGTGGACAAAGAGCAACCGCAGCTCGTGATCCTCGGCAAGCAAGCGATCGACGACGATTCGAACCAAACGGGTCAAATGTTGGCGGCACTGGCAGGTCTGCCGCAAGCGACGTTTGCCTCGAGGGTGGCAATTGTCGACGAGGGGGGACAAAAGCGCGCGACGGTCGCACGTGAAGTGGACGGCGGCGCTGAAACGCTGACGTTGACCCTGCCGGCGGTGGTGACGACGGATCTGCGCTTGAACGAACCGCGCTATGTGACGCTGCCCAACATTATGAAGGCGAAGAAGAAGCCGCTTGAAACGATCAAGCCCGAGGATCTCGGCGTGGATGTAGCCCCTCGTTTGAAGACTTTGAAGGTGGCTGAGCCGCCCAAGCGCAGTGCTGGTGTGATGGTGCCGGATGTGCAGACGCTGGTCGAGAAGCTGAAGACCGAAGCGAAGGTGTTGTAAGGGGAGAGACATGACGATTCTGGTTATTGCCGAACACGATGCCCTGAAACCCCCCTCCTCGGGGGGCAACGCGTCGATCAAGGGTGCGACATTGAATACTGTTGCTGCCGCGCACGAGGTTGCCAAATTCGTCGGTGGCGACATCCATGTGCTGGTTGCCGGGCACAACGCGCAAGGCTCGGCCGACGCGGCGGCGAAGATCGCCGGCGTATCGAAGGTGTTGCTGGCCGATGCGCCGCAATTGGCCGAAGGCCTCGCGGAAATCGTCGAAGCGACCGTGCTGAACGTGGCGAAGGACTACTCGCACATCGTGGCGCCGGCCACGGCGTACGGCAAGAACGTCGCGCCGCGCATTGCGGCCAAGCTCGACGTCGCTCAGATCAGCGAAATTACGGCCGTGGTATCGGGCGATACGTTCGAGCGCCCGATCTATGCGGGCAATGCCATTGCCACGGTGCAATCGAGCGATGCGATCAAGGTGATTACCGTGCGCGCGACGGGCTTCGACGCGGTGGCGGCGGAAGGCGGCAACGCATCGATTGAAAAGATCGAAGCCGCGCCCGATGCCGGCGTCTCGCAGTTCGTGAATCGCGAAGTGACGAAGCTGGACCGTCCCGAGCTGACAAGCGCGAGCATCATCGTGTCGGGTGGTCGTGGTCTTGGCAGCGGCGAGAATTACATGCAGGTGCTGGAGCCCCTGGCCGACAAGCTCGGCGCGGCGCTGGGCGCCTCGCGCGCGGCGGTGGACGCAGGCTACGTGCCGAACGACTACCAAGTGGGCCAAACCGGCAAGATCGTGGCGCCGCAGCTGTATGTGGCGGTCGGCATCTCGGGGGCGATTCAGCACTTGGCCGGGATGAAGGATTCGAAGGTGATCGTGGCGATCAATAAGGACTCCGAAGCACCGATCTTCACCGTGGCCGATTATGGACTCGCAGCCGACTTGTTCACAGCCGTCCCGGAGCTGGTCGCCGCCCTTGCCTAAGCGTGGGTCCCGCATTTCGATCGAAGCCATGCACGAACCGGAGCAACGATGAACGCCATGCAGCGAACCCGCCTTGATGCCGCCGCGGCGGCCAATGCGCAGGATGCGGCGCTCTGGCGCTGGTTTTCCGCGCTGCTCGAGGAGCGTCGCATTCGGTGGCGTTATGCGTTCGATAGCTGGGTAATTAACGTTGATCGAGCGCGCGTCGCGAGCGAGTCCACCTTCGACGGTGCAATCCGGGCGGCCAAGGACGAGGCCGACCTGCGTGGCGTCGGGCAGCCGGGAGAACGGTCAGGGCGGGAACAGCGGCGGACTAAATTATCCGAACTCTTTTCAGAGCAGGTAAGGCATCCATGAAATTCGAAACGATAGGAATCGTCGGCGCAGGCCAGATGGGGATCGGCATTGCTCAGGCCTGTGCTACGGCTGGCCTGGACGTCATGCTCAACGACGTCGATGCGAGCGCGTTGACGCGCAGCGTGGACCGACTATCGGCCAGCTTCGACCGGTTGGTGTCCAAGGGGAAGATCACCTCCGGTGAGGCCGCCGGCGCCATGACGCGCGTGCATGCAGCGCCCAAGCTCGGCGCGTTCGCTGCATGCGATGTCCTGATCGAAGCGGCGACGGAAAACGTTCGAATCAAACAGCAGATATTGCAGGGCCTGGACGCCGTCGCCAACCCCGATGCGATTGTCGCCACGAACACATCGTCGGTATCGATCACCAAGCTCGCGGCAACGCTTGCGGATCCTTCCCGATTCGTCGGCATGCATTTCTTCAACCCGGTCCCTGCGATGGCGCTTGTCGAAGTCATTCGCGGCATGCAGACCAGCGATGCCACGTTCGACGCGACGGTCGTGCTGGCCGAACGGCTCGGCAAGTCCGCGATTCAGGTCAAGAATGCCCCAGGCTTCGTCGTCAATCGCATCCTGGTGCCGATGATCAACGAAGCCGTCTTCGTCCTGCAGGAGGGCTGCGCAGGCGCAGAGGAAATCGATGCGGGGATGCGGCTGGGCGCGAATCATCCGATGGGGCCGCTGGCGCTGGCGGATTTGATCGGGCTCGATACGGTGCTTTCGATCATGGAGGTGATTCACCGCGACCTGAACGATACGAAATATCGGCCCGCGCCGTTGCTCAGAGAGATGGTCGATGCGGGCTGTCTCGGTCGCAAAACTAAGCAGGGCTTTTACTCCTACTGAGCGGTGCGCGCTCGCGCTGAGCGGTGCCGAGCGCGCACGTGCTGCCGCGCACGATCAGCGTCGACGTGGCAATCGACGAGTAGGGCGCGCGCGCAGACTCGTTTTGGCGGATTTGATGCACGAACCACAGGCCGCAAGCGGTCGCCAGATCATGAACGGGCAGGCCGATCGTCGTGAGTCCCGGCCCCCACCAACTGAATCCGACTTCATCGCCAAAACCCACGACGGAAAGTTGATCGGGAACGCTGATGCGACGAGACATCAGTTCTTCGAGAATGCCTTGCGTAATGCGCACCGAGCCGGCCACCACGGCCGTCGGCGCATTTGCCAACGATAGCAAAGCACGCATGGCCTCGCGGCCGAACTCGACGGAGCCAGGGGAGCCGAGCCGTACGTGTTCCGGGCCGGCCCTTCCATTGCGGGAAAGGGCATCAAGCGCCTTCTGATAGCCCTGCAACCGCGCCGCGCCCGTGGGCAGATCGTCAGGGCCACCGATATACGCAATCCGGCGATGGCCTAGTTGAACGAGATGGTCCGTCGCTTCGTATAGCGCCTTCGTATCGTCAATTCCGAAGAATTGATCGCCGATCGCCGCTTGCCGGCGGATCAACTGCACGTGGGGCAACATCTTGAGCAGCCGTATCGCTTCCCTGTGAGGCTTCGCAGTCGGAACGATGATGATACCGGCTACGTTCGCACTCGCCAGTTCTCGGATGTGCTGCAGTTCGACCATGCGGTCGTCTCCGGTCTCCGACAGAGTGAGCTGAAAACCTGCGCCTTGCACGCATTTGGACAGCGCGTGCGCGATCGTCGAATAAAAGCTATTGCGAATGTCAGGCAGCACCAGGCCGACCAGATTGCTCGAGACGCCGCGCATCATTCGCGCGGCCAGATTGGCCACGTAGCCCATTTCATTCGCGACTTCCGACACTTTCTTTTTCGTGGCGGCGCTGATTCTCGGATCGTCGGCGAGAGCCCGTCCCACCGTCGACGGCGAGACCTGGAGGCGGGCGGCAATGTCTTTGATGGTGACCATGGCGTTCCAATGAGGCGAATCGGGACAAACGATAGCATAAACCGGCACGCTGCTGCTATCGATAGCAAAACCGGATGGCCGGGGCCGCACTGCATTCGGTCAGGGGCCTCGGATCAATGCTTACGTAGGCATTTTTATGAACTAATGAATGCATTTGACATCAGCAAAAGCTGCATCTAATATGCGCTAACGTTAGCACTGCGAGCGCAGTGACGGAGCACCGTAGCGCTGCCGTCTCGGTCGGTTGCGGGAAGGAGAGGGTGAAGTGTTTGCAGAGGACAGAACTTTGCGATGCGTGGTCGAGAAGTGGTTCGGCAGGACCTCGACCGAGCCTGTGCAAGTGAGCCGCGTGCCGCACATCATGCCCAAGCGGAATCGTTGCATTCGGGTATCGCTCCCGGGGCGCGCCCAAGCGATCGCCATCTTTTTCTTTCGACACGACGACGGAAGCTGGAGCGTCGTCCCGCCGACGAGCCAGCCGCGCGACTTGCCTGACTAAATGAACGATAACTCAAACCCCGGAGACATTTCATGACTGCCCCTCAACATGACGTCGGCTATGAGCGCAGAACGCTCGTATTGCTGGGCCTAGGGTTCGGATTGGTCGGCTTCGACCGGTGGCTGATGGCGCCCATGTTCCCGTACATGATGAGCGACTTGCGGCTCAGCTATTCGCAACTGGGCAGCCTGATCGGCGTGCTCGGCGTGGCGTGGGGGCTCTGGTCGATTGTGATGGGGCCGGTTTCGGACCGCATCGGTCGCAAGAAGATCCTCGTTGCCACGATGATCGTTTTCTCGCTGCTTTCGAGCTTGTCGGGATTTGCCAGCGGATTTGCGAGCCTCGTGCTGCTACGCGCGGCGATGGGCGTGGCCGAAGGCGCGTTCACGCCCGCGAGCCTTGCTGCGAACAGCGAGGCGTCGCGGCCCGCGCGCCGCGGGCTCAATCAAGGGCTGCAACTGAGCATGATTCCGCTCGTCGGGCTTGGTTTCGCACCGATCGTGGCCACTCAGTTGGTGCGGATCGTGCCGTCATGGCACTGGGTCTTCATGATTTCGGCGGTGCCTGGCCTGATCGTGTCCGCGCTCATTTGGCGACTGCTGCGCAAGGACGGCCGTAACGGCGCATCGGCCATCGATCTCCACTCAGGCGTGACCAAGGCGACCTGGATGCAATTGCTGCGCACGCGCAACGTGCTCGTCGCGACGGCAGCGATTTTGTGCGCGATGGGCGGCATCTTCGTGATCGGCGCGATGGTACCCACGTATCTGGTTGCAGTGCTTCACCTCGATACGCGCAGCATGGGCTTCGTTGCCTCGGCGATCGGCTTCGGTGGGTTCGCCGGCTCGTTTCTCTTGCCCGGCATCTCGGATTACGTGGGCCGACGCCCGACCGCACTCGTCGGTTTCGTGGTCGCGACGCTTTTCCTGTACTGCTTTGCCCGCACCGGTCCCGATCCAAAATTGTTGTTCGCGTTGCTTTTCGGCGTATCGATGTTCTCGATCGGATTGCTGTCTCTGCTCAGCGGCCCCGTCGCCACGGAGGCTGCCCCGCTTGGCCTCGTCGCGTCGGCCATTGGTTTCGTGTCGGGTGTCGGCGAGACGTTCGGCGGTGGCGTGGCCCCTGCGATCGCCGGCTTCATCGCCGAGCATTTTGGCCTGGCGCGGACGCTCGACTTCGCCTTCTGCAGCCTCGTCGCGGGTGCCTGCGTGGTCGTGTTCCTCGTCGAAACCGCGCCGCGCCGGCGCATGCTCGCCGGTCGCGAAAGCGATCCTGTCTGTGCTGCGTCCACCACCGATCTTTGAACGCTCATGCTTCCCGTGATTGTCAACGTTTCGATTGCCGCGAGCGACCCCTTTCCGGCGTTGCTCTTCAACGATCGAGTCATGGCTTTGGCGCACTGGCGCTCCGAGGGATTGCGCGGCACGTCGTCGATCGTCGAGTTGCTGGACGACTGGGCCGTCAATGTTGAGCGATTGCAGCAGCTATGCCGGTCGACGGCGACCCAGGCGCTCCTCGCGGAGCAAGGGGTCGAGCTCTCGGCGTTTCGAGTCCATGCGCCGGTCTCGCCGCGGCAGGTCTATTGCACGATCGGAAATTACCGCTCGCAGGTGTTGCAAGCGGCGCTCGACGCCGATGGCGGGGTAAACGAGCCGGTTCGTCGCGAGGCCTTCTTGGCTTCGATTGAAAAGCGTCGCAAAGAGGGGGCACCGTACGTCTGCCTGAAGGGACCGGCTTCGGTATCGGGGCCGTTCGACGGACTCCACGTCGAAAGGGGCGATGCCACGCTCGATTGGGAAGTCGAGATTGGCGTGGTGATAGGCCGCACTGCATGCAACGTAGAGGCGGCGTGTGCGTTGGATTATGTCGCTGGCTATTGCGTCGTCAACGACATCACGTTGCGGGACCGGATCATCCGTCAGGACCTGCCGACGCTTGGAACGGACTGGCTGCAGTCCAAATCGCGCGGCGGCTGGCTGCCGAGCGGGCCTTGGCTCGTGCCTGCGTGGTCGGTGGAGGATCCGTCCGCACTACGTCCGTGGCTGCGGCTCAACGGTGAATTGATGCAGGACGGCGCGGCGAGCGACATGATTTTTGGAATTGCCGAACAGATCGCGTATTTGTCCAGGCATGCCGCTTTGCGTGCGGGCGATTTGATCTGTACGGGTACGCCTGCCGGGATCGGCAGTCATTACGGCCGATACCTGCATGCGGGCGACGTTGTGGAAGCGGGCGTTGCAGGACTCGGCGCGCAGCGTGTCGTGTGCGTGGATTCGACTAACGGAAGGAGAAGGTGCCATGAATCAGGCGATGGCGAGTAACGCCGGCCAGGACGATATCGGTAAAGACGCAGCCAGCGGTATTCATTCGAACGATGTTCAGCGCAATGCCTATACGGCAGGCGCGATCGCGCTGCATTGGATCATTGCAACGTTGATCTTCGGCGGCTTTGCGCTGGGTTGGATGATGACCCGGATTCCCGGCATCACCCCGGACAAGCTGCGCTTTTATTCATGGCACAAATGGATCGGTGTGACAGTGCTCGCGCTTGCCGTGCTGCGCGTTCTTTGGCGGCTGACCCATCGTGCACCACCGCTGCCGGACAGCATGCGCGTCTGGCAGCGTCGCGCGGCACATCTCGGGCACATCTTGCTTTACGTGCTGATGATTGCGATCCCGGTTTCCGGCTATCTCTACAGTTCCGCGTCCAACATACCTGTCGTCTACCTGGGCATCGTGCCGTTGCCGCCGATAATCGCTCCCGACCCGGAGCTCAAGGTTTGGCTCAAAAGCATTCACATCACGCTCGACTACGGACTGCTGGTGCTCGTCATAGGGCACGTGGCGGTCGCGGTCAAACATCATTGGTTAGACGGCGATGGTTTGCTCTATCGCATGCTGCCTTTCCTCAAGTAACGAAGGATTTCCGATGAAGACATCGCTTTACTACTGCATGGCGGCTGCGTTCGTGGCTGCGTCGTTCGTCGAGTCGGGTCATGCGCTCGCCGAGGTCGACCTGGCAAAAAGCTCGATCACCGCGATCTCGAAGCAAATGAATGTGCCAGTCGAAGGCGTCTTCAAGAAGTTCAGCGCGCATATCAGCTTCGATCCGGCCAAGCCGGCCGAAGGCACAGCGCAACTGACGGTCGACGTTGGCAGCTATGACCTCGGCGACGCGAGTTACGACAGTCAGGTCATCGGAAAAGTGTGGTTCGACGCCAAGACGTATCCGACGGCAACGTTCGTCTCGAGTTCGATTGCCGCTGTCGGCGGCAATCGCTACAACGTGACCGGCAAGCTCACGATCAAGGGGAAAACTGAGAGCGTCGTGGTGCCCGTGACACTCACGCAGCGCGACAACATGCAAAGCCTGGACGGCACGTTACCGATCAAGCGCTTGCATTTCGGCATCGGCACGGGCGAGTGGCGGGATACCTCGATCGTTGCCGACGACGTGGCGATCAAATTTCATATCGTTGCAACGAAGTTTTGACAGAGATTCACCTGAAACCAGGAGGAGACAATGAGCAAACGAAACCTTTGCATCGCGGCCGGCCTGATTGCTGCGTCGCTTTCGGCGACCGCATTCGCCACCACTTACCAGCTCGATCCGACGCACACCTATCCCAGCTTCGCCGTCGATCACTTTGGCGGCGTGTCCATCTGGCGCGGAAAGTTTACGAAGTCGAGCGGTTCCGTGACGCTCGATTTCGCGAAGAAGACCGGCGGGGTGGAAGTATCGATCGATCCGGCTTCGATCGATACCGGTAGCGCACAGCTTGACGAAAACCTGCGGGGAAAGGACGGGTTCGATATCAAGCAATTTCCGAATGCGACTTACAAGGGCACTCGAATCGAATTCGATGGCGACAAGCCTGCCGAGGTGATTGGCGCGCTGACGCTGCACGGCGTCACGCTTCCGCTCAATCTGAAGATCGAATCGTTCAAGTGCGTCATGAACCCCTTCTTCAAGCGCGAGGTGTGTGGCGTCGAGGCGAGCGGGCGGTTCAATCGTGCCGACTTCGGAATTGATATCGGGAAAAAGTTGGGGTTTAACATGCTCACAAAATTGCACATTCAGGCCGAAGGCATCAAGCAGGAATAGTGCGGTAACGCGCCTGATTGCAGCCTGTTTTTCGCTCGCCAGCCAGCATTGCGCTGCTGGTCGAGTCGACGGACGGTATGCCCGCCGTCAGCGCAATCCCAACCGCTCGATCGTCGCCTCTGGCGCAAGCAATTCGACGGTCGTTCGCCTTTCACTCAGCCCACGCTTCACCTGACGCGCTTGCCGAGCGGGCTTTTTGTCTTGTAGCTCACACCGTGCCGCTCGAGATACTCGCGGATCAGCTGTCGCACGACTTGCGACGACGTCAGATCTTGCGCCGCGCAGAGCATTTCAAACGCCTCTTTCTTGGCGGGATCGATCAGGATGGTCAGGCGTGCGGTTTTCGTTTCCATCGCGAGGAAGAGTCTGCCAACTATGTTAATGCAATTATAATGCGTCAGCCCTCGATCGCACGACGGAATGGATTTTCGGTGCGGAGGCGCTGGGTCGCGACGGGCGGTGCAGGCGCTTCAAGCGGGATCGGCCACCGACAGCGCGTTGACCCAATGCGAGTCGCCTTACGTCATACGGAATCAATGCCTGTGGTTAAGGCCATAGAGATACGTCAGCACGTCATCGACTATAGGCACGATTGCGAGCGTGGCGAGCGCCGCGGCGAGCGGACCCGTTGACACATAGCCAACGTGCTTGAAGCGATTGCACCGACCAAGCCTCCGACGAAGAACGACGCCAGCATTGTCCGGTGAATCCCGAGCTTCGCGCGGTTTGCGATCACTGCGTGCGCGTCCACATCGACGTTCGACCGATTCCAGTAAAAAAACTTGCCCAGCTCGATACCGAGGTCGGCCGTAATGCCGGTCATATAGCACTGCGCTGGCATAGGCTCTTCATCTATTCGCCCGGAAAGGGGGCAAGGACGTAGCGGTCGGCGCAGAACTCAGCGACGAGGCGAGCCGCTGCGGTGTGCGCCGGCTTTCGGCGCATGAGGTTCGCATGATAACGTCATTATCATGCCTTGTTATCCGGATTGGTCTTTCGATGTCATAATGCGAACGGGATCTCGCCGTTGAATCCGCAGCTATCCATCCACCTCGTCCAACGCGAGCGTACTGGAGACATTCCGGATGGCACCTGTGCCTGTCGTCAATCTCGTCCTGCTCGACGTCGCCGCCTGGCTCGTGGTCGGTACGCTGGGCCTCGGGGTTCTGCATCGCACGCGGCTCGTGGCGCACGGGCTGTTTCCGCTCGGCGCGCTGGGCGGTTTGCTGCTGAGCGCGGCGGGGCTCGCGGGCATCTTCGCTGAGCCCTCCACGGCGGTGCTGCCGATCGGGTTACCCGGTCTGCCATTTCATCTGCGCGTCGATCGGTTGTCCGGCTATTTCCTGTTCGTACTCGGCATCGTCAGCACGGGGATCGGGGCTTTCTCAGCCGGCTATTTTCGCAAGGGCGAAGGGGCGGCGCCCGGGCTCATCTGCTTCGAGTACCACGTTTGCATCTCGAGCATCGCATTGGTGCTCGTCGCGGACGATGCGTACGTGTTCATGGTCGCCTGGGAAACGCTGACGCTGTCGGCGACCTTCCTCGTTATGACCAACCACCGGATCGGCGAGATCCGCCGTGCAGCCTACCTGTATTTCCTGATTTCTCACATCGGCGCGCTCGCGCTGTTGCTCTGTTTCGGCATTCTGCAGGCCCGCACCGGCGACTACACGTTCGCCAACCTGCGCGCGCAGTCGCTCGACGCGTTCTGGGCGTCGCTCGCGTTCTTGTTCGCACTTGTCGGATTTGGTGCGAAGGCGGGTATCTTCCCATTGCACGTGTGGCTGCCGGAAGCTCATCCCGCCGCGCCGTCGCCCGTGTCGGCCCTTCTCAGCGGATTTGTGTTGAAAGTCGGCCTGTACGGCCTGCTGCGCATCGTGTTCGACCTGCTGCACGTGCAGATCGCGTGGTGGGGCGTGCTGCTGCTCGTGCTCGGCGTCGGCACCGCGCTGCTCGGTGTCGTGTTCAGCACGATACAGACCGACATGAAGCGCCTGCTCGCATATTCGTCGATCGACAACGTCGGCTTGATGATCGTCGCGCTCGGACTCGCCGTGTTGTTTCGCGCGTACGGGATGACGAGCCTCTGCGCGCTCGCACTGACCGCGATGCTTTATCAGATCGTCGCGCATGCGGCGTTCAAGAGTTTGCTGTTCCTGGGCACGGGCGCAGTGCTCCACGCAACGGGCGAGCGCAACCTCGGCAAGCTCGGCGGGCTGATTCGCTTCATGCCTTGGACGGCGTGGGCGGTGCTCGCGGGCGTAGCGGCGAGCGCGGGCTTGCCGCCGCTGAGTGGTTTCGTCGCGGAGTGGCTGCTGCTGCAGAGCTTTCTGTTCGCACCGGATTTGCCGGATTCGATGCTCGCCATGACGGTGCCGATAGTGGCCGCGTTGATTGCCATGACCGCCGCGTTGGCCGGCTACACCATGGTCAAATTCTTCGGCATCGTGTTCCTCGGGCAACCGCGAGAGGTAGCACTGAACCGCGCGCGCGATGCGAACGCGTGGGAACGGCTTGGGTTCTGCTGGTTCGCGATCGCCAGCGTAGTGCTTGGACTGATGCCCGCGCAGTTCGTCAGGTTGTTGGACCGGGTCACGCGTACCCTGGTGGGCAGCGGCATCGGCGCCACCAATCATGGCTGGCTTCTGTTCGTTCCGGTTTCGACGGCACGTGCGAGCTACATGCCTGCCGTATTCATGCTGTTCTTCATGGCGTGCTGCGCTCTTGCGTGGATGCTGGTGCGGCGCCTGTACCACGGCCGCCTGCGGCGCGCCGCGCCATGGAGTTGCGGCTTCCCATTCACGAACGCGCGAATGCAGGATACGGCCGAAGGGTTCGGGCAGCCGATCCGCGAGATCTTTGCACCGCTACTGCGCATCGAACGGCAATTGCCGTCCCCGTTCGACACACAGCCGAGCTACCGGGTGTCGGTCACCGATCGCACCTGGTCTGCGCTCTACGAGCGTATTGCCGCGCTCACGCAACGTGTCGCCGATTGGGCAAGCCGCTTGCAGACCGGCAAGATCGCCGTCTATCTGACCTACAGTTTCGTTGTGCTGATTCTGTTGTTGATGGTGGTAAGACGATGGTAACCCTGTCCGGCGTGATATCGCAGACCCTCGAAATCGTCGTCGCGCTTGCTGCCGCGCCGTTGCTCACCGGTTGGGTCAACCAATGCCGCGCGTGGCTGCAGAACCGGCACGCGCCAGCCATCTGGCAGCCGTACCGGATGCTCCACAAGCTGTTCAATAAGGAATCGGTCATCGCGTACGGCGCGAGCCCGATCTTTCGCGGCGCACCCTACGTCGTCTGGGCCGCGATGACACTTGCGTGCGCGATCGTGCCGACGCTGTCCACTGAGTTGCCGCTGGCGCCCGCCGCGGACGCGATCGCGCTGGTCGGCCTGTTCGCACTTGCGCGCTTTGCGCTGTCGCTCGCGGCGATGGACGTCGGCACTGCGTTCGGCACACTGGGCGCCCGTCGCGAAATGCTGATCGGCTTCCTCGCTGAGCCGGCGCTGCTGATGGTTCTGCTCTCTGCGTCGCTGATTACGCAGTCGACGCTGCTGACGGGCATCGTCGCGACGCTGGGTCGCAGCGAGCTCGTGATCTACCCGAGCCTGGCCTTCGCCGGCATCGCGTTTACGATGGTGTCGCTCGCCGAAAACGCGCGATTACCTGTCGACAATCCGACCACCCACCTCGAGTTGACGATGATCCACGAGGCGCTGATCCTCGAATACTCGGGACGACACCTTGCATTGATGGAGTGGGCGGCCAGCCTCAAGCTATTCGCCTATTCGTGCATCGGCCTCGCGTTGTTCATGCCGTGGGGCATCGCCGATGCGGGCAATCCGCTCGCGCTTCTCCTGGCGGTGCCGGCGCTCTTCGTCAAGCTGATGGTGGGCGGCGCTGCGCTCGCCGTGGTCGAGACCGCCAACGCCAAGATGCGGATCTTCCGGGTGCCGGAGTTCCTCGCGTCCGCCTTTCTGCTGGCGGTGATCGGCATGCTCGTCCACTTGCTGCTGGGAGCGTGAATGCACGGCTACGCGACGCAACTCATCAATTTCCTCGCGGCGGTGCTGCTGATGCTCTCGTTCGCGATGCTAAGCCAGCGCCGAATCCTGTCGCTGATCCACCTCTACACGCTGCAGGGCGTCGCGCTCGTGTCGGCAAACCTGATTCTCGGCTTCGTGACGCGCGATGCGCACCTGTATGTCTCTGCGGGGCTGACGCTGGTGCTGAAGGTCGGGCTGATTCCGTGGATCCTGTATCGGCTTGTGCGCAGGCTCAACGTCCGGGCTGACGTCGAGCCGCTCATCAATATCCCGACGACGCTGCTGATCGGCATCGTGCTCGTCATCATTGCGTTCAACGTCGCGTCGCCGATCAGCCAGCTTGCGACCTCGGTCGCGCGCGGCACGCTCGGCATCGCGCTCGCGTGCGTGCTGCTGTCGTTCATGGCCATGATCACGCGCGCGAAGGCCGTTCCGCAAGTGATCGGCTTTCTGTCGATGGAAAACGGGCTATTCTTCGCGGCCACGGCCGCCACTAACGGCATGCCGATGATCGTCGAGCTCGGTATCGGGCTCGACGTGCTGATCGGCATCCTGATTCTGGGCGTGTTCATGTTCCAGATTCGCGAGCAGTTCGACAGCCTGGACATCCATCATCTGGAGAGACTCAAAGATGAATGACGCTCAGGTCGTGCTCGCCGTGCTGGGCATGCCGCTCGCGGGCGCCTCATGCCTCGCGTGTGTGCGGGCGAGCCGCCTCGCGCGCAGCCTGAACATCGGCTTTTGCCTCCTGACGTTCGCGGCGACGCTCGCGCTCGCCGCGCGCACCGTCGAACAGGGGCCATCGTTCGCATTTGGGCGGGCATTCTTCGTCGATCCGCTCAATGTCTATCTGGTTGCGCTGACCGCGTTCGTCGGGTGGACGACATCGCTGTTCTCCGGGCCGTATATGCAAGTGGAGGAAGCCCGCGGCCGGATGACGGCCCCGCGAATGCGGCTCTATCACAGCATGTACCAGCTTTTCATATTCGCGATGCTGCTCGCGCTCTTGACCAACAACCTTGGCGTGCTATGGGTGGCGATGGAGGCCGCAACGCTCGCGACGGTGCTGCTCGTGAGCGTCTACCGAACTGCCGCCAGTCTCGAGGCGGCGTGGAAGTACTTCATCTTGTGCGGCGTCGGCATTGCCCAGGCGCTGTTCGGCACGATCTTGCTGTACCTCGCCGCGAGCCGGCAGCTGACCGACGGTGACGCGCTGCTGTGGACGAGCCTTGCCGCGATCAAAACGCACCTGGACCCGACGATCATGTCGATCGCCTTCGTGTTTCTGCTCGTCGGCTACGGCACGAAAGTCGGGCTTGTACCGATGCATAGCTGGCTGCCGGACGCGCACGCCGAAGGGCCGACGCCGATTTCGGCGGTACTGTCCGGCCTGCTGCTTAACGTCGCGCTGTATGCGGTGCTGCGCTGTAAGGTGCTCGCCGACGGCGCGCTCGGCAATGGCTTGCCGGGGCGATTGCTCATCGGGTTCGGGCTCGTGTCGGTGCTGATCGCTTCGTTCTCGCTGTTCCGGCAAAAGGACGTCAAGCGCCTGTTTTCGTATTCGTCAATTGAACACATGGGGCTGATGACGTTCGCTTTCGGCCTCGGCGGCCCGGTCGCGACGTTCGCTGGACTGCTCCACATGACGGTTCACTCTCTGATCAAGTCGGCGATCTTCTTCGCGGTGGGCCATGCTGCACAGAAGGCAGGCACGCAAGCGATCGATGCCATTCGCGGGCTGCTGCAAGTCAGTCCGACGGTTGGCTGGGGGATGATGCTCGGCACGCTCGCGATTCTCGGCTTGCCACCATTCGGCGTCTTCGCAAGCGAATTCTTGATTCTGACGACCGCAATGAACACGCTGCCGTGGGCCGCGCCGTTCTTGCTGCTCGGGCTCGCCGTCGCATTCGCGGCGATCTTCGCACGCGTGCAGGGGATGGTGTTTGGCGGAACGACAACGGCGGTGTCGCTCGAGCACCGGCCGGCGCTGTTACCGGTGTTCGTGCACCTGGGGCTGGGTCTTATGCTTGGCCTTTACGTGCCACCTTACTTGGCGATGTGGTATCGCCAGGCCGCAACTATGCTGCTGGGGTAGAAGATGCGACTCGACTTGACGCGAATCGATGGATCGACCCGCCTTATGGACGGCGAGGGCCACATTCCCTCAATCGTCGTCGAGGTCGACGAGCGGCGGTGGTACGAGATCGCGCGCATTGCGCACTCGCAGCAGAGTCGGCTCATCGCGATGTGGGGCGGCGAAGCGCCCGAAAGCGTATTTTCGGTAAACGCAGCCTATGAATGCGAGGACGGCGTGCTGTGGACACGCCTCACGACGGGGCCCACACCGCAAGCAGACGGTGACTACCCCGATCTCGCCCGTCTGTTTCCCTGTGCAACGCGTATGCAGCGTGCGATCTTCGATCTGAGCGGCTTGCGCGCCCGCGGCGCCTGCGACACGCGCCCGTGGCTCAATCATGGAAACTGGCCCGGCGACTATTTTCCGCTGCGCAAGGAGGTGCTGGGCAATGAACGATTCGAGTCGCACGAGGCGAATTATTCGTTCGTGCCGGTGGCCGGCGATGGCGTTCACGAGATCGCGGTCGGGCCCATTCACGCCGGCACTATCGAGCCGGGGCACTTTCGGTTCTCGGTCGTCGGCGAGAAGGTGCTGCGCCTCGAAGAGCGTTTCGGATACCTGCATCGCGGCGTCGAGCGGTTGTTCGAGCGGACGCGGGCATCGGACGGCCACCGCGTCGCTGGCAGGATCGCGGGCGACTCGACGGTGGCGTTCTCGTGGGCCTTCTGCATGGCGCTCGAACAGGCGTGCGATGCGGTATTGCCGAAGCGCTCCTTTTATCTGCGGGCACTCCTGCTCGAGCGGGAGCGTATTGCCAATCACCTCGGCGACCTCGGTGCGCTCGGCAACGACGCAGGGTTCGGGTTCGGACTCGCCCAGTTCTCGCGGCTCAAGGAGGACTGGATACGAACGAACGCCTGCGCCTTCGGGCATCGATACCTGATGGATCGGATCGTGCCGGGCGGGGTGGCAGTGGACATTGATCCCGCGGATGCGGTCGTCCTGGCCGCACAGTGCGAACGCATCGATCACGAGGTGCACGTGATGCGCAAGGTCTACGAGGATCAGTCTGGACTGCAGGATCGGTTTCTCGGCGCCGGCCGGCTAACCTCTGACGTCGTCAAACACTTTGGCGTACGAGGGATGGCTGCCCGTGCCAGCGGACAGACGTTCGATGTACGAGCGAACATGCGGCCGGCGCCGTACGACACCGTGCGCGTTGATCCGACGAGCGACGAACGTGGCGACGTTGCGGCGAGGGTCGCTGTGCGCTTTGCCGAAATCGACGAGTCTCTGCGCGTGATGCGCGCGCTGCTGGCCGGTCTTCCGGACGGTCCGATCTCCGTGGACGTGACGCCCGCAACGGCCGCTGCCAGGGGCGTAGGCTGGGTGGAAGGCTGGCGCGGAGACGTGTTTGTCGCGCTCGAGATCGAACCGGGCGACGTAATCGCGCGCTGCCATTGTCACGATCCGTCCTGGCAAAACTGGCCGGCGCTCGAGCACGCGATCATCGGCAACATCGTTCCCGATTTCCCGTTGATCAACAAATCGTTCAATCTGAACTATGCGGGGCACGATCTCTGATGTGGCAACTCATCCGGCAATTCGCGCGCACCGATTTTCCCGACGAACCTGTGCCGGCGGTCGAAGACGCCTGGCACGGAAAGGAGCGTCAGTTCCGTCAGGACATTTTGGATCTGCTCGGCCGGGCATTGTGTATCCGGCAGATCGACGCCGGCTCGTGCAACGGCTGCGAACTGGAGATCCACGCGCTGAACAACCCGTACTACAACATTGAAGGGCTGGGGATTAAATTCGTCGCAAGCCCTCGACATGCAGATATGCTGCTCGTGACGGGACCCGTAACGCTGAACATGCGGGCAGCCGTGCTTGCCGCGTACGAGGCGACACCGGCGCCGAAGCTCGTCGTGGCTGCCGGCGAGTGCGCATGCACGGGCGGCATTTTCGTCGACAGTTACGCCGTGTGCGGACCCGTGTCGTCAATCCTGCCCGTAGACGTGACGATCCCAGGATGCCCGCCTCCGCCTGCAGATTTGCTGCGGGGCATCCTAACGGCCTGCAAAACGCGTCGAAGCTGAGTCGAATTTGCGTGAAGATACATTTTTTCGACGCATGTGCAACATGCGAAGCCGCTGCCCATCGGGATTCGGATCATCCATGCTGACGACCACCGCAGAGCAACAATTGTTCGTAATGACCAATCCTAGTGTTTCATGACCCCGATCAAATTTGTTTTTCGCTATACAGCGATTCCATTCATGGCAATCATGACGGTTGTCATCTGGGTAGCCGTGCCGTCGTCGAAGGAAATCGATGCGAGGCAGTATGCAGCATTGTCACACGCATACGCGGGCTTTCCATTGACATTTCGACGCGAGATCGCCGATCGAATGAAGCACGGCATGATCACCGATTGGGCGTATCAGTCGCTCGTTCGGGAGTCACTGGTCAACGGTGTCGCCCTTGATTGGCCGGCGGCCGGCGTGGCTGACGTGGCAGTTGAACGGCAGAAGCTGGCCGCCGACGTTCAAGCTGACTCCGATCTCGCTCCGCATTGAACGTGACGGCCCATTGGTTGCCGCGGCCTTCGTTATGGGGCTGTAGCTTGGTCGCTCGCACCCGTTGTTGAGCGTGGTACCCGAGGCCGCAGACAGCATTCAGGTCAGCAGACAGGACAATCGCTTATGGCTACGCAGGTTGACGTCGTCGTGATCGGCGGCGGGCAGGCAGGGCTCGCTACCTCATACTTCCTGCGCCGCGCGGCGATCGACTATGTTGTCTTGGATGACCAAAGCGCGCCCGGAGGCGCATGGCGGCATACATGGGACTCGCTGCACCTGTTCTCGCCGGCGCAGTGGAGTTCACTGCCGGGCTGGCTCATGCCCGCGTCGCAGGACGAGTACCCATCGCGCAATGAGGTCATCGAATATCTGACGAAGTATGAGGAACGCTATCAGTTTCCGGTCCTTCGCCCGGTACACGTCCTATCGGTCTCGCGGCTCACGAAAGGGCTGCTCGTCACGACCGATCGCGGAGAATGGTCAGCCAAGGCAGTCGTTAGCGCGACGGGTACCTGGAGCGCGCCCTACATCCCCGCATATCCCGGATGTGAGGTCTTTCGCGGTCGTCAGATGCATTCGGCGCAGTATCGCAGCCCTAACGAGTTCCAAGGACAGCAAGTGCTGGTGGTCGGCGGCGGCAACTCGGGCGCACAGATCTTGGCGGAGGTATCCAAGGAGTGCAAGGCTACCTGGGTGACGTTGCACGAACCGGTGTTTCTTCCGGACGACGTCGATGGTCAAGTGCTGTTCGAACGCGCGACGGCCAGATGGAAGGCCCTGCGTGACGGGCTAACGCCGGCTGTTCCGGTAGGCGGTTTGGGCGACATCGTCATGGTGCCGCCCGTACGGGAGGCGCGTAACCGAGGTGTTTTGAATGCGCGGCGCCCGTTTAGCCGCTTCGACGCAGACGGCGTCGTGTGGGATGACGGTGTCCATTCGCGTGTGGACGCCGTGATCTGGTGTACGGGATTCCGCCCCGCGCTCGACTTCCTGCGCCCGCTGCAACTCCGAGACGTCGACGGCGTGCCGAGGACCGATGGGACACGGGCAAGAGAGGAGCCTCGCTTGTGGTTTGTCGGCTACGGCGAATGGTGCGGCGCCGCGTCGGCAACCCTGATCGGTGTGATGCGCGGTGCCCGTGACACGGCGCAGGAAATCGCGCAATTTCTTCTTTCACCTGAGTCTGGCGAACTGAGCCATGCACTCGACTGACACTCGTCTCGGCCTGCGCGAAAACCTCCCACGGTTCTCGCTTTTGGTCGCGGACGGCGCGGCGAGGAACTGATCCGCGCCAGCGACGGTATAGCAACTGCGGGGCAAAGGCGGCAGCGAGGCCGATTACCTGTCGAACGTCGAACCCGGGGCTCTGCCGCTGCCCCTTTCGCGCTCAGCCGCTGAACACGGCTTTCGCCAACATCCCCAGCGACACGCAGATCAGCACGCCCGCGAAGCCGATTTGTACGCGCCGAGCGGAAAGATGATGCGAAGCGAAGCGCCCCACGATCATGCCGGCCGCCGTGGTGATGCTGAACAAGAGCGTCAGCACGACGGGCGGAGACACGCCCGCGTGTATTGTCGAGACGATTCCCCCGCTGCCGACCAACGCGATCACCATGAGGGAAGTGGCGACGATGCCATGCATCGAGACGTCCGTGAGCTTGCGTAGCATCGGCACGATGACGAAGCCGCCGCCCACGCCCAGCAGGCCAGTCATCAGCCCCGTCAGTGCGCCTGTTCCCGCCAGCGCGGCGCCCGTTGACCAGTTCCACGACAAGCGTCCCGTGTCGGGGTCCATCCGCCCGACGCACAATGGCGACGTCGTTTCGCCCGAGGCTTTGCGGCCCATTGCCTGGTTCAGAAGTCGAAACGCGACGAGCAGCATCACGCCCGCAAAGCACTCGATCAGAAATCGTTGCGGCAGTTCGTGTGCGAGATGGGCGCCGAGCGCCGTTACCGGCACGCCGGTGATCGTCATCAATAACGCGGCGCGATAGCGCACCAGGCCACGCCTGAACGCTTCGATCGCGCCAATGGCAGCACTCCCGGCCACCGCGATCAGCGCGACGGGGGACGCCTGCTGCATAGGCCAACCCATTCCCACGACGAGAGCCGGCACGGCCAGAATGCCGCCGCCGGCGCCGGTCAAACCGAGCACGGCGCCGACAAGGGCGCCCAGTATTAGTGAAGTCAACATGATTCGGTAAGAAAGAATCGGCCGCGGAGCCGGCTATGCGCCAAGGCTACGCGGCAACGGCAGGATCGGAAGGGTGCCAGCGTTAGCCGACGATCTCGGGTTTCGCGAGCCATTCGCGGCCCCTGAGCATCGCGCGCCAATAGACCATGGGCAATATCCGCTCCTTCAGCAGCCACGCCAATCTCGAAGGGCGCTTTCCATCGATGAGCCATTCGGGAAATGACGGCGCGAGTTTGCCCCCATACAAGAATTCGGCAAGCACGATCTTGCCCCGTGCAACCGTGAGGGGGCATGACCCGTAACCGTCATACGCGGCGAGCCCTTGCGCCTTCCCCAGGCTGGCCAACACGTTGTGCGCGACGACGGGGGCTTGCTTGCGCGCAGCCGCTGCGGTTTTCGCGTTCGGTGCATTGATGACGTCGCCCAGCGCGAAAACGTCGGGGAACGTCTTGTGGCGCAGCGTGCTCGGGTCGACGTCGACCCAACCGGTTTGATCGGCCAATGGACTGACGCGGATAAAGTCAGGCGCCTTTTGCGGCGGCACGACATGGATCATGTCGAATTCGCGGGTAATCGATTCGAATGTGCCGTCTTGCAATGCGCGGCGAAAGGTGGCGCGCTTGTTCGGGCCATCGATCTGCGCGAGGTTGTACCCGAAGTTCAGATCGATGTTGTATCGTTCGACGTGCTCCATTAACGCTGGGACATAGTCTGCGACTCCGAACAAGACGGCCCCGGCGTTGTACATCTGAACGTCGATGTCCTGCAATCGCCCCGTTCTCAGCCAGTGGTCCGATGACAGGTACATGGCCTTTTGCGGAGCGCCGGCGCACTTGATGGGCATCGCCGGTTGCGTGAAGAGCGCACGGCCTTGCTTCATATTGCGCACGAGCGACCACGTATACGGCGCGAGATCATAGCGATAGTTGGAAGTGACGCCGTTGCGGCCGAGCGTTTCCGGCAGCCCTGCGATCGCCCCCCAGTCGAGCTTGAGACCGGGGCACACGATGAGTCTTTGATATTTGACGACACGGCATCCCTCGAGAATCACCGCGTGATCGTCGGGCTCGAATGCGGCGACGCCCGCTTTGATCCAGTGAACGTTTCGCGGCAGGACGGCCGCCATCTGGCGCGCGGTCGTCTGCGGCTGGAAGATGCCGCCGCCCACCATCGTCCAGCCGGGCTGATAGTAGTGCGTGTCGGCGGGATCGATCACGGCGATGTCGAGAAGTTTGTCACGCGCCAGCAGACTCGCCGCGGTGGCGAGACCAGCGGCGCCCGCTCCAACGATGACGATGTCATGGCTTGCCGTCGAGACTTGCAGCGGCGCCTTGCCGCCGTTGACAATACGGCGGGTCATGCCGCGTAAATCGTAGCCGGCGAGTTGCGCGACACTGAGAATCTCGGGCAGGGGTGTCGAGGATGCCTTGGAAAGGCCCCAAAGTGTCGCTGACCGCATGCCGGTACGACAGTAGGCAAGCACTGGCTTGCCGAGTTTCTGCGTAAGGTCGGCGAACGCAACGTAGTGATCGTCGCGTATCGCGCCCGACTCGATCGGGAGGTAATGCGCCGCTATGCCGTACTCGAGCGCCGCCGCCTCGATTTCCGCGAACGTCGGTTGATCGGCGCCTTCCCCGTCGGGGCGATTGCAGATGATGGCGCGATATCCCGCGGCGCGAATGGCCGGCATATCCGCCACGGTAATCTGCGGCGACACTGACAACGTGTCCGTCAACCTCTTGAACTCCATGCTGCTGTCTCCAAAGAATTCGTCCATCGATGCTGTGCTCAAAGCGCGTTCAGCGGAATCTTGATGTACGAGATGCCGTTGTCCTCGGCTTCCGGCAGTCGGCCGGCCCGCATGTTCACTTGTACCGATGGCAGCATCAGTTGCGGCACATCGAGCGTCGCATCCCGTGCGGTGCGCATGGCGACGAACGTTTCTTCGCTGGTTCCGTCGCACACGTGCAGATTGCGCTCGCGTTGCTGCGCGACGGTGCTGATGAATTGCACCTCGCGCCCGCCTGGCTGATAGTCGTGGCACATGTACAGTCTGGTTTCCGCGGGCATGCTCAGCAGATGCTTGATCGAGCGAAACAGTGTCCTCGCATCTCCGCCCGGGAAGTCGCAGCGTGCCGTCCCATAGTCCGGCATGAAAAGCGTGTCGCCACGAAAGCCGCGCTTTCTCGACCGTCGCTGACCACATAGGTCATGCATGCGGGGGTATGGCCAGGCGTGTGAATCGCACGCACACTGAGGCTGCCGATCTCAAACAGCTCACCATCGGCGAGCAATTTGTCGAATGGCTTCTCGTCGCTCGCGCAATCGAGCCCCATGTTGAACAGCTTGCCGAAGACCTGTTGGACTTCGATTACCTTGGCGCCGATTGCGATTCGTCCGCCGGTCTGTTGCTTCAGGTAGGGCGCGGCCGAGAGGTGATCGGCATGAACATGCGTCTCGAGCAGCCAGGTTACCCGGGCTCCAAGTTCGCGAACCCGGGCAATCAGCTTGTCGGCGTGTGCCGTGCTGGTGCGACCGGACTTTGGATCGAAATCCAGCACGCTGTCGATCAGAGCGCAGTCGCTTGTGTCCGCGTCCACGACCAAATAGCTGATGGTGAAGGTTCCGGATCGAAGAAGCCCTCGATGACCATGGGGCCCGTATTGTTCATCATGTTTCCTTGATATCGGTCATTGACGGCGGGCTTATACAAGTCTCGTGCCATCAGCCGTCCCCGTGCGGGTGGGTCCGGCAACGCCCTGATTTCACTGCGTTTACCGTTTCGACGCGGCCATGGCTCTCGTCGATTGGGATGCGGCCAGCCGTGTCACCGCCGGGGATTGGCAGTTTCTGGCAGTGACGTGGCAGTGGTTTTGCCGGATTGGCAGAGGTGGGGCGGCCCGCTATAGTGGCGCTCTGTTTTTGGATGCAGTCGCGCATGAAATCACGCATTCCCCCCAGCGGTTCCGAGCTATCGGCGATCATTTGGGCCGAGCAGCAGGCACCAGACATTGGCGCGCTCGTCTCGTACCTCGAGCATGACCCGCAGCCCATGATGGTGCTCGATCCACAGTATCGAATCCTCGCCGCGAATACCGCTTACCAGCGTCAGTTCGGTGTGGTCGGCCACCCGTACATCGGTCACACGTGCTACCAGATCTCGCACCACTACGACGTGCCGTGTGATCAAGCGGGCGAGCACTGCCCCATGAAGCGTGCACGAGAACTGCATGGTCCCGATCGCGTGCTTCACATTCATCACACGCCGCGTGGCCCCGAGCACGTCGATGTCGAGTTGCGTCCGATCTACGACTCGACAAATGCCGTCATCGCCTATGTTGAGCGGTTGGTCACGGTGCGCAGTGCGTCGGCCAAACCAAGCGCCGACGGGCTTGTCGGGCGATCGCCAGCGTTTAACGCCGCTATTTCAGCGCTCGAGCGCGTCGCGCCTTCGAAGTTGCCGGTGCTGTTGCTCGGCGAATCAGGAACCGGAAAGGAGCTTTTTGCGACTGCCTTGCACGAGGCAAGTCCGCGCGCGCAGAGTCCGCTGGTCGTTGTCGATTGTTCGGGCATTACAGAGTCGTTGTTCGAAAGCGAGTTCTTCGGCTATGAGAAGGGGGCGTTCACGGGAGCGATGACGAGAAAGCCGGGCCTTGTCGAAACGGCGCAAGGCGGTACGCTGTTTTTGGATGAAATCGGCGACGTGCCTTTGTCCATGCAAGTCAAACTTCTGCGTCTGATCGAGACAGGCACGTTTCGCCGTGTTGGCGGAACGGAAGCACTGCATGCCGACTTTCGCCTCGTTGCGGCCACGCACAAGCCTTTGCTCGACATGGCGCGTGAGGGGCGATTCCGGGAAGACCTCTACTATCGGATCAGTGCATTCCCCATTCAGTTGCCGCCACTGCGCGAACGGCGCGGTGATATCGCGCTGCTTGTCGATTCGATGCTCCAGCGCATCGGTAATGCAGGCGATGCGTCCGGCCGCGCGCCGAATGAGAAGTTTGTGATCACTCCGGATGCGCTTGAGAGACTGGAAAACTATGCGTGGCCCGGCAATATCCGGGAATTACGCAACGTGCTTGAGCGCGCTTGCCTGCTGTCCGATAACGGCGTGATTCGCGTGGCGCATTTGCCTGACAACGTGCAGCGAGGTGCGGCGTTATCGGGGGGCTTGATCGAGCGCCCGACATCTGCGCATGCCGCGCCGGCGCCGTCAGACGACGAATTGGCGACCTTCGTGAAGACCTTCTCCGGGACGCGCAAGGAACTTGCATCGCATTTCGGATGGAGCGAGCGCACGCTCTACCGCCGTCTCAAGGGGCTTGGCCTGAGCTAGCGCCGTCGTTCCCTGTGGGGGTGCTTTGCGATGGAGATGAGACCTATCTGATCTGAAATGTATCTGTGGGTAGGGTTGCGGGTAGGTCACGCTTGCCGGGGGCACATCGACTATTTGTGCTTGAGCGTCTGAAAACCCGCGAACGCGAAAGTCGTGAGTTTCGCCGCGGCATCCTCGTCCGAATCGGCCGACACGTCGGGCAGCGTGAGCGTCGCGCGGCTTGCGCTCACCGTCGGGTCGGGCCTGCCGCCGCGCGTGCGTCTCGGGCTCGGCGGCGGGACTGTGTCGAAAGCGTCTTGTGACGCAGCCCGGATGGCCGTAAGCGAATCCTTCAAGTGTTCCCGGCCAACGCCGACGCGGCGGGCATAGCGGCCGCGCTCGGTATCGCTGTCGTAGCCGTCGTCCGTGCCGCGCGACGTGTCCGGCGGCTCGATCGCTGCGTTTCCTCCCACCCATCTGGCGCCCGTCAAGGTGCCTGAGGCCCGTATTTGGTCCGGCGTCGCAGTGCCCGTCAGCGCGGTGTGAATCGCCAAGGCGGCGGCCACGAATGGGTCGGTCTGCGTTGCCAGGGTCGGTCCGAAATCGTGAAATATCTGATGAGCGCCGGACTGGCCCGACGTCATTTCAGGCGAGAATTCGCCGGTGTGGCCGATGACCTCGCCGCTGCCGTTGACGAGCGGCGCGAGCGCCGTCGAGATGCGCGCCGTTGCTGCAACGCTCACGGCCACCGGGTTGCCCGATAGTACGTCTCGCTTGGACGTGGACGATATCTCGTGCCGCCCCCGGCCGATATTGGGCGGCAATTCCGACGAGTGGGCCGAATCGTCCCTGAATTGCTTGGCGGTTGTTTTTCCACCCGAGCCCATTGCAAGCACTGAGGACTTGATGGGGCCTGTGTGATTGAACGCAGAGAGTCGCCCGCCGCGGCTTGCAACGTCGGCGTCTCGCGCTCGTTTGCCCAGGACCGAACTCGCATCCGGAAAGTCTTGGCCCGAACCGCTTGCCTTTTTTTTGCCGGCGGATTTCGGATCGTCCTGCTTTTTAGCTGATTTCGGCAACATGAATCGGTTTCAATGATTTTTTTGGATACTTTGCACGACGCCAAGCACCTGTTTCGGGGGCGGCTGCTTCTGGCCTATGCGCACCGCCTCGTGAAGTGTCATACATCCGCGCAATGGCTTCAGTGAACGTGCGCCGCGGCCAAGATCGCTTCGGACACCGCAAAAGCAATGTGTGTGCCATTTGAATCAGGGCGACCAACCCATCGATTCGACGTTGATTTCTTATTTTGCTATCGATGCTGGGTCGATTTATACCCATCCGCTTCAGCGAAGGCGCCGTCCAGACGCTTTTCCAGCGTTGCAAGGCATCATGGAATCAGGGGATTTCAGGATTTCACTGAGTGGGTGTTTTTCGACCTATCGTGAGTTTTTGCGTGCCCGCTTCCCCACGAGGTATCGTGATCCGGCCGCGTTATGTAGCGCGAAATTGGGCGGCGGTTATGCATCTGTAAGGGTTTGCAATCGGTATTTCACGGATATTTTTCAGATACAGCTTTTCACGTCAGAAGATTGAAATTAGGATTATGCCCGCGTAGGACGCTTTGGTGCCGTGTGTCGCACGTCACCGTCCGGGGAGCGCCCGATGTCGACGGCCATTCGCCGTCGAGTTTCGCCCGTTTTATGTTGCACCGCCGTACCGCTCGACCATAAACAGATCTGCCGCGACGTTGCAATTGCGTCGCCAAGGGTCAAAGACCAGCTTCGGAGTGCGTATGAACCAGTTCGCCCGTCTCAACATGATCGGCTCGTCTCCCGCCATGGATGCGGTTAGACGGCAGATCGAAAAAATCGCGAGCGTCGACGTGCCGGTGACCGTGCTGGGCGACACGGGGACAGGCAAAGAGCTCGCGGTGCGGGCGATTCACTATCTCGGCCGCCGTCATCAGGCGCCGTTCGTTCCCGTCAACTGCGGCGCTTTGCCCGAAGCGCTCGTCGAAAGCGAACTGTTCGGTCACGAGCGCGGCGCATTCACCGATGCCAAGTTCGACAGCGCCGGGCTGATCGGCGAAGCGGACGGCGGCACGCTATTTCTCGACGAAGTCGACGCATTGAGCCTCAAAGCACAAGCGGCGCTGCTGCGGTTCTTGCAAGACGGCACCTATCGTCGCGTCGGCGGCACGAAGATCCGGCACGCGAATGTGCGCGTCGTCGTGGCGACCAACGCCGATCTGCATGCGCTTGCCGACACGCGGCAGTTCCGGCGCGATCTGCTTTATCGGCTCGATGTCGTCACGCTGCGCATTCCACCTTTACGTGAGCGTGGAGGCGACGCGATCGAGTTGGCCGAAGCGTTTCTCGAACGGTTGCGTTCGCGGTATTCAAAGCATGAGATGCGCTTTGATAGCCAGTCGCTCGTGCATTTGCGCGAACATCGGTGGCCCGGCAACGTGCGTGAGCTCGAGAATGCCGTGCATCGGGCGTTCTTGCTGGCCGATGATGGTTTTCTTCGGCTCGGCGAGCCGGCGCAAGCTGCCGATCCGCAGGCCGACGCGCTCTCGGGCGCTCGTCCGTTCAAGACCGAGCGCGCCGCGGCCATCGCAAGTTTCGAGGTCGGTTATCTGCGGCGCCTGTTGGTCGAGGCGAACGGCAACCTCTCGCAAGCGGCGCGGCTGGCGGGCGAAGAGCGCAGCGCCTTCGGCAAACTCGTGCGCAAACATGGATTAGCGCGCGACCGCTCGGATTAAGCGACGCGCGGCCATTGAGGTAAGCTCACAGCTTTACATTTCCTTGACGGCGGGTGTGCACCATGAACGACGAGCTGATTGAACGCGTCGCCGCCCATATTGCGCGCTATCTCGAGCGCAATCCCGCCGCCGCCGACACGGTTGAAGGCGTGCATGCTTTTTGGATCGGCGCGCAGTGCGCGCAGGAATCTCTCGATGTCACTCAGGCGGCGCTTGAGTACCTGCTCGAACAAGGCGCGATCATGAACGTGCCGGTCGGCAACCGCATGTTGTGGCGGGCGATACGGCAGAGCGATCGAGCAGGCCCGTGACAGGGTGCGCGAAGCGGTATCCGAAGGTTTCGCGGTGCCGCGGCGTGATGAGGTGAGAGAGCGCGACCATCAGCGGCCGAAGCGGCCTTGGAGGCGATGAGGGGTTTGCCAGCCCGCTTCGCCGTAACTGTCGACGAAGCAAATCCTGACCTCGGCCATGCCCGGGCTCGTGAAGTAAAGCCATACATCGGCGACTTGCTTGTCTTTCGTGATGAACCAGAGCGCGTCTCCACGCGCGAGGCCCCAACTGGATACGCGATGCACGAGCAGGTCCGCCGTGCCGCGTTCGGACAAATTGACCCTGACATGGGCTTCTCCCATGCTTGGTGTTTGGTAAATGCGCGCCATGTGATGTGCCACCTCGCGTAGAGTGAAATCATGCGAAAAGATAAGCCATTCAAGGCTCCGACGATGCGTCTGCGCGGTGATGCCCATCGCGTCGAGATGATCGTTCCCAACGGCTCAACGCGCCCGGTGCTCGGAACACGCGATCCGGGGGACGAAGACAGGCGCGCCGCCACCATTGAGCAGGCCGGCGGGGCCGGACGCTCCCCGCGTCAGCAGCCGCTCGCGTCGATCGAACTCCCCTTGCCGCGGCGCGCACAAACGATACTGACGCATCGCCTGCCGCGCGCCGTGCAGGATTGTCTCGACGGCGGCGGCTCGAGTCCGTCGCACACGCGCAATGACGACAGCGCGAAGTCCGGCAGCCAGCCTTTGATCGTGCCGGACCCGACGATCGATTCGTGACGGCTTGCATCTTCAAGCGCCGAGATCTTCGGGGACATGGACGGAGCAGGAGAGCGGGGCCGCCCAATGCGCCCATCTCATCGAGGTTGCCGCCTTATTTTTTCAGCACCGGATACGGCGCGTGCGGCTGGTTCAGAACGGTGCTCAGCGCTCTCGTATTGCGGGTCGAGTCCTCCGGCTGCATGACCGGAACCATGGGAGAGTCGAGATCCGGCACCGTCTTTCCTCGTCTAACCACTACGCCGAACACGGTCGTATCCGGCAGCTTCTTCGTCGGCTGAATCATTCGAGTCTTCATTTCGATCGCGGCTGTCGAATGACCTGTCCCCCGGTAGTTGATGGCCATTTCATTGTGGATGTCGGTTTGCTCGGCGCCGTGCGCGTTCATGAACGATTGATAGCGCGTCGCGTTTTCGCGCAGCTTGAAGTCGGAACCCGGGTCATTCGATTTCATGGAGGGCTTGCCGCGTCGCTCGGTCGTGGTGCCGATCTTCATGACCATCGAACTGAGGTCGATGTTGTCCAACAAGTGCGGATGCGTGACTTCTGAACGCAATACTTCGTTCGCCGTCTTGAGTGCGGGACTTGCGGTGGCATGCTGCGCGCGCCGGTTCAATGCGTCCATGGCGACATAGTGATGCTCGGGCAGCAGGGCCGTGACCATGCCCGGGCCATCGCCGGACCAGAGCGATTCCTCGTGCGTATCGTCGCGTCCGAGCACCGTGGAAGGCGCCGACGTGAAAGGATCGGGGGATACGCCAAGCTGAAAATCGCGCTGCGCCTGCCGCAGCGCGACGGCGTCGCGGCTCGTCGTCAGGCTGGAAAATCCGCTGGTGTAGGAGCCCGTGCCGCCGACCACCACACTGCTGGCGGTCGAGCTTTGAGGCCATGACCGGTAGGCCAGGCGGCCCTCGCTGCGGGCGGCGCCCAGCGAGTCGTTCGCATCGAAATGATGAATGTCTTGTCTCAACTGCGTCGCGAACTGCACCGCCTGGTCGTCGCTCATGGAATGGATGTCCATGTCCATGCGTTGATACGCGCGCGTGTGCGGCGACGGGATATCGAGTTCGTCGACGATGACGCGTCCGCGGTTGCCGGTGAGCACGCCGTTTTTGATTTTGAATGGGTTCGACATCTTGCCCTCTCATGGTGGAAAATGGCGCGCGCGAAGCGGCGCGCAATTGCGTTGCCGCTTCGCGGGCGTCACTGATGCTGCTTCATCTTGTCCATGGCCCGATGCGTACTGCTGCGCAAGTTCTCCGTGGTATTGCCGTCGAGCGTCAGGTCGACGCCGGCCACGATCTCGGGATAGGTGTGCGTTTGCGTGGCCGTCGGCAGCGGGGTCGTCATCTTTTGAAACTGATTTTCGCTCTGATGTTTGCTGATCAAGGTTCTGACGTTTTCCATCGGCACGCCGCGCCTCATCCAGTTGAATGCCAGGTCGTGCAGCACGTCGCGATGCGTCTTGGCGGACTTGAACTCCACCTCGGGCATCATTTTGCTCAAGGCGTCCGTCGTGAAGTTGTAGGATCGGATAACGTCGGAGGCGGAGCCCGAGGTGCCGGTCATGACCGGCAAGCCCAGGCTCTCGCGCATCTGCGTGCCGGGATCTTGCGACAAGTCCATGCCGTAGCGGCTCGTGGTCGGATGCGACGGTTTGTTGTTCAACGGATCGATCGGCCGCGTCGCCTGCATTCTCGGATTGTCTTTTGCGTACTTGCTGGTCTTGTCGAGCACGTGGTGCCCGACGATGGTCGCCTCGACGCCCAATGCCGACTGCTCGACCGTGAGCGGGCCTCTTTTGCCGTGCACGATCATGTCGGTCAAGCTGTCGTAGGCCGGACCCATGCCTTGCGCACGCTCGGTTGTCATGCGCGTGACCTCTTTCGAGAGCGCGGTGTCGGCGCCCTCGTGCATGCTCTCTCTCATTTGGTCGGCGCGATCGGCAAGCAAACGGCGCTCGTTATGGACCATGTGGCTGCTCATTTGGAAATGCGGGCTTTCATGGTTCCATAGGGCCGCGCGCGTGTTATCCAAGATCGTGTTTTCGGCCCCGCCCCACATCTGATGCGCGAAGGCGCGTTTCTGCAGCGTTTCCATATCGGCGTGCTGCATGTTCATGTGCGTTTTCGTCAGATAGTCCGAAACGGCCGTGCGCTGCGTTGTATTCAGGTCGGAAGAGATATGCGAAGGCAAGACGGGATCGGTGCCGATCCAATGGCCTGTGATAGGTCTCGGTGCATTCGGATTCTCGTTGCTGTTTGCGTTGTCGTCCTGAGCCTTTTGACCGGTCCGGTAGCGATGCGCAAGCAGCATGGCGCCGCCGAACGCGAGCGCGGTGCCGGCCAGGATCAGCTTCGGGTTGTTTTTGAAGAAATATGACATCGTGATCACCCTAAGGATTGAGGAGACGATAGGGATGCGCTTGCCGTGCGTTATTTCTTTCGCACTGGATAAGTTCGATTCGTGTTCAGTTGCGTGCCCAACGTGGCCGTGTCGCGCGTGGGATTTTCCGGGGCGAAGGCCAGTGCCGCTTTTTTGAACGTAGCGGCTACTTTGTCGAAGAGCGACGTCTTGGGCGGCTCTTGAAGCGTCATTTCGATCGCCGGCGTCGAGTGGCCGGTCTGTCGGTAATGCACGGCCATTTCGTTGTGGATCTCGGTTTGCTCCGCGCCGTGTGCGTTCATGAACGACTGATAACGCGTGGCGTTCTCGCGCAGCTTGAAGTCGGACGCGGGGTTTTGCGTGCGTGCGGACGGTTTGCCGCGCCGCTCCGTCTCCGTGCCCAAGGTCATCACCATGGAGCTGAGGTCCTTGTTATCGAGCAGGTGGGGTCTCGTTACCTCGGCGCGCAATGTATCGTTGAGTTCCGCGAGCTTGAAGCTCGCATCTGATTGCTGTACGCGTCGATTCAGCGCTTCGAGTGCAACATAGTGATCTTCCGGCAGCAATGTCGTCACCATGCCGGGCCCGCTGCCCGACCACAGGGCTTCCGCGCGATCCGGGTCTCGGCCCAGGATGGTGGACGGCGCTGAAGTAAAAGGATCGGGCTGCGTGCCTTGCCGGAAGTCGCGCTGCGCCTGGCGTAGCGCGACGGCGTCGCGCGTCGTGCTCAAGCTCGAAAATCCGCTGACATACTTGCCGCCCTTGCCGATGATGTCCTGGTCCGCGGTGGGACTCATCGGCCACGAGCGATAAGCCAGGCGTCCGCCGGCTCTGGCCTCCTCCAGCGTGTCGTGCTGGTCGAACACGTGAATTTTGTGTCGCAGCGACTCCGCATAGTCTTCGACCTGCCTGTCGCTCATTTCGTGAATTCGCGCCTCGATGTCTTGGTATGCCCGCGTATGCGGCGACGGAATGTCGACTTCGTCGGCAACGAGTGGACGGCCGGTGCTGCCCATCAACATCCCATCTTTGATTTCGAATTTGGGCATTGCTCGTTCCTTTCACTTGAGTGGCGAAATAAGGCGACATAAGGCGACATGACCGCGGTGCGCTCGGGACGCGATCGGACGTTAGGAAACGCTACGCAGCAGCGGCAGCGCGACCCGGACTTCGGCTTCGAAGTAATCCATCAATGCATGCAGCTCCAAGGCGATGTGCGCGTCGGAGTCGTCATGGCCGATGCGATAGAACAGTTGGTCGGTGTTGGGCGCGGCGGCGCGCACCCCCGTTTCGACAAATCCGATCTTTTGAAGGACCTTTCGGGACGGCACGTTGTAGTCGTAGACCTGGGCATAGCAGCAACGCATGCCTGCGTAGCGGTGCGCGGCGGCCAGCAACAGGGTCGCCGCGTCCGGCGCGAATCCGCATCCCCGGTAATCGCGGCCGATCCAGTAATAGATCAGCCCGACGTCGCCGCGCTGCACGAGGCCCACGCTGCCGATGAATCCCCACTGGCGATGCATGACGGCGAATAATTCCTGGCCCCCGCGTGCGTATGCTTGCGTGAGCCAGTCGTGCCACTCGCTGTCATCCTCGAAGCCAGGCAGGCAACAGAGCTCCGCGATCGACGGGTCGTAGTACTGCCAACCGAAGTCGGAGACGTGTCGATGGGTCAGCGGTTCGAGCGACACGATGTCGTCTTCTCGCGCGAGCTCGGCGATCGGCAGTCTATCGGCGCGCCAATCTCGCCAGGCAACGAGGCGCTCATACGCCCCTGCGTAACTTTGCCTGGCGGGGTACGAGAGCTGCATCGCAACGGTAAGATCGATGGCCGCCTCGGCATTCCCTACGATGCAATGAGCTTCGGATAGGCGCTGAAACACAGCGTCGTCGAGCCGATCCGCGGCTTCGAACGATGCCCCCACGGCGATCACGAGCGGCCAGTATGACCAGGCAGCAGCCAATTCGAGCAACGATTTTCTTGCAACGATGCCGAGCGTCGCCCGGTGCTGCCGCCATGATCGATGAAGTCCCTCCAACCAGGCCGCGCGGCTGGCAGGCGCGAGCGCCGGCGCTTGTCGAACGAGCATGGGCAGATACGCGACGAGCATCGACGGATGCCAGTCGGACTGCGTCAACCGAGTCAATGCCTCGTCGAGCGCGCGACGCGCGAGTTGCGCGGCATCGTATCCGCCGCGGATATGCTCTCGCCCGGCCTCCACTATTGCGGTATGCATTGTCTCCGTTCCCCCGTTCGCGTCGAGCGATAAAGTGCAATTCTCGGATTGCCGCGCTTCGCCCCGTGCGCTTCTTATTTGGCGTTGCCGGGACTGTCGATTCCCAGCACCTCGAAGATGTTGATTTGCCCTCCCAGCCGAAGGAACAACTCCTGATACAGCTCGGCGGTATTCAAACGGCCCCATTCCGTCGCTCGACGCACGAGGTAGGGAACGGGGCTATGGGGTTCCAGGCGCATCAGGATCTCCGCGGTTTCCGCCAGCCTGGCGTACGCATCGGCGCGCTCGCGTAGTGCCCCGACTGCGACCGAGCGCTCTGGCGTCGCTTCTCGTTCGACGATGTGCTCGGCGGCGGCCGCCGCCGTCTCGCTTTCGGGCGCAGGTTCATGCGGCTCGATGCCGCGCTTGTGCAGTTCGCCGTCGATCAGCGAGCGCATCTGTTCGAGCAGCTCCGCCATGTTGCTGATGCTCGGCGCTTGATCCCCGAAAAGCGGGTCCAATGCCGCGCTCAACTCCTCGATCGCTTGCAGGCCCGCGGACAAACACTGGCGCATTTCGATGAAATCATCGGTCGCGGCGCCGCCTAGCGCGCTTTGGAGCTCCTGCAGGCTGACGCCTTCGAGTTCGACCTCGGTCTTGCCGTGAGCCGGTCGAAACTGCTCGTTTCGATAGGCGCGCTCCCAGTCGGCCCAGCAGTACGGACGGTTGCCGGCATTGCCGATCAGCGGCGCGAGCCGGATCGCGGGCAGGTTCTTTTCGGCGATGGACCCCACGATGTTGGCGCGATGCTCGACGTCGCCGTCCGCCGCGCTCGGATGAATGTCGTCCCAGTAGCGCGTGCAGATTTCGCGGATCAGCACGAGCGTCGGGCCGATACCGGCGATGCCATAGAGCTTGACCTGCGCCTCGTATAACCATGCGAGCAGTTGCATGTCTTTGCTCTCGTGCTGCAGCGCGTGACCGATCAGGAGACTCACGGCGCCCCAATCGGCGCGCTTCAATTCGCGCTCCCAGGCCCCGAGCGGCAACGTGGGATCGTCTTGGCGCCTGGCCTCGCATAGCGCGGCGTAGCTCGGGCATCGGCGCGCGGGCTGTCCGCATGGCGCCGACGGATCGATCGGCGCGAGCAGGGCGTCGAGGTCAACGCCCAAAGATTGTCGAAAGTGCCGGTCGGCGTCCGGGTAGAGTGGGCTATTCATCAGGGGCATCCCTATCATTGAGGCGCGGAGGCCGGGAAGGTCGCGGGCAGCTTCAACGGCGTAGGCGTCTTCGCGTTCGCGTTCGATAGCTTCAGGCTCAGGAAGACGTGTGCGGTATCGCTGGCGGGCGCTCCGGCGTTATGCGAGTCGAGCACGCGGACATCGAACTGCAGCAACGTGCGCGACGGGTCGCGCGGATCGTTCGCCGGCGCGGACGTGGGACGGTGGCGTTCGATCATGCGCAGCAGGGCCCAGTTGCCGGCCGCGGCATACGAGGCGGTGTTGCCGTCCACTTGTAGATCCGGTACGTCGACGGCGGCGGCAGGGCGCCACAACGAAAGGTCGGCCCACGACAGATCGAGCACGAGCGGTTGCCCGTATTGCCAGTCCATGCTGTTGGCGCCGTTGGGGAACGCTACGCCCTTGGCGTCGGACATCAGGTTCATCTGGCTGATTTGATTGCTGCCGTTAGCCGCGCTTTGGAGCGCACGGAAATTCACGTTCATGTTGAGCAGAGGATCGGTGTCGGCGCCCGTCGCACTGCCCGGAACGAGGTTTCCGTGCAGGAAGCTATCGACTTGATCGAGCTGCGAGAGGAACTGCCGGACGCTCTTCCAGTACGGATCGCTCAGGCTGGCGATCTGTTTCTCGAGCGCCGCGCGCGTGCTTTCGTAGTCGGTGAAGAATCCCTTCACGGCAGACAGGCTCGCGTCGTCGGCGTCGAGCGAACCGAACGGGAAGCGTCCCGCCAGGTCGCGATTGAAGCGGGTGGCGATAGGCTGATAGGCGTTTTGAGCCTGCGCATAGCGCTCGCCCTTGCAGCGCATCTGCACGCTCTGCTCCAATTGCTGGCGATGATTCGAGAACAAGTCGTTGCCGAGCGGGGCGGACTGGTAGCTCGCGAGCACCGTGCCGCACGTGCCGTTTTGCAGGCTCGGCAGCAGCTTCATGAAAAGGTTGTCGAGCAGGGACGGCTGCGAGTTCGGGTCCTTGCCCTGTGCGTAGCGCTTCAATTCGTTGGCGGTATTGTTCCAATATGCCGCGTTAGAGGTGTTGGCGCTTGCATTCGACGACGACGGCTCCGCCTGGTTCAGATAGTTCAAGATGGGCTGCGCGTAGCCGACCAGCACCTGTACGCGGCTGACCTGGCGCGCGAGCGTGTCGGTGATGACGGACGTACTGCCGAGGTCGAAGAAATACGCGTCCGGGTCCGGCGATGCGGGCAGGAACGTGGCTTGGTACAGCTGGCTTTGGTCGGCCAGTAACGCAATGCGGCTTAACTGGCTGTTTGCGTATTGGTGCGCGCATTGCGTCAACTGCGTCGCACTGCCGCTCATGCCCAGCGCGCTAAATTGTTTTTCGACGGCGATCAGAGCGGGGGCAATGGCGGCGAAGTTGCTGCTGTCGGCGCTTTGCTGCGCGTCGGCCGTGGTCGCGCCGGCGCCGTTCGATGCGCCGTTCGCTGCCGCCTGAGCCGATTGCAGGCTCGTGTTCATCGCGAGCTCGAGCTGGTACAGGGCCAGCCGGCGATACAGCGCGTCGGGCTGCCCGTTCTTCAACGTGGGCTGAGCGATGAACTTCTGGTAATCGAGCGCGTACTGGTTGGCGTCCTTCAGCAGTCCCGGGCTCCAATTGGCGAGATTCCCCGCGCAGGTGAAGTCCGATACCGGGTCGATCGCCATGTAGCCCAGGCTGCTCAGCGCATTCAAGCCGGTCAGCTCGCCTTGCACCGCCGGGTTCAGCGTGACTTGGCCATGGGTCGTGACGAAAAGCGGCCCATAGCCCGGCAGCGACATGCCGTTCAGCGTCTGCATGGCGGCGGGATACTGCGCGGCCGCATCGAATTGCGCGTTGACTTGCGCCACCAGATACGACGGGTAGCCGAAGTCGGCGATCAATGGGTGCAGGCCAGCCGCGAGTTCGTTCTGTACCGACGACAGCGGATTGTCCGATGCACTCGAGCCGAGCCACGACGTGCGGATCCACGTCAACCATCGCGTGAATTGCTGCACATGCGCCAGAATCGGCAGTTTCTTCGCTTGCAATTGCGCGAGAAGGGGCGGGCCGGCTTGAAGTTCGGATTGCATCAACGATCCGGACTGGGCGGCCAGCGCGACGATATGGTCGCTCACGTTGCGTTTGAGCCGAGGCGGCGTCGCGATATCGCCGCTGAAATCGCGATTGGTCAAGCTCTCCAGCGCGATCGGCAGCAGCCCCGGACGCGCGCGGACGATCGCCGGCAGCGGAGCGCGATAAGCATACGCGACCAAATCGATGAAGTCGGGCAGGGGTGCGCTTTCCTTGGCGTACGGCGTCTTGCCCAACAGCCGCTGAAAGCGGCTCGCGTTTTGTTCATAGTTGTCGACCTGCTGGATGAAGCCCTTCAGTTGACTCAGGGCTTGGGCATAGTCGGCGCCCGCGGTCACACTGCCGTTGGCTTGTGCGCTCAGTTCGTAGGCGCGTTGCGACATCTGGCAGGCAAGTCCGGGCAGGATGACTTTCTTGAAGGCATCGTCGATCACGCGCCTGGCGCTTTGACGGCTCAACCTCGAGTCGAACAGCGAGGCGGGGAGCAGAGCGCTGCGTGCATCGGCGTCGATCTGCGAGACCTGCTCGATCAATTGGTAAACCGGAGCCTGAGCAATGCAACTGCCGCCCGGGGCGGGCGCTTGCAATTGCTGCATCCGCTGCAGATCCTGCACGACGTGATCGATCTGCCGGTCGAGTTGATATATGCGCACGCCGCACGCGATCAGCAGCACCGAGAAGACGAAGACGCAGAGCCATTGAACGCGGCGGATCAGCAGATTGCGAGACCAGACGCCGGCGCGTGTCGGCCGCGCCAGGCGCCTTTCCGCGAGCACCTTCTCGAGCATCACGTCGCGTACGAAGGAGACGTCCTGGCGCGGCCCGATCAAGTGCGCGACACCGTCTCCGTGCTCCGCGACGACACCTGTGAAGTAGACGCCGCGCAGGAAGAACGCGGTCTCCCAAGCCGAGACCTGGAACACGATCGACAGCCATTGCTCGAACGGGCCCTGCATCTGCGCAAATTGATGCGGATAGAGGAAGAGCGGATCGGCGTCAAAGGGCGCGATGCGTTCGCAATGCGCGGCGGCCTCGACTTGCAGGGCCCGCAACTGTCTGCCGATGTCCTCGAAGATCGAGGCGCCCCATTGAGAAGGCGGGCCTTCGGGCGACTGGCCCGGCGTGGACCAGCCCACCATTTCATACCGCCGCGGCGAACTCTGCGAGCGCCAGAAGGCACTGAAGCCCTCGATGTGATCGCAGGCGGTTACCACGAGATAGACCGGGAGCGCGAATTCCAGCCGCTCTTCGATCGTGCGTAATTGCTGCCGGGCATTCTGCGCGGCGGCCATGCATCGCACGGGATCGCGCTGCAAGAAGGTGGTGGCCGACACCACGAGAACGATGCCGTCTAGCGCGCGCTCCGGGCGTAGCGCGTCGAGGTGATCGAGAAATCTTTGCCAGGCGCGCGCGTCCGGTGTGTCCTGCACGCCGCCCTCCAGCACCGCGCTCGCCGCCGCATCGGGCAGTTTTCCCGTGGGATCGAGCACGAGCGCCTCATCGAGCGCGTACCAGGTCGCATCGTCGATGCTCAGGGTTTTTTGGCGCTCGCTTAGCGGCTGTCTATGCTGCGGCCCGATCGACTCGAGCAGGCTCGTCTTGCCGGCGCCCGCTTGGCCCAGCATCATCAACCAAGGCGTGGCATAACGCCACTCGCGCCGCGTGCGCAGATAGTCGATTGCGAGCGAGGCGCGCTCGATCCAACCCGCCATGCGCGGCTCCGACGGCGGCGCACAACCGCACAAGGTCGGAACCGACGGCGCCTTGATGAGCGGCTTGACCTTGCTCCACAACTTGCGGGCAATGCCGACGAGCAAGGCGAGCACCACCACCGCCGAGACGGCGAGCAGTGCGAGTTCAACCGTGTGAGCATCGGGCGCCCACCCCGTCTGAGCCTTCAGCGACGCGATCGATTTTTGCAATACATCCACAAATGCGCTCCTGCTTGAGCCGCTAGGTATTCAGATATCGTTCGAACGGATGCATCAACACGATCCACGCAACCGTCGTCAACAACAGGTACCCGAGCAATCCGTACAACCCGAGATTGCGCCAGGGGGAGACGGGGGCGAGCCGTTCGTCTCGGTGGCCCATCAACGAGTAGCCGTAGGCCTGGGCAAACGCATGCTTGCTATCGCTTACATCGCTGCCGGCATTCGACACGAGTTGATACAACCGGCTGCGTATCGTGTCCAACTGCGGCTGGGCCTGGCGCGCGCGATAACGGCCCTTGAAGCCGAGTTCCATCGCGAGCAGGAACACGGCGGCCAAATCGACATGCAGCGGCGAGCGTTGCTCGTCATGCACGAGTTGCTCCGCCATCGCGAAAAATCGCGAGCCGGCGTTGCTCGAGCCGAACATCGATTGTTCGAGCAACACGGCAAGCCACGCATCGCGGCCGGGCCATTCCAGTTCGAAGATGAGAATTTCGTCGGCCAGCGCGGCCATGAGATAGAGGGCCTTGCGTTCCAGCTGTCCCGCCTCGGATGACGGTTCGTCCGCGCAGCGGCGTTCCTGCTGACGCAGTGCGCCGAGAAGCCGCGCGCTGACGCGTTGGGCGAACTCGGCGCCGGTGCTCGGCTGCGGCGAACTCTCCCCGGCCAGGTAGGCGGCGAGCCAGCCGTCGGCTTGCGCCCGCTTGATCGCGGCCACCTCCTGGTAGAAGTCGGCAAAGCGCGACACCAGTTCGAAATTGCCCTGGCGCGGCTCCAGCCATTCGGGCGCTTCACGCATGATCGTTCTCGGGCGACGACGGCGGCGCGGGCGGCGACGAAGACGGGACGGAGGACGAGGCGGGGCCCGCCTTTTGCTTTCTACGGTACAGCGTGATCGCCGCCGGCAGCGCGTCGTTCTTTCTACCGACTATCTGCAGCACTTCGTTTTCGTGGAAGGCGTCTTGCGGGCCTTGGTCGTCGAGCGCGAGCGCCTGATTCCTGACGAAGAACAGATACGCTTGCGGGCGCAGCTTTTCGCGCTCGATCTCGTGCGCCTGCAATGCGCGAACCGACGCGCCCCCGACGCGCGCGCGGCGCAGCGTCGGCATGAGGGCGGCGTCGGCGATGACCGCCTCGCTCAACCAGCTCAAGAGTTGCGCCGCCGTTTGACCGTCGCGCGGCTCGAGTTCGACGATCAGTTCTTCCGTCGCACCGGCGGGCAGGCGTCGTTCGAAGCAAGCGTCGGGCAAGCCGGGGTCGTGCTGATCGGTGCGCAGGAAGGCCAGCGTCTCATAGCGCGTATCGACCGTATCGATACGTGTCTGGATGAAGTCGATCGATTGCTGAAATTGCGGCATACAGTCGTCGTGCTGATACGGCTTCATCAACAGCGGCAACGGATTGGGGCCGATAGCCGCCACTGCGCCCACGAGTTGCGCGAGCGCCTGGTACAACTCGCTCGGATGCGTTCGTCCGTGCAGCAGCGTCGAGAAGGGCGGCAGACACGCGCTGATATGGCGGGCCGCGATCAAGTGCTGGCGTCGTTCGTTACCCATGTTGTCCTCGGCATCGCCGGCCTTGCCGTTTTCTCCGAGTTGCGCGAGCTTGTCCCACAGGCCGTCGTGCAGCTCATGCAGGGCGCGCCACAGATTCGCCTGCCCCAGGCATTCCGACGCCTCGATGTGCAGCATCGGCGGGTGATAGGCCGTGAGCTGCAACTGCTGGTGTTCGCCGCGCACGACTTCGAGCAGTGGAACGGCGCTATGAACCGCCGGTGAACTGGCGCTCAGGTGCAGATGGAAGCGCACTTGCAGGCGCGGCAGCGCCAACCCGTTGTCGCCGGTGTTCTCGTCGGGGAGCGGTTCGTCCAAGACCGAGTTGTAGCGCCGCTCCTGACTGTCTTGGCATGCCGCGTGAGCGCCTCTGGGATTGACCACGCACCAGACCTTGAGCGGCGCATCGCCGCTCTTGCAGGCGGCGCCGATATCCAACTCCATGTTGCCGGGGGGATTGCGCGGCAGCCCACCCGGGAACGAAACGAGCAGGCCGTCGGGCAGGATGCATTCGAGTTCGCTGAGGATCAGCACTTCCTTGACGATATCGACGTGTAGCTTCAGTACGCCCCAGTAGTGGGGCGCGACGGCTTGCAGGCGATGCCGCAGATGGGCATGCCAGTAGCGATCGTTTTGCTGCAAGTGCTGCGGAGAAAGCATCATGCCTTCCGACCACTGTATGGCGTCGGGCAGAGGGGCGGTGTGGATCAGGGCGCTGGTCATTTCGGTGCTCGCTGCTCTCGCTTCTGCGTCACTGCGACTTGTAAAGCACGGTCGTCGGCGTGAGCCAAATGGTCACGTTCTTGTAGGGCGTGATGTTGCCCTTCGGTTGCCCCGCGGCTGTCAGGTAATTGGCGTACACGTACACGTCGATTGCTTTGCCGTGGCGCTTGGGCAGGCTCGCCGTGGCCAGCGTCGCGGGCGGCACTTGGAGGCTGACGACGTCGATGCCGTTCGCGAGCCCCGCGACGAGCGCGTCCTTCTTCTGAAACCAATCCGGTCCGGTGCCCGGCAACAGCGCCACCACGTTGCTGTCGTAGACGAACACGATATCGAGCTGCGTCGCGGCGTTCTGATTCGCGCCCACTTCGGCCACCACTTTGATTTGCGACACCGCGGCGGACTTCGACCAGCCGAGCCAGCTGCAAGCGGAGAGCAGACACGATCCGCTCAATACCGCGATGCAGGCGAGCCGGGACCTGCTGGGCAAGATGGATCGGCGAACCGCCGCGTGGAAAGAAGAGGTCATGTCTAGCTCAGCAACAGAACGCGAAATTGCGCCGGCACGATCGACATTCCGATCGTATTGAAGGGCATGCCGTTCATGCCGACGAGCGAGGTCAGCCGCGTCGCGAACGCGGTGCCGACGATGACCTTGAAGCTGCCGCTCACATAGGTGTCCGGTCCCATGAAGATCCCCGACACCACGCCGCCTTCCACGCCGGGTTCGTCGCCCATGCTGATGGTGCCTTCCGTCATCAGGTTTTCCGCGAGCCCGGTGCCGAACATCACGTTGAACACCGATGGAATGTGCGCCGTCGACATCGTGATGTTCGGGTAGGGGATGGGTACCGGCACGACGATGGGCGTCTTGCAGACGTCCGGTACGGTCATCATCGACATGGCGGCAATGCTGTTGGTGGCGAACATGGGTTTCTCCTGATGCGAATGGGATCGATATTGGCGAGGTTCAACCCATGCTGATGCGTTCGCCGTCGACTTTCATGTCTTGTTCGGCTGTGACGATCGCCTGCTGGCCGTGCATGCGCAGCAACTGCCGCACTTCGAGCAGATAGTGCTCGGCCTTGCCGATGAAGTGCCCCACGCTTTGGACGAGGCTCTCCTGCACCGTCGTAAAAAGGTTGCGGCCGTTCAGGCTCAGTACGCCGGTGGCGGCGGTGACCTCGACGTCGGTGAGCGAGTGCAGCGCGATGTTCTCCACGGCATTGAGCGTGATCCGGGTTTGCTCGATGCGCATCTCGGATGCGCCCGGCGCGCCCAGTTGAACTTGCTTCGGCTCGGCGCGTTGCAAGATGTGAAGGATGTAGCCGGTGTCGTTTTGGCAGATGGCCGTGAGCACATGGTCGCCGACCTCCGGACGAACGAGGCAGCTCAGCGCCTGGTACGCCATGCGCCCGTCGTTGAGCAGATAAGCGTGCTGCTCGAGCGCCACGACGATCTTCGCTTCGACCAGATGCAGCGGCAGCGGCGGCGGAAGTTTATTGGTGGTTTTCAAGGAACCCATTATTCGTTCTCCAGAGCAAGCGTGCGAGCTTCGGCGGACAGGCGTGCCTGATCGGTCTTCCCGACCTGGCGCAAGCTGGCCCCGCGAAACTGCGCGTGGCACAGCTTGGCGTTATGAAATTGAGCGTGATCGAGCGTGGCGTCGGAGAAGTCGACGTGGTCGCCCTCGATGTGTTCCAAGCGCGCGTACGCGAGGTCGGCGCCTTGAAACGACACATTGTCGTGTTGGCTTTTATTCCAGACGCTGGCTTTCAGCCGTGCGCCGTCCAGGCGGCAATGGCGCAGGGTAGCCTGCTGAAAGATCGCGCCTTCGAGCTGCGCGTCGGAAAGATTCACCTGGTCCAGCTGCGCTTTCAGCAAGAGCGCGTGCGATGCATTCGCGTTGCTCAAGTTCGCGTGCCGCAAGCGCGCACGATAGAAATTCGATTCGGCGATATCGGCCGCGGCGAGGTCGACTTGTGTCAGATCGGCATCTTGCATCGAGCATCGGCGTAGATGCAGACCGCTCATGATTTGGCCTTGAAAGTTCGCGTTCGAGAAAATCACGCCGCTCGCATGCATGGTCCGCAAGTCGACCTTGCGCCAATCGGCGGGGCTGACTACGCATTGATCGAGCTGCGCGCCGGCTACGCTCGCGTCGTCGAAGGTGTCGTTGATCAACGTGCAGCGCTCGAGTGCGGCAGCGTTCAAGCGGGCAGACTTCAACGTGCTGTTCACGATCGAGCTGACCTGCAGATGGGCATGTTCCCATTGGCTGCCGGTGAGGTCGCAATCCACCCAGCAATCGTGTCGCATGTTGCGGGCGCATAGCCGTGCGTGCGACATATTGCACTTGACGAAGGTCGCGTGGTCCAGGTCTGCATTGCTGAAGTCGGCGCCGCGCAAATCGCAGTGGATGAATTTGGCGCGCGCGAGCCGGCAATCGGCGAACGACGCGTTCGAGAAGTCGACTTCGTTGAATGTGGCGCCGGCGAGCTCGCGCTTGCGTGCGTCGAGTCCGTGCAAGTCGCGCTGACGGATCGGTTGGTCGAGCCTGATGGACAGCGCGATGTCGTCCCATATCTTCATGCTCGGCTCCCCGCCTGTAGCGCGTTGCCCTCTGGGGGAATCGACCCGCTGCTTTCGGATTGAACGAATGCGGCGCCGAGCAGGCGGGCCCCGGTAAAGTCGGTCTTGCGGCAAAGGCAACGAAAGAATTCGGCGCCTCCGGCTTCGGCGCTGCGAAGGTTGCTGCGATACAGGCCACAATGCGAAAACGTGCTGTCGGTCAGCAACGCCGAGCGCATGTCGCATTGCCCGAAATCGCAGCGCAGGAACTGTGCGCCCTTCATGTCGACTCGCGACATATCGGCGCCGTGGAAGCCGCAGCGCCTCGCCACGGCGTCAATCAGCGCGGCGTCGCGCCAGTTCGTTTTCCCGCCGGCTTGCACCTGGTCCAGCGTGGCGCTGTCCCAGCGGCTATGTTGAAGTTCCGACATATTGAATACGGTCTTTTTGAGCGCTGCGCGTCGGAAGTTGCCGCGTTGGAGACGGGCGCGCAGAAACACCGTTTTCTCGAGCGTGGCCGCTTGCCAACTGCTTTCGTCCGCCTCCAGGTCGAACAAGGTGGCTTTGCTCGCATCGGCTTCGTCGAACACGGCGGCGGGGCAGACAAGTCGAATACCGAGCAGGCGGCGCAAACAGGCGCGGCGCACGTTCGCTTGCGGCCATTGGGCGCCCAGTGCCTGGGCGTGACTCAGGTCGGCCATTTCGAACGAGATGTCGCGCCCTTGGCTTTCGCACAGATTCGCCGCGGTGAGATCGGCTCTGGAGAAGTCCGTGCGCTCCAGTCGTGCGCCGACGAGCACCGCGCCGTGCAGGTTCGCGCCCACGAAGCGAGCGTGCGTCAAATCCGCGCCGTCCAGCATGACCTCGCGCAGATCCGCGCCGGAGAAGTCGACCCCGCTGAGGTCCGCGCCCGCAAGGTCTCGGCCGGCCAGTGGCACGCCGGCCTCGTGCCACTGGCGTATTTGCGCCCCGAGCTGCTGGGCGACATCGGACGGATAAGGCAGCGTGGGCGAGGTGACCTTCGGCGCCGCGCGACGTGCCTGACGGCGCAACGCCGGAATTTTGATCACTGCCGCACGCGATGTTTCGTATTGGGCGACTTGTTTCTCGCTCGCATCGCTTGGCGGCTTGGGCAACTGCGCCAGCATCGTTTCCACTTGCGGATCCCTGCCGGCTAGCTCGGGCGGCAGCAGGTCGTGGGCCGGCTTGGCGGCGCGCTCGAGCGCCGCGGCCAGCAACCTGGCGGAGTCGACGACGACGGGCGGCATGGGAGGCACCTTGGCGAGCGCTTGCTTGCCGCGCCGTTCGGCTTCGGCTGCAAGCGCCTTGGCCTTGGTCACGATCTCCGACAGTTCGAAATCGCCTTCGGCCGCGGTTTCCGAGGTCATCAACCCGAGCGCCGGCAGCGTTGCGCGGGCGCTCTGATGATCCGCCGGCGGGGTGGCGCCGCGCCGGGCCCAGTACTGCTCGTCGAGCAAATCGAGGCGCTGCTGACTGCGGGCGAGGGCGGCCTGCTCGGCTTCGCGTTGGGCCCTGGCGCGCCGCGCTTGCTCGGCTTCAGAGCGCTCGGGCGCGAGCTGGCTGTCGTTGAACACGTGCAACAAGGCCGTTTTCGGATCCAGGCGCAGTTGCATGACCTCGCGATAGTGCGACTCGCTCTTGGGCGCACTCGTGTGCTCATAGCCGGCCATCAGCACGCCGATGTCGAGTCCGTCGCTGTCTTGGATCTCGGTTTTGCCGTGGTAGATCGCGATACCCAGATCGTGATTGGGAACGAACCAGACCGTGTCCATCTTTAGCGGCACTTCGCGCGCCTTATCGGACGTCGCGCCTTCATTGAGCACGAGGGCGCGCGCGGCCAGGCTCGGCAGTGCGCCTTCGAGTTCGGCGTGCCGCGGGTGAAGGTTGCGCAGCGTGTAGCGCTCGCCGCCTTGGAACGGCGCCTGCGTCCACTGATCGGGCGGGGACATGTTGAAGACGCTCCAGTCGATGTCGCGCGCGAAGCCGGGCGCATCGTATTTGCGCCAGGTGCGGCCGTAGCTGCCGAACTTGGAGCGGCGTGCGGCGCTGCCGATCGGGATGGGCCCGAACCCTGCCGGGATATTGGCGCGCCAGGCGTCATCCACCGCCTTCGGCGCGTACGACACGTTGGGCATCGCCCCGCTCGCCTTGCCGAATCCGAGCCCGCGGCTTCCGCACCCCGCCGGGTTGACCGGATTGCGCGCGCCGCCGAAGGCGCGGCTATAAGTGAGCGGCATCTCGAGAAACGGCTTGGGCCGGCCGACACGCGGCGGGCGCAGCACGCGCGAGCGCCATTCGCGCTCGCCGCACACGCACAGGCATTTGCTGATGCCCGGTTGCCCCGCGACGTCGTCCACTTTCAGTTGAACGGTCAGGCTGGTGCATGCCTTGCGCTCGGGGGCGTGGGCGGAGCCGAGCAGCAGGACCTCGGCCCCTTGCTTGGGCATCGCTTCGTCGAGCGGCTGCCCGGGCGGCAGGCTCGCGACGACATGCGGCCATTGTTTGCTTTCGCTCAAAAAGCGGTCCGTGTGCGCGCCGAGCGGGAAGAACCCGATCACGGCGACCGACAGATAGTGGCGCCCAAGATGAGAGTAGGGCTTGTACAACACGCCGAGCGATTGAGGTTTGATGATCTTCATCTCGGCTCACATGAAGATGATCGTGGCTTCGATCATATGGATGCGCGTGACGATATTGTCGACGTGCGGCGTCTCATCGTTGTTCGATACCTTGGCGCCGGGGCCGGCTGTTTCCACCGTCGTGGCCTCGGCCATGGTGACGATGTTCGAGGTGGCGCCGCTGGTCTCGATGCGAGTGGTGTCGCCCACCGTCACCATGATCGTCGCCGCGCCTTTGGTTTCGTCCTGCTGCACGACACCGTTGACCTTCGTGATCGTTTCGCCGCAATTGACGTGATCTTCGACCGTCATGCCGTTCGTGACGGTGCGAGTGACCGCGCCGGTGACGATTGTTTCCTCGAGATCGCCGGAGATGGAGTTGCGGATCGTGTCGCCTGTGACCGATGTTTCCTCCACGTTGCCGGAGGTCGAATCGCGAACGGTGTTGCCGATCACGCTGGTCTCGATGATGTTGCCGCTCGTCGACGTACGCGTGGTGTTGCCCGCAATGCTCGTTTCGATGAGATCGCCGTTCGTCGTCGTGCGAGTCGTATTGCCGACGGTAATGCTCTCGACCACATCGCCGCTGATGCTCGTCGTGAACGTCTGGCCCGTCGTCGAGACATTGGTGGACACGCCGATGTTCGTATTCGTGGTCGAGGCGGCCAGCGTCGTCGTGGAGGTGCTCGTGATGCCCGTGCTCACGCTGACGCTGTTGCCCGTGTATCGCGTCGACTCCTCGGTTTCGATCCAACTGTTGCTGATCGATTGGTCGAAGTGGGAATGGTTATAGCTGACGGTGCCGATTTGCCGGCTGTAGGTCGAGCCGAACGATTCGGCCGCGCTCAGGATGTCGCCGGCCACCGCCCCCGATCCATACAGTTCGCCCGCATTCGGGCTTGCGCCGGGCGCCGCGCTGTCCGCCGTGCTGAAGCTGTAGCTGGCGCCTTGGGCGAAGCTGGCGTTGCCGAACCTGCCCGTGTGATACGCATTCGTGACGATGCGCGTGGCTTGGCTCAAATCCGGAATCGAATACTTGCCGTAGCTGATGTTTTGGTTGTCGCCGTAGCTCGTCGAATAATTGCTCCCGACGTGCGTGTTCGACAGCCAGCCCGACGGCACCACCAGTTCGCTGCCGTTGGTCTGGATGATGTTTTGGATTTCCGGCAGTTCCGATTCGTCTTGGGCGCGAGCCACGATGACGATGGACCCGACGGTGGGGGCCGTTTGCATCGACGAAGACAGCTTGACCCATACGGAGGGATCGTCCTTGGCGGCCGTCGAGAAGCGCACGTAGACGCCGATTTGGGGGAACGGCGCGGCGTTCATCGAATCGGTGAAGGTGCTTTGCGCCGCGTTGAACGAACTCACCGCGCCGAAGTCGACGGGGTTTTGCACAGGCGCAGTCGCGCCCGACACCACTTCGGCCAGCACGGCGCCCTGCTGTGTGGATTGAATGGAGTAGGGCGTGATCAGGAACGCAGCGTCGCCTGCCTGAAACTCGTTTTCGTAGTTGCCGTCCGCATTCGCCCGATGCGACACCATCGTGAGCACGAACGAGCCGTTATCGAGAAAGGGAACGCTCGGATTCGTCGGGCCGGCGCCGCTCGTCAACGAGAAGCGGTGCCCGACACGAAAGGCCGCGCAGTTGCTCGTGCCGCTCAACTCGCTGCGGCTGCCGTCCAGCGTGCTTTGCGTCGCGCTCGAAAAGACCTGCGCTTCGTCCTTGCTGCAGCCGTACTGGTAGCTTTTGTAAAGATTGAACGGCAGCAGTTGCGTGTCGTCGCCCTCATCGGCGTAGAACGAATTGAACTGCACGATCCGGTTGTGCAGCCAGGCGCCGTCCTGCTGCGTCAAGACCCCATGTACGCCCGTGCTGCCGAGCGATTTCTTCATGCTGAACCCGGTGACGACATCGTCTTGTTCCAAGCTCAGCGCGCGGGTGTCGGTGAAGGTATAGCGAACCGGCATGGCGCCCGGCATGATCTCCGGATACTGTGCCTGGTTGGAAAACACGACGGTTTGACCCGTGCCTGTATGGGCGAAGTAGAAATGCAGCAGGGCCTTGCTCATGAGCCGCTTCAGAAACTCGAAGTCGGTTTCGCCGGCTTGCATCCAGTCTTGGCGCCGACTAGCGGCCAGGTTGGACTGCGTTTGGGCGAGTGGCGCATAGGCGACGTTATGCTCATCGAGCAGCGCCTGAATCATCTCCCACACCGTCTTGCGATGAAACACGCGATAGTGGTTCGTCAAATTGAGCCGATGCAGCGCGGGCTTCATCGAAATGCTGTAGGAGCCGCGGTTCTTCACCGCGAAGCTCGTGACGATGCCGTTGAAGAGCGACAGGTTTGATGTGACGGGGGCGCTTCCTTCGATGGCGGCCTTGAATTGGTCGGTGCTGCCGTCGGCGCTCGTGTATTTGCCGATGCCGACCGTGATGGCGCGGCCGATGAGTTCGTCAAAGCGCATCGCGACGGCATTGGCGCCGTCCGAGTTGGCGCTCAACTCGAGTTGAAACTCGAACAACTCGGACACGCTCTCCTGCCCCTGAAAGCTTTCGAGACGGAACGTTTCGGCGCTGAGTATCGTGTTGCGATTGACAAAGATCGCGCAGTGCAGAAAGACCGCCGGCTCCGGCGGAGCCAGTCGATTGACCGAAAACGTGTGAGCCGTGTCGGCGCTTTGCACTTCGCTCATGCCGCCTCCACAGAGTTGTAGGTGGAAATCAGATAGCGAACCGGGCGCGTCTCTTGACGCTGCGCGGGCGTGCCGGCAAGCCACGCGCTGTGGCCGAGCCGCATCGAGGTGAAGTCGTCGCGCCGTGCGGGCTGGGGCAGCGGCCTCGGCGCGATGCTGTCGGTCTTGACGTGAAGCACGATCTCGCAGTCGGCCAATCGATCGACCAACAACTTCACCAATCCGCTCAACATGGCGTAATCCGATTCGCCGGCGGCGTCATGGCCTGCATGCCGTGGGTCGGCGTTGCCGCTTGCCGCGGGAGGCTGCGACGGCAAGGGCGGCAAAAGGCGGCGCAGCGCGTCGTAGTCGACCGCATGAATGTCGAGGCGCAGCCTCGCATGCTGATCCCACACGCGTCGGCCCACGACGCACGTCTGACCCAGCCGATGATTGCGCCGGCCTAACGCGCATCGTTCTCGCTCGTCGATGTCGAGCCAGGCGCCGACGTATTCGGTCAGCGACACTTTCGCGCCCAGCGCCACACTCAGTACGTCGACGATCGTCGATGCTTGCTTACGCCGGTTCGCGAGCAGGCCGGCGATGCCCAGCCAGCCTCGCGCCGGCAAAGGCACCTGCGCGGCGAGGTTGGCGTTCGCGAGGCCCACCAGCGACGCCAGGCAGTGCGCCATCTCGGTTTCGCCGGGCGCCTTGTCGTTGAGCCCTGGCGTCAGCGCCTGCTTGAACTGATAGCGCACGAGGTTCGCGCGCTGATTGAACATGTCGAAAAAATCGGCCATCGCAGTTTCGCGCTGCGCCGACAACTCGCGCACCCATTCCGTGAACGGTTCCGGCAAGGGGCCGGTCACACTGGCGACGCAAAAATTGGCCGTGCGGATCTCGACAGGCTGCCCCGCAGCTTGCGTATCGTTCGCGGCGGGCGCAAGCAGCTTCACCTGCGTGAACTCGCGAATCGGAAACGCGGCCGAAAGATCGGCGCGGAAACGCAGACGCTGCCCGATCGGCAGGCTGCGTTCCGTATCCGACAGCAGCAGACGCATCAACTGGAATGTGTTGAAGTCGCCGTACTGCTGGAGCAGATACTCCCTTATAGTGCGATAGCGGTGCCGGCCGATGCGCGCCATTGCTTGGGGCTCCCTTTAAGACTGCTCGTTTCCAGTGCGACTTCGACCAGGTGGTTCACGCTGGCGTAGCCGCGCAAGAAGTGATGCAACACGGAACAAAATAGGACCGCGCTGCTCGGACCGATGTCGCTCGGCTCCATGACGACGGTCAGTTCGCAGCCGCGCACGAAGCCGCGCCACGCGTCCTTGCCGACGTGGCGCGCGATGCTGCGGCTGCGAAGCGCCTTGATCGCATCGATTTGCTTCCAGCCGCTCTCCTGGTTCGGCCCGACGTGCAAGCGCAGGATGTCTTTCAGTGCGCCTAGCGCGATGGGTCCGCCGTCGAGCGAGAGGTGGTTGAGCGCCAATTGCGACACCAGCGACCAAGGTCGGTTGCCGATCTGCGGAGGCGTGTGATGCGGGGTCGGCTTCGTCACCGCGCGAATGCTCAGGACGGGGCCTGCGCCTTCGAGGTGCAGCGGGCTGCCCGACATCAGGCGCTCGGGCAGGCGCCGGTTCGTGCATAGTGCGCGGCCGCCCACCACTTCGTCGGTGAGTTGGCTCAGGTTGAATTGCCGGTCGAGAAACGAAATGAACATTTCGCTGCCCGCGACATGATTGGCCGTCGCGGGCATGCGACGGCACAAATAGAAATAGTCCTGCTGCTCCATGCGCCGGAAATTGTCCATCGCAAAGTACGGTGCGATCGGGCGCGGTTTGCCTTCGCTCGAGATCGACTCCAATTCCTCGATCGAATGGATTTCGCAGTAGCGGTGATTCTTAAGATCGCCCGTCATGCGATATTCGTAGTCGCTGTGACTGAGCGCAATCGGATCGATGCGCTGCGAATACAGATTGACGAGCGGGACACAGTTCAACTGCAGCGAGGCCGGGTTGAATTGCATCATCGGCTGATACGGACGATCGAGCGCCAGGATCAGATCGAAATAGTCTTCCACTCCGCTGAAATCGAGCTGATCGAGCCGGTCGAGCTCGAAGAAATAGAATTTCTCGGGGAACGAGAAATATTCCTGCAGCAACCGATACCCCGGATGCGTGTGCGCGTTGGCCTTCAACGCCGCCTCGTCGGGCTCCATGCCGAGCCAGCGCAATGCATCGGGCTCGAGCACCCGCACCTGCTGCGCGGGCGCCGCGGGCAGCACGGCAATGCCCGAAAGATGGACGGCCAGGAGCTCGTAGAGCGCCATTGCGTTGGCCTGCGCATCGTTGATGTAGAAGCGCAGGCGGCGGGGCCCCTTGCCTTTGGCCTGGAGCGCGCCGACGCCGTCGGGGCGCACGCGCACGCGCAGCACCGACTGGGGCGACGACGCCTTGCCGAGGAACGGGTATTCGAGCGCCGATTCGAGAATTACGGTGTCGATCCGCAAGGGTAGCAACGGCGTTTCATAGCAGGTCTGAAAACGGCACTCTGTTGTCTGCCCGAGATGATTGGTCGTTGCCGCGGTGATCATGCGGCCGCGCGCGAGTAGTTGTTCCTTGGAGAAGTCGGTGCCGTCCGGCTTGACGCCGATTTGCGCGATCAGCATCGACGGAATCGGCGCTTCGAGATGCGGGTACAGAAAGGCCAGCAAGGCGTCGGGCAGCCGCGCCTTGTCCAGCTCCACCTGGTGCCTGAGTCTGGCCACGAGAAACGCGAACGACTGCAGCAGCAACTCCACTTGCGGATCGGTCGCCTCGCGCGCATTGAGTCCGAGCGTGCGTGCCAGTTCGCGATGCTTCTCGCTGAACAGGACCGATTCGTTTCGCAGGGCGCCGAGTTCCTCGCGGAAGCAGTCGCTGAGCGTGACGGTTGCGCTTTGCATGCGGTCCTCAGTGGGAAGGCAGCTCGAAATGGAACACGTCCATTCCGTTGCTGTCGTCGATGGCGCCGTAGATGGCTATGCGATACGGGCTGAGCGCCTCGGCACTCGGCTCGATCTGAACCCGCGGCGTCTTCAGCCGCGGCTCGTAGCGAGCGATCAGGCGCGCCAGCCGCTGCGCGTATTGCTCGAGCTGGGGCTTGCTGTGCAACTCGAACTCCACCACGCTTTGAGTGCCGAAGTCGAGCAAATCGAGGTCACCGCCGGAACGCGCGATGCGCGCGCTGACGAGACGCTGGATTTGCGCGGCGATTGCGGCACGCAGGTCGAACTGCTGCACACCGTCGAACGTTGGGGGCTGCGCGAGGCGTTCGAGCAAGAACTGCATGCCATCTCCTGACCAAAGAAAATGCCGGCCCTCCACGAGGACAAGCGCGATACGTCGTCTCAGGGGTTGGACGAGAACTTGCCGGCGATCGGCATGTTCTTGGCCAGACTCCATCCGGCGGTCTTCACACCCTTGGACGCCATGTCGTTGATCTGCTGCGTGTACGTCCAGATGACTTCGGTGAAGTTCAGCTTGAACTGCTCGGTCGGCATATCGTTCGGATGCGTCTGCAACTGGATTTCGCTGATCAGCGCATCTTTGAGCTCGATCTTGATGATGTTCTGCGTCTTGCCGCCCGATTCGCGCGCGATATAGATCGTGCTCGGCGCACCTGCGCCGGTTCCGAGCAGTTTGGCGCCGAGACAGTATTCGTAGAGCTTTACCGATGTCTGGTCGACGTATTTGACGAGCGTGAACTCGGTGATGATGGGGCGGCCGGAGGTCCGCGCGTTGTTACTGACGTCCGTGGTGACCTGCTGCTTCATGCCTTGATGCAGCGAAACAATTTCGATGCAGAGCCCGCTCGGCCCATCGGACACCCACGACGAATTGTCGATCTGGCTGCCGTCGCTGTTCATGATGCTTTGGTCGCCAGGTTGGAAAAGAATCAAATCCATGACCACTCCTTCGATCGAAAAATAGAGGCGTTACTTCGGCAGGTTGGCTACGAGTCGAATCGAAGTCGTGAGTTCTTCGAGTTGGAAATGCGGCTTGAGGAACACCGTTGCGCGGTAGGCGCCCGGCTCGCCCGGCACGTCCGTCACGACCACCTTGGCTTCGCGAAGCGGGTAGCCGGCCTTGGCGTCCTGCGATGCGTTATCGTCCAGCAGCACGTAGTTGGAGATCCACGAATTGAGAAAATCCTCGACGTTGCCGCGCGTCATGAACGTGCCGATCTTTTCCCGCATGATCACTTTGATGTAATGAGCAAAGCGCGAAGCGGCGAGCATGTACGGCAGCATCGCGGAAATCTTGGCATTGGCGTTGGCCGAATCGGAGAAGTACTTCTTGGGCTGATTGGTGGTTTGGCCGCCGAAGAATGCCGCCTTGCCGGTGCCCTTGCAGTGACAGAGCGTGATGAAGCCCAGGTCGTTAAGCTCTTTCTCGCGGCGGTCGGTGATCGAGATCTCGGTCGGGCACAGAAGCTCGACGCTGCCGTTGCTCGACGTATACGTATAGCTGGGCAGGCCCTCGACGAGGCCGCCGCCTTCGACGCCTCGAATGGCGGCGGTCCAGCTATAGAGCGCGAACGCGTTGGTGATCCGCTCGGCAAGCAGATAGGCCGGATTGCCCCAGAGGAAACGGTTCGGTTCCGGATCGGGGTAGTTGAGCAGTTCGCCGGTCATCGAATAGACGGTCGCCGAATTGGCGCCGCCCACTTGCTCGTCGAAGTTGATGCCTTCGCAGGGCGTCGTGTTGCGCTTGTTGGGCGAGCCGTAGGGCAGCCGCAGCAGCGCGCGGGGCAGCACGAGCGTGACGTAGCGTGCGTCTTCCATTTCGCGGAAGGCTTGCCATCCCGCCGAATCCACCCCTTCGAAGATCTTCTTCAGGTCGCGCGGCTTGTCGAGCTTGTCGAATCCGCCCAGCCCGAACAGCTCGGTCGAAGCCTGCGCGATGAACGGAGCATGGGCGGCCGCCGCCACTTCGGCCATCTTCGTGACGAAATCGATGTCGTCGCCCGACTTGCCGATCGCGTAGTCGCCCACGAGCAGACTGTACGGATTGCCGCCGAACGTGCCGTATTCGGCTTCGTAGATCAGTTTGAACAGCGCGCTTTGATCGAACTCGACCGCTTTGAGCATGTCTTTGCGCAGTTCGTCCTTGGTGGCGTTGAACACGCGCAGCTTGAGCATCGTGCTCGTCTCGGTGTTCATCACGAGGAAATGGAGCCCGCGCCAAGTGGCTTCCATCGCCTTGAAGCTGTCGCAGTGCATGATGCTCGAGAGCGCGCTGCTTAGTTTTTCGTCGATGAGCGAGACGAGTTCGTCGATCACCGCGATCGCGCCGCGCTTGCGTGCTTGTTCGATCTGGCGGGTGGCGTCCGCATTCGCCTCGACGAAATAGAGATTCAGTTGGGCGACAAAGGCATTGACCAACGCGGCGGTCTGATCCGCCGTCATGCCGAGCGGCGTGGCGAGCGCGGTATTCGCCGCGGTCACGCTCGCATCGTCCACCGCGGGTGCTCCCTCCTTGCCGGGCTGGGCTTTTTCGATCAACGCGTCGAGTTGCTCGCTGACGGCATCGATTGTCTCGGCCTTGGCCTGTAACTCGCGGATCTGGCTGCGCGATTGATAGAGTGCCTTGAGCGAGGGCAAAGACTGAATGACCGTCATCGGCTCGAAGGCGTCGATATTGGCGAAGGTCAGTTCGTTGTCCTTCTCATCCTTGAGCAAATCCTTGAGCGCTTCATCGGCTTGCTTCGCGGCTGTGAGCACGGCGCGCGGCAGAATCGTCGCCATCACGTCGTCGAAATTGTCTCGGTCGATCTCGACCATCGACCGTTCTTTCAGCGGCGGATAGGTGGACGGGTCGCTTCGCTCGCCTTGCAGGTCGGCGAGAATGCCGACGATGAAGGGCAGCTCCTTCCTTTCGATGGCGCCGCCTGTTTCTACGTCATACGTGATCTTGACCCGGGGAGGGCGCACACGCAGGAGCTTTTTCTGAACGCTTTCACTCATGATCTCACCTCGCGATATTGACTTTATTGAAACGGTCTATTTGTTCGGCGATGAGCATGCTCAGCGCGCCGTCGTTGCTTGAATCAGCAACTCAGCCATGGTCTACGTATGGCGGACTCGTTACTGCCATCGATTCGGTCGATCGCCATGGCCTCTGCTCGTATCCATGGATGAGACGATAGACAGATTCGTGTGAGGATTTACGCAATAGGCATGCCAGGCGTTGGCACATAAGCGATGCGTTGGTTTCGGCGGGGATTCGACGTGTCGATATCCGCAATCGTGGGTCGATTCAAACCCAATGCGAAGGGCGATAAACCGCCGCAATGTTTTTGCGGTCGCGGAGCAATGGCGAGTGGGTGATGATTTTCGGGGGTGGGTGGACTGCGACCCATGCCGGCGCAATGTCGACGGCATTTACTGCAGCATGCGCGGCATCGACTATGGGATGGGCCGCGCTTTTCCATTCAGACTAAGAATTGAGAGACCTACTCGCGCCACGTTGGGGCGATGGGTCATCCGCTCAGCAAGTCATGCGCAGGGGATCAGCGTATAGGCCGGGAACGCCGAACTGCTATGGCCGATGCCCGGCGTATGGGGCTACATGAACCGACTAGCCAAGCCATCCCTTGATGGTTTCGCACATAGCATCCGCTGCGATGCCATACCGCGCGTGCAGCGTAGGCAGCGCGCCCGCGTCGAGAAACTCGTCGGGCAGCGCGACCTGGCGGAATGCGGGAGTGACCCCCGCGCTCAACAGTTCGCGGGAGACGGCTTCGCCCAGCCCGCCGATGATCGTGTGATTTTCCGCCACGACAACCATGCGGCCAGTGCGGCTCGCTTCGCGGACAATTGTTTCCGTATCGAGCGGCTTAATCGTCGGCACATGCAGCACGGCGACATCGACGTTGTCGGCCGCCAGGGCTTTTGCGACTTCGAGCGAGCGCATCGTCATGATGCCCGAAGAGATCAACAGGACATCGTTGCCGTCGCGCAGCAGCTTGGCCTTGCCAAGCTCAAAACGATAGTCATACTCATCCAGCACGGCAGGCACGTTGCCCCGCAGCAGCCGGGCATAGACCGGCCCATTGTGGGCAGAAATCGCCGGCACCATCTGCTCGATATCGAGCGCGTCGCACGGATCGATCACGGTCATGTTCGGCATTGCGCGCATGAGTGCAAGGTCCTCGGCCGCCTGGTGGCTCGGGCCGTAGCCCGTCGTCAAGCCGGGCAACGCGCAGACGATCTTCACATCGAGGTTGTCTTCCGCGATGGTTTGGTGAATGAAGTCATAGGCGCGTCGCGTGGCAAACACGGCGTATGTCGTGACGAACGGTTGCGCGCCTTCGTGCGCGAATCCCGCCGCCGCACCCATGAGCAATTGTTCGGCCATCCCCATCTGGTAGTAGCGCTCCGGGAATGCTTTCGCAAAGAGATGCAGGTCGGTGTATTTGCCAAGGTCCGCCGTCATCCCGATCACGCTGGCCTTGTTTCGTGCCAGCTCGACCAGCGCATGGCCGAACGGTGCGGAACGCGTGAGCTGGCCCTCGGCCGCGATCGACGCGATCATGGCCGACGTTTTCAGGCGAGGTTTCTTATCGATGGTGCTCATGCTTGCCTCCCAGATTCGAGTGCTTCGAGCGCGAGCTGCCACTCGTGTGCATCGACTCGGATGAAGTGGTTCTTTTCCCGTTGTTCCAGAAATGGCACACCGCACCCCATCCTCGTGTCGCAGATGATGATGCGCGGTTGTGGCTGGTCGTGATTGCGTGCGTGATCGAATGCGCGTTCGACTGCGTCGATGTCGTTGCCGTCCACGCGTTGAACGTACCAGCCGAACGCTTCCAATTTGGGCACGAGCGGCTCGAAGGCCAGGATCTGCGTTGAAGGACCGTCCGCTTGCTGGTTATTGACGTCGACCATGGCGATCAGGTTGTCGAGCTTCCAGTGCGCGGCCGACATGATGCCTTCCCAAATCGCCCCTTCGTCGAGTTCGCCGTCGGAGAACAGCGTGTAGACGAATGCGTTGGAACCCTTGCGCTTCAGGCCGAGGCAACGGCCAACGGCTATCGTGAGCCCTTGTCCAAGCGAGCCGCCTGACATCTCCATGCCGGGCGTATAGCTGGCCATGCCCGACATGGGAAGGCGGCTGTCGTCGCTGCCGTAGGTCTCGAGTTCATCGGCAGGCAGGATTCCCGCTTCGAAGAGTGCGGCGTACAGCGCAATCGCATAGTGGCCATTGGAAAGCAGAAAGCGGTCGCGTCCTTCCCATTCGGGGTCGTGCGGTTGGTAGCGCATGGCGCCGAAGTAGGCGACCGCGAGCACGTCGGCGATATCGAGCGCCTGGCCGATGTAGCCTTGCCCCTGAACTTCGCCCATCAGTAATGCGTTTCTTCGTATCCTGTACGCGCGCTCCGAGAGCGTGACGTCCTCAATGATGGCTTCGTTATTCATGAGTGACTCCGTTGATGTCGAACGGCTTTGCGCCGTTCAGCGATTAACTGACTTGGCCGGAACGAGGAACACGAGCAAGGCGCCCAGCGTGACGGCTAAAGAGATGAAGATGAGGCCCGCGGTCGATTTGCCCGTCAGGTCGTTGAGCCAACCGACGATGGCCGGCGAGAAGAACCCGGCAAGGTTGGCAAAGCAGTTGACGGCTGCAATGCCGGCCGCAGCCGAAACGCCACCGAGCATGGCGGTCGGCAACGACCAGAACTGAGACGATGCGGCGAGAATGCCGGCGGACGCGATGCTCAGCAATGTGATCGAGGCACCGACGCTCCCGAGCAGCGGCAGCATCGCGAAGCCGGCTACGGACACGAGCATGGGAATAGCCAGGTGAAGGCGTCGTTCGCGCAACCGATCCGCGCTCATGCCGATGAGCGGCAGCGCGACGATGGCGCAGAGATAAGGAATCGCGGTAAAGAGCCCGACGTGGAGCGGATCCGATACGCCGGCTTTGCGAATAATCGTGGGCAGCCAAAATGTCAGCCCGTACTGACCCAACACGACGCAGAAATAGATGGCCGCGAGGAGCCACAAACGACGGTCGCCGATGAATGCCCCGATGGAGCCGTGCGCGCTCTTGTGCGCGTTGTCGCCTTCGACGTTGCGAGCGAGGAGGCGCTTTTCGGCGTCGGTGAGCCATTTCGCACTTGCGATGCCGTTATCGAGGTAGAACAGGATCACGATGCCGAGCAGCAGCGAAGGGACGGCTTCGAGCAGAAACAGCCATTTCCAGCCGGTCAGCGACATCACGCCTTGCAGCGAGTGCATGATCCAGCCTGACAAGGGGCCGCCTAAAATGCCCGCGAGCGGGATTGCCATGAAGAAGATCGACAACGCCTTTGCGCGGCGCGCGCTGGGGTACCAATAAGTCAGGTAAAGAATGACGCCCGGCGCAAAGCCTGCTTCTGCGACACCGAGCAGAAACCGAAGCACGTAGAAGGTTGTCGGTGATTTTACGAAGATGAAGCTGGCGGATATGACAGCCCACGTCAGCATGATCCGAGCGAGCCAGGTGCGTGCGCCAACCTTATGGAGTATGACGTTGCTCGGTACCTCGAATAAGAAATAGCCGAGAAAGAAGATGCCCGCGCCCAATCCGTAAATCGTTTCGCTGAATCGCAGGTCGTTCAGCATCTGCAGTTTTGCGAAGCCTACGTTCACGCGGTCGAGGTATGCGCCGAGGTAGCAGAGCATCAGGAACGGAATGATCCGGCGGCTCACCTTCGCGTAGGTTTGGGCCTCGAATGTCGGCGAGTCGCTGTCCGCGACTGAATTGTCAGGGGCGGCAGGCGATGCCGCGTAGGTCGATTTCATTTTGTGTCTCCTGTGGGCTGAGGGCCGAGCCGTATTCCCGCTCGCGCACTCGACGGGCAGTTGTACAAAGCTCGTTAGGGCCTCAGCGACCCAATTCCCGTGTCGTCCGGGATATTAAGAATGCACGCCGCACCGGCGCGGGCTACGTCGTTAGTGAATCAGCATGCCGCCGTTGACGTCCAGCGTGATTCCCGTCAGATACGTCGAAAGATCGCTCACGAGGAACAGGCATGCGTTGGCGACGTCGGCCGCATCGCCGAGTCGGCCGAGAGGGATGCCTTTGATGATCTCGGTACGCATGTCCGGCGTGAGTTTGTCGCCCGTGATGTCGGTCTGGATCAGACCCGGCGTGATGGAGTTGACACGAATATGGTCGGGGCCGAATTCGCGGGCCATGGCTTTGGCAAGCCCGAGTACGCCGGCTTTCGCGGCACTGTAGTGGGGGCCGCCGAAGATGCCGCCGCCGCGCTGGGCGGAGACGGACGACATGCAGACGATGCTGCCGCTTGTTTGCGCTTTCATCGCAGGGATCACAGCCTGCGACATATAGAGCGTGCCGCGCAAATTCACGTCGACGATGGCATCGAAATCCTTGCCGCCGATTTCAAGCGTTCGTACGGGTTGAGTGATGCCCGCGTTGTTGATGAGTCCGTCGATCCTGCCGTACCTTTCGAGCGTCGCATCGACCGCGGAGACGCAGGCTGACTTATCGGTCACGTTGCAGCCGAGTCCCAGATGCGCTCTGCCCAGGTCTTCCGCTGCCGCTTCTGCATCCTCTTTTCGCAGGTCGATCACGACCACGTGCGCGCCGTGGGCCGCTAGCGCCTTTGCCGTTGCCTTGCCTATACCACGAGGCGAGGCGGCGCCGGTGACCATGATGACCTTGTTCTCGAGCAACATTGCTTGTCTCCTGAGTGTTGATGGGTGCCCATAGTTTTCGCTGAAGGGGCGACCGAAACAACACGGAAACGCTCAACAATGGCTGAGAAAAATTCAGGTCAGTGCTGTCGATGACTAGAGGCGGGCGGATGTCTCCCGTTCCATCCATGCGAGAAACCGCGCGACCCGCGGCAGATCGGCATTTTGATTCGGGTAAACGAGGTGGTGAGCACTGACCTCGACCGCGTACGTATTGTCGAAAACAGGGACCAACAGGCCCTCCTTCATCTTCACGGACGCGAGCATGAGGCTTTCGAGCGCGATGCCTAGCCCCAGGGCCGCTGTCTCGATGGACATGTACGAACGATCGAACGAGAAGTCGAACGTCTTCTGAGTGGCGGGCACGCCGGTCCTGCCGAACCATTGCTTCCACTGGGCTAGCGGCGTCTCCGAATAGATCAGGCGATGGCTCAGCAAGTCGGCCGGTGTCAGGACGGGGTGCCGTTCGAGGTAAGCCGGGGAGGCGAGCGGGGCAATGTACTCGCCGCGAATGGTTCGCACTTCGAGGTTGCTCCAGTTGCCGTAGCCGTGGCGGATGTCGATGTCGTAGTAGCCGTTCGAGAACGAGACGTCCTCATACGAACAGGCGAGATTCAGTTGGATGTCGCCGTTGGCCGCCTGGAACGACGCGAGGCGCGGAAGCAGCCACATCAAGCCGAAACTGGGGCTCGAATGCACCCGCAAAATATCCATTTCCTTGCGGCTCGATGCCCGTTCCGTCGCTCGGCTCAGGTCGGCAAGCGAGCCCGTCACGTCGGTGAGATAGCGCTCGCCTGTCGGGGTTAGCACCAATCCGCGCCCCGATCGTTGGAACAGCGGCTGCCCGATGATCGACTCGAGATTGCTGAGTTGATGGCTCACTGCGGATGCCGTCAAACCGAGTTCATCGGCCGCGCGATTGACGCTTTTTGTTCTGGCGACGCTTTCGAACGCGATGATGGCTTTGAGCGGGGGAATACGCATCGTGAAATTTTTTTCAATCGCAGTTGAACAAAACCGCGTTGCTCCGGCGCTGTGGACGCTGCCATTCTGTGGATAAGCACACGGACACGCTCGCTCGATGGCGGAAATGGGCCGTGCGTAGGCGGGAGACGCTTTCGGTTCTCGGCCTCATACACACATGACGCGATGCACAACCGCGCAGGAGACGCCAATGCATTATCCCCACTTCGGGTCGGCAACGCGAACCTTCGCGGCAGAAAAATGTTGGCGGGCACGCCAGCGCGGGGCTTTCGCCAACTGTCCTTCAGCCGTACCCCCGCGCTCGCCGGTCTAGGCCTCCGAGGTCTTCGCTTCGTTTCCCATCGCGCCGGGTGTCTGCGCGAATCGTCCTTCGTCATTGGAGAAATGCAGATGGGTTCACAGCCATACCTCCTGGCGGCCCGATCGATCGTGAAAAGTTTCGGTCCGACCAACGTGCTCAAGGGTGTCGATCTCTCCCTCGCGCGCGGCGAGGTGCACGCGTTTCTCGGTGGTAACGGTGCTGGGAAGTCGACGTTGATCAAGATCATCTCTGGGCAGCTCGACCGCGATGGCGGCGTGCTCGAATTCGGTGGGCAAACGCTAGAAGGTTCCGTGGCAGCACATGTCGACGCCGGCGAGATTGCGGTCGTGAATCAGGAGTTGGCGCTGCTTCCGCATCTGTCTGTTGCCGAAAACATCGCGCTGCCGCGTTTGCGCAGAGCGGGTCACAAGTACAGCGAGCGTGCATCCGAAGCCATTGCAATCGAAGCCCTTTCGCTCATCGACCCACGCTTCGCGCGGGAGTCGGTTGCCCGCATGGTCGGCGATCTGACACTGCACGAGCGACAACTCGTGGAGATTGCGCGAGCGCTCGGGTCGGGAGCGAAGTTGCTGCTGCTCGACGAGCCTACCGCCAATCTCACGGCTTCCGAAACCGGGCGCTTATTCGCTGTCATACGACGGCTGGTGGCCGACGCTGGCCTTGCCGTCCTGTTCGTTTCACACCGGATGCGGGAAATCCGGCAGATCGCGGACGTCTGTACGGTCATCCGGGACGGCAAGACGGCGATCGACCGTGTCGCGTTGTGCGCGATCACGGACGGCGAGATCGTCGAGTGCATGGGGCAGAGCATCGCGCACGAAGAAGCCGCGGCTCTCCGGGACCGGGGTTCCCCACGGGTGAAGGGGCGTCGCGACACCATGGCGGCGGACGGCGACACCATCAGGATCAAGCGCGACGATATCGACCTGACGGTCCAACCCGGGGCGATCGTTGGGCTTGCAGGAGCCCCGACGGGGCCGATGGCGTTGATCGAAGCGCTGACGGGCCTTTCGGATGCATCGTCATGGAAGGTCGAGCGCAATGGCGCGCCGATGGCCTACGCCAGTTCGGCGGCCGCGGCGCGCGCCGGCGTCGGCTTCGTCTCCGGCGACCGCGCGAACAAGGGGATCCTCGGAGCGCTTCCGATCATCGACAACCTGATGGCGGCCAGGCGCATCGTCGAGCGCCGCGGTTGCGTGAGCCGTTCAGAGCCAGAGGAGGGGGCGAGGGTGGTCGACGCCCTGGACATCAAGGCGGCTTCGCTTTGGGACCTGCCTTCCACATTGAGCGGCGGCACGCAGCAGAAGCTGCTCGTTGCTCGCTGGCTCGCACTACAGCCCAGGTTGTTGGTGCTCGAAGAGCCGACCCGCGGCGTCGACATCCGCACCAAACATGAGATCTACGCATTGATCAGGAAGATGGCTGCGCAAGGAACGGCGGTGATCTGGTGGTCAACCGAATACGTCGAACTCGTCGAATTGTGCGACACCGTGCTCGCGTTCGATCTCGACGGTCACCCAACCCGGGTGCTGTGCAATGCGCAGGTGACCGAGACGCAGCTCGCCGACGCGACCGGCATGGCAGCGTGAAAACCTGGTGCGTGATGCGCAGCGAATAAGCCTATCAATCTGGAGACGAGCATGAAGTCGGTTACCCATCCACTTGCGAGCGAACGGGCTCAGTCCCGCGGCGGACTGCGCCGCCTGTTGTCGACATACCGGACGGAAATCGCGATCGCAATTGCGATCGTGATCGTCGAGTTGGGCGTCGGTATGGTGGTGCCCGCCGCGTTGTCCGGCGGCAATATCGCGAACGTGCTGCAGGCTTCGGCTCCGCTCGTGATCATGTCATTCGGGGTGTTGCTCGTCATCATTACCGGAGGGATCGATCTATCCGTCGGTTCTGTCTTTTCGTTGACGGGCATGGTGACGGGACTCGCCATGTCACATGGATACGGCGCCATCGCAAGCAGCGTCGCGGGGCTTGCCGTGGGGGCGCTCATTGGCTTGATCAACGGAGCGCTCGTCACGTTCGTCGGTCTCGCTCCATTCGTCGTGACGCTGAGCACCTACGCGATTGCCGGAAGTCTGTCCTTCATCGTGACCAACGGCAATTCTCTGCCGATCTCGGATCCGAACTATTGGCTGCTCGACGCCGGGACGCTGCTTCCGGGCGTGCCCAACTATGTCTTGTGGTGTGCGCTCCTGCTGATCGCGATCGAGTTTTCTCTGCGCAAGGTCGTAGGGGGCCGCTGGCTGTATGCCGTCGGCAGCAGCAGTGCGTCTGCGCGGGTGATCGGCATCCCCGTCAACCGTGTACGCCTTACGGCCTACCTGCTATCGGGGTTGCTGGCGTCTTTCGCTGGAATCGTCAGCGTGTCGTACGTCAGCAATGCGGAAGCCACGGCGGGTTCGAGCCTGATGTTGCAGTCCATTGCCGCCGTCGTTATCGGCGGGGCGAGCCTCTTTGGCGGAACGGGTTCAGCGGTCGGCGCGCTACTGGGTTCGCTGATGATCACGATCATTCAAAACGGCGCAAACCTGATCGGTGTGAATAGCTTTTGGCAAGGCACCGTGACCGGAATCGTCATTCTGATCGCGGTGCTTGTCGACCGCGTGACCAAGGCACGGCGCTAAGCCGCATCTACGAGACTAAAGGAGACGGAGATGAACATCACGACGACGAACGAAGGTGGGGTTGCTGGGAAGCCGTTCCGTAGATGGATAACGGCCGCGGCACTGATCGGTTCAGCACTCGCATCGCAAGCGTCACTCGCGCAGGCGAAGCAGACGGTGGCTTATATTGCCCCTTCCCTGGATATTTCGTACTGGCAATGGGTTGCTTATGGCGTCAAGCAGCGCGCGAAGGAACTCGGTATGAACTATGTCGAATTTACATCGGAGAACTCGCCCGCCAAGCAGATGGACAACGTTCATACGGCGCTGACGCGCGGTGTGAGCGCGATCGTGATGGGCCCGGTCAGTTCAACGAGTACGCCCCCCATCCTGCGTGTGCTGAAGGAGAAGTCAGTGCCGATCGCGTTCGCCGGAATCGGGCCACAGGCTGGGCAAACGGATTTCACGTCCGCCGTCACAGCGAACAATTACGAGACCGGGAAGGCGCAAGGATCATATGTTTGCAAACTCGCGAAGGCTCGCGGCGGGAACAAGGTTGCGATGCTCGCCTTGCCGCTCGACCGGGAGAATGCGCAGAAGTATATGAAAGGCGCGCAGGAGTCGTTCAAGACCGATGGTTGTGATCTTGTCCAAGTGTTGCAAACGCACGGTTTGACCGTCAACGAAGCGATCTCGCAAGCCAACGATGTCCTTACGGCACATCCTGACCTCAAAGCGATCTACGGCATGTACGACGAAGCCGCGATCGGCGCTGCGAAGGCCCTGCAAACGAGGGGACTCACGGGGAAGGTGGCGATCGTTACCGCGGACGGCAGTCCGACGACGATTCATCTGCTGCGTGAAGGGGCGATCCAAGGCATCTTCCTGCAAGAGGCTGTCGGTCAGGGGATCGATGCCACGACCCAGGTATTCAATGCGCTGAGCCACAAGCCGACGACTCAGGAGCTGGCCTTGAAGGAGCCCCTGGTGACGCACGACACGATCGATCAACCGGAGGCACAAACGAAGCTCAAGCGTGTGTATCCGCCTTCGGCCGGCAATTATTGATCGCTTTCCCATCGTCGACGCGCCCGCTTCAGGCGGGCGTCGCCTCGGCCGCAACGAACTCAGAATGCTTTGGAGACATCATGGACGACCTGCCCATCATCGACCCGCACCACCATCTATACGATCTGCGTACGGGACATTACCCCTGGCTGCAAGGTCCGATGCTGAAGCGTGTTTTTGGCGACTATTCGGCCATACGCAAGGACTATCTTATCGACGACTTCCTGGCCGACATCAAGAATCAAAACGTGGTGAAGACCGTCCATCTGCAGGTCGAGTACGATCATAACGATCCCGTCGCGGAGACGAGATGGTTGCAGGGAGTGGCGGATAAGCACGGGTATCCGCATGGCATCGTCGCCTTCGCGGATCTTGCTTCCGACGGCGCGCAGGCGGTGATCGAAGCCCATTGTGAATTTCCGAACGTGCGGGGCATCCGTCAGTGCTTGAACTTCCATCGCGACCCCGTCAAGACGTTCATCGACAACCCCCATCTGATCAGTGACAGTCGTTGGCGGCGCGGGTATGCACTGCTCGGGCGCTATGGCCTCTCGTTCGATTTGCAGCTCTATTACACCCAGATGGAAGAAGCTGTCGCGCTGGCGCGCGATTTTCCCGAAACGCCTATCGTGCTCAACCATACGGGAATGCCGGTGGATCGCGCACCGGAAGAAATCGAAGGCTGGAAAAAGAGCATGAAGCTGCTTGCTTCAGCCCCGAATGTATCGTGCAAGATTTCGGGGCTTGGCATGGGAGATTGGAAGTGGACGGTCGACCGTATCCGCCCGTTCGTCTTGCATGCAATCGAAGCATTCGGAACCGAACGATGCATGTTCGCGAGCAACTTCCCTGTCGATAAGCTCTTCAGCAGCTATGACGACGTATTCAATGCGTTCAAGGCCATCACCAAGGACTTTGCGCCGCATGAACGCCAAGCGTTATTTCACGACAATGCTCAGCGTGTCTATCGTTTGTAAGTCAGTTGATCTTCACGACGACCTTGCCTTTGGCGCGGCCCTGGGCCAGGTATTCAAGCGCGGCCTTTGCTTGCTCGAACGGAAAAACCTTGTCGATCACGGGGCGAATGCTCCCAGACCGGAGCAGTTCGCCAATTTCAGCAAGTTGGCCGCCGTCGGGGCGTACGAAGAGAAACGAGTAGGTGACCTTGCGCTTTCTTGCAAGCCGCATGACCTTGTGGCTCATTAGCCAGAATACGAACGTCAGAACAAAGTTCAGCCTGCGAGTTCGCGCGAACGCGGCATCCAGCGGCCCGACGAGGGACACGATCTTGCCGCCCGATTTAAGGATGCCTATGGATTTTTCAATCGCGTCACCTCTGATAGTGCCGAGCACGACGTCGTAGCTGCGCAATGTCTTGTCGAATTCCTGCTTCTTGTAATCGACCACCTCGTCTGCGCCTAAACTGCTTACGCGTTCAACGTTGCCCGTACTGGTGGTCGTTCCCACCTTGGCGCCAAAGTGCTTTGCCAGCTGGATTGCAAATGTACCGATACCGCCAGCCCCCGCAGGGACAAACACCTTCTGCCCCGGCCGAAGATTGGCGCGCTCCTTCAACGCTTGCCAGGAGGTGAGTCCGACCATCGGAACGGCGGCCGCCTGCACGAAGTCGAGATTGGCGGGCTTCGGCGCGGCAACACTCTCCGGCACCGCTGCGAATTCAGCGAGCGAGCCCCTACCAAGATCGAAGACGCTGGCGAAGATTGCATCGCCCGGCTTGAAACGCGTCACGCGGTTGCCCACTTCGGTTACCACGCCGGCAATATCGCTCCCCATCGTGGCCGGCAATCGGAACTTGAGGATGGGCTTGAACGTTCCAGACGGAATCGCGTTATCGACTGGGTTCAAGCCCACGGCATGGACTTGAACCAACAGTTCATCGGGCTGTAGCGTAGGGCGGGGCACTTCGGCGAACCCGATATCGGGTGACTTGCCATAGCGTTTGAGGACGAGTGCTTTCATGTTGTTCCAGATCCAATATCGGGCAAATGATGAGCAGGGTTCGGGCGGAATCCGGCTCGAGCCCAAGTAGCGATGTACTTCGGTGGCCGGCGAAATCGGCTCCATTGTTTCCGTGCTGGCGCCTGAAAAATCCCACGCGTTTAGCACGAAGTCGGCCGCACCGGCAGCGGCAACCGTGGCTTGCCGAGCACCTGGGTCGCCACCAGCGCGCGCATTCCAATGTTGGTCGCTGTGTATGTACCCAACTCGTTCTCCCTATGGTGTAGAGCGGCCAAGGAACGCAAGTGCGCTGGTCACGAACTCACTGTGAAATTGAAAAATGCCACCATGCCCCGCATCGGGATAAATGATGAGCTGACTATTCGGAAATATTTTGGCCATGTCAGGCGGGTTTTCCGAAGCAACGGGCCGAGAAGCGGTGCTGGTCAGGCTTGTGAGAGATAGCGATCGGCCGCGTGCGCTTGCCGAATGTCGGACAAGAGCCCTTGACGCGCGCCATCCAATGCGTCCCAGCGTCCGGCCACGTGCAGCGGCGGGATGGTGACCAGTTCGCGCTGATCGAAGCCGACCAGCGCGGCATCGACGAGTTCATCGACCTCCATCACTTCGGTAAGCGTGTTGACGTCGATGCCGGCCCGCCCCCAGATCTCCGTGCGCGTCGCCGCCGGAAGTACCGCCTGCACGTAGACGCCGCTGGGCGACAACTCGAGGTTCAATCCCTGCGAGAGGAACAGCACAAAGGCCTTCGTGGCGCCGTAAATCGACATGCCGAACTCGGGCGCGAAACCCACAACCGAGCCGATGTTGACGATCGCGCCGCTACCCGACTGCACGAAGCGCGGAGCGACCGCGGCTGCGAGCCGCGTTAGCGCCGTGGTGTTGAGCGTAATCAGGCGTTCGATGCTTTGAGCGGTTTGCCCTACGAAGCCGCCAGACTGAGCCATCCCGGCGTTGTTGATCAGGACGCCTATGCGGGCATCCTCGCGCAGACGAGTCTCAACCGCTGCCAGGCCGGCGGGGTGGGTGAGGTCGGCCTGCAGCACTTCGACGGCCACGCCATGCTCTTCACGCAGGCGTGTGGCCAGCGTATCGAGGCGTGCCTTGTCGCGCGCAACCAGTACGAGGTCGTGGCCGCGGCCGGCGAAGCGCTCAGCGTAGGTGGCACCGATGCCGGAGGATGCGCCGGTGACGAGAACAGTCGGAAGCGTGGTCATGAGTAGTTTCCTTTGCAAAAGCGGTTTGGACGCAGGCGCAAGCAGCGCGCGCCTCAAGCGGCGTCAGCTACTTGGTGGTTGGGATGGTGTTAATGATGATGACTATAATCTAATCTGTCAAGGTTTTGATGATGACCGACATCAATGTATAATCGAGCCGTCGAACACATGAACCATCGTGGTTAGGAAATGAAGGTCACCAAGGCGCAGGCGCAGGCGAACCGGGAGCACGTTGTCGAGACGGCGTCGAAGCTGTTTCGGGAGCGCGGCTACGATGGGGTTGGCGTGGCCGATCTGATGGCTGCCGCGGGCTTCACGCATGGCGGCTTCTACAAGCAGTTCGGATCAAAGGCCGATCTGATGGCGGAATCGACGGCCTGCGGCATAGCGCAGACCGCGGCGCAGACCGCGGGTGTCAACCCGCCGGAGTTCGTGCGCTATTACCTTTCTCGCGAGCACCGGGACAATCGAGCGACCGGCTGCACGATGGCCGCACTGAGCGGGGATGCCGCGCGTCAGCCGGCGGCAGTCAGGGCCACGTTTGCGGCGGGCATCGAGAACCTGCTGGCTGCGCTCGGCCCCGAAGACACCGGGTCGGTCGGTACGAATGCGGCTCAGACGCGTGCCCGGTACCTCGATACACTGGCGCACGCGGTGGGCGCCTTGGTCATGTCGCGAGCCTGTCCGGACGACTCGCCGCTCGCCGACGAATTCCTCGCGGTGTGTCGCGATGCAATCCTCGCTTCACTGAGCGCTTCAGCGATGGCAAACACGTCTTCGCAAGATCGTCGTACTTCCGGCGTACAGCGACCTGCCGGATCCGGGAACACTCGCGCGGAGAGCGGCAAGGTGACCGCCAAGACAGTGCGAAAGACCAAATAGATGGGCACGGCCTACACGGAAACGACAGGCTTCGTGGCGTCGCGCAACAATTTAATCGGCTTGACGTTGGGCGGGGTATGGAGCCCTTGCATCGGGCCTACGCTGGGAACTGCGGTCGCGTTGGCTATGCGTGGGAAAGGTTTGGTGCAAACGGGCAGCATTTTTCGTATCGTGCTGCCCGGCCGCTCAGGCGCAATCCACCCCATTTAACGATTAGCCTGTTCGGCGCCATTGTGCGACGTCGCCGTAGGCGGGGGGCAGATTGCAAGCGGAAGCTTACCCGCCCGACGAATCGCTTGGCCGACTCCGTGTATTCACGTCCTTGCGCGTTTCACGAGCCTTTGCGTGACGCACAGGCGAAGGTGTGAGAATCGATGCGATGGCTTGCGCTGCCTGCTGAAGGGCGGGCACATGTTTCATCGCAGACTCGATGCTCATGCGCGAGGACGGAGCATGTGCCGCCAAGGCCGCATATACGCGACCGTGTGGGTCGGCGACCGGCACTGCCACCGCCACGGATGCATCGAACAACTCGCTGTCGTGCGTACCGATGCCTGTTTCCTTGGTTCGCCTGATCTCTTCGCTGAGCACTGCCGGATCGGTAATGGTTTTATCGGTATAGCGCTTGAGCGGCTCTTTGCCGAGGAGTCGATGAACCTGCTTGTCGGACATCTCACTGAGAAAGATTTTGCCGCTGGCCGTGCAGTGCAACGGAACGCGTGTGCCAGGTTCGAGATGAAGGCGCAATGGCAACGGCGTTTCAACGCGGTCGATATAAAGCACCTCGTTGCCATCGAGCATGGTCAGGTTACAGCTTTCACCAATCTCGTCGACCAGTTCTTGCAGCACGCCGTGACATTGAGCGCGAAGCGTGGAGTGCTGCATCACGTCGAGTGCGAGTTGCGACATGCGAGGACCGACGATGTAGCGCTTGCTCAGAGGTTCGCGCTGCAGCAAGTCCGCCTCGTGAAGCATCGCAAGTATCCGGAAAACGGTGGGCTTGGGCAGATTGCTTGCCTGCGTCGCATCGTCCAGAGATACGGGAACCCCCGCTTTGATTACATATTCGAGCACCGAGAACGCTCGTAAGGCCGTGGACTCCGGCTTATTTTCTTCCTTGGTCGCCATGGCTACGGGCGGGGAGATTCGTGGAGGGTCACTATTGTATCGCATGGTCTGTTGTGCTCCCTGTGGCAGACGCCGTCACCGGCGCGGAGCCGGCCTCCTTTGTCAACTCGCCAGTATGGTCGCCGACGATGCCGCAGCAGCAGACCATCACTGCGCCGCCCGCACGCGAGCGAGCGTATCCAAACGATCCTGAGAGTAGCGGGTCGTAAAACCTTGCTGCAAAAGTCCGGTCAGATATCCGGGTGATGGTTTGCGGTCCTCGCGAAATCAGGCAGCCGCGCGCAGGCCGAGCATCGCTCGCGCTTCGGTCGGCGTCGCAGGTCTTCTGTCAAACAGCGGGCACGAGTCGACGATCTTTTTGACCAGATCCGCGTTGCTTGTGGCAAGGCGCGTTTCATCGAAGCGAAGATTGTCTTCCAGGCCGGTTCTGCAATGACCGCCCTCGGCCAGGCACCACTGGTTCACCTCCCACTGGTGCCGCCCTATCCCCGCAGCGACCCAGGTCGCCTCCGGCAGGATGTCGCTGAGTTCAGCACGCAGGAAATCGAAGATGGAGCGCCGTGCAGGCATGGCGTTCGGCACCCCCATGACGAACTGTATGTGGGGGCGTGCGCTGAGCAGTCCCAATTTGACCAGCTTGGCGGCGCTATACAGCATCGCAAGGTCGAACACCTCGATTTCAGGTTTGATGTCGTTCTCGAGCATTGTCCTGGCCAGCCCCTCGACGAAGTCGGGCGGATTCTCATAGATGCCCGTGGGGAAGTTGACCGAACCCGTCGCCAGCGAAGCCATGTCCGGTCTCAGATACAACATCGCGCCACGGGCGACCGGGTCACGACCGCGGCCGCCTGTAGAGAACTGCACGATCATGCCCGGGCAGTGCTTGCGAATGCCTTCTTGCACCTGCCCATAAAGCTGCGGATCGGAGCCGGGCGATTCGTCCGGATTACGCACGTGGACATGCACGATCGAGGCGCCTGCCTCAAAGGCCTCGTGTGTGGATTCGATCTGCTCAGACGGTGTGATGGGCACGGCCGGATTGTCCTTCTTGCGCGGCAGCGCTCCGGTAATGGCGACCGTGATGATGACCGGCTTCGACATAGGGAATCTCCTTAGCTTCTCGTTCAGTGAAATCGTGCATTTCATTATTGCTCTCGCCGGTTTCATATGCAATGATTTCATCAACAGGAACAAATGATTTCATTGGATGAAATGCAGGCGGGCGGACTCGGTCGAACGACGCCGAGGCGTGCGAGCAGAACTCAACCCAGGAGAAGGACTCCGTGAGCAACGAACGCATGACATATCGAGATCTGCTGGAACTCGTCGAACTGATCAAGTCGTCCTCCGACTTCAGGGAGTTTCATCTGAAGATGGGCGATCTCGAGGTCGACCTCACACGACACGCCGGGGACGACGCGGACGCAGCGGCGCCCCGGACGCCGTCTCCGTCGGCGCAGCCGCGACTACCGATGACGCCTCCCCCGGCACCGCCGGCGGCTTCGGTTGAGACGGTCAAGCGCGATGACGTGCCGCACCAGCGTCACGGACACGTGGGCGGTGGCGAAATCGTCGTGGAATCGGCTGTGCCTGCGGCAAGCGCGCCGGCGGCCGGCGCTCATGCCGCCCCGCTCGCGTATCCGCCGGGTGCGGTCTTGATCAAGTCGCCCATGGTCGGCTCGTTCTACCGCGCAGCGGAACCGGGCGGGCACCCCTTTGTTGAACACGGACAGGTGGTCGATGCCGACACGACCGTGTGCATCATCGAAGTGATGAAGCTGATGAATTCGATCCCTGCGGGTCAGAAGGGCACCGTCACGCACATCCTCGTCGACGACGGAGATCCTGTGGAGTACGGACAAGTGTTGATGGTCTTAGACCCGGCGTAGCGCCAACCGGTCCGATAAGTTGATTGCATCTTTACCGCCAAACCGGATAGAAGCGTGACGACGACAGCTCAACCTTTCAAACGCATCCTGGTGGCAAATCGCGGGGAGATCGCCGTGCGCATCATCCGTGCGTGCCGCGAACTCGGAGTAGAGACCGTGCAGGTCTATTCGGACGCCGATCGCGATTCTCTCGCCGTGCGGCTTGCGGACCGGGCCGTGTGCATCGGGCCGCCACGATCCAGCCAAAGCTATCTCAACGCCGAATTCATCGTCTCGGCTGCACTGATCCATCAGGCCGATGCGATTCATCCCGGGTATGGGTTTCTGTCCGAGAACGCACACTTCGCCGGGCTGTGTGAGCGAGAAGGTGTGACCTTTATCGGACCGTCCGCCCGCGTCATCTCGTTGATGGGCGACAAGGCCATGGCCCGGCGTATGGCCGAGGAGGCGGGGGTGCCCACCACGCCGGGATCGGCCGGGAAGCTCGATGGCGTCGCTCAAGCGAGGGCAGTGGCGGCGGAACTGGGCTATCCGGTGATCCTCAAGGCAGCCGCGGGCGGTGGCGGGCGAGGCATGCGAATCGTGTGGTCCGAGAACGACATCGCGACGCAATACACGGATGCTGCGCGCGAGGCAAAGGCGGCGTTCAACGACGATTCCATCTACATCGAGAAATACCTCAGGGCCATACGGCACATCGAGATCCAGGTGTTATCGGATGGAGAGAACGTCCTTCATCTGGGCGAGCGCGATTGCTCGATTCAGCGGCGCAATCAGAAATTGCTCGAGGAAAGTCCGTCTGCCGTGCTGGACGACACCGTGCGTACGCAGATTGGTGAAGCGGCAGTGCGGCTGTGCAAGCACGTGGGATACAAGAGCGCCGGAACCATCGAATGCATTCTCGATGGCAGCACGGGACGCTTTTACTTCATGGAAATGAATACGCGCGTGCAGGTCGAGCATCCGGTCAGCGAACTCGTCACCGGCATCGACATCGTCAAGGAGCAAATCCGCATCGCGCAGGGCACGCCGCTTACGCTCGCGCAGTCGGATATTCATCTGTCGGGGCATGCCATCGAGTGCCGCATCAACGCTGAAGATCCCGACAACGGCTTTGCCCCGTGCCCCGGGACGATCCAGAATTTTCATGCGCCGGGGGGACCCGGAATCCGCATCGATTCACACGTGTACACCGGCTATCGGATCCCACCGTATTACGACTCCCTGCTCGCGAAAGTCATCGCCTGGGGGCACAACCGGGAAGAGGCGCTGGCGCGGATGCATCGCGCCATTTCAGAAATGCGCATTGATGGCGTGAAGACCACGCTGCCGTTCCACCTGGCCTTGCTGCGCAACGCGCAATTCCGGCGCGGCGACGTGCATACCAAATTCGTCGAAGATGTTTTACTGGAGGCAAAATGATGCAGGCAACAGGAGTTCAGTCGTCTGGCGGCGCCGCGTTCGGTCTGGTCGACGTCACCTTGCGCGACGGCCATCAGTGTCTGTGGTCGACGCGCATGACGACGGCGATGATGACGCCGATCCTCGCAACCTTGGATCGCGTCGGATATGCCTATGTCAACATTCTCGGCGGTGCCGTGTTCGATGTCTGCGTGCGCTACTTGCAGGAAAACCCATTCGAACGCGTCGGATTGCTGTGCAGTCGCTTGTCGACGCCGTGCGATGGACTGACTCGCGGGCAGAGCCTGTACACGTTCGAACTCTTTCCTGACGACATCGTCGTGCTGAATTCGCAAGTGCTCGCGCAGCGTGGGCTGAAGGTGCTGACGGTCTACGACGCACTCAACGACAACCGCAACATCGAATGCTCGGTGATATCCGCGCACGACGCGGGCATGCAGGTCAATGCAATGATGACCTACACGCTGAGCCCGGTGCATACGGACGAGTACTACATGGCGCGCGCGAAAGAACTCGTCGCGCTCAACGCCGACTTTATCTCGATCAAGGACCCAACGGGACTCCTCACCCCCGAGCGGGCCAGGACGCTGTTTCCCGCGGTGGCCGCGACAGTCGGCGACATTCCGCTCCGATTGCATTCGCATTGCCAGTCCGGCTTGTCCCCGGAGGTCTATCAGATCGCCATGCAAAGCGGCTTTCGCTACGGCGACACCGCGGTCGAGCCGCTCGCCAACGGTGCATCCCTGCCGGCGGCCGAAGAGATCGATGCGCGGGCGCGCTTGATCGGCGTCGATACCGGCATCGACCAGACCGCGTTGCAGGAAATGTCGGATTACTTCAACTGGCTTGCCGAGCGCGAAGGAAAGCCGCGAGGCAAGGTCGCCGCTTATGACCCGGCCTTGTATGAGCACCAGGTGCCAGGAGGCATGATTTCGAACCTGAAGTCGCAACTGCAGACCATGGGCATGGAGGCGCGCTTGCCCGAAATTCTGGAAGAGGCCTCGCAGGTGCGCCAGGATCTCGGTTATCCGATTCTCGTGAGTCCTTTTGCCCAATACATCATCACGCAAGCGGTGCTGAACGTGGTGCAGGGCGAACGGTACAAAACGATCCCGGATGAAGTGCGCAAGTACGCAATGGGCTACTACGGCAGGCTGGCCGCGGAACCATCGGCTGCGTTTCTCGAGCGCGCCAACATCAAGCCGTCGGACATGACGACCCAGCGGCCCGGCGATCATGTCGATGCATGGGTGCCCCGGTTGCGCGCGGAGCTCGGCGCATCGGCGAGCGACGAAGATGTCCTCCTTAACGCCTTCTATGACAAGGCGCTATTGCAGCCATTGAGCAAACCCGCACCGAAATACGCCTACAAGGCGTCGCCACTCCACGAGCTGATCCGCTATCTGGGCGCCCGCAAGGATATGGACTATGCGCGCATTCGCTTTGCGGGGGCCGAGTTGACGGTATCGACGTGAGGGGCCGTGCAACGACAAGACAAGCTGGGACATACACGCGACGCGCGTCGCCAGACACATCGGCGGGGTTGTCAACCAAGGAGGCAGTGATGGAGCACGTACGGATTCCGGTTCGAGCACGTTTTTCGTGGCTATGGTGGATCATCGGGTGGCTGGCGGTGGTGGCTGCTCCGTCTGTCTGTTTCGCGCAGGCCCAGACCAAATTTTCCGATTGGGGCTGGCCGCTGCCTTATGAGCAAATCTCGCCCAACTCCGTAAAGTGGCTCAAGAGTCAGGGGTGGTGGCCGCTCAAGGTCGCTTTTCAGGCGCCTTGGTCCGGGCAGAACACCGTCAACATCGTGATGGATCGTCAGGGGCTGCTCAAGGCGCGCGGGCTGGAAACGAAATTCCAGGCATTCGCGTCCGGCCCTGCGATCAACGAGGTGATCGTGTCCGGCCGTTTCCAGGCAGCGAGCGGCGGCAACTTCCCGTTCACTTCGCTGCTGGACAAACGCGTGCCGGTGAAGGCGATCGCAATCGAGAGCCCGAACCTGCTGCACGCGCTGATCGTGCCTTCAGACTCGCACATCAAGAGCATGAAGGATTTCAAGGGCAGCAATCCGCCGGCGGCAATCGGACTCGTGACGGGCTCGTCCGCCGAGTTCTACATACAGATGGCGGCCGCGATGAACAACGTCCAAATCGGCAAGGACATCATCCTCAAAAACATGTCGCCAGGCGACCAGATGAGCATGCCGAAGGGGCTGGACGCGGTGGCAGCCTGGGACCCGACCGCGAGCATGATCGTGGATGAGCGAAAGAGCGGCCGGATCGTGGATTCGATCTTCCCGTACAACATGTACGAAGGCCAGTTCTATGTCCGCGCGGAACTCGTTCAACATGCGCCCGATGTCGTTCAGGCGCTGTCCGATGCATTCGCGGAGGCGACGTTATGGATCCGCCGGTACCCTGAGAAGGCCGCGCAATTGATGTCGGAGGATCCGAACCTGAAGAATTATTCGAAGGGCCTGTTGCTGCAGCAGGTCAACGCCTACAACAACCTCTACAAGCCGACGTACATCTACCCCCACGCGCAGTTCTGGGGCGCCGCGAACCAACAGATTTTCAAGTGGCTGTACGACCACAAGCGAATCGAAAGACAGCTGAGCGCGAACGACTTCGCCTCGGCGGTGGACCCGAGCTTCATGACGAAGACCTTCCAGAAGCTCGGCTGGGCCGTTCCGAAGCAGCCGCCGTTCATTCCGGCCAACTGGTCAGGCAAGCCCGATAAGGCGCCGTACCCGCAGTACCTGACAGAGCAGGACCTGAAGCAGCCGCAGCCGTTTCCCGAGAGCGGCGACCTGACCAAGCCGTGGACGTTTGGCGGAAAGACGTACGCGCCATGATGTCCCTGCGCGTCCCGTGCCGTGAAATCTGCGGCAAAGCATTAAGGATGTCCAACAGGGTGGAGACATGGAGATGACATCGACGACAACCAAGCCAGGGGAGATCGAAGTTCGCAAGCCTCCTCCTGTGCTGCCGCGTATTGCGAGGAGACTCAGGCGACTCACGCTTCTCGTTGTTCTGCTGGCCCTGTGGCAGTACGTGAGCACCTACGTCCTGGGCGACGTCACACGAACGCTGCTGCCACCTCCGTCCGCGATGTTCTCGGCGGCGCGGGAGCTGATCAGCTCGGGTGAACTCATGCGCAACCTGCGGGACAGCGTCGAACGCGAACTGGTGGCATTCGTGTGGGCGAGCATTGCGATTCCGATCGGCATTGCAATGAGTTGGTGGGCTCTTGTGGAAGAACAACTCGATCCTGTGCTCGAGATTCTGCGTCCGGTGCCACCGCTTGCCTGGATTCCACTGTCTATTTTGTGGTTCGGCATCGGCAACACGCAGAACGAGTTCATCATCTTCCTCGGCATCTTCTTCCCGATCCTGTTGAACACGATCACTGGCGTCAAAGGGATCGAGCCCAATCTGGTCCGCGCCGCACGGTGTCTGGGCGCACCCGAATGGAAGATCTTGTGGCGCGTGGTGCTCCGAGCGGCGCTGCCGCAGATCATGACGGGCGTGCGCATTGGCCTGGGTGTCGGCTGGATGGCGCTCGTCGCAGCCGAACTGGTGGGAGCGACCTCCGGCCTCGGTTTCATGATCAACGATGCGCGCACCGTGCTCAGGACCGATTACATCCTGGTCGGCATGGCAACGATCGGGTTGGTCGGTCTCCTTATCGATACCACGATACGACTGTCGATGCGCAAGTTGTTGCCGTGGTCGCGCGCCGGCCGATGAATTTCGCGAGGTCCCGATGGAGACGTGGAGACAAGCATGAGCGAAGTCAGAATCACCAACGTTAGCAAGGTGTACCCGGGCCACGACGCGCGCGATGAGCCCGTGCTCGCGCTGGACAACGTCAGCTTCGAGGTCCGCAACCATGAGTTCTGTTCCATTCTTGGGCACAGCGGCTGCGGCAAGACCACGCTGTTGAACATGCTGGCCGGCTTTGAAACGCCGACGCGCGGCGAGGTCGCGGTCGATGGACGGAAGGTCGGAAAGCCGACTTGGGAGCGGACCATCATCTTTCAGGATTACGCGCTGTTTCCATGGATGACGGTGGAACAGAACATCGCATTCGGCCTCGAGATGAAAAAAGTGCCGGTCAGTGAGCGGCCCGAGATCATACGCCGTCAGTTCGAGTTGGTGGGGCTGAGCGGCTTCGCCAAGCGCTATCCGCATCAGCTCTCCGGCGGAATGAAGCAACGCGTTTCGATCGCGCGCGCCCTTGCCGTCGATCCGAACGTACTGCTGATGGACGAGCCTTTTGCGGCGCTGGACGCTCAGAATCGTGCCTCCATGCAGGAGGAACTGGGCCGACTGCTCGCGACAAGCGATGCACAAAACAGAAAGACGATGGTCCTGGTCACCCACAGCATCGAGGAGGCGATCATTCTGTCGGATCGGATCATCGTGCTGACCCGCCGCCCGGGAAGAGTGAAGGCCAATATCGAAGTGGATCTGCCACGGCCGCGAAACGAAGCGGACCCGAGATTCATCGAGTTGAAGATGCATCTGCGTGATCTCATTCATGACGAGTTCGAGGTTGAACACTAAATGCGGGATGCACGCGGAGCATGTCGATGGATACGGGTCTGACAGGGAAAGTGGCCGTGTTGGCAGGTGCGGCGCGAGACGTCGTCACGCACATCGCCAAGCCGGGGCAATCGATCGCCGCGGATGGCAGGTTTGTGGTGAACTGAGCGATGACGCACCTGCTTGTCATCACGATGCTTGTCTCGATTGCGGGCGGCGTGATTCGCGGCATGACCGGCTTTGGCGGATCGTTGATCATGACGCCGCTGCTGAGCATGCTGTTCGACCCCAGGCGGGTCGTGCCGCCCGTGCTGCTGGTCGAGGCATTCGCCGCAGCGCCGATGCTGGCGAAAGCGGCCGGCCTCGCTCACTATCGCACCATCGCGCCGATTTGCCTCGCATCGTTCGTGACATTGCCATTAGGCGCCTACGTGCTCACGCATGCCGAGCCCCATGTGTTGCGGCGCGGTATCGCGATCATGGTGCTCCTGTTCTCCGCGGTGCTGTTCAGCGGCGTGCGCTATCGCGGGCCTCGGCCGGTGGCGTTATCCGCGGGGCTCGGCGGCGTGTGTGGCGTAATGCTCGGGGCCACTGGTATCGGCGCGCCACCCGTGATCCTGTATCTGCTCTCGGGACCAGATCCGATCGCAGTGACACGTGCGAATCTGACGCTATGCGTCGCGGCGATTTCACTCGCTGCTCTTGCGATCCTGTGGATGCAAGGCGCGTTGTATCTCGAGGGTCCGTTGTCGCCCCTGGTGATGGCGCCGTGCTTTTACGGCGGAATAGTGATCGGCACGCATCTGTTCGTCCACGCGAGCGAGCGCGCTTTGCGGCAAGTCGCGCTGGTCTTGCTGATGAGCGTGTCCGCTGTTGCGCTCCTCAAGTGACGATGCAATGCGCACCATCAATCGATAGAACTTCACCGGAGGGGGCATGGAGCTCAATGGCAAGACAGTACTCGTGACCGGTGCCGGCAGCGGCATCGGAGCAGAGATCGCGCGAGCGTGCGCGCAGGCCGGTGCCAAGGTTTGCGCGGCGGACATCGATCTGGGCAGCGCAGAGCGCGTGGTCGGCGAACTTGGACTGGCGCCGGACTCGGCCATCGCTCTGCGTGTCGATGTGACTTCCGAAGACGAGGTCGAGCGCGGTGTCGACACCGCAGCGCAGGCACTGGGCGGCATCGACGTCCTCGTCAGCAACGCTGGTTTGCAGCATCTGGACGAGATCGCAGACGTATCGTTCGAGGACTGGAAGCGCATTCTGGCGGTTCACCTGGACGGCGCCTTTCTGATGACGCGTGCCTGTCTGCGCCATATGCGCGCGCAAAAGCGCGGCGGGACTATCCTGTTGATGGGATCGGTCCACTCGAAGGAAGCCTCGGAGCAGAAGGGCCCGTACGTCGCAGCCAAACACGGGTTGCTTGGATTGTGTCGCGTCGTGGCAAAGGAAGAGGCTGCTCATGGCGTGCGAGCCAATCTGATTTGCCCTGGGTTTGTGCGCACCCCGCTCGTCGAGCGTCAGATTCCGCAGCTCGCGCGCGATCGAGGCATCAGCGAAGACGCCGTGATACGGGACGTGATGTTGCGCACGACTGTCGACGGCGAGTTCACGACGCCTGCAGACATCGCCCGCGTCGCAGTCTTTCTGGCGAGCTTTCCAACCAATGCATTGACGGGACAGTCGATCGTCGTCAGCCATGGCTGGCATATGGCCTAATGGGGTTACCGGAGAGGCATCGTGGCATCAGCACAGACCGAACAGACAGCGCAACATGCAGACATCGATGAACTTCTTGCGCGTGCGCGCACCGCGCAACGCATCTACGAGAACTATTCTCAGGAGCAAGTCGATGAAGTCGTCACCGCGGCTGGCTGGGCAATCGTCGAGCCGCAGCACAACCAGGAATTGGCCGAACTCGCGGTGCGCGACACCGGCCTTGGCAACGTAGCCGACAAGATCGTCAAGAATCGCCGCAAGACGATGGGTCTGTTGCGGGATTTGCGCAACGCCAAGTCTGTCGGCGTGATTGCGATATTGCCGGACAAGGGCCTCGTGGAAATCGCGCGCCCGGTGGGGGTGGTGGCCGCCATTACGCCTTCGACCAATCCGGCGGCCACGCCGGCCAACAAGATCATCAATGCCTTGAAGGGGCGCAACGCGATCATCGTGTCGCCGTCCCCAAAGGGACACAGCACCAGTGCGCGTTTGATCGGGTTCATTCATGCCGAACTCGACCGCGTCGGCGCTCCGCGCGATCTCGTGCAGCAACTCCCGGCGCCGGTATCCAAGGCGGCTACCGCGGAACTGATGGCCCGCGCCGATCTGCTTGTCGTGACCGGTTCGCAGAACAACGTCCGCGGCGCGTATTCGAGCGGCACGCCAGCGATAGGGGTAGGCGCGGGCAATGTGGCCACGATCATCGACGAAACCGCGAATCTGGCCGATGCCGCGCTGAAGATCAGGCTATCGAAGACGTTTGACAACGCGACGAGTTGCTCTTCGGAGAACAGCGCGGTGATCGTCGACTCGGTTTATGAGGCGATGCTCGAGCAATTCAGGCAGCAGGGCGCGGTGGTGCTCTCCCCAGCGGACAAAGAGCGCTTGCAATCGACGATGTGGCCGGACGGCAAGCTCTCATCGCAGGTGACCGCGAAATCGGCACCTGAAATCGCCGCGCTCGCGGGCCTTAGGGGTCCGGGGTTCGCGCGGTGCTCGTGTCTGCTGGTGGAAGAGACCGGTGTCGGAGAAAGCCATCCCTTTTCGGGCGAAAAGCTCTCGCCCGTTCTCACGCTATACCGCGTGCACGACTTCGACGAAGCGATGGAACGCGTGCGCGAAATCTACCAATATCAGGGCGCGGGGCACTCCATCGGCATCCACAGCGCCGACGATGCCAGACCGCTTCGCCTGGGATTGACCATGCCCGCGTGCCGAATCATCGTCAATCAGGCGCATTGTTTCGCGACCGGTGGCAGCTTCGACAATGGCTTGCCGTTTTCGTTGTCGATGGGATGCGGCACGTGGGGAAGGAATAGCATTTCCGACAACTTGAATTATCGGCACTATCTGAACATTACCCGCATTTCGTGGTCTATCCCGCCCCAGGAGCCGACGGAAGAGGAACTGTTTGGCGCGTACCGGGAAAAATTCGGGATCCAGGCTTGATAGACATTCGATTCGAGCTCAATTTACCGGGCCGCTGGAATGGACGCGCATTGCAATTCGGCGGCGGCGGTTACAGCGGAGTGGTCGTGACGGGGACGGGGCGATGCCGTTTTCGCCGGACGGTGCGCCGCTCGCGCGCGGCTATGCGACGTTCGGCGACGACTCCGGGCATAACGGCAGTGCGTCGCAAGCGAACTTCGGATTGCTTGACGAGGCGGTGTCGAACTTCGGGTATGCACACTTGAAAAAGGTGCATGACGTTGCGCTCGCGCTGATCGAGCGCGGCTACGGACGCAGGCCTGAGCTTATGCGGCTCGAGGGGTGGGCGCGAAGGCTACACGGTGATCCAACGCCATCCCGACGACTACGACGGCGTAGTGGCGAATGTGCCGGCGTTGAACTTCTCAGGGCTGCGGCTGATTGGCCTGCGGATCGGGCAGGACGAATACAGCGAGCAGCACCGGCGACAGATGCCCCCCGGTGTGCCGTCGCCCTGCCGCTCCAACGGGTGCAAAAGGGAACGCGCTGGACAAGCATGCTCGGTCTCGCGCATTCTCAGCAGCCGCTTCCCCGGCCCGCATTCGTGCCGAACGGGTACTTGTTTTCTCAGGGCGATGCTTACATCAAGTATTTCGTCACGCATGACCCGACGTTCGATTCGGCGCACTTCGATGTCATGCGGCCGGGACGTCACCGTCAACAAGTGGTCTGGCTGTCGGAGACGATCGGTGCGGCTCGACGATTGGGTCACGCACGGGGTTGCGCCGGAGACGCTGGTTGTGACCGATATCGCGCAGGCCACCAACGGGCGCACGCGCCGTTGTGCAGGTATCCGGCGTTTCCGCGGTATGTCGGGAAAGGGGAAGCCGATCGGGCCGGTAGTTTTGTTTGTGCGCGGGAGTGAGGCCATCCGCGTCTCTTGGGGGGCTCTGGCCGCCTGGCTACAACTGGAATCGAAATATTGACGACCGGTCGACCCTGAAAATCAGGGAAATGTGCGTCCAACTGATCAGCCGATAGCCATGTTCTTCCAAGTATTTGTATATTTCAGAGTTGATCACATCCCTGATGGAAAAGGACACACTTTCGACGATGATGATTTTTGGTTTGTATCGATCGATGTTAATCGATCGCAACACGTGGAAATCGTGCCCCTCCGCGTCGATCGAAAGCAGATCGATTTCCTGGTTCGAGTAACGGCTATGTTCCAACACATCGTCGAGCGTGGTTGTCTCGACGTTGCGGACCGATATCGGAGCCTGGGGGTCGGCGGCGGCCGTTGCAGGCTCCAAGGTCGAGGTGAGCCCATACTTGGAAAAACTGTATGCCTGTTTAATTGTTTTCTCGCTTGAAATTGCCGCGCAAACATTGACATCCGAAGACCTGGCGAGCTTGAATGCTTCAATCTTTATCGGATCCATGTCGATGTTGATGCCACGCCATCCGCGTTTATGCAAGGCGTAGGTATTTGAAAATTTTATGGGATGGTATGCGCCTACATCTACGTAGACGCCGTTGTTGTAGGCCGGGTCGATTATCTCACGTAGTACCGCGTCTTCGCCGAATTGAGAATAGTACAGGCGCGCGACACGCGTAATCCATGTTTTCCGAACCAACCAAAGAAAATGCCCGGCATCTTTGAATTTCTTCATAACAATGCGTACCGCCGGAGTCGATCGATGGCGATAGACTAGCTTATTTCAATCTGATTTCAAGGATGCATTTCGGACAATGATAATTGTCGGATCATCACAAGAAAATGGATGGTTGTATGGCGGGTGGATCTGAGCCATTGATTCCCGTTGATTGTTCGAACATTGCCGTCTTCTCGTGATTAGCGTCTTTTGTTCGCTAGCGCACGTAAGAAGAGGATGTGAACGATTTACCGGTTATTCGTCAGCGCATGCCTGAACGTGAGCGTGTCGGCGCGCGATCCATGGCTCGCCGACACGGCCGCTGTCTTCACTTCGTCCAGAGCACTGCATGGGAATGGCCGTTTGATGTCAACGCATCTCCCACCACGTCTCCCTTGTCGTTGATCCCGAGCGCTTCACTGAAAACGCCACCGGGCAGCGCGCCAAGATCCTTCATCACCCCGTTCGAATACAAGAAGGCATGGTTGGATGACCCGGAGTTGTCCGCGACGCCGACAACGTCGCCTCTCTCGTTGATCCCCATAGCGACGCTGTAGGTACCGCCAGGGAGCGTTCCAAGGTCGATCATCTGCCCCTGCCGATACAGAAAGGCATGCTGTGCCCCGCCGGCGTTGTCCGCGTAGCCGACAATTTCACCGCTATTGTTCGCCGCCAGTGCTTGGCTGAATGTCCCGCCGGGAAGCGTCCCTAGGTCCGCCATCACACCGTTGTTGTAGGAAAACGCGTGCGTGGTGTGCGGCGCTCCGGTCACGATGCTCGAGGAACCGACAACGCGTCCGCGGCTGTCGATCCCTGTCGCCTCGCTGCTGTCGCCGCCGGGTAGGGTGCCAAGGTCGCCCATGACGCCGTTCTCGAACAGAAAGGCGTGCTGTAGCCCGCTGGCGGCATCGGCGAAACCGACGATCTGTCCGCGATTGTTGATCCCGGCAGCCTGGCTGCCAAGGCCGCCGGGAAGTGTGCCCAGGTCGGTCATGACGCCTTTGTCATAAATGAACGCGTGGCGTGGGCCGGCGAGACCACGCATGGTCGAGAAGCCGACGATCTGGCCGCGTTCGTTGATCGCCAAAGCCTGGCTCACGGTGCCGCCGGGCAGGGCGCCGAGATCGGTCATTACGCCTTTGTCGAGCACAAATGCATGAAATTGCCGGTGAGGCGGGCTGAACGGAATGACCCCGGTCGTCGTGATGGAATAGTTGGAATAGCCGACTATCTGGCCACGATTATTGATGGCGGTAGCGTAGCTATTGGGCCCGTCGGGCAACGTGCCTAGGTCATGGATGGTGAGCGTTTGGGCGATAGCCGGTGGTGATGCGGCGGCGGCTAATACCGCGAAAACAGCAAGCGTTCGGGCAACGTAGCGTCTTGCCGATTGCCGCGACGGTGTCGCTGTAGCCGGCGTGGAATCGGGCAAGCCGAGGTAGACCGCGAATCGTGAGCGAGCAGCCATGTGTTAGCTCCTTGATCGTGAACAGGCTCTGAAGTACCCCGTCTTCAGGACGACGTGGTCCACAAGTCGTGTCCGATCCGACTCAGTGGCTGTTCGCTATCTAACGAACACGGTGTGACGGGGCTTAACCGGAGCAGCTGATGCGAGCAACATGCCAGCTTCGGCGGCACGTGAGAGAGCGTGGTGCCGCTGATGCTTCGATGTCGGATTCCGCGCAGAAAGCACGGGTTTTGTTGCAGGGGCGAAAACATTGGATCGAGCAGTAGGCCTCGTCGACGCCGCAGTCCACCGGCATGAATATCCCGGGACCTCGAGACGCCGCGTGTGAGCGAAAGATTGCGCGTTGAATCGATAGCTGCGATGCCCGGGGGGAGGTGAATATGTTTCAGTCCTGAATCACGGCGGCTGCGCGTCAGCAAACAGCCATTCGAGCGCCGTCAGCTCATTATTCCTGCAATCCCATTCTCCTCGCGTGCTACGATGAAAAGCCGGATGAGGGGAGGTAAGCAATGGACGTGGACGAATTCAGGCCATATCGCGGTTACTTCTATCGAGTGTCTGCAAGTTTCGGGCAAGACGGCCAGTGGCGCGGCACGATCGATATTCTTCGACGTCATTGGGACGGCACCGTCGAAACCGTGATTTCGAAGATGGACGTGCCGGGCACGTTCGTCTCCGAGGAATTGGCCCTGGCGGCCTCGGACGCCTACTGTCACGTTCTCATCGACGAGGCGAAATTTCCGAAGTAGTGGGTTTCAATACGACCACGTGGTGCCAGACAAAAAGGCAAAGAGCCTAGCGATCGTTCATCTGGTATCGATGATCGGCGTCAATTGATCTTTCAGCACTCGATGCGAGGTGCGGCTTGGTACAAGGGGCAGCGTGGAGAAGCCTCATATAGACATCCACATAATGCTGCGCCATCAATTGCGCACTGAAACGGCGGCAGAAATGCTCGCGGATCAGCGGGCGCGAGAGCGCATCGAGTTTTGTCAGGGCATCGACAGCCCCGGGAACATCGTCGACGATATAGCCCGTTACCCCGTGTTCGATCACCTCCGGCACCGAGCCGCGGTTAAACGCAATCACCGGGGTGCCGCACGCCAGTGCCTCTATCATCACCAGGCCAAATGGCTCCGGCCAATCGATCGGGAACAGCAACGCCTTGGCGCCTGACAGAAATGCGCACTTCTGAGCTTCGTCGATCTCCCCGACGAATTCGACATGCGGTGCCGACAGCAAAGGCTCGATCACTGTCGTGAAGTAAGCCTGGTCAGCTTTGTCCACTTTGGCGGCAACTTTCAGCGGCAGACCGGCTTGCGCCGCGATCTCGATGGCCAGATCCAGGCGCTTCTCCGGACAGATGCGACCGAGGAACGCGAGATAGCCTGGCTGCAGTTCGGGATGTGGCGTCAGCAGACTGTCGGGCAGGCCGTGATAGATCGTGGCAAGCCAGTTGGCATGCGGTAATGGCAGGCGTTGTGCATTTGAAATGGATACCAGCGGCGCGTGCGGGAAAGCATCGAACACCGGTTTCAGCTCCGGCAGATCGAGGCGCCCATGGACCGTCGACAGAAACGGCACACCTGCTTCAGAAAAGAACGGAAAAGGCAGGTAGCTCAGATGGAAGTGCAACACGTCGAACTCGTGAGCGACGCGGCGCACCATTTCAAGCAACAGCAGATGCGGCGCAAAAGTGTCGCTGATGGTCGGGTCCAGACGCAACGCGCGGGGCCATGCCGGCTCCAGGTGCGCGGTCGTCTTCGAGTCGCCGCTGGCGAAGAGCGTGACCTCATGGCCGAGCTCGACGAGCGCGTCCGTGAGGTACGACACGACGCGTTCTGTTCCGCCATAGAGTTTCGGCGGAACGGCTTCATAAAGGGGGGCGATCTGTGCGATACGCATCGACGAAGCTTCCTTCTCGCGCCACTCGGGAACATCCGGCGCGAACAGTGGGGGCAGGGGCGCCGACAGTATTGGACAGGTGTCTGTTTCAGCGCAGCCATCTTTGCGGTCTTCCTCAACCAGCGTCCCGGACGCCCGGGACGCTGTCCGACCGATCACCCGTCACTTGAGCCGCATCGCGTTCTTGACCGATTTGACGCCACTGACCTGACGAGCCACCTCGACGGCCGTATTGATATCGGCCTGCGACCGGACAAAGCCACTCAGCTGCACGACACCCTTGAATGTCTCCACATTGATTTCGGCGGATTTCAGCGACGGCTCATTCAGGATGGCCGCCTTCACCTTGGTGGTGATGACGGAGTCGTCGACGTATTCGCCGGTTGCTTCATGGGTACGCGAACCCGCGCAGCCGAGGAAAAACGTCAGCAGAAACATCATGAAGAGTGCGTAAATGCGGTTGCGATTTGTCATTTCTTGCTCCATAGGTAAGCGCGGGTAAGCGCGGGTAAGCGCCGGTCAGGCACGCCAACCCGGCCCGATAGGCGCCGGAAAACGTGTTGCACACTCTATCGGCGTGGCCGATCCAAGTTCCGCGATCACGGGCGCGGCAGGCGCATCGCGGTGTGGCTCGATGACGTCGACGCGCTCACAGCCTGCCGAGCAGCAGCAGGACGACGACTATGACGAGGATGACACCGAGAATGCCGCTCGGTCCGTAACCCCATCCCCTGCTGTGTGGCCAAGTCGGGATCACTCCGATGAGCAGCAGCACCAAAACGATCAGAAGAATCATTCCCAGCGACATGTTGTTTCTCCTTTTACCGGTCCGATTTCGGAATGCCCCGTCAACGAAGCCTCTTTAAAGCCATTTTCACAAATGGGAGGCAGCAGGGTATGTTGCCGAGCACCCATATATGTTTTTGTAGTGCGCTCGAAAAGGGGACCGTTTGATCTAAGGCAATGCACCCGATGACGGGCTGGGGGACTGCGGCGATCGCAGCGGCCGATGAGAGCGCCCATTCGTCGGATAGGCCCTTACCGGCACAACTTTGACGTGTGTCAATGGCGAACCAAGCCGGTAGCCAATACTTTGATGGCAACGTTCACGAACTGAACGAGGTTGCCATGAAATTTGCGCTGGCTTTTCCCGCTGCGGCAGTCGCACTCGCGCTGTCCACTGCCACCTTGCATGCGCAAGGACCTGCCCAGTCAGTCACGGCGAGCCGGACCGACGTGGTTCAGTTGGCTTCCGGCTATCGAGCATCGAAGGTGCTCGGTGCCGCTGTGTACGACGACAGCAAGCACAAGATCGGCACGATCGACGATTTGATTGTGAGTCCGAAAGACAGCGTCACCTATGCAATTGTGTCGATCGGCGGATTTGCCGGCATCGGAAAACATCTCGTCGCGATGCCGTTCAGCAATCTGAAAATCGTCGACGAGCAGGTTCAACTGAGTGGGTTGACTAGCGACTCGCTGAAGGCAATGCCCGAATTCAGGTATGCATCACCGTGATTCGCAGAGCAACGATACGGCATCACATGCGGCCGACAATGTTTGAGGCGTGTACGTCGATAGTCGCTTTCCTCATGGGCGACGAAACGTTGCATGTATGCCAGCACGAGACGTGCTCGAATCGAGCGCGTCGATTGGCCCGTATGACGGCGGGCGATCGCAGGCGAAGCGCTCGGCGCTCTGGCCCGGAACCGTGTCAGATCGGCGCACGCGTCGCACCGTCAAGCATGCCCGGCGAAGCTTGCCGGCATATCGCGAAATGCACACAGGAGTTGATCATGACACCCGTTTCTCCCTCTTACGAACCGTCGAGCGGCGGTAGCGGCGCCCGGATCATCGGTCGCGCCACCAGCAGTGGCGGGCCCGGCCCGGCTTGCATGTTGGCCGATACGTTGATTGGTGACAAGGTGATTTCGTCTGATGGCAAGGATGTTGGAAAGATCGACGACATCATGCTGGACGTACGCGGCGGGCGGATCGCGTATGCCGTGCTGTCTTGCGGGGGCTTTCTCGGGATGGGCGACAAGCTTTTGGCCGTGCCGTGGGAGGCACTCATCCTGGATACCGACGAGAAATGTTTCCGGCTCGACGCTACGGAAGATCGGATCAAGAGCGCATCCGGATTCGACAAGGACCATTGGCCCGCGATGGCCGACTCGCAATGGGGTCACGGGGCTGATCAATACAAGCCGCCGCTGTAACGGTGAGGCAAACAAGCCGAGCCGGTTCCGGCATGGTCGCGCCAGCGGGGGGCGCGACAAGCGGCGAGCGGAGGCTGTTTCTCAAACCCTGCCGATCGCGACGGGCATCAGGTCGTTCGACTGGCAGTTGAATATGGAGCGTTCATCATGAACAAGGATCAAGTCAAGGGTGCCGCAACGCAGGTCAAGGGCAAGGTCAACGAGGTGGTTGGCCACGCAACGGGCGACAAGAAGCAGGAACTCAAGGGCGATGTCCAGCAGGCAGTCGGCGGAGCGCAAAGGAAACTCGGCGACGTCAAGGAAGCCGTCAAGGAGCAGACGAAAAAGCCGCGTTGACCGCTGCCGGTCGAGACAGAGCGATGCCGAGGCTCGCAATCCCGGCGAGCCGCCGGCTATGCAAGGCGGCGCTCATGGCGTCGGTGCTGATGGCGTGCTGCTTGCCATGCCCGGGCGTGCCGGCCAGCAGCGCGGACGATGCGGCCAACCTGCGCGAGACATACCAGAAGTTGATGCCCCGGCTTGAGCACAATCAGTTCGAGCGGCCGTTGTATCTGGATTCGGAGGAGTCGCCCTCCACGCTCAGGGGGGAAGTCTACGCGGTGATGGCTTATCCGTTCGCGACCTTGAACGCGGTGTTCGACGACCCGACGCAAGGCTCGAAGAACTGGTGCGACGTCATGATTCTGCACCCCAATATCAAGTACTGTCGTGCTACCAGCGGTGAGGGCGGCAATACTTTGGTCGTCAACGTCAGCAAGAAGGAAGTTGCCGAAGAACTCGGCACCACGTACGTGGTGCAATTCGAATACGACGCGGCGACCACCGGCCCGGGATACTTGCAGGTGAAGCTCCATGCGGACCGCGGACCATTGAGCACCCGGGATTATCAGATCGTCGTGGAAGCGGTGGAACTTGGCGGTGGCCGCACGTTCGTGCATCTCACGTATGCCTACAGCTACGGCGCGATCGGGCGTCTCGCGATGAAGGCCTATCTGGCCGCCTTTGCTCGCGGCAAGGTCGGCTTCACCGAGATCGACGATCCGTCCTCCGCTGCCCGGCCGGCATATATCGGCGGGATGCGTGGCCTGATGGAGCGCAACACGATGCGTTACTACCTGGCGGTCGAGGCCTATCTCGGCGCGTTGTCTGCCCCGCCCGACCAGCAATTCGTGCAACGACTGACCAACTGGTTCGACGCAAACGAACGATATCCGCTGCAACTGCACGAAATGGATCGGCAGGAGTACATGCAGATGAAATTCGACGAATACCGGCGCCAGCAGACAGGGCAGGCGCGCTCGGGAAATAGCGCGCAGCCTTAGCCGGGCACCTGTTCAGCCAATCTCCAAAACCTGTGGCTGGCGTTACTCATGGGTCGCGGGGTTGTTCGCGGCGCGGGGCGTGTCAGGCATGGCTGGTGCATTGTCCGCGGCGCGCGCGGCTTCCTGCGTGTCGATCCATGCCAGCATGAGGGCATAGGTGACGGCAAGCAGCACCGGCCCGATAAACAGCCCGATCATACCGAACGCAAGCAGACCACCCAGCACGCCGGCGAGAATGAGGATCATCGGCAGCGCGATGGCGCGCCGGATGAGGATCGGGCGCAAAATGTTGTCCAGCGCCGTCACGCCGATGGACCACACGAGCAGCAGGATCGCCGCAAGCCGTGCGTCATGCATGAACAACCACGCGACAGACGCCAATAATGGCAAAAGCGGACCGAGCTGAGCGAGACAGAAAATGAACAGGATCGCTGTCAGGACGCCGGCATACGGGACGCCCGCGACCCACACCCCGAGGCCGCCCAGCGCGGACTGGGCCAGCGCCGTCACCACGACGCCCAGTGCGACCCCGCGAATCGCATGTTCGACGAGCCGCACCATCGCCGCGCCGTTCTCGGGTGCCACGCACTGTGCAACGCGGGTCACGATGCGCCCGGCTGCTTCCCCCTTCGTGTAGAGAATGCCGCAGATGAAGACGGTGAGCAGCAGGTGAAGCACAAGTGCGCCAATCGCGCTCGCACGTGCGAGCAGCCACCCGGCCACGCGAACCGCATACGGCTGCAGCGTCGCCAGGACGCCGCCCGGTCCTGCGTCCGTCAGCGTTTGCCACTCGCGCGTGGCACGCGCGCCGACGAGCGGCAGGCTGGCGAGCCAGTTCGGCGGCGGCGGCAACGTGTAGTTCGGCAAACCCGTCACGAGCGTGGTGATCTCGTCTGCGTGGGCCGCCAGAGTCGACACCGCGCCATAGATAGGAAGCACGATCACGACCATCAATGCCAGCAGCATCACGACCACGGCAGGCCCACGGTGACCTCGCAGACGCCGCTGCACCGCGTCCAGGGCCGGCCAGGTCGCGACGACGATCATGGTGGCCCAGACGAGCGCGAGCAGAAACGGACGAAGGATATAGAGGCTGCCGCCGATCAGCAGCGATAGCGCCAGCACGCCCAGCATGATGCGAGCGAGATCGACAGTCGGACGGGCTTGCACAATCTGCCTGGCTCGGACAACTGTTCCATGAGGTTGACGGTTCAATTCGCGGCCTCCGATCTCTGCCCCGACTGTTCCAGCTTGCACGACCTTGCGCCGCCAGCAAGCTCCACGCTTAGACGTTGATTGTGCGCGGCCGCGGCCCCGGCCGATTGATGCAAATCAACCTTGCAGCCAGGCGTACGGTCGCCGTGCAGGCGTTGTCAGGGTGATGAAGAGGCGGGCAGTAGTTGGGAACGTGCTGACTCACGAGTTGCGCAACGGGCGTAAGCCCGCTCTTACTTCGCTTGCGAAAAGTTCCGGTTGTTCCCACGCCGCGAAGTGTCCACCGCGGTCAAGACGGTTGAAATGGACGAGATGGTGATACGCCTGCTTTGTCCAGTTCAGCGGTGCTTCGTAGTTCTCGCGCGGAAACACGCTGACGGCGGCGGGCACCGACACATCCGCGGCGGCCAGAAAATTGAAATGCGACTCCCAATAGAATCGCGACGACGAAACTCCGGTGTTGGTCAACCAGTACAGCGTAATGTTTCAGCCGACAGGCTGGCCGGCGGCGGGTCGCCGTTTTGAAGCGATTTCACAATATCCGCCGGTACTGTCGCGGGAAAGTTGACGTGGATGCCCAACAGTTCGGACGGCGCCTGCCTGCCCATCACATTCGCCACTACCCCGCCGAGATCGCCTCCCTGCGCCGCGAATGTGTCGTAGCCGAGCCGCTTCATCAGCACGACCCACGCCCGCGCGGTGCGCTCGGGACCCCAGCCGGTCGTCGTCGGTTTGCCGGAGAATCCATAACCCGGCAGTGACGGTATGACCAGGTGAAATGAGTCGGCGGCGCTCGCGCCGTGTGCCGCCGGGTTGTCTCTGGAGACATCGCAGATACACAACGTCACAAAGAGCTGAGGTTGGCGTTCTTTGAAAGGGGCAAGCCGTCGGGATGCCGGCGACACGCGTACGAACCAGATGATCGATCGCCGCGCATTTGCACGATCGGCTGATGTTGTTCTTTACGCCGGGCCTGCGAATTGCTTCTTTTTGCAAAGCGAGCTATACGCCCATCGCACAGTCAAAGGAGTCAGTATGGAGAAAGTGGCGAGATTGCAAGGAAAGATAGCGCTCGTGACCGGCGCGGCGCGGGGCATCGGTCGTGCCGTTGCCGTGCGCTTGGCGCAGGAGGGCGCGAAGATCGTCGTCAACGACCTTCACGACGACGACCGCGCCGCGCAGACCCTGGCCGACGTGCGCGCCGCGGGCAGCGACGGGTGCATCGTGGCGGCCGATGTCAGTGAGACGCAAGCCGGCCGCCGGCTGATCGAAGAAGCGATCACGCATATGGGCAGAATCGACGTACTCGTCAACAATGCCGGCGTGGAGCACAATGCATCGTTTCTCGATGTGACCGAAGAGGATTACGACCGTGTCCTCGACATCAATTTGAAAGGCGCATTCTTCGTTACGCAAGCATTCGTGAGTCATTTGCGCGATAGCCAGCGGGGCGGGCGTATCGTCAACATCAGCTCCGTGCACGAGGAATTGCCGTTTCCGCATTTCACGAGTTACTGCGCCAGCAAAGGCGGAATGAAGATGATGATGCGTAATCTCGCGATTGAGCTTGCTCCGCTCGGCATTACCGTCAATAACGTGGCGCCGGGCGCGATCGGCACGTCGATCAACGACCGGTTGCTGCATGATCCGGCGAAGCTGACCGCGCTGCTCGGCAACATTCCCCTTAAACGATTGGGCAAGCCGCTCGACGTCGCCAACGCGGTGCTGTTCTTGGCGTCGGACGAGGCCGACTATGTTACCGGCTCGACGCTCTACGTCGACGGTGGTTTGCTGTGGAACTACGCTGAACAATGAGGACGACGATAGGTGCGGACAACATGTTGGCGACGGGCGGCGCGGCGCCGGGCGTCACGCACGTCGCGTCATCCGCAGGCTCGATCTCATCCGTTTCAAACGAACGCCCATTCGCTGACCGGGGGCAGGGCCCGGAACGCGGGCTTCGCAAAAAAATAACCCTGCATCAGGCGGACTCCATGAGCAAGAAAGAAGTCGCGTTCGCCGCTCGTTTCGATACCCTCCGCAATCACCTTGATGCCCAAGTCCGCGGCGATCGCCAATATCCCTTTGACGATGCGCTGTCGCACGGAGTCTCTGTCAATGCCACGCAGGAGGCACATGTCGAGCTTAACGATATCAGGCTGGAAATCCACCAGCAAAGCCAACCCCGAATAACCGGAACCGAAATCATCAATTGCTGTGAGGAAGCCGTAGTTCTTATAGGCCTTGAAAATTTCGACCATGTGTGCGCGATCGGCAATTTCTTCGCCCTCGACGGTCTCGAATATGATCCGCTCTAGCGGGAATCCGTGCGTCTCAGCCGCCTCGAGTGTCGTTCTGATGCACACTTCGGGCCGGTACACAGCATTCGGCATGAAGTTGATCGAGAGATGCGTTTCTAACTGCAGCTCCGCAGCTGTCGCGATAGCGATTTGCCTGCATTTCTGATCGAACCGGTATCTATTTCTTCCATCAACCTGTGATAGCACCGTCGAGGCTGGTTCTCCCTGTCGACCTCGAACCAGTGCCTCATACGCAAAAGGCTTTTTGTCGACGACGTCCATAATGGGCTGAAACGCGAAGGCGATATCGATCGACAACGCAGTTTCGTCTTTGCAGCCTTCGCAGCCGTGGGACGGCACCTGCCCATCAGCACGGGATAAGGTTAGAGATTTCATTGCCTGAGTTGCCCTGATTGATGTGCCTCGTTCGATACCCGTTTACGAGTTGACCTGATTTCAGCGCTTCGAGGTTTCGTCCTGCGGAATCGTTTCGTTGACGACCTCTTCGATACCCACGACGCAGACACGGTTTCGTCCAGAGCGCTTCGCTTCATATAAAGCACGATCGGCGGCTTCGAGCAGGTCGTCAAGATTGTCGTTGCGTTCGCTCAGCGATGCAACGCCAAGGCTGATGGTGGCCCTCAGTGATTGGCCGTCAAACTCGACGGGCGCATGTTCGACCAAGGCGCGCAGTCGCTCCGCGACCGCGACGGCTTCTTGCGGAAGAGTCTGCGGCAAAAGCAGGGCGAACTCCTCACCCCCCAGCCGGCCGACGACATCCGACGGGCGAAGAACACCCTTGGCTTCGGTGACGAGGTGCTTCAACACTTCGTCGCCCGCCTTGTGCCCGGCTGTATCGTTGATTGCTTTGAAATGATCCGCGTCCAGCATGACGAGCGATAGAGGTCGTGCATGTCGCTTGGCGCGCGCAATTTCTGCCTCGGCCACCTGAATAAAATGAGCTCGATTGCGGGCGCCAGTCAAATGGTCCGTTGTAAGCAAGCGTTCCAGGTTGTCGGTGGTCACTTTCCGTTCGGACGTGTCGCGAATGACGACGGAATAACCGGATACCTCACCCGCGTCTTCGCGGAGTACGCACACGAGAACTTGTCCCCAGAAGCGTCGTCCTGATTTCGTTTCACACCAGCACTCCTCCATGTGCCATCCGTCATCGCGTGCGAGTGCGACCTGTTGAAGCAGCCTGCCGCCCCTCTCTTGATCCAGTCCATAAAACAGATCCAACCGCTTTCCCACCACGTCGTCGGGGGAGAAACCCGCTAATCTTTCAATCGAAGAATTCCATGCTTCGACCTGACCGTGTTCATCGAGTGTGAAGAACGCAAAATCGTTAATATTTGTGCAGATCCCGGCCAGCCATGACTCTGTTTGTTGGACTCGTCTTTCGGCGACGACTTGTCGTGATATATCGGTCAGCACGGTCATCAAAAGGTTTTCGCCGACCTTTATGAGTGAACAGGAAAGCACCACTGGCTGCGTTTTGGCTGGACGTATAAACAGTCTGTAATTCTCGCAGACGGCTCCGCGTTCTCCCGTGAAGCCAGACACCATGTTTCGCAGTTCCGGTGCAATTGCAGTCAGTGCATCGAGAATGTTGGACAACCCACCGCCCTTGACGAGCGGCATCAACAGTTGCGCCGCCATCGGGTTCATCATGTCGACGACACCATCCATGTCACTGCGAACCAGGCCTACAGGCGACAGGTACATGAATGACAGCAGCGCTTCGTACTCGGAGCCGAGGTCGTTGTCAGCAGCGGTACTGGTCAACTTGTCACCTGTCGGTCGATCAGGAGATAACGAGTGGCAATGTCCGGGGACATCAGCAGGCGCAACCTGACGGGCGTCGGTCGCATCCGCAAGGTAAGCACATAAGCGACGATTTCGTCGAGCGCTTCGCAGTCGATAAATCGTTGGGCGACGATGAAGTTGTTCATACAGGGCGCCACTTCCTCAAACAGGTGTCGGGATATGACCCGTGCGGGCGATAGTCCCGCGTTTCGTGACTCGGTCGCGTTGTACACAGTCACGCGGAAATCAGCCGTGAAACCAATGACCCCATAGTTCAACGCGTCGATCTGGCGTAAATCTGATGCCGCCAGTTGTGCAATCGTTACAGCCTCGAACTCGTTGTCGACTTGTCTCATGAGTTGGTCTTCGTCTTCCTGTCTTGACGATTCAAGCTACAGGCGCGTTACGGGCGTGGCGCTGCCTGCCGTTCTACTGCGCGGGCGAGCCGAGAACCCTTGCGCGCCTCAGCCCGACCGTTGCGCGAGTCATGATGCCAGATGTGGCGACATCGTGTGGGAATATGCGGAAAAAGTAGTGACATGAACCCAAATATCGTTTCATTCGTTGCTAAATCCGTACACTTTGAATTCGCGCCAGTCCGGTTTCGTGGCCGCAGCCTCAACCCAGCGTCAGTGCGTGCCATCTACCGTCGACGTAGCGGGCGAGGTTCGAGCCGTCGAACCGCCATAAATGCAGCCAGCCGTTTTCGACGAGGCGGTGCACCTCCTCGCGTTTGTGCAGCACGCGCTCGATTGCATTTTCCGAAGCATCGATAATTGCGGTCATTCGAAGCGGCTCGTGCACCCAGCCCGTGCCATCGTGTACAGACTGGCGGGCCAGCCCGATTCGGAGGTCGCCGCCGTTGCCCTCGAACACGCCGATCCGCCCTCCCACGACGTTATGCAGGAGCTTGTTCCCACTGCCCAGGTGCAACGGGTCGCACGTTGACGCGTGATATTGCCAGTTGATCCAATGAGCCACGATCAGTGGCCCGGTCATCAACGATTCCAGCAAGCTACCGTCCGGGTCACTGTCCGCGTCGTAGTCGTGTAAGAAGCAACGTCCGTCCAAAGCCGCGCCATATGTGCGATGGCGCGGCGCGATGATGCATGCGGCATTTCCGGCTAGTCCCCACTCCGGTCGTGTCTGAGCGCCATCGTTTCCTCGACGGCGCAGCAGCGTGAGCAGTTGGGCGCTCGCGGTTCGAGGATCGATAGCGAGACTCACGGCGCGCTCACGGCGAACCTGGTCGCTCGCTTGAGCAAAAACGCGTTGCATGCTGTTCCAGCGCTCGAGGGCAATGGGCGACAACAGATCCAGGTCGAAGCCCTCGACTTCATCGGTGGTGGTGTTGTGCAACGCGGCCACGAAGACGGTTTCGTGCGGTATGGCAATGCCAAGGCACTCCAGTCCCTCGCGAACGGCAGAGTCGTTGAGCAGCAGCGCTAGCGCACGCGCGTTCACTTCGCCCGTCTGACCGCAGCAGGCGCCGCAATCCAATGACGCGGCGTGAGCATTGTTGCTGCTTTGACTGCCGTGGCCGATGAACAGCACGAGAGGCGCCAGATGACGGTCCAGTCCCATCGCGTGCAGCACGCCCGCGGCCAACTCCACCTTCGTGTCGGTATCCAGATCGCCGAGCGTTGGGCGGCAGATGGCTCTGTAACGTGCCGGTAGTCCTGCCCAATCGTCTCGCCCGCGTGGGCCGCCCGATGGGGCGAACCATTGCGCAAGTTTTCCGACGTATCCCACCCCGGCCGCCTCGACAAAGGAAAACGCGGCGTTGGGCCAGCGGCCCAGTGCTTGTCCCTGCTCCGAAAGCGCAAACCGACGCCTCCTGCCTCGACGCGCTCGGTCGCGCAGGGTCGCGTCACCTTTCGCCCGGTCGGCTTCGGAAGCAATGATGCGATCAGTCAATCCGAGCGAAGGCGCGAGCAGCGCTGGCAGTTGAGGGCGCGACGCCGACGTGCCAAGCGGCGCGTAGGCAACGGGTAGGCCGAAGAAGCCTGCGAAACCTATCGTTTGCACGGCGGGCCACACGGCTTCTATGGAGCGGCGCATCCGTTCGCTACGGACGTCGATACAAAAAGCCGCCTGCACTTCGATCGATTGGCGCGGGACCGCGCTCATGCGAGAAGACGATGTCGTGCTGAGCTTACGTGTGAGTTGCCGTTGATAGCCGGTTTCCAGGGCCACCTGCCAAACCTCGTCGACAGTCAGCATGTCTTGCGCATGTCGTAGCACCGCGGCGGAGTCGTTCCACTCGGTCTGCAATGCCGAAAACGCACGGTGAGCATTCGAGGCACCGTTGCTCTCCAGCAAGATCACGCCCCAAGCAAGTCGAATGGCCAGCAAGTCTCGCAGATGCGGGTCGGTCTCGCCAGCCAGCACGGCCTGCCAGCCAAGATAGGCGCACCATGAAGCCCAACCGTTGACGGAGAGCAGAACAGCTTCCAGATAATCGGCCCACACCTCGGGCGGCAAACCCAGACGCTGCAAGACCCACGTTTCCGCCTGACGGCGGTCGACGGGAATCTTGTCGAGCCACTTGCCGAGCTCGGGTATGCCCATCAATGTTCCGATGCCATGGTCGTGCGTGAGCGTGTTGCGCCAAAAGGCATAGAGCCCGCCGGATCGATCGGGCTGCCACTCCGCCTGGCTGTCGTCGAAATAGGCGGCGCACGTTTGCCCGATCTGATGCGTCACCGCCTGCCTGTAGGTTAAGCAGTTCTCACGCGCTGGGTCGGCATCCAATACGTCGATCAGAAGCGGCAAACGCGGCGGGTTTTCTTCGTTGCGCAATGCGTCGATGCACTGCTTTGCGGTCAGCGCGTTTTCGCGCGCGACCGGCAGCGAAGCGAGTGCATAAGCAAGATCCGCGTGCGTGATGCGCTCTTTGCTCCACGCATCCGCAATGTAGCGGCGAGACGGAAACACCCGAACGCCCCCCAGCACGGCCATGCGCGCCGCAACGAGCCGCAGCGGCCGGCCGGTCCGTGCCCAATGCGGATTGACCGCAACGGCGCGATCCAGCGGCCACGCAGGCGCAATAGACTGGCATGCGCGTTCGCAAGCGGCCTCGATTTGCGCCGTCAATTCGTGTCCGGGCACGCGCTCGGGTGCATGACGGGCGACCGACGATTCTTCCGGGTTGTAGCGCGGGAGGTCATCGCGCAATGCCAAGGCTTCCATATGTTTTCCCAATGTCGTTTGTCACTCGGCCGCTACCGCGACCATCGAGCCTTTCATCGTGTGCTCGCGCGGTGCCGCTGTCGCGGCAGCAGTCCAGCGCGTCGGCCAAAAGCGCAGAGCGAGGCGCGTGGAGAACTCGTCGATGTAGAACCCCGCATAGCTCCATCGCCGCCACGTATTCAGCCTTTCGGGGCATACCTGCAAGGCGACGAGAGACAGGTACATGAGCGCCACACCTGCCAACGCGACGCCGCCTGCAGCATCGTTTGGCGTATCGGGTACGCCAAGCGGCAGCGCATGTCCGACAGCGGTAATCGTCGTCAGCGCTGCGGCGATACCCCATCCGAAGAGGACGCGCCATAAGGCCGCGATCGCGCCGTCCTGACGATCGGCCGGTAGCCAAAAGAGGGGAGCCCAGGCCAGCGCCAGCGCACCGCTCCACCACCACGGCCAGGCGGTATGCCCGACGAAGAACTGAACCGCGGCGACGCTCGATGCGGCGAACGCGGGCGCCGCCATCAGGCTCATTAGCGAGAAGGACGTCTGGCCACGCATCGCCTTCAGTTTGGTCTCGCGCACAATCGTCGAAGCGGAGAGGAAAGCGTGAGCCTTGTACAGCGAGTGGCCGATGAGATGGAGTGCCGCCATCGTGTAGAGGCCCAATCCGCATTCGAGCAGCATGAATCCCATCTGCGCTACGGTCGACCACGCGAGCCGGACTTTGATGCTGGTTCGGGTGAGTAGCACCAGTCCCGCGAGCACGGCAGTGCCGAGCCCGAGGGCCACCAGAAGCCAGCACGCGGCCGGCGCATGGTTCAGCAGCGGCGCGAATCTGATCAGCACGTAGCCGCCAAGGTTGACCACGCCTGCATGCATTAGCGCGGACACTGGCGTCGGCGCTTCCATGACCTGAATCAGCCACCCGTGCATCGGTAGCAGGGCTGTCCGGAAAACTGCCGCCAATGCGAGGCAGACTGCGCTGATTTGCAGTGGGAGCGAAGCACCGTCGCGAGCAAGATGCAGCCACAGATCCGAGAAGGAACCGCTGCCTACCGTCGACCATGCAAGCGCGGCTGCGGCGAGAAGGAGTATGTCGGCGAGTCTGTCTGCCACGCGCTTCTTATGCGCTGCCAGCATTGCAAGCGGACGATCCCGATAAAAACATAGCAGGCGCCGCAATGCAGACCCGGCGAAGGACCACGAGACGATCAGCACCAGCCAGTGGTTCGCAAGCAGCAGAAGATGAACGGAGGCCAGCACACTGGCGAGCGCTGCGATATAGCGCTGCTGATCGGGTTCGCCCTCCAGGTAGCGCGCCGAAAACACGCCAATGACGGTGGCGAGCAGCTGAACCAGGAGGGCCACGCAGGCGCCGAACGGTTCAACCGCAACCCAGCGCGACAGTTGAACAGGGCCAATGTGTGGTGAGAGAAACTGCAGCACGACTGTCGACAGCGCGGCCACCAGGCCCAATTGCGCGAGGAAAGCAAACCGCTTCCATTGCGTGGTTGGGCTTCGCACCCCGACGAGGGCGGAGAGGGCGGCGGTTGACATCAGACCGATTGGCGTGAGCGCGCACGCGAGCGCCATCAGGTTCGCAAGGTTCATGGTTGGGAGGGTTGTGACAGGGTGTCACGATGTTGCACTTCGTTTCTTGTTCTGTAAAATTCATTGATTGGAACTATTTGATACATAAAAGAGAATGATTGACCTGGACCAGCTCAACTTTCGCCATCTCTTCTATTTCTGGAGAGTGGCGAAGACAGGCCATCTGACGCGTGCGGCGACCGAGTTGCACGTCTCTCAGTCCGCCCTGTCCGCACAAATCAGGCAATTGGAGGATCGGCTGGGCGAGCCCCTGTTCGAACGAGAGCGCAGGCGCCTGAGCCCCACTCATACTGGCCAGCTGGTGTTTTCGTATGCCGAAGACATTTTCGGGCTAGGGCAGGAGATGCTCGGGCACGTTCATGGGCAACGCGAGGGGATGGTGCGGATGCGTGTGGGCAGTGTCGCCACCATGTCGCGCAACTACCAGGAGAACTGGATTCGCCCGCTGCTCATGGACCCTGCCGTGCTGCTGACGTTGGAGTCCGGTTTGCTCGAAGGATTGCTGGACCGCCTGCTTCAGCACAAACTCGACGTCGTCCTTGCCAATCAACCGGTGCCGTCCGACCCGGACCGCCCTTTGCAATCCCGCTTTCTAGGTAGCCAGGCGATCTCGCTCGTGGGTCCCGCCAAGGATTGGTCGCAGCGCACGCTGCGTATTCCCGACGACCTGGATGGCGCCGATATCGCGCTGCCTGGTCCTCGGAACGTCTTTAGAGCTCAGTTCGACGCCATGTGCCTTTCCGCCGGAGTGAAACCGCGGGTGAGGGCCGAAGTCGACGATATGGCGATGCTTCGGCTTATCGCGCGCGACAGCGGTTGGCTCGCCGTATTGCCGGAAGTCGTCGTACAGGATGAGATTCGAACCGGCAGTCTGGTGATCGTGGGGCAATCCGCGGACTTGCAGGAACGCTTCTACGCGATCACGACGCCGCGCCGCCAGCGAACCGAATGGCTGGACCGTCTGATTGCGGGAGCGGCCCCGGCGCAGCGTTGATTGTCCGTCTGCCAACGCAGCTGCGTCTGATAATTGCTTCATTTGATGAAACGTTTTTGCGGTTCAATGCTTGAATTGCGGGCATCGTGTCGGCATGGCCGTGTATTGACGTTGTGACGTGCAGATTCGCTTGAGCGCCCGCCCGTACGAGGTTGTCGGGTTAGCGAGAGAGGTTGCTCGATGCTGGCGTTTGTGAGGCGATGTCGCGATATGGCGTTTCATCGCGTAGCGAAATGGCGTACACTTTGTGACGAAGGTTCTCTTCGCTGGGAACGGGGTTCTACGCGTGGAGAAACGAAACGGTTCGGCCTGCTGCCGAGCCTGCTCTATGTTCCTCGAACACTGTGGAAGCGCTATGGCTTTCGTATGGATTACAGGCGCAAGCGGCGCAATCGGTAGCGCGCTGGCTCGCCGCCTGAGCAGCAAAGGCATTCCAATCGTGCTCACGGCACGAGAGCCGGATAGGTTGGCGGCTCTGGCGGATTCGCTCGATGCAGACCCCGTGCTGGTGTGTCCTGCCGACGTGACCGATGCCGAGACCGTCCAACGCGCGCTGGAGTGCGGAGTCGCGCAGTTCGGCCCGCCCGAGGGGATGGCCCATTGCGTGGGCTCGATTGTGATTAAGCCGATCCATCTGACGTCCGACGCTGAACTGAATCAGGTTCTGGCCGCAAACTATTTGTCCGCATGGAATGTCTTACGCGCGTTCGTACGCGAGTTGATCTCGCAGCGTACGGCCGGCAGTGCTGTCTTGATCGGGAGCGTGGCGGCGAGGACAGGCTTTCCCAACCATGAGGCCGTCGCCAGCGCGAAAGCGGCTGTCGGGGCGCTCGCTCAATCAGCGGCCGCAACGTATGCCGATAGAGGAATACGCGTCAATTGCATCCATCCTGGGTTGACCCTTTCCGCGATGTCCGCCCGTCTGACCGCATCCGAGCCGGCGGTAGCACGCCTGTCGCGTGCGAATCCACTCGGGCGGCTCGGAACAGGCGATGACACGGCGGCACTTGCCGACTTTCTGCTGAGCCCGCACGCCTCATGGGTAACGGGACAACAGTTCGGCGTCGATGGTGGTCAGGGTGCGTTGACCATCCCGCTCAGGGCATAGTGCAAGCAATCGCTCCTGCGATAAGTGAGCGCAGTAACGGTGTCGCGGCGGGCAGATTCTCAGCGGTGCCATCCCCTTACTCGCGCACCACGCCGGCCGCGCTCTGCGGGCCGTGCGTCGCCACGGTCCGCGGCCGGACCTGCCGGGCTGAGAGCACGCGTCGCAGCCATTTCCTGCCGGGCAGTTCGATGAGCCGATGGGCCCAGTGGCTCACCACGAGCAGCGTCGCGAGCAATACGATCAGTTGCATGAGCGGCGAGCCTGCGAGTGCGGTGCTGGCTTTGCGGGCGAGCGATAGGCCCTCCATCGGAAAGCGTTGCACCATGTAGAGGCAGTACGAAATCTCGCCGAGGTAAACGATCGGGCGAAAGGCTAGCAGGGGCGCGACCAGATCGGCGTTGGATGACAGCGCGAAGATCAACAGGCCCAGGCCCGCAACGGTCAACGTGTCGAGTTGCACGGCGATGCCGAGCGCGATAACGCCGATCGCCGCGAGACCCAATGCGCGCGGCAGCGAGGCGAATCCCGAGCTGCTGCGCAGCCGAAACAGCAAGACGCCGGCGTAGAACTCCGGGATCAATCGCGCGAGTCCTCCGGGCAACGACAATGCGGCGGACGAGCGCCACTCGATGACGGCCAGCGCGCCGGCCGGCACGAGTAGCAGCACTACGGCAAAGAGCCGGTTACGTGCGGGCGCCAGTGCCACGAAGAGCGGGAAGAAGACATAGGCGAACCATTCCGCACTGACCGACCAGGCCACGTCGTTCCATCCGGTCACGAATTTGAATGACCAGGCATTGAGCAACACGACATTGGCCGCGAGCGCCGGATAAGTGTTTTGCCCGGTACCGATGACATGCTTGTGGAAAACGAACTGCTTGAGGAACACCAAGCCGATCGCGCCCAGCAACGTCACGAAATGGATCGGATAGATGCGCGCGATCCGTGCGCCAACGAAAGCCCGATAGTCGAGCGGCTTGCCGTTGGCGTAGTTGTAGGCGAGGATAAAGCCGCTCAGGATGAAAAAACCGTCGACGCCAAGGTACCCATGGTCGAACGCGGCGAAGCGGATACCGAAATCGATGAAAGCGCCGTTCTCGAATGGATAAAACAGATGGCGCGTGACGACCCACAATGCGAGGAATGCGCGCAGTCCTGTCAGTTGATCGATTTGCCCAACATGATTGCCTTGATTCATTAGCGGATCCCTATTCGGTGGTTGCCGATTCGAGAGCCGCGGCTGACAACGCGAGTCAGCGTCGCATCCCACATTGTGCGCACACCCTCGATGTCTCGAGATCGATCAATGATGGCCGATGCGCGCCGTGCACGCTCAGGAGATTGGCGGCGCGATTTCGCCAATCCCTCGTCAATTTCGGTCGCAACGTCCGCGTGCGCCGTTAAATGAAAGAGAAACGAAAGAAATGCGGCGGCGCGCAGCGTCCGATTCGAGGCGTTTCCCATCAACCGGCGTGGTTAATTTTGCGTCGACGATATGCTTGATCGATCGCATGCAATAAAAGAGGTTTTGTTGGTGATCAACCATTTTTTATCTATCTCATGAAGGATGAGATGATCTACGAATGATTTATGCCCGATTCGAACGCGTACGGTCGCTGCAGACAGATGTGCCGAAATGTGATTAATATCGATAACGCCCTCGTCGCGCGGAGCATCCATTGACAATGGGCTGGGGCGTCCATAGATGAGTGTTTGATAATCGTTGGCTGTCATCGATTGAAATGTGTCGTTGTTCAACCATTGAATCAGGCACTGCGAATGGAAGATATTGTCGAACTTGCGACTGGTCGGATCGTAAGCGAGATTGAAATAGTCATTGATGAGCGACGCAACTGCGGATGTTTGGTTCATTGCTGCTCCTGTTTGATGAAATTGGGATGACTTGTATAGTGATGCCTCGTGCCGCCTCGCACCACTGCAAGTCGGGCATTCCTGCTATTACGGAAACGCATCGATGATGGAAGAGCTTGATGGAGGACTGGTGGGCGGCTTGATTGCGCTCGCAGCCGTAGCCGACACCCAAAGCTTCGGGCGTGCCGCGGAGCGCCTCGGAAAAACGCAACCGGCCGTAAGCAGGGCCGTTGCCCGGCTTGAGGATCGGCTCGGCGCCCGGCTTGTGAATCGAACGAGCCGTCATGTTGAGGTCACTGAAGCAGGCCATGACCTCCTGACGCGAGTGCTGCCGCACCTGCAAGGAATCGACGAGGCAACGACCGAGGCTGCCGAGCACAGTTCCTCGGTTCGCGGAACGCTACGTGTTGCCTGTGACGCGTTGTTTTCGCGCTTGGTTCTGGCGCCGCGGCTCACGGCATTTCTGCGCGAAAATCCGTCTCTACAACTCAAGCTCGAAACCAGGAGCCAGCTTCCAGACCTGGTCAGCGAAGGATTCGATCTCGCCGTGCGCTTTGGTATGCCATCGTTGCCTACGCTGGTTTGCCGCCGTTTATTCAGCGCTCGCATCCTGACGGTTGCCGCTCCCTCCTACCTGGCGCGCCGGGGGCGCCCGCAGCACCCGAGTGAACTGCTTGAAGACAATCACGAATGCATATTGGCAATCGATCCATCGACAGGCAGGCCGTTCGAGTGGGAGTTTTGGAAAGGGCAGCAAAAGATGGTCGTCGACGTCCGGGGCAATCTGACGGTGACGGATGCCGGTACGAAAATCGGCGCTTGCGTGGCGGGTTATGGCATCGCCCAGGTCATTGATATCGGGCTCGATGAATATTTCCAGAACGGACAGCTCGAGGTTTTATTTTCGGAGTGGCCGGACGAAGTATTCCCCTTGTATGTCTATTACCCCAGTAGGAGCCATGTTCCTCAAAAGGTGCGTGCGTTTATCGATTTCATCGCTGGAACAACGATGTCCACTCAGAACGCTCAACCCTATGCTCCCGATTCCGAGGTTCAAGACCCCGCGGTGGGACGGACACGGCGGAGCTTGTCAGTTTTGTAGCTCGCCGTGGTCATGTGATGGCTACGCCAACCGTTGATCGCCAAGTGCAGGGTGCCGCAATGGCAGAACGCAGTCACTGCGTGAAATTCCTCAGAGTCGCTGTGCCGCGTGCAGCGCGTTGATTGTGCATCAACGCGCTGCACTTGTTGGGCGCAGTGTTAGCGCAACGTCGGAGCGGGGAGTCGCTATCCGAGCCGGCGGACTACGATCACGCTTTCGCCTGCGAGCGACGGAACCATTCGTCGAAACCGATGCTACCGAGACGGGCCTCACCCAACGGCACGAGTGAGTGCTCTTCGACGAGACCGCCGAAATATCGCGCCTGAGGGTCACGCACGACCTCGCGCGAATCGCCCACCGCCTTCAGGTAGCGAGCGACGATTTGATCGAATGGCGCGCGCTCGGGGCCTGCAATTTCGACGATGCCGTTGCGCGGCGCCGCCAACGCGACATCGGCCACGAACGCGGCGACATCATCCGATGCGATGGGTTGGAACAGGCCGGGCGAGAGTCGGACTACATTGCCTTCCGTACCGGCCGCCGCGATGCCGCCGAGAAATTCCATGAACTGTGTGGAACGGATGATCGTGTACGGGATCCCGGATGCGACGACCAGCTTCTCTTGAGCCACCTTCGCACGGAAATAGCCGTTCTCGGGCGTACGGTCCGTTCCAACGATCGAAAGTGCGACATGGTGTTCAACGTCAGCCGCCGCCTCCGCTGCCAACAGATTGCGGCCGGAGGTCTCGAAGAATTCCATGACCGCTTTGTCTTCGAACGAGGGCGAGTTGGCGAGATCGACCACCACCTTTGCACCGCGCATGGCGTTTTCGAGTCCCTCGCCGGTGATGCTGTTGACACCGTTCTGCGGCGAGGCCGCAATCACTTCGTGGCCCTTCTGCCGAAGAATGGCGACAGTCTTCGAGCCGATCAACCCAGTGCCACCCATGACGACGATCTTCATGATGCAACCCTCCGTTTCGTTAGCGGCAAGGCGCCGCTCGGAATCAATCGTAGGTGCGGGCGGAGCATAGCGGTAGATAGGTAGACGGGCGCACGATGTTGTCGTTTAAGCACCAATCCATGGTGTACCTCGCCGCCAGTCACGGTAACGGTCGTCGAATACAACGTTTAGATTTCTTTCCCGTGATACTTGTCGAGCAGCGTAAGCGGCGGCGGGCGCAGCGTCGTCTTTCGTGTCATCGCGAGTCGTGAATCGCCGAGAGCATGCATGGCGCCGTGCCGGCGAGCGACATGCTCTCGCCGGCACGTGGCGCGTCGTGCATCAGTCGACAACGGTTATGATGTTGACGGCCCCTTGCCTGGCCATTTTGGCGTAGGGGCACAAGCGCTCGGCATTTCGAACGAATTCTTCCGCGACGCGTCGTTCGATGCTGGGCATTCGAACCTCGAGATCGACGACCAACGCGTAGCCTCCGTCCATTGGGTCGCGGCCAAACGAAACGTGTGCTTCCACGATGATATCGCCGAGCTCCATGCCGGCACGCTTTCCGAGCAGGTTCAGCGCCCCATGAAAGCACGCTGCAAACCCTGCTGCGAACAGTTGCTCGGGATTGGTCCCGTTGCCGGGGCCGCCGAATTCGGTCGGCAGCCGCAAATCCAGAACCAGATTCCCGTCACTTGAACGGACGATACCGGAGGCACGGCCGTGCCCCGTCTCTCCGCCGGAAACTGTGACGCTTGTCGTATACAGCGGATGAAACTCCTGACCGCGGTACCTGTCGAGCAGGGAGAGCGGCGGGGGTTGCAGCTTATCGTTATTCATAAGGCTTTCTCGAACTCTGTCATGTGCCGCGACGCCGAGTCGCGCATCCATTGCTGCGCTGCCGGGGCGCTCCCCGATGACTCTGATGCGGCCGTTTAACGGATGGTAGGTGACGTTTTGGGGAGTTCGGTAGGGCTATTCGACGACGCACCGTGTTTCCTATATGACACCAATCCCGGCCGGCGATCATGAATGGAGCGCTTTATGATGACGGGATGCCGACCCCGCTTTGAAAGCAGTGCTCGACGGTCGCGGCATCGCCATCCTGCCCGACTCTATCGCACTGCGTGATCTGCGATCGGGCGCATTGGTGCGGGTAGTTCGCGACTACGAGGCGCAGCCGGTGAACGTCTACGCGCTGTATCAATCCCGGCGCTTCCTCGATGCAACGATCAGGACCTTCCTCGTTCTGCTTCGCGAGGAGAGACACGGCATCTTGGAGGTGGACGAGCGTGAATTGGAAGCCCTTGAGGGGTGCGAGGTACCGCGCGGCAGCTATGCTGCCGTCACGAGCGCCGTCATCGTCAGGCACTGCACATCGAGGGCTCTCGTCTTCTCGATCATGTAGTCGATGAACACGCGAATGCGCGCGGGAAGATGCTTGCGGCTGAGGTAGCAAATGTAATGGCCGCCGTCGTCCGGTGCGTTCGCTGCGAGCGCAGTGATCAGCTGACCGTCGCCAACCAGATCGCACACCTGATACGCGGGCAACTGCGCGATGCCCAGCCCGTCGCGCACCGCTTGCAGGACGAGCTCCGGATCGTTGAACGTGTGTCGCGCGAGGGGCTGCCGCCGCTGCGGGCGGCCGTCGATTTTGAATTCCCACTCCGCGAGGCGGCCTGACGCTGTCCGAAAGTTGATGCAGCGGTGCTTGGCCAGCTCATCTGGATTGCGGGGCAAACCGTGAGTCCGTGCGTAGCCGGGCGATGCACAGACGATCATCTGCATCGGAATCAGCTGTCGCGCGACGATTCCGCTGTCTTCCATGCGTCCATCGCGAAACGACACGTCGATCCTGTCGCTCGTGAAGTCGGCGGGGCGATCGTTCAGCAGCAATTCGAGCGCGATTTGCGGATAGTGCGCGTGAAACCCTCCGAGCAGGGGCGCGACAATCTTGCGGCCGAAGCCTGGCGTCGAACTGATCCGTAGCTGGCCGCGCGGCGGGCCGTTACGCAGCTCGCGCATGTCTTCGAACGCTTGCGCGATGCGCTCGATGCCTTGCCGGCAGTTCTCGTAGAAGAGTTCGCCCTCGCGCGTGAGCGAAGTGTGTCGGGTCGTGCGCAAAAACAGCCGCGCACCGACCTGGGCTTCGAGCTTTTGCACATTGCGGCTAACCGACGAGCGACCGATCCCGAGCCGATCCCCGGCGCGCGCAAAGCTGCCTTCGTTGGCGACGGCCAGGAACGAGACGACGCCGGTGTAACTGGTCGCAAAGCTGGCGGAGAATGGATCGTCCGGGCCGGGGACGAGGAGAGGGCCTGAATCATCTGACATAAGCGCGCGAGTCGTGAAATCCGATTCGGAATAGACGGCTCGGCACTCAGGCTTGTGACATCATCCGCAGAATTTTTTTAGGGGGCGCTCTGTGCGCGCGCATCAGGGGAAGATGGGCGTCGTCGGCTCTGCTCCGTGCAGCTCGGCTTGCGGGAAATGCTGCGCAACCAGTTCCTCGATCTCCTGTTCCCGTGACGCCGGCACATCGGCCATCAGCAACAACTGGCCATCGCGTACCGCATCGTGAAAGCGAGCGAGCAATGTATTGGGTTCGGCGACACCGATCATCGAGGCGGCCCATGCCCCAACTCCGGCGCCGGCCAGCGTCATTGCGACGACGGCGCCGCCGGCGATCGTCAGTCCCGCGGGAGGAAACGCGAGCGCAATCAGACCAAGAAAGGCGCCTGTCGCGCCGCCAAGCGCAACGCCGCGTTCGAGCGCGTGAACCACGTCGCTGCTCTGCAACAGCGAAGCCTCGGGCAATTGTTCGAGTGCGACGTTGTGATTGGCAAGCACATGGATATGGCGCCAGGTGATTCGCGCCCGCAGCAGATCGTCCACGATTGCTCTGGCGATTGCCGCGTCCGGTACGAGAAAGTAGATGCGTCTCATGATGTTTTTTCCTCGATTAAGAGGTTATCGCCGCCGTGGGACGATGATATTCATCATAGGACGTAAGTGCGCGTTTGACATCTCCTTGCGCACCGCTCGCAAACACTGCTGAGTGCGCTTCGGCGAGTGAGAAGAACTGCGCCGGCGGCGCATATTCGATGATTTTGCTTTGCGAGAGGAAACAAACGCGATCGGCATGTAAATGAAAATTCGATTTTCAAAAATCTGCCATATCGTTTCGTTGTGGTTGCGGGCGTCGGTGGATGGATTTGCCTTGTCGCGGGGGCGATTATTCTATCTTGGTTCGGATGAACATACCTTAAGGACTCCTTAAGAACCGTGCGAAAGAAGCCGCAAGCGAGCATTGAACGCATTTTTATCCGATAAATTGAAGATTTCGGAATAAGTGCCGATACCCCCTGTAACCGCACTAGGAGGGCGGCTCTATGACTATGACAAAGCAACGCGCAGGCTTGCGCAAACGTTTGGCGACGAATCTGGCCGAACGTAAGACTGTATGGCGCCTGATGTGGGTGCCGCTTGCAGCAATGTCGTTGACAATCGCGGCATGCGGGGGCGGGGGGAGTTCCTCCGGGACGAGCGCATCGACCTCTTCCGGCGTCGTCGCGGCGGCGTCATTGTCGGGTAAGGCGATCGATCGCCCGATCGCGAACGCGCAAATCGTCTTTACGGCGAACTCGCCGCAAGGCGACACCGGCGCCACAGTGATCGGTACTGTGACGGCCAGCGCCGACGGTTCGTTCACAGGTAGCGTTTCGGTTCCCGCCACCAGCGCCCCCATCTTTGCGAACGCGACCGATCCGAATCAAACCTCCCTCGTGCTGTCGAGCTACCTTGGAACGGGGGCCGCGATCTCTTCGGCCGGAACGCTCAGTGCGAACGACCTGCCCGACCTGGACATCACGCCCGTGACGACGGCCGCATTAGCAGTCTATGCGCAGGCGAACGGGGGGGGCTATTCGAATTTGACGCACAGCGGATATCGGACGACGCTGCGGACGTACCGCGGCGACATTCTCGTCATTGCATCGGCGATCAAGGCGGTGGGCGACAAGTTGTGTACGCCGTCGGCCAGCATTACGTCCACGACGAATCTGGCGGCAGCCATCGCCGCGGCGTCGAACCTGACCTCGGGTAATTCGACGACGCTCGCATCTGCCGCTGCCGCCCTGGGCGGAAACTGTGCGGCCGCGCTGACGACGTTGCAACAAGCGATTACGTCCGACGACGTGTTCGGCCCGCAGTTGTCCACGGGCGATGTGTTGGAGTCGGGGACGTCCGTTGTGCCGGCCGGCGCGTATCAGTTGCAGGCGCTTGTCGCGGAGACGGGGCTCGATAGTAGTCTGACGGCGGCGAACCTTACCTCCTCGCCTGCGAACGTCGCAGCGGCGAGCGTCGTGGCCGATACGGCGCTGACGATCGCTAACGACGGCACGATTACCTCGACGGACGGCAATGTGACGGGCGCCGTCCGTGGTAGCTTGATCAAGCTGTCCGTGAAGTCGGGCACGGCGACGTACCAATTGCGCGGCAAACTCGGCACGGTGCCTGCCGCACTCGTGACCGGAGGTAGTGCATTCGCGGTGCAAGGGGGCGGGGTCAATACGGGGACGAACATTTTGACGAATTTCTCCGCGGTGCTGGCAGCGAGTGGTGCGGTACCGGTCTGGAACGGCGTGGCAGTGCCGGCCGGAAGCAGCGACGATGCGGGCGTAACCTGTACGGCGGGCCAGCCGATTCGTTTGAGCGGTTTCGTGCCGGGGCTGGGTGGCGGCGTGCTTGGCGAATGCGTCGTGCCGACGGCGGGGGGATGGACGATGTCGAGCCCGACATCGGTGCATGGCGAATTCGATTTCGAGTTCGCGACGAAGGAAACGCCGGCGGCGACACCGACGCTGACCGCGACGACATGGACGCCGACGGCATCGGCTGCGTTCATCCTCAGTGATGCTTCCGCGAGCTTTGCACTGAACGCGGGGGCTGTTGCGCCGGTGACCGGCACCGGGTATTACGTCATGGGTTCGCGATCGATCGTTTTTGCCACCACGACAGCGACCGGAGCGTTCATCGCTTCCGAGAGCCCGCTTATGAAAGCGGATGATTCGAGCGATAGTGCCGATAATTAGCACGGGTTGCAGTAATCGATTCCGGCGGTGACACGCCGGAATCGAACTCTTTTCCCCGTCGGTTTCGGATTGTTCTCCTATTCGACCTGTCCGCGAAGATCGGTCCATCACATCACTGGGTCGAAATACCCCAGACGTCTTCTGCTGTGGCGCCTGCAGCGCATTGACATGCATCAACGCGTCCGCACGCGTTGGGCGTAGTGTTAGTGCAACGCCGGAGCGGGGAGTCGCAATCAGCCACGCGCGCGTCGGTCGACGATCGGCTCCGGGACGCTCTCGAACCTGCCTAAGGTGACACCATGGGTAGAACTCTCCGCGGCCCGATGCCCGTGCGGATGAACATCACATGATGGAAACCTGGCACACCCTGAGCGCTGACGCCGTGACGCAGCGCCTGGTGTCGGACGCCGCGAATGGGCTTTGCGGCGAGGAGGCGGCGCGTCGGCTTGCACGGTACGGGCCCAATGAGATTGTCGAAGCGAAGGGGCGAAGTGTCATCGCGATGTTCCTTGCCCAATTCCGCGACTTCGCCATTCTTGTCCTCATTTCAGTGGCGGTGCTCTCAGGCGTATTGGGCGACGTAGAGGATACCTTGGTCATTGTCGCCATTGTGGCGCTCAATGCAGCCATCGGTTTCATTCAGGACTTTCGCGCCAACCGCGCGATGGCCGAACTCAAGCGGCTCGGCGCACCCCAGGCGACGGTCGTGCGCGATGGCCGTCGCTCGACGATCCCCGCTGCGTCGATGGTTCCCGGTGATCTCGTATTGTTGGAGGCCGGTTGCGTGGCGCCGGCCGATATTCGTCTGATCGAAGCACCGCAACTGAAGGTGAGCGAAGCGGCGCTGACAGGCGAAGCCTTTCCGATCGAAAAGAACGTCGCGCCCCTCGACGATGCGGCGCTGCCGATTGCCGACCAGATCAACATGGTGTTCAAGGGCACCATGATCACCTACGGACGCGCACGCGGCATCGTGGTAACGACGGGCATGAACACGCAACTCGGGCGCATCGCGGCACTGCTCGAGCAAGCGCCGCCTGCATCGACGCCGCTGCAAAAGCGCTTGGCCGTGTTCGGGCGTCAACTGGCGGTGCTGGTCGTCGTGGTATGCGCAGTGATCTTTGCTGCGGGTGTGCTGCGTGGCGAAGCGGTGACGCAGATGCTGCTCACGGCCGCGAGCCTCGCGGTGGCTGCGATTCCCGAAGCGCTGCCTGCGGTCGTGACCATCATGCGTGCGCTGGGAGCCCGCAACATGGCGCGGCGCAACGCGCTGGTGCGCAGGTTGCCCGCGGTCGAGACACTCGGGTCGGTGAGCTGGATTTGCACCGACAAGACCGGAACTTTGACACGCAACGAAATGCGTGTGACGCAGATCTGTCCGAGCGGAGAAAACCGGGTGGACGTGGAGTCGGCCGCCCACGAAGGCGTGACCGCGCAATTGCTCGAAGCGGCTGCATTGAGCAACGATGCGGCATACGACGAGCGGGGCGGGATTGCGGGTGATCCGACCGAAGTTGCGTTATGGCGTATGGCGGCTGACGCGGGGCTCGACAGGCGAAAGCTCGAACGGTCGATGCCGCGCTGCATGGAGTTCGCATTCGATTCGGACCGCAAGCGGATGACGACGATACACCGGGCCGGAAGCGGCTTCGTCGCGTATACGAAGGGCGCACCGGAGGCCATCGTTGAGCGTTGCCTATCCACTGCGCGCGCGGATGGCGATAACGTCGACGACCGCCATGGGCCGCTCGACCAGGGCGCGCTGCTTGCCATGGCAGGTGCCATGGCAGCCGATGGTCTGCGAGTGCTCGCGCTTGCGCGGCGCGCATGGCCCGCGCTACCGGCAACGGGCGCTACGCCGGATACCGTGGAGCGCGAGCTTACGCTGATCGGATTCGTCGGCATGCTCGATCCACTGCGGCCCGGTGTGTCGGCGGCAGTGACGACGTGTCGCGCGGCGGGCATTACGCTGGTGATGATTACGGGCGACCATCCGATGACGGCGCGGGCGATCGCGCGTTCGCTCGGCATGCTCGACGAAGGCGATACGATCATGACCGGACGTGAGCTTGCCGCACTTGCCGATGACGAGCTTGCGAGGCGTATCGAGCACGTGAGGGTGTTCGCGCGCTTGGACCCGGCGCAGAAGATTCGAATCGTGGAGGCAATACAGGCGCGGGGCCAATATGTCGCGATGACAGGGGACGGCGTCAACGACGCACCGGCGCTTGCCCGCGCCGACATCGGTGTCGCGATGGGGCGCGCGGGTACGGATGTCGCGCGTGAGGCAGCGAGCCTCGTGCTTCTCGATGACGACTTCACCACGATAGTGGCCGCGGTCGAAGAAGGCCGACGCATCTTCGCCAATGTCCGAAAGTTCATCCGGTATGTGCTGACCTGCAATTCGGCGGAGCTTTGGGTGGTGGCGGCGTCGCCATTGCTGGGGCTGCCGATGCCGCTGTTGCCGATCCACATTTTGTGGATCAATCTGCTGACGGACGGGTTGCCCGGGCTCGCGTTTGCTGCCGAGCCCGCCGAACCGACGCTCATGCAGGAGCGTGCGCGCCCGCCCAACGAGGGCCTTTTCACAGGTGGCATGTGGCGGCAGATTCTTTGGGGTGGCGTCGCCATGGCGGCCGTCACGCTCGGCGTGCAAGCGTGGGGGCTCCACAGCGGCTACGCCGCATGGCAGACGATGACGTTCACGGTGCTGGCGTTTTCTCAGTTGGGCCACGCGCTCGCGATCCGTTCCGAGCGCACTTCGCTGTTCGCGCAGGGATTGAAATCGAACGCGCCAATGCTCGCCGCGGTCGCGCTCACGGCCGCACTGCAAATGGCGGCTCTCTACGTTCCAGGCTTGAGTGCGGCGCTTCGGACGACTGCGCTCAGCGGGCCCGAACTTGCGCTTTCGCTGGCAGCGTCCGTTATCGTGTTCTCGCTCATCGAGGTCGAGAAACTTTTCTTTCGTCGCACCCGGTCTGATCGCCCGGGACGTGATCGCCTCGCAGGCGAGACGGAGCGCGGGGGAGAATCGGGGGGAGCATGACGACATTATTCGGCACGCGCGCAGTACATGCATTGCTTCTCGCCGGCCTCATTGCGCTCGGCATCGTAGTGCTGCGACCTTTCCTGATTCCGATTACGTGGGCCTTCATCATTGCGTATATGACGTGGCCTGCCTATGAGCGTTTGATTGCCGTCACGCGCAACAGGCGATCGCTTGCAGCATTGCTGATGACGTTGCTGGTCATGCTTGGGCTCGTGGTTCCCGTGTTGTTGTTGACGATGCCGCTGACGAAAGAGACGATGGCGTTCGGGCGGCAATTGGCGGCGTGGATGGCCGATGGAGACCATGTATTGCCGCGTTCGGTCCGCTCGATTCCGTGGCTCGGTGCGGGGCTGCAGACCGTATTCGACGATATCGCGCGCGAACCTTCCGCATGGCGCGCGCAGTTCTCGCAGTGGGGCAATCGCTGGATTGGCGAAGCCGCCCAACTCGCGGGCAGTCTCGGGCGCAACGCCGTGAAGTTCGGTTTTGCTTTGCTGACGCTCTTCTTTGCCTATCGAGATGGTCGGACGTTGCTTGAACAGGTCCGGCGCTCGCTGTGGCCTTACCTCGGCAAGCGGCTGGACCTTTACCTTGCCGCGATCGGCGCGGTCTGTCACTCGGTCGTGCGCGGCATCGTACTCACGGCGGCGGCTCAAGGCGTGCTCGCGGGAATCGGTTATTGGGCGGCGGGTGTGGGTGCGCCGTTGCTACTCGCGACGTTGACCGCGCTGGCTGCGCTGCTGCCATTCGGCACGCCGCTGGTATGGGCGCCAGCCGGCATCGTTTTGATCATCAACGGCGACACATGGGCGGGGATCGGCTTGTTGCTATGGGGGGCACTCGTGGTGAGTTGGATCGACAACCTCATTCGTCCGCTCGTGATCAGCAGCACGGGACGCGTGCCGTTCTTGCTCGTGGTGTTCGGTATTCTGGGCGGGGTACTGGCATTTGGCTTCGTGGGCATTTTCATCGGGCCTTTTGTCATTGCCACGCTGCTTGCGGTTTGGCGTGAATGGCAGGCCGACCTGATCAATGATGAATCGCTCGGCGCAATCGGAGGGCGGTCGGACACGCCTTCCGATACGAAGCGTCAATAGCAATTGATCGGCATGAGAAAGGCGAGGCATGTGCCGTCGGCCCGCGACGGTGTTTTTTCGAACCCGACTTCCTCCCCACGCGCACGGCGTCAATTGCGCGTTGATACCTTCGGCCGCAGGCGGCCAGGCAACGGGCTGATTCGCGGCAGCACGTTCTCCGAGTTCATCAGCCAATGAGCAACGGCGGCCAGTACATGCAGGCCCATCAACGTCGCCAGTCCATATGCGGTCAACGCATGAAGTTCGCCAAACAGCTGTGACAGCTCGTGGCTTTTTGGCACGAGTGTCGGGAGGGAGAACACGCCGAAGCAACTGGCGACGTGGCCTGCCGCATTCGTCTTCAGCCAGCCAAGCATAGGAATGGCGAGCATGAGAACGAGGAGCAGGTAATGGACGGCTTTCTCCGCGAAGTAGCTTGGCGATCCGGCCACGTTGATCGAAGGCGGCAAGCGGCGTCGCATGCGCAGCCGATTCGCGATGCGGATCAATGCGAGGCCGAGAATGGCGATGCCGATCGACTTGTGCAGTGCGATCAGTTCCTCGTGATCATCCAGCAGCCATCCGATGACCAGATTGCCGATCAGCGCGACGGCGAGCAGCCAGTGAAGCAGGCTGATCGAAAGCGGATAGCGGGGTTTGTGCCTCATCGGGCGGTACTCCAAAGGGTAAGGGACCGATCGTCTAGTTCAGCAGATCGTGGTAGTGCTTTCTTGTGACGTTTATCTTGCGCAGATCCTGCTTGGCCTCGTTCATGTCGTTGGCGCGAATGGCTTCGTCGACGACAGCGAGTTGCTGCTTCAGTTTTTGCATGCCTTCGTCGTAGGTCGCCTGATCGTCACGGTAGGCCTGACGACTCGCATGATCGACATCGCTTTCCAGCCGCGCCACGTAGCGGCTCAGCTCCGGCATCGTGGTACTGGCCATTGCGCCTTGCAGTGCGCGTTTCATATCTTTCATGACGACCTTGATCTCGCCAGCGTATGTCGTCTGCACGCCGATGACGAGTTGCGCGCATAGAAGTAGCGCCTGGAGATACATCCGGGGTGGAAGCTTGGACATCGGCAATCATTGAGTGGAAGATGGATGCCGCAAGACTAATCCAGCGAGGCTTAACGGGAGCTTAAGGCGCTGCGTGAGGCGCTTCGCTCCGTTCTTTCCTGATATATCGGTACTCGTGCCACGTAAGCGCGGTGACGACGATGTCCAATGCCGTGATGAGTAGCAGCGAGACCGAGTGCGCAAACGTGTATCGATAAAGCTGATAGGCGATAAACAAGCCGAAGATCGACATTGCGGCGGGGTAATACCACAGCTTTTCTCGCAGCAGGCCGGCGATCAACCACAGTTTTATCAGGCCATGCACAAGCAGGTAGATCGCGGCAAACGTTTCGGTGCCGACTGAAAGATCCTGGGCAGTATGCAGGAGGAAGTTCGCGACGAGATCTTGCGGATCTTCGACGAATTCCTTCTTGGTGACCCAAAGGACAAGCGTCAGCAAAAGCTGCGGCGGCACGAACCAGGTGGCTACGCCGGCTACTATCTCTAATAGCGCGAAGGCACCCTTGCACCATAAGCTGAGCTTGAATGCAAGATGTATTCTTTTTTCGCCGAGCAACGTGCTTACGCGATTCACGGTCGGATAAGCCTCCCGATATGAAACGTCGATAGCAACTGATCGGCATGGGAGGAGTGCGGTCGACCCTTGGTCTTCGTATGGTATGCCTCGGTCGCCTCCTTGCCGCACCAAGGCAGGATGATTGCGGGATTGGACGGGTGTTGCGGCAGGTAGGCGGTGAGGTCATACACGGCGCCATCGATTGCCATCCAGCAATCCGCCGCTTGGTTGTGTCGAGCGACTTCAACGAGCGTCCACATTTTATCCGCCGCTACTGCATCGGGACCGGCCGCTTTATCGGGAAGCCAGACGTTGGCGGCCCAAAACGCCCCGACGGCGAGCCAGAACACTGCCGTCGACAGAATGAAGAGTGTACGCATGATCAGCGGAAGTCGAATCGCTCGTAGTGAATGGATCCAGGCGATACACCCAGCTCGACCAGCCGAGGAACCAGCGTGTCGACCATCGCCGGCGGTCCGCAAAGGTAAACCCGACGCTCGGTCAGGCGTGTCACCTTCGCCATCAGCGGTTCGACGTTTGGCGGGTGATTGCCGGTGGCTTGCGCTATCAGGTCGAAGTTCGAATCGATCTCCGCGAGCATGGCGAGTTCGTCGAGGAAAGCCGCATCGCCGGCTGATCGGTAGAGGTAGATCAGCGTGGTCGGCTGCATGCGGGGCTGCGCGCGCAGCGAGGCCATAAACGGAGTGATTCCGATACCGCCCGCAATCCAAAGCTCGGGACCATCGGCAGTATCCGCAAGGAAGCTGCCGAACGGCCCCTGCAGATGCACCAGGACGCCGGGCTCCAGCGCTTGCAGGTTCTGCGAGCACCGGCCGAGCGCCTTGATCGTGAGCCGCAGACGGTGCTCCGCTTCGATGCGGCTCACCGTGAACGGGTGGTACTCACCGCAGCCCCGGAAATGCTTGCCGTGGCCAAATGCCGCCAGCACGAACTGACCCGGTGCAACGGCGAGTGCGGCGGCACACGGGGAGACTGCCGCTTCGATCGTCCCCGCAGCAGGATTTGTCACTGCAGTCACTCGATAGGGCGCGGCGGCGAGGCCGAGATCGCTTCCCATGATGCGCCAGGCCAGGGCAAACATACCGAGGATCAGGATGCCGAGCGACGGCGCAGGCTCGCCGAGCAGCGCTCCCACGTGAGAGAAGGCGAGCAGAACGCCGACTCCGAGCAACGCGTGGAGGCCGCGCCAGCGACGGTAGGGCAACTGCGAGGCGAAGGTGGCAGTCAGCCCGATCATCAGGAGAGCAAGCGCGCACCAGCCAAGCCAGACCGGCCACGCCTGCAGCCACGGAGCAAGCGACTGCCACGCCACGCGGGGCGATTCCTTCCAGCCGTCGATCGCAAGGGCGAGCGGATGCACGAGCAGCGCGAGGTAGGCGAGGACACCGGCGCGATGATGCCAGCGATAGCAGAGTTCGAGTCCACCCAGCGCGCCGGTAAGATGCGGCTCGCGCACCATGAGGACCGTGGCGATCGTGAGCATTCCGGTGCCGGTCCAGGCGCTGACGATGCCGATACTGCGCCACGGCTGCACGCCGACGGGAAACGCCCACCATGCGAGCAATAGGGACGAGGCCACCGCAATCGCCGGGATCGTCAAGCGCCGTTGCCAGCGTTCAATCGAGTGCGGACTCATTGCAATCGGCCTTGTGCGCGCAACTGCTCGCAACCGGAGTCCGCATGAGGTTTAAGCAACGCGCGCGCTTTGCGCGCCCGCTCGGCCATCAGAGCGTGATGCTCGGCTTGATAGGCCTTGCATTCCTCATACGAGGTGAAGCTGCGCATGCGCCGCTGATGCTCCTCTCGTTCTTCCGGGGTCATGAATCGCCAGCCATAGGTGTTAGGAGAGGCGGCATACCACGGTCCTGCCGCCGCGTTGGAAAACGGAGCGACAAGAAATAGGGCGATCAGGATGCGGGCAGCGAGGCGCTGGTTCATGCGATGGCTGGAGGACGCTATGGGCTGCCGGATTCGCCCCTTGCTGCCTGCGATTTCGGAGGGTGTCGCGGCGCGGCTGGACTTGCAGGTTAACGCGTCGATCGCAGCGCTACGTTGATCGAAATCAGCATCGATGCTCGTCGATGGCTGGCTGGCGCCGGTAGCGGATTTGCCGCGCGCGATCGACGCCAACGTGCCTGTTATTTCTCCAACTCGGCAAAGAGCCAATCGTGAAAGCTGCGCGGCGGCCGGTCGCTTCTCGCGCGCGGCGCCCTTTCAGCGATCGCCGCGTTCAAGGGCGGCACCGCCGCGCAACGCATCGAAGGCCGCGAGCGCACGCATGCGCGCCTGCGGATGATCGACAACGGGGAACGGATAGGTCTCGCCCAATCGAACGGAGGCGGCTTCGAGCTGGGCGGGCGCGGCGAGCCACGGCGCGTGTATCGATACGTCCGGCAACCGGCTAAGCTCGGGCACCCAGCGCCGCACGTAGTCCCCCCGCGCATCGAATTTCTGCCCTTGCAATACCGGATTGAAAATTCGAAAGTATGGCGCCGCATCGGCGCCGCTGCCCGCAACCCATTGCCAGCCTGCCGGATTGTTGGCCTCGTCGGCGTCGACCAACGTGTCCCAAAACCAGGACTCGCCTTCGCGCCAGTCGATCAGCAGATGCTTGATCAGAAACGACGCGACCACCATGCGTGCCCGGTTATGCATCCAGCCGGTTCGCCACAACTCCCGCATCCCGGCGTCGACGACGGGGTACCCGGTCTTGCCGCGCTGCCATGCCCGCAGGGCTTGCGCATCGTGGCGCCACGGCATCGCGTCGAATTGCCGTCTGAAGTTCACTTCGTGCAGCGGCGGAAAATGAAAGAGCAGATGATACGAAAACTCGCGCCATCCCAGTTCGTCCTGGAACCGGTGAAGGTGTTCGCCCGGGATCGACTCCGACTGCGCGGTCGCGAGTGCGGCGTACCAGATCTGCCGCACCGAGATATTGCCGAAGCGAAGGTAGGGCGACAGCTTGCTCGTTCCGTCATGCGCCGGCGCGTCGCGACTCGCCGCGTAGCCGTCCAGCACGTGAGCTAGAAAGTGCTGCAGCTGCTGCTGTGCGCCGTTTTCCCCGCACGTCCATGTTTCTCGCAACCCGGCCGCCCAGTCCGGTGCATGAGGCTGTAGTTTGAGGTCGATGAGGTCGACGGCCAATGTGCGTGCGCGCTCAGGCAGCGAATAGAACGGCAGACCGTCGGGGGCAGGTTGGGGCGGCTCGGGAGAAAAGCCCAGGCGTGCCGCACGCCAGTACGCGCCGAACACCTGGAACGGCTGGCCTTCTCGCGTAGTGACTTTCCACGGCTCGCGCAGTAGGTGTCCGTTGAAGGTCGAGACCAAGACGCCCTTGGCTTCGAGCGCCGACTTGATTGACGCATCGGTCTGCCGTTGCGCGGCGCTATAGCGACGGTTCCAGCAGACCTCGACGGCCTCGACAGCCGAGGCGAACGCCTCGATCGTTTCCCGTTCCGCGCCGCTGAGCAACACGAGGCTGCCGCCCAGCGATCGCAGTGCTCTATCGAGTTCGCGCAACGACTCATGGAGCCACCAGCGCGCGGCGGCGCCGAGGGATCGGCCATGCCGCGGTTCGGCATCGTACACGTAGACGCACACCACTGGGCATCCGCTGGACACCGCGTGCGAAAGGGCGGGATTGTCGGCCAGCCGCTGGTCGTCGCGGAACCAAACGATGATCGGTCGGCGCAGTTGTGGCTGTCGGCGTTCTGTCATAGCCTTTGATTGGTCAGCAATGAAACGCAAGTGTACAAGGTTTTGTGGCGAAACCGCCTTGGCGATACGAGGATGAAGCGAGATTGGCGTACGGTCCTTCGACGCATTGCCATGCTGAGCAGGCGCAACGGGCTCTTTGTCGCACCGGGGTGCGGCTTTAACCGAGCGAAAGCGGGTGCCGGGCGGCCGACGCTATAGTAGGATTGAGCTTTTGGTGAATCGGAAAAGCGACACATCGGCGTTTCGTGTTCCGCATCGAATCCATAGTCGAGAGAAAGCGCATGAAAAAGAAAGCCGCCGCGCCGGCAGTCGAGGCAAAAGCTACGGAAGGGCGCGCGAGCGATGAGCACCGCTATCGCAGTGGCGAGGCCGCGCGGCGCGCGAAAATGCCGCCCACCACGCTGCGCATGTGGGAGCGTCGCTACGACGTCATCAGTCCCCTGAAGAGCGAGGCGGGCCAGCGGTTGTATTCGGAAGAAGACGTGCGCCGCCTGGTCCTGCTTAAGGCGCTGGTCAGGCAGGGGCACTCGATCGGCTCGATCGCGCGCTTGCCGCGCGAGCAGTTGGAGTCGCTGTTTCAGGCTCGCCCGGAAATCATCGCTTCGGAATCGCGAGCGAAGGACGGCGGGGCCGAGCGCGTTGCACGGATCGCGGTCGTGGGTTCGGGAGTGCAGCGACGGCTCGCGCTCTCGCTTGCCCAGACGGGGCAAGCCAACCACGTCGATTTGGTCAAGCTGGCCAATCTCGGCGAAGCGGGGATCGCCGCCGACAAGGGCGAGCAGGTCGATGCTCTGGTGGTCGACGTGCTTGCGCTGACACACGATGTTGCCGCGCAAGTGCTCGAAATGCGGGGGCGTTTGCATGCACGCATTGCGGCGGTTTCCTATGCCTACGGCAATGCCGCGCCCACCGAGACGCTGCGGTTGGCGGGCGTGCGGCTGTACCGGGCGCCGCTCACTGCCGTGGAAAGCCGGCAGCTTGCGGCCGATCTGCAGGCGGGCGGGGCCGGTATCGAGGTGCTCGGCACCGAAGCGATTGGCGTTCGCGTACCGCGCCGCTTTGGCGACGAGGAGTTGGAGCGCCTGATGTTGCAATCGGCGATCGTTCAGTGCGAGTGTCCGCAACACCTGGGCGAGCTGATCACGCGTCTCGATGCGTTCGAGCGCTACAGCAATGACTGCATGTCGCGATCGGTCGACGATGCCGTGCTGCATCGGCATTTGGGCGATGTGGCAAATCGCGCCAGAGCGATGTTGGAAGCCGCGCTGGAACGCGTGGTTGACGCGCAGGGCCGCGAGTAAATGCGCATCGAATACGAGCAAGAGATTGAGCGCTATCGTCGCATCTGCAATCTGCGGCGCCGGCATCGGTCGGAACAATAGCGGACTTCGGCCCAGCTTTTGGCCCATGCACGGCGCCATGTCATCGTGCGCCCGCATGCGGCGCAAATTTTGCAGAGCAGTGCCCGCTTGTTGCCTTTGTGCCCTCTCGACTCATTCATTTGACGTCATCCACTTCCGCAGAGACGGGCCGGCCAGCGCCTCTCCGTGATCACATCCAGGGCTGCTCGGGCATGACCGGCGTCGTCTATGATTCCTTGTAGGGCGTAGCGTTATATTGTTCTGTGACAATGTTGCATGAAACGGTATTTCGAGTCAAACTCAAAGCGCGCTCGCCAGCGCAACGTTCGTTGGGAGGGTCCTATGCATTTACCAAAACCGGGTCGTGCGTCGTTGTTCGCCTGCGCCGCCCTTGCCGCGTGTGTCTTCTTGTGCAGCTGCACGTATTTCGCTGGCGGGAAGGTGGGTAATGCGAGCGTTCCCGAGCCGGCCAAGCCCGTTGACCTGGCGCGTTACACCGGCAAGTGGTTCGAATTCGCTCGCTATGAAAACCGCTTCGAGCGCGGGTGCGATGCAGTCACCGCCGAATACGCGGTACGCGATGATGGGCTCATCTCCGTCCGCAATAGTTGTCGCGCAGACGGGCGCGAGCGCGTCTCGGACGGGCGTGCGAAGGTCGTGGCGGGCACGCGCGGAGCGAAGTTGAAGGTGTCGTTCTTTGGCCCCTTCTTCGTGGGCAACTACTGGGTGCTCGACCATGCCGACGATTACTCATGGTCGATCGTGGGTGAGCCTTCAGGCCGCTTTCTGTGGGTATTGACGCGTGTGGCGCGACCAGCGCCGTCAGAAGCGCAGGCGCTCTATCAGCGTGTGCAGGGGTTGGGCTACGACGTGTCCATGTTGCGGCGCACAGCCCAGTGAGACAGGCGCATCGACTCCACCAGGCGCCCCATTGCGCGCCGTCATTCCATCCATAGGCGACAAGCCACTTTTCGACGGACGTCGCGGTGATCCGCTGCGCGCGGGGTGGGCTGTCGTCGCCTGAATGAAACGATATATCCGGGCATAAACGTTACATATGAATCGAAAAAGCGTTACACTACGCCTTGCGTGAGCCAGACGTAGGTAGTTCGAACATCGAACATCGCACCGCGGCTCGTTGGCACGCAGCCTTGTACAGGATTCACGGGGTACAGATGCGTTTTTTTCAACGGCAATTATCGGCGAGAGCCGGGCCCGGAGAAGCGTGCATGGAATCATTGACCGAGCAATGCGTGTTGTCGCGGGAGCCAGAGCAAGAACAAGAACAAGAACAAGAACAAGAACAAGAGACCGCCGATGCGGTGAACCCGCCAATTGCTGCGTGGATGCCCGGACCGACGACGGTGTCGCATCGGATCCGCCAACGGTTGTTGCGTGCCGGCGTGCGCTTTCACGCCAACGACAACATCGCCGACTTTCTGCGCGAGGGTGAGCTCGATCTGCTTCAGGACGAGATCGAAGCGCAACTCCAAGGCGTGTTGCATGCGCTGGTGATCGACGTCGAAAACGACCACAACACCCGCGAGACGGCCAAGCGTGTCGCAAAGATGTTCGTGCGCGAGGTGTTTGCGGGCCGCTACGAGCGCGCGCCGCGCGTCACCGAATTCCCGAACGTCGAGCGCCTCAATGAATTGAATATCGTCGGGCCACTGTCAGTCAGAAGCGCTTGTTCGCACCACCTGTGTCCGATTGTTGGCCGCGTGTGGGTGGGCGTGCTGCCCAATGCGTCGTCCAATCTTATCGGCCTGTCGAAATACGGAAGATTGGTGAACTGGGTGATGAGCCGCCCGCAGATTCAGGAGGAAGCGGTCAAGCAGCTTGCCGACCTGCTCGAGCGCCGTATCGCCCCCGATGGTCTCGCCGTGGTGATGGAGGCCGACCACTTTTGCATGCACTGGCGCGGCATCAAAGAAAGCAACGCGAAGATGGTCACGAGCGTCATGCGCGGGGCGTTTCTCAACGATCCGGCATTGCGGCGCGAGTTGATGACCTTGTTGCCAGGGCGCGGGCAGGGGGCGGTATGACGATGCCTCGTGCAGGGAGCGAACCTGGCGATGTCTTATTTGAACGCGAGGGGCACCGCGCGTCGATGCTTGCGTTGCTGCTTGAGCGGGTCGCGCGACACGATGTTGCGGCATTCGCCACTTTATACCGCGAGACCGAGCTGGTGCTCTCGCGTGTCGCGTGGAAGATCCTACGGCGCCGGGAGTGGACAGAGGAAGTGCTGCAGGAAAGTTACGTCAAGGTCTGGCGTTTCGCGGGCAGCTATGACTCGGCCCGTGCGTTGGCGCTGACGTGGATGGTCAGCATCGTGCGCAACCAGGCGCTCGATCAATTGCGCCGCAACGCGACCTTCGAGCATGAAGCCGGGATCGCGCGGCATGCTGTGGGTCAGCTGGGCGATGAGGCCGCCGATGAGTCGGGCGAAGGTGCGGACGCTGCCGTGGCGGTCGATGTGAAGCGTGCGCTCGCATGCCTTGCGCAACTTGCTCCGGCGCAAAGGCAGGCCATCAGCCTTGCCTACTTGCGCGAATGCTCGCACTCGCAGGTCGCGGGCAGGCTCGGCATGCCGCTCGGCACGGTGAAGGCCCGCATCAGGTCGGGCCTCGTCAATCTAAAGCAACTGATCGAAGCGCCGGTCGCTTGACGCGGTCCAGCAAGCCCACCCCAACCAGTTGCATGAACAAGATCACATCCGCTCCCCCGTCCGGCCGCAAAATCGCTGTAGTCGGCGGCGGCATCTCCGGCCTCGCTGCGGCGTGGCTGCTATCGCGTCGCCATGACGTCACGCTCTTTGAAGCGGGCGAACGATTGGGCGGACATACGAACACGGTCGACGTCACATTGGACGGAGTGACGCATCCGGTCGACACGGGGTTTCTCGTCTTCAACGAACGTACCTACCCGAACCTGATTGCGCTGTTCGATGAGTTGAAGGTCGGCGTCCATGAAAGCGACATGTCGTTCTCGGTGTCGCTCGACGGCGGTCGGCTCGAATGGGCGGGAACGAATCTGAATACGTTGTTCGCGCAGCGGCGCAACATGCTTTCGCCCGGTTTCCTGGGCATGTTGCGTGACATCATTCGCTTCAACGGCTCAGCAAGCCGCTATCTTTCGCTGTCGTCGGGCACGGGCTGCTGCGTGGGAGATCTTCTGGATGCAGGCGGTTATGGAGAACCCTTCCGCAATCACTATTTGCTCCCTATGGCAGCTGCCATCTGGTCGTGCGCGACGGCCGATGTGCTGCGCTTTCCCGCCGCCACTTTCCTGAATTTCTGCATCAATCACGCGCTGCTGCAGATAAACCAGCGTCCGCGCTGGCGCACCGTGCTCGGAGGCGGACGCGAATATGTCCGGCGCCTGGCTGCGGGCATAGGTCGCGTGCGCACCCATGCGCGGGTCGAGCGGATCCTTCGCGTGGCGGACGGTATCGACATTTCGGTCGCCGGCGAGACGGCGCGCTTCGACCATGTGGTGCTCGCCACGCATGCGCCTACGAGCCTGAAGATGTTGAAGGATGCCGATGCGCTGGAGCGCAGCCTGCTCGGCGCCGTCCGCTTCCAGCCGAACGTTGCGATCCTGCATACCGATGCCGCGCTGCTGCCACGCCGCGAGCGCGTATGGTCGGCATGGAACTATCTGGCGGCGCGCAACGCAGAAGGGAACGCGCCGGTGTGCGTCAGTTACCTGATCAATCGGCTGCAGCCGCTGCCGTTCAAGCGGCCCGTCGTCGTCACCCTTAACGCGCGCACCGAGCCGAGGCCCGATCGGGTACTGGGGCGTTTCGCTTACGACCATCCGTTGCTCGATCACGCTGCCGTAAGCGCCCAGCAGCGGCTACATGAGATCCAAGGGCTGCGCAATACGTGGTTTGCCGGCGCGTGGACCGGATACGGCTTTCATGAAGACGGACTGAACTCGGCCCTGCGTGTGGCGGCCGCTTTCGGCGTCAGACCGGCATGGGCGCGAATATGAACGGCACTGCACCCGAACGCCCGTACGCGCCGGATTCGTTAATGCTCGGAACGGTGATGCACGAACGGGTGCGACCGGCGCATCACCGTTTCGTCTATCCGGTGTTTTGCGTGCGTTTCGATCTGAGTCATCTTGCAACGCAGCGGGCCTGGTGGTTTGGCATCGGCAGATGGCGGCTTCTGGGTATCGACCCGCGCGACTACGGCCCGTGCGACGGCACCGATCTGCTCGCATGGATACGCGACCAACTCGCTCAGGCCGGCCTGCCCGCCGATGGCCGCGTCTGGTTGCAGACCTTTCCTCGTGTGCTCGGCTATGCGTTTAATCCGGTGAGCTTTTGGCTCTGCGAGGATCGCGACGGCAACTTGCGGGCGCTACTCGCCGAAGTGCGCAACACGTTCGGCGAGCGCCATCGCTATCTGCTTCGCGCCGAAGACGATGAGCCCATCGGCTACGACACGCCGCTCGTTTGCGCTAAAGCGTTTCATGTTTCGCCGTTTTGCCGCGTGGAAGGACGATACGTGTTTCGTGTGCGGGAGACGCAAGCGGCCGCGTCGATTGCGATCGATTACCACGACGCCGAAGGGCTTCTGATTCGCACGTCGATCGCCGTGCGCAAAGTCCCGCTCACGCAGTGGGGCGCGCTGCGCGCGGTGGTGCGCCAACCGTGGCTCACGATCGCCATCGTCGCGCGGATCCATTGGCAGGCGCTGCGACTTTGGCTCAAAGGCGTGCCGTTCTACGGCAAGCGTCCGCCAGCCGCGGCCCCGACCCCGGCTCCGGCTTCGCAAGGCGACGCCTCTTTGCCAGCTGTTTCCTCCTCGCAAGAACAGGTACAACGATGAAGCCACTCCCTACCTTGGTGGGCGAACCGGGTGTTCCACCTTCGGCCCGGTTGTTTCTCGCGCTGCTCGATCGTCTGCGCATCGGACATTTGATCGTGGCGACGCCCGACGGGGCGCAGCGATTGTTCGGTCAGGCGCATGCGCAGCCCGGCGCCCATCTGGCGTTGCTCGACTGGCGCGCATGCGCACTCATGCTGCGAGCGGGAGACATCGGCTTTGCGCAAGCCTACCGGGAGGGATGGCTCGACTCCCCCGATCTGGTGGCGCTGCTGCGACTGGCGCTGCTGAACGAAAGCGCGATGCCGCAACCGGTCGTCGGCCGGATGCTCGCACGCGGGTGGTACCGGCTGCGCCACTGGATGAACCGGAATACGCGATCGGGCAGTCGCCATAACGTGCATGCGCACTACGATCTCGGCAATGCTTTTTACGCATTGTGGTTGGATCCGGGGTTCACGTATTCGAGCGCACTGTTCGAAGGTGACGCGCGGCGTTCGCTCGAGGCGGCGCAAACCGCCAAGTATCAACGCATCGTCGATCGATTGGCGCTGCGTCCTGGCATGCGGGTGCTCGAGATCGGCTGCGGGTGGGGCGGGTTTGCGCTGCATGCAGCGATGCAGGGTATTCGTGTGCATGGGATCACGCTATCGACGGAGCAACTCGAGTACGCGCGCGCCCGCGTGCATCGCGCCGGTCTGACGGAACTCGTCAGTCTGGAACTGTGCGACTACCGCGATGTGCAGGGCCGTTACGACGCGGTGGTGTCCATCGAAATGTTCGAAGCGGTGGGCGAGGCGTTTTGGCATCGCTGGTTCACTGTAGTGGGGCGGTGTTTGGCCGATGGGGCCCGGGCGCTCGTTCAGACCATCACCATCGACGAGGCGCGATTCTCCGCCTATCGCGCTTCGAGTGATTTCATCCGCGAATACATCTTTCCGGGCGGCATGCTGCCTTCGGCGGAACGCTTTATCTCGGCGGCACGGCGTGCGGGGCTACACGCACACCGTTCGCTCGCTTTCGGTTCCGATTACGCGCGCACGCTGCGTGGCTGGCGCGAAAACTTCGAAGCGAGTCTGAACGCGGTACGGGCGCAGGGTTTCGATGAGATATTCATTCGCACGTGGCGGCTTTACCTCGCGTACTGCGAGGCGGGATTCACCGAAGGGCGCACAGACGTGATGCATTTCGAACTTGCATCGGCAAAGCACGAGGCCATTTAAAAGGTCGTGCGCCGACGCGCTCAGTCGTTTCCGCCGGGAGACTCGAACCCCGGCCTGCCGACCTGGGAAGGCAACTGGGGTACGCGGCGCACGCGTGATGTGTCGTAGCCCATCGCGTCCATCCGAGCGAGCAGGGACCGGTAGACATCGTCACTGATTTCGGGCGAGCGGGCGAAGATCCAACCCAGGCTCTTGTCCGGGTAGCCGAGGATCGTATAGCGATAGTCCGGATCGACATAGACCGTGAGCTGGGTCACGTAGATCGGCCAGAACAAGCGGACCCGCCATTGCGCATTGCCGCTGCCCGGCACGATGGTGTCGACGAAATGGTACTCGGCAGGCGGCGTGTCGAAGCGCTTCTTATGACCCACAAAGCGGTCGTCGATCTTACCGTCCGACCGCAGCGACCATTGAGCGTAGCTCCCTACGAAACCGCGCTCGGCGAAATAGGGGATGTGGGCGATGATGTACCACCGACCCATGTAGCGCGGCAGATCGATCGGGACGGTCTGGAGCGGTACGTTCGCACGCGGGTTCGGATTGGGGGGCGTCTGCGTGCAGGCAGACGCGGTCACCGCCGCGAGGCACGCCAACATGCCGACGGTTTTTCGTAGCCGTATCGTTCGAGGTAAGTCGTGGTGCCCGCGTGGATCGCGGGGCTTGGGGCTATCTTCGCAATTCAACTCGATGTCCTCTTGATTTGGTTGCGAGGGCGAGGGGGGCGTCAGCGCTTTTCGAACAAGTAGTGCGCGACGCCCCATTCGGTGCCTTGCGCAAAGCCGAACAATTCCGCCACGGCCATGTAGAACATGCGCCAGCGCTGAAACCAGCGCGTCGCGTCGGCAGCACCGTATGTCTTCGCCAGGATCGGTAGGACGGTTGGCTTGGCATCGTCGAGTCGAGCGAGCCAGTCGTTTGCCGTGCGCTCGTAATGCGTGCCATTCAACCACCAGTGGCGTTTGACGGCGAGATCGTCCTGGAAGTGGAGCAGCAGCGACTCCGAGGGCATCGTCCCGCCTGTGAAGAAGTATTTGGACATCCAGTCGCTTCGGTCTCGCACCTCGAAGTGATAGGCGAGCGTGCGATGTGCAAACAGATGCACGAACAGCTTGCCATCGGAGCGCAACCAACCGGCGATCCGCGCCAGCAACGCGCCATAGTTTTTCATGTGCTCGAACATTTCGATCGATACGATGCGGTCGAAGCGCTCGCGCTCGCTCAGTTGGCCGAAGTCGAAGCTCGCGATATTGCCCGTGAGCACCCTGATGTTCCTGAGCTTGCGTATCGCGGCCTGCGCTTCTATATGCGCTCGTTGGCCATGAGAATTGGAGAGCGCCACGATTTCGGCGTTCGGATACCGCGCGGCGAGCCACAGTGAGAGCGACCCCCACCCGCAACCGAGGTCAAGGATGCGTTGCCCGTCCGCCAGCAGCGCGCGTCGCTCGTACAGCTCGAGCATGGCTTGCTCCGCTTGCGCGAGCGTGCTCGTACCATCGGCATACAGGCAGCACGAGTACTTGAAGTGAGGGCCCAGGTGGGCGGCGAAGAACGAAGCCGGCAGTTCGTAATGCTGGGCGTTGGCAGCGTCGGTTTCGACTGCGATCGGGCTCGCGCGTAATTCGTCGAGCAGAGACGCAAGGCGCGTCGCACAAAACTCGCCGTCCTGCACGCCTTCGTCCGCCAGGCGTTGCGCCATCAACCTGCGCATCCCTGCGCGCACGAGCCAGTCCGGCAGCCAGCCTTTCTCGCAGAGTCGCGTGAGGAAATCATCTGATGGGTCTCGGCGCGGGAAGCTTGCCGCCAAGTTCGTGGTGGTCTGTGACATCTTGGAACCTCGGTAGCTGGACAGTCGTGGTGAATGAACGATCGCGCAACGCAGCCGCCGTTCTGCGGTGGGTGCGTTGCTTTGCACGTTTGCTGCGCCGTTTAGCGCCGCCGGGGCGGCCACGGCACCAACGCGCTGGTGCGACGCATATACGAGGCGTAGCCCGGACGCGTCGCAGCGAGGTGTTGCTCGAGCATGGGTAGGCCGGACACTTTGATCAGGAGCCACGCCATGAGCAACGGGGGAATCAGGGTCAACCACGCGAAGGGCACACCGTGGGAGAGGAATGGGTAGGCCAGCCAGTGCAGACATTCGAAGAAGTAGTTCGGGTGGCGCGAGTAGCGCCACAGCCCGGCTTGACAGACCGCACCGCGATTGAGGGGCTCCGCGGCGAATCGGGCGAGTTGCCTGTCGGCAAGCGCTTCTCCGCCTACCGAAATCAACCATACCGCGCAGGCAGCCAGGAGCCATGCCACCGAGGGTCGGTCATGGCGATAGGCGGGCATCGCAAACGCGAGAGAAAGCATCATGGAGACGCCTACCTGAAGCTGGAACAGCCAGAACATGCGACTGTTTGCTTTTGCACCCCATGTTTCGCGTAACCGGCGGTAGCGAGCATCTTCGGGCTTGCCGGCATTGCGGCGCCACAGGTGTGTACCGAGCCGGAACGCCCAGATCGATCCGCCCAGCCCTACCATCCAACGCGTCACTGTGTCGCCTGAAGCGAAGAACGCGTAGATGAGCGCAACGCCACCCAGTGAGAGTGCCCAAACCGGGTCGATCATCCCGGCGTTACGCGTGTAAAGTTGGCGCCACCATGCCGCGGTGAACACGATGACCAGAAACGACAGCGTGCTTGCGGCGAGCCAAACCTGAGGGGCGATGTTGCAAAACGCTGTTTTCATAGGGGACTCGTCACCAAGGCTCGGTAGAAGGAGGAAACGCGGTCTTCTATCAGCTGTATACGCACGGATTCCGTCACTGGATATGTGAATTGCCCGCCGGGCGCGTGAGAAGGCGCCGCGCGACCAGGCGGTTGGCGCCGCTCTGGCGCTTTTTCGCATTGCACAATTTTGCTGTTCGGGGCCTTCATCCCCGATTCAGGAGCAAAAAAGTACAGAAAAAACGGCGTAAAGTGGGTGGCACGAAGCGGGCGAGCGCCCTAAATTTCAGTCATAAGACATCGAGTCGCCGCCTGACAGGTTTCAACGGGCGGCAGCGCGCAAGCCGTACAAGATTGGAGACAGCACGATCATGCGCCCGGACCTGGAGGTAGTCGAAGTACGCCGCGACGAGTCGTTCAAGGTTTGGTCGCACGGGTATCCGTACCGGACGATCCGTTGGCACTTTCACCCTGAGTACGAACTTCACTTGATCGTCGCGACGCAAGGGCGGTACTTCGTCGGTGACCATATCGGGGCGTTCGCTCCCGGCCATCTCGTGTTGCTCGGGCCGAACCTGCCGCACAACTGGGTCAGCGATGTCCCTGAGGGCGGAACGATCGAACGTCGCAATCTCGTGATGCAGTTCGGTCAGGACTTCGTGCGTCGCTGTATCGATGCCTTTCCCGAGTGCCGCGAGGCGCAAAGCCTGTTCGACGACGCGCGTCGGGGCATCGCATTCGACGAAGCGACGAGCGCAGCCGTTGCGCCGATCTTCGAGGAATTGCTGAGCGCACAGGGCATTCGCCGCACTTCGCTGTTTCTGCTGTTGCTCGATCGGCTTTGCGGCGCCGACAAGCGAACACTGCTCGCCAGCCCCGCATGTGACCAGATCAACGCCGCATCGACGCGGTTGAGCCATGCGCTCTCCTACATCGGCAAGAATCTGGCATCGAATTTGCGCGAAGCGGATCTCGCGCAGCTGGCGGGGCAAAGCATCAGCGCGTTTTCGCGTGCGTTTCACCGGCACACGGGCATGCCCTTCGTGCAGTACGTCAACCGTTTGCGAATCGAATCTGCCTGCCAGATGCTGATTGCCGACGAAGCGAGCATCACCGAAGTGTGCTTCCAGTCAGGGTTCAACAATGTGTCGAACTTCAACCGGCAGTTTCGCGCGTTGAAGGGGATGTCGCCGTCCGAATTTCGCGCCTTGCAGCGGCTGAATGCGCGCAGCCGCGATGTCGCGCTATCCATCGACGATGCGCCCACGCCCCGTGGCGTGCCGCTGCGCGCGCAGCCGACGCATCCGGGCAACATGCCATCAGCCCCGCGGCCGGGCTGACCGATCGGCAGCCCGGACTGATTCCATGGATTGTCCCGGCCGTCCTGCATCGATGCAGGAGGGAGGGCTTCGCTCGACTTTGAATCGTTCACGCCATCGAGGGGCACCGCTGCATTTCAGAGATCGACCATTTGAACTTCAACCGTGGCGGCACACACGCCACCATTTTTCTAACGACGGAGACAAGCGATGAAGAAAGCGACGAACTACCTCATTGGCGCAAGTGCGTTGACCTTGAGCCTGATCGGCAGCACGGCAGCGGTGGCCGGGCCCAGCGGAACGGTTGCTTTCCTGATGCCCGATGAAGCCTCCACCCGATACGAGCAGCACGATTTCCCCGGCTTCGAAGCCGCGATGAAGAAGCTCTGTCCCGATTGCAAGCTGCTCTACCAAAACGCCAACGCGGACGCCGCTCAGCAGCAACAGCAGTTCAATTCGGCCATCTCGCAGGGCGCCAAGGTGATCGTGCTCGATCCGGTCGATTCGACAGCCGCCGCATCGCTCGTTCACATGGCGCAAGCCCAGGGCGTCAAGGTGATTGCCTATGACCGGCCCGTGCCCTCGACGCCGGCCGACTATTACGTGTCGTTCGACAACGAAGGGATCGGCAAGGCCATCGCGCAGTCGCTCGTGCAACATATGAAAGACAAAGGCGTGCCCACCGGCAAGGGCGGCGTGCTCGAGGTGAATGGCTCGCCCACCGACGCGGCGGCTGGACTGATCCGAAAGGGCATCCACGAGGGGCTGGCGGGAAGCGGGTACAAGACGCTTGCCGAATACGACACGCCCGAATGGGCGCCGCCCAAGGCGCAACAATGGGTCAGTGGGCAGATCACGCGCTTCGGTTCGCAGATCGTCGGCGTGGTGGCCGCCAACGACGGCACGGCCGGCGGAACCATCGCGGCCTTCAAGGCGGCCGGCGTCAATCCCGTGCCTCCGGTGACCGGCAACGATGCCACGGTCGCGGGTTTGCAACTGATCATTTCCGGCGATCAGTACAACACGATTCTGAAGCCCAGCGAAATCGTCGCGGCGGCCGCGGCGAAAGTCGCCGTCGGCTTCTTGTCGGGCCAGGCGCCGAAGGGGGAAACCACGCTCTTCAAGACGCCGACGCAGCTCTTCACGCCGATGGTGATCACACAGAGCAATATCAAGGCGGAAGTCGTCGACAAGGGGTTCACGACGGCCGATCAGCTCTGCACGGGCCGTTACGCGGACGGCTGCAAGAAGCTTGGCATCAAACATTGATCGAACCCGATGCACGATGGGGCGCGGCCGCTGCCGGGCCCCGCGAAGCAAAGCAACGACGTAACGACGAGGTCCTTTCTCCCATGATCGACAATTCACGGACACGTTCGAAGCCGGGCGAACTCGTGCTGAGTCTGCGCGGCATCTCGAAGCACTTCGGCGCGGTCTCCGCGCTGACCGACATCGAACTCGACGTACATGCCGGAGAGGTCGTCGCGCTGGTGGGCGACAACGGCGCCGGCAAATCGACACTGGTGAAGGTGCTCGCCGGCGTCCATCAACCGAGCGCGGGCACTATCACGTTCGGCGGCCGGCAGGTGGCGCTGTCCGATCCGGCGACGGCGCTCGATCTGGGCATCGCTACCGTGTTTCAGGATCTTGCCCTGTGCGAAAACCTCGATGTCGTCGCGAACATCTTCCTCGGGCGCGAGCTTGCCCCGTGGCGGCTCGACGAAGTGTCCATGGAGGTGCGCGCCTGGACGCTGTTGAACGAACTGTCGGCGCGCATCCCGAGCGTGCGCGACGTGGTCGCTTCCTTGTCGGGTGGGCAGCGCCAGACTGTGGCCATTGCCCGTTCGTTGTTGCTCGATCCGAAGCTGATCATGCTCGACGAACCGACGGCGGCGCTCGGCGTGGCTCAGACTGCCGAAGTGCTGAACCTGATCGAGCGCGTGCGCGACCGTGGCCATGCCGTGATCATGATCAGCCACAACATGGAGGACGTGCGCGCGGTGGCTGACCGAATCGTGGTCCTGCGGCTCGGCCGCAACAATGGCATCTTCTACCCCGACTCGTCCAATGAAGCACTCGTCGCCGCGATTACGGGCGCGACGGAGAACGCCGTATCGCGCCGCGCGCAGCGGCGCCAGGCCGGGCAGCCGGGCCGGCCGGAATAAGGAATGACCATGAACCATCGATCGCACCATGCTCCTGAGCCTGAAACACGGAGCGACGGCAAGCCCGCCGAACCGCTTGACCGCGGCGACGTCCGCGTCAAGCATGCAAGCGGAATCGGCGACACGGTCTCCGACTTCGTCGACCGCGTACGGTCGGGCGATGTCGGATCGTTACCGGTCATCGTGGGCCTCGTCATCATCTGGACCGTGTTTACGAGCCTCAATCCGGTGTTTTTGTCGGCCAACAACCTCGTGAATCTGTTGTTCGACTGCTCGACTGTCGGTGTCATCGCGCTCGGCATCGTGTGCGTGCTGCTGGTCGGTCAGATCGATCTATCGGTCGGCTCGATGAGCGGCTTCGCGTCGGCGCTCGTCGGCATGCTCTGGGTCGACCACGGCTGGCCCGTCTCGCTTGCGATCGTCGTTGCCGTCGTCGTGGGGGCGGGCGTGGGCGGGCTCTATGCGCTGCTCTTCAACCGGCTCGGCATGCCGAGCTTCGTCTCGACGCTGGCCGGACTGCTCGCGATTCTCGGGATGCAACTGTACGTGCTCGGCGCTGCCGGGTCGATCAATCTGCCCTACGGCTCGCGCCTCGTGAACCTCGGGCAACTGGCGGTCATCCCGGCCGTCGTCTCGCACGTGCTTGCGTTGCTGCCGGGCGCAGTGATTCTGATCATCGGCATGCGCACGCGTATGCGCCGTCATGTGGCCAATTTGTCGGCGGCGTCGGTCGGCGGCTTGCTCGCACGCAGTCTCTCCCTCACCGCGTTTCTGGAGATCGTCGTGGCCTACCTCGATCGAGGGCGTGGCGTTCCGTTGATGTTCGGCATCTTTCTTGGCTTGACCGTCGTCATGGATTACGCGCTGACGCGCACGCGGTGGGGCAGGTCGATGAACGCCGTCGGGGGCAACCGCGAAGCCGCCCGTCGCGCCGGGATCAAGGTCGGCGCCATCTACACCAGTGCTTTTGTGCTGTGTGCGAGCCTGGCGGCGCTTGGCGGCGTGCTCAGTGCGGCGCGGCTGGCCTCGGCCAGTCAGCAAGCCGGTACCGGCGACGTGAACCTGAACGCGATCGCCGCGGCTGTGATCGGCGGCACCAGTTTGTTCGGCGGGCGCGGCAGTGCCTATTCGGCCGTGCTCGGCATCATCGTCATTCAGTCGATCGCGAGCGGCCTGACGCTCTTGAACCTGTCGTCCTCGCTGCGCTTCATGATCACCGGCGCCGTGCTGGCCATTGCGGTGATCGTCGATTCGCTCGCCAGGCAGTCCCGCCTGTCGCACGGCCGCGCGTGATCCCCTCAACCAGGAGAGCAGTGAATGTCTGAATCGTTGAAAGGAAAAGTCGCCGCCATCACCGGCGCGGCGTCGGGTATCGGGCTGGCGTGTGCGCGCACGTTGATCGAAGCGGATGCACGGGTCGTCTTGATCGATCGCGCCGGCGATCGGCTCGCGGCATGTTGTGCGGAACTCGGGCCCAATGCGTTCGGGCTCGTCGCGGACCTGCTCAATCCGGCCGAAGTGTCGGCGCTGCTGCCCAAGATCCTCCAACTTGCCGGTGGCCTCGATATCTTCCATGCGAACGCCGGCGCTTATGTCGGGGGCGATGTCGTCGACGGCGATCCAAACGAGTGGGACAGAGTGCTCAACCTGAATGTCAACGCGGCGTTTCGCTCGGTCCATGCGGTCCTGCCGCATATGGTCGCCCGCAAAACGGGCGACATCATTTTCACGAGCTCGATCGCGGGTATCGTGCCCGTCGTCTGGGAGCCGATTTACACTGCTTCCAAATTCGCGGTTCAGGCGTTCGTTCACACGACACGGCGTCAGGTCGCGAAACACGGCGTGCGCGTCGGCGCGGTGGCGCCCGGGCCGGTCGTCACGGCATTGCTCGACGACTGGCCGAAAGCCAAAATGGAGGAGGCGCTGGCCTCGGGTAGCCTGATGCAGCCCGAGGAAGTGGCCGATGCGGTGCGCTACATGCTGACGCGGCCTCGCCACGTGACGATCCGCGATCTCGTGATTCTTCCCAATAACGTCGATCTTTGATCGATCGTGGAGGCTCCATGCAATATGTGATCGGTGTCGACATCGGCACGCAAAGCACGAAGGCGTTGCTCGTCGACGGCGACGGCACGATCATCGCCAAGCATTCGGTCGGCTATCAGCCCGACACGCCGAAGCTGCTATGGGCGGAGCAATGGCCCCTGGTGTGGTTCGACGCCGTGCTCGAGTGCATTGCGCGCTGCGTCGAGCAGGCGCGCGAACAGGGTATCGAGGCGTCGGCGATTCGTGCCGTATGCGTCAGCAGCTTGTACGGCGGATCGGGCATTCCGGTCGACAACGACATCAAGCCGCTGCATCCGTGTCTGATCTGGATGGATCGACGCGCGACCGCGCAGGTCGACCAGGTACGAGAGAGCGTCGATCTGGAACGGCTGTATGCGATTACCGGCAACGGCGTGGACAGCTACTACGGGTTCACGAAGATGCTGTGGCTACGCGACAATCGCCCGGACGTCTGGGCCGCTACGCGCTACTTCCTGCCGCCGAATGCCTACGTCATCTACCTGTTGACGGGCGAGATCGCCGTCGACCACAGTTCGGCCGGCAACATCGGCGGCGTCTACGACGTCGGCCGACGCGACTGGTCCGACGTGATGCTCGATATGCTCGGCATTCCCGCCACGATGATGCCCGAGCGGCTCGTCGAATCGACGGACGTCGTCGGCTCGCTCCTGTCGCAATGGACAGCGCGGCTCGGCCTGCAGGCGGGTACGCCGATCGTCGCGGGCGGCGTCGACGCAGCGGTCGCGACGTTCGCTGCCGGTGCTACGCGCGTGGGTCAGCACGTCGCGATGATCGGCACGAGCATGTGCTGGGGTTACATCAATCAGACGGTCGATGCGCGCAACGGTCTCATCAGCATGCCGCACGTGTTCAATGGCCGGCGCGATATGTACGTATTCGGCGGCGCGATCACGGCGGGCGCCTCCGTCACGTGGTATCGCGAGCAGTTTTGCCAGGCCGAAGTCGAAGCGGCGCGCGCCTTGCCGCATGGCGACCCGCATGTGCTCCTGGAGGAAGCGGCGGCGCGCGTGCCGGCCGGCTCGGAAGGCGTGATGTTTCTCCCTTATCTGATGGGGGAGCGCAGCCCCGTGTGGGATGCGAAGGCGAGCGGCGCATTCATCGGGCTCAATCTCGTGCATACGCGCGCACACTTGTATCGCGCGGTGCTTGAAGGCGTTGCATTCGCGCTCAGGCACAACATCGAAGCGGGCCGCAAAGGCGCGCAGTTTCTCGACGACAAATTGATCGTGGTCGGCGGGGCCGCCCATTCCGATCTGTGGATGCAGATCATTGCCGACGTGACGGGCTATCCGGTTTACACGATCGAGCAGGAAGTGGAGGCCGCCATGGGTGCGGCGCTTTTGGCCGCGGTCGGTACGTCGCTCGTCACCGACGAGGTCGCGCGCGGCGGATGGGCGAGGCTCGTCGAGCGCGCGCGGCCGGATGCCGATCGTCTCGCACTGTACTCCGATCGTTTCGAAGTCTATGCCGGCCTTTATCCGGCGCTCAAGCCGTTGATGCACCGGCTACAGGCCATGCCGGATTCCACGCGCGGCCGCTAGCGGGGCGGTTGTAACGCGGCGCGTGCCCGTCGGGCTTGCCATCGACACGCGTCACAGGGTGCTGAACGTGATGACCCATGCGGACCCGCGTCAGCGGACCGATAGCGCTACAGCGCCGGTCTGAACACGGTGCCCGGGCCGCTGCCTTGCGCGGTTGGCAGGGCACACCCGGCTCGCCTATCTGGGCCGAATCCGGGCGTTCTCCGTCAGCGTGGAGGGCGGGTACACGACGACGGTGTCGCGGTCGCGCAGTCCGTCAAGCACCTCGGCTGCCTCGGCGTTGCGCTGGCCGATATCCACGACGCGCAGGACGGCTCGCCCCTGGTCGACGACGAATGCGCACCAACGCTCGCCGCATCGAAACAAGGCACCGATCGGAACGCTGAGTACATCGGGGCGTTCCCAAATGACGATTCTGCCGTGTACGCGATAGCCATCGTTCAGCGGTCCAGGCGAGCCAGCCAGGTCCGCGACGACATGTACGCGTTGCTCATCCACACCAAGGGCCGAAGTCTTGGTGAACGCGCCCGGTTCCACGACTCGCACTCTCGCGTCGATCGGCGCGCCGCCGCCCCAGTCTTCGACCGACACCCGCATGCCGGTGCTGATTTTCACGGCATCGGTCGACAAGACGTCGATGACGACTTCGTAGCGTGAAGGATCGGCCAGCACCATGATCGGCGTGCCGGCCGTCGCCACGCGCTCGCTCTTTTCATCGACCCGCAGCAACACCGCGTCGACCGGCGCGCGCACCTGCACCGGGTGCCCCGTTTCCAGTGCCTTCAGGTTTGCTGTCGCCGCTTTGACTTCGGCCGCCGCCGACCGCTCGCGCGCACGCGCCGCTTCGAGCTCGCTCGCGCTGGACGTTTCGGCGGCGCGGAACTGTTCCAGGCTTTGCTTCGAGATGCCGCCGATGTCGAACATCGCCTGTCCCCGCTCGCGTTCGCGGCGCGCCTGAGCAAGATCGGCTCGGGCGTGGTCGACGCGTGCCTGCGCCTCCCGGTACGATGCCTCGGCCGCCTCGACGCGGGCTTGCTGCTCGGCGCTTTCCCCGGGTGTCATGGGTACAGGCACGAGGACCGCAACGACCTGGCCGGCGCGTACGTGGTCCCCTTCCCGGAGGGTCACGCGCAAGAGGCGGCCTGTGATCGGCGCGGTGATCACGTAGCGATCGTGCGCTCGGATCTCACCGTCCTCGTCAATCGTGACCCGGAGCGTGCCGCGGCCGATTCGAGCGGTGTCGACGATCATCGGCGCCGGCCGAAACACATAGACCGACACCAGAGCGAGAACCAGCGCTGCTGCCGCCCCGAACCACAATCGATGTTTGCCGGGACTCTTCATGACTCCCTCGCCTTGAGCACGGCAACGATATCGAGACTTCGGAGCCTCCACGCCACCACCAGCCCGGAAAGTGCAACCGCGCCCGCTGTCACGACGATCGCATACCCGAAGGTGGCGGGTTCGACGACAAGCGGGAAACGGTACAAATCCGTTGCGAGCCGCCTTGCCAGCAGCGCGGCCAGGCCATAGCCCAGCATGAGGCCGACCGGCATGGCCACCGCCGCCAGGAAGAACTGCTCACCCAGCAGGATCCACGCGACCTCGGCGCGCGTGAAGCCGAGCACGCGCAGCGAGGCCAACTGCTGGACCCGCTCCGAGTAAGCGATGCGCATGCCGTTATACGCGACGCCGAACGCGATGATGCAGGCAAAGGCGAAATTGATCGAGGTGGATAGCCGCACGCTCTCGTCGATAATCTTGCGAAAGCTATCGATCACCGACTGACGGATCGCCACGGCATTGACGGCCGGCATGCGCTTGAGTGTCGTGTACAGTCGATCGGTCGTGCGCGAGTCGATACGCAGCCATGCTCCCGACCAATTGCGGCCCTCACCCAGAAGCCGGGCCAACGCCTGTTCATCGAGGTACGCATGCATGCCGACCAGCTCGCCGACCCGGCCCGCCACGGTGATGTCCCGGATTTGCCGCTTGCCTTCGAGCACCTCCATGGTGATCCGATCGCCAGCGCGGACATGGAGCGTATCGGCCAGCTGAGATGAGAGCAGCATGCCATCGGGGGGCACACGCAGGGCAACGCCGCGCTCGTCGACCAGGCGATGCATTTGCGCCCCCGGCACGACCGCGCTCAAGGACACGCGCCGCGTCCGGTATCCGGCAACGAGCCGCACGGGCACTTCGCGAAATGGCTCGACACGCAACACGCCGGGCAGACTCTCGAGCGCGTAGACGGCCCGATAGGGCAGGGGCTGCGTGAAGACGAGGGTCGCGTCCTGCCGCTCTATTTGTTGGAATTGGACATCGAACAAATAGTCGATCGCGTCGAAGAAAAAACCGCCTGTCACGAGAATCGCGCTTGCGCAGGCGATGGCCAGACATGAAAGTAGCGACTTGATCGGCTGTCTCAGGATGTTGCGCACGATCATCCGCCACGTCACCGCCAGATGCCGCACGAGTCCGATCCGCTCGACCCAGCCTGAGGCGAAAGCGGGCGGAGGCGGGGCGCGCAGTGCCTCGACCGGCATGAGTCGCGCCGCTTTCGCGACGCTTGTTGTCGCTCCGATGATCGATGCGGCGAAACTCGCGACGAAGGCCAGGATGACGATGGGAAGGTCGGAACGATATTGAAGTTGAGGGAAGTGGTAATAGCGGTCGTACAGGCTGGTCAGCGACGAGCCCAATGCAAGCCCGGCGCCGACGCCGACCGATGCCCCCGCAGCCGCAATCAGCGCCGCGAACAGCAGGTAATGCAGCGCGACACGGGCGTTTCCATATCCGAACGCCTTCATCAGTCCTATTTGCGCGCGCTGGGTATCCACCAATCGGCTCAGAACGGTCTGCAGCAGAAACATCGCGACGCAGAAAAAGATAGCTGGCACGTAGGTGGCCGTTATCCGGTTCTGTGCGATCTCGTCCGATATGAAGCGATTCGACAACTGGTCGTCTCGCGTGATCGAGCCGAGGCCGCCATAGACGGCCAGTTCGCGATCGATCCGTGCGATGACTTCGGGCGCGTTCGCGCCGCGCTCCAGCGCGAGCGCCAGATCGTTGAAGGCACCATCCATGCCGAAGGCGGTTGCCACGGCGTCGTCGCCCATCCACAGTACGCCGTAGTGCCGGCTGTCGGGAAAGATGGAGCCGGCGCCGGCCTCATAGATGTATTCCGGCGACAAGGCGATCCCGACGATCCGAAGCTGTTTCCAGCGTCCGTTGAGCACGGCGCCGATCTGCTGTCCCGCATGCAGGTGGTTGGCGTCGGCGAACGCGGCGCTGACGAGGGCCTCATCGTCGCGGCCCGGTGCGGTATACCGGCCGCTGCGCAGATGAAGCAGATTCAGCGTTGGCCAGCCTTGGTCCGGAATCGACACGATATGGCCCGTGGCGGGCTCGCGAAGCCCGGGAACATCGAGCGTGACGTCCGATACCACGCGCGCCTGCACGCGGGCCACGCCGGGTATCGCCGAAATCCGCGTGGCGACTGCCAGCGGTGCACGCTTCAGATGCACGAACACATCTGCGAATCGATAGGCAACGTAGTAGTCCTGTTGCGCTTTGAGCAGGACCTCGTAGGTGCTTCGCATCCCCACGAACGTGGCCACGCCGCACGCCACGACCAGCACGGCTGCCAACGCCTGGGCGCGCATATTCCATAGATCGCGCCAGCACAGCCGCGTAAGGGCGCTCACCATGTCAGCGCCTGTGCCGTCGCGCGGCTGGCATTGCGCCGTTCCTCGAGGATCGTGCCGCTGCTCATTCGCACGACTCGATCGGCCATATCGCCGATGACGGCGTTGTGCGTGACGACGATCGTCAGCGAACCGAAGGATCGATTGACGTGCTCGAGCACTTCGAGCACGAGCCGTCCCGTTTGGAAGTCGAGTGCGCCGGTCGGCTCGTCGCAAAGCAGCACGTCCGGGCGTTTGGCGACTGCGCGTGCGATCGCCACACGCTGCTGTTCGCCGCCCGACATCTGCGACGGAAAGTGGTCCGCCAAGGCGCCGATGCCGACCATACGCAGCGCTTCGTCGGGGTCGAGCGGACGTTCGGCGATATCGGTGACGAGCGCGACGTTCTCGCGCGCGGTGAGGCCCGGTATGAGGTTGTAGAACTGGAATACGAAGCCGACGTGCTCGCGGCGGAACCGGGTCAGCTCACGCTCGGCGGCAGTGGAGAGGCGATGATCCCGATAGTTGATGGCGCCGCTCGTCGGGGTGTCGAGCCCGCCCAGCAGATTGAGCAGGGTGGATTTTCCGCTCCCCGATGCGCCCAGCAATACCACGAACTCGCCCGCTGCAAATTCAAGGCTGACATCGTGCAGCGCCCGAACGCTGACGGCGCCCATCGGATAGACCTTGCTGACTGCCTGGATGGAAAAGACAGTTTCCATGGGGTACCCGACTCGAGACTCGTGCGTGCAGTGCGTACGAGCGCCCGAAGGTGATCATCGTGAATACTCCCGGTGGACGCTTGCCATGTTCCGGCTGCTGCCTTACCGGATTCTTAACACCGGTACCGAGTTCATTCCTGCACGCGAAGCGATCGGGATCCTTGCCCCGGTAAACGCTGGCAGGGGCAGAGCCGAGGTTGTCCGACGATTACGATTATTGCTGGACCGGCTTCGGGCAGCGGCGACAAATCAGCGTGACGCCGCGACGATCAGGGTCGTCCCAGTACAAGTGGACGTCGATGGCGCGCTGGGCCGGCACCACGACGTCTTTCGTTTCCGTCAGATGCCGATAAAGAGCGGCTATCCGATAGTGTCCTGCTGGCACATGGACGAACAGAAACGGCCCCTCGGTCTGCACCTCCAGCACCGCGCGCGGGCCGGAAGTGATCTTGACGTTGACGTCGGAAAGATAGTGGCCCGACTTCGACGCGAGCGTGATGCGCAGGTTGTATTTCGGCGCAACCTGACGGAACGCGAGAACCTCATCTTCGCCGACGCCCCCGGTGACATAGGTGACGCCGTTACGCTCGACAGGCGTAGGTTCGGTCTGCGCGAAGACGTGGCTGCTCGCGAGGAGGCATGCGATCAGCAGCGCGGTGGGCAAGCGGGTAGAGAGCGTGGCCATGGGAACCTCTTCGGTTTGCCCATCCAGCTTGACGCTTGCGCCGCGTCGCCGTGTTGACATGCGTCAAGTCTCAGCGGGCGCGGCGCTTACGTCACCACTGGTGATGAACAAACGGAGCGATCGTCTCGACATACAGTTCGCGCAAAGCCGACATCGTGGCATCGCTCAGCGGCGCCAGCTCGCTGGCGGCGTTGTTCGCCTTCGCTTGCGCGGCGTTCTTGGCGCCGGGGATGACGGTCGTGACCGCCTCGTTCATCAGAATCCAGCGCAACGCGAATTGCGCCATCGTGACGCCGTTCGGCAGCAACGGGCGGATTGTGTCGACGGCGCGGAGCGCCACGTCATAGGGAACGCCCGCGAATGTCTCGCCCTTGTCGAAGGCTTGCCCCTCGCGATTGAAATGGCGGTGGTCATCGGCTGCGAAGGTCGTATCGGCCGTCATCTTTCCGGTCAGCAACCCCGATGCGAGCGGGACGCGCACGATGACGGCGACCCCTCGGTTTCGCGCTTCGCGCATGAAAAGATCGGCCGGCCGTTGCCGGAAAATGTTGTAGATCACCTGTACCGACCTGACGCCCGGGTACTCGATCGCTTTCAGTCCTTCCTCGACTTTCTCCACCGATACGCCATAGTCCCGGATCTTTCCCGATCGGACCATGCCGTCCATCGCATCGAACACTTCCGGGCGGTAGTAAACCTCGGTCGGCGGACAATGCAGTTGCACCAGGTCGAGACAGTCGGTTTCGAGATTCTTCAGCGAGCGCTCGACGAACGCATTCAGGTTGGCCGCGGTATAGCCTTGTGCAACGTGAGGGTCGAGCCGGCGGCCCGCCTTGGTCGCGACGAACGGCCGCGGGCCGCCTCGCTCCTTGAGCACGGCCGCGATGATGCGCTCGGAACGCCCATCGCCGTACACGTCGGCCGTGTCGATGAATGTCGTGCCGCTATCGAGCGCTGCATGCAGCGCCGCCTTCGCGTCGCGTTCCGATACGTCGCCCCACGAGCCGCCGATGGCCCAGGCGCCGAACCCGATCTCGGAGACGGTCTTTCCCGTCCGTCCAAATGTGCGTTGCTTCATTTTCTTTCCTCTTTCATGGCATGAATTGGCCGCCGTTCACTTCGATGATCTGCCCGGTGACATACCCGGACAGGGCAGGGGACGCCAGAAACAGGAACGCGCCGACGCATTCTTCCGGCAATCCCGCTCTGCCCATCGGCACGGTAGCGGTCTGCGCCGCCTGCACCTCCGGGGAGGTGTATTTCTCGTGGAACGGCGTTTGAATCAGTCCGGGCGCGACTGCATTGACGCGAATGCCGTCTTGAACGAATTCCTTCGCCTGACCTCGGTTCAAGCTGCTGACGAAGGCCTTGGTGGCGGCGTACAGCACCGCACCTGCGCCGCCGCCCGTGCGTGCGGCCACCGACGACGTGTTGATGATGTAGCCCCGTGCCGCTTTGAGAAAGGGGTGAGCGGCCACGGTGGCGTCCCACACGGCGCGGGCGTTGAGATTGACGACGCGATCGAAATGACCCTCGGGCATTTCCGTGGTGCGAATGCGTCCCAACATGCCGCCGGCGTTGTTGATCAGGCCGTCTAGCCCGTTGAGCATCGCTACCGCCTCCCTGACGACGCGCGCCGCGCTGCCCGGTTGAGCCAGATCCCCTTGGATGAGCTCGATCCGCTCCGGGTTTTCAGCACGCAGTGCCCGTGCAGCCGCTTCGCTCTCGTTGTAGTGCGCCACGACGTGAGCGCCCTGTGCGGCAAATGCACGAACGACTGCGGCGCCGATGCCTGTCGACGCGCCGGTCACGAGGACCTTGGTGCCGTTGATATCGCCGATTCGCACCTGCTCGAAATTGGACATGGATCTCTCTCTCCGAATCAGAAAAGGCCAACCCGTGGGCTGGCCGAATCGCGCGCTGCTTCCGCGTCGATCGGGTATCCATGATTGCACGAGCTAGAATGAGCGGTATTCAATGGCGAGATGAACGGAATTCATCATGGCAAAGACGGATCGGATCGACTTCGCGGACTTGAGATCATTCCTGACCATCGTCAGGTGCCGCAGCTTCACACTTGCTGCGATCGAACTTGGACTCACTGCGTCGGCGCTCAGCCATGCGATGCGACGCCTCGAAGATCGCCTCGGGGCGAAGCTCCTGAATCGGTCGAGCAGGGCGGTGTCCGCGACTGCGGTCGGCCAGGATCTCGCCGCGCGATTGGAAAATGGTTTCAATGAAATCGGCTCGGCGCTCGAAACGTTCGAAGCGCCGGGCGCGGCACGGCTCGGGGAGATTCGGCTGAACGTGTTCGCCGATGCGGCGCATCTGCTCATTGCTCCCGCGCTGCCCGAGTTCGTGCGGCAGTGCCCCGATGTGCGCCTGACAGTGGTCGTCGAGGACAGACCGATCGACATCGTGGCGCAAGGCTACGATGCGGGCGTTCGGTATGGGCACTATGTTCCCGAGGATATGGTGGCCGTGCCGCTGACCGGCCGCCAACGATGGGTGATGGCGGCGTCGGCTGCGTATCTCGAACGACACGGCATCCCGCGCGGACCCGATGAGCTCGCCGACCACAATTGCCTTCAACTGCTGCTCGGCGACAACTCGAGCTACCGCTGGGAAGTGCGCGACAAGGGGGCGCCGCGTCGCCTGCGCGTGCCTGGCTTGCTCACCATCAACGATACGTCGACCACGATCAGCGCATGCAAGGCCGGTCTCGGGATCGCGTACGTGCTCGAAGCGCGGATCGCCGACGAACTGGCACGGGGCGAATTGCAAATCGTGTTGGAAAAGAATGCGTATCCCGAGGATCCGTTCCATATCTACTACAGCAGTCGCCGGTACAAGCATCCCGCATTGCTGACGTTGATCGACATCATCCGCGAACAGCAGTCGCTTCCCAGGCTGGCGGGGCGCGGCCGCAGCCGCACTGCGCCGGCCCGTGCGCGGACGCGCTGACTGCCGTCGGGCGCGGTCGCGATCCAGCCGGCCGCCTGTCGGATTCTCGCCACGAACAGGCCGCCGCGGATCGCGCAAAACGTCAGGCCTTGAGTTTCTTCGCCCCAAGCAAATCGAGCAGCAGCCGTTCGTACGCCGGCTCGGTCGCTCCTGTGCGCATGCGTCGCATGAAGTACTTCTCGAATCCGATCTTCGCCAGGTGAACCCATTTCCCTTCGCTCGACCAATTCAGGTTGCGCGGTGGAATCTGCGGCAGCGCGATGAATGCCACGCCGCGGTCGCCGAAATCGGCCAGACATATCGCGTTCCAGGTCGCCCGTGTATCGGGTTCGCGCCCATCGAGCGCCGCTCGAACGTTTTCCGCCGTGGCGCTCACCATCGATTCGATCATGAACCCCGTCTTGGGCACACCCGTCGGCACGGGGGTGGCTTCCTGCGGCGCAATGGCGACGCAAACCCCGATAGCGTACACGTTGCGATAGGTCGGGTTGCGTTGGAATTCGTCGATGAGGATGAAGCCGCGGGGATTCGTCAGTTTGTCGATGCCGGCCACCGCGTCGATGCCCTTGAACGCGGGCAACATCATGCAGAAGCGAAACGGCAGTTCATGCTTGCGCCGCTCCTGGCCCAGGTCGTCGTGCTCGGTGACGAAGACGCGGTCCGCTTCCACGCGCGTCGTCTTGGCATTGCAGATCCACTTGATGTCGTGCTCGCGCATGGCCGATTCGAGCATGCCCTTGGAATCCCCGACGCCCCCGAGACCGAGGTGACCGACATAGGGTTCCGATGTCACGAACGTCATCGGCACACGGTCGCGAATCTTCCGGCGGCGCAAGTCGGCGTCCATGATCATCGCGTACTCATACGCCGGGCCGAAGCACGATGCCCCTTGTACCGCGCCCACGACGATCGGGCCGGGGTCGGTCACGAAGGCGTCCCACCGGCTTGCCGCCTGCTCCGCGTGATCGATGTGGCAGATGGATGCCGTATGGCCTTGCGGCCCCAGCCCTTCGATCTCGTCGAAGGCGAGCTTCGGACCGGTCGCGATGATCAGGTAGTCGTAGGCGATCGTTCTGCCGTCAGTCAATTCGATCTCGTTGCGCTCGGGGTGCACGCGCTGGGCACCCGTCGCATCGAAGCCGACATTCTTTTTCTCGAGGACCGGCCGCAACTCGACGCTGATATCCTCGCGCTGGCGCCAGCGTACGGCGACCCATGGGTTCGACGGGACGAAGTGGAAGTGCGTGTCGTCGGAAATCACCGTGACGCTGTCGCCGTCGCGTGCCGCCTTTCGCATCGCGAACGCCATCGATAAGCCGCCGAGGCCGGCGCCCAAAATTACGATATGAGCCATGTTGCCTCCTTCTCCGGTGCGCCGGATGGCGCTTGAATGTGTGGCACGCGACGCCCGCCGCGCCGCCGGGTCTTTCGCTGTCCGCTAATGCAGCAATGCGTTGATTTGCGCGAGTTGGTCTTCGTCGAGTTGGCCTGCCGCCGCGGCGAGTCGCAGACGGTTGAGGACGACTTGATAGCGCGCAACCGCCAGATCACGCCGCGTGCCGAACAGCGCCTGCTCGGCGTTGAGTACATCGACGGACGGACGGTCACCGGCTTGAAAACCGGTGCGGTTGGCATCGAGTTGCAGCTCGGCCGAGCGCAATGCCTGCGTGAGCGCCTTGACCTGTGTCTGCGCGCTCTGCATGCCGAGGAACGCCTGCCGCACTTCCCGCGCAACGGCAACGCGCGCGGCGTCTTCGTCCAGGCCCGCGCGGTTCAGCAAGGCGGCGCTTTCTTCCGCTTTCGCGCTGCGTAAGCCGCCTGTATAAAGCGGGATGGTGATCATGATTCCGACCACGGCGCTGTTGCTGCGCATCGAGCTGTTGCCACCGTAGCCGGCGCCGTTCATGCGATCGCCGATGTACGAGGCAAATGCGTCCACCGTCGTGCCTGCGCCGGGCCGATAGCGCGACGTTTCGGCGCGCGCGCTGTCGATGCCGAGGCGGCGCAGTTCGATGAGCGGATTGTCGGCCATGGCGCGCGACTGCCAGTCGGCGAAGTTGCCCGCGCTCAGCGATTCGACCTGATCCGAGTCGGCGAGGGGGCGTAAAGCGCCGTCAGAACCGTTGTCGGAACCGCCGGTCAGATCGCGCAACTCGGCGCGTTTCAGATCGAGCGTGGTTTGCGCAGCCAGCATTTGCGCTTGCGCGAGATCGGCGCGCGCATGCGCGTCCTTGACGTCGGTGATCGCTGCATCGCCCGTATCGAATCGGCCTTGTGCGATGTTGCCCGCTTCGCGCGCCGCATCGCGAATCGATTGCAGCGCCGCGACGTCGTCTTGCGCGGCCAGCACGGCGAAATACGCTTGCGCGACTTGCAGCAGCAGTGTTTGCCGCGCAAGCCGCAACGATGCATCGCCGGCATCGGCGGCGTCGTTCATCTGCCGCGCGTCTGCGTTCTTGCTTGCGCTATAGAGATTCTCTTTGATCGTGATGGCCCAACCCGCGCCGGTAGCCCCGGCCGCGCGCGTATCGAACGCGATGCCGTTGCTCGCGCCGAAGCCGCCGCCGGCGAAATGCGCGCCCGTGGTTTCCTGATCCGTCGTGCCGTAGCGCACGTTGCCAGTCGCGTAGACCTGCGGCAGGAAGCCGGCTCGACCTTGCTTGCGTTTGGTCGCATCGGCCAGGTTCTGCGCGAGCGCGGACGCATAGACCGGATCGTGCGCGAGCGCCGCCCGCGCAGCGCCGAGCAGATCCGTTTGCGCATGGGCGAGGGTGCTCGCCGCGACGAGCACGATCGCCCATGCCCGCTTGCCGTGGCTCATGATGGTCACCGTTTGGTGCTCGATTTCATCGCGTGCCTCAAGCGCCGCCGCGCACGCCGAGCTTGCGCATGAAGATTTCCATCGGACACCACTGCGTGATGCCGCTTTGCAGCAGGTTCGCGCCGACGAACGCCGTGATCCAGAGCAACCAACTGCTGAGGTAGATCGGGCTTGCCGGCGCACCGAGCGCAAGCGTGATCAGCACGAGAAGGCCCGCGAAGACCCGGGTGATTTGCCAGGAAGTCATGATTGCGCTCCTTGTGGATGGGGGACGGAGGGGGGCGAGCCGGAATAGCGTTTCCGGTACGCGGTGAAATAGAGCAGCGGGATCACCACGAGCGTGAGCAGAGTCGAAACGAGAATCCCGAAGATCAGCGACACGGCCAGACCGTTGAAGATCGGGTCGTCGAGGATGAACAGCGCACCGATCATGGCGGCGAGGGCCGTGAGCAGGATCGGTTGAGCGCGTGTCGCGGCGGAGTGGACGACGGCTGCACGAAACGGGACGCCCTCGGCGATTTGCAGATTGATGAAGTCGACCAGCAAAATCGAGTTGCGCACGATGATGCCGGCCAGCGCGATCATGCCGATCATCGAAGTCGCAGTGAATTGCGCGCCGAGCAGGGCGTGTCCCGGCATCACACCGATGATGGTGAGCGGGATCGGCGCCATGATGATGAGCGGCGTCAGATACGAGCCGAATTCGGCGACGACGAGCAGGTAGATCAGCATGAGCCCGACTGCGTACGCGATACCCATGTCGCGGAAGGTTTCGTAGGTGACTTGCCATTCGCCGTCCCATTTGAACGAGAACGCGCGATAAGGATCGTCGGGCTGACGGACGAACCATTCGCCGAGTTTGCCGCCGCCCGGCACGGCCAGCCTTGCGAGCCGGCTGCGCATCTCGAACATGCCGTAAAGGGGGCTGTCCACCTTGCCGGCCATATCGCCTACGACGTAGGTCACAGGCAGCAGATCCTTGTGATAGATCGGCTGCTCGACGCGGGTTTCGCGCTCGCGAACGAGTGCCGAGAGCGGCACGAGTTGGCCTTGGCTGCCACGCACGGCCAGGGCGAGCAACGCCGAGGCGTCGCTGCCGAGCGTGGCGGGCAGCACGAGGCGCACGGCGGCGGGATACTTGCTGCCGTCGCGAAGATAGGTGACGTCATTGCCCGTGAGCCCGGCCCGCAGTGTTTGCGCGACATCGCGTTGCGAGACGCCGAGCAGGCCGGCCCGGCGCCGATCGAGCTCGAAGTCGGTTTGTGGCGCGGCCGCGACCGTGCTGTCGTCGACGTCCACGACGCCCGCGGTCGAGGCGAACACGTTGCGCACTTCGTGCGCCACTGCATTGCGTTGTGCTTCGCCGGCGCCATACACCTCCGCCACGATCGGCGCCAGCACAGGGGGGCCGGGCGGCACTTCGACGACCTTCACGCGGGCGCCGTTGCGTGCGGCGATCTGTTCGAGCATCGGCCGTACCGCGGTCGCGATCGCATGGCTTTGCCGGCGGCGCTGCGATTGGTCGACGAGATTGACCTGGATGTCGCCGACGTTGGAGCCGGCGCGAAGATAGTACTGGCGCACGAGCCCATTGAAGTTGATCGGCGCGGACAGCCCGGCATAGGCTTGATATGTAGCCGTTTCCGGCACGGTGGCCAGGTACGCGCCCATTTCATGCAAGGTGCTCGACGTGCGTTCGAGCGGCGTGCCGGCCGGCATATCGACGACGACCTGAAACTCCGATTTGTTGTCGAACGGCAGCATCTTGAGCACGACCCACTGAACGGCCGGCAGCGCGAGCGAGAGCGCGATGGCGCCCGCCACGGCAAGCCATAACAGCATGCGATTGCGTGCGCCGCGTTTGTCGTCGAGAAATGGCGCGAACAGCCGGCCGAAGAAGGGCTCCATCTTCGCTCGCAGCTTGTCCCTTGGCCCTGGTTCGCTGCTGCTGCTGGTAGGAGCATGCGCGAGCCAGGTCCGCGACAACCAGGGTGTCACGATGAACGCAACCAACAGCGAGATGGCCATGCCCATGCTCGCGTTGATGGGGATAGGGCTCATGTACGGCCCCATCAATCCGGTGACGAACGCCATCGGCAGCAGTGCGGCGATCACGGTCAGCGTGGCGAGGATGGTGGGGCCGCCCACTTCGTCGACCGCGCGCGGAATGATCGCGGCGAGCGGCGTCTCGGGCGCGAGCAGATGGTGGCGATGAATGTTCTCGACGACGACGATAGCGTCGTCGACGAGAATGCCGATCGACAAGATGAGTGCGAACAACGAGACACGATTGAGCGTGAAGCCCCACGCCCAGGAGGCGAAGAGCGTCGCGGTCAGCGTGAGCACGACCGCCACGCCCACCACCAGCGCTTCGCGCCAGCCGAGCGCGAACAACACGAGCACGACTACCGAGGTTGTCGCGAAGGCGAGCTTCTCGATCAGCTTCATTGCCTTTGCGTTGGCCGTCACGCCATAGTCACGCGCGACTTCCACCTTGACGTCGGCTGGAATCACGGTGTTGCGCAAGATGTCGACGCGTTTCAAGACGTTCTTGGCCACTGTCACCGCGTTCTCGCCAGGCTTCTTCGTGACGGTGACGGAGATGGCCGGATACTCGGCCCCATGCGTACCGGCGAGGCCTTCCCATACATAGTGCGTGGCGGCGGGCGGCCCTTCCTCGACGTTGGCCACATCGGAGACGAACACGGGGTGGCCGTCGTGGACCGCCACGATGACGTCGCGCACGTCGCTCGCGTTGGCCAACACGGGGCCGCTTTCGACATGGATGCTGCGGTTTTCCCTGACGAGGTCGCCGACCGTGGCGCCAGCGTTGGCGCCGGCGAGCACGCGCTGCAGATCGTCCACGGTGACGCCGGCCGCACGCATGCGGTTCGGGTCGAGCAGCACGTTGACGGCGCGCTGCGGGCCGCCGATCGTCGTGACTTCCCGCGTGCCGGGTACGCGTTTGAGTTCCGCTTCGATCGAATGGCCGATGCGCTCGAGATCGTAAGCATTGCCGTCAGGGCGCGTGCGGTAGAGCGTGAGCACGACGATGGGCACATCGTCGATGCCTTTGGGTTTGACCAACGGCGGCAGCACGCCCAGATTTTTGGGCAGCCAGTCGGCGTTGGACTGCACGGTGTCGTAAAGGCGCACGAGCGCTTCGGTGCGTGGCACTCCGACCTTGAACTGCACGGTCAACACGGCCAGTCCGGGGCGCGAGACGGACATCACGTGCTCGATGCCGCTGATCTGCGATAGCACTTGTTCGGCGGGGCCGGCCACCATCCGTTCCACGTCGTGCGCGCTCGCGCCGGGGAACGCGACCAGCACGTTCGCCATCGTGACGTTGATTTGCGGTTCTTCTTCGCGGGGCGTCATCACCATGGCGAACAGGCCGAGCAGCAGGGCGACGAGCGCGATGAGCGGCGTAATCCGGTTCTGCAGGAAGAAGGCGGCGATGCGGCCGGATATGGCGAGCCTCGAAGTATCCATCGTCATGGCCTGGCCTCGTGCCTCATCGCTTATTCGTCGCCGCCAACGGGTCGAGCGCGATACGCTCCCCGGTGGATAGCCCGGCGAGGACTTCGACTCGATCGGCTCGCGTTTCACCCAGGCGCACCTGCCGCAGCGTCGCGCTGCCGTTGCTCGCGACGACATAGACGGCGGTGACCTCGGTGCGGCGGACGACGGCGGCAAGGGGCACCATCAGCCGCGGACGCGGGGCGCCCACGAGGAAATGGGCGCGCGCATACATGCCGGGGCGGGCGACAACGCCGGCCGAGGCCGGCAGCGAAAGCCGAACCTGGACCGAGGCGCTGAGTGAGTCCGCGACCGGTAGGATCGTGACCGACGTCGCGGTTTGCCAGTGCTGCGCGCCCGACACGTCGGGCAGCTCGATGCGCACGGGGAGGTCCGGGCGCAATGCGGCGGCGCGCGCTTGCGGCACCGTCGCCACGGCGCGCAGGGCGCCCGGGTCGAACAGGGTAATGAGCGGCATCCCCGGCATGGCCATCGACCCCAATTCGACGTCAACGCTGGCGATCGTGCCGGCGTAGGGCGCGGCGATGTTGTGCAACGTCGGTCCGACGGCGGCTGCGCCAGCATCGGCCAGCCTTGCCTGCGCCATCGAGGAAGCCGATTGATAGCGTGCTTTGGCGCGATCGAGCGCAGCCTGGCTGACGTATTGCTTGTCGAACAGGTATTGGGTGCGCTCCAATTCGCGTCGTGCGACATCGAGCTCCGCCCGTGCGGCCGCGGCCTGGGCGCGAACGGCCGCCAATTGCTGGTCGGCGGCGCGCTGATCGACCGCGAGCAGCCGCTGCCCTGCGTTCACACGGTCGCCCGCCTTGACGTAAAGGCCAGTGATACGGCCGGAGATCTGAGCGGCGATGCTGGTCTGTCGCGTCGACTCGATGGTCGCGTCCGCAACGATTTCGTCCGCGACGGGCGTGGGTTCGACGACGTATGTAGCGAGCTTTTCGGCGTGTGCGTCGGGCAGCGTCATGCCAGCCGCCGCCGCGAGGACCCACAGACCCAAGCACCGCTGCGCTGCTGCGCGTAGGGTCGACGCGTCACGGCTGCGCTGCGGGAACGAGACCGCATGGCTGGACGGCTTCGCTGGAGGAGTCTGCGGGATACCGCCTGCCTCGGGGGGAATATGCGCTGTATGTTGACGGGTCATGGTTCGGCAACGATTGTCGACGCAATGGCTGGCTTGCGGTCGATGCGCGCCGCGCGCGCGAACCGCCGCCTATTCCATCTTCGGCTTACGCGTCCCGTGACCTTTGATTGAGGTCAACAAGTCCTCGCGTCAAGGTTCGCCACGACACCGGAAAACAGTGTCGCGGCAACTTGAGCAGGAATCGGTGATGTGCAGGAGATGCCCGAGGCAATCTTCAGGGCAAGATATGTCGTTGAAGATACCGGCGTGCGCCGGCCCTCGCGGACGCCAGTCGGCGACCTGGGGTCAGTGGTAGGTCATCGTTGACGACCGCAGCTTCGTCAACTCGCCGCGAACCAGCCGAAACCAGCCTTGAGAGGTTTGCATCACAACGTCGTCGCCTTGCCAGAACACACGCTTGATCGACATGCGCCGGCCCGCGCGCTGCACAAGCGGCGGTCGAACGCGAAAATCGTAGAGCACGGGGCCGGCGTCGGTCTCGACGAGAGCACGCGTGACTGCGTTCGTCTTATCGTCGACCTCATCGAAATGCGTGAGCGTGCTGGCGTGGAAACGATCGAAAGTCGTGTTGTCGAGCGTCCCCACGAAATCGCGATCGGTTCGCACGAATTGCAGCGTGCCCGCGCGCGTGGGGAGTGGGCCGAGCGCGTCGCTTTGTGCGTGGACGCCAGTCGCGAACGACGCAGCGGCGAGCGCCGCGAGGAAAAATCGCTTCATGGAGCCCTCCCGTATCAGGCGGCAGCCGGTGCAACGGTAGCCCCAACGATCCGATGCCGTCGCAATGCATCGGCCACGAAGCCCGACGCTTTCATCTCTTCGACGAATTGGCCCAGCACGGTCGACGCGGCGTCGCCCCGGCTCTTGGGTGTCCCCATCGCCTGTCGGATGACCATGAACCGTTCATCGAGCAGACGCAGTCCGCTGGTTTTCCGCGCGTCGGCTTCGAGCTGCTGCTTGACGCCTGCCGCCACGTCCAGGCCTTGCTCGATGAACGTTTGCACGACCTCTGGCGACGTAGGCGCCCGCACGATTTGCGCGGCCTTCAGTTCGCGCGTGAGGAAGAGGTCATAAGCGCTGCCCTTGCCGACGGCGACGCTGATATGCGGTTGGTCGACGTCCTGATTCGTTTGGATCGGTGAGTCGTCACGGACGAGATAGAAGCCTTCGATCAATACGTACGGCGCCGTGAACGCGATCGTTTCGCCGCGCAGCGGATCGACGGCGAAGAAACCGAAATCGGCGCGGTCCTCGCTCAAGGCTTGCACCGACTTGCCGGCGGCATCGAAGACGACCAGTTCCAGTTCGACACCCAGCCACTTTGCGAACTCGCGTGCCAGGTCGATGGAGACGCCCGATGGCTCTCCCGTTTCAGGATGCTTGTTTGCAAGAATCGGATTGCCGAGGTTGATCGAGGCGCGCAGCTTGCCCGTCGGCGTAAACGCGGTGATGACTGATCGATCGATTTTCATAGGTCGTGAGGGTGAGACTGCGATCGCCTGGCAGTCTTCAGGTTCAAGAGTCGCTGTCGTTCGCGAGGGCCCGTTGAAATTATGCAGCAACGGGCAAAGGGGGCGATCAGCGAGAGGGCAGGACGCCCTCGTCGCTGCTCATACGCGGTGCTAGTCGGTGCCTTGTTTCAAGGCGCCGCTGATCCATCGCTCTTCCGACGCGAGGAGGTGGGCTCGCATGGCCGTCTGTGCGGCGATGGGGTCGCCCGCCTGCAGCGCCTTCAGCACGGCTTCGTGTTCTTGTACGGCCGCGGTCCACGTCTGCGCGCTTTCCGCGTGACCGCGCATGGCGGCGGCAATCGGATCGTGGCGGCTGTCGAACAACTGCGCGACATAACGACTGAGCACCGAGTTGCCCGCCGCTTCCGCAATCAGCATGTGAAACTGCCTATCGGCCTCGACCGGCGATTTTCCCGCCGCGGAAAGTCTGCGCATCCGGTCGATCGTGCGCCGCAGGCGATCGAGCATCGCTGCGCTCATGCGGGCTGTGGCGAGCGTCACGACGCTGCCTTCGACCACCGCGCGAGCCTGCATTAATTCCGACGGACTATCGCCGAGTGCGCCCACCGCGCTGCCGTCGCTCCCGGCGGCTTCGCACGCGTAGACCCCCGAACCCATGCGGATCTCGACCTGACCGCCTATCTCGAGCGCGATCAGCGCCTCGCGCAGCGAAGGTCTCGACACGCCCAGCTTCAACGCGAGTTCGCGCTCGGGCGGCAAGCGTTCCCCGGGCGGGAACTCGCCCTGGCGAATCAAGGCGAGGATCTGCGTGGCGACGGATTGGTAAAGCCGCTTTGGTTCGGTTGATTTCATGGTGCGATGACTGAGCGCTGCGCGAGGGGGCGTCGCCTTCGGCAAAAGTCTAGCATGGGCCGCTCGCCGGGCCGATCCGAAGCGCGTGTGCGCCGCATTCGGGTTTTCACTATTGGTAAGGTCAGTAAAGATAAATCACTATTGGTTTTACCAAATCAGCGCGGTTGCGCTGGAATCTGACCAAATTGGACTGACCAACGCGGGCCCGAATCGGTCCATCTCAGGAGACGGCATGGCACTGCCTGGCGACGCATCGCATGTCGCGACGCTCGATCGAAGGAGGGGCAACGGGGAAATCCTGCGCCTCGAGGGAATCGTGAAGCGCTTCCCCGGGGTCGTCGCCCTCGACGGCATTCGTCTCGATCTGCGGGCCGGCGAAGTTCACGCCGTCTGTGGAGAGAACGGCGCGGGAAAGTCCACGCTGATGAAAATCATCAGCGGTCAGTACCAGCCCGACGAAGGCACCGTTCACTATCGCGGCGAAACGGTGCGGTTCGGTTCCACTTCGGAAGCGCAGGCAGCCGGCATCGCGATCATCCATCAGGAATTGAACCTGGTCCCGCACCTGAGCGTTGCGGAGAACCTTTATCTGGCGCGCGAGCCCAAGCGCGGGCCCTTTGTCGATACACGAAAGCTGAATGCCGACGCAAGACGATGCCTTGCGCGGATCGGCCTCGAGGTCGAGCCGACGACACTCGTGCGCAGCTTGTCGATCGCGCAGCAGCAGATGGTCGAAATCGCAAAAGCGCTTGCGTTCGATGCACAGGTGCTCATCATGGATGAGCCGACGTCATCGCTGACCGAGTCTGAAACGTCTCAGCTCTTTCGCATCATTCACGAGTTGCGCGACGCCGGGGTGGCCATTCTTTACATTTCGCATCGCCTCGATGAGATGGCGCAGATCGTCGACCGCGTCACGGTCTTGCGCGATGGACGATACATCTCGACGGACGACTTCTCCGCGTTATGCGTGGCCGACATCGTCGCGCGCATGGTGGGGCGATCCCTCGATGATGCGTACCCCGCCCGGCAATCGACGCCGACCGACGAGGTGTTGCTCAGCGTTCGGGATCTGCGCCGCGACGGCGTGTTCGGCCCGGTCTCGTTCGACCTTCGCAAAGGCGAAATTCTCGGCTTCGCGGGCCTGATGGGTGCGGGACGCACGGAAGTTGCACGCGCGATTTTCGGTGCGGACCGGCTGGACCACGGCGTGATCGAGCTGGGCGGCCGTCGCATTGGGATTCGTTCGCCGCGCGAGGCGATTCGCCACGGGATCGCATATCTGTCGGAGGACCGAAAGCAGGACGGACTGGCCCTCGGTATGTCCGTCGCGGCGAACATCACGCTCGCCAACGTTGGCGCGGTGACTTCGCGCACGGGTTTGCTGCGGTTCGATGAAGAGACTGTCGTGGCGCGCCGCTATGTGCACGACCTCGCCATCCGCACGCCATCGGTCGATCAGATCGTGCGCAACCTGTCCGGCGGCAATCAGCAAAAGGTCGTGATCGGCAAATGGCTCTATCGCGGCTCGAAGATTCTGTTCTTCGACGAGCCCACGCGCGGCATCGACGTGGGCGCCAAATTCGCCATCTACGGGCTCATGGATCGGCTCGCGGCGGACGGGGTCGGCGTCGTGCTGATCAGTTCGGAATTGCCCGAGCTGCTCGGGATGACCGATCGGATCGCCGTCTTTCATGAAGGCCGGATCACGGCCGTTCTGGAAACCAGACAAACCAATCAGGAGGAGATCATGCACTTCGCTTCGGGATGCGGCCATGCTTGAGATGACATCGGATCGGACGCAGGTGGACGATCGCTCGGCTCGACAGCGACGCCGCGACCTCATTCAGAAGTTCGCGGCACTCGGCAGCCTGATCGCGCTGATCGTCGCATTTTCGCTCACGAGCTCGGCCTTCTTTTCGGTCGGCAACATGATGACCGTCTCGCTCCAGGTGACCTCGATCGCCTACTTGGGCGTGGCCGCGACGTGCGTGATCATCACAGGCGGCATCGATCTTTCGGTCGGCTCCGTGCTGGCACTTGCGGGCGTGTCGGCGGCCCTGCTCGCGAAGGCGGGTGTGGCGGTTCCCGTGGCGATGCTGTGCGGCGTTCTCGTCGGCGCGCTTTGCGGCTTCTGCAACGGCGTTTGCGTGACGCGCATGGGCCTGCCGCCGTTCATTGCGACGCTGGGCATGATGCTGGTCGCACGCGGCCTTGCACTGCAGATCACGGGGGCGCGGCCCGTGTCGGATCTGAGCAACGCGTTCGGCGTGCTCGGCAACGGTGCGCTGTTCCGTATCTCGCACATCGGCGCCGATGGCTTTCCGGACACGGCGTTCCCGGGCATCCCTTATCCGGTCCTCATCATGGTCGTGCTCTTCCTCGCCGGCGCCGTGCTGCTGTCGAAGACATCGCTCGGCCGCCACATCTATGCGGTCGGCTCCAACGCCGAAGCTGCCCGGCTTTCGGGCGTCAACGTGCGCGGCGTGACGATGTTCACCTATGTGCTGTCGGGCGCATTGGCCGGCGTGACCGGCTGCGTATTGATGTCGCGTCTCGTGACGGGGCAGCCCAACGAAGGCGTCATGTACGAACTCGATGCGATCGCGAGCGCCGTCATTGGCGGCACGTCGTTGATGGGCGGGGTGGGCACGATTTCGGGCACGGCGATCGGCGCGTTCGTCATCGGCGTCCTGCGCAATGGGTTGAACATGAACGGCGTGTCGAGCTTCATTCAGCAGATCATCATCGGCGTCGTGATTCTGGGCACGGTTTGGATCGATCAGTTGCGAAGCAGGAAACGGTAGTAGAGCGAAGTCCAATCAAAAGAGAGGAGCGAGACATGCAAAAGTTTTCCCTGTTGGCGATATCGTCGTTGCTGTGCGCGGTATTCAGTTCGGGCGCCTATGCTGCGGGTGGCGAAATCGCCGTGATCGTCAAAACGGTCAATTCGAATTACTGGCAGAACGTGCAGAAAGGCGCGAAGGCCGCGCTCGATGACGCGAAGGGCTACACGATGACCTTTCAAGGCCCGGCCGCCGAATCGGACATCACCGACGAAGTGAACATGGTCGAGAACGCCGTCAATCGCCATGTCGCGGGCATCGTGCTCGCGCCGTCGGACCCTGATGCGCTCGTCCCCGCGATCAAGAAGGCCTGGGAAGCGCACATTCCTGTCGTTCTGATCGATTCGGCGTTGTCCGACTCGGGCAAGCAGTATTACCAGTCGTTTTTGTCGACCGACAACGAGAAGGCGGGCGAGCTCTGCGCGAAGGCGCTGATCGAACGCGTCGGCCAGACCGGCAAGATCGCGCTGATGTCCTACGTGCCGGGTGCGGGATCGGAGATCGGACGCGTGGGCGGGTTCAAGAAATACATCGCTGCCCATTCGAAGTTGCAGATCGTCGGGCCGTACTACTCGCAATCGCAAATGGCGACCGCGCTCAATCAAACCACCGACGTGCTGTCGGCGAATCCGGATCTGAAGGGCATCTTCGGCGCCAATGAACCGACGGCCGTCGGCATGGGGCGTGCGCTCAAGCAGTCGGGCAAAGCGGGCAAGATCGTCGCGATCGGTTTCGACGGTAACCAGGATCTTCAAAGCTTCGTCCGTGACGGCACGATTCAGGGTATTGCGGTTCAGGGTTCCTACCAGATGGGATACAAGGGCATTCAAACGGTGGTGGGCGTCATCGAGCACAAGCACATGCCGAAGGATATCGATACGGGCGTCGTGATGGTCGATAAGCAAAACCTCGATTCGCCGCAAGCGAAGAACGTTCTCTATTGAAGAGAAGCCACGTTGCAACGAACCGAACACGAGGAACCCGTCATGCTTAGCGTCACTTGCGAATCGCCCGGCGTACTGCGCAGGCAACACTCCGATCTACCTGTCAGAGCGGCTGGCGAAGTATTGCTGCGTGTGTCGCGCGTCGGCATCTGCGGTACCGACCTGCATATCTTCACGGGCAATCAGCCTTATCTTCAGTACCCGCGCGTGATGGGGCATGAGTTCTCCGGGGTCGTCGTCGAGGCAGAGAGCGATTCGGGGTTCGCGGCCGGCGACGGCGTGTACGTCATGCCCTATCTATCATGCGGGCGATGCGTCGCATGCCGGCAAGGGAAGACGAACTGCTGCGTCGATATCAAGGTGCTGGGCGTGCACCGCGACGGCGCGCTCACGGAGTACCTGAGCGTACCCGCACAGTTCGTGCACAAGGCCGAAGGCGTCACGCTCGATCAGGCGGCGATGCTCGAATTCCTGGCGATCGGGGCGCATGCGGTGAGGCGGGCCGAGGTAGCGGCCGGGCAACGCGTGCTGGTCGTCGGGGCTGGCCCCATCGGCATGGCCGCGATGATCTTCGCGAAGCTGCGTGGCGGCAACGTGACGTGCCTGGATACGCGCGCCGACCGCCTCGCGTTTTGCACATCGCAGTTGAATGTCGATGCGGCCGTCGCCGTGGGTCCCGACGATACGGCGCAGCTTGCAGCGCTGACGCAAGGCGAGTTCTTCGACGTCGTGTTCGACGCGACCGGCAACATCGAGGCGATGAATCGCGGGTTCGAATTCGTGGCACACGGTGGGAAATACACGCTGATTTCGATCGTGCCTGGCCAGGTGACCTTCTCCGATCCCGAATTCCACAAACGGGAGACGACACTGCTGGCGAGCAGAAACGCCACGACAGCCGACTTCGAGACCGTGCTCGAGGCAATGCGTGCGGGGCGTATCCCGGATCAGGCGCTCAATACGCACCGCATGCGGCTCGCGGATGTCCCCGATATGTTCCCGCGCTTGCTCGAAAAGGGGCAGACGGTGGTAAAAGCGTTGGTGGAGTGTTGAGCGTGATGGCTCGAAAGCGTGCAGGGCGGTAAGGCGAGCGAGATGAGCGAACCCATACTTCAATTCGGTACCAGCCGGTTTCTGCTGGCTCACGTCGCGTTGTTCGTGTCGCAGGCGTTGGAGCGCGGTGACGCGATCGGTGGCATCAGCGTCGTGCAGACGACGAACAACCCAGTCAGCCGGGCGCGCGTGGCGGCTTTATCGTCAGCGGGCGGTTATCCCGTGCAGATTCGCGGAAGCGAGCGCGGCGCGACCGTGGATAAGGTCGTCGTTTGCGATGCCATTCGCGCCGCGTGGATTGCGGATCGGGATTGGGCGATGGTGCGACGCGCCGCGATTGAAGATGTACACGTGATCGTTTCGAACACCGGCGACACGGGCTTCTGTCTCGACGAGTCCGATTCGCCCCGTTTGCTCGAAGACGACTCGGCCGTGCCACGCAGCTATCCTGCAAAATTGCTCGCCTTGCTGCACGCGCGTTGGCGGGAGCGTCCGTTCGACGGCGTCTCGATCTATCCCTGCGAACTGGTGGCGAACAACGGCGACACGTTGCGCGACATCGTGCTCGGGTTGGCGGTCCGATGGTCGGCGTCGCAGCCGTTCATCGACTATCTGCGCGAGCGCTGCATCTGGGTGAACTCGCTGGTCGACCGGATCGTTTCCGAACCGATCGATCCGGTCGGCGCCGTAGCCGAGCCCTACGCGCTCTGGGCGATCGAACGACGTGCGCAAATGCAATTGCCCTGCACGCACGAATCCATCGTCTTGACCGATGACCTGCGCAGCTACGAACGGTTGAAGCTGTTCTTTCTCAACCTCGGCCATAGCTGGCTCGCAGAGCAATGGATTGCAGGGGGGCGTCCGTCATCCGAAACGGTTCGCGATGCGATGAGCGATACGCATCTGCGTGCGGGAATCGAAGCAGTCTGGCAAGAAGAAGTGATGCCGGTATTTGATTCGCTGGGATTGGCGGAGCAAGCCACGGGCTACGTGGAAACCGTTCGGGATCGCTTCCTCAATCCGTATCTCGATCATCGGATCGCGGACATTGCGCTCAATCATACGGAGAAGGTCAAAAGGCGCGTCTTGCCGCTGGTTGAGCTCGCGCAGTCGCTCCAGGTGCAAAGCGCGCAGCCGCGCCTCAGAGGGTGGCTCGCGAAGCATGGGCTGATCGGGTAGACGACGGCCAGGGTGACTTCCCATGGAGGTCTGCCTGCGGCGCCGTGCAGCAGCGCGAACACGTCGCGGCGCGATGCGCGCCGGAGCGTCGCGTGCTAGACTCCGCGCTTATGTCGATTTGCCGCAGAATCCTCATCGTTTTGCTTCTGGCACTGAGCCTTCCGGTTCAGTCGTTTGCGGCCGTCTCGTCGCAATACACGACTGCGCCGGTCCACCGCACCGAAATGGGCATGCCTCATGCGGAACACGCCGCGTCGGCTCGACACATGCATGTCGGGCACGAGACGATGCTCGCCCGGAGCGATCACGAGCGACATTGCGGCAACGCGCACCAGACACATACCTGTTCGACTTGTGCATCGTGCTGTTTGGGCATCGCATTGCCGAGCGCCCCGGCCGTTGACGTTTGCGCGGCCATCAGTCGCGCTATCGTTCCCCCGCCTTCTTCCGTCGGTGTCGTGTCATTTCTGACCGACGGCATCGAACGTCCCCCTCGTCATCTGTCTGTCTGACACTCGCGCGCGGTAACACCGCGGCTTGAACTTCGCGCCGGCCGTCCCACACGCGGGATCGCCGGTCGACTCACGACGAGAAAACAAATGCGAACGATTACTGCGGCGCTGCGCGGCGCGGCGGCTACTTTGCCGTCGCCCGCGCACGCCACGACCACGATTGCCGACCCGAGCGACGCGTCGGTGCCCGTGCCGGTCGTCACGGCGCCGTCCGCGCTGGACGGATATCAACCCTATCGCGCTGCCGATGGGCCGGGCTGGCAACAACTGAACCGGGCTGCGACGCCGCGGCTCGCGAAGCGTGGAATGATGCACGCCCCGGCGCCGTCCGAGCCCATGGCCGGCGACCATGAACGCCCCTCGATGCACGAGGAGGCGCCGAAATGAAGATGCGGTTCATCTTGACGCGAACGAGTATCGGCGTGGCTGCGATGATGGTTCTGGCCGGCTGCACGACGTTCTCGAAAGACGGCGGATTCGACGCCGTCTCGTCGGCGGCTTCAGAGCGAATCGGGAAGGATGCCGTCATCGTCCAGACCGACGCGGATCGCGAATCCGTTGCGAAGCGGACGCAGGCGTTACTGGCGAAGCCGCTCTCGATGGATGACGCGGTCCAGGTCGCATTGTTGAACAATCGTGGCCTGCAGGCATCGTACGCGGAGCTCGGGCTCTCGGAGGCCGATTTCGTCGAAGCCGGCCGGCTTCCCAATCCGGGGCTGACGTTCAGCCGGACGCGCGCGAGCAATGGCGACCTGAACATCGCCCGCGTGTTTTCTGCCAACGTGCTCGCGATTCTGACACTGCCCGTTGCCGCTCATATCGAAGCGCGCCGGTTCGAGCAGACGAAGCTCGAGACCGCCGATGCGATGCTGCGGATCGCGGCCGATGCGCGCCGCGCCTATATCGACGCCGTCGCCGCGCAGCAGGCTGCCGGGTATGCGGAGCAAGTTCAGGACGCGGCACAGGCCAGCGCCGAATTGGCCCGACGCATGCAGCAGGCGGGCAATTTCAGCAAGCTCGACTACGCCCGCGAACAGGCCTTCTATGCCGAAGCGGTCGCGCAGCAGGCGAGGGCGCGTCAGCAAGCCGTGGCTGCACGAGAAAAGCTGACCCGCACGATGGGCCTGTGGGGCGCGCAGGCCGCCTATCGGCTTCCGGATCGCCTGCCCGACCTGCCGAACGAGCGCCTCGGGTTGAACGGTCTGGAAAGCTACGCGATGCGCAATCGCCTGGACATTCAGGCTGCGAAGCTCCGAACACAAGGCGTAGCGTCCTCGTTGGGCCTGAGCAAGGCAACGCGGTTCATCAACGCGCTCGATGTTGGCTACCTCAACAACTACGAAACCGACAAGGGGCGCGAGCACGGCTATGAAATCCGTGTGGAGATTCCGATTTTCGATTTTGGCAGCGTCAAGGTCGCGCGCGCGAAAGCGATGTACATGCGCTCGGTCAATCAACTGGCGCAAACGGCCATCGATGCCCGATCGGAGGTGCGCGAGTCGTACTCGGCGTACGTGTCGAGCTATGACATCGCCAAGCACTATCGCGACGAGATCGTTCCACTGCGCAAGACGATCTCCGACGAACTGCTGCTTCGATACAACGGCATGTTGGCGAGCGTGTTCGAGCTGTTGGCCGATTCACGCGAGCAGATCGGCGCAGTCGACGGCTACATCGATGCGCTGAAGGACTTCTGGATCGCGGAATCGAATCTCGAACAGGCGCTTGGCGGACGTTTGCCACGAGCGGGTGAGGCGCAGGCCGCATCGGCGGTCCCGACGACGCCCGGCACCGCGGAGTCCGGCGCGCAACCGTCTGCCGCTCAGGCAGCGCAGCAGGCGGTGCCGACAACGAATACCGAAGGTAAATGACATGGTTTCCCGTCGACAATTTCTGAGCGGCTCAGGGGCCGCACTCGTTGGCGCCGCGATGGTCAGCAAGGCCGGCGCCGCATTGCTTCCTGAAGCGCCGACGATGGCGCAGGCCGCCACGCAACCGCCACTGGTTCCGCAGGACGGGCGTCCTTATGCACCCGTTGTGACGTTGAACGGCTGGACGCTGCCCTGGCGCATGAAGAACGGTTGGAAGGAATTTCATCTGACAGCCGAGCCGGTCGTGCGCGAGATGGCGCCCGGTATGAAGGCGAACCTGTGGGGTTACAACGGTCAATCGCCCGGTCCGACGATTGAAGCTGTGGAAGGCGACAAGGTTCGCATCTTCGTCACCAACAAACTGCCGGAGCACACTACGGTCCATTGGCACGGCATGTCGCTGCCCAACGGCATGGACGGCGTGGGGGGCCTGACGCAGCCGCACATTCCTCCGGGCAAGACCTTCGTCTACGAATTCCAACTCGAGCGGCACGGCACGTTCATGTATCACCCGCATGCCGACGAAATGGTGCAGATGGCAATGGGGATGATGGGCAGCTTCATCGTTCATCCGAAGGATCCCGGCGTGATGCGCGTGGACCGCGACTTCGTCTTCCTGCTCGCCGCGTACGACATCGACCCGGGCAGCTACACGCCACGCGTCAACGAGATGACGGACTTCAACATGTGGACGTTCAATTCGCGCGTTTTCCCCGGTATCGACCCGTTGCCTGTGCGGGCGGGCGACCGCGTCCGGATTCGATTCGGCAATCTGACGATGACGAACCATCCCATCCATCTGCATGGCTACAGCTTCGAGGTGGCCGGCACCGACGGCGGATGGATTGCACCTGCGGCGCGTTGGCCCGAGGTGACCACCGACGTGGCGGTGGGGCAGATGCGCGCGATCGAATTCGTCGCGAACCGTCTCGGCGACTGGGCCTTTCACTGTCACAAATCGCATCACACGATGAATGCGATGGGGCACCAGGTGCCGAATATGATCGGCGTGCCGCAACAGGATCTGGCGAAGCGCATCAACAGGCTGGTGCCCGATTACATGGCGATGGGCAGCACGGGCGGCGCGATGGGCGAGATGGAGATGCCGTTGCCCGACAACACGTTGCCGATGATGACCGGCACGGGGCCGTTTGGTCCGATGGAGATGGGCGGGATGTTTACGGTCGTGAAAGTTCGCGAAGGCCTGGGCCGGCATGATTACCGTGACCCTGGCTGGTTCAGGCACCCCAAGGGGACTGTGGCCTATGAATACACGGGCGAACTGCCCGATGGCTGAGTTCGACTATGACGCCATGGTGGCTGCGATCAACGATTTCATTCGTTCAACACAGGAGAAAAGAGGATGAAGCAAGCGGTTGTTTCGGTTTTGATGGGCGCTGCGCTGGCATTTCCGGTTGTGTCATACGCGGCGGGCGAAATGAGCACCATGGACATGAGCGGCGGTGAGACGCAAAACGCCGACGCAAACAATGCGATGTCGCACGGCGAAATCAAGAAAGTCGATGCGGCCAACGGCAGGTTGACGATCAAGCATGGTCCGCTCGAAAACCTTGGCATGGGCGCCATGACAATGGTCTTCAAGGTCAAGGACCCGGCGATGATTACCCAGGTCCAGGTTGGCGACAGGATCGATTTCGTGGCCGACGAGGTGGGCGGCGCACTCACGGTCGTCAAGTTGCAGAAACGGTGATGAGGGGGTGTCGGACACGGTTGCGCTGCAAGGCGGCCTACGCCCTGAGCCAGCCGTGTCCGATCGGCCGCGCGAGCAGCTTGCGATAGGCATCGATCACCATCCTGCTCAGGGGCGCACCGATGCGTTTCCATAGCGGCGCGGTCAACAGGTAGACCACCCAACCGACACACGCGGCGCCGATGACATCGAAAGGATAGTGAACCCCGACGAAAACGCGGGCCCACGCGACGGCGATAGCGATGCCAAGCACGAGCGCACCGGGCAGGCGCTGCCGGTTGTAGAGCAACGTACACGCGACCGCGGAAAGGAGCGTGACGTGGTCACTCGGGAACGACGAGTCTGGCGCGTGGGGCATGAACGTGTGACCGAGCCCGATGACGAACGGCCGCGGGTGGTACCAGACCATGCCGATCAATTGATTGATGCCGAGCGCGATCGACGCGACGAAAGCGGCGCGAAGGGCCGCTTCGCGCCGCTTATCGCCACTGGTGAGCCACATCCCGGCAAGCGTCAGCGGCACCGCAAAGATAAGGTCATTCGCAATGAGGAGGCTCACGGCGATGAGCCAATGCGGCAGCGTCGGCGCCGCATTGATTTGAAGAAAGAGTGCGTGATTCAGTGCTTCCATGGCGACCGTGTGAGGGATTCGATGTATCGGCGGCATGGTGATACACAAAACTTAAGGCGCGGTTAAGCCACACGGATCCGATGGCTTACGGGAGACGCCGGCCAGCCGGGCGAAACGGGCCCGGCCAGCATGAACGCCGCCGTTCAAGGCAACGGATGCTCCTTGAAAAACCGGAGCATCCCGTCGGTCAGCACGGCTTTTTGCGGCCAACGGACGTGCTCATATGCTTTAGTCAGTTCTCATCGCGATGAATTGCGCAATCGCCTCGTTCAACGCCTGGGCCGCTTCGCGATGGGGCGAATGCCCACCCTCTGGCAGCTTGTGCATTTGAGCGCCGCGGACCGTCCGAGCGATCGTTTCGATCTGCGCCATCGTGCCGTAATGATCGTCCTCGGCCTGCACGGCCAACAAGGGGCAATCGATTGCGGTCAGTCGGGCGGCAATGTTCCAGTCCCGGAATGCGGCATCGAGCCAAATGTCGTTCCACCCGTAAAAGGCCGAATCGACGTCGGCATGGTAGCGGCTCAGCTTCTCGCGCAAATCGGTGTTCTCGTAAGCGAGTTTCGCCTGCGCAATGCTTCGAACGCTGATGTCTTCGACGAAGACGTGCGGAGCGATGACAATCGCGCCATGCAATGCGTTCGGAAATGCACTGGCATAGAGCAAGGCGATCGATCCGCCGTCGCTATGCCCGATCAGCCACATGCGTTGCCGCTCGGCCGCCTGGATACCGAGTGTGTCGAGCAGGGCGGGTAAGACTTCGCACGCTTGACGGGTCATGAAATCGACCGGCCACTTGACGTCATGCGGGCGGGGCGTCGATCGTCCATATCCGGGGCGCGAATAGACGAGCCCGCGCATGCCGAGCCGGTCGCACAGTTGCTGCGGCCAATCGCGCCACATGGCGATCGAACCCAATCCCTCGTGCAGGAACAACGCGATCGGCGCATCGGTGCGCCCGGCGTTGATCCACTTGTATTCGATCGTCAGCTCAGGCCTTCCATCGCAGGCGGCAAGCGAGGCGAATCGAATCTCGTCGGGTAAGGGTGTGGAAGATAACGTATTCATCCGGTGCGTCAAGATTGCGCTTGCTGTTGCGTCAATTCACGAAGCTTGAAACGTTGAATCTTACCCGTCGCCGTTTTCGGCAGGTCATCGACGAACACAATGTCGCGCGGGTACTTGTGAGGGGCGAGACGCTGCTTTACGAACGCTTTCATCTCCTGGCCGAGTGCATCGCTGGCACTGCGCTCGGGTTTGAGCACGACGAACGCACAAGTCTTGACGAGCCCGCCCTGATCGACCCCGATGACCGCCGCCTCGAGTACGGCTTCGTGCTCCATCAATGCCATTTCCACTTCGATGGGCGAGACGTATTGCCCGCTGACTTTGAGCATATCGTCGCTGCGACCCGCATAGGCGTAGCAACCGTTGGCCAGCCTGCGATACTTGTCTCCGCTTTTGACCCATTCGCCCAGGAAAGTCGCGCGCGATTTTTCGCGGTTGCTCCAATACATCAGCGCCGCGCTGGGGCCTTTGATATAGAGGTCGCCCACGTCGCCGTCGGGCACCGGTTGCCCGCTCTCGTCGCGCAGTTCGACCTCATATCCGGGCACGGGGGTGCCGGTCGTGCCGTAATGCACATCGCCGGCGCGATTGGACAAAAAGATGTGAAGCATTTCCGTCGAGCCAAGGCCGTCGAGAATCTCGCAGCCGAAGTGCGCCGTGAACCGTTCGCCGACTTCGCGCGGCAACGCTTCGCCGGCTGACGTGCATGTGCGCAACGCAACGTCGGCCGCGGCGGGCAGGCTGGCGGAGCTCAACATGTTCGCGTAGAGCGTCGGCACGCCGTAGAAAATCGTCGGGCGATGTTTGACCAGGCGATCGAATATGGCTTGCGGCGTAGCGCGTTCGGCCATCAACACGGTCGTCGCACCGACCGACAGCGGGAACGTCAATGCGTTGCCGAGTCCATATGCGAAGAACAGCTTTGCCGCGGAAAACACGACGTCGTTCTCACGGATGCCGAGAATGGGCTTGCCATACATCTCGGCGGTCCAGTACAGATTGGCATGCGTATGCACGACACCTTTGGGCTTGCCCGTCGAGCCCGACGAATAAAGCCAGAACGCGATGTCGTCACCCTGGGTGCGTGCCGCATTCGCGGCGAGGGGGGCGGCGTCGATGAGCGCTTGCAGGTCCGGATGCGATAACGATGTCATTGACGAAGAAGGCTCCGTGCGCGCCGACACGATCAGCGGACACGGCTCGATCTGCGCCTGTAACAGCGCTTCTGTGAAAACCGGTACTAGCGGCGCCGACACAATGACGGCGTGGGCGCGGCTATGCGCGAGCATGTATGCGTAGTCGGGGGCGGTCAGCAGCGTGTTGACGACGACGGGCACGACGCCGGCCAACAGTGCGCCGAGGAAGCAAACGGGAAGATCGGCGCTGTCGAGCAGCGCGAGCAGGATGCGTTCTTCCGCGTGGACGCCCTGCGTATGGAGGACCGAAGCGAATTGGCGCGCACGTTGTTCCAACTCGGCGTAGGTCGTTACCCCTCGATCGTCGATGTACGCGGGCTTGACGGCTCGCGCCCGATTTAACGCGAAAACATGCGACGCGAAGTTCAATTGCGAGGGTGGGGCGATGATGTTCGACGCTTGCTCTGCCGTCGGTGTTGTGCGGGTATCCATGCGTGCTTCGTCTCCGTCCTCGGGTCGCCCCGTTGTCTCGTTGACAGGTCGCGTGCATGGCGCAGCAGCGCATGCACGCAGCCCTGTTTCGTGAACCTGCGCCGTGCGCTATAGGTGTGAATCCGCAACGTTCGTCATCGTCTCCAGCGCGATTGACGATGCTTGAATCGCGGCACGCCGATGGTAGAACCCGAGTGCGCGCAGCCCGCCCAGTTCGACGCCGCCGCCCGCGCGGCCGGGTCCGCCATGCAACGACATCGGCATGACGTTGCCGTGACCGGTTTGGCTTTCCCGTACGGCGGGCGTGACGCAGTGAACCCGGCCATGCGTGTCGGCGAGCGCGAGCGCGACCGGCGAAACGCGCGCATCGTCGTTCGAGTAGACGGACGCGACGAGCGAACCCTGTCCGCGGCGTGCCAGCTCGACCGCGTGCGCTTCCTGCAGTCCTTCGGTTGCAACGCGATCAACTCGATAGGGCGCCACGGTCGCGACGGGGCCGAACACTTCGACGTCATGCATGCAGCGCGCGTCGTCGGGGTGGTCGACGACGAACAGATGCGGCGCAATGCAGGCGCTGACGCTGGCATCGGCATCGACGAACGGTACGGTCGAGCCGTCGAAGACGAGCCGTGCTTCCTGCGAGAGTGCGGCGATCCCCGCCTTGACGTGGTCGAGTTGCGCGCGGCTCACGAGTGCGCCCATGCGGACCGATTCGTTGCGCGGATTGCCGACGCTGACCTTGGCGAGTCGCGCCGACAGCGCTTGCACGACGTCCTGCAGCCACGCTTGCGGCACGAATGCACGACGTATCGCCGTGCATTTTTGCCCCGACTTCACGGTCATTTCGCGCGCGACCTCCTTGACGAAGAGGTCGAACGCTTCGGTGCCGGGGGCGCCGTCGCTGCAAAGGATCGCGCTGTTGAGGCTGTCGGCCTCGACATTGAGCCGCGCGCCGCGTGACACGAAGGCCGGATGGGCGCGCAGCAGCGCGGCCGTCTCAGCCGATCCGGTAAAGGAGACGACGTCGAACGATGCGACTCGATCGAGCAAACCCGAGGCGCTCCCGCATACGATCGACAGCGCACCCGGCGGCAGGATGCCCGAGTCGACGACATCGGCCACCATGCGATGCGCGAGCCATGCGGTGGCCGTCGCCGGCTTGACGATGACGGGCACGCCCGAGAGCAATGCCGGCGCGGCTTTTTCCCAGAGGCCCCACGCGGGGAAATTGAATGCGTTGATGAGCAGCGCTACACCCCGGGTAGGCGTCCAAACATGTCGAACCCGAAACGATGCATCTTTCGATAGCGCCGTATCCGCGCCGTCGCGCAGCGCGAACGCGTCGCCCAGCGCCGCGCCGTTCCTGGCATACCACGACAGCGTATAGATGCCGCCGTCGATATCGACGGCCGAATCGCTGCGCGTGGTGCCCGAGTTGGCCAATGCGATCGCGTAGTACGCCTCACGATTGTTCTGCAACAGTTTGGCAATCTCGGCGAGCATCGCTGCACGCGTTGCGTAGGACTGCGAACGAAGCGCCGCACCGCCGGTTTCGCGAGCAAACCGGAACGCCGCATCGAGATCGATCCCGTCGCTCGATACGCTCACGAGCGCCTCGCCCGAAATGGGATCGGTCAGCACCGCGCCGGCGCCATCGCCGGAGGTCCAGCGGCCGGCGATGTAGTTTTTCAGTCGTTCAGTCATGGATATTCCTCGCATTGCATGCGGTGCCCGCGGTCAGGCGTTGGCCTTCGTGAATTCGATGGCGCCTTGCGGGAGTAGATAGAGCACGAGCGCCTGCCCGTTCGAGACGGTCGGGCAGTGCGCGCTGCCGGGGCCATAGACACGCCAACCGGCGGGGTGCCCGTCGAACCGCGCTTGCTCGGAGATCGGCATGATCAGATCGATCTCGCCGTTCGGATGAACGTGATGCGGGCCGACAAGATCCTCCATCAGGACGACATCGACGGAAAACGCATGGGTGCGCGGCGTCGGCTTTACGATGCGGCCATAACGAATGCCGCCGGCCTCGCGATTGCAGAGCCAGCCTTGCTCGACGCCAAGACGGCATGCGTGTTCGAGCGCATTGAACGTCGTGCTGCCGTGCGGCCAGGTCGCGTTGAGCCAGTGCTCGAGCGCTTCGTCCAACGCGCGCCCCGCGATCTGGCCGGTGACACCGGCCACGAGGTGTTCGAAATCGTCGGGTGACATCGTTCTCTTTCGCTCCATGATTGCTGCGATGATTCGCGCCGGTCTGCACGTTAATGCATGCCGCGATCGTGTCGGCCCATTCGCCTGACCGCTACCGTTTGCCGCATCCGACCGTTTCCGCGAAAATTAGCGGTATCGGTCCAAAGTGTCAAGCACTATAGTGCGTGTATGGCGAAAACAGAAGGTCAAAACATGAAGCGAAGTTACACCGTCGTGGCCGGCGGCAAGGATGCCGGCCGAGGCGCCGACGAGCCGGAAGGCGATAGCGCCGAGCACGAAAGGGTCGAGCGGGATCCCTTCATTGCGGCGATGGGGGAACGTGTGCGTCTGCTGCGCGCGCGCCGCGGCATGACGCGCAAAGCGCTTGCGGCGGAAACGGGGCTCTCCGAGCGACACCTCGCCAATCTCGAAGCGGGGATCGGCAATCCGTCCGTGCAGGTCTTGCGGCAGATCGCGACGACGCTCAACTGCCCATTGGCCGAGATCATCGGCGACGTCACGACGTCGTCATCGGAGTGGATGTTGATCCGCGAACTGTTACAGGGGCGCGATCCGGCGTCGTTGCAGCGGGCGCGGGCCGCATTGGCGCAACTGTTCGAGCAGGCCCCCGCCGATCCGCATCGGCGCGAGCGCATTGCCCTGATCGGATTGCGCGGCGCGGGCAAGTCGACGCTCGGGCGCATGCTCGCGCAAGAAATGAAAGCGCCGTTCGTCGAACTCAATCGCGTCATCGAACAGCTGGCGGGTTGTCCGCCCGCCGAGATTCATTCGCTCTACGGCGCAAGCGCCTATCGCCGCTATGAGCACCGGGCGCTGGAAGCGGTGATCGCGGAGCATCCGCGCGCCGTGATCGCGTCGCCAGGCGGCCTCGTTTCGGAGCCCTCGACGTTCACGATGCTGCTCGCGCACTGCTTCACCGTCTGGCTGCAGGCGACGCCCGAAGAACATATGCGCCGAGTCGTCGCGCAGGGCGATCTGCGGCCGATGTCGGGCAACCGTGAGGCGATGGACGATTTGAAACGGATCCTCGCCGGCCGCAGCGAACTCTACGGCCGCGCCGACATGACCTTCGATACGAGCGACAAGACCCTGGCCGACGCCTATCTGCAACTGCGCGACCGCATTGCGGCGCGACTCGGAGCCGAAATGGAATGAAGGGGACAGCCGGAGCGGCGACCGTCGCCGCTCGGCGTTTACCCGTATCGCACACTAACATGCATTAAAATGCTTTACACGCTCCAAATGATGCACTATCGTTCACCGAAACGATGCAGCTCATTAGGAGAAAGGCATGCTCATCCCGCAGACGGCAGTGCGCGTCGATTACCGCACCGATCCTTCGCAGTACCAGCATTGGAAGCTCACGTTCAATGGCCCCGTTGCGACGCTCGGCATCGATATTGCCGAGGACGGTGGCATTCGCGACGGCTACAAGCTCAAGCTCAATTCATACGATCTCGGCGTCGATATCGAACTGCACGACGCTTTGCAGCGGATCCGCTTCGAGCACCCGGAAGTCAGGACGGTCGTGCTGACGAGCCTGAAGGAGCGCGTGTTCTGCTCCGGGGCCAACATCTTCATGCTCGGCTTGTCGTCGCATGCATGGAAGGTCAACTTCTGCAAGTTCACGAATGAGACGCGCAACGGGATCGAGGATACGTCGCGTCACTCGGGGCTCAAATTCATCGCGGCGGTGAACGGCGCCTGCGCGGGCGGCGGCTACGAGCTTGCACTCGCCTGCGACGAAATCATGCTCGTCGACGATCGTTCGTCGTCGGTCGCGTTGCCTGAAGTGCCGTTGCTCGGCGTGCTGCCGGGGACGGGCGGCCTCACGCGGCTGACCGACAAGCGCAAAGTGCGGCACGATCGCGCCGATATCTTCTGCACGGTCGTCGAAGGCATCCGTGGCGAAAGAGCGAAGCAATGGCGGCTCGTGGATGAAGTCGTCAAGCCGAATCAATTCGACGGGGCCGTGCAGGCGCGCGCCCTGGAACTCGCGGCTCAAAGCGATCGCCCGTCGGACGCGAAGGGCGTGGCGCTGACGCGCATCGAACGCACCGATCGCGAGGACGGCATTGCCTACCAAACCGTCGACGTGACGATCGATCGTGCGAGGCGCACGGCCACCTTTGTCGTCAAAGCGCCGAGCGGCCCACAGCCGTCGACGATCGCATCGATTCTCGAAGCGGGCGCGCAGTGGTGGCCGCTCCGGTTCGCACGCGAACTCGACGACGCGATTCTCTCCATGCGCACGAACGAGCTTGAAATCGGCACGTGGATCTTCAAGACATCGGGCGAAGCATCGAGCGTGCTCGCGGCTGATGCCGCGCTGATGCAACATCGCGACCATTGGTTCGTGCGCGAGACGATCGGCATGTTGCGCCGCACGCTGGCTCGCATCGACGTTTCGTCGCGCTCGTTGTTTGCGTTGATCGAGCCCGGTTCGTGTTTCGCGGGCACGTTCGCCGAATTCGCTTTCGCGGCGGATCGCACTTACATGGCGGCGCTTCCCTCGAACGAGGAGGAGGAGCCGGCAATCACATTGTCCGAAGTCAACTTCGGGCTCTATCCGATGGTCACGCATCAGTCGCGCATCGCGCGGCGGTTTTATGAGGAGTCCGAAGCAATCGAGGCCGCGCGCGCAAAGATCGGCGTGCCGGTGCGCGCTGTCGAAGCCGAGCGCCTCGGGCTTGTCACGGCATCGCCGGACGACATCGACTGGGCCGACGAAATCCGTATCGCGCTTGAAGAGCGCGCCGCGATGTCGCCCGACGCCTTGACCGGTCTCGAAGCGAACCTGCGCTTCAACGGACCCGAGACGATGGAGACGCGCATTTTCGGGCGCCTGTCTGCTTGGCAAAACTGGATTTTCAATCGACCGAACGCCGTCGGCGAGAAGGGCGCGCTCAAGGTCTATGGGAAGGGCAGCAAAGCGCAATTCGACGCGGCCCGCGTCTGACCGTCACGACTTCGCACGAGGAACCGCTCAATCATGTCCACGATCAACTACAGCGAGAAGATCCCCAACAACGTCAACCTGGCCGACGATCGCACGCTGCAACGTGCGCTCGAGCAATGGCAGCCGAACTTCCTGTCCTGGTGGGGCGATATGGGTCCCGACGGCTCGCACGGCTTCGACGTCTATCTGCGCACGGCCGTCAGCGTCGATCCGGGCGGCTGGGCGCACTTCGATCATGTGAAGATGCCCGATTATCGCTGGGGCATCTTCCTTTCTCCGGGCGAGGCCGATCGCAAGATTCATTTCGGCGAGCACAAGGGAGAAGCCGCGTGGCAGGAAGTGCCAGGCGAGCACCGCGCTAACCTGCGCCGGATCATCGTCACGCAAGGCGATACGGAGCCTGCGTCGGTCGAACAGCAGCGGCACCTGGGGCTGACGGCGCCGTCGATGTACGACCTGCGCAACCTGTTCCAGGTCAATGTCGAAGAAGGGCGCCACTTGTGGGCGATGGTGTACCTGCTGCACCGCTATTTCGGCCGGGACGGGCGCGAGGAAGCGGATGCGCTGCTTGCGCGCCGTTCGGGCGATGACGACAACCCACGCATTCTCGGCGCCTTCAACGAACGGACGCCCGACTGGCTGTCCTTCTTCATGTTCACGTACTTTACCGACCGCGACGGCAAGTTCCAGTTGTCCGCGCTCGCCGAATCGGGATTCGATCCGCTCGCGCGCACGACCCGATTCATGCTGACCGAGGAAGCGCATCACATGTTCGTCGGGGAATCGGGCGTCTCGCGGGTGGTGCAGCGCACGGCGCAAGTCATGAACGAACTGAAGACCGACGATGTGGCCAGGCTGCGGGCGGCCGGCGTCATCGATCTGCCGACGATTCAACGCTATCTGAACTTCCACTATTCGGTGACGATCGATCTGTTCGGCGCCGATCAATCCTCCAACGCAGCGACCTTCTATAGCTCGGGGCTGAAAGGCCGTTACGAGGAAGCGAAGCGTGACGACGATCATCGGCTGACCGGGCAGAGCTATAAGCTGCTCGAGGTCGAAGACGGCAAACTCGTCGAACGCGACGTGCCGATGCTCAACGCCATGAACGAAGTGCTGCGCGACGACTACATCAAAGATTCGGTGGCGGGCGTGAACCGCTGGAACAAAGTGCTCGAGAAGGCCGGGATCGATTTTCGTCTCACCGTGCCGCACAAAGCCTTCAATCGTCAGATCGGCACGTTTGCGGGCGTGCGCGTCGCGCCCGACGGCCGCGTGGTCAGCGAGGCCGAATGGGCGGCGAACGAGGCCGCATGGTTGCCGACGCCGGAAGACCGTGCCTATGTCGCATCGCTGATGGGGCGCGTGTCGCAGCCGGGCAGGTTCGCCAACTGGATCGCCCCGCCCGCGATGGGGATCAACCGTCAGCCGATCGATTTCGAGTACGTACGGTTCAACTAGCGCTGAACTTTGCACTCGATCGCCCGGATCCGGCTGATCGGCCCTTGCTTTCACCGTTACGCGTAAACGCATTACGTCCGCTCCGCAGCGGCCACTCTGCCAACGAGAGGCCCTGCGGCGCGCGGAGTCTGCCCTCATGAACATGCCTGCCGCCCCCATCGAAGTGATCAAGCAGCACTTGATCGATCCCGAGATCTGCATTCGGTGCAACACCTGCGAAGAGACGTGTCCCATCGATGCGATCACGCACGACGAAAACAACTATGTCGTGAAAGCGGATGTTTGCAACGGCTGCATGGCCTGCATTGCGCCGTGCCCCACGGGGGCGATCGACAGTTGGCGCACGGTGTTCAAAGCGCAGGCCTATGGCATCGAGGAGCAATTCGGCTGGGATGAGCTGCCGCCGGACCGGCCGATCGGCGAAGCAGCCACGGCGTCGCTGCAAGGGTCGCTCGTTACGGCCCTGGGCGCCGGCGAAGGCGCAACGGACGCCGAAGATTTGACGCACACGCGCACTGCGATGGTGCCGCCGTGGTCGGCGGCAAAGCCCTACGTCAATCTCTACACCCACAAAGGGCCTGTTACGGCTACGGTGGTGGGCAACTATCGATTGACCGATGCATCGACCGATAGCGACATCCGTCACATCGTCCTCGATTTCGGTGCGATTCCGTTTCCGGTGCTCGAGGGGCAATCGATCGGCATCTTGCCGCCGGGCATGACGCGCGATGGCAAGCCGCATCACGCACGCCAGTATTCGATCGCGAGCCCCCGAAACGGGGAACGTCCCGGCTACAACAATCTCTCTTTGACGGTCAAACGAGTCACGCACGATCATGAAGGCAACGTGGCCGCAGGCGTCTGCTCGAATTATCTGTGCGATCTGCGCAAGGGCGATGTCGTCACGGTCATCGGCCCGTTCGGCAGCACCTTCCTGATGCCCAATCATCCGCATTCGCATTTGCTGATGATTTGCACCGGCACGGGTTCGGCGCCGATGCGCGCGATGACCGAATATCGGCGCAGGCGGCGGTTGGAGGGCGCGACCGGAAAACTGATGCTGTTCTTCGGCGCGCGCACCAAAGACGAGCTGCCTTATTTCGGACCCCTGATGAATCTGCCGAAGGACTTCATCGATACCAACCTGGCGTTTTCAAGGACACCGGGTCAGCCCAAGCGATATGTCCAGGATGCCATGCGCGAGCGAGCCGCCGACCTCGCGCAGTGGCTCAAGGACGATCAGACCCACATCTACGTTTGTGGGCTGCGAGGCATGGAGGAGGGCGTGCTGCAGGTGCTGCAGGAGATCGCGCAAGGCAACGGTCTCGTCTGGCCGGCGTTGTGGACGCGCCTGAAGCGAGAGGGACGCTTGCACGTCGAAACGTATTGATCCATGGCGCGCCGGCGCCGTTCAAGCCGCCAGAAAATTCACAATGAGCCGCGCGAGCGTTTCGTGCGCTTCGAGCACGCTGGGATGCCCGGTGCGGATTTCCTCGAGATGTGCGTTCAAGGCTTGGGCCAGTTGCCGGCCATCGGCAACCGGCGTGAGGAGGTCTTCCGTCGAAGAGACGACGAGTACCGGGTGGCGCGGTTGCGTGTCATAAGACGTTGCGTCGAAGGTCTTGAGCGCTTGCAGTTGCCGCGCCTGGTCTGCGAGCGATTGCGCAGCGGGGTCACACTTCAATGCCGTTTTGAAACTGTCGATGTTCGACGGTACCGTTAGCCAGGACAGCCCCGAAAGCAGGCGCAACGTGGCGTCGACCAGGAAATCGAAATCGACGTCGGCCTGGCGCAGTGCGAGCAGGCTTTCGAGCAACATCGTGGCTTGCCGGCTGAAACTCCGCGTCGAATTGAGAATGACGCATTTCCCGCACACATGCGGACGCTGCTCGAGCAGCGTCTGTACGATCATGCCTCCCATGGAGTGGCCGACGAGGATCGGTTCGACGAGGCGCAGATGCTCGATGAGCGCCGCGGTATCTGCGGCCATCGTATCGAGCGAGAACGACCGGCCGTCGTCGCGCGTGAAGCCGATACCGCGGTTATCGAATCGAATGACGCGGAAGCGTTTCGCAAGGTCCGGCGCCATCTGATCCCAAAAGCGGTGAGAACAGGTGTAGCCCTGGATGAGGACCAACGGCTGTCCCTCGCCTTGCGACTCGTAAAACATCTCGAGTTCACCCAACTGTGCAACGGTCATGGTTCGCCCTCTCGAATGCAATGGGACATGTGTGAACGTGCGCCTTGCCATATGACGTATGGCGGCATAGCGTAGTGCAAACGATGCGTGCGTGGATGCGGTTGAGCCGCGCAAGCGAGAGGGTGCAGTCAGGCAAGCGCACTATGTGAGCAGGGCGTTCAAAATGGCGCGTGGCCGCGGTCTTACCTGTCGCCTTGCGGGGATGCGCGCGAGCGTCAAGTCAATGACGCCGCCGTGCCCGCCGCGGTGCACGGCACTCATGCGAGGTAACGCTGACCATGGCTATATAGTCTTACTGTTTTTGGGTTGTCCCACTTATCGGACATTTCCCCGCCATCGGTGCGCCAGATGCTTACGTTATTCTTGCGCTGCGCTGATCTGCCGAGAGTGAAGACCCTGCACCTTCAAATTCGTCAGATCAGCGCTCACGGCGCGCAGCACCTTTAAATAGTCCGACTAGTTAAGGGTATTCATGTATTAAGGGCATCGTACCGGTGAGCTAGCATGGCTGCGTTCATCCATTGGCCGCCGCGCGTGTTCGTGTTCGAACGCGCGGGCGCCGGAACATAATCCGGCGCGAGCCGTCGACGGTCCGCGCCGTTTCGCAAAGAAGCATTCAGCCAACGAAAAACTACGGAGGACGAGATGACGAACGAGCGAGACGATGCGCAGGATGAGGTCCAGGGGGCGGCCGGCGAGGGCACGGCGAACCGCATGCGGCGCGGCTTGCTGCAAGGTGCGGGATTGGGCGCGGCCTTGGCCATGATGGGTGGGATGATCACGCCTGCGCAGGCTGCCGAAGCGCCGTTCCCCTCGCATAAGCGCTGGAAGATCGTGTTCGTCAATCACGTGACGACCAACCCGTTTTTCGTGCCGACGCAATATGGCATTCAAGATGCCTGCGCCATGCTGAACATGGACTACCAGTGGACCGGCTCCGCCAATGCGGATGTCGGCGAGATGGTCAACGCGATGAATGCGGCCATTGCGGCGAAGGCCGACGCGATCGCCGTGCCGATCGTCGATCCGAAGGCATTCAACGGTCCGATTCAGAAGGCGCTCGACGCCGGTATCCCGGTGTTCGCTTACAACGCCGATGCACCGCGCGGTAGCACCAACCCGCGACTCGCTTATATCGGACAGGATTTGTATCTGTCGGGCTATCAGATGGGCGAGCGTATCGTGAGCCTCGTCGATAGCGGCCTCGTTGGGCTCTTTATCGCCACGCCGGGTCAGCTCAACATCCAGCCTCGACTCGATGGCGCCTCCGATGCGATCAAGAAGTCGGGCAAAAAGATCGAGATTCAAACGATCGCCACGGGCGCGACGGTCAACGAGGAACTCTCGAAGATCAAGTCGTTCTACCTCGGGCACCAGGACGTGAAAGGAATGTTCGCCGTCGATGCGGGCAGTACCCAGGGCATCGCCCAGGTCATGAAGGAATCGAAGTTGCCGGAGAAGGGCGTGCATGGCGGCGGGTTCGACTTGCTGCCGACCACGGTGCAATTGATTCATGACGGCTTCCTCGACTTCACGATCGATCAGCAACCTTACGTGCAGGGCTTCTATACTGTGGTGGAGGCGTTTACGTATCTGGCGTCGGGTGGCCTCGTCGGTCCGGCGGACGTCAATTCCGGCCTGAAATTCGTCACGAAGTCGACCGTCGATCCCTATCTGAATACATCCACCCGCTATGAAGGCAAGAGCACCAAGGCGCAGATCGTGCCGCGCTCGGGTGCCATCAAGTCATGAGCGAAAGCGTCAACGAAACACCTGGCCGTCCCGCAACCTCGCGCGCCCGCGCGAGGTTCGGCGGCTTCGCATGGTCGGCGGAATTGCGGATCCTGCTCGTGGCCGTACTGGTCGGCGCTTACTTCGAAACGGCCAATCACGATTTCCTGCTGACGAGTGCGAGTTTGCAAAACCTCTCGCAGTTCGTCGCGCCGGCGGCGATCATCGCATTCGGCGAAGTCATGCTGATGATCGGCGGCGAGATCGACCTGTCGGCAGGGATGGTGTTCGCGTTTGCGCCGTTCATGATGGCGTTCGCGGCTGACGCCGGCGCGCCGATGTGGCTCGCCGTGCTGGCCGGTGTCTCGGCGGCGGCGCTGGTCGGCTTCGTCAACGGTGCCGTCACGGTGTTTCTGCGGTTGCCTTCGTTCGTGACGACGCTTGGCACGCTCTTTCTGATCAACGGTATTACGCTGACGATCTCGCGCGGCACGCCGCTATCGACACCGGGCGGGCCGACCTTCACGGCCGTGATGGGCGGATGGGGTTACAGCGAGATTTGCTGGGCCGTCGCGATCGCGTTCGTCATGCATGTGATGCTCCGGCACACGCGGTGGGGCCTGCATACGGTCGCGAGCGGCGCGAACCCGCTCGGCGCATCGGAGGCCGGTATCCACGTGAACCGGCTCAAGCTCGGTAACTTCATTCTGGCGGCCGTGCTGGCGGGATTCACCGGCATCCTCGAAGCCGTGCGGATCACGTCGATCGATCCGCAGGCAGGCGGCAATCAGATCATGTTCCTGGCGGTCGCCGCGGCGGTGATCGGCGGCACGCCGCTCACGGGAGGCTCGGGCACGATCGTCGGCGCACTCATCGGCGCGGCTGTGCTCGGCATGTTGAACGACGGCTTCACGCTGATCGGCATCAACGCGTTCACGTTCAATATCATTCTCGGCGCTGCGATTCTCGCTGCGATGATCTTCAATATCCATGTGGCGCGGCTTGGCCGGCGCGGGAGATCGTGATGGCTCAGAGCAGCGGGCAGCTCGCGCTGCAGGCGCAAAACATCGTCAAGCGTTTCGGTGCGGTGACGGCGCTCGACGGCGTATCGCTTCATCTGGCCGAAGGTGAGATTCTCGGCATTCTCGGTGACAACGGGGCCGGCAAATCGACGCTGATCAAGATCCTCACGGGCTTTCATCAGCAGACGAGCGGCGAGCTTCATATTCACGGCCAAGAGACGCTGTTGCGCTCGGTCGACCATGCACGTTCGCTCGGCATCGAATGCGTCTATCAGGATCTGGCGCTCGCCAATTCGCTGAGCATTTATCACAACATGTTTCTGAATCGCGAGATCGTCTACCCCGGGCCGATCCGCTTTCTTAATCATCGCGCGATGCGCGAGCGTGCGGCGCAATGTCTCGACGATATCGGCGTGCATGTGCCTTCGGTGACGATGCCGGTCGAACGGCTCTCAGGTGGCCAGCGACAGGCGATCGCCGTCGCGCGCGCGGTCAATTCGAACGCGCGGATTCTCTTGCTCGACGAGCCGCTGGCCGCGATGGGCGCACGCGAAGCGGGGCTCATCATCGATCTGATCATGCGGCTCAAGGAAAAGGGCGGATTGTCGATCGTCATGATCATGCACAACTATGCGCAGACGCTCGATATCGCGGATCGCATCATGCTGATGCAACGCGGGCGGGTGACCTACGAACAGCACAGCGCGCAGACATCGGTGCCTGAACTGATGGAGATCGTGCGGCGCGAATATCGCGCGATGCGTGAAGGGACGAACGGCGGGCGCGCATAGCGCCGCGCCGCTCTTATAACGCGCAACGAAACGATCAGTTCGTTTTCGCGGCGACCGCCAGCTTGTCCGCAGCCTGCTGCGCGGTTTCGTCCTTGCTGCTCCAGTAGTTGCCGAGCACGTCGTAGAACGCGCCTTCGACGGCGGGACTGACGAGCATGTCATGGGCCCAGGAGGGGACGAGACCGCCATTCGCGCCGGCGGACTTGAAGTCGGCCGACGACTTTTTCGCGCAGTCGTCGAACTTCGCAAGGCTCACGTCCTGCCGTACCGGAATCGAACCTTTGTTCAGATTGAACGCTTCCTGAAAGGCCGGGCTCATCAGCAAGCCAGCCATATCCTTTTGTCCCTTCTCGACGCCGGCAGTCTTGACCTTGAAGAAAACGAAGCTGTCGACGTTGAACGTGAAATCCTTTTGCGATCCGGGCGCCGCGACGCAGAGATAGTCCTTGCCCGGCACCTTGCCCGCGACCGTGAACTCTCCCTTCGCCCAATCGCCCATGAATTGCATCGCGGCCTTGCCGTTGATGACCATTGCCGTCGCCATGTTCCAGTCCCGGCCCACCTGGCCGTCGTCCGTGTAGTCCTTGATGCGCTTGAACGTCTCGAGCGCCTTGACCATCGTCGGGCTCTTGAGCGTCGCTTGATCGAGTTGCACGAACGCCTTCTTATAAAAGTCGGGGCCGCCTACGCCGAGCGCGACCGATTCGAACGTTTCGGCTTCCTGCCACGGCTGACCGCCGATCGCGACAGGCGTCACGCCGGCCTTCTTCAGTGCGTCGGCCACTTTGAAGAAGTCATCCCACGTGGCGGGCGGTTGTGCATTCACGCGCTTGAGCGCATCCGCATTGATCCATAGCCAGTTCACGCGATGCACGTTGACGGGCGCGCCGACATATTGACCCTTGTACTTCATGATGCGCGCGATTTCGGGGGGCAGCAGATGGTCCCAATTGCCGGCCTTGGCCACATCGTCGATCGGCAGGAGCACGCCTTCGTCGCCCCACTCCTGAATGGCGGGGCCTTTGATCTGGGCGGCTGCGGGCGGATTGCCGGCCACCACGCGCGTCTTGAGCGCAGTCATCGCGTTGCCGCCGCCGCCGCCCGCCACTGCGAAGTCGACCCACGTATCGCCTTTTTCTTCGAGCATCTTTTTCAGCAGCTGTGCCGATTTCGCTTCGCCGCCCGAGGTCCAATAATGAAGCACCTCGACGGGCGCAGCTTGCGCCCTGGCGGTTGCCAGCGATAGCACGGCCGCGGCGCAGGCGGTCAGCGCGGCGAGGGGCATGCGGGTACGAATGCGCGAGCGTTGCGTCGAATGCATGGTTCATCTCTCCCGTCGCCGGATGCGGCGAATGTGGTTAACGAATTTTCGGCCAAAAATGGTAGCGCTAACATCGTACGTTCCACAGTAGGATGAACCCTGTCGTAGCGCCGTAATCTGTTTGTCGGCTGTGAAACCGGCGATACTTTCGCGATGAACAAATCCGATCGCAAGATATCGATGCGCTCGCGTCATGCGGGCGAACCAGGCCATCACCTCGCGCGGCGGCGCCCGAGCGGCCGCGTGACGCTCGAGGAAGTCGCAGAACACGCGCAGGTCAGTACGATGACGGTCTCGCGCGCGCTGCGCGACCCGTCGCTCGTTTCGCCGGGCGCGCGCGAGCGCGTGCAGGCGGCGGTGGCGCAACTGGGCTATATCCCGAACCGTGCAGCGCGCACGCTCGCGTCGGCGCGTTCGAAACTCATCGGCGTGTTGGCGCCGTCGCTGTCCAACGCGGTGTTTGTGGAAACGATCGCGGCGGTGCAGGAATGCGTAGATCCTGCAGGCTATCAGTTGTTGATCGGCAACACGGATTATTCGCCGGTTCGGCAGGCCGAGTTGCTTTCGGCCTACCTCTCGCATGCGCCGGACGGCTTCCTCGTGGCCGGCATCGACAACTCCAACGCGGTGCGTCGTCAACTCGCGGCGTCGAACGTGCCGCTCGTGCATATGTTCGATCTCGTGCCGGGCGACGAATGGTCGGTCGGGTTCTCGCAGCGTAGTGCGGGATTCGCGATCGGCGAGCACTTGATCGAACGTGGCGCGCGTCGTCCCGCGTTCATGGCGGCGCAATTGGACCCTCGCACGATGCAGCGGCGCGCGGGTTTTCGTCGCGCGTTGCGCGCCGCTGGACGCGATGCCACGCTGGAGGTGCTGACGCAAGAGCCTTCGAGCGCCGCGCTCGGCTGCCGCTTGCTGCGCGAGTTGCTCGAGACGGCGCCCGCATGCGACGCCGTTTTCTGCTGCAACGACGATCTTGCGCTGGGTGTCCTGTTCGAATGCCAGCGGCTCGGTATTGCGGTGCCGCGCCAGTTCGCAGTCGTCGGCTTCAACGATTTGCCGTTTGCGGCCGTTGCCTCGCCTTCGATCACCACCGTCGCTACCCCGCGATATCAAGTCGGTTTCGAGGCGGCGCGGATGCTGCTGCAAATCATCCACGGCGAGGTTCCCGCACAGAACCGCATCGATCTCGGGTTCGAGCTTATCGTGCGCGAGAGCACGTGATTGAATGAGCGGTGGAACTGTCGATCGACAAGCGCAGACATGCCGTAAATGCGACGTCAGGGCAGCGTGACCGTCGTCGCGCGCGCATTGGAGCGGCGACGCTGATACTATTGTCCTCCCGAATCAGGTATGCGGTGACAGGACAAAGCATGGGTTTCGAGCAACTGGCGGCGCTTAAGGCGCAGCTGACCAAAGAAGCGAAGTTGAAGCGGCAGCAGGAGCAGGGACAGGCGACTGACAAGCCGGCTACGAAGAAGGCGCCGAAACCAGGTGCGCATCAGGCGCCGGGGCAGGCCGCGAAGCCTGCGGCCAAGCCGGCTCGGCCAAGCCGGCCGGAGCGGCCCGCACGCCCTGAGCGCCCCGAGCGCCAAGGAGGCGGCGCGCGCTCCGGTGAGAAAGCGCAGCCGGTCGATCCGGTCGTACGCGTCATCGGAAAACTGCAAAAGCGTTTTCCGGCTGCTTTTCCGAAGAATCCGGCCCCGAAAGTGCCGCTCAAGGTGGGCGTGCTTGCCGACCTGATCGCGCAGGCGTCGGAGTTGCAGTTGAGCGAGGCCGAAATCCGTGAAGCGGTCAGCACGTGGTGCCGAGGCAGTCGTTACTGGGCTTGCCTGACCGATGGCGCGGCCCGCGTCGATCTGGCCGGAGAGCCCGCGGGCGTCGTGACGGCGCGCGACGCCGCCTTTGCGCGCAACCAGGCGAAGGGCGGTGCAGGCGGACGCCGCAAGGCCGCGGGCAAAGCAGGGGCCGCGCCAGCCAATGCGGGCGCGCAAGATGCAGCGGCGGCAACGGCGGAAGGCACGGAAGGCGAGGCGAAGGAAAGCGAAGCGAAGGAAAGCGAAGCTCAGAGCGCGCATGCGAACCGCGCGGAAGGATCGGATGAGACGCGCGAGGCGTGAGCGCTCCCGGCGCTCATAAGTTGCGGTGCGGCGCTCGGTGGACTACGAGGTCTCCGAGTCGCCGCGAACCGATTGTGGAACCGATTGTGATCGCAGCGGCCCGAAGATCAAGCTGTCTATGCGTCGCTGGCGGCACTGTATCAACGCTGGCTATCTACTCGAATGCGGGCTCGAAACGGTGAACTGTGCAGACGGTTCAACCATTTCGACCCTCAACTACGCAGTGTCGCCAGGACTGGCTGGGTTGTTCTTCCTGCTCAAAAATCCTTCGACAAGCGCACCGATTCCGCCTGCCTGACCAATCGACCCCAGTACGCTCGCCACGTCGATCTGCCCCGACGGGGGCACTTCGCCGTTCGGCGTCGCATGGTCGACCACTTTCGGCAGCACTTGCGCGAGTAGCGCCGACGCTTGTTCGGGAGTGACGCCGACCTTGCCGGCCAGATCGTTCAATGCGCCGGAACCCAGGACGTTTTGCAGCGTTTCAGGCGAGACCGCCTGGTTCGCTTCGCCGCTGATCCACGACTGAACCACGCCGCCGGCGCCGTTTTGCTCGAATTTCTGAATCAGGCCCTGCAATCCGCCCGGCTGGTTATTGATGAGTTCCATCACCGCCGTGAGGATGGTTTGATGCGGTTGCCCATCTGCATTGCCTTGCCCTAATGCTGAGCCAAGCATATCGAGTAGACCCATGTCGATGCTCCTGAAAAACGGGCGTTGCCCGGGTGATTGGGGGGGAACGGGTGGCGCGTTCCGGCGCGGGTCGGGCGACGCGGCAGGATACGCGATACGCGTAGATGGAAAGGATCCGATCAAGTGCCCGAAGCCGCCTTCGTCTTCGCGCTTTTTTTCTTCGACTTGGACTTCGCTTCGTATGCGTTCGAGGCGGGCGCTGCGGCGTTGCTTGCCGGTGACGCTGCCGGCGAGGGCATGCTCGATTGCGCAGACGGTTGCACGGCAGGCGCCTTGGACGACGGCGAGGCCTTGCTCTTGGCGCCCGAACCGGTCGGTGGTGCAGAAGAGTGATTGATTGTCAGCCCTTGCGCTTCGAGCTTCGTGACCGATTTCACGCCGAGGCCCTTGACGCGGTTGACCAGATCGTCGGCATCCTTGAATGGGCCCTTGGCACGCTCGTCGATGATGGCCTTCGATTTGACAGGACCGAGCCCGCTCAGTGCCTCGAGCGTCGCCTGATCTGCCGTGTTGACCTCGACGGTCGCGGCGAACACGGCGGATATTGACATGACGAGTGCGGCGAGCAGCAGGGCTAGCTTTTTCAGCATGGCTAAAACTCCCGATGGGCGAGTGTATCGACGACAACGATAAGGACAACGACGGGGCGCGTGTCGCTCAAATACGAGCACGGTATCTACTTCTCAATCCGATCAATAACTTACGCAGTCAATCTGCAGTTTGTCCACAGCATTGCCAACAGAATGTGGGGATAACTCGCGCCACCTGCAGCGGCCATTCGATGTGCCGCTCAGTGTGCTCGCCTGTGTGCTTACTATGTGAGGCTTTCCGCACATGCCGTGTGCGTTGCCTGACATACCGGCACATTATTGCGCCATCACTTGGTGTCCGCTTGATGACTGCTCAAGGCGTCGAGCATCACGGTGCTGGCGGCGGTGATGTGCTCCTTCGTCAGTCTCTTTGCGAGGCGCTTGTCTTTGGCCTCGACCGCTTCGAGTATCCGTAGATGCTCGGCGAACGATGTGCTTTGCCACGACGCCAATTGCCAGACGAGCCGCAAGTAACGATCGGCCTTCTGCCATAACGATTCGAGCACGTTCATCAAATGGTGCTTGCCGCACGGCGCATAAATCGCCCGATGAAACGCCCAGTTGTCCTTCGACCATTGATCGACGTCGCCGGCTTCGCGATCGAGCTCGAGCACGGCGCGCGCCGCCGCCGCGTCCTGAGCGCCGAATGCATCGATGGCCGAATCGAGGGCAAGTAACTCGAGTGCGACGCGCATCGCTTGCAGCTCCTCGGCCTCGTCACGCGTCATGGCCGAAACGAAGGCGCCTCGATTGGGGATGATCGTCACGAATCCGCGCGCTTCGAGCTGCGCAAACGCCTCGCGCACGGGGATGTGGCTCGTGCCGAACTCTTGCGCAATCCTGTCCTGCCGCAACTGCGCACCCGGCAACAACTCGCCGCGAAGGATGCGCGTGCGCAGACGATCGGCGAGCGACTCCGAAAAAAACTTTGCAGTCGGCGACTTCTTCATTTTAATATATTAAAACATTCACGAAGCGGAGGAGCCATGACCGTCTCCCGTTTGAAGGACATACCCGGCATCGGCGTCGACAAGATGGGCGACGCCGCGGATGCCGAGCGCAATCGCAACATTCTACGGCTCGAAAATCTCGATACGGACTTGAGGCCCCCGCCCGAGGCCTTGGCGCGTACGCACGAAGCCATCGATGACGACGACGCGAACAGCTACCTGCCGTTCACGGGGCAGACGGCGTTGCGCGAAGCGGTTGTTGCGCGGATGCGCGGGTCGACGGGTATCGACTACGATCCGCACACGGAATGCATCGTGTCGGCCGGTGGCCTCGCCGGCATTCTCAACGTGCTGTTGTCGATTCTGGAGCCGGGTGACGAAGTCGTGCTGACCGATCCCACCTACGCCGGGCTCATCAACCGGGTGAGGCTGGCCGGAGGCGTGCCGAGGTTCGCGCGATTGCTGCCGGGCGCCGACGGGTGGCGGCTCGATCTCGATTCGCTCGCGGCAGCCGTCAGCGAGCGCACGCGTGTTTTCCTCGTCATGTCGCCGTCGATGCCAAGCGGTTTCGTGGCCAACGCGCAGGAATGGGATGCGATTGGCACGCACTGTCGTCGCGCGAATGCGTGGCTCGTCTACGACGCTGCGATGGAGCGCATCGTCTTCGACGGCCAGCCCGTGATCCAGCCTGCAGCTTTGCCCGATATGCGCGAACGCACGATCACGGTGGGCTCGGTGTCGAAGGAATATCGAATGATCGGTTGGCGCGTGGGCTGGATCGTCGGCCCTGCGGCCATCATGGCCGACGTTCGTTTGACGAGCCTATCGAACGTCGTGTGTCAGGTCGGCATCGGCATGCCGGGTGCGACCGCGGCGTTGACGTCGAACGACGACGGCGTGGCGCAGGCCGTCGCGCAATGGCAGGAAAGACGTGATTTCCTGCTTACCGCGTTGCGCGATCTGCCCGTGATTCGCCCTGACGGCGGATGGTCGTTGCTGATCGACACCGAGCAACTGGGGCTCGCATCCGACGAAGCGTCGCGCTTGCTGCTCGCAAAGGCCGACGTTGCCGCGACGCCGATGAAAGGGTGGGGACCGCACGCGGGGCGGTACTTGCGATTCGTCTTCGCGAACGAACCGGTGGCGAGACTTGCGGACATCCGCGCGCGCGTGCGCACCGCTTGGGGAATGTAGGGCGGCACGTCGATCCCTGTCCTACATATCACGATCTATCGTGAGGAAAGCTGAAATCGTTCGTTCTCTTCGCATCGCGCAGCGGTTCGAGCAACGCGCGCAGTCCGTTGTGGTCGAGCTCCTGCATGAGCGCCAGCAATTGCCCGATTTGTCCCGGTGGAAAACCTTCGCGAGCGAACCAGTTGAGGTAGTGGCCGGGCAGGTCGGCAATCAACCTGCCTTTGTATTTCCCGAATGGCATGGCCAGCGTCACGAGGCGTTCGAGATCTTGCGTGTTCATGAGCGAGGAGGCGGCAGCCGGCTTCGGAGGCCGGCGCGATGGTGCTTGGAGAATTGACGCATGATACGCCGTCCATACGAATGCACCATGCGATGCACGGGTCAGGTCGGCGCATCGATCAACGAGTGGCCGCACACCCCTGCGCAAGCGGAGACGGGCCGAAAACGATGCAGCCTTGACGCACACATGCACGCCAGCCATCTGGCCGATCGAAGCGAATCAGACAGGGCTGTCGAGCAAAAAGTACCAGAACGTCCGGCAGAAAATTCAAAATTACGTCGAACTCTTTCGGCTGACAACAGGTCAGAACGGCCGACCTCGCAAGGGTCGTACCTAACCCTGTTTATTCGCCATGGAGGCTTTTACGTGATCACCAAGAGACGTCGATTCCTGGGCCAGATGGCCGCCATCGCCGGCGGCCAAGTACTCGTTGCATTGAGTGGCGCAGGCGCAGACGAAGCTTTCGCAACAAGCAATGTTGCGGCGCCATCCGTTGACGGCACGGTCATTCCTTCCGCTACGTCGATCGTCGATCGACTCGGTAACGTATGGACTACTCGCAATGGATTCGTCTACAAAAATGGTGTGAAAGACAAGGACTCTTACAACGTGAGCCTTTTGCTTTGGTATGGAGGCATGATTTATCAGCGCGGGACGGGCGGTCAGTTTTACGTCATGACGTGGGCCAATCGCTGGCTGCCGTGCAGGGATCCGCGCACGCCGATGAGCGTGCCAAGCGGTGCGTTTTACGGCATCAACGGTCACTACGATTACGCGCTCACGCCGCAGCAGATCATCGCGGCGTTGCAAGCGCTCGGTTGCACAAGCTATCGGGTCGGCTGCGTCGCCGTCGATGCACAACTGAAGCCGGTGATCGCATTGGCCGATGCATTCCGGCAAGTCGGCTTCACGCTGCTGCCGCTGTTGAACTACGGGTTGCGCGACGGTCACGGTAACCTGTACGCCAGCGAGCACGACGCCTATATCGCGAATCGTGCGGGCGCGGCGGCCGTTGCGAAAGCATTGGCGCCTCACGGCATCACGATGTACGAGTGCGGCAACGAGCTCACGCGCGACAGGGCGATCATTCTCGATTCGCGGCAGGCAGGCACCGGCCCCCACGATTTCAACAACACGAACTGGCCGATTCTGCGCGGCGCGATTCAAGGGATGATCGACGGCGTCAAGTCGGTGCAGCCCAGCGCGAAGTGCGCAGTGAACTTCACCGTGGCCGACATTGGCGCATCGGACCTGTTGTGGGACGGCGAGCAGCCGGACGGTTCGGGTGGCTATCGCAAGATGCGCTGGGACATCACGACCTGGCACAACTATCAGCCGTACGGCGACATCTTCGCGATCGGGATCGACGGTGCAGGTCCGGGCTTCAATTTGCCGGCCTATTGCAAGGCGCGCTACGGCGTGCCGTTCATGATTACCGAGTGGAACGCGGCGCCGGAGGAAAGCGAGCAATTCCGTGCGGACTACGTCAAACAAAAACTGCAGCGCTTTTACGCGGCGCGCAAGAACGAAGGGATACAGGCGGTGATGTATTACGACTTGATCAGCGGCGATCAGACGTTCGGTATCGTGATGAACGACCTTGCACCGATCGATCCGACCCATACGGCGTTCAGCGCATTTACGGCATCGAACGCCGATCTGTAGCAGGCCGTTTGACGAGGCTTCATACGAGCGGCTCCGGGTCCTCGCATTCGCTGGACAACAGCAGGGTGACGGCTTCGAGCGACATCGGTCTGCCTGTCAGGTAACCCTGCACGATATCGCAGCCTGCATCGCTGAGCCAGGCCAGTTGCGCCGGATCTTCGACGCCCTCGGCGACGACGGCAATGCCGAAGCTGTGGGCCATTGAAATGATGGCCGTGACGATCGGCTGTCCCGCTTGCGGCAATGGCTTGATAAAGGCACGATCGATCTTCAGGTTGTTGACCGGGAAGGACTGCAGGTACGACAGGGACGAGTAGCCCGTTCCGAAATCGTCGAGCGATAAGCGGATGCCTGCCGCGCGAAGTCGGCGCATCGCATCAACGCCGGCGGTCATATTCGCCATCAGTTGGCTCTCGGTCAGCTCGAGTTCGAGCAGATGCGGAGAAAGGCCACTTTCGGCGAGCACCGCCTTAACATCTTCGCTGAACTGCGCTTGCCGCAATTGGCGTGCCGACACGTTGACGGCCACATGAATCTCGACGCCTTGCTCCGCATTCCAGCGTGCTGCGTCGCGACAGGCTCGCCTCAGCACCCATTGGCCAAGCGCCACAATCAGATCGCTATCTTCGGCGACAGCGACGAATTCGCTTGGCGCAATTTCGCCGTCGACCGGGTGAACCCAGCGCGCCAGAGCCTCCGCGCCGAGCAGACGACCTGTGCGGCATTCGAACTGGGGCTGATAGACGAGATGCAGCGCATCCGTTTCGATCGCCTTGCGCAGCTCCGTCTCAAGCCGTGCGCGTCTGCGCGCTTCGACGGTCATGCTCGGGTGAAATTCCACGGCTGCGTTCTTACCTACGCCTTTTGCCGCATAGAGCGCGATGTCGGCGCTGCTGACGAGCGAGGCGACATCGATCGCGTCGTCGGGAAACACGCTCACGCCCACGCTTGCGCTCGCGACGACGCTTGCCCGCGGTAGATCGAAGGGGCGCGCAAGGGCGCGCGCAATCCGTTCGGCTGTCCGTATTCCTTCGGCTTTTTCTTTTGCGATCGTGACCAGCACGGCGAACTCATCGCCGCCGATCCGGCTCACGAGATCGGCCATCCGTACGCTTTGTCGCAGCGCGACGGCGACGTGCTTGAGCAGTTCGTCTCCGGCGCCGTGACCGAGCGTGTCGTTGACGGTTTTGAAATCGTCGAGATCGACGAGGATCAAAGCGGCGCGCGAGCACGCGTTTGCTCCACGTTGCAGCCGTTCGTTCAATTCGTCATAGAACGCACGCCGGTTTGGCAGCCCCGTCAGTGGATCGGTCGAGGCCAGGTATTCGAGCTTCTTCTCGGCCTGAGCGATGCGGGCGCTCATCCGCGACGTCACCACGAACGCAATCCACAGCGCGCAAAGCGATGCGCCAACAATGAACGCCGCGTAATGCAGCAGTTCCTGGATCATCTTCTGGGTGGTGGCCACGACGACGACCGAGCCGAGTGGCTTGCCGTTTTGCACGATGCTTGCGGCCACGAAGACGTCGTCGAACGACAGACGCCGCTTCGTCGGCTTCACTTTGTCAGGGTTGGCTTCGAACAGTTCGGCGCTGGCGAGGCCCGGGCGCGCATAAGTCGCGAAGCGTTTGCCGTCGATCGTATAGATGCCGGCGCTTTCGACATAGGGCACTTTGCGCAGCGAGCGCAGCACCTCCTGCGCCGATTTCGAGTCGTCGAACATGAGGGCGGCCGCGACGTTGTCGGCGATCATGTCGGCCTGCACGTTGGCGTCGGCAGTCAGCGCCGAGCGCAGCGAAAGCGCTTGGTAGAGCAACAAGACGAGACCCGAGACGAGCAAGGCGACGCCGAACCCGGCGAGCTTGATGCGCGCCATTTCCTTCATCGGGCTCGGGCCGTGATGTCCGCTGTGCTTCATGTGACGTTCCTTGCCAGGCGGAGCAGCTTCGAGCTGAGCCCGAGGTGGCGGCGTACTGCCTCCTTATTGTCGATGTCGAAGCGAAGCCGATCGCCCTCACGCGTCAGCGTAACGATATAGGAGCCGTCGCCGTCGCCGGTGTCGACATCGGCCGCGCGCACGACGAGGATCGGTACGTCGCGTGCGCTCGCCGATTTGATGGCGGCGTTCGAAGCGGCGTCATCGACGATAAGCACGTTGCACGTACCGATTTCAGTGCCTTCCGGTACAGGCTGAACTTGCCAGGTTCGCCCCGAGACCACTCGTCCGTCCAGCTTGGACAGTGCGGCACCCAGCTCGGTGCGGGGATTGGCGCAGACGGCAAGTACGCCGCCGGCTGAACGAGCGGCCGGCCATTCGGTGAACTCCGTGAAGTTATAGATGTAAGCCGCTTCGAGTGAGTACAGATCCACCTGCGCGTGCGCTCGCATCCCGATACATGCGCAGGCCGCCATGGCGCATGCGCACGCCCCGGCAAGACTCAGTCGAGATCGCGTGGCTCGCATGTCAGAAACCGTAGACGAGCTTGAGCAGCAAGGTCCGGCTTTGCTGCGGGATCACATTCTGCGTGAAGTTCGGCCCGGCCGGGTCCGCGTACCGTTTATCGGTGACGTTGTAGACCGAGAACGATACGTCGGCGTGCGGAATCAGGCGCTCGCTGCCGATCGTTACGTTGCCGAGACAGAATCCGGCCGCCGAACCCGCTTCGGCCAATCGCGCCGATTCGCATCGCACTTCGGCGCCGAGGCGCGCGGCATGGTGAAACAGCGGCACCGTGACGTTGAGTTTGCCCAGATGCCGTGGCGAGTTTTGCAACACGGCCCCCGTCTCGCCGTCGCGGGCGATCTGCCATGAATAGCTCGCGCGGATCGTGGCGAACGACGCGATGTGTTGCTCGTAGGCGAGTTCGATGCCGCGCGCTTCGGCACGGGCCACATTGTCGAAGACGTAGAGTCCCGATGGATCGAGCGTTTCGGTGATGAGGTCGCGCGCATCGTAGTGGAATAGCGATACGGTTGCGTGCGCGTTTTCGCCGAGCGCCCGGTCGTAGACAAATTCGGTCGTCGTGATGCGCTCAGGCTTCAGCGACGGATTGCCGAGCTGGCCGCCCGCGCCAAGGATGGTGTAATACAGTTCGTACGCGTTGGGCGCGCGATAGGCCTGCCCATACAGAAGCTTGAACGTGTCGGCGTCGGTCGGCTTGTAGTTCAACGCGAGGCGCGGGCTGACGTTCGTTCCGGAGGCGCTTTCCCGGTCCACGCGCAGCCCCGCGTTCAATGTGAACCGCCAAGGCAATTGGATCTCATCTTCGGCATAGACGCCGATCGAATTGCTGCTGCGTCGATCGTCGAGGATCTGTTGATACGGATCGATGTTGTAGTTGAACTGATTGCGGCGTGCGTCGCGCATCGCGCTGACACCGAAAACGAGCTTGTTGCGCGGCACCGAGGTGAGCGTGGCATGCACGTCGGCGCCATACCAGATCGCCTTGTCGCCGTCGAAATTGGCGAGCGGGGGCGCACCGAACAAGCCGACGCTGTGGTAGTCGTAGCGCTCCCAATAGACTTCCGACGCGATTTCAACCCCGCTCGCGATGGCATGGCTATAGGTTGCATCGATGAAGCTGTGCGTATCGGTCGTGCTTTGTGGCGCGTTGAACAGCGCCTGGTAGGGCGCCGTCGGCACGCCCTTCGTGCGATTGCCGTAACCCGCGCTGATTCTAAAGCCCTCGTACGCGAATTTTGCAAACAACTGTTGCGCGCGGTCGTAGTCAAGCCCTTGCGCGATGCCGTTGTTTTGATCGGGCGTAGCGAATTCGGGGTAGTAGAGATCCTGCCCATTGCGGACGTATGAGCTGGCCGACAGGACGAGATCCGCGCCGCGTTCGCCATGCCATCCGTATGTGGCGCGCGCCCGCTTTTCGCCGAAGCTGCCGACCGATGCCGCGGCTTGCGCGCCGTTGACGTCGCTGCCTTTTTTCGTGACCACGTTGATCACGCCGAACAACGCGTTCGACCCATAGATGGCCGAGCCGGGGCCAGGCACATATTCGATGCGCTCGACGAGATCCATGTCGAGCGGAAAGTCGTCGCCGATCGGGGCCTGATCGAACACCGAATCGTTCACGCGCATACCGTCGATCAACAGCAGGAAGCGGCTGTTGTAATCGCCGGGCCGCTGAAAGCCGCGCGCGCCGAGGTACGAGTAGGTGCGATCGTAGGTCGTGTACACGCCCGGCAGCGAACCCAGGGCATCGGCGAGCGTGCGCCAGCCGAACGCCTGAATGTCCTTGGCTGTCAACACGACCACCGCCGCGGGCGCGTCGGCGACGGACTGACTGAATAACGAGGCAGTTCTGACTTTTACCTGCATCAATGCCTCCAGGGGCATCGAAGCGAGATCGATCGGGACGTTGGCCGATGCCGCGTCCGCGTCGGTGGCGGCACGAACGCTGGTCGTCGCGAACACAATCGAGATTACGAGCGCAAGACAGCATAACGGGTGCGGATCAGGTCTGCGAATAGTACGTTCCGAAAGCATGGAGCAAGGAGAAAGCGGTGACTCATCGTCTGTCGTGAGCCTGCCTCTTTATCGGCGTTCCAATGCAAAGCTTGAGGGGCGCTCGCCCCAGCTTGACGAGCGCGGTCAGGTGGACTAGGAAGTGCGAAGCCATTGCGCCGCTTGTGCTACGCGACGTGGCAGCTTCATTGGCAGGGGCCGACGACGTAGTAGTTCGTGCCGGTGCGGCGCAGCATAGTACCAGTGGCATTCGCACTATCGCTGATCCATAATTCCCGATCGCGCCGGCCGCCGTTGCAATGGGGGGGCGACGCTGCTTCTTCGAACGCCGCTTTGGGAAAAGCGGTGACGTCATCGTTCGTCGAAATGCGGAGAACAAAATGTCGGCAGTCCTGAATATCAAAAAGATGTTTGTTTTGATGTTGGAGAATCGCTCGTACGACAACCTGTTCGGTTGGTCGGATTTTCGCGGATGGACGCCGGCCGGTACGCCGACGCAGGCCGACGGCCTGCTCGGCAAGCCGCCATTTTCGAACGCGGGCGCATCGGGCGCTGTCTATCCGGTCGGGCAGGGTGCGCCGTTCCGGCTTGCGTTCGATCCGGGCCACGAGTTCACCGATGCGCTCGTGCAACTGACGGCGCCGAGCGACAGCCGCGCGTTCGCGACCTGCGCGCGCGACGATTCGGCGGGCCTCACGAATGGCGCGTACCCAGCCTGTGCCGCGGGCGCGAACGATCTGGGCTTTGCGCGCGACATGGAGGCGCACGGCTATGACGCGGCGTCGGCGATGCGCTGCTTCACACCCGATCAACTCCCGGTGCTCAACTTCCTTGCGCAGCAATTCGCCGTCTGCGATCGTTGGTTCTCTTCGGTGCCCGGGCCCACATGGCCCAATCGTTTTTTCGCTTTGGCCGCGACCTCGTGGGGCCTCGATCATTCGCCGAGCGAGCTCGGTTCGATCGAGGCGAGCCTGTTCGACGGGGCGAAATACGGCAACGGCAAAGATTCGTTGTTCACGCGGCTTGCACCCGGGCAGTGGCTCGTCGCGCACGGCGATATTCCGCAGTCGTGGGCGATCAAAGGCGCCGACGCACATGCGGATCGCTTCGTCGGGCACGAGGACTTTTTCTCTTCGCTGGCAAGCGGCAATCTCGACGCGGATTTCGTTTTTATCGAGCCGCACTACGATCCGGTCGGCAACTTCGAGAACGGCGACTCGATGCATCCGTGCGGCGACGTGCGTTCAGGGGAGGCACTCGTCGAACGCGTCTACAACGCGGTTGTCTCGTCGCCGTATTGGGAGCAAAGCCTGTTGTTGATCGTCTTCGACGAGCATGGCGGCTTCTTCGATCATGTGATTCCCGATCCGGCACACGTGGCCGGCATGCCTACGCTCGCGCCCGCTACGCCGACACCGTTGACCAGGCGCGGCTTTCGATTCGATCGTTTCGGCCTGCGTGTGCCGGCCGTCGTCGTGTCGCCCTACATCAAGCAGGCCACGATCGACCACACGTTTTACGATCATGCGTCGATAGCCAAGACGTTGGCGAAGATTGTGCCTGCGAGCGCAGTGCCGCTCATCGATACGCCGCGCTTCGCGGGCGCGGCCGATCTGTCGTCACTGCTGACCTTGTCCGTCCCACGCAAGGCCGGCGATATTCATCCGTGCCCACATGCATTGCCCGCTGCTGCCACGGCCAACGCCGCGAAGACCGGCGGCAGCGTGGCAGCGTTCCGAGCGCTGCGCTGGCCCGCAGCGATCGCAGCGGGGGTGGCTTGAGGCGAGCGGGGCATTGGGTCGGGCGAATCGGCGGCTGATACGAGGGCCGGTCATGGTGCGTCGCACCTGACGGCCGCCCGCGCTTCGCGCCGGCGATTGACCCGCAGATAGAGCAGCGCGCAGCAGCTCATGACCAGCGGCCAAAGCAGAAACCAACCGGTCGCGAGACAAAGCGCCACGACGCAGACGAACGCGCATTGCGCGCACCGATGCGCTGCGGTGCCGCGCGGCAGCAAGCGCAGCGCCGCTGCACAGCCGATGGCATAGACGGTGACGAACGAACCCGTCGTCATCAGCACAAGCGGTTTGGGACCTATGTGAGCGAGCGCAACCGCGCATGTGACAAGCGCCGTCAAGCCCGATACGAGAGCCAGGCTGCGACGGGGCACGTCCCCCGCCATGCTGCCGGCGGCGAGCCACGCCGGCAGCGCGCCGTCGCGCCCGAGCGCTGCGCCGAGCTTGGCCGCGCCCGCGAAGTAGGCGTTCATCGTGCCGAGCGTGAGCAGCAGCGCGGCCGCGGCCGCCAACATGCGGACATTGCCGCCGACGCCGACCGCGAGCAACTCGGCAAGCGGCGCCGCGGTGTCGCCGGCCGATGGCCCCAGCACGAGCACGCTCGCGAGCGCGACGGCCAGATAGAGCGCGCCGACCACGACCACCGCGATGCCCGATGCGAGTGGAAGGTCGCGCGAAGGGTGCCGGAACTCGCCGGCCAGATGCGTGATGGCTTCCCAACCGGCGAAGCTCCAGACCAGCAGCGCAGCGGCCGGCACGACGGCCAGCCAGCCGTGCGGCGCGAACGGCCGCAGGTTATCGGCATGCGCGTACGGCGCCGAAGCGGCGACGGCCGTCAGCAGCAACGCCGCGAGCAGCGTGGCGAGCACGAGTTGCATCCGACCTGACACCGTCACGCCGAGGGCGTTGGCGACCGTGACAATCGCGATGAGGCCGGCGCAGGTCAACAGCACGGTTTGCTCGCCTCCACCGAACGCCGCGGCGACGTAGGCGCCCGCGAACATGGCGCCGGCCGGAGCGCCCGCTGGCACGGCGAAATAGAAGCACCAACCGACGATGGCCGATGCGCGCGCGCCGAACGCCTGACGCGCGTAAGTGGCGACGCCGCCCGCGTCGGGGTAGCGCCCGCCTAATGCGGCAAAGGTGGCGGCAAGCGGCGCCGAAAGGAGGACGAGCGCGACCCAGGCGAGTAGCGACGCCGGGCCGGCAACTTTCGCGGCCAACGCGGGCAGGGCAATGACGCCGGTGCCCAGCACGGCGCCTACATAAAGCGCGGCGCCTTGAAGTACGGTGAGACGACCATGCGGGGCCGGGTGTCGCTGCCCGTTGGCGTGTGTCGAAGTGCTCATGGGGTGTCTGGCTTCTCCAGGATCGACGCGACGTGCGTCGTCGTTGTGATCGTTATAATCCGCGATACATGACAGATGGTGTCATGTATCGGGGAAATGGCTCATGCAAATGCGCAGGGCTTGGGCTGAGTTCGCCGCGCATGAGCTCGTGCGGCGCGGGAATGGGTCGAATTGGTGCACGCCTCACCGCAATGCGTCATGGTAATCCCCGATATGTGGCCCCCGGTGGTGAAAGGATCGAGAAGGATTGCCCCACCTAGAATCGCTCCATCGATGTAACCCGGCCCAGACGAGGCCGACATAAATGAGGAGACGCTCGCATGCAACCGATGTCGCGGAAAATCCGCAGTTTCGCTCTCGCTTCCGCCGTTTTGTTCGGCATGGCTTCCCACGGTGCGATGGCCGCCGATAACGGCAAGATCACGATCATGGTAGGGGGCATCACCAAGCTCATCTATCTCCCGGCGAAGCTGACCGAACAACTGGGTTACTTCAAGGACGAAGGGCTTGACGTCGAGCTGCTGTCGCAGCCGGCCGGCGTCGACGCCGAGAACGAGTTGCTCGCGGGCGCCGTGCAGGCGGTCGTCGGCTTTTACGATCACACGATCGACCTGCAGACGAAGGGCAAGGACGTCAAGGCGATCGTCGTCTTCGGTCAGGTGCCGGGCGAAGTCGAGATGGTGTCGACCAAAGCCGCGGATTCGCTCAAATCGATGGCCGACGTCAAAGGCAAGACGCTCGGCGTCACGGGCCTCGGCTCCTCGACGAGCTTCCTCACGCAATTCCTCGCGAGCCAGCACGGCATCCCCGCGTCGCAATACACGATGCTGCCTGTCGGCGCCGATGCCAGCTTCATCGCGGCGGTCAAGCAGTCGCGCATCGATGCAGGCATGACGACCGAGCCGACCGTCTCGAAGCTGCTGCAGACGGGCGACGCCAAGGTGCTCGTCGACATGCGCTCGGTCGAAGGCACGAAGGCCGCGCTGGGTGGCACTTACCCGGCGTCGAGCCTGTACGTGCAGTCTGCGTGGGCCGATTCGCACAAGGCTGAAGCGGCGAAGCTCGCCCATGCGTTCGTGCGGACGATGCAGTTCATCCACACACACAGCGCGGATGAAATCGCGGCCAAGATGCCGGCCGACTATCAGAAGGACAAGACGCTCTACGTGAATGCGCTGAAGGCGTCGCTGCCGATGTATACGGTCGACGGCAAGATGCCGGCTGACGGTCCGGAGACGGTGCTCAAGGTGCTCTCGGGCTTCAACCCGGCTGTGAAGGGCAAGCACGTCGATCTGTCGAAGACGTACACGAACGAGTTCGTTGCCGCGAAGTAACGGCTGTCCGAAGGGGCGGGCTGCAATGCCTGTCCCTCTCTAACGCAAGAAATAACCCCCGCCGTACCAGGGCGCCGCGGTACGGGCGCCCCCTCAAATTGCTTGGATGCTTCAATGAACCACGCTGCTTCTCAGGACGTACCCGTCATCGAGTTCGACTCGGTGTCGTGCCGCTTCATCTCGCCCGACGGCAAAGCGACGATCGCATTGCGCGATTTCAGCATGTCGGTCGCCAAGGGCGAATTCATCGCCGTGGTCGGCCCGACGGGCTGCGGCAAATCGACGACGCTCAGCATGATCACGGGTCTGCTCAAGCCGACGACCGGCAGCGTGCGCGTCATGGGCCATCCCGTCAACGGTATCGACCCGCGCATCGGCTTCGTGTTTCAGGCCGATGCCGTTTTTCCCTGGCGCACGGTGCTCCATAACGTCGCGGCCGGTCCGCTGTTCCGCGGTCGCTCGAAAGCCGCCGCGTACGAAGAGGCCAATGAATGGCTGCGCCGCGTCGGCCTCGAAAAATTCGGCAATCATTATCCGCACCAGCTTTCGGGCGGCATGCGCAAACGCGTTGCATTGGCCCAGACGTTCATCAATAAGCCCGAGATCCTGTTGATGGACGAACCGTTTTCGGCGCTCGACATGCAAACGCGTACGCTGATGCAAGACGAGTTGCTGCAGTTGTGGTCGGCGAACAAGGGATCGGTCGTCTTCGTGACGCACGATCTCGAAGAAGCGATTGCGCTTGCCGATCGCGTGTTCGTGCTGACGGCACGCCCGGCGACGCTGAAGAAGGTCTATGAAATCGACCTTCCGCGTCCACGCATCACCTCGGAAATTCGCTATGAGCAGCGCTTCATCGAGCTCTCGCGCGATATTTGGCACGACCTGCGCGAAGAAGTGCAGATTGCCTGACTGGAATGACCGGAACGAATTGAGAATGGCTACTATCATGGCGACTACCTTCGAACAACCCACAGCGAGCCTTGTCGATCCGTCGCTCGCCGAAGTTGAAAAAACGGCGCAGCGCAGGTTGCGCCAACGGCGTGCGTTGATCATCGGCCTGCGGCTGCTTGTGCTCGTGGTATGGCTCGGCGGCTGGGAAGTCGCGGGGCGCTTGAAGTGGATCGATCCGTTTTTCTTCTCGATGCCGTCGCTGATCTTCGCGCAGATCGTCGATTGGTTCGTCAACGGCACCTCGCAAGGTCCGCTGCTCGTGCAAGTGTGGGTGACGCTCGAAGAAACGATGATCGGCTTCGCGATCGGCTCGGTTGCCGGCGTCATCTGCGGCGTCGTGCTCGGGCGCAACAAATTGATGTCCGATGTCTTCAGTCTCTACATTCAGATCGCCAACTCGATCCCCCGTGTCGTGCTCGGCTCGGTGTTCGTGATTGCGCTGGGCCTGGGGATGGCGTCGAAGGTGGCGCTCGCGGTCGTCATGGTGTTCTTCGTCGTGTTCGGCAATGCGTTCCAGGGCGTGCGCGAAGCCGACCGTTACATGATCGCCAATGCGCAGATTCTCGGCGCATCGAAGCGGCAATTGACGACGGCCGTCGTTATCCCGTCGGCGCTCTCGTGGATTCTGGCGAGCCTGCATGTCAGCTTCGGCTTCGCGCTCGTCGGTGCGGTCGTCGGCGAATTCCTCGGTTCGAAGCAGGGCATCGGCTTGTTGATCTCGACCGCACAGGGGGCGTTCAACGCAAGTGGCGTGTTCGCGGCAATGATCGTGCTGGCCGTCGTGGCGTTGACGACCGACTTCTTGTTGACCAGAATTGAAAAGCGGCTGTTGAAATGGAGACCCGCCGCGTTTTGATGCAGCGTTGAACGGTATCGCGCCGTGGTATGGCGCGAACAATGATCTGGCCGGCTCGTGCCGCGCCGACGCCCCGGGCGTCGAGCGCGCACGGGCCGAAGGACATAGAGGGGCGTCGATCGATGATGCATAGTCTGCGCGCCCGCTTGCTCTGGTGGGTGCTGTTGCCGCTTGCGGCGTTCATGCTCGTGGCCGGAGTGATGGCGTACGATGCCTCGCGGCAAACGGCCGCTTTGCTGCAAGACAGCCAGCTGCTCGCGTCGGCGCGTACGATCGGCGAGGACGTCGAATGGAATAACGGGGACCTCACGGCCAAGATTCCGCCCGCCGCGCTCGAAATGTTCGAGTCGCCTTATCAGGATCACGTTTTCTACAAGGTCGTAGCCGACGGCGATCGCCTGTTGGGCGGTTCGCCCGAACTCGCTCTGCCGGAAGGTGCGCACGACACGTATCCCGTTTTCTACGACACCACGCTCGACGGAGAATCGATTCGCGCCGTTGCCTTCAGGCGTCAACTCTACAATTCGGGCGAGGCGTTGCCGGTCGTGGTCGTTGTCGCCAAGACCCAGGCATCGCGCAAAGGCATGCTCGCGCAGTTGTGGCATCCGCAACTGGTGCGGCAGGGGCTGATGCTGTTGCTGGCGGTATTGTTGGTGCTGATCGGTCTGACGAGCGAGCTGAGGCCGCTCATGAAATTGAAGGAAGACGTGGCCGATCGCGACCCGATGGAGCTTGAACCGGTTCGCGTGGATCATCTGCCGACGGAGCTGCGGCCGATCGTCGATGCGATCAATCAATGCATCGCCCGGCTCAAGGTTCACGCGAGCACGCAGCGGCAGTTCATTGCCGATGCCGCCCATCAGTTGCGCACGCCGCTGACATTGCTCGACACGCAGGTGCAGTGTGCGCGCCAATGTGTGGACGACGAGCCTGCATTGTCCGATGCGCTTGCGGGCATTCATCGCACGAGCCGCAAGATGACCGAAATCACGAATCAATTGTTGTTGCTGGCGCGTGCCGAATCGGCGCCGTCCCGCAACGTCGCCGTCGATATGACGCAGGTGGTGTCGTCCGTGCTCGAAGAGCTGATCCTGGCCGCGCAGCGTCGTGAGATCGATCTCGGGGCCGAGCTTCAGGATGAGGCGCGCGTCGCCGGCAATGAGCAGTTGTTGACGGCGCTCGTCGCCAATCTCGTCGACAACGCGATTCGATATACGCAGGAAGGCGGTTCCGTCACGGCCCGATGCCGACGCGAGGGCGACGAGGTCGTCCTTGAAGTCGTCGATAATGGACCGGGTATCCCGGCCGAAATACGCGCGCATGTATTCGAGCGGTTCTATCGCGGCATGACGAACGTCGAGGGCACGGGCCTCGGCCTGTCGATCGTGCAGCGCATTGCGCAGTCGCATGGCGGGACGGTCGGAGTCGCAC
>NZ_PNYB01000089.1 GCF_002879855.1 Trinickia soli | reverse complement strand
AGCTTGCCGAGCGCGACGAGCGTCATCGCAAGGCCGGTGATACCCGCTATCTGGTCGAGCCCAACGTCAAGGAAGGCAAGGGCGGTCTCCGCGACCTGCATACGCTGTTCTGGATTTCGAAATATTACTATCACGTCCGCGATCCGGCCGATCTTGTGAAGCTTGCCGTGCTCTCGAAGCAGGAATACCGCCTTTTCCAGAAGGCTGAGGATTTCCTCTGGGCCGTGCGCTGCCATATGCACTTCCTGACCGGCAAGGCGGAGGAGCGGCTCTCCTTCGACATCCAGCGCGAGATTGCCGAAGCGCTTGGCTATCATGCCCGTCCCGGTCTTTCCGCAGTCGAACGCTTCATGAAGCACTACTTCCTCGTCGCCAAGGATGTCGGCGATCTCACTCGCATCCTCTGCGC
>NZ_PNYB01000088.1 GCF_002879855.1 Trinickia soli | reverse complement strand
GAGGAAATATGCTAATGGTATACAAATTAAACTTCCGATGACACCAGTTCCAAGTACTTCACCGACCGCGGCCATGAATATATGTTTACGATATATGTACAACATACTAGCCAATAAAACTCCAATCATACTACCTGGAAATGCAAAAGCTGTACCAGTACCAAAAAGAACTCTTAAAATTGATGATCTAAGCCCTTGAGCTAATCCATACCAAGGACCTACTATGACCGCACTTAATACATTTACAAAATGCTGTACTGGTGCTGCCTTAACTGGTCCTAGAGGAATGATGATAATACTGCTTAATACAACATTTATTGCAATTAAAAGTGCAGTTATAGCCAGTTTTCTTGATTTCATATGATTGTTCTCCTTTTTGTTTGTAATTAATCACTATGTTTGGCTTTATTA
>NZ_PNYB01000087.1 GCF_002879855.1 Trinickia soli | reverse complement strand
CGGCTATGTGGCGCCATGGTGGGAGTTTTCCACCGTCACCAACGAACTGCTGCTGGAGCGCGGCATCAAGTACGATCACTCTCTGATGCACAATGATTTCACGCCGTATTACGTGCGTGTCGGCGACAGCTGGACCAAGATCGACTATTCCAAAAAGCCCGCCGACTGGATGGTACCGCTGAAGCGCGGCCATGAAACGGACCTGATCGAAATCCCGGCATCCTGGTATCTCGACGATCTGCCGCCGATGATGTTCATCAAGAAGTCACCCAACAGTCACGGCTTCGTCAATCCGCGCGATATCGAGGATATGTGGAAGGCGCAGTTCGACTGGGTCTATCGCGAAATGGACTACGCGGTCTTCCCGATCACCATCCATCCCGATGTCGCCGGCAGGCCACAGGTCCTGATG
>NZ_PNYB01000086.1 GCF_002879855.1 Trinickia soli | reverse complement strand
GGTGTATGTACTCGTGTAGGTACAATGACACCTAAAAAACCTAACTCAGCGTTACGTAAATATGCACGTGTGCGTTTATCAAACAACATCGAAATTAACGCATACATCCCTGGTATCGGCCATAACTTACAAGAACACAGTGTTGTACTTGTACGTGGTGGACGTGTAAAAGACTTACCAGGTGTGCGTTACCATATTGTACGTGGAGCACTTGATACTTCAGGTGTTGACGGACGTAGACAAGGTCGTTCATTATACGGAACTAAGAAACCTAAAAACTAAGAATTTAGTTTTTAATTAAATCTTAAACTTAAAATATTTAATATAAGGAAGGGAGGATTTACATTATGCCTCGTAAAGGATCAGTACCTAAAAGAGACGTATTACCAGATCCAATTCATAACTCTAAGTT
>NZ_PNYB01000085.1 GCF_002879855.1 Trinickia soli | reverse complement strand
CTGCAATGCTGATACTGCTTCGCGTCACCCTGACCACTTCAAGCCCCGCCTCTGTGAGCGCCTGAATCACATCCTGACGGCCTTTTATCTCTCCGGCATGGTAAAGCGCGTCTATCCCGCGTGTGACGCCCTCAGCAAGCGCCTGTTTCGTTTCCGGCAGGTTATCAGGAAGGGTCAGCGTCCGGCGGTTCTCCGGGGCGTTGGGGTCATGCAGACCGTAATGGTGATTCACCAGCGTCTGCCAGGCATCAATTCTCGGCCTGTCTGCCCGGTCGTAGTACGGCTGGAGGCGTTTTCCGGTCTGTAGCTCCATGTTCGGAATGACAAAATTCAGCTCAAGCCGTCCCTTGTCCTGGTGCTCCACCCACAGGATGCTGTACGGATTTTTTTCGAGACCGGGCATCAGTACACGCT
>NZ_PNYB01000084.1 GCF_002879855.1 Trinickia soli | reverse complement strand
TAGTTACAGCAACTCTATTGGCTTTCAAAATGCATCTGGTAATGTTAGTTCCAATAAAATTATAAATCTTCTGCATGGATTTATTTTCTGTGAATCCCGCTTTTTTCAGATCAACCTGTTCTAATATATTGTGCAATAAAACCACTGTTTTATATCCAAAAAATCTCAAAATCATAGGTAACAATAATCCCAAGGCAGAAGGTATTTTTTTATCTCCAAATTTTACAAACTGAAGATTAAATAAAATTACATCTGGTTGTTCTTGTCGAACTGCATTAAGAATAGAAAAAATAGTGGTGTAACTGTTAAATCTCCAACATTCTTTAACTTTAACTTTTTCTTTTTGGTCAAAGTCTAATTGTTTCGCTTCAAGTGTTTTATCCGATAATAAAATTAATTCGGCTATTTCTGAGT
>NZ_PNYB01000083.1 GCF_002879855.1 Trinickia soli | reverse complement strand
CATCTGGATCGCCTCAGCACCGGCATTCCACAACGCGTTGAGGACAGCCTCGATGTCTTGCTGATGCACAACCAGATCGTCCGGGGACGCGTCGCGCGGAAACCGGCCGTTGGCGTCGCGTTGCGCGTCTTGCAGGGTAACCACCAGGCCCGGCCCATGGACCGGATTCATAGCCGCCACACCGGCCAGCTTGGCGGACCGCCGCTGCATGGCCGCCAACGCGGTATCGACAGATCGGCCGTGCACCGAGTCGATTCTGGTGGTCAGCGCTTCGCGTTCGGTGGCGAGACGGTTCACCGATGCCTGCGCCCGACGGACAAGGTCGACCAGTCGCGGCGCATCGCTGCGGCGGATCTCGGTGCCGCCCGACACCCCATGCGTGGCGGCCAGCAGCAGCCCCGCCAGCAAGCACACTAAGGG
>NZ_PNYB01000082.1 GCF_002879855.1 Trinickia soli | reverse complement strand
GTACCAGTCGCTGTAGAAGCTGGACTGCCCGCCGACCGGCATGACTATCGACAGTCCCGACTGGTAGTACCACTCGAACGCCGGGGTGTTGATATCCCAGCCGTTGTAGTCGTCTTGGGCGCGCAGGCCGTCGAGCAGATAAACCGCAGGTGAGTTGTTCCCACCGCTCTGGAACTGAACCTTGATGTCGCGGCCCATCGACGGCGACGGCACCTGCAGGTACTCGACCGGCAGCCCCGGCCGGGAGAACGCGCCCGCGGTTGCCTCTCCGCCGGCAAGCCCCACCAGGCCCGGAAGGACTACAGCCGCTGCCGTGCCGATCATCAATCGGCGTCCCCAAGCTCGAATCTTTCGGCTCACGTCTGTCATACCTGTGCCCCTTTGTCCTGTATGTCGTCGTGTGCTCGGGCCAGAACATACCG
>NZ_PNYB01000081.1 GCF_002879855.1 Trinickia soli | reverse complement strand
GATTTACTGTTTCTTTCGCAGCGGCTCTTTTGCTATTTCCATTTTTACGAAAAAAGTACCGTTTTTCCATTCAATGGCGTGATCTCATTTACATTGTGCCATTTTCCTTGCTTTATCCTGTGTTGTTTTTTGCATTTCAAGTGTGGGGGCTGATGTTCACCTCTTCATCAGAGGCCGGCATTATTCAGGCGACCATCCCTATTTTGACAATGGTGCTGGCAGCATGGTGTTTAAAGGAACGCCCTACCTCGATCCAGGTGCTGTTTACCATTCTTTCTGTGTCCGGGGTGATGCTCCTCTTTGTGGTGAAGGGAATTGATGTGAAACATTCTCATCTCATTGGTTATGTGCTGATCTTACTTTCAGCCTTATCATCCAGTGCCTATAGCGTATTTGCCAGGGTGATGACACGGCGATTCCATG
>NZ_PNYB01000080.1 GCF_002879855.1 Trinickia soli | reverse complement strand
TTCACCGACCTTGCGGTCGCCGCAATCGAGGAGGTCACCGGCCGCAGGCCAGAGCTGTCGACCTCCGGCGGCACCTCGGACGCCCGCTTCATCTCGAGCTATTGCCCGGTGATCGAGTTCGGCCTGGTCGGTCAGACCATGCACCAGGTCGACGAGCGCACGCCGGTGGCTGATCTGGAGAAGCTGACGCGGATCTATCGGGGGGTGTTGGAGCGGTATTTCGGGTAGGCCAGCCGCGCGGCTGGACAAAAACATCGAAAACGACCCCATGCACAGTAGGGATTGGGGCCCTAGTATCCACTCGCACCAGATACAGTCTGTAGGATGGGTAGAGCGCAGCGAAACCCATTACCTCGAATCGCGGCGCACATGATGGGTTCCGCCTCGCTCTACCCATCCTACAAGATCATTCACACCGCCTAGT
>NZ_PNYB01000007.1 GCF_002879855.1 Trinickia soli | reverse complement strand
CCAGCCTTGTCGTATTCATGTCGATCACCATCCCGCAATGATCGACCCCTAAAAACTTCCCGCTCAGACTCCTTTGCCGTTGGAATCACGCCACCCCGCCCAGACTCCTTTGCCATTGGACAAGGCTCCCCGTTGACAGGGCGCCGTGCGCTGGCATAGAGTGCGTCTCATGCGTTCGATCCAGAACCCCCTCCGAATTACCTCCGGTCGCCTAGGGCGGCCCCTATCGCTACGACTAGCGTAAGCCAGGCGTAGCGCCGCGCATTGCGCGGTCCTCCTCGCAGCACCCCGGCAGTTTCCGTTTCACCCCAAACCGCAGTTCCTTCTACAACCCGTAGTCGTCAGCATTCGGCCGAGTACCGCTTTGCCGAATCGCGAAATCGCCGACGTGGCAGCATCGCGTCCGGCACGATCGGCCAGCCGCTCGATCAGCCGCGTTTTCGCAGACGACCCGACGAACGAGGTCGCACCCATGCTTCGCAACTCTGCCGCAAAGTACCGCCCCTTCCCCGCCGTGCAGTTGGCCGGCCGCAAATGGCCCAACCGTACGATCGAGCGCGCGCCGATCTGGATGAGCACCGACCTGCGCGACGGCAACCAAGCATTGATCGAGCCGATGAGCATCGAGCAAAAGCTCGAGTTCTTCGAGATGCTCGTGGCGATCGGCTTCAAGGAAATCGAAGTCGGTTTTCCTTCGGCGTCGCAAACCGATTTCGACTTCGTGCGCAAGCTGATCGACGAGCAACGCGTTCCGGCGGACGTCACGATCGAAGTACTCGTGCAATCGCGCGCCGATTTGATCTCACGCACGTTCGAAGCCCTGGAAGGCGCGCCGCGGGCGATCGTCCATCAGTACAACGCCATCGCGCCGTCGTTTCGCCGCATCGTTTTCAACGCGTCGAAGGACGACGTCAAAGCGCTGGCTGTCGAAGGCGCACGCCTGATCAAGCAAGAGACGGAGCGTCGGCCAGACACGCAGTGGACCTACGAATATTCGCCCGAAACCTTCAGCATGACCGAGCTCGCGTTCGCGCGTGAAGTGTGCGACGCCGTCAGCGCCGTGTGGCGTCCGACGCCCGAGCGCAAGATGATCGTCAATCTGCCGGCGACGGTCGAAGCCGCCACGCCGAACGTCTTCGCCGATCAGATCGAATGGATGGACCGCAACCTCGCGTACCGTGACAGCATCGTGCTGTCCGTGCATCCGCATAACGATCGTGGCACGGCCGTGGCAGCGGCCGAACTGGCGCTGCTGGCAGGCGCCGACCGCATCGAAGGGTGCCTGTTCGGCAACGGCGAGCGCACCGGCAACGTCGATCTCGTCACGCTCGCGCTCAATCTGTATACGCAGGGAATCGACCCGCGCCTCGACTTCTCCGACATCGACGCCGTGCGCCGCGTGGTGGAGCGATGCAACGCGATCGCCGTGCATCCCCGTCATCCGTACGCGGGCGAACTCGTCTTCACGGCATTCTCGGGCTCGCACCAGGACGCGATCCGCAAGGGCTTCACCCAACAGGCTGGCGACGGACTCTGGGAGGTGCCCTATCTGCCGATCGACCCGGCCGACGTCGGCCGCGGGTACGACGCGGTCATCCGCGTCAACAGTCAGTCCGGCAAGGGCGGCGCGACCTACCTGCTCGAACGGGGCCTCGGCTTCGCGCCGCCGCGGCGCATGCAAATCGAATTCAGTCATGCCGTGCAGCGGCTCGCCGACGACTCGGGCGCCGAAGTGACCGGCGACGCCGTCTGTGCCCTCTTCTCGAGCGAATACCTCGAGGTGCGAGGCCCGGCCGAGCGCGTCGAATCGGTCGTGCGTTGGCGCCGACGAGAGATCGCACGCATCGAGACCGCCGCCGAATATGTCGATGGGCAGACCTGGGTCGCCGCGGTCGCGGCCGCCGTCTCAGCCGCCGCGCGCCGGCGCATCGAGGTCTGCGACTACGAGGGCACGCGAGCGAGCGACGGGCGCACCGCTGTTTTTGTCGCCTGCCGCGTGGAAGAGGAACGACAAACCGAAGGCGGCGGCCAGTGCGTGCGCTATGGCGTCGGCGTGCATGCCAACCCGGCCACGGCGGCAGCCGATGCGCTCGTGAGCGCGATCAATCGACTGGAATGGAGCCTCGATCAAGAGGACGAGGCCGCCGCGGCTTGAGCGTCTGTGCGGTCATGGGGGCGCCCGCCACGAACGGGCTCCCCCTTCGATGCGCTGCGCGTTCTACTCGAGCGCGCAGCGTGTCGCCTGCCACGCGACGAGACGCCAGCAGCCGTCCTCTCGCGTTTGAATCGCCATATAAGCGATCGGAAACACCAGGGCGCCGTTGTTCGCTTCCATCTCGACCAGCGCACGGCCTGTGACGACGCAGGCGTCGCTGCCGACGGGCACGACGTCCTGGGATTGCAGTTCGATCTGCCGATAGCGGCGGCGGCCGGCGGAGATGGCGTCGATGAACTGCTGCTTCGTCTCGCGTTTGCCGTTCGTATGAACGTAGCTGACGCTCTCCGAGAGCAGTTGATTCAGCACCGGCACGTCACCGTCCACCATCGCGCGAAATCGATCTCGCTCGAGCGCGCGAATCGCCTCGATCACCTTCGCCGCCATCGCTCAGCCCCCATGCGACCGGCGCGAATGCACCGTCGTCAGAAGTTGTACTGCAGGTATAGCTGGGTGAAATTTATACCAGGATTCGGCTCTTTGATACCGGCATTCGATACGTGTTGAAAGCGCACGCCCGCCGCGTACTGCTGGCGCGAACCAAACTGTGCGCCCACGCCCGCCGTTTCAGAGAACTGGAACGCCGTCGAGAGCGTGTAAGTGTCGGTGATGATCGGATGGGATAGCACCCGCACGCCGGCTCCGGCTTCGATGTACGGACGGATCCAACCCGAGTCCTTGATTAAACGCACCATCGGCGTCACGCCGAATTCGTAGACGTTGTTGTGATAGACGCCCTCGCCCGCATGCCAGTAACCGAGATGGACTTCGCCGACCAACGAGAAATGCCAGCCGTCGATGTACCACCAGTTCAGCCCGGGATCCCAAACGAAACCGAGGTCGATTTTTTTGACCTTATGCTGCGCGATGCCGCCCGCAACCTGAACGCCGAAAACATGACCCGACGAAGGGGCCGGCGACTCCTGCGCCCCGGCCGACGATGCGATCCCCCACAGCAGCACGGAAGCGAGGCCGCGCCAGACGGTTACCTTGAGCCGGATCAAGTCGTTCTTTTTCTTCATCTCGATACTCCAACCATGGTGGTTGCACGTCGATGAGCCCCAGCCGCTGGGGAGGGTCGAATGATCTTACATTGTGATCAATGGGTCGACGGTACTGTTTCCCGCAAAACATCGTTTGCAATCCGGTCCGGCCCCGGCTCTGAGACTGCTGGTGCGGACCGCGGGCGGTTCTGCACGGCCGCCGGGAAAGGCGTAACATAAACTATTGAAACTCAAACTTCGATAGGATCTTGGAACTTCCGGTGGAGAGGGAACTCGAATGCTTAGCACTCGATGAAACGGAGTGCTAATATCCCCCGTGCAGTTATCTTCGTGGCTGAGCAGTACTTGATTCACAAGGAGTTTTTACGTGAGCAACGCTATGACCCTTCCGAACATTCTGAGCCCGGCGTCGGCTAAGGCCGCTTCGGCAGGTGCTCTGACGCTCGCGTCGTCGATGCTGCCTGGGCAGCTCGGCAATATCGACGCCTACATCCAGGCCGTCAACCGCATTCCGATGCTGAGCGCCGAGGAAGAACGCGAGCTCGCCACCGAATACCAGCAGCGCGCGAGCCTGGAAGCCGCGCGCCGCCTCGTGCTGTCGCACTTGCGCCTGGTTGTTTCGATCGCGCGCAACTACCTGGGCTACGGGCTGCCGCACGCCGATCTGATTCAGGAAGGCAACATTGGTCTGATGAAGGCCGTGAAGCGCTTCGATCCCGAGCAAAACGTGCGCCTGGTGTCGTATGCGATTCACTGGATCAAGGCCGAGATCCACGAGTACATCCTGCGCAACTGGCGCATGGTGAAGGTGGCGACGACGAAGGCGCAGCGCAAGTTGTTCTTCAACCTGCGCAGCCACAAGCAGAGCCTGCACACCTTCACGCCTGATGAAATCGACGGCTTGGCGAAGGAGCTCAACGTCAAGCGCGAGGAAGTGTCGGAAATGGAAACGCGCCTGTCGGGCGGCGACGTGGCGCTCGAAGGGCAGGTCGAGGACGGCGAGGAATCGTTCGCGCCGATCGCCTATCTGGCCGACTCGCACAACGAGCCAACGGCCGTGCTCGCCGCGCGCCAGAACGACAGGTTGCAGACAGACGGCATCGCGCAGGCGCTCGACTCGCTCGATGCGCGCAGCCGCCGGATCATCGAAGCGCGCTGGCTGAACGTTGCCGACGACGGTTCGGGCGGTTCGACGCTGCATGAGCTCGCCGATGAATTCGGCGTATCGGCCGAGCGCATTCGTCAGATCGAAGCGAGCGCGATGAAGAAGATGCGCGCGGCGCTGGCCGAGTACGCGTAAGCCCGCCTGTCGGCACGGGGCGCTCTCTTAAGGCGCCCTCCCTCGTTTCCTCTTCGCTCATCACATGCAAGAAGCCACCTCGCCCCGCGGTGGCTTTTTTTTCGCCCGTCGGCGTGTGCGCCCGCACACCTCTTCCCCGCCTGCTGCGGTTTTTGCCTGGTGAGGTCCTCATCGGCCTGCGTCAAAAGGCCGCCCAGTTGTCGCACATCAAAATCGGCCGCCAAGCCTGGCTCTAGGATGGGCTCATGGGTTTATCGCTTCGGCCGCCCGCCGCGGCGACTACGGAAGAGATCATGCGAGCCGTTCAAGATGCAGCCACCGCCCGTGCGGGCGCGAGACCCCGCTACCGATGTCGAGTGTTCGCGGCCTCCCTCGGACGCTGGGCGCGCGGCCCGACGTTCGGACGCGACGTCACCTTCGTGGTCGTGCTCAAAGTCGTATTGCTGATCGCACTGAAGCTCGCGTTCTTCGATCACCCCCGCGCCTCCGACATGTCCATGCCCCCGGCGGATGTCGCCAAGGCCCTGCTTTCCTCTCCCGCCTCTCGCGTGCCACAAGGAGCCGGCCATGCTCAGTAGCGAAGTCGTCGATCTGTCTCGCCTCCAATTCGGCGTCACAGCCCTTTATCACTTTTTGTTCGTCCCGCTCACGCTCGGGCTTTCATGGCTGCTCGTCATCATGGAAGCCGTCTACGTGATGACCGACAAGCCCGTCTACAAAGACATGACCCAGTTCTGGGGCAAGCTGTTCGGGATCAACTTCGCCATGGGCGTGACGACCGGCATCACGCTCGAATTTCAGTTCGGCACGAATTGGGCCTACTACTCGCATTATGTCGGCGACATCTTCGGGGTGCCGCTCGCCGTCGAAGGCCTGATGGCGTTCTTCCTCGAATCGACCTTCGTGGGCCTGTTCTTTTTCGGCTGGAACCGGCTCTCGAAGGTGCAACACCTTGTCGTGACATTTCTCGTCGCGCTCGGATCGAATTTGTCGGCCCTGTGGATTCTGGTCGCGAACGGCTGGATGAATCACCCGGTCGGCGCTGAGTTCAACTACGAAACGATGCGCATGGAGCTTACGAGTCTGTTCGACGTGGTCTTCAATCCGATCGCTCAGGTCAAGTTCGTCCATACCGTCTCGGCCGGCTACGTGACCGCGTCGATGTTCGTGCTCGGAATCTCCTCGTGGTATCTGCTCAAGCGCCGCAACGTCGAGTTCGCGTTGCGCTCGTTTACTGTCGCCGCCGGCTTCGGACTCGCGTCGACGCTGTGCGTCATCGTGCTCGGCGACGAATCGGGGTACAACACCGGCGAAGTGCAGAAGGTCAAACTCGCGGCCATCGAATCGGAATGGGAAACGGCCAAGCCTCCCGCCGCCTTCACGATCATCGGCATTCCGAATCAAGCGGAGCAACGCACCGACTACGCGCTTCGCGTGCCCTATGCGCTCGGCCTGATCGCCACGCGGTCGCTCGACGAGCCAGTCACGGGCTTGAAAGAACTCGTCGCCCAAAACGAAACGCGCGTGAAAAGCGGCATGCTGGCCTACTCCGCGCTGCAACGGCTCAAGCAAGGCGACAGCTCGGCCGACACGCGCGCCGCGTTCGAGGCGCACAAGGCCGATCTCGGTTACGGTCTCCTGCTCAAAAATCTGACGCCGCGTGTCACCGACGCCTCGCCCGAGCAGATTCACCGCGCCGCGGAAAACACCATCCCGCCTGTCGCGCCGATCTTCTTTTCGTTCCGCTTGATGGTCGGGCTCGGCATCCTGTTCCTCGCCACGTTCGTCTACGCCTTCTGGCTCTGCGCGCGACGCGGTGTGCTCGATGATCGCCGCCGCTGGTTCCTGCGCTGGGCGGTGTGGGCGATTCCGCTGCCCTGGCTCGCGGCCGAATTCGGCTGGGTGGTGGCCGAGCTCGGCCGCCAGCCGTGGACGATCGCCGGCATCTTGCCGACGAGCCTGTCCGTCTCGAGCCTGTCGGCCACCGACGTCTACCTGAGCCTCGCCGGCTTCGCACTCTTCTACACGGCGCTGTTCGTCATCGAGATCATGCTGATGTTCAAGTACGCACGCCTGGGCCCCGCCTCGTTGCATACGGGCCGCTACGAACCCGAGCCGGAATCGGCGGAGGCGGTTGCGATCGATGCGCCGGCGCGATAGGCCATCCGCATCCCTGCCATCGAACGATCAAAGGACCATCATGGACTACGCACTACTGAAAGTAATCTGGTGGGCGCTCATCGGCACGCTGCTGATCGGCTTCGCGCTGACCGACGGCTTCGACATGGGCACGGCCATCCTGCTGCCGTTCGTCGGCAAGACCGACGACGAACGGCGCATCGTCGTCAATACCGTCGGCGCGACCTGGGAAGGCAATCAGGTCTGGCTCATCACCGCTGGCGGCGCGATGTTCGCCAGTTGGCCGCTCGTCTACGCGGCCTCGTTCTCGGGCTTCTACTTCGCGATGCTGCTCGTGCTGTTTGCGTTGTTCTTCCGCCCGGTCGGCTTCGACTATCGCGGCAAGCGCGCCGATCCGCGCTGGCGCTGCGCCTGGGACTGGGCGCTGTTCGCGGGCGGCTTCGTCCCCGCCCTCGTGTTCGGCGTCGCGTTCGGCAATCTGCTGCAAGGCGCGCCGTTCGCATTCGATACCGACATGCGCGTGACGTATCACGGCTCGTTCTTCGCCCTGCTCAATCCGTTCGCGCTCCTGACCGGTTGTGTGAGCCTGTCGATGCTCGTCGCGCACGGCGCGGCGTTTGTGAAGATGAAGACCGACGGCGTCATCGCAGCGCGCGCCTGCCTCGCGCTGCGCGCGGCGACGACGGTGGCGCTACTGACGTTTGCGCTGGCGGGGGCGCTCGTGGCCACGACGATCACGGGCTTTCGGATCGAAAGCGCGCCGCCGCTCGACGCGGTCGCCAACCCGCTGCTCAAGACTGTCGAGGCCGGCAAAGGGCTCTGGCTTGCGAACTATGAGCGCTTTCCGTGGATGATCGTTGCGCCGGCGCTCGGCTTCGTGGGCGGTATCGTCGCCTTCGCCGTCGCGCGCTCGCGCTTCGAAAAGACCGCCTTCATCGCGACGGGCGTGATGATCGTCGGGATCATCCTGACCGCGGGCTTTTCGATGTTCCCGTTCATCATGCCGTCCTCGCTCGATGCGAAAAGCAGCCTGACCGTATGGGACTCGACCTCGAGCCGGCTCACGCTCGAGATCATGCTGGTGGCCGTCATCGTCTTCCTGCCGATCGTGCTCGTCTATACGGGCTGGGTCTATCGCGTCATGCGCGGGAAGGTGACGCAAACGGCACTCGAACAGAACCGCCATTCGATGTATTGAGGCGATCGGTGCCGCCCGCGCTTGAGTGCCGGCTCGGCGCCGGCCGGTGGGCATCGGTGGAAGCGGATTTTACTTAGGAGAACGAACCATGTGGTACTTCAGTTGGATTCTCGGCATCGGCGTCGCACTCGGCTTCGGCATCATCAACGCGATGTGGCTCGAATCGAGGATGGAAACGGCGCGCGTCGCGGCCAAGCGCTAAGCGTCACGGGCTCCGACCAGGGCGAACAGCAAAAACGGCGCCGTGGGCGCCGTTTCCTTCCACCGCTCGCGGCCCCGCATGCGGGGCCGCGTCATACGTGTCAGACCGGCTGTGGCGAAGGGCCACCCGAAGCCGGCAGCCTCGTCGCCAGCAACTCGGCATAGCGCTGCGCAGCCGCACCACAGACGATGTGGAACGTATCGGCCGATACCCAGGCTACGTCGAGCGCACCGAGCCGCTGGCGATCGACGGCCGACGGATCGCGCAGGACCACACGCAACCGCGTCGCCGCCACGGCATCGAGCGCCGCGACGTTCGTCGCACCACCGAACACGGCGAGCCAACGCAGCGGATCCGGGTCGAGCGGCCCTGCCTGGCCATCCGCCACCTTCGATGAAGCCGCGGCCGCAGCAGCGGGCTTGGCGGCACCGACAGCCCCACCGGCAATCACCGCTCGCATTTCATCGGCGATCAAATCCGCTTCGGGCCCGATCACCACTTGCACATTGTGCGCGTCGCGCTTGAGCACCCCGCGCGCGCCGGCCGCCTTGAGGGCAGGCTCGGAAATCTTGCCCGAATCGGCAACCGACAGACGCAGCCGCGTCGTGCAGGCATCGACGAGCGTCAGGTTCTGCGCACCGCCCAACGCGGCGATGTAACGGTCGGCACGCGACGCGGCCGCACCCGCGACAGGCGCAACGAAGCCGCCTTCGTTAAACGACTCCCCTTGCGCATCGGTCGTCGCCGGCTCGCGGCCCGGCGTGGCCATATTGAATTTGCGGATGAAGAAGCGGAACAACCCGTAATACACGACCGCGTACACGAGACCAATCGGAATCGCGAGCCAACCCTTCGTCGACAGGCCGTAGTTGAGCACGTAGTCGATTGCTCCCGCCGAGAACGTGAAGCCCAGATGCACGCCAAGTGCTTGGCAGATGGCCAGTGAAAGCCCTGTCAGCACCGCATGGATCACGTAGAGCACGGGAGCGAGAAACATGAAGCTGAATTCGACCGGCTCGGTCACGCCCGTCAGGAACGAGGTGAGCGCCATCGAGAACAGCAAGCCGCCCACCAATGCGCGGCGCTCCTTCGGTGCTTCATGGAACATCGCCAGACAAGCGGCCGGCAAACCGAACATCATGATCGGGAAGAAGCCCGTCATGAAGCCGCCCGCAGTGGGGTCGCCCGCGAAGAAGCGGTGCAGGTCGCCCGTGACCGCGGCACCGCCGCCCGGCGGCGTGAATGTCCCGAAGACGAACCAGGCGAGCGAGTTGATGATGTGATGCAGGCCCGTGACGAGCAGCAACCGGTTCAACGTCCCGTAGACGAACACGCCGATCGCACCGGCCGTCGTCAGCCAGTGACCCGTCGCGTCGATCGCCAGTTGCACGGGCTGCCAGACATATCCGAAGACAATGCCCAGCACCACGCAGACCAGCCCTGTGACAATCGGCACGAAGCGCTTGCCCCCGAAGAACGCGAGGTAGTCGGGCAGCTTGATGTCCTTGTAGCGGTTGTAGAGCAGCCCCGCAACGACGCCCGCGATGATGCCCGAGAGCACCCCCATGTTGAGCTTGTCGTTGATATCCTTCATCACGGCGATTTCGATCAGATAGCCGATCGCGCCGGCAAGCGCCGCTACGCCGTTATTGTCCTTTGCGAAACCCACCGCTACGCCGATGGCAAACAGCAACGGCAAGTTGTCGAAGATCGTGCCGCCTGCGTCGGCGATCAACTTGATGTTGAATACGTCGGCCTGACCGAGCCGCAGCAAGATGCCCGCAACCGGCAATACCGCAATCGGCAGCATCAGCGCCCGCCCTAGGCGCTGCACCTTTAGAAATGGGTTCGCATCCATTGAATCCTCCAGGTTGGTCTGTCTCGTCGTTGATGCTTCATATCGTCTTGCGACTTCTATCTATCGCCTATCGTCTACCTTCTTTCGCGATTTCCGCTATCGGATTAATTAAATCCCATTAATTAGGATTCCTAATCGATTGCCCAGATTTCGCGGCTTGCTGCCCTTACCGCCTGCGCCGAATCGAGCGCAAGCAAATCGCTCGCGCGCTGACGGCACAACTGATAATCGAGGGTGCGCACGCGCGCCTTGATGCCCGGCACGGCCACAGGGTCCACCGAAAGCTCCGTGACGCCCAGGCCCACCAGCAGCGGCACGGCCACGGGGTCGCCAGCCAACGCGCCGCATACGCCCACCCACTTGCCGTGCTTGGCCGCGCCTTTGGTCGTCTGATCGATCAAGCGCAGCACGGCCGGGTGCAGGCCATCGGCCTGCGCGGCAAGATCGGCTTGGCACCGGTCCATTGCAAGCGTGTACTGCGTCAGATCGTTCGTGCCGATCGAAAGGAAATCGGCATGACGAGCGAGCTGATCGGCAAGCAAGGCCGCCGACGGCACTTCGATCATGACGCCGACCTCGATTGGATCGATACGGCCCAGGCCGCGCGCAAGTTCGTCGATACGCTTGCGCACACGCACGAGTTCGACGGCATCGGTCACCATCGGCAGCAGGATGCGCACCGAGCCGTAGGGCTGCACGGCAATGAGCCCGCGCAGTTGGTCGTCGAGCAGATCGGGGCGCACCTGGGCAAGCCGAATGCCGCGCAGGCCGAGCGCGGGGTTTGTTTCCGGCGGCAATGTCAGATACGGCACCTCCTTGTCCGCGCCGACGTCAAGCGTCCGGATGATGGCTGCGCGTCCTTGCAACGCGTCGACGATCGATTGATAACTTTGTCGGTGTTCGTCGGCGTTCGGCGCCGATTCGCGATGGATGAAAAGCAGCTCTGTGCGCAGCAGCCCCACGGCGTCGGCGCCGTTATCGAGCGCTGTCCGCGCATCGTCGATCGTCGCGATATTGGCCGCGACTTCAATCGCGCGGCCGTCGCGCGTCGTCGCCGCCTGTCGGGATGTGCGGCGATTGGCTTCGCGCACGCCGGCCTGGCGCTGGCGCTCGAGCCGGGCGCGCTCGACGTCCAGTTCCGTGGGGGCGTATTCGAGCCGGCCCGCACTCGCATCGACGACGACTTGCGTCCCCTCGGGAATCGCGTGCAACGCGTCGCCGACGGCAACGAGCGCCGGGATACCCAGTTGGCGCGCGATGATCGCCGCATGAGAGGTCGCGCCGCCGCCCGCCATCACGAGCGCACTTACTCGCCTGCGATCGAGCGAGGAAAGATCCGACGGCGTAAATTCACCCGCAGCCAACACCGCGTCCTCAGGCAGCTCACGGGCCGCCGGATTGGTCAGCCCGAGCGCGCGCAGCACGCGCTTTTCGATGTCGCGCAGATCGGCGGCGCGTTCGGCGAGCAACATGTCTTCGACATGCTCGAGCACGGCGATTTGCGCGCGGATCGCTTCGCGCCAGGCGAATCCCGCGCTTTTACCCAGGCTGATGAGATCGCGGGCCGCATCGACAAGCGTCGGATCTTCGAGCAAGACGCGATGGACCGCGAAAATGCCTGCTTCGCCGACAGCACCGCGCTGTGACGCATCGCGCACGGTGGTGTTGAGCTCTTGATCGACGGTGGCGAGCGCGCGATCGAGCGAACGGCTCTCGGCGGCAGGCGTGCCGGTGGCGAGCTCGGCTGGATCGAGGTCGGTGTCATCCCAACGCACGAGCTTGCCGACAGCGATGCCGGGCGCCGCGCACACGCCCGCGAGCGTATTCGGATCGAGCGGCCCCGGCCGCGCGGGCCGGGTCGGCGCAACCGAGCCCGCGCGAGCGCGCGCTTCCTCGAGTTCGCCATGCACTTCGCGCAGCAGTTCGCGTGCGACCTCGTCAACCGCCAGCGCGGCATGGCGGCCCGTGCCGACGAGCTCGACCGTCGCTCCCTGTCCCGCGCCGAGCCCGATCAAGCTAACGACGCTCTCGACATTCGCTCGTCGGCCATCGTGATGCACTTCGACGTGCGCCTCCAGCCCACGCACGGCTTCTCTCGCGCGCGCTGCCGGGCGAGCATGCAGCCCGCCAGCCTGCACGAGCGTGATCGAACGGCGCGCCTGCACGGTGACGTCGCCCGTCTGCGCCGTCTGCTCCGGCGCGCCCCCGCCTTTGACGCGCAATGCGAGCAACGGACTCACCCCCGCCGTCACGCGTCCCGACGCGCGCTCGATCACGTCGAACATATCGGAATTGGCGATTGCGATGACCGAGACGAGGCTCGGCGCTTTGGTCACGATCGCATCTTGCTCGAACTCGATGAGAAGGTCGCCCGCCTTCACCTGCGCGCCCTGCACGACGTGCGCGGTGAAGCCTTCGCCGCCCAGCGCCACCGTGTCGATGCCGATATGAAGCAGGATCTCGACGCCCTCGGCCGTCTGCAGCGTGACCGCATGGCCCGTGCGCGCCAGGTGCGTAACCTCGCCGTCGCAGGGCGCGACCAAACGCCCTTCGAGCGGATCGATGGCGACGCCGTCGCCAAACATGCCGCCGGCGAACACAGGATCGGGCACGTCGGCAAGCGGCACCACGGGCCCGGTCAGCGGCGCGAGCAGAACCACCTTGTCCGGGGATTGATTCATTAATCGGGACTCCTCAGCACGTTCCATCCGCATCTCTCGCTCAGTGGGTTTCGGTGATCTTGTTCAAGTGGCGCGGCGCATCGGGATCGCGTCCACGGGCGGCCGCGAGTTCGGCCGCCATCACATAGAAGGTTTGGATCGCAGCGATCGGATCGAGCGCCGCGTGGCGGCTGGTCGCGAGCGGTAGCTGCGCGTCGTGAATGTCATCGGGCGCCGCCAGCAGCACGCGCGCGCCGCGCGTGCGCATATCGGCGGCAAGCCGGATCAGCCCCGCCTGCTCGGGCCCGCGCGGTGCGAACACGAGCAACGGGTAATCGCGGTCGATCAGTTCCATCGGACCGTGGCGCACCTCGGCACTTGAAAACGCCTCGGCCTGAATGCCCGAGGTTTCCTTGAGCTTGAGCGCGGCCTCCTGGGCAATCGCGAGTCCCAGGCCGCGACCGATCACGATCATGCGTTCGACCCCGCGCAGCGCATCGACGGCAGGCGACCAATCGCGGACCGCCGCGTTGCGCAGCGTATCGGGCAGCGCCCGCAGGGCATCGAGCAGCACCGGATCGCGCTGCCAATACGCAACGAGCTGCGCCGAGAGCGACAGCATGGCAATGTAGCTTTTGGTGGCAGCAACCGAGCGTTCCGGACCGGCCAAAAGCGGCAATTGCCATTCGCAAGCGTCGGCGAGCGGCGAGGTGGGCGCGTTCACCGCGCTCACGGTCAAGGCACCGGCCTCTCGCAGCGCCGTCATGGTGTCGACGAGATCAGGGCTGCGACCCGATTGGGAGAATGCGAAGGCCAACTCGCCCGCGACACGCAGCGGCGCCGCTTGCAACGTCGCGATCGACATCGGCAACGACGCAACCGGTACGCCGATGCGGCTCATCGCGAGGCTCGCGAAATAACTTGCGGCATGGTCGGAGCTGCCGCGCGCGACGGTCAACGCGACGTGACACGGCTTGGCCGCCAACTCCGACGCGAGCGCCTCGACGCGCTCGCTGTCGGCGCACTGCGCCTCGACGACGGCGCTCGCGGCGAGCGCCTCTTTAAGCATATTCGACAATCTGTTCCCCTTCGACATAGGTCGCACCCAAGGTCAGGTCGCGCTCGAACACGACAAGGTCCGCCCAGGCGCCGCGCGTCAGGCGGCCGCGATCTTCGATGCCGAGATAGTCCGCGGCGTAGCGCGACATGCGGTTCGAGACATCGGCGAGCGGCAGCCCCAGCGACACGAGATTGCGCAGCGCCTGGTCCATCGTCAGCGTGCTGCCGGCGAGCGTGCCGTCGGCAAGGCGTACGCCGCCGAGGCACTTCGTCACGTGCTGGCTGCCGAGGCGGTATTCGCCGTCGGGCATACCGGTCGCCGATGTGCTGTCCGTCACGACGTAAAGACGAGGAATCGCGCGCAACGCGGCGCGAATCGCACCGGGATGAACGTGCAGCAAATCGGGAATGATTTCGGCGAATTCGGCGTGGGCGAACGCTGCGCCGACCAATCCCGGATTGCGGTGATGCATGGGCGACATCGCGTTGAACAAATGCGTGAAGCCGCACGCGCCATGCTTGAGTGCGGCCACGGCATCGTCATAGGTGGCGAGCGAGTGACCGAGTTGGACACGTACGCCGCGCGCCGCCAGCTCCGAGATGATGTCCATGTGCCCGGTGATCTCGGGCGCGAGCGTAACGATGCGAATCGGCGCAACCGCCAGATACTTGAGCACCTCGTCGAGCACGGCGCAAACGGCCGCGTCAGGTTGCGCGCCGAGCTTGCCGGGATTGATGTAGGGCCCCTCCAAATGGACGCCGAGCACACGCGCCCCGCCGGGGGTGCGCACGCGCGTCACTTCGCCCAAGCCCGCAACGACGGCCAGCAATTCGTCCCGGGGCGCCGTCATGGTCGTCGCCAGCAGACTCGTCGTGCCGTGGCGCGCGTGCGTGCGAGCGATCGTTTCGATCGCCGCGCCGGCCTCCATCACATCGGCGCCGCCGCCGCCATGAACATGCAAGTCGATGAAGCCGGGCAGGATATAAGGGTCGCCGTTCGTCGCAGGATCGACGGCGCCCCCTTCAAGCGCGGTGATGCGCCCGCTTTCGCAATGAAGCGTGCCGCGAATCCAGCCATCGGGCGTCAGGATATTTCCAGTCAACATGGGATTGCTATCTCGATAAAACGCGAGCACTCGAGCCGGGCGCGCGATCGTTTCTGCGCATCGCGTCCGCTGCTGCCGGCCGCGTCCGCCCGCGGGTGAGAGGGCTCTCAAATTGGAGCCCATTATATAACCAGAATAGTACCAGTCAACGCAGGCTACGAGCGCGCGCGAAAACGTCGCAAAGCCTTGCGTGCCAAGGGTTTCGCGGCACATACCCGGTTTTGGGCGGGCTTTGCGGCGCATTGGGACTTACCCGGAGCGAATACCGGTGAGGGCCGCCAGCGGTATCGCCGTTGCCATTAGCGTAGACGAAAGTACCTGTTTAGTACCACCTGGGATGACGAACAACACTTGTTTGTTGACGGCGATCCCATATAGTTCTGAATAATTCAGACGATACGGTGACAAACCGGAAGAAAGGCCGCATTGAGAGACACCACTTTGCTGCACCGTGCCGAAGCGGTGCGCCATTTCAATCGCTTCTATACGCAGTACATCGGCGTGCTGCACGAATTTCTGCAAAAGAGTCCGTTTTCCTTGACGGAAGTGCGCGTCCTGCGCGAACTCGCACTGGGGACCGCTTCGACAGCTACCGAGCTGGGCCGCACGCTCGGCCTCGACAGCGGTTACCTGAGCCGCCTGTTGACGAGCTTCGAGCGGCGCCAGTTGATCTCACGACGGCAATCGGAAGCCGACGCCCGCCAGTCTCTGCTCACCATGACGCCCGCCGGTCGCGCGGCCTATGCGCCGCTCGAGGTTGCGGCGCTCGACGAAGTCAGCAGCGTATTGGATTCGTTGTCGGCTGCGGGCCAGGAGCAGCTGATCGATGCGATGCACATCATCGAGCGCCTGCTCGGCCCAAAAGCGCGTGCTCCCGTGCTGCTGCGCGCACCGAAGCCCGGCGACTATGGCTGGCTCGTCCATCGGCAGGCGTTGCTGTTCGGCGCCGAGTACGGGTCGGACATGGGCTTCGAAGCCTTCGCGGCACAAGAGATCGCCGAATTCGCTCGTGAGCATGATCGCGAGCGCGCGGTGTGTTGGATTGCCGAACAGCAGGAATCGATCGTGGGCGCAGCGTTTGTTGCTGCGCTGTCAGAGCGGGCGGCGCGAATGCGCCTGCTCTACGTCGAACCCGAATCGCGCGGTTTCGGCATCGGCACGCTGCTTGTCGCGCACAGCATCCGCTTTGCTCAACGCGCCGGCTACGAGACGCTTACGCTGACCACCTGCGGCATGCTCAATGACGGCCGCCGCATATTCGAGCGAGCGGGGTTCGATTGCGTCGCGACAGAGCCGGAGCGACGCTTCGGACGCAATCTGATTGCGCAGACGTGGGAGCGCAAGCTTTGAAGGAAACCTGGCGCGATCTCTTTCGGGATCGCGAGTAGCGCTCAGAACGACGGCACCATGGCGCCCTTGAATTGCGTGTTGATAAAGTCGCGCACTTCCTTCGAGTGGTAAGCGGCCACGAGCTTTTTCACCCACGGCTTGCCCTTGTCCTGCGCACGCACGGCGATCAGGTTCGCATACGGGCTATGCACGTCTTCGCGCGCGATTGCGTCCTTCGTCGGCTGCAGTCCCGCCGCCAGCGCATAGTTCGTGTTGATGACGGCAGCATCGACGTCCCCGAGCGAGCGCGGCAATTGCGCCGCATCAAGCTCGATCAGCTTGAGCTTCTTCGGATTGTCGGCAATATCGAGCGGGGTCGCGTTGTTGCCGTCTGTGCCTGCGCCCGGCTTCAGTTTGACGAGCCCTTGCGCCTGCAGTAACAGCAATGCACGGTTTTCGTTCGAGGGGTGGTTCGGAAGCGCGAGTTTCGCACCCGGTTGAATATCCTTTACCGATTTGAGCTTCTTCGAATAGATGCCGATCGGCGAAATGTACGTGAGCCCCGCGGTGACGATCTTGTAGCCGCGCTGTTTGACCTGGCTATCCAGATAGGGCTGATGTTGGAAGCTGTTCGCATCGAGGTCACCCGCATCGAGCGCTGCATTCGGCTGCACGTAATCGTTGAACGTCACGGTCTTCACGTCGAGGCCTTCGCTTCTCGCGACCTTTTGCACAACCGCCCATGTCTGTTCATCGGGGCCCGCGATCGTGCCCACTTTGACGACTTGATTTTCGGCGTGGGCGCCGGTGCTGACGATCAATACGGTGGTAGCAGCGACGGACGAGAGGAGCTTGAGAAGCGTCTTGCGTTGCATGGATACTTGCTTTCTTAATTGGAAGAGGAAGACCATGCGATGGTGTCACAGCACGCGCGCGACGGGAAATACGTTGAGCGCATATCCATATGCCGCGCACATGACTCGATCATCGAATTAATTCGGAGTCCGAACTAATGATTTCCACAGATGCAGCGCGAAGGACGGAGGGGCGGACTCAGTCGAGCAGCAGCTTCAGATCGTGAACCCAGGGCTGCGCACCTTGCCCATCGCGCACAAACAAGCGCAGCTTTCCCGAAGGGTCGAAGACGTAACTCGCGGCCGTATGGTTCATCGTATAGCTATCTGGCGAAGCGCCCGGCACCTTCGCGTAATAGACGCGGAAATCTTTGGCAACCTTGGCAAGTTGTGCGTCGCTGGGCCGCAGGCCCACGAAGGACGGATTGAACGCCTGCACATACTGCGACAGCACTTGCGGCGTGTCGCGCTCGGGATCGACGGTGACGAACAACACTTGGACGCGCTTGGCGTCGGGGCCCAATTGCTGCAGTGCTTGAGCAAGCTCCGCCATCGTGGTCGGGCAGACGTCCGGGCAATGCGTGTAGCCGAAGAACAGCACCACCGCCTTGTCCTTGTAGTCGGCAAGCGAACGCGTTTTGCCGCTCGTATCGGTCAATGAAAAATCGGTGCCGAACTGCGTATTGCCCGTCAAGTCGAGATTCTGAAACGCCGGCTCGCTCTTGCCGCAGCCGGCGACAATTACCGCAACGCCAAACAGGCAGGCTGCGAAAAAGATGCGCGACATGCGCGCTAGCGATTGCTTGGCCATAGTGTGCGGATCAAGCGCCGATCAGCGTGCGCGCATAGTGATCGACGAGCAACGCGGCGAACAGCAGCGACAAATACACGATGGAGTAGCGAAACGTCTTGCGCGCAAGCGCATCCGAGTAGTCGCGATAGATCTTCCAGGCATAGCCGAGGAAGACCGCGCCGAGTAAAACGGCCGACGCGAGATAGACAACGCCGCTCATGCCGGACACGAACGGCATCAGCGTGACCGCGAACAAGATCACCGTATAGAGAAAAATATGCAACCGCGTGTACTGCTCGCCATGCGTGTTCGGCAGCATCGGCAAGCCCGCGTTTTCATAATCCTTGCGGCGGTATAGGGCCAGCGCCCAAAAGTGCGGCGGCGTCCACACGAAAATGATGAGCACGAGAATCCAGGCATCGCCGGGCACTGCGCCCGTCACCGCAGCCCAGCCGAGCGCGGGCGGCATCGCCCCCGAAGCGCCGCCGATGACGATGTTCTGCGGAGTGGCCGGCTTGAGCAGTAGCGTATAGACGACCGCATAGCCGACGAACGTGGCAAACGTGAGCCACATCGTCAACGGATTCGTCAACGTGTAGAGCGTCCACATACCGAGCCCGCCGAGGATGGCGGAAAACAGCAGGATCTGCGTGCTCGTGATCTCGCCGCGCGCCGACGGACGCCATGCGGTACGACGCATCATCGCATCGATCTTCTGTTCGACCAGACAGTTGATCGCGAACGCGGCGCCGGCTGTCAGCCAAATGCCGACGGTGCCGCCGATGAGCGCCCGCCAGGGCACCATGCCCGGTGTCGACAGAAACATGCCGATGACCGCGCAAAAAACGGCGAGCTGCGTCACACGAGGCTTCGTGAGCGCGAGGTATTGGGAGATTCTGGAGCCGGGGTGGCGAGCTAGTGTTGTGCTTTCCATGGGATCACGCGGGAGCGGCCTCGCGCGACGAGACGGCGGCGCGGCCAAGTCGGCTGGAAGCGGTTCGAAAGTTTAGCACAACGACCAGCAGCAGCAGGACCGCGGCGCCGCCGTTGTGCGCGACCGCGATCGGCAACGGCCATTGCAAGACGATGTTCGACAGGCCCGTCGCAAACTGCAGCGCAAGCACGATCAGCACGCCTGTCGCCGGCGCGCGCAACGACTCGAATCTGCGCAGCTTCAACGCAAGACCCGCCAGGTAAGCAATGACGATCACCGCAAACGTGCGGTGCGTCCAGTGAATGGCCACCAGCGCATCCTGTGTGATCACCTCGCCGTCCCCCGTCATGCCGAGGGCGCGCCATAGATGAAAGCCTTGCGCGAAGTTCATGGGAGGCACCCATTGGCCGTTGCACGTCGGAAAATCGGTACAGGCGAGAACAGCATAATTCGTGCTCACCCATCCGCCGAGCGCAAGCTGAACGACGAGCAGCACCAGCCCCGCGAGCGCGGCCGCGCGGTAACGCGCAATCTCGGGCTCGTACGCCGGAATCGGCGTCAGACGCGCAGCGAACCACGCGAGCGCCCCGAGCAGCGTCAACCCGAGCAGCAAATGCGTGGTGACGATGACGGGCTGCAACTTCATCGTCACGGTCAACGCGCCGAACACGCCTTGGACGACGATCAACAGCAGCAGCGAAGTGGGCCACCACGGCGATACCGTCAGCGTTTGGCGCTTGATGCGGGCGATCCATGCGCTTGCGGTCTGCGCAATGATGAGCACGCCGATCGCCATGGCGAAGTAGCGGTGAATCATCTCGATCCACGCCTTCATCATGCTGACCGGGCCGCTCGGCAGCGCCGCATGTGCGGCCGCAATCTGCGCATGCGCGAGGAACGGCGAAGCCGTGCCATAGCAGCCCGGCCAGTCCGGACAGCCGAGCCCCGAATCGGTCAGTCGCGTGAAGCCGCCGAACATGATGAGATCGAGCGTGAGAAACGTCGTGACCCACACGAGCTTGCGAAACTTGTCATCGCTCGCTTTGATCCAGACATAGCTCAGCGGAAGCAGCGCGATACAGAGCCCCGTCGCGCCCAATTGCAGCAAAAACATCGAGATAACCTCCTACCTGTCGCGGAAGGCCGGCGGCGAAGGGCCCCCGCCCGCATCGGCTTCGCCTCAGCCGATGCTCGACCCATTCAAAAGCTTCGTAATGTCGCGCTTGATCTTGCTCGGGTCGGGGTTTTTCGGAAACCGCATCATCAGGTTGCCGTTCGGATCGACGAGATAAATGTGATCGGTATCGCGCGTGCCCGCGTCGACGGGTAGCCAGGCCGCGAGTGCTGCCGGGTCGGCAATCAGCTTGCGGGTGTCGGGATAGGCTCGCTCGATCACCGGCGAAATGGCGTCGGAGTCCGTGCGAAGCCAAACGTTGACGACACGTTCGCGTTCGCCAGCCTGCGTCGCACGAATCTGGCGCATGAAATAGAGCTTGGTCGCGCACGCTTCGTCGCATGCGCTTCGATCGACGCTGATCATGAGCCAGCGCCCACGCAGCGAGGCGAGCGGCATCGGCTTGCCCGCTTCGTCCTTGACGATGAGCGCCTCGGAAATCGGGCGCTGCGGCTCGACCAGCGTACCGTAATTGGTCGTGCCGCCGTGCGGCTTGAACACGTAGTACGTGAGATACGAAGCGATAACGGGCGCGGCACAGACGAGCGCAATCAGCAGCACCATCCATCGGCCCCGCGCCCAGGAGCCACGGGCGGCGGCGCCGCTTCGATCTTGTGCGGCCGCAGCGCGGCTGCCGTTCGTACGATCAGATGACTTCGACAACGTGAGTCCCCTCTCAAATCTCTTTCTTTGCGGCCCGTCTGGCCGCGTACAAGCCGAAGCCCAAGGCCGCGGCCGCCATACCCCACCACTGGAGCATGTACCCGTAATTGCGCTCGACGCCCATCGTCGGCGCTGGCCAATCGCGTACCAACCCGTCGCGGGCGTCGCTCGTCTGTTCAATGACGAACGGCTGCAAAGCAAGCCCCGTTTCGGACGCGAACGCGGCGACGTCGAGGTTCTGCCGAATCTGCTGGTGCGCGGCGGAACCGCCCTCGCCCAGCTCGAACGCCCGCGAAGCGTCAGCACGCGCGATGCCCTCTACCGTGACTTCACCCGAAGGCGTGCTGTACGGTGCGATCGCAGTGCGAACGTCGGCGTTGCGCGGCAGCCAGCCGCGATTGACGAGCACATAGCCGCCGCCGGTCAATTGGAGCGGCATGACAACGTAAAAGCCCGGCCTGTCCTGATAGGGCCGATTGTCGAGATAGACGACATGTTCGGGCATGAAGCGACCGACGGCCCGTACGCGATGATATTCGATCGCTGCCAACGGGACCGGCTGCGCGCCGACGCTTTGCGCCGACGCATGCTCGTACCGGTCGATTTGGGCTTGCAACGCTTCCTTCTGATGCGCGCGATCGCGTTGCCAAAAACCGAGCCGGATCGTGACAGCCATGACAAGCGCGATCAGCAGCGCAGGGACGAGGCGAATCTTCATGCTCTTGATGCTCTTCATGCCTGCAGGCGAACCGCTTCGATCGCACCGCGGCGCGTTTCCGGGTGCGCTTGGCGCACGGGGCAGCTCACGCGTGAACCCGCCCCACACCCTGCTCCCGCGACCGGCTCCGGTGCGATAATTACATTGGTTGTCTTACGTCGATTCCGAATATCGGTTGGTTCCATGCACATTCTCGTTGCCGTCGCTTTCGCCCTCATCATCGCCAGTATGGTGTCGGCCCTTTACTTCATGATGCACGACCGCGGCAAGACCAAGCGGATGGTGTGGTCGCTCGCAACCCGCGTCGGGCTTTCGATCTCGCTCTTCCTGTTCCTCTGGCTCGCGCATTGGCTCGGCTGGATTCAATACAGCCAGGTTCCGCTCGGCCGCTGAGTCCCACGCAAGAGGCCGCCAGCGCTTGTCCGGGCCTCACAGCGTGCCTGCCGCCCCGCCTGCCCCCTTCCAGCGCTGCGACACGTTGCCGCAGCCTTCCCGCCAAAAAAGACAAACGCCGCCTCGATCAAGTCGAAGGCGGCGCATACGCGTTTCAGCGTTCATCGCGACGCATGGCATGCCTGGATGCGCCGTGGCCCGTCCCGCGTTCGGCAAGACGGACCGGCTTATGCATTACAGCCAGTAGACGACGACGTACAAGCCGAGCCAGACGACGTCGACAAAGTGCCAGTACCACGCTGCGCCTTCGAACGCGAAGTGATGATCAGCCGTGAAGTGACCGCGGATCAAGCGCACGAGCACGACAGTCAGCATCGTGCCGCCGAGGAACACGTGGAAGCCGTGGAAGCCCGTCAGCAGGAAGAACGTCGAGCCGTAGACGCCCGAGGCCAGCGTCAGGTTCAGTTCGTTGTAGGCATGGATGTACTCGAACGCCTGCATGAACAGGAAGCACACGCCCAACGCGACCGTCGCAGCCAGCCAGGCGATCGCCTTCTTCCGATGATTGTCGCGCAGCGCATGGTGGGACACCGTCAGCGTGGCGCCCGAGCTCAGCAGCAGCGCCGTGTTGATCGTCGGCACGGGCCACGGAACCATCGCCTTGAAGTGGCCGGCCAGTGCGGCCGGACCTTCGTTCGGCCATACGGCCGTGAAGTCGGGCCAAATGAGCTTGTAGTCGAGGCTGCCGAGTTCATGCAACGCAATCATGCGCGCATAGAACAGCGCACCGAAGAATGCGCCGAAGAACATGACTTCGGAGAAGATGAACCAGCTCATGCTCCAGCGGTACGACGTATCGACGCGCTTGCCGTACATGCCGCTTTCCGATTCGGAGATGGCGTCGCCGAACCAGTGCCAAAGCACGAAGAGTAGCCACAGCAGACCCGCGAACATCGTGTACGGAGCCCACGGCGTGTCGTTGATCCAAAGCGCCAACGACCCGAGCATGACCAAGACGCCGATCGACGCCGTGACCGGGTGCCGGGACGGATTCGGCACGAAGTAATACGGGCTCTCGTTTTGACCGCTCATTGTTGATTCTCCACTTCAGTCCAGTTATGCAGTAATCGGCGGCACGTCGACGCCCCGTAGGAATTCCCCCTGGGGATACCGCGCCGCTTCGCTTTTAAGTTGCCTCGTGCCGCTCGCCCGATCAGCTCACGACCGCATGCACGATCGCGATCAGAACGGCAATGAAGATAGCCGCCGCAATCAGCCCCGCCGCGATCAGATGCAATGGGTTCAGCTGCGTATCGGCCTCATGATCGGCCCGGCGCCGCACGCCGAAAAACGACCACAGCACCGCTTTCATCGTCCGCGCGAAACTGCTCTTGCCGTTCGAAGTCATCGCCGTCTCCATCACATCCTCCGCCGCATTCGTCGCACCGCACCCATCACGCACCAGCGGCGGCTACGGACGGGCGGGACACCCCCGTGACCTGCGCGGCCCCCGCGCTCGCCGTCTTGCTCGCCGGCACGTCGAGCTCGAAAAACGTGTAGGACAGCGTAATCGTCTTCACATCGCGCGGCAGCTTCGGGTCGACGTAGAACACGACGGGCATTTCACGCGTTTCGTGCGGCGCCAGCGTCTGCTGCGTAAAGCAAAAGCATTCAATCTTCTTGAAGTACTCGACCGCAAGTTGCGGCGCGTAGCTCGGGATCGCCTGCGCCCGCACCGTGCGGTTCTGATCGTTCGTCACGCGATACTTCACGACCGTGACTTCTCCAGGATGCACATCGAGACTGTTGCTCTCCGGCACGAACCCGAGCGGACCGCGCGCATTCGCATCGAACTCGACGGAAACCGTGCGCGTCGCGTCCACCTGCATGTTCTTCGCCTCGCCGGCCGTTGCGTCGCGTTTGACGAGGTTGTTCACGCCCGTGATCTGACAAATCGCACGATACAGCGGCACGAGCGCGAAGCCGAAACCGAACATGACCGCGGCCATCACCACAAGCTTGATAAGCATCGACCGGTTGAAGGATCTGAATGACCGATCCCGATCGAGCGGTGTGCGCGTAGCCATCCCTTCCCCGTCACTCAACGTCTGACGCGCCGCTCAATGAGACAGCCACTGATTCAGAACAGCACCCAGAAAAAAGACGGCGACGACGGCAAGCAAGATCAAGCCGAGCCGCAGATTGCCCGCGCGCGCTTGCGCCGGCGTACGTCTTTTTTGTGGATGGTTCATCTTCTCGTTCATGACCAGGCCAAGCGCGGCAAAGCGCGCCTGGCCCTGCTTTCAAGGCCACCGCCTTCCGCCGCCCGCACTCTCGTGGTTGCGCACGAGCGGGCCGGCGGCCGGCAGCGACGCCGTATTACTCGACCGTCGGCGGGTTCTCGAACGTGTGGAACGGAGCCGGGCTCGGAACCGTCCATTCGAGGCCGGTCGCCCCGTCCCACGGCTTGTCGGCAGCCTTCTCGAGTTCGCCTGCGCCGCGATAGGCCGGCAGCACGACGGCGAAGAGGAAGTAGACCTGCGCGAGACCGAAGCCGAACGCGCCGATCGACACCACCTGGTTCCAATCCGTGAACTGCGCCGGATAATCGGCGTAGCGACGCGGCATACCGGCCAGGCCGACGAAATGCATCGGGAAGAAGGCCAGGTTGAAGAAGATCATCGAGGCCCAGAAGTGGATCTTGCCGCGCGTCTCGTTGTACATCCAGCCCGTCCACTTTGGTGACCAGTAGTACCAGCCGGCGAACAAAGCGAACAGCGACCCCGCAACCAGCACGTAGTGGAAGTGCGCCACCACGAAGTAGGTGCCGTGATACTGGATGTCGAGCGGCGCCATGGCGAGCATCAGGCCCGTGAAGCCGCCCATCGTGAACACGAACAGGAAGCCGATCGCGAACAGCATCGGCGTTTCGAAAGACAACGAGCCGCGCCACATCGTCGCGAGCCAGTTGAACACCTTCACGCCCGTCGGCACCGCGATCAGCATCGTCGAGTACATGAAGAACAGCTGACCCGTCACCGGCATGCCCGTCACGAACATGTGGTGCGCCCACACCATGAACGAGAGAATCGCGATCGACGCCGTGGCGTACACCATCGAGCTATAGCCGAACAGCGCCTTGCGCGAGAACGCCGGGATCACCTGCGAGACGATCCCGAACGCCGGCAGAATCATGATGTAAACCTCGGGGTGCCCGAAGAACCAGAAGATGTGCTGGTACATCACCGGATCGCCGCCGCCGGCCGCGTTGAAGAACGACGTGCCGAAGTGGCGATCGAACAGCACCATCGTGATCGCACCGGCGAGCACCGGCATCACGGCGATGAGCAGGTACGCCGTGATGAGCCACGTCCACACGAACATCGGCATCTTCATGAGCGTCATGCCCGGCGCGCGCATGTTCAGGATCGTCACGATGATGTTGATCGAGCCCATGATCGACGACGCGCCCATGATGTGGATCGCGAAAATCGCGAAGTCCATGCCCGGGCCCATCTGCGTCGACAGCGGCGCGTACAGCGTCCAACCCGCAGCCGTCGCACCGCCCGGCGCGAAGAACGAGCCGACGAGCAGGCTTGCCGCCACCGGCAACAGCCAGAAGCTGAAGTTGTTCATCCGCGCAAAAGCCATGTCGGCCGCGCCGATCTGCAGCGGAATCATCCAGTTCGCGAAGCCGACGAAAGCCGGCATGATCGCGCCGAACACCATGATGAGACCGTGCATCGTGGTGAGCTGATTGAAGAATTCGGGGCGCATGATCTGCAGACCCGGTTCGAACAGTTCGGCCCGGATCAACAGCGCCGCGACGCCGCCCGAGAGGAACATGATGAACGAGAACAGCAGGTACATCGTCCCGATGTCCTTGTGATTGGTGGCGAAAAGCCACCGACGCCAGCCGTGCGGCGTCGCGTGCGCATGGTCGTCGTGATGACCGTGGCCCGCGGCTACATCGTGTCCGATGCTAGACATGAGAATCTCCTAGAGCAAATAGTGCGGCGACACGTCAAGCCGCAGGCAGCGAGCGGGCAGCGACCGCTTCCGGTTGATGCTTACCCACCCGGCTGGCCACTATGGCGCGCGGGGCGTCGAGCGAGGCCGTCGGACCGCTTGCCGCTGCGGCGCCGCTGGCGGCTGCCGCGCCGCTGGCAGCGGCCGGAGCCGCAGCGCCCGACAGGTGATCGCCACCCTCGGGCATTTTGCCGTTGCGGGCGTCGGCGACTTGCCGCGGCTGCAGGATATCGCCCGTGTGGTTGCCCCACGAATTGCGCTCGAACGTGATGACCGAGGCGATTTCGACGTCGTTGAGCGTCTTGCCCCAGGTCGGCATCGCGTTCTTGCCGTTCAGCACGATGCTCACGTGGTTCGCGATCGGACCGTTGACGATCTTGCTCCCGTCGAGCGCCGGGAATACACCCGCGCCCTTGCCCGTCGGCTGGTGGCAGACGGCGCAATTCGACTTGTAGACCTCGCCGCCGCGCTGCATCAGTTCGGCCATCGTGTAGGTCTTGTTCGGATCGTCGTTCTGGTTCGCCATCTTCTTCTTTTGGTCATCGACCCACTTGGCGTAGTCGTCATCCGACAACACCGTCACGACCACCGGCATGAACGCGTGCTCCTTGCCGCACAGCTCGGTGCAGAAGCCGCGGAAGGTGCCCGTCTTTTCGGCCTTGAACCACGTGTCGCGGACGAAGCCCGGAATCGCGTCCTGCTTGACGCCGAATGCGGGCACGTACCAGGAGTGGACGACGTCGTTGGCCGTGGTGATGATGCGGATTTTCTTGCCGACCGGCACGACGAGCGGGTTGTCGACTTCCTGCAGGTACGTATCGGAGATCGGCGCCTGGCCGTTCACTTCCGTGCGGGGCGTCGTGAGCGTCGAGAAGAAGTTGATGCCTTCGCCCGGACCTTTGACGTAGTCGTAGCCCCATTTCCACTGGTAGCCCGTGACCTTGATCGTCAAGTCGGCATTGCTGGTGTCCTTCATGGCCACGACCGTCTTCGTCGCCGGCAGCGCCATCAGCACGACGATGACGAACGGCACGATCGTCCAGATGATTTCGACCGTGGTGCTTTCATGGAAATTGGCGGCCTTGTGCCCCTTCGACTTGCGATGCTTGAAGATCGAATAGAACATCACGCCGAAGACGCCGACGAAAATCACCGTGCACAGGAGCAGCATCATCATGTGCAGGTGATAGAGCTCTTCAGCGATTTTCGTCACGGGCGGCTGGAAATTGATCTCGTTGACGGCAGGGCCGCCCGGACTATCGCCGACTGCCAAGGCGGCATGCGCGCTGAGCAGCCCGCACGACGCCAGCACGCCCATGAGGGCTCGCTTGATTGTTTTCATAGCTTCCTTACCCAAAATTTCCACTCAAACCCTCGCCCCGCTTGACGTCCCGCCGGTTCGCATCCATTGCACGCATCATTTGCATGCATCAACCGCACGCGCCAAGCGCCGCCCGCAACTCGCTCGCGAACGACGCGCGCCGGTACTGCGCGAGATGCACGCCGACCACGACCGCCTGCCCGCGCGACACGACCTTGACCGGATCGCGCGGCGACGCACCTTGCTCGACCCGCACCCAACGCGGATTGAATTCGAACTGCGTCAACCGCTGCCCGCTCATTTGCTCGATGACAAGCCGATTCGGAAAGAGCCGAATGTGCTCGTAATCGATCGCATGGCGCGCATGAATCACAAACGCGACGCCTACCACCAGCAATTCGATGCCGGTGAACGGTACTACCGGCCACGCGCCGCGCACGAACAGCGACAACGCGATGGCCGACGAAAACAAGGCCAAAGACGCATAGAACAAAACGAACTGCCGAGGCGAAACCGAGCAATTACGCTTCATCAGCCAATCTCGAATGGCCGGCTCCGCATCCGTCTGCAGGGTTGCCGCTTCCATCGCCGCCTCCCGCGCATGCCGCGACCCGCAACGCGCATTTCAGGGCCTGTCGCCCCGTGACGTGGGGATCTCCGGGCGACAAACTGACGCATTATAGGCGCGTTCAATGGCATCCACAAGCAAACGACTATCGGCCCAAAAGCCAAGCGTGACAAGCGTTTGCGCGCTTTCAGGCCGGCTTTTGCGCGTCCTCTCGCTCACTGATTTCGACCATAACGGATCGGGACTTTACGATCCGCGACAAAGCGTCGCAGCCCGCGATTTTTGCGACGCTGAACGCCCAACGGCTCATCGCTCTGCACGAGGGAGCCGTTTCCGCCCCGCCCGCCGCCTCAGCCGGGCCGCCGCCGCCCGATATCTTCCACCCGCACGATCGCATGCCCGTCGGCGGTCGTGCGCGGAACCGCTTTCCACGCATGGCCGTAGATCACCTCGAAGGTCAGCGGGATCGTGCCGTCGTCGCGCCGTCGCGCTTCCAGCGCCTCGCGCAGCGCCGCATGCAAGCGCCGCGCGCGCGTCGTCGCCAGTGCGCCGCTCAGACCGCCCGCGCCGGCTACGTCATCTCGCCGGTGCGGATAGGCGCCCCAGCGCCGCACATCCGCAAGAAGCGATTCGGGCGATTTGTACGTGATCGTCAAGGTTTCCTGGTCCATCACGGGGATTTCGAAGCCGCTTTCGACCAGCATATCGCCCAGGTCGTGCATATCGACGAAATCGATGACGTGCGCACCTGCGGGCAATCCATGCGCCACCTCGACTTCGGCGTAGGCGCCGCGCAGCTCGCGCAGCGTGTCGGGGCCGAGCGTGCTGAACATCAACAGACCGTTGGGCTGAAGCACGCGCTGCCACTCGGGCAGGACGAGATCGGGCCGCGAATGCCAGTGCAAAGCCAGATTCGACCAGATCAGATCGAACGCGCCGGCCGCAAACGGCAACGCCGCAAAATCGGCCTGCGCAAGGCGCGGCCCCCGTACGCCGAGCGAACGCTGCAGCGCGGCCGGCAGGAGGCGCCGCCAGCCTGCATCGCCCGTCGCCTGCGGCAACGCACGCACGAGCATCCGGGACGACACATCGACGCCGACGAGCGGCGTTTCGGGAAAGCGCTCGCGCAGCATGGGCAGGTCGTCGCCGACGCCGCACCCTGCGTCGAGCATGCTCGACGGACTGACCTTGATATATTCGAGCCGCTCGCGCATGCGTTGTGCGATCTCGCGCGGCAAAAACGCCACCTCGCCAAAGGTCGCGGCGCGGCGGTCGAAAATTTGCCGCACAAGTCGGGAATCGTAGGCCGGACGGCCAGACTTTGCGGGGTTGGGAGACATGACGGTCGAACAAGCGAAGAGCCCGAAGTATACTCGCTCGCTTCGATCCGTCCAGCGAAGGAGCCGTCCATGAAGCACGCATCGGCCTCGTCGTTGCAAGATGCCGGCTCGGGCGCGTGTAACGCCCCGCGCGCCGGCCTGCGCGAGCGCCTTCGCAGCGCGGGCGCGCGCGTGGAGCCGATCGCGCAACGCATCGCCGGCATCGCGCTGCCGCGCAAATGCCTGCTGTGCGGCTTGCGTTGCCAGTCCTCTGGCGACCAATTGCCGCAAGGCCCCTTCTGTCCAGCGTGCGACACGGCTTACTGGAACGAGCCACGGTTGCGTTGCACGTCCTGCGCACTGCCGCTGGCTGCCCTGCGTGCGCGGCGCCCGTCGTCCGCGCGATTCGTATGTCCAAGCTGCGCACGCGTGCCGCCGCCGTTCGACGCCACGCTCGCCTTGGCCGATTACCGTCCGCCGCTCGACCGTCTCGCGCTTGGGCTCAAGTTTCATTCGCGACTGGCCGTCGCGCGTGCGTTCGGCAAACGGCTCGCGCGTCTCGCCGACGATCACCCGGCCTGCGCGCCACGACCCGACGTCATCACGCCGATGCCGCTCGCGCACGCACGGCTCGTCGCGCGCGGGTTCAACCAGGCATGGGAGATCGCGCGGCCTCTCGCGTGCACGCTCGGTGTGGCGGCCGAACCGACGCTGATGCGGCGCGTCGCCGATACGGCGCAGCAATCGCGGCTCGACCGCGAGGCCCGCAGGCGCAACGTCGCGGCGGCCTTCGGCGTGTCTTTGCCCGTACGCGGGCTGCACGTGGGGCTCGTCGACGACGTCATGACGTCCGGCGCGACGCTCGAAGCTGCCGCGCGCACACTAAAGGCGGCGGGCGCCCGGCGCGTGACGTGTTTCGTCGCGCTGCGCACGCCACAAGATTGATCTTCGCTCCGTCACCATCATGTTCAACATCGTTCTCGTCGAACCCGAAATACCGCCGAACACAGGCAATGTCATCCGCCTATGCGCCAACACAGGCGCACGGCTCCATCTGGTCGAGCCGCTCGGATTTCCGCTCGACGATGCGAAGATGCGCCGCGCCGGCCTCGACTATCACGAATATGCGCAAATGCGCGTGCATAAGGACTGGGACGCCCTGCTTGCCGCGGAAGCGCCCCACCCCGCCAGGATGTTTGCGTTCACGACGCGTGGATCGGGACGCTTTCACGATTTGCAGTTCTCGCCCGGCGATTGGTTCGTCTTCGGCGCCGAAACGCGCGGGCTGCCGGCCGCCCTGCTCGATCGCTTTCCAAACGAGCAGCGCGTACGTTTGCCGATGCGCCCTGGCAACCGCAGTATGAATCTGTCCAATACGGTGGCCGTCGTCGTGTTCGAGGCGTGGCGTCAGGCGGGTTTCGAAGGCGGCGCCTGACGGCGCGCGAGTTCCTCGGCATACAGACGCAGCATCGGTTCGCCGAAACAAGCGAAAACGATGCGTGTCACTTTCGGAGCCAGCGGCAATGAATCGACAACGGTGTCGATTGCGATGCGCACCGCTTGCTCTGCCGGAAAGCGATAGATGCCGCAACTGATAGCGGGAAAAGCGATGCTCGCGCACTGCGCCGCGCCCGCGAGTTCCAGCGATCGGCGGTAGCACGATGCGAGCAGCGCGGCCTCGGCGTGAGCGCCGCCGCGCCAGACAGGGCCGACGGCATGAATGACGTATCGCGCCGGCAAGCGATAGCCGCGCGTGAGTTTCGCGTCGCCGGTCGCACACCCGCCGAGCGTTTCGCATTCGCGAAGCAGGTCAGGACCGGCCGCGCGATGAATCGCACCGTCCACCCCACCGCCGCCGAGCAACGAAGTATTGGCGGCATTGACGATCGCGTCGACCGCAAGCGTCGTGATGTCGGCCTCGCACGCCTCCAACCGGCATGCACCCAGCATCAGCACGGACATGGCACCCCTCCCGTTCAGACCGCGGGCGGCTTCGCCTGAGCCGACTCGGCCCGCGCGTCGCGGCGCAGCAGCGCATCGACGGCGGCGCGAGGCGCGACGCCGTTGAACAGCACCGAGCATACCGCCTCGGTAATCGGCATATCGACACCGTGCGCTTGTGCGATCGCCAACACGGCCCTCGCGCAGCGCACGCCTTCGGCGACATGGCCGAGCGCCGCGAGAATCGCCTCGAGCGTGCGACCCTGCGCAAGCTGCAGCCCAACCGTGCGATTGCGCGACAAATCGCCGGTCGCCGTCAGGATGAGATCGCCCAGGCCCGTCAGGCCCGTGAAGGTCTCGGGACGACCGCCGAGCGCCACGCCGAGCCGCGACATTTCGGCAAGCCCGCGCGTGATCAGCGCCGCTCGTGCGTTCATGCCGAGCGCCAGACCGTCGGCGATGCCCGTTGCGATCGCAAGCACATTCTTCACCGCGCCGCCGACTTCGACGCCGATGACGTCGTCGCCCGTATAGATGCGCATCGCGCCATGATGGAACGCGGCCAGCGTGCGCTCGCGACAGGCGGCCGACGCGCTCGCGACCGTCAGCGCGACGGGCAGCCCCGACGCGACCTCGCGCGCGAAGCTCGGCCCGGACAACGCGCCGTTGCTCGGATGGCCGGCCAGTTCGCTCGCCACGACCTGGTGCGGGAGCAACTGCGTATCCGCTTCGAATCCTTTGCAGACCCAGACGAAATGCGCCGGCACGCAATGCGCCTCGTCTCTCATCGCGCGGCACAGCGCACGCAGTCCGGCGACGGGCGTGGCGACGACGACCAGAGAAGCCTCGTCGGCCGCATGCGCGAGCGCGGTCTGCAAGCCCGCTTCGTATTCGAGCGTCGCGGGCAATGAAACGCCCGCGAGATAGTGGGTATTCTCGCGCTTGGCGGCGAGCTCGGCGACGAGCGCGGCGTCGCGCGCCCAAAGCACCGTGTCATGCCGGGCGGCCAGATGCGCCGCGAGCGCGGTGCCCCACGCTCCAGCCCCGAGTACTGCAACTTTCATGGCCGACGCCGCCACCGTTCGCTCAGTGCTGCGTGGCGTTGGCCGCCTCGCCGCCTTGCTGTTGCGAGCTCAGTTGCGCAAGACGCTGCTCGTAGAGCGCCTGGAAATTGATCTCGGCCAGATGGATCGGCGGGAAGCCGGCACGCGTGATCGCATCGGCGATGTTCGAGCGCAGATACGGGAACAGGATGGTCGGGCAGGCGATGCCGACGAGCGGGTCGATCTGCTCGGCGGGGATGTTGCGGATGTCGAAGATACCGGCTTGCTTCGCTTCGATCAGGAACGCGACTTTATCGCTGACTTTGGCGGTAACCGTACCCGTCACCAGGATCTCGAAAATGCTTTCGGCAAGACGTTCGGCCTTCACGTCAACTTCGACTTCGACCGAGGGCATGTCCTGCTCGAGGAAGATCGCCGGCGAGTTGGGTTGCTCGAGCGAGAGATCCTTGAGGTAGACGCGCTGAATGTTGAAGAACGGCTGGTTGTTCTGGTCCGACATGGTGACTCCGATGGATAAAATGTGCCGCGGCGAAAGGCAATCCAGCCGCCTGCGTACGGATGGCGCCCGAACCGCAGCTCGAGCGCGCAATTTGCAAAACCGTGAAGCGGTGCTTAAAGCTGCTGCATCAAGAGACCGGCGGTGCGACCTGCCGCCCGCTCACGCCTGGCCGAGCAGCGGCATCAGGCCGCCGGCGCGGTCGAGCGCCGAAAGGTCGTCGTACCCGCCGACGTGTGTATCGCCGATGAACACTTGCGGCACCGTGCGACGCCCCGTGCGCGTCATCATCTCCTCGCGCCGGGCCGGATCTTTGTCGATCAGGATCTTTTCGATGTGCGGAACGCCGCGCGACTTCAACAGGCGCTCGGCCATCTGGCAATACGGACACACTTGCGTGCTGTACATCACGACCGGATTCACTCTTGTACTCCTTTACTTGACGACCGGCATGCCGGCCTGCTGCCAGGCGTTCAAGCCGCCTTGCAGCACGTGGACTTCGGTATAGCCCGCCGCCTCGACGATGCGCGTCGCCTTGTTCGACTGCAGGCCCGTCTGGCACACGAGCAATACCGGCGTAGCCTTATTCTTCGCGATTTGGCCGATTTTTGCCTGGAGCTCGTCGAGCGCGAGGTGACGGGCTGCCGGCAGGTGGCCGGCCGCGTATTCGGGGGCGCCGCGCAGATCGACGACGACGGCGTTGCGGCGGTTGATGAGCTGCGTCGCTTCGGCAGCGGACAAGCCGCCGCGCCCGCGCCCGGCGATCAACGGCCACAGTAATAGCGCGCCGGAGATCAGGAGCGCGGCCAGTAGCACGAGGTTGGTGTAATCGGTAAAGAACGTCACGGTATCGTCGAAAAGAGAAGAAAATTAATCAGGCAATCTGACCATTATAAAATAACCGTCTGTCGCGATGGCGCTCCCCTCGTCGGGCGGGCTGCCGAAACGCGCTGCGCTTCCTCACTACCGACCGACAATCTCATGCACAAGCTCGTTCTCATCCGCCACGGCGAATCGACGTGGAACAAGGAAAACCGCTTCACCGGCTGGGTCGACGTCGACCTGACCGAGCAAGGAAACCGCGAGGCCAGCCAAGCCGGCCTGCTGCTGAAAGAAGCCGGCTACACGTTCGATATCGCCTACACGTCGGTGCTCAAGCGCGCGATCCGCACGCTCTGGCACGTGCAGGACCAGATGGATCTGATGTACATCCCCGTCGTCCACTCGTGGCGCCTGAACGAACGCCACTACGGCGCGCTCGCCGGGTTGAACAAGGCCGAAACGGCAGCCAGATACGGCGACGAGCAGGTGCTGATCTGGCGCCGCAGCTACGACACGCCGCCGCCGGCGCTCGAAGCAACCGATCCGCGCGCATCCTTCGACGATCCGCGCTATGCGAAGGTGCCGCGCGCCGAGCTGCCGCTGACCGAATGCCTGAAGGACACGGTGGCGCGCGTGTTGCCGGTCTGGAACGAATCGATCGCTCCGGCCCTCAAGGGCGGAAAAAAGGTGCTGATCGCGGCGCACGGCAATTCGCTGCGCGCGTTGATCAAGTATCTGGACGGCATCTCGGACAGCGATATCGTCGGCCTGAACATCCCGAACGGCATACCGCTCGTCTATGAGCTCGACGAGAATCTGAAACCGATCCAGCACTATTACCTCGGCGACCAGGAAGCGATCGCGAAGGCGCAAGCGGCCGTCGCCAAGCAGGGCAAAGCCGGCTGACCGAGGCCGCGCGAACCGATCGGGCCGGCGGCGGTCGAATAACGACCACGCCGGCAGCGCTCACCGCGCACTACCGGTCGAGCAGTTATACTTGACCGTCCTTCGCCCTTGGCGCTCACCCCTCGCTTACACGTTTCCCGATCGCACCAGACTCTATGCGCACGAAACTCAAGAACATCGGCTTGATCGCCGCTGGCCTCGCCACCGGCGTCTTCGCGACGCTGCAATTTTCCGCCGCAGCGCAACAACAAGCGACGACGCCGCTGCCGCTCGATCAGTTGCGCCTCTTCGCCGAAGTCTTCGGGCAGATCAAGCACGACTATGTGGTGCCGGTCGACGACAAGAAGCTGCTGACCGAGGCGATCAAGGGCATGGTATCGAGCCTCGATCCGCACTCGTCGTACCTCGACAAGACCGACTACCAGGAACTGCAGGAGCAGACCAAGGGTCGGTTCGCGGGCCTGGGGATCGAGATCTCGCAGGAAGACGGCCTGATCAAAGTCATCTCGCCGATCGAAGACACCCCGGCGTTCCGTGCCGGCCTGCGCCCCGGCGATCTCATCACCCGCATCAACGACAAGCCCGTGCGAGGCATGACGCTCGACCAGGCCGTCAAGCAGATGCGCGGCGAGCCGGGCACGAAAGTCACGCTCACGATCTTCCGCAAGAGCGACGATCGCACGTTCCCGGTCACCGTCACGCGCGCCATCATCCGCGTGCAGAGCGTGAAGACGAAGGTGCTTGCCCCGGGCTACGCCTATGTGCGGATCACGAGCTTCCAGGAGCGCACGGTCCCCGATCTGGCGGCCAAACTCGAGGACATCGCCCGCGAGCAGCCGAACCTGAAGGGCTTCGTGCTCGATCTGCGCAACAACGGCGGCGGCTTGCTGCAAAGCGCCGTAGGCGTCGCCGGCGCGTTCCTGCCGGCCAATTCGGTCGTTGTTTCGACGAACGGCCAGATCCCCGATTCGAAGCAGATTTATCGCGATACTTACGATAATTACCGTCTGCCGTCGTTCGATTCCGATCCCCTGAAGAATCTGCCGGCCGTCTACAAGTCGGTGCCGATGATCGTGCTGACGAACGCCTACTCCGCGTCGGCCTCGGAAATCGTTGCAGGTGCGCTGCAAGACCAGCACCGCGCGCTGATCATGGGCAAGACGACGTTCGGCAAGGGCTCGGTGCAGACGGTGCGTCCGCTGACCTCGGACACGGCGCTGCGCTTGACCACGGCCTACTACTACACGCCGAGCGGCCGGTCGATCCAAAACAAGGGCATTCGCCCTGACGTCCCGGTCGATCAATACGCCGAAGGCGACCCGGACGACGCGCTCGTCACGCGCGAGGTCGATTACTCGAATCACCTGGCGAACACGCAGGATCCGAACGAGAAGAAGGAGCAAGAGCAGCGCGACAAGGATCGCATGCAGCAGCTTCAGCAACTCGAAGAGGAAAACGCCAAGAAGACGCCCGAGCAGCGCGCCAAGGATCGCGAGCGCAAGCCGATCGAGTTCGGCTCGGCCGACGATTTCATGCTTCAGCAAGCCGTGAACAAGCTCGAAGGCAAGCCCGTGCAGTTGTCGAAATCCGTGACGGAGCGCAAGCTCGCGGAGAACAAGCCGCAGGTCTCGGCGTCGGCGCCTGTCGCCGTCAAGCCGGCCGTGCCTGCTCCGGGTGCGTCTGCTCCGGCCGCGGCGCCGAGCAAGTAATACCGCCGGCAGCTTTCGTTCCGCCCCCTTTGCGCGCTTGACGGCACGAAGGGGGCGGCGCTCGAAGCCGCGGCCTCACCGGCGCCACGCTCTCAGCCTTTTTCCCCGCGCGCCGCTATGAACGACGATCAACTCCTTCGCTATTCCCGCCACATCCTCGTCGATGAGATCGGCATCGAAGCGCAGCAGCGCTTTCTCGATGCGCATGCGATCGTGATCGGAGCCGGTGGCCTGGGCTCGCCGGCTGCCATGTATCTCGCGGCGGCCGGCGTCGGAACGTTGACGCTCGTCGACGCCGATTCGGTCGATCTGACGAACCTGCAGCGGCAGATTCTGCACGTGACGGCTTCCGTGGGCCGCAAGAAGGTGGACTCGGGACGCGACGCGATTGCGCGGCTCAATCCCGACGTGCGCGTGCAGGCCGTCGATGCGCGCGTCGACGATGCCTGGCTCGATGCGAACGTCCCCGCCGCCACCGTCGTGCTCGACTGCACCGACAACTTCGCGACGCGCCATGCGATCAATCGCGCCTGCGTCAAGCATGGGATACCGCTCGTATCGGGGGCCGCGCTTCGCTTTGACGGCCAGATCAGCACGTTCGACTTCCGCGATGCGAGCTCACCCTGCTACGCCTGCGTATTCCCCGAGGATCAACCGTTCGAGGAAGTGGCCTGCTCGATGATGGGCGTCTTCGCGCCGACGGTCGGCATCATCGGCACGATGCAGGCGGCCGAGGCGCTGCGCGTGATCGGCGGCATCGGCCAGCCCCTGACGGGCAGGCTCATGATGCTCGATTCGCTACGGATGGAATGGACGACGATGAAAATCGCCCGTCAGAGCGATTGCCCCGTCTGTGGCAGCGGCGGCTCAGGCTTGAGCGAGACACCTTAGCGCCGCCTGCACTTCTTCCGGCTCGAACGCCGCCAGCACATCGGCAGCCGGCTTCTCGAGCGCCGGCAGGTTCGCCCGCAAGATTTCCTGCTTCACCACGAGCAATTGGCTCGGATGCATTGAAAACTCGGTCAGCCCCATGCCGAGCAACAACCGCGTGAGTTGCGGGTCGCCGGCCATTTCGCCGCAAACCGACGCGGGCACGCCCGCACGCTTGGCTTCCCGTAGCGTGAAAGCGATCAAATGCAGCACGGCCGGGTGCAGCGGATCGTACAAATGCGCCACTGCGTTGTCCGCGCGGTCGATCGCGAGCGTGTACTGGATCAGATCGTTCGTGCCGATCGACAAGAAATCGACGCGCTTCAGGAATAGCGGCAACGCGATCGCGGCAGCCGGAATCTCGATCATCGCGCCGACGCGCACGCCCGGATCGTACGCCATGCCCGCGTCGTCGAGCTGACGCTTGGCCTCGCGGATCAGATCGAGCGTCTGATCGATCTCCTGCGCATGCGCGAGCATCGGCACGAGAATACGCACCTGCCCGAATGCCGAGGCACGCAGAATCGCACGCAACTGCGTGAGGAACATCTGCGGCTCGGACAGGCTCCAGCGGATCGCCCGCAAACCGAGCGCCGGATTCGGCGCACTTTCATAGCCTTCGACGCCGATCGAATCGAGCGGTTTGTCCGCGCCGACATCGATCGTGCGAATCGTCACGGGCAAGCCGCCCATCAATTCAACCGCACGTTTGTATGCTTCGAACTGCTCCTCTTCCTCTGGCAGCCGGTCCTTGTGATTCATGAACAAGAACTCGGTGCGGAACAATCCCACGCCGACAGCGCCTGCCTCGACGGCCGTGCGCGCATCGTCGGGCAGTTCGATGTTCGCCAGCAGCGAGATCTTCGTGCCGCACAGCGTTTGCGTCGGCGTGAACTTCAGGCGCTGCAGCTTCTTTTGCTCGAGCAGCTTTTCGCTTTGGCGATACGAATACTCTTCCAGGACGATCGGCGCCGGATCGACGATGACGATGCCGCGATCGCCGTCGACGATGATGAGATCGTCCTGGCGAATCAGCGCGCTGGCGTGCTGCACGCCCACTGCCGCGGGAATGCCGAGGCTGCGCGCAACGATCGCCGTATGCGAAGTGCGCCCGCCCAGGTCGGTCACGAAACCTTGGAACGTTTGCGTCTTGAACTGAAGCATGTCGGCCGGCGAGATGTCGTGCGCGACGACGATCATGTCGTCGGCCGAACGCCCATTGGCGCCATCAATGAGCGCCGCCGCCGAGGGCGCGCCCGCCAGCGCCTTCAGGATCCGCTCGACCACTTGTTGCACATCGGCTTTGCGCTCGCGCAGGTACTCGTCCTCGATGTCGTCGAAGTGACGCGCGAGCCGCTCCAGCTGTTCGGTCAGCGCCCATTCGACGTTGTATCGCCGCGTGCGGATGAGATCCATCGTCTCCTGGATCAGCATCGCGTCCTTCAGAATCATCGAATGGACGTTGATGAACGCGCCGACTTCGCTGGGCGCGTCGGCCGAGAGATCCTCGCTCAAGCGATCGAGCTCGTTCTGGACGGCGATCAGCGCAACGCGAAACCGCTCGATCTCGCCTTCGATCTGCGGCGGGTCTACGAGGTAATGGTCGACGTCGAGCGCTGCAGGCGCGATGAGATAGGCTCGTCCGATCGCGATGCCGCGTGACACCGGAATACCATGCAGCGAAAACGACACGGGCACCTCCTCGAGTTATGTGATGCCGCGGGCAATACCGCCGCAATGCGCATTTGACGCCAATTGGACATTATAAATTCCACTACCCTCTGCTGACTGCGTGCGGTGCAGCAAAGCGCGCACGCATACGCGGTTTCTTCGCAATTGAAATGCGTGCGTCACGCTCGCGTTATAGGCAGCCTGGGCGGGACATTCGTCATGTACAACGGCGCGCGTCGAATAAAAACGCCGCGGCAAACCGCGGCGCGCAATCGAATCGGGAGATACGCCGCAACCGGCGCATCAGCCATCGGCCGCTTATTGACCCTCGCCGAACTTATCGGCGATCAGCTTGAGCAGTGCGTCCATCGCATCTTGTTCGTCGGGACCCTCGGTCTCGATTGTGACGGTGCTGCCAATCCCGGCTGCCAACATCATGACGCCCATGATGCTTTTGGCATTGATACGACGCCCGTTCCGGGTCATCCATATTTCCGATTGATAATTCGCGGCGAGCTGCGTCAGCTTGGCCGACGCACGTGCATGCAAACCCAACTTGTTGACGATTGTCGTTTCTTTTTGAAGCATGTGCTCGTCCTGAGAGGCGAAGAAAGAAAAATCCGTATCAGTTGACCGTGCCGCTCGCATTCGACGAATTCGGCGCATTGGCCGACGCACTCGCCGCATCGCTTGCACTGGAGCCGGTCGGGGCAGTGGCGCTGCCAGCCGGCGGCACGATCGGCACCCCCGGCGACACGCATTCGGGCTCGTCGGCACTTTTTCCAACCGGAGGTGCCGGTGCAACCAGCGGCCCGATCGCGTGGATGCCCTTGGTGGCGCCCGCGAGCGCCTTTTCGACCAGCGTGTCGAGTTCGCAGGCGCGATAGCACACGCCTCGCACGAGCATCGGCAAATTGACGCCGGCCAATACGCGCACGCCCGGCAGTGCAGAAAGCCGGCTCGCGATATTGGCGGGTGTCGCGCCAAACATGTCGGTCAACACGAGCGCGCCGTTTTCCTCGCGCAGGCGTTCGATTTCGCTGTGAGCGAGCGCGACGATTTCGGACGGATCGCTGTCGGGCAGTACATCGATCGCGCCGATCCGTGCAGGCAATCCGCCGTAAATATGCGCGACGCAGTCTCGCAACGCCGAAGCGAGCGGCGCGTGCGCGATGATCAGGATGCCGGCCATGTCAATAAGCGCCGCGCAAGCCCGCCGGAACCGCCCGCTTGCTCGGAGCAGCAAGCGGGACGAACTTCGGAGGTCGATTCGTATCACTGCGCGCCGGGCCGCCCAGAGCGGACGGCGTCCCCCTTTCGGGGCGACAAGCGGAGCGGGTTTGGGGGTCTTTCATATCATCTGCACCGAAAAGCGCCGCGAGGGCCGGGCACGGGGCCGGGGCGGCTGCCGACACGGCGGCGTGGCCCGCATCGCGCGCACCCTCGCACCCTGCAGGCGATCCGTATCAGGAGACGGCCATTGTAGCAGGCCGGTTTTCCCCCGATTGCCCCGCCTTGCGACGCGCTGATCGATCAGGCGACCGCCTGCTCGAGGGCGTCGACGAACATTCCCGCCACGTCGAAGCCCGTCTGCTCCATGATTTCGCGAAAGCAAGTGGGGCTCGTCACGTTGACTTCGGTCAGCCAGTCGCCGATCACATCCAGGCCGACCAGCAGCAGGCCACGCGCTGCGAGCACCGGCGCAAGCGTATCGGCGATTTCGCGGTCGCGCGCACTGAGCGGCTGCGCGACGCCAAGCCCACCCGCCGCCAGATTGCCCCGCACTTCGCCGCCTTGCGGAATCCGGGCAAGCGAATACGGCACGCTCTTGCCGCCGATCAGCAAGATGCGCTTGTCGCCGGCAGCGATTTCGGGGATGAACTTTTGCGCCATCACCGAGCGCGCCCCATCGTGGCTCAGCACTTCGATGATCGAGCCGAGATTCATGCCATCGCGCGTGACGCGGAACACGCCCATTCCACCCATGCCGTCGAGCGGCTTGAGGATCACGTCGCCGTGCTCGGCGTGGAACGCACGCAGCCGGGCCGCATCGCGCGTGACCAGCGTCGGCGCAACGAACTGCGCGAATTCGCCGATCGCGAGCTTCTCCGAATGGTCGCGGATCGTCTGCGGCTTGTTGAACACGCGCGCACCCTCGCGCTCCGCCAGTTCCAGGAGCCAGGTCGACGTCACGTACTCCATGTCGAACGGCGGATCCTTGCGCATGATGATCGCGCCGAACGATGTCATCTTCCGATGTTCGTGTGGACCGCTCTCGTGCCACGGATGACGCCGCAAGTCAGCCGTGTCGCCGACGATGTCGACGCGGCGCACCGTCGCTTCGACGCGGGCCGACACCCACGCCAGGTGCTTCGGCTCGCACGTGTAGATGACGTGCCCGCGGCGCGCGGCTTCCGCCATCATCGCGTAAGTCGAATCCTTGTAGATCTTGAAGTGCGCAAGCGGATCGGCGATGAAAAGAATATCCATGAAACCCCTGCGGCCCGCGTGCGGGCTCCTGTGTGCGTTGAATGCGTGACGTCGCGCGTCCGGCTGCCCGAACGCGCAGCTTCGCGAAGCGAATCAGACCTGAATCGCTTCGGGGTCCGTCTTCTCGAGTTCGACCGACGCGGCCAGCAGCGCCAGCCGCGCGACGACGCCGTACATATAAAAGCGGTTCGGCGGCGCCGCGCCGGGCTTGGCATGCGCATCCGGCAAAGCCGTGTGCTCGAAGCCGAGCGGCACGAAATGCATGCCGGGCGCGTTCAGGTTCTGATCGCGCTCGCGGCTGCCGTGGACGCGATAGAAGCCGCCCACCACGTAACGATCGATCATGTAGACGACGGGTTCGGCCACTTCTTCGCCGATCCGCTCGAACGTATAGACGCCCTCTTGCACGATGACATCATGCACTTGCAGCCCATCCTTGGTGGCCGACATGCGCGAGCGCTCGCCCTTCGTCAGATTCGCCACTTCGGATGCATCGTGCACGGTCATGACGCCACGGCCGTCGGTGCCCGCATCGGACTTGATGACGACATACGGTTTCTCGCCGATACCGTACTCGCGATATTTGCGTGCGATTTTCTTGATGACGGCATCGATCGCTTCGGCCAGCGCCTCTTCGCCGGTGCGCGCCTCGAAGTCGACGTCTTCGACGTGCGCGAAGTACGGATTGACCATCCACGGATCGATCTCGACGAGCTTGGCGAACTTCTTGGCGACATCGTCATAGCACGAAAAGTGCGTCGACTTGCGCCGCACGGCCCAGCCCGCATGGAGCGGCGGCAACACGTACTGCTCGTGCAGATTTTCGAGCACGGGCGGCAAACCCCCTGACAAATCCGTATTGAGCAGAATCGAGCAGGGATCGAAGTTCTTCAGGCCAAGCCGTCGCGGCGTGCGCTCGAGCGGTTCGAGGACGATCTTTTGCCCGTCCGCCAGCGCAATCGTGACGGGGCCGACGATGTTTTCATCGAGCGTGCCGAAGCGAACGTTCAAACCGGCCTGACGCATGATCATGGCCAGACGCGCGACGTTCTCCAGATAGAAGGCGTTGCGGGTATGCCGCTCGGGAATCACGAGGAGGTTCTTCGCATCCGGGCAGATCTTCTCGATCGACGCCATCGCCGCCTGAACGGCCAGCGGCAAGACTTCGTTCGGCAGATTGTTGAAGCCGCCGGGAAACAGGTTCGTGTCGACCGGCGCGAGCTTGAAGCCCGCATTGCGCAAGTCGACCGAACAATAGAAAGGCGGCGTGTGCTCCTGCCATTCGAGCCGGAACCACCGCTCGATCGCCGGCGTGGCATCGAGAATCTTCCGCTCCAAATCGAGCAGAGGACCGTTTAACGCCGTAACTAGGTGCGGAACCATTGAATACTCGATCGACAGGGGAGAAAAAGATTGTAGAGCAATTGCCCGCGTTCCGGCCTTGCACTCTCGGTCGCGGCGCAATTGAACGCCACTCAGCGCCGGTCATCGCCGGGCCGGGCTATCGAGTTGGGGATGGTTTCGCCGATCGCAAGAGCATCCGCTTGCGGCGATTTCTATTGACCCGATAGAGCGTAGGGTCGGAGACGGCAGCCGGCTTGAACGGCCTACCTGGAAAAAACCCCGCCGAGAGGCGGGGAAAGTCGCTGTGCTACGTTTTTTGTCCGACGGGCGGCCGCGGGCGTCGACCGCAACGGCGCGCCCGCAGTCCGGCGATTATTCGACGTGCTCGCCGTGCAGCACGACGTCGAGCCCTTCGCGCTCTTCTTCTTCGGCCACGCGCAGGCCGATCACGAGATCGATGACCTTGAGCAGGACGTAGCTGATCACGCCGCTGTAGATGACCGTCGTGAGCACGCCCTTGGCCTGCAGAATCAGGCTGCCGTCGGCCCCGCCGATGTCCTTCACGGCGAAGACGCCCGTCAACAGCGCGCCGATGATGCCGCCCACGCCATGCACGCCGAAGCAATCGAGCGAATCGTCATAGCCGAGCTTCATCTTGAGCCACGTGGCCGACCAGAAGCAGACAGCACCAGCGATGAAGCCGATCGCGAGCGAGCCGCCCACGCCGACAAAGCCCGAAGCCGGCGTGATCGCCACGAGTCCGGCGACGGCGCCCGATGCGATGCCGAGTGCCGACGGCTTACCCTTGGCGATCCATTCGACAAACATCCAGCCGAGCGCCGCGCAGGCCGTGGCCACTTGCGTCGTCAGCATGGCGAAACCCGCGCGGCCATCGGCCGCGACGGCCGAACCTGCGTTGAAGCCGAACCAGCCCACCCACAACATCGCCGCGCCCATCAGCGTCAGCACGAGGTTGTGCGGAGCCATCGCCTCGCGACCGTAGCCGACGCGCTTGCCGAGCACCAGTGCGCACACCAGACCGGCGATACCGGCGTTGATATGAACGACCGTGCCGCCCGCGAAATCGAGAATGCCGGCGGAGAAGAGCCAGCCCGTCGGTTCCCAGACCATGTGGGCGATCGGCGAGTAGACGATCAGCGACCACAACGACATGAACACGAGCATCGCCGAGAATTTCATGCGATCCGCGAAGGCGCCCGTGATCAGCGCGGGCGTGATGATCGCGAACGTCATCTGATAGACGAAGTAGACCGTCTCGGGGATCGTCGGTGCAAGGTGGCTCACCGTCAGGGTCGTGGCCTTGTCGCCCTTGATATAGCTCATTCCGGCAAGCAGCACCCGCGAGAAGCCGCCGATGAACGCATTGCCCGGCGTGAAGGCGAGGCTATAGCCGATCACGGTCCAAAGCACCGTGACGACGCAGGTGATCGCGAAGCTTTGCATCACCGTGGCCAGCACGTTCTTCTTGCGGACCATGCCGCCATAGAACAGCGCGAGGCCAGGAATCGTCATGAACAGCACGAGCGCGGTCGAGGTCAGCATCCAGGCCGTGTCGCCGGAATTGATCTTCGACGAATCGACCGAGAACGGGGCGGTCGGTGCGGCCGGCGCGGCGGCAGCGGCGGCTGCCGATGCGTCCGGCGCGGCGGCGGCCGAAGCTGCGCTCGCTTGAGCCGCGGCGGCGGGTGTGGAGGCGGCCGTAGCGGCCGCCGGGGCTGACGAAGCGTCGTCGGCGAATGCGGCTCCGACGCCGCCCGCAAGCAGCGAGGCAGCCATCGCCAATGACATCAGTAGTTTGCGCATCTTCGGTTTCCTCTATGTCGCTATGTCTTCGAATCTTCGAATATCGAATGTCTGATCACAGGGCGTCGGCGCCCGTTTCCCCGGTGCGAATGCGAATCACCTGCTCGATCGGCGTGACGAAGATCTTGCCGTCGCCGATCTTGCCCGTGCGCGCGGCGCGTTCGATGGCTTCGATGGCCTGCTCGACGATGTCGTCGGAGACAGCCGCCTCGATCTTCACCTTCGGCAGAAAGTCGACGACGTACTCGGCGCCGCGATACAGCTCGGTGTGTCCTTTCTGGCGCCCGAAGCCTTTCACTTCGGTGACCGTGATGCCGGACACGCCGATCGCCGACAACGCCTCGCGCGCTTCATCGAGCTTGAACGGCTTGATGATTGCGGTAATGAGTTTCATGAAAGTCCTCTTTTCGTTGCGAAAACTGTGTTGCTGCGCCTTGGTCGATCGCTCGATCCGCCCCGGGCGCGAGCCCCCGATTCGTGCGGCCACAAAAAGCAACTGCCGTGCCATGTGCCGTGCAGGCAATGCCGGGGCGCCTTGCATAAGGGCTGGAAAGAAGGCGCCAACGTGTTCTGACGGGCCGCTACGCTGGCGCGGCCTTCCGTTCGTTGCTAGAGTGTCCGCACGCGCGGGATCCGGGTACGCACCAATGGCGCGCCACGTCGCACAAGCGCGCGCCCGTCACGCACCAACATCGCTCGTTCGTGCGCCACCAGCGCAAATCGGCAGAAAAGGCTGCACATCTTTTGTGCAAAGAAGGGGAACCACCATGAAGCAACCGACTGATTTTTTTCAGGATTTCCAGAATCGCATGAGCGATCTGCTCAAGCACTCGCCGGCCAAAGACGTTGAGCGCAACGTCAAAGCCATGCTCTCGCAAGGCTTCTCGAAGCTTGATCTCGTGACGCGCGAGGAATTCGATACCCAAACCCAGGTGCTGCTCAGAACGCGCACACGGCTCGAAGAGTTGGAGCGTCGTGTGGCCGAGTTGGAGCAGCGTTTGGCTGCCGTGCAGGAGCCCTGAGCCACGAACCGCTTTCGGGGCGCTTCTGGCGACGCACTCCGGGTTGAATGGCCGGCCGCAAGCGTTGCCGCGCGCCGAAGCGGCCAATGCGCATATCGCCGCTGCCCGGTTATGGTGCGGACCGCTTTGCCAAGAGCCCCATTCGCTTCAAGCCGCGCAAACGCTCGATAGCAGATTGCCCTTGCTCGTTAGATCAGCTGGGGCACCGGGCCAGCTGTTCGTCCCCGGGCGCGTCGATTCGTCCGCTTAGAAGGCCGCTTTCGAGCGGCCTTTCGCTTTTTTGCGCTGGAAGGTGATGACCAATCTCGTTTTCCAGATGCGGTACAGCGTCATTCGCGGGTGAATCCCCGGCCGTTGTACTGGTCGAGCAGGAGCGACCGTTTCGGGCCGGCAATGATGCGGGGCAGGACGAAACGAAATGTGCGCCGATTCGAATGGCGATTCGGACGGCGCCCCGACCGACGACTCGACCGGCGATTCGAAAACGGCTATCGGCATCGGCCAGACGGCCAACCATGGAGCCGATGGCTGGCTAGCTGCATCTGCCATTGCTACAGTGCTTTTCCAGCACGAGGCGCTGAGCCCGGGCCAATCGCAACCGCTCCGTACCCATGCAATAGCAGCGCGCTCCGAGCCCTCGCCATCTCAATGGGCTGCCCGCTTTGCGGCCCGTTTCCAAGGAGAATCCATGTCGCTTGCCGTGGTGCGCTCGCGCGCGCCGGCCGCCGGCCGCGCGCCTGAAGTTACCGTCGAAGTTCATCTCGCCAACGGGCTGCCGTCGTTTTCTATCGTCGGTCTGCCCGACCTCGAAGTGCGCGAGAGCCGCGAGCGCGTGCGCGCCGCGCTGCAAAACTGCGGCTTCGAATTTCCCGTCCGCCGTATCACCGTCAATCTGGCGCCGGCTGATCTGCCCAAAGAGTCGGGCCGCTTCGACCTGCCTATCGCCCTGGGCATCCTCGCGGCCAGTGGACAAATCCCCGCTGGTGCGCTCGGCGAACGCGAATTCGCCGGTGAACTCTCGCTCACCGGCGCACTGCGGCCGATGCGTGGCGCGTTCGCGATGGCTTGCGGAACCGCGCGTAGCGGTCGGGCGGCTTCGTCACCGGCGGCGGCTCACGTTGGCACAAGGGGCGCGGGCGGCGCGCAGGCCGGCGGTCGTTCCGCTCGCGCTGAACCGGCTGCGCTCGACGATCTACCGCAACTGTATCTGCCTGCATCGAGCGCCGCGGAGGCGGCACTCGTGCCGGGCGTCGCGGTATTCGGGGCGGCCGGTTTGCCGGAACTCTGCGCCCATCTGCGCGGAGACGGACAGGCGCGGCTCACCCCCATTGCGCCGCCCGCGCCCGGGCAGAGGGCGGCGCCGGCTCCCGGACCCGACATGGCGGACGTGATCGGCCAGCATGGCGCCCGTCGTGCGCTCGAAGTGGCTGCGGCCGGCGGCCATCATGTGCTCATGGTCGGCCCGCCCGGCGCCGGCAAGTCGATGCTCGCAGCGCGGCTGCCGGCCCTGTTGCCGCCCATGACGGACGACGAGGCGCTCAGCTCGGCCGCCCTGCTTTCGGCCAGCGCACTCGGTTTCTCACCGACGCAGTGGCGGCAACGGCCGTTCCGCGCGCCCCATCATTCTTCGAGTGCGGCGGCGCTCGTCGGTGGTCGCAACCCGCCGCAGCCGGGCGAAATCACGCTCGCGCATCTCGGCGTCCTGTTTCTCGATGAACTGCCGGAGTTCGATCGTCATGTGCTGGAAATGCTCCGGGAGCCGCTGGAAGCAGGGCGAATCACGGTCTCGCGCGCCGCGCTGCAGGTCGACTTCCCGGCCGCCTGCCAGCTCGTCGCAGCGATGAACCCATGCCCGTGCGGCTGGCGCGGCGATCCGGGCGGCCGTTGCCGCTGCACGCCCGAAGTCGCCACGCGCTATCTGCGCAAATTGTCGGGGCCGCTCGTCGACCGGATCGACATTCAGATCGAACTGCCGGCCCTGACACCCGCCGAATTGAGCGTGCGCACCGGCGAAAAGGGCGAAAAGGGCGAGCCGAGCATGGCTGTCGCAGCACGCGTGGCCGCTGCGCGTGAGCGGCAAATGGCGCGGCAAGGCAAGACGAATCGCGAGCTGACCGGACGCGAAACCGACGATGTCTGCCGTTTGGACGCCGCGAGCGAAGCGCTGCTGCGCGAAGCGAGCGAACGTTTTCGCTGGTCGGCGCGCGCCTACTACCGCGTGTTGAAGGTCGCTCGCTCGATCGCCGATCTTGCCGGTGACATGATGCCCAATGCCGGCCAGATCGCCGAGGCAGTCCAATATCGGCGCGTCTTTCCCGCTGGATAGGCACAAAAAAGCGCTGTCAAGACTTGACTTATACACAAATGCGACAGCGCCCCAACCTGACGACCGTTTGAAGGCATCACACGAGCGTTGTGGTACAGCAGGTTGATTTTTAAGGGTATTTGAATTTTTGGAATTGCCGGATTGGGTCGCACCACTCATTTCACGTTGGCAATTGGTACGGCTCGCCCCAAGTTCTCAACAGAGTTATCCACATCCGCTGTGGATAGAGCACAAACCTACCAAAAATCCGAGGATGCGCCGCGCCTGGCGCGGCGAAATTTCAATGAATCGCCCGCCACCGCGCATCACCGGCCGTGGCGATTTGCCGCAGTCGTCGTTGCGCCGTCCATTCGTTACCGGACTTTCAAAGAGCCGAAGAATTGATCCGACTGCTCTTGCGGCGGCGCATGCGCCGCAACGATGGCGGCCTGATACACATGCCGTCCTCGTCCTACGATCCAGGCGTGGATCGTGCGTTGCTCGTGCGCTGGACCGGCCGCGCCCGTTGCGACGATCTCGATTCCGGGCGCCGTCGCGCCGGCCGACAGCGGCACCTGGACGGCACGCTCGAGCGGCGACGTGCCCAGGTTGCGTGCAAGGGCGCTGCGCAATGCGTCGATCACCGACTGCTGCAGTTGTGCGTCGTCGCGCGGTAGATCGATCGCCGCAATCGCAAAGACGGCGCCTTGCGTGTGCGCCGCGCGAACGTGCATTGGCAGCGGACGACCGGCGATATCGACGCTGCGCTCGTCGACCGTCGGCTTCGCCGGCAAATCGATCTCGTAGCCCTCCGCGGGGTCGGCGACCGTGCGCCAGTTATAGGCCGGCGAACACGCCGCAAGGAATGCGGCGCATGCGAGCAGTCGAAGCACTGCCCGCGGAGCCGCGCAGTGTGCGCGCAAAGGTGACAGGAACGCCGCAGCGAAGGAGCGCGGCAACGTCGAACGCAGGCTGAGAGGCCAGCCACGGTGACAAAAACGCATACGGGAAAAGTGAGAACGATCGAAACGGGGCAACAGCACGAGAACGGCATTATCCTTCATCGACGCCCGCTGCCGCCGGCCTTCGCATTGCGCGTCGGCCCCCCAACCTCCACACCGGGCAATTAAGGCTAAAATAGCGGCGCCGAATCGCACTGCGGGCCGCCTTCCCTTGATGTGGCCCCTTGACTTCAGCCGGTCGCGATTGCCCAGCAAGAGGTCGTACTCATGAGCCAGACTCCCGCTTCCCCCGCCCGCCGCGCGAGCCCCGTGCGCTACGTCGCGCTCGCCGCCGCAGCGGTCGCTATCGCCATCGCCGGCTACTTCGCCTTCGGCAGCAGCCAGCATGTGCCCGATGCCACCTTCACGCTGCTGTCCAGCCAGAAGCTGTCGACGGCGGATCTGAAGGGTAAGGTGTATCTCGTCAACTTCTGGGCGACCGACTGCGAAACCTGCATCAAAGAGATGCCGCAGATGGTCGATACCTACAACCGCTTCAAGGGGCGTGGGCTCGAATTCGTCGCCGTCGCCATGAAGTACGACGCGCCGATGTACGTGGTCAACTACGCGCAAACGCGGCAGTTGCCGTTCAAGGTGGCCATGGACGACGGCAGCGCCGCCAAAGCATTCGGCAACGTGCAAATGACGCCGACGACATTCGTCGTCGACAAGAACGGCACGATTCTGAAGCGTTACGTCGGCGAGCCGCAGTTCGCCGAACTCGATCAGCTGCTGCAAAAGGCGCTCGGCTCGGCCTGACACCGCGCATGGCGCAGGCGCGCGAGACGCACGGTCTGCGCGGCCTCAGGCCTCAGGCTTCATGCTTCCTGATTTGAATCCTTCCCGGCCTCGCCACGTTCGGCGAGGCCGTATCGTTTGATCTTCTCGTAAAGCGTCGCCTTGCCGATCTGCAGTTCGTCGGCCGCGCTCGAAACGGCTCCGTCATGCCGTTCGAGCGCTTCGGCGATTGCCGCCCGCTCGAATTGCTCGACCCGTTCCTTCAGCGATCGCGCCGGCGCCGCTTCACCGGCACGGCCGCTTGGCGCGGGCTGGATGCCGAGCACGAGCCGATCGGCGGCATTGCGCAGCTCGCGGACGTTCCCGGGCCAGTCGCGCGCCATGAGATCGGCGCGTTGGCGCGTCGTCAGCATCGGCGCCGGCCGGCCGTAGCGCACCGCGGCATCGAGCACGAAGTGTTCGATCAACGGCACGATGTCTTCACGTCGCTCCGCAAGCGCCGGCAGCGCGATCGTCACGACATCGAGGCGGTAAAGCAGATCGCGCCGAAATACGCCCGACGACACGAGCGCCTGCATATCGCCCTTGGCCGCCGCGACGATGCGCAGATCGACGCGCACCGGCTGATTCGATCCCAAACGTTCGAGCGTGCCCTCTTGCAGCACACGCAGCAGCTTTACCTGCAGCGCGGGCGGCATGCTCTCGATCTCGTCGAGAAAGACGGTGCCGCCCGATGCGTGCTCGAACTTGCCGATGCGACGCTTCATTGCGCCCGTGAAAGCACCCGCTTCATAGCCGAACATTTCCGACTCGAACATCGACTCGGGCAGCGCGCCGCAATTGATGGCGACGAACGCCCCCGCCTTGCGCGCCGAGAGTTCATGCAAGCTGCGAGCCACGAGTTCTTTGCCCGTGCCGGTATCGCCGATGATGAGCACCGACGCGTCGGTCGGCGCAACGTTGACGATCAGGCGGCGTACCTCGTCGATGGCGGCGCTACGCCCGATGATGCGCGGCACCAGTGCATCGCGAGCGGCGAGTTCGCGCCGCAACGCGACGTTCTCCAGCAGTAGCCGACGACGTTCGAGTGCGCGGCGCACAGTGTCGATGAGCCGCTCCGCCGCGAACGGCTTCTCGACGAAGTCGTAGGCGCCGTCGCGCATCGCCTGAACCGCCATCGAAATGTCGCCGTGCCCCGTGACGAGCACCACGGGCACATCAGGCGCGCGCTCGCGACACTCCGCGAGCAGATCGAGGCCGCTCGCGCCGGGCAATCGAATGTCGCTGACGATCACGCCGGCGAATTCATCGAAGGGCGCCTCCAACACGTGGCGCGCCGCTTCAACCGAGTCGAACCCCGCCACGGTGAGCCCTGCGAGTTGCAAGCTCTGCACGCTTGCGCGCCGCACGAGTTCGTCGTCTTCGATGAAGATCACCTGCGGGTTGTCCGTCGCCGCCGTCGCGTTCATATCGATCCGAATCATTCGTAAGCGTTGAAGAGGAAGCCGCCTCAGCGCGGCGCAGCAGGGTCAGGTTGAGGCGCAAGGGTTGTCGCACGGCGCAGCGTCAGCACAAACACCGCGCCGCCGCCCGCATCGTTGTGCGCGCCAAGCGAGCCACCGCAATCGCGCGCGATCGACGAGGCGATCGCAAGACCGAGCCCCAGCCCTTTGCCGGTCTGCTTCGTCGTGAAAAAAGGCTCGAACAGCCGGGGCAGGACATCGGCGGCAATCCCCGGGCCATTGTCGCGCACCGCGATCGCCAGTGCTTCGTCGGCGACATCGACGTCGATACAAAGCCGGGGGCTTGCGACCGTATCGAGCGCGTCGAGCGCATTGCCAATCAGATTGATGAGCGCCTGTTCGAGCCGCAGGTCGTCGCAATATGCAATCAACGAGGCGTGCTCGGCTGTCACATCGAACGGCCGGTAGCCGCCAGCATCGATCGGCGCCGGTTGCGATCGAGGATCGGCCAACGTCCGGACCTCGCGTATGCGCAGTTGCAGCGATACCGGTTGCAGCCGCTTTTGCAGCAATTGCAGCGCGTTGCGCAGCGCTCGTGCGACCGGCGAGCGCGCATTGTGCGTCTGCGCGCGGCCGACGAACAGCTTCAGCTGATTCGTGATCTTGCCCATGCGATCGGTCAATGCGCCGATCGCCTCCAGGTTCTCGCGCGCGTCGGCCAGCGCGCCGCGCTCGATCAGCACGCGCGTGTTGTCGGAGAACGTGCGCAGTGCCGTCAGCGGCTGATTGAGCTCATGCGTAATGCCGGCGGCCATCTGACCGAGCGCCGCGAGCTTGCTCGTTTGCAGCAGCTCGGCGTGCGCCGCGCGCAGTTCGTTCTCGGCGCGCGTGCGCTCGGCTACTTCGGTCTGCAACTGCGCGTTCGCGGCCTGCAAATCTGCCGTGCGTTCTTCGACGCGCTGATTCAGTTCCGCATAGGCCTTTTGCAACAACGTGCGCCCCTTCATCATCTCGCGCAAACGCGCCCGTCGCATGCGCCAATAAAACGCCAGCAAGCAAAGCGAGACGAACCCGAACCCGACAGCGGCCGTCGCATTGCGCGCGTCGTCGAGAACCGGGTCGACCGGCGCGAGCGTCATCAACTGCCAGTCGGGCACACCGAGGCCGCGCTGCGTCAGCAGGTAATATGGCGAGAACCGTCGCGAGCCGACGCGCACAACGCGCGCCTCCGACGCATTGAGCGCGCGCACCGGCGTGATCGGCAGCTTCGAAATCGACTGCTGAGCGTATTGGCGCGTCTCTTCGATGGCTGCGGTGACTTCGCGCGGCAAGTCGCGCACCGTGCGGTACTTCCACGCCGGCACCGACGACAGGAAGATCACCCCGTGCTTGTCGACGACAAACACAGGCTCGTTCGCATCGGCGCCCGCAAACCATTCGAGATTGAGCTTGAGCACCGCCACGCCGACGATCCGGCCGCCTCGATAGACGGGTTGGGAGATGTAGTAGCCAGGCACGTGCGAGACCGTGCCGATGCCGAAAAAGCGGCCGACGTGCGCGCCCATCGCGTCGACAAAGTACGGCCGAAAGCGGTACTGCGACCCCGCGAAGCTGTCGGCGCGGTCCCAGTTGCTGGCCGACAGGCAGAGGCCGTCGGCGCGGATGATGTAGGTAACGTCGGCGTGCGCGTGTGCGTTCGCGTCCGAGAGGTACCGATTGGCGCGCTCGATGGCATCGGGCGCGCCGGTTTCGAGCGCCTCGCCGACAACCGGTTGACTGGCGACGAGATAGGACAGCGATTCATAGCGCTCGAGCGTGTCGGCCAATGCACTGACGTTACGGTCGGCCCGCACGGTGGCTTGCTGCTGCAAAGCGCCGATCCCGCGCCGCCAGGCAAGATGCCACGTCGCGCTGCACAGCGCGACGAGCGCCGCGGCGAGCGCAAGAACGACAATGAGACGGCGCGTCACGGTGGGCAATTCCGGGCTTGAGCGAGTGAGCTATTGTGGCACAGCCGATCGCGCCCGGCCGGCCGTGCCACACAATGTCGGCCTGCTTAGACGCCTGCCACGTTCGTCTGCGCTTCGGCTTCCCCCGCGCTGCCATTGCGGCCCAGCGCGGCGCGCAGCTTCGAGCGGTCGAGCTCCTTCTCCCAGGCGGAGACGACGACAGTAGCCACGCCGTTGCCGACGAGGTTCGTCAGCGCACGGCATTCGCTCATGAAGCGATCGATGCCGAGAATCAGCACCATACCCGCAAGCGGAATCGTCGGGACCACGGCAAGCGTCGCCGCGAGCGTGATGAATCCGGCGCCTGTCACGCCGCTCGCGCCCTTGGAGGTCAGCATGGCGACCGCGATCAGCGTGAGTTGCTGCATGAGCGTGAGGTCGGTGTTCGTCGCCTGAGCAATGAACAGCACGGCCATCGTCATGTAGATGTTGGTGCCGTCGAGATTGAACGAGTAACCCGTGGGCACGACGAGACCGACGACGGAGCGCGAGCAGCCGAGCTTCTCGAGCTTGGCCATCAGTTGCGGGAGTGCGGCTTCGGACGAGCTCGTGCCAAGCACGATCAGCATCTCTTCCTTGATGTAGGCGATGAAGCGCACGATGTTGAAGCCGACGAGGCGTGCGACGGTGCCCAGCACGACAAGCACGAACACGATCGAGGTCAGATAGAAGGTGCCGATCAGCTTCATGAGCGGCAGCAGCGAGCCGAGGCCGTACTTGCCGATCGTGAACGCCATCGCGCCGAACGCACCGATGGGGGCGAGCTTCGTCACGATGCGCACGATGCCGAACAGCACTTGCGAGACGCTGTCGATGAAATCGGTGACGGGCTTGCCACGCTCGCCGATCGTCGCGAGCACGCTACCGAACAGCAGCGCGACGAGCAGGATCTGCAGAATCTCGCCCTGCGCGAACGCATCGATCATCGTGTGCGGAATGATGTGCATGAAGAAGTCGACCGCGCTCTGGCCATGCGCTTTCGCCGCATAAGAGGCCACGGCTTTGCCGTCAAGCGAATTGACGTCGACGTTGAAGCCGGCGCCCGGCTTCAGCACGTGCGTGGCGATGAGGCCGAGCACGAGGGCGAAAGTCGAGATCACTTCGAAGTAGAGCAACGCCTTGCCGCCGACGCGACCGACCTTCTTCATGTCCTCCATGCCGGCGATACCGGAGACAACCGTACAGAAAATGATCGGGCCGATGACCATTTTCACGAGTTTGATGAATGCGTCCCCGAGCGGCTTCATGTCGATGGCGAGCGCGCTCGAAAAGTGACCGAGCAGGATGCCGGCGATGATCGCGGCAAGCACCTGCAGATAGAGAATTCGGTAAAAGGGTTTTTTCAAAGGACGCATCGGTGTCTCCCAGCTTGGAAAAAGAGTCGATAGGCCAAAGGCGGCCGTTCGCGGGCCAAGCGATTGCAAGGTCGATGCCAGGGTGAGATCTCTCGTTAGTCTTTGATTTTATTGAAGTTATTAGCCAGGGCGAGCGGCTGAAATCCGGGTTTCCGGAAATCCGGACTGCGGGCGTCCGGCTTTTCGGAGCGATGAATTCGTCTGTTTTTTTGCTGCCGCGCGACTATGCGAGCACGCGGCATTGCTTTGATTGCGCGCGCACAAACGAATGCGGCGCGATCGGTCGCCAAGACCGATCGCGCCGCAGCGCAGCATCGCGAAATCGCAAAACGGCTATCGCGTATCAGCGACAGCCGTTCCCACCAAAGCCGTCAAACCACCCCGGCATCATGGGCTTGCTGATCGGCGTGGTAGCTCGAACGCACCATGGCGCCCACGGCCGCATGCGTGAAGCCCATCTTGTAGGCCTCTTCCTCATACATCTTGAACGTGTCCGGATGCACGTAAGCGCGCACGGGCAGGTGATGCTCCGACGGTTGCAGGTACTGGCCGATCGTCAGCATGTCGACATCATGCGCGCGCAGATCGCGCATCACCTGCAGGATCTCCTCCTCGGTTTCACCGAGGCCCACCATGAGGCCCGACTTCGTCGCCACGTCAGGATGAAGCGCCTTGAAGTCCTTCAGCAACTTGAGCGAATGCGCGTAGTCCGAACCCGGACGCGCTTCCTTATACAACCGCGGTACCGTTTCGAGGTTGTGGTTCATGACATCGGGCGGCGCTGCGTTCAGGATGCCGAGCGCACGATCGAGGCGGCCGCGGAAGTCCGGCGTGAGAATTTCGATGCGCGTGAGCGGCGAATGCTCGCGCACGTGCTTGATACATTCGACGAAGTGAGCCGCGCCGCCGTCGCGCAAATCGTCGCGATCGACGCTCGTGATGACGACATATTTGAGCTTGAGCGCCGCGATCGTGCGAGCCAGATTCAAAGGCTCATCGGCATCGAGCGGATCGGGACGGCCGTGGCCCACATCGCAGAACGGGCAGCGGCGCGTGCATTTGTCACCCATGATCATGAACGTGGCCGTGCCCTTGCCGAAGCATTCGCCGATGTTCGGGCAACTCGCCTCTTCGCACACCGTATGCAGGTTGTGCTCGCGCAGGATCTGCTTGATCTCCGAGAAACGCGAGCTGCCCGTCGCCGCCCGGACGCGAATCCATTCGGGCTTCTTCAGCTTCTCGATCGGCACGACCTTGATCGGAATGCGCGCCGTCTTGGCCTGCGCCTTTTGCTTGGCGGTGGCATCGTAGGGCGCGGGAGCGGCTTGCGGCGCGTCGGGTGCGCCGCTCGGTTGAGCGGTAACGTCAGTCATTCGGTGATCCAGTCGATGAGCGATGCTCGGTAGCACCGTCGAGGTTCGCGGCGAGCCGCGCCGCCAAAGTTTCGGCCACATCCTGCCAGCCGGCGGCGACGCCCAGCGTCGCCATGTCGACCGTTTCGAGCCCCGCATAGCCGCAGGGATTGATCGCGAGAAACGGCCGTAGATCCATCTCTACATTGAGGCTCACGCCGTGATAGCTGCATCCATTGCGGATTTTCAGGCCCAGCGCGGCAATCTTCGCGCCCTCATGCCCGTGCGCCGCTGACCCCGGCGCGACATAAATGCCCGGTGCGCCAGCCCGGCGTTCGCCGGCGAGATTATACGCCGCAAGGGTGTCGATCACCGCCTGCTCGATTCGCACCACGAGATCGCGCACGAACAGCTTGCGGCGGCGCAGATCGAGCAGCAGATAGGCGACGACCTGCCCCGGTCCGTGATAAGTGATCTGCCCACCGCGGTCGACTTTGACGAGCGGAATGGCCGGATCGGCCGCCAGCAGATGGGCCGGGTCGCCCGCCTGGCCAAGCGTAAACACGGGAGGATGTTCGACGAGCCAGATTTCGTCGGGCGTGTCGGCCGTCCGAGCTTCGGTGAAGGCACGCATGGCGTCGAAGGCGGCCTCGTAAGGCTCGCGCCCACGCCACCGGACGATCGGAGACGGTCCGGCGGCCGCGGGCGCCTCGACGACAGCGGCGCAGCCTGGCGCCGCGTCCGGCGTGGCCGCGCCCGAACCGACGGGCAGCGAAGAGACGGACGAAAAAGACGATGCGGCGCACATGATTGCCGCAGTTTACCGGAATCGGGACCGGCTCGCCCGAGCCGTTCCACGATCGCTTGAGCGAAATCAACGGCTTAGGCCACTCGGGGCTCGTGCCCGCATGGCCGCCGCATCCTCAAACCGTGCGCCATCCGCCGAAGCGGGCCGCCCACCAGTCGGTCATCGACTGAACCAGATCGGCAAAGACGGCCGTCCGCGGCAGCGGCGCAACGAACGCGACACAGGCCGGGCTCGCCCCGTCGACGCTGAGCCAGAGCCGTTCGCCCCGCCGCAGACGCAACGAACGCCCCGGCGCAAGCCAGTAGTCCTCGACGTCGTTGCTGCGCGTCACCCAGAGCGGCGCCCCATGCACCGAGACGCGCGTACTGTGCGCGACCATCATCGGCACGGTTTCGCCGGGGACGATTTCGAACGTGAAGCTTGAAGAAATTTGTCGCATGATCGTATCCACCAAAAGGTTGCTCCGTGACTAGAATCGTAGGCGCAGCAAGCTTTACGGCAAAACGATCAATTCTCACGCTTATGTGAGAAAAACTAACAGAACACGCCCATTCACCGCTATGGACCTACGACAACTTCCCGCGCTCAATGCGCTGAAGACATTCGAAGCCGCCGCCCGCCACGAGAGCTTTTCGCGCGCGGCCGACGAGCTGTTCGTCACGCATGGCGCTGTCAGTCATCAAATCCGCGCGCTCGAAGAGGAGCTCGGCACGTCGTTGTTCCTGCGCGAGGGCAAGCGCGTGCGGCTGAGCGACGCCGGCTGCCGCTATGCGAAGGATGTGCGATCGGCGCTCATGGCGCTTGCCGACGCCACGCGGGAGGTGCGCGAAGGTCAGCGTGCACGACGGCTGGTCGTCTCGTCGCTGTCGTCGTTCTCGGCACGCTGGATGACTCCGCGCATCGGTCGCTTCATCGAGCGGCATCCCGAAGTGGACGTCGAGTTGCTGTCGACGAATGCCCTGACCGACTTCACGCGCGATGACGTCGACGTCGGCATTCGCTTCGGCGCGGGCGACTATCCCGATCTTCATGTCGAACGGCTGCTCGACGAGGTGGCGTTTCCCGTCTGCGCACCGACCTACCATCCCGGCGCGCTGCCGAAGACGCCGGCCGAACTGGCGGCCTCGCCGCGGCTCCTGCGCTCCGACGATCAAATGTGGGCGATCTGGTTCAAGGCGGCGGGGCTCAAAGGTATCCCCGAGCCGCGACGCGGCGTGCTTTATCAGGATTCGTCGAACCTGCTGCAAGCGGCAATGGATGGGCAGGGGATCGCCATGCTGCGGCGCTCGATCGCGACGGAGGAACTGGCCAGCGGCCGGCTCGTGCGCCTGTTCGACATCGACGCGCCGAGCCCGTTCGCCTACTGGTTCGTCTGCCCGCCGCCGTTGCTCGCCAGCGCGCGGGTGCAGGCGTTTCGCACCTGGCTGATGGAGGAAGTGGAGCGCTTTCGCGCTCAGTTCATAGCACCACCGACACCATCGGATGCCCGGTGAGGGCGCGATAGATGTCGTCGAGATGCTCGCGGCTCAGCGCGCGGACCGTCACCGTCAAGCCGACGTAGTTGCCGCCGCTCGACGGCCGGGTTTCGATGCGCGCAACGTCGAAACCCGCATCGAACTGTTGCACGACGGCGATGATCGTTTCGGTGAAGTCGGGATGCGACTTTCCCATGACCTTGATCGGGAAATCGCAAGGGAATTCGAACAGGGATTCGTTCACCGGGCTCATCTCACGCCTCCGTCACTTCTTCTTGCCGAACATGAGCAAGAGCGAATCCCAGATGCGCCCGCCGATGCCCGCCTGCGGCACGGCTTGCAACGCGACGACCGGGAACTGCGTGAGCGTCTTGCCGTCGGCCACGATCTGCACCGTGCCCAGTTGCTGGCCATTCGCGATCGGCGCGACGAGCGGTTCGGTCAGCGCGAACTGCGGCTTGATCTTATCGCCCATGCCGCGCGGCACGGTGATGTACTGATCGCTCTTCACACCGACCTGCACCTTGTCCGCCACCCCTTTGTAGACGCGCGGCGTCTGCACGGCCTGGTTCGCTTTGAACAGGCGGACGGTGTCGTAAGCGCTATAGCCGTAGTTCAGCATCTTCATGCTGTCCTGCACGCGCTCGTGCTCCTTTTCCTCGCCCATCACCACGCTGACGAGGCGGCGCGACGCATCGGGCACGCCCGGCAGCGAGCGTTTCGCCGACGCGATGAGGCAGTAGCCGGCCGCCTGCGTGTGGCCCGTCTTCAGGCCATCGACGGTCGGGTCGAGCCACAGCAGCCGGTTGCGGTTCGGCTGCTTGATCTTGTTGTACGTGAACTCCTTGACCGAGAAGATGCTGTAGTACTCGGGATAGTCGCGAATCAGATGCGCGGAGAGAATCGCAAGATCGCCGGCCGTCGTGTAGTGCCCCGGCGAAGGCATGCCGTTCACGTCGGCGTAGTGCGTGCCCTTCATGCCGAGCCGCTGCGCTTCGGTGTTCATCATCTCGACGAAATGCGCCTCGCTGCCTCCGACAAGTTCGGCCAGCGCGATGGCGGCATCGTTACCCGACTGCACGATCATGCCGTAGACGAGGTCGTGAACCGTGACGGGCTTCTCCGCCTCGATGAACATGCGCGATTCGTCGTTTTTCACGCGGCGCACGGCGAGGCTCGGCATGACCACCTGATCCATCGAGATCTTCTTCGTCTGCAATGCTTCGAAGACGAGGTAGGCCGTCATCAGCTTGGTCAGCGACGCGGGCTCGACGCGCTCGTCGGCATTGCCCGACGCGAGCACCTGATTGCTCGTCGCATCGACGAGCACCCACGAGCGCGCGGTAACCGCCGGCGGCGGCACCTGGGCCGACGCCGGCGGCGCATAGGCCGCCGCTGCGACGAGCGTCGCGGCGATCAATGCGGCGGCTGGAGCCGAACGGTGAAACGATGAAGAAACGAGAGACGAGGTAAGCGACGGGAAGCCGAAAGAGGAAGAACGCATAGATCGATTCGTGCAGAAATGTGACGCGCGCAGTGCGTGCCCGCGGGAAGTGCCTGCCGCCGGCTGGCGGTTCTCGCCGCCCGTCGCGACGCACGATGAACGGGCGACGCAACCTGCGCGGCGCCGGTTTGACTCATGGCGCGCGATTCGGTTCGCGTCGATCGCTCCGTGCGCCCATGGCGTTGCCACGACGCGGCCCCCGATGCCTCACATCGGCAGCCACGCAGCGACGAGACGGCGCGCGAAAAAAATTTCGCCCATTATACGCGGCGCTTCTGCACGAAAACGCGCTTTTTGACGGTGCGCACGCCCCCCTGTCGCCGGTAATCGTCAGTCCAATCGCACCGGGCGCGGCATCAGCGCCAGGCGTCGAGCACGATCCGCTTCAGAATATGCAGCTTGCGATGCAGAAAGTGTTCCGCGCCCGGAATGACGACAACCGGCAGCTCCTGCGGCCGCGCCCAGTCGAATACGGACCCGATCGGCACGGTTTCGTCCTGTTCGCCGTGAATGACGAGCGTGTTCTCGGGCACGGTCGCAACGTCGAAGCGACTCGCGGCCGTGCCGACGAAGATCATGCGCTCGACCTGCTCGCCCCGCTCCGCGAGCATGCGCGCGACATGCGAAATCACGGCCGTGCCGAACGAGAAACCCGCCAATACGAGCGGCAGCCTCGCATGCTGCGGCTGCTCGCGCATATGCGCGAGCAGCGCGAGCAAGTCGTCGCGCTCGCCCACGCCTTCGTCGTGCTGGCCCTCTGTCTGTCCCACGCCGCGAAAGTTCGAGCGATAGGTGACGTAGCCGAGCTGCACGAGCGTGCGGGCGAGCGTCTGCGCGACCTTGTTGTCCATCGACCCGCCGAACAGCGGATGCGGATGCGCAACGAGCGCGATGCCGCGCGGTTCGCCCTCGGGCGCATCGAGCGCGACTTCGATTTTGCCGACGGGACCGTCGATCAGATATTTCTTCGTGTGAACGTTCATGGTGCGGCGGGGACCCGGTGACTCAATTGGGCTGATCGATGAGCAACCGCTCGACGATCCTGCCCTCCTTCAAGTGCGATTCGACGATTTCATCGAGGTCGGCTTCGTCGAAGTAGGTGTACCAGGTGCCTTCGGGATAAATGACGACGGCCGGCCCCTGCTCGCATCGATCGAGGCAGCCGGCCTTGTTGATGCGCACGTTGCCGGGGCCCGCGAGGCCGAGCTTCTTCACACGCTTTTTGGTGTGATCGAGCATTTTTTCGGCGTCACAGCGGCGGCCGCAACTGGGGCGCTCGGCATCGGGCTCGCGCTGATTGAGGCAGAAAAAGACGTGGTACTTGTAGAAGGAGTCCATGGTCTTCGGTTCGGAAATTGTGCCGGCCGGCGCATTCGCGCGTTGCCGCGTGAGCACCGCATGTCAAGCAGCAGCATCCGGCATGGATGGGATCGAGAAGCCGCGCCGATTATAGCGAGCGGCGCAGATCGGCGCACAAGCCCCGCGGGCCCGGAGTGTGCGCAACGGACGGACACGTCGCCCCGCGCCATGCGCAATGTCTGCGCAAGGCTGCCCAGCCGGTCGCATGACTGCCCGTTATATCGGCTGCGCGGCCTTACCTCGCGGGCGTGCCCGTCTGCATGCCGAGCCACGCCACGAGCTGGGCCACGAAGTCGTCGCTGGCGGCGGCCAGCGCATGCACGCCGCCAGCCGCGTCCGGCATGCTCGCGGGCGCGCGCGCCAGAAACGTCTGCTGCGCGAGCACCTTGCCGTCGCGCGTGAGCGTCGCCCTCGCCGTCAAGGCGCCGTGGCTCTGTCCCTCGCCATCGAACACCTGCTCGAACTGCTCCAGATCGATCGTCAACAACGGCGCCTGCACCGCCTGCCCGCCGCCGACGACTTCCCCGTGCGCAGCAAGGGCATGCCGCACCCGCTCGGTCAACAACTGCGCGGGCCGCATCGTCCAGTGACTGTTCGCATAGGCCGCGCTGCGTCGCGGGTCCGCGTAATTCATGCGGTACAGGATGTCGTCGGTCTCGAGCGCGCGCGGCGCCCGCACGTCGAACAGTCGCAACGTGGGCAGATCCCCTGAATAAGGCGCTGACGGCTCCGGCGAAGGTCCCAGGTCATAGCGGATGTTCGAGACTGCCGCGGGCAAACCGAGCGTGCAACCGCCGATCGATCCGAGCCAACCCGCGCCGCCCACCAGGACGCACACCGCCGTCAGCATGCGGGTGAACATCCGCGTCGGCAGCGAAGAACGATGTAAGGAACGAAGCGAAGATGTCGAGCGCATCGAGCGCATCGAACCGTCGCAGCAATCTGCGCGATCGCGATGATGAAAATCAGCCACCGCCGGGAGCTGCGGTCGGTCCGCTTTTGCCCGCGTGGTCGTATCGATTGAACATGCCATGAGGTTCGCTTCCTGTTTGCTTCTTCTTCGATTCAACGATGCTCGTCGGCGGCCGCACCGGTGGGCCACGCGAAGCCCGGCTCGCCGGGTCCGGGACGCGCGCGCGCCACGCCGAACAACACGCTCCCCGGGCTCGTGCTGAAGGTGTTGGCGGCGCGATCGAACGAGCGTGCCGCGCCGCTCATGTCGGTCGCGAGCGCATTCACGCGCGGCAGCGTCTCGTAGTCGATGCGCGCGGTCATCTCCTGCACCGACGCATCCATCGTCGCAAGGGCGCCGCCGGCGCGATCGGCCGCTACGCCGATCTTGTTCAGGTTCGCGACAAGCGGGCCATTGGACGACGACAGCGTCGCGACGAGCGCGTTCGTCGAAGCGAGCGTGCGCGTCAGTTCGTTCATCGCAGCCGGCAGTTGCGCGGCGGCCGGCGCGGCCGATTGCGCCAGCGTCGTGACGGCATCGGCCGCGTGCTGCAGACTCGCCGCCGTTGCCATCAGCTGGAGGCGCGATTGATCCGACAGCAATGCGTCGGCGCGCGCCGCGACGTTTTGCAGTTCGCTGAGCAGCGCGTCGCCCCGCTGTTGCAACTGATCGAACAAACCGGGCCGCATCGGCAATTGCGCGACCTGCTTGTTCGAGGTCGGCACGGGCGTCAGGTCGGTGCCCGTATCGTCGAGCTGCACGAACGCGATGCCGGTCACCCCTTGCAAGCCGAGACTGGCGAATGTCGAGCGCGTGATCGGCGCATTCTTGTCGACCAGAATGCGGATCACGATCGTGCCCGGATGAGCGTGATCGAACCGGATCGACTGCACCTTGCCGACCGCGAGACCGCGATAGCGCACGTCGGCATCGGTCGAAAGCCCCGTCACGTTCGTGTGCGAAATCAGGTCATACGGTATGCGCACCGTGCGGTCGAAGTTGAACCAGAACACGGCGAGCGCAATGGCGGCGCCAAGTCCGATCGTGAACAGCCCAGCCCAGAATGCATGCGATTTGTTTTCCATTCGCTTGGGTTCCCTTCGTTGCGCGATGCGTCGATATGCGGCGCTCGCTCACGTCATATCTGCACTTCGGCGGACGCGGACGCGAGCGCAGCCGCCGGCAACCGCGCCCGGCGCTCGGGCGGCAGCGCCTGCAGCGCACGGCGGCCGCGTCGGCCGAGGAAAAACTCGCGGATGAACGGATGGTCCACCGCAGCCGCGTCCTCGATCGGCGCAGCGACGAGCACGCGTCGATCGGCAATGACGGCCACCCGCGTCGACAGCGCCGTCATCGTGTCGAGATCGTGCGTGACCATCACCACGGTCAAGTCGAGCGCGCGATGAAGCGTAGCGATCAGTTCGACGAAATCCTCCGACGCCTGCGGATCGAGCCCCGCGGTCGGCTCATCGAGAAACAACAGCTCCGGTTCGAGCGCGAGCGCCCGCGCGATACCGACGCGCTTGATCATCCCGCCCGACAGCGCAGCCGGCATCTTCGACGCGTGCTTGCAGGGCAGCCCCACCATCTCGAGCTTGAGCATGACGATATCCTGCAGCAGCGGGGCCGGCACGCGGCCGAGCTCGCGGATCGGCTGCGCGATGTTGTCGAAGACCGACATCGACGAAAACAGCGCCCCTTGCTGAAACAGCATGCCCATACGGCTGCGCATGACGCGTACCGTGGCCTCGTCGATTGTCGACGTATCGCGCCCGAACACTTCGATCGTGCCCGACGTGGGCGCCTCGAGCCCGAGAATCTGGCGGATCAGCGACGTCTTGCCCGAGCCCGAGCCGCCGACGACCGAGACGATTTCGCCGCGCCGCACCTCGAAGTCGAGGTGCTCATGCACGATCATCGGGCCGTAGCGCTTGGTCAGATCGCGCACCTCGATCACGCGCTCGGCGATCACGGGCGGCGGACGGTTGCGCACAGCGGCGGAAAGAGGCGCAGTCATGTCGCGGGTTTCATAAACCGACGTTCTGAAACAGGATGGCGAAGATCGCGTCGGCCAGGATGACGACGGTGATCGACGAGACGACCGACGCGGTCGTCCCTACGCCGAGGCTCTGCGAATTGGGCTTGATCCGAAAACCGAAGTGGCACGCAACGAGCGCGATCAGCATGCCGAATGCGACGCCCTTGCCAAGCCCGATCCAGAGATTGGCGATCGGCACGACGCTCGGCAACGCACGCGCGAAGTAGACCATGTCGATGCCGAGCACGAGTTGCGCTGCGAGCGCGCCGCCGGCCAACGCGATGATGTTGGTCCACATGACGAGCAGCGGCATCGCCACCGATAGCGCGATCACACGCGGCAGCACGAGCCGCAAGCCGTGCGGGATGCCCATCACGAGCATGGCGTCGAGTTCCTCGGTCACGCGCATGACGCCGATCTGCGCAGTGATGGCCGATCCCGACCGTCCGGCGACGAGGATGGCCGACAGCACCGGCCCCAGCTCGCGAATCACGGACAGCCCGAGAATGTTGACGATGTACTGGTTTGCGCCGAACAGCCGCAGCTGCTGCGCAGACAAATAGCTGAGCACGATGCCGATCAGGAACGCGACGAGCGCCGTGATCGGCAGCGCTTTGGCGCCTGCGTTGTAGACGTTCGCCGAAATCTCGGTCCACGGCGCGCGCGCCGGACGGCGCAGCACGGCGAGCGTATCGAGCACGAAGCGGCCGAACATCGCCATGCCGCCGTAGGCGTGATCGGCAAAGCCGAGCACCGAGCGGCCCAGCGCCGTGACGAAGCCGATGCGCTCGAGCGCCTCCGGTGTTTCTCGTTGCGTCTCGAGCAATGCGATCCGCGCGAAGATGTCGCGCTGGGTGTCGGTCAGCGCCACCTCGTCCGGCAGTTTTCGGCCCCAGACGCGCCAGAGCGCCTGTCCGCCGACATGGTCCATGCGTTCGACGGCCGATAAATCCCATTGCGCCGGCGCGCTGCGCGCCAGGGCGGCCAAGCGCGAAGTCGCGCCCGCGCGAGCCCGATCGCGGGCCAGCGCGAGCGCGGTCCACTGTCCGGACAGCTTGACCAGGGGCCCCCTGCTGCTCTTTTCGATCCGCAAGCGGGGCGGAGTTTCGAAGTCCAAGGAAGGCGATGTCCACACGTTGAATGCAATTGCGCCCATTGTAGCGGTCGGCACGCCGATACCGTTCACAAAGAGAAACCCAGGCCAGCCGGGGTACAAAGCTGCGAAGCCTGCTTTGCGCGCCACCTCGCGCGGGCTTCACTACAATACGACCATGACCGATACCCTCCTTCCTCCTTCGAGCCCGGACCCGGCAGGCAACGGCCGTCCGGACGACTGGCGCATCGACCGCGACCGTGCGCGCGCCGGGGGCGCCGGCGCGATCCCGCCCGAGGCGCTCGAAATCGTCGACGAAACGGCTTCGACGAACACCGACCTCATGGCGCGAATGAAGGCGCTGCCGCGCGAGCGCGTCGCATTCGGCGTCCATGCCGTGCGCGCCGCCTACCGGCAGACGGCGGGGCGCGGACGTCAGGGCCGCAGTTGGCGCACGACGCCCGGGCATGCGCTCACGTTCTCGTTCGCCTGCGTCTTGCCGCGGCCGCTTGCGGGTCTGGCCGGACTGAGCCTCGCCACCGGCGTGGCCGTCGTCGATGGTCTCGCTCGCCTCGCGCCCGGCGAAGCCTCCCGGTTTGCGCTGAAGTGGCCCAACGACGTGCTGCTCGACGGCGGCAAAGTGGCCGGCATCCTCATCGAGACCGCCTGGAGCACGGACACGGCTAGCGCGGTCGTGATCGGCGTGGGCATCAACGTGCGCCGCGACCCGGCGCTCGAAGCCGAACTGGGCGCCGCAGCCGCAACGTTGCCCGCTGGCACCCGGGCGGCGGCGCCCGCGGCGCTCTCACAGGTGCTGCCGAATGCGAACCTGACCGACACGCTGGCCGTCGTGGTAAAAGCGCTGACGGAGATGATCGACCGCTTCGGCAAGCAAGGCTTCGCCGCGTTCGTCGACCGCTGGAATGCCTGTCACGCCCATACGAACCGGGACGTCGTGCTGCTCGAGAAAGGCGTCGAATTCGCGCGCGGCATCGCCACGGGCGTCGACAGCTCGGGGCAATTGCTGCTGCTGACCGACTCGGGCGTGCGGGCGATTGCGACGGGCGACGTCTCGCTGCGGCTCGCGGCAGACGCGCCATGACGGGCGATGCGCCGTATTTGCTGATCGATGCAGGCAACAGCCGCGTGAAATGGGCACTTGCCGATGCGGCCGGCGCGCTCGTACGCAGCGGCTTTGTTGCGCATGCGCCCGAACAACCGGATGCCGGTGGTCCACAAGGTCCTGACGGGGATCGATCTCGCGCGCGAGACGTGCCTGCGGCCGATGCGGCCAACGCGGCGAATGTTCCCGCCGATTGGGCCACGCTGCCCACGCCACGCGGTGCCTGGATTTCGAATGTCGCGGGAGAAGCTGTCGTCAACCGGATCCAGGGGTGGCTCGACGCATGCTGGCCGGGACTGTCTCGAACGTTCGTGCGCGCTTGCGCGCAGCAGTGCGGCGTCGTCAATGGCTACGCAACGCCGGAGCGCCTCGGCAGCGACCGTTGGGCCGGCCTCATCGGCGCCCACGCGGCGTTTCCCGCGCAGCCGCTTCTGATCGCCACGCTCGGCACGGCGACGACGCTGGAAGCGCTGACCGCCGACGGCCACTTCGTCGGCGGCATGATCGCGCCGGGGTGGTCGTTGATGATGCGTTCGCTCGGCGAGCATACGGCGCAGTTGCCTACGCTCGAAGCCGACGCGGCCGCTGGCGATGCGCTCGCGCGTCACTGGTTCGCCACCGATACACGGCACGCCATCACGGCAGGATCGCTGCTGGCCCAGGCCGGGCTCATCGAACGGGCGTGGCGCGAGCTTTGCCGCGCCTGGGGAATGGATGTGCGCCTCGTACTCGGCGGCGGCGCGGCCGAGCCGGTGGCTGGCGCGCTCAGTGTGCCGCACACGCGGCACGATATGCTCGTGCTGTCGGGCCTCGCGCTGATCGCGATCGACGACAATGCGGCGCGGGGATAACCGGGTCAAAGAGGAGATGGAACGATGTTGCGTTGGCTGATCGCCATTTTGTTTCTCGCCAACCTGGTCGCCTTGGCTTTGGCGAGTGGCATGGCAGGCCCATTACCGGCATCGGGGCCCCGTGAGCCTCACCATCTCGAGCGCCAGGTCCATCCCGAGTGGCTGAAGACCCGGCCGATCTCGGAGGCGGAAGCGGCCGAGCAACCGGTCATCGGCGGGCCGGATCCGGTCCCGAAGGTGGCAGCCGCGCCGCTCGGCGACTAGGTGCTGGCTGGGTGCCCGCGCAGCAAGGGCTACGCAGCGGCGCCAAGAAAGCGCCTCAGCGGGAACCTTGGCGACAGCCTCAGTGGCCCGACTCCGTCGCCCCCGCCTGCGAGCGGACTTTTTCGAGCAATGCCGTGGTGGAGCGCTGATGCTCGAATGCAATTGCCAGCGCGCGCCCACCCCAACCGCGAACAAGCGCCGATTCGGGCAACGTGTCCATGTCGTAATCGCCGCCTTTGACGAGCACGTCGGGGCGGACGGCCGCGATCAGTTCGACGGGCGTACGCTCCTCGAATAGGACCACCCAATCAACGCTTTCGAGCGCCGCGAGCAGCGCCATCCGATCGTCCTCGCGATTGATCGGCCGGTCCTCCCCCTTGCCGAGCATGCGGACCGACGCGTCGCTGTTGACCCCGACGATCAGAGACGCGCCGAGCGCCTTGGCGCGCGCGAGGTAAGTCACGTGCCCACGGTGAAGGATGTCGAAAACGCCGTTCGTGAAGACCACGGGCCCCGCCAACGTTGCGCGTCTGGCAACCAGTGCTTCGCGCGTGACGATCTTGCGCTCGAACGCTACCGCGGACATGCCGGTCAAGCCGCCTGGTGCTCAGCAGAACCCGGCGGCTGCACACGCGCCGCCACTTCCTTGCGATAGCGGTTGAGTTCCTGGGCCGTCGTGAACGTGCGCTCGAACAGCAGCGACAGATTGTGAAGAATGCGTTCGACGACCTTCTTCTCCCAGCCATCGTCGAAACGGATTTGCTCGTCGAGCCAACGTTCGAGCCATTCGGGATCGGGCAGCCGCGATTGAATCGTGTCACGCGGGAAGAGATCGCGATTGACGTGCAGGTTCGTGGGATGCAACGGCTTTTCCGTGCGACGCGCCGACGCCATCAGCACGCCGATCTTCGCGAAGGCGGCGCGCGCGACATCGCCGAAGTTCGTCAACGCCTTCTTCATGTAGCGCAGATAAGCGCCGCCATGGCGCGCTTCGTCGCGCGAGATCGTTTCGTAGATGTGCTTGATGACGGGCTCGGTGTGCCATTCAGCCGCACGGCGATACCAGTGATTCAGGCGGATTTCGCCGCAAAAGTGGAGCATCAGCGTTTCGAGCGGCGGCGCCGGATCGAATTCGAAGCGAACTGCGTGCAGTTCGGCCTCGGTGGGCACCATCTCAGGCCGAAAACGGCGCAGATACTCCATCAACACCAGCGAATGCTTTTGTTCCTCGAAGAACCAAACGCTCATGAACGCCGAAAAATCGCTGTCGTGATGGTTGTCGCGCAGGAACATCTCCGTAGCCGGCAGCGCCGACCATTCGGTGATGGCGTTCATCTTGATCGTCGTCGCCTGCTCGTCGGTCAGCAGCGAGGCGTCGAACTTGTCCCAGGGAATGTCCTTCTCCATGTCCCATCGAACCGATTCGAGCGATTTGTAAAGTTCCGGATACAGCATGGTGTTCATAAGTCCCGCCCCTGGTCTACCATTGCAACTCGTATGACTATTATCGCGCTTGCACGGCAAGCTCGCCGCGGCGACGAAAACCGACGATCTTACCAGGTCATCGCGCCCGTTTATTGATCGACCTCAAAGCCGCCACGCAGCAGTGCACTTGCGCGTGAAGGCGTCTACCCGCATCGGCCGCCCCGGGCTACCATCGAGCGCGCTGGCTGACCGCGCGCCGAGCCTTTTGGGGTATGGCGGACGGCAATGCAACGACCGGCCGCGATCATGTTTTTTGGCGTGGGTTCCTACCGCAGTTCCAACCGCAGTTCCTGCCGGGTTTTCTGCTATCCGCCCACGGATCGAAATCTTTGAAATGATAGCATGCGCCGCTTACTGCGCCGGGCCTTCGGCCGGCCCCGACGCGCCGCCGCAACGCCCCGCCGTGCTCGCTCAGCCGATGTTCCGGGTCGTCTCGCCGGCCGCTGCGCGTGCATTCGAGCCCGCCGCCGGATAGGCGGCAACCGCCTCCTCCTCCGCCATCGTCGCGCCGATCCACTCGGTCAGCTGCTCGCGTTGCGCAAGCGCGTCTCGAAAACCGAGGTTGATCAGTTCGGCGGCGAACTCCGCCTCGAACAGCAGGTAGCTGGCAAATGACGCGCCCGCCGCGCGATTGCCGCCGACCGCGCCAAGCAGACCTCGCACGGAAAGCGGCAGACGCTTCAAATGCCGCGCCGCCAGAATTTCGATGCGCTCGCTGGGCGCGATCGGCAGCACCTCGACGTGGCGCCAGCTGCTCTCGGGCTCCACATGCTCGGGCAGGTAGGAAATCATGCGGTTGATGTTCTCGATCCGCTCGATGTCGGCGCCGATCGAGTCGAGAAAGACGCTGGCCAGAACCTGCTGGCCGATCTGCGCGAGCGACGGGTAGCCGCGCTCGATCCCGGCCGCCGCGGGCACCTCGGGACGCGGCGTCGACGCGCCCAGCACGATGATGCGATGCGCGCCGAAGTGAATCGCCGGACTCAGCGGCGCCGTTTGGCGTATCGAGCCGTCGCCGAAATACTCGATGCAGCCGTCGAGTTCGAGCGGCACGGCCGGAAAAAGATAGGGGATCGCCGCCGAAGCGAGCAGATGCGCCGGCGTCAATGCCACCATGCGCGCCCCGCGCTGCGCCCGCCGCCACGATTGAATCGGCTCTGCCGCCTGGTAGAACGTCAGATGCCGACCGCTCGAGTAGCTGAGCGCCGTGATCGACAGCGCGTGCAGCGCATGCCCGTCGAGCATTTCCCCGATCCGCGTGAAGTCGAGCGCTTCGTGCAACAGGTCGGCAAGCGGATGATTGTCAAATAGCGCTCGCGGCGCGCGCCGCACGGCCCAGCCGAACGACATCGCCGCCAACCAGCGCGCCCCGGCCGCTGCCACGCCGCCCCAATCGGTACGATAGACCTGCTGCGCGTGAATGTTCGACCAGAAGTCGATGAGTCGCCCCGCGCCGACCGCGAAGTCGTCCGCATGGCAAGCGATCGAGGCAGCGTTGATCGCGCCTGCCGACGTGCCGCAGACGATCGTGAACGGCGTGCCCCGCCGGCCCGGCGCCAGCTCGCGCGAAATCTGCGCCAGCGCCTTGAGCGCACCGACCTGGTATGCGGCGCGTGCGCCGCCCCCCATCAGAACCAGCGCGAGTCGCACGGCGAGCCGTCGTCAAAGAGAACGATCCAACGCGCCCCGCGCGGCGAGCGCGCCGGGAGCGGGCTTCGCGCCTGGCGGCCAACGGCGTAGTAACGAACGCGGCTCATTTTTCTCCGCGCCGAACGCCGCTGCCCGGCCCGCCGGCAGGTTTGGCACTGCTCTTGCCCGTGCTCGCGCGCTTGGCCGCCGGCTTGGCGCTCGCGGCGCCCGCGCCCGCAGCGCCAGAGGCAGCGCGCCTGCCGCCGTGCGCGCCGGCGCTTGCGCGCTTCTTCGGCGATTCGGCCTCGGATTCAGCGTCGCCCCCGCCGTTCGCACCGGCCTGCGCGCCCGGCTGCGTCATGGCGAACGCCGCGAGCTGATTGAACTGAGACTGCAACATGTTCCACCAGCCGGACGGATCGAACGCGGGGTTTCCGGCCTCGCCGGCCGACGAGCCGGGCGACTCGGCATCGCCGGCCGAATCGGCGTTCTTGTTCTCGTTGGCGCTGGCGTCAGCGCCAGCGCTCGCCCCCGCACCGCTCCCGGCGTGCGCCGAACCGGGCGACGCGCCCCATGACGAAAACGCGCTCGAAGGTGCATTCGCAGGGCTCGCGCCTTCGGCCGGCTGCGTCATCGACGCCTGCGCGAACGCACCGAATGCGCGTAGCGTCGCCAGTGTCGCGCGCTGCACCTCCAGCGCCTGGATGGCCGATTGCAGCATGTTCAGATTGAGCTTGAGCCATTGCTCGACGGCGCGCATGTCGGTGATGCGCTTATCGAGATCCTCCACGCTCATCAGCGGCGACATCATGTCCGACATGGCCGTGAGCGGGGAAGGAAAACCTTGCGCGGCGCCGGGCTGCGTGCCGGGAAAGGCTGCGCCGAACGGCGTCAGGCGCATCATGTCCCACATCTTGTCGAGCATTTCGGCGGGCGGAAAACCCGGGAAACCCGGGAAAGGCTTGTCGCCGGCGGTATCGGTCATCGATTGCTCCTTTCGATGGGGTGAACAGGAAAAGTCGTAGAGACGCGCAAGGCGTCAGGAAAGTTCGTCGCCGCCCGGGAAATCAGGTGCGCGACGTTCGCGCAGCGAACGAATGCCTTCGCGCACGTCCGGCCCCGAGAAGCCCATGAATTCGAGCGCGAGCGACGTATCGAACGTCGGTCCGGCCATGCGCAGCCAGTTGTTCAGCGCGTACTTGGTCCAGCGAATCGCGCTTTGCGAACCTTGCGCGAGCCGCGTGGCCACCTCGAACGCCTTCGGCAGCAGGTCCGCCTGATCGACGACCAATGACACGAGTCCGATGCGCTCGGCTTCGGCTCCGCTCACCGCCTCGCACAACAGCAGGTAATACTTCGCCTTGGCCATCCCGCACAGCAACGGCCATACGATGGCCGCATGATCGCCGGCTGCGACGCCCAGACGCGTGTGTCCGTCGATGATGCGCGCATCGTTGGCCGCAATCGAGATGTCGGCCAGGAGCCCGGCGACGAGCCCGGCCCCGACCGCGGGCCCGTGCATGGCCGAGACGATCGGCTTGCTGCAATTGATGACGTTATAGACGAGATCGCGCGCCTCGCGCCAGACGCGCGAACGCACGTCGAAGCGATCGGCCATCTGTTCGACGAGGCCAAGGTCGCCGCCCGCCGAGAAGCCTTTGCCTTCGCCGCGGATGACGGCCACGCGCGTAAGCGGATCGCGGTCGACGTCGCGCCAGATCTCCGCGAGCTCGCGATGCATGCGCTCGTCGGCCGCGGCAAGACCGCTCTTGTTCATCCCTTCGCCGCTCATGACGATTTCGAGCACACCGTGCGGATGACGCCGCAACCGCAGCGATCGGTAGTGCGCGTAAGCCGTCAAATCGTCGGGAGGCGTGATGTCGTTCATCCGGTCGGCTCGTGTTCGTGGCAAAAAGGAGGCTTGAGAAAGCGTGGGAGGCCGAATGCCCGGGCCGCCCGATCGTGTCAGTGTAGGCGCGCACCGACGGCCCCGCATCGGGCCAAACCCGGCGCGCGCGCCGCGTCATCGCTGGATGCGCTCGAGCGGCGCGACCGATTGCTCGATGGCGCCGAAGATCGACTTGCCGGCCTCGTCGAACATCTCGATCTTGACCGTGTCGCCGTACTTCATGAACTCCGTTTGCGGCGCGCCGTTCGCGATTGTCTCCAGGCAGCGCTTCTCGGCGATACAGCAGTAGCCGCGTTTCTCGTCCTTGTTCGAGACAGTGCCCGAACCGACGATGGAGCCTGCGCGCAGATTGCGCGTCTTGGCGGCATGGGCGATCAGCTGACCGAAGTGGAACACCATATCGACGCCGGCATCGGGCTGCCCGACCTTCTTCCCGTTCCAATGCACGATCATGGGCCGCGAGACACGGCCCTCGCGCCAATATTCGCCGAGTTCGTCCGGCGTCACGGCCACAGGCGAAAACGCGGTAGCCGGCTTGCTTTGAAAGAAACCGAAGCCTTTCGCGAGTTCGGCCGGAATCAGATTGCGCAGCGACACGTCGTTGGCGAGCATGACGAGGCGCACGGCCTTGAGCGCGGCTTCGGGCGTCGCGGCCATCGGCACGTCGGCGGTGATGACAGCCACTTCAGCCTCGAAGTCGATGCCGAACGCCTCCGAGGCGCAGACGATGTCCTCGCGCGGGCCCAGAAAATCGTCGCTGCCGCCCTGGTACATCAGCGGATCGGTCCAGAACTCGGGCGGCATGTCGGCGCCGCGCGCGCGGCGCACGAGCTCGACATGGTTCACGTAGGCGGAGCCGTCAGCCCACTGAAACGCGCGCGGCAGCGGGGCCATGCAGTCGTTCGCATCGAATGCGAAAGCGTTTCGGGCGCGGCCTTGATTGAGCGCATCGTAGAGTTCGACAAGCTGCGGCGCATAGAAGGGCCAGTCGTCGAGCGCGCGCTGCAGCGTCGGCGCAATCGCATCGGCGATCGCGGCCATGCGCAAGTCGCGCGAGACGACGATCAGTTGACCGTCGCGCGAACCGTCTTTGAGCGTGGCGAGTTTCATGTAAAGGATCGAAGCCGTGTGATGACGATAGAAGGAATCTATTTTACGATGGCGAATCCCGGGCGCCGCCCCACTTCATCCAACGTGTCGTCCGGCCGCGCCCGAGGATCGGTGGTTTCATCCTTTGCGCCCAGCCTTCCATCGCTTTTGGCCTTTCGTCGGTATTGCTCTCTCTCATGTCCGCGTCCTCACCCCCTTCCCCCGACACGTTCGATCCCACGCTCGGCGATCCGCTCGACGACGCCGTCGACGGCGACGGCGAAGAGAAGGTCCGCTCGGGCATCCAATCGATCGAAGTGGGCTTCCGCCTGCTCGAAGTCCTGACGAACGAGCCGCGCGCGATGATGTTGCGCGACCTCGCCAAGCGCGCCCAAATGAGCCCGGCCAAGGCCCATCGTTATCTCGTCAGCTTCCTGCGGCTTGGCGTCGTCGCGCAGGATCCGGACTCGGGACGTTATGAGCTCGGCGGCTTTGCGCTGCAACTGGGACTCGCGCGGCTCGCGCGCGTTGATGGGGTCAAGCTCGCGCGGGTTGCGCTCGCCGATTTGCGCGATCGCCTCGACATTACGGTCGGGATCGCGGTATGGGGCAATCTTGGCCCGACTGTCGTGCACTGGACGGAGTCGAGCCACCCGGTCAAAGCCTCGCTCAAGCTCGGCGACGTCATGCCGTTGCTGGGTTCGGCCACCGGCCTGCTGTTCGCCGCCTATTTGCCGCGCAGTAAGACGCAGGCGATGATCGATCGCGAACTCGACGATTCGCGTCGCGCGGCCCATGCGAGCGGCCCGCGCAGCGAAGCGCAACTGGACAGCGCGCTCGAAGAAATTCGTGCGAACGGCGCGGCGCGCGTGGCCGGCATGCTGCTGCCGACGATCCATGCTTTCTGCATGCCCGTGTTCGACGCAGCGGGCGACCTCGCGCTGGGTCTCATTGCACTCGGACATGAGGGCGCATTCGACTTGTCCTGGGATGGCCGGATCGCCGTCGAGTTAAAGGACTGCGCACGCAAACTATCGTACGAACTCGGCTACAGCGAGACGCCGCGCTGAGCGGGACGCCGTGCTGTCCCGGGCGTGCGCCACATCAGTCAATCGCAAGCGCCGCCGGCAAGGCGCGCCGTTTGCAGGCATCATGGCGATTCTCGTGCCGCCCTTCGCTCAAAAATACCGCGCGATGCATCGCCGTCCCGGTCGACGCCCGAGCCTGATGCCATGTCGTACGTATTCGCTTCCGATGCCGCGCGCGCCGTTCTTGCGCGCAGCGGCGAACCGCACAAGCGCCTCTGGCGCTGGAGCGCGGTGTTCGCGACCACGGTTGCGCTCCACGGCGCCGCATTCGTATGGTTCGCCCGACACCGGGACACCTTTGCGCTCGCTTCGGTGAGGCCGCCGATCCAGGTCGCGCTCTTGGCCCCGCAACCGATCGCCCGCGAGGCAGGCCCGAGCCGCGCCGTCACCGCCCCCACCGCCCCCCGGCAAGGCCAGCCGCATCGGCAAGCGCCGGTGCTGCATGCGCTTGCGCCGCGCCCGAGCGCACCCGCTGCAACCGAGGCAGCCGGCAAAACCGATGCAAACGCAACGAAGCCGGGCGGGGCAAGCGCCGCCAGCGCTTCCGCTGCGAGCAACGCGCTCGCCGCCCCGGCCGACGCGGCGAGCATAACAAGCGCCGGCGTACGGTTTTCGGTACCGCCGTCGGGGGATTTGCACTACAACACCTTTTACAACGGGGTGGAAAATGCGCCGGGCACGATCCACTGGGCGAGCGAGCGCGACAGCTACGAGATGATCGTCTCGGTACCGCTGCCATTCGTCGGCACCTTTTCGTACCAAAGCCGCGGCCGCATCGATGCATTCGGGCTGGCGCCCGAGCACTACATCGAAAAGCGCGGCCGCCGCCCCGAAGACGTGACAACCTTCGATCGCGCGGCCAGGCGCATCGGCTTCACGCGCACGAGCGCGACGCTGTCGCTGCCCGATGGCGCACAGGATCGGTTCAGCATGGTCATGCAGCTTGCAAGCCTCGTGCGCGGAAACCCTGACGCCTACAAGAGCGGCGTCACGCGCGCGTTCTACGTGGCGGACGACGACAGTGCGGAACTGTGGCCGATCGAGACGATCGGCGACGAATCGATTCGGACTGCTGAAGGATTTATAGAGGCGCGCCACTTTATGAGACTGCCGCGGCATGACGGCGATCGGCGCCGCATCGACGTCTGGCTCGCACCGTCGCTGGGCTGGTTGCCCGCCCGCATTGTGCAAACGGAGCCGAACGGCTCGCAATTCGAACTGGTCTGGCGCGGCCCGGTCGTGCCTCCGGGCGCGAAAAATGCGTCCTCGGAGACAAAGACAGCCGATGATGCGTCCGAAACCGGGACCGCCGACACGACGCCGATTCGAGCGCGCGAAAACCCCTAAACCAAAGGCTCGCGCGTGCCGTAATCAAGAGTAATCGGGGCGCATGGACGAACCTCGATGTTTTCGGCCACCGTTCGAACGTTTTATCCGGTTGAGGTCTAACCTTAAGGTGGACGATGAGGTCGACGATGAAAGCAGTGGACAGAGCGGCAATGTGGCAATGTTTGGTTGCAATGTTCGAACCCGTTTTAAGCGTCGTTTAAGACCCAACCCTTGAAATTCCATGCAACAAGCTCCACGTACCAGGCGAAACAGGCCAGGAGCCTAACGGAATAAAGGAGTGTCGCCATGCAAATGATCTACAACAGCCCCAATTATTGTGTCGTCGAATTCGCGCCGCAGGCTGGCCATCTGGCGATGAACGCGGGTGGCTACGAAATCGTAGATAAGAACACGCAGCGCGAGATCTTCATCGACGGCGCGATGGCGGCCCAATTCCGCGAACACGTCCGCAAGCTGATCGAAGAAGAACCCACACTCGATGAAGTCGACGAGTTCCTTGGCCAATTTGACAGTCTGATGACACAACCGGTCGTCCTGCACTAACTGGCTGCAGGCGCGCACGGCGGCACGACAGCGCCCATCGAACCCCGTCCGGCTTGCCGGACGGGGTTTTGTTTTGGGTCCGGCCCAAGCGTCCCGAGGCCGGCGGCCTCCGGCGGCGTTGGCCGGCAGCCGCTACAATGACGGTTTTCCCTCTTTTCCGAACCGCGCCCCGCGCTTGCCCGCCATGAATTCGTCCGCCGCCGCTCAAGCGGGATCGCCCGCCGCCGGAACCCCTGCCTCCGGCACGCACTACACGCGAGGCGCGCAGCTGCCCGCGCTGCTTGCGTCGCGCATCCTGATTCTGGACGGCGCGATGGGCACGATGATTCAGCGCTACAAGCTCGACGAAGCGCGCTACCGCGGCGAGCGGTTCAAGGATTTTGCACGCGACGTCAAGGGCAACAACGAGTTGCTCTCGCTCACGCAGCCGCAGATCATCAGCGAGATCCACGAGCAGTACCTGGCCGCGGGCGCCGATATTATCGAAACCAATACCTTCGGCGCCACGTCGGTCGCGCAGGCCGACTACGGCATGGAATCGCTGGCGCGGGAGATGAATCTCGAGTCAGCGAGGCTCGCGCGCGCAGCCTGCGACAAATACTCGACGCCCGACAAGCCTCGCTTCGTCGCGGGTGCGATCGGGCCGACGCCGAAAACGGCCAGCATTTCGCCCGACGTCAACGATCCCGGGGCGCGCAACGTCACGTTCGACGAACTGCGCGCGGCCTACTACGAGCAAGCACAAGCCCTGCTCGACGGCGGCGCGGATTTGTTCCTCGTCGAAACGATCTTCGATACGCTCAACGCGAAGGCCGCACTGTTCGCGCTCGACGAATTGTTCGAGAACACAGGCGAAGTCTTGCCGATCATGATTTCGGGCACGGTGACGGACGCATCGGGTCGCATCTTGTCGGGGCAGACGGTCGAAGCGTTTTGGAATTCGCTGCGCCATGCGAAGCCGCTGACGTTCGGCTTGAACTGCGCGCTCGGCGCCGCGCTGATGCGCCCGTATATCGCCGAACTCGCCAAGCTCTGCGATACCTACGTGTCGTGCTACCCGAACGCGGGCCTGCCCAATCCGATGAGCGACACGGGCTTCGACGAGACACCCGAAGACACGTCGCGACAGCTCGAGGAATTTGCGCAAGCAGGGCTCGTGAATCTCGCGGGCGGCTGTTGCGGCACGACGCCCGAACATATCGCGGCGATCGCCAAGGCGCTGAACGGCGTGAAGCCCCGTGCGTGGGCGAACTATCGCGACGCAGCCTGACGCGGCGCACGCCAGTCTGCCCACTTCGAGCCATCCCGCTTTCCATCGAAGACAACCATGACCGAACACATGATGCGCCTCGCCGGCCTCGAGCCGTTTAACGTCGGCGCCGACGCACTTTTCATCAACGTCGGCGAACGCACGAACGTCACGGGTTCGAAGGCCTTCGCACGCATGATCCTGAACGGCCAGTTCGACGAAGCGCTCGCCGTGGCGCGTCAGCAGGTGGAGAACGGCGCCCAGATCATCGACATCAACATGGACGAGGCGATGCTCGATTCGAAAGCGGCCATGGTGCGCTTTCTGAATCTGATTGCCTCCGAGCCCGATATCGCGCGCGTGCCGATCATGATCGACTCGTCCAAATGGGAGGTGATCGAAGCCGGGCTCAAGTGCGTCCAAGGCAAGGCCATCGTCAACTCGATCTCGCTGAAGGAAGGCGAAGATGCGTTTCGCCATCACGCGCGACTCATTCGCCGCTACGGTGCCGCAGCTGTCGTCATGGCCTTCGACGAGACCGGCCAGGCCGATACCTTCGAGCGCAAGACGCTGATCTGCCAGCGCTCGTACCGGATCCTCGTCGACGAAGTGGGCTTCGAGCCCGACGACATCATTTTCGATCCGAACATTTTCGCTGTCGCGACCGGTATCGACGAGCACAACAACTACGCCGTCGACTTCATCGAAGCGACGCGCTGGATCAAGCAGAACCTGCCGCGTGCGAAGGTGAGCGGCGGCGTCTCCAACGTGTCGTTCTCGTTCCGCGGCAACGATCCCGTGCGCGAAGCGATTCATACGGTGTTCCTTTACCACGCGATTCAAGCGGGCATGGACATGGGCATCGTCAACGCGGGGCAGCTCGGCGTCTATGCCGATCTCGATCCCGAGCTGCGCGAGCGTGTCGAAGACGTCATTCTGAACCGCCGCCCCGATGCCACCGATCGCCTGCTCGAGATCGCCGACAAGTTCAAGACGGGCGCCGCGAAGAAGGAAGAGAACCTCGAATGGCGCAATCAACCCGTCGAGGCGCGGCTCGCCCATGCGCTCGTGCTGGGCATCACGAACTTCATCGTCGAAGATACCGAAGAGGCGCGCCAGAAGATCGCCGCGGCGGGCGGGCGGCCGATCAACGTGATCGAAGGGCCGCTGATGGACGGCATGAACATCGTCGGCGACTTGTTCGGTCAGGGCAAGATGTTCCTGCCGCAGGTGGTCAAGTCCGCACGCGTCATGAAGCAGGCCGTCGCGCATCTGATTCCGTTCATCGAGGAAGAAAAGAAGCGGCTCGCCGAAGCCGGCGGCGACGTGCGGGCGAAAGGCAAGATCGTCATCGCAACCGTCAAGGGCGACGTTCACGACATCGGCAAGAACATCGTGTCGGTCGTGCTCCAGTGCAACAACTTCGAAGTCGTCAACATGGGCGTCATGGTCCCGTGCAGCGAGATTCTCGCCAAAGCGAAGGTCGAAGGCGCGGACATCGTCGGGTTGTCGGGCCTCATCACGCCGAGCCTCGAAGAAATGGCCTACGTCGCGTCGGAGATGCAACGCGACGAGTATTTCCGCATCAAGAAGATCCCGCTCCTGATCGGCGGCGCAACGACTTCGCGCGTTCATACGGCAGTGAAGATCGCGCCGAACTACGAGGGGCCCGTGGTCTACGTGCCGGACGCGTCGCGCTCGGTCTCGGTGGCGTCAAGCCTGCTCTCGGATGAAGGTGCAGCCCGGTATCTCGACGAGCTCAAAGCCGACTACGATCGCATTCGCCTGCAGCACGCCAATCGGAAAGCGCAGCCGATGGTCACGCTGGCTGCGGCGCGCGCGAACAAGGCCAAGATCGATTGGGCCGCCTATCACCCCGTCAAGCCGGCGTTCATCGGCCGGCGCGTGTTCAAGAACTACGATCTGAACGAACTCGCACCGTACATCGACTGGGGCCCGTTCTTTCAGACTTGGGACCTGGCCGGACCCTATCCGGCCATTCTCAATGACGAGATCGTCGGCGAATCGGCACGACGCGTGTTCTCCGACGCGAAATCGATGCTCGCGCGGCTCATACAAGGGCGTTGGCTGACGGCAAGCGGGGTGATCGCGCTGCTGCCGGCGAATACGGTCGGCGACGACGATATCGAAATCTACACCGACGAATCGCGCACGCAGGTGGCGCTGACCTGGCACAACCTGCGTCAGCAAAGCGTGCGGCCTGTCGTGGACGGCGTCATGCGGCCCAATCGCTCGCTGGCCGATTTCGTCGCACCGAAAGACTCGGGCGTCGCCGATTACATCGGCATGTTCGCCGTGACGGCCGGCTTGGGTGTCGAGGTCAAAGAGAAGCAGTTTCTGGCCGACCTCGACGATTACAGCGCAATCATGTTCAAGGCGCTCGCGGACCGCCTGGCTGAAGCATTCGCCGAAGCCATGCATGCACGCGTACGCCGCGAGTTTTGGGGCTATGCGCGCACTGAGGCGCTCGACAACGAGGCGCTGATCGCCGAGCGCTACGTCGGCATCCGCCCGGCCCCCGGTTATCCGGCCTGCCCCGATCACCTCGTCAAGCGCGACCTGTTCGCGACGCTCAAGGCCGACGAAGTCGGCATGACGGTCACCGAATCGCTGGCGATGCTGCCGGCCGCAAGCGTCTCGGGTTTTTACATCGCCCATCCCGACAGCCGCTACTTCTCGGTCGGCAAGATCGATCGCGACCAAGTCGAGGATTTCGCACGCCGCAACGGGCTGGCCATGGCCGACGCCGAGCGGGCGCTCGCGCCGTTGCTGTAGAACGACGCGACCCGCAGGGAGGGGCCGCGCGCCGGAAAAGGGGCACAGCCAGGCGCGGTCGAACGGCGGCGCTGGGCGCGAGGGACGTGAGGCGCGGTTCGTGCGCAATACCGCAAAAGACCAGCAAAAAGCCCGGTGTACGCGCTTGCGCACACCGGGCTTGCTGTTAAACGAGGCGTCTGGCACCTTTTGCGGCTTTGGTATGACGAAAGCCGCTGCCGCGTCGGCGGCCTTGCCGCTCGACCGAGGCGCGAACGCGCGACGACGATGCCGGTCAGATCCCCCAGAGGACGTCGGCGTTTTCGCGCTGGGCGGCGCGCAGCATATCGAGGAATGGGAAAGCGCGTTGCGCGAGGCCGATCGGCAGTTCGTGGCGCTCGTGGCCCTCTTCCCCTTCGTGGAAGTGTCCTTCGTGCTCGGCGATTTCCTGTTTGTCGGTCACGATCGCCGCCTCGAGCTTCGAGATGGCCGCGGGCATTTCGTCGTGCGTGATCACGCCGCGCGCACCCAGTTGCTTGCCCACGATCCCGACGAGATATTGAGCCAGATTTTCGAGCATAACCACGTCCGGCGCGGCGCGACACTTGAATGTAATCAACATGATGGACCCGTTTCCTTCGTTCTGTTTACTTCCGCTTGACGGCGCCGCCGCCTCGACTGCCGGCGCATCCGGCCCGCCATGGATCGCGTTGGATCGAGCGGACCTGGCCGCCCCTGCCGGGCGCCTCATTGAGACATATTAGCACCTGCTAAAATCCGCCTAGACCCAAACGCGCACCTTTGCGGCCTGCGCCCGTCGTCGTTACGGGCGTTGCCTTCCCGCCGCGCGCCAACCACCCGCGTCCGCCCGGCGGACTGCCACTGCCGAACCAATCGAAACAGCATGCTGCCTGCACACAAACAGAGTCTCGAAGCCTTGCTCGCCGCCGGCGTCCAGCAAGTTCTCGCCGAAGCAAACGCCGACGCGGCCAACACGTCCAATGCGCCCGCCATCTCGCTCGAGCGCCCGAAGGCGGCCGCGCATGGCGACGTAGCGTGCAACATCGCCATGCAATTGGCCAAACCGCTGCAAAAGAACCCGCGTGAACTCGCGCAACGGATCGTCGACGCATTGCTCGCCCAGCCGGCCGCGAAAAGCCTTGTCGAAGCGGCCGAAATCGCCGGCCCCGGCTTCATCAATCTGCGCCTGACCGCGCAAGCGAAGCAGGCCGTGGTGAGCGCGGTCATCGCCGAAGGCGCCGCGTTCGGCCTCTCGACGCAGGGCGCCGGCAAGCGCGTGATGGTCGAGTTCGTCTCGGCCAACCCGACCGGGCCGCTGCATCTGGGCCACGGCCGCCAGGCCGCGCTCGGCGATGCGCTCGCCAACGTGCTCGCAAGCCAGGGGTACGCCGTCCATCGCGAGTTCTACTACAACGACGCGGGTGTGCAGATCCAGACGCTCGCCACCTCGACCCAGGCGCGCGCGAAGGGCTTCAAACCCGGCGACGCCGGCTGGCCCGAAGCGGCCTACAACGGCGACTACATTGCCGACATCGCGCACGACTACATGACCGGCCAGACCGTCGCGGCCAAAGACGGCGAGCCCGTCAAAGGCAAGGGCGATATCGACGATCTCGATGCGATCCGCAAATTCGCCGTCGCCTACCTGCGCCACGAGCAGGACATGGATCTGCAGGCCTTCGGCGTGAAGTTCGACCAGTACTACCTCGAATCGTCGCTTTATAGCGAAGGCCGCGTGGCGAAAACGGTCGACGCGCTGATCGCGACGGGGAAAACATTCGAGCATGAAGGAGCGCTCTGGCTCTGCACGACCGATTACGGCGACGACAAAGACCGCGTGATGCGCAAGTCCGACGGCACCTATACCTACTTTGTGCCCGATGTCGCCTATCACGTCACCAAGTGGGAGCGCGGCTTTTCGAAGGTCATCAACGTACAGGGCTCGGACCACCACGGCACCGTCGCCCGCGTCCGGGCGGGGTTGCAGGCGCTTGGCGTCGGCATTCCGAAGGGCTACCCCGATTACGTGCTGCACAAGATGGTTACCGTGATGCGCAACGGGCAAGAAGTGAAGATCTCCAAGCGCGCCGGCAGCTATGTGACGGTGCGCGACCTGATCGAATGGTCGGGCGGCGCCGCGCCGGGACAAGAAGCCGCACCCGATCTGCTCGACGAAGCCACAATCCAACGCGGCCGCGACGCCGTGCGTTTCTTCCTGATCTCGCGCAAGGCCGATACCGAATTCGTCTTCGACGTCGATCTCGCGCTGAAGCAAAACGACGAGAACCCGGTGTACTACGTACAATATGCGCATGCCCGGATCTGCTCGATCCTGTCCGAGTGGAAAGCGCGCTTCGGCGGCGACGAAGCCGCGTTGCCGCAGATCGATGTGTCGGGGCTCACGAGCACGCGCGCGATGGCGCTCATGCACAAGCTCGCCGAATACCCCGATATGCTGACGCACGCGGCGTCCGAACTCGCGCCGCATGCCATTGCGTTCTATCTTCGCGAGCTCGCGGGCGAATTTCACTCGTTCTACAATGCCGAGCGCGTGCTCGTCGACGTGCAGGCCGAACGCGATGTGCGCATTGCGCTGTTGGCGGCCACGCGCCAAGTGCTCGCCAACGGCCTCGCGATGATCGGCGTTTCGGCGCCGGCGAAGATGTAACGCCCCATGCCATCGCCGTGCGGCGCCATGCGGCGTCGCTATAATCGATGCCGCTGCGATGCCGCCCCCGCGGCATCCGCGCAGAGCACGCGCCTCCCCCGAGTTTTTTTCGCAGGTGATTCAGATAATGGCAAAACCAAGCCGTACTTCGCCACGCAGCCCGTCGAAGCCATCCCGCAATCGGTCGTCGTCCGGGGCCGCCAGGCAAACCGGGGGGACTTTCCTCGGCCTCGTGTTGGGCTTGATCGTCGGCCTCGCGATCGCCGTCGTCGTGGCGCTCTATATCACGCGCGCGCCCACGCCGTTCGTCGCGAAGGTCGCGCCGTCGAGCGCTTCGGAGGCAGGCACGATCGAACAGCAGTACGACCCGAACCGGGCGCTGCAAGGTAAGACGCCGGGCCAGCCCGTCGCCCCGTCCGCGCAGCAAACGCCGCCGCCGAATACGGCGCCCGGCCAAACGTCCACGCAACCGCAAACGCCCGGCCTGCTGCAGGAACCGCAAATCGTCGAGGTGCCGCCTACGGGCGCCTCCAACGCTGCCGGCAACGCCGCCGCTCCGGGCGCCGAGCCGCCGCAGGCGCAACCGAACGCCGCAGCCCAGGCGCAGCCGAAGAAGCCGGGGCAAGTGGCGAACGGCGCGCCGCCCGCCGCCACGCCGGGCGCCGGCAACGCCACGCATGCGAACAACGGTGCAGGGGGCGCGCCGGCCGAGGCCAACACAGGCTACTTCCTGCAAGTCGGCGCCTACAAGACGGCTGCCGACGCCGAGCAGCAACGCGCGCGGCTGGCGTTCCAGGGCTTCGAATCGAAGGTATCGCAGCGCGACGCAGGCGGCGTGACTTACTTCCGGGTGCGTATCGGACCGTTTTCGAAGTTCGAGGAGATGAATGCGACGCGCCAGCGTCTGTCCGACGCCGGCATCGATACGGCCGTGATTCGCTTCGCCAAGCAGTAGCGCCGCTGCGGGGCCGCGTCGTCCGCTGCTGAACCATGAGCGGGCGGCGTCGGTCTTAACCGGCAGCCGTCGATGTGCGCAAGCCGCCACGGCACGCCGGATAGGCGCCCCACGTTCACGTACCCCATCCAACATGAAAAAACTGATCCGCACGCTGTTGTTCTCTGTCAGCCTCGCCGTCGTCGGCGCGGGCGCCGCCCACGCCTCTCCGGCTGCGCCCGTGGCCGGCAAGGACTATACGGTCCTGAAGGCGCCGCAGCCCGCCGACGTCCCGGCCGGCAAGATCGAAGTCATCGAATTCATGTGGTACGGCTGCCCGCACTGCAACGAGTTCGATCCGTACCTTGAAGCGTGGGTCAAGAAGCAGCAACCCGACGTCGTCTTCAAGCGCGTGCCCGTCGCCTTTCGCGACGATTTCATCCCGCATTCGAAACTCCTTCACGCCCTCGATGCGCTGGGCCTCGTGCAGCAGCTGACGCCGGACATCTTCCACGAAATTCATGTCAACAAGAACTACCTGCTGACGCCGGAAGATCAGGCCAAATTCCTCGCGACGAAGGGCGTCGATCCGAAGAAGTTCATGGAAGCGTATAACTCGTTTTCGACGCAAACCGCGATCAGCCGCGACAAGCAACTGATCCAGGACTACAAGATCGACGGCGTGCCGACGCTTGCCGTGCAAGGCAAGTACGAAACGGGCCCCGCAGCGACCGACAGCCTGCCCGGCACGATCCAGGTGCTCGATTACCTCATCTCGCAGATTCGCGCGAAGAAAATGTAAGCGGCGGCGCACCGGCATGACTGCACCGCTCAAGGTGTTTATCACCGGCGCATCGAGCGGCATCGGCCTCGCCCTTGCCGCCGAATACGCGCGGCAAGGTGCGACGCTCGGCCTCGTTGCACGCCGGTTGGATGCGCTCTCCGAATTCGCCCAGCGCTTTTCTCACCTGTCGATCTCGGTTTATCAGGCCGACGTGCGCGATGAAGCGGCGATCGCCGGGGCGGCGGCGCAGTTCATCGGCGAACACGGGCTGCCCGATGTCGTCATCGCGAACGCGGGCATCAGCAAGGGCGTGGCGACGGGGCACGGCGATCTCGCCGCGTTTCGCGAAGTCATGGACGTGAACTGCTTCGGCATGGCGGCGACGTTCGAGCCGTTCGCGAAAGCAATGAGCGAGGCCCGGTGCGGCACGCTGGTCGGCATCGCGAGCGTCGCAGGCGTACGCGGGCTGCCGGGCTCGGGCGCCTACAGCGCATCGAAAGCCGCGGCGTTGGCTTATCTCGAATCACTGCGCGTCGAGATGCGCCCGTTCGATGTGGCTGTCGTCACGATCGCGCCAGGCTACATCCGCACGCCGATGACGGCACATAATCCCTACCCGATGCCGTTCCTGATGGACGCGGATCGCTTCGCGCAGAAGGTCGCCGGCGCGATCGCTCGCAAGGTGCGCTTTGCCGTGTTTCCGTGGCCGATGCGGATCGTTGCCGCACTGCTCGCGTGCCTGCCCCGCTGGCTGTATGACCGGCTGTTCGAGAAAGCGCCGCGCAAGCCGCGAGCCGTGGCTTAGCGGCTGATCGAACCGTTCCTTGCCGCGCCGAAATACCGATCATGTCCATGTCCCGAGTCGATGCTGCAGGCGTCGAACACCCTCAAGCAGGCGAGCACGCGCGCATCGTTTCGCTTGTGCCGAGCATCACCGAGCTGCTGTTCGCGCTGGGACTCGGCGATCGCATCGTCGGGCGCACCGGCTTTTGCGTGCATCCCCGCGAGGCCGTGCGGGCGGTGCCCAAAGTCGGCGGGACGAAAGCCGTCAAGCTCGATGCCGTTCGCGCGCTGGCGCCGACGCACGTAATCGTGAACGTCGACGAAAACGAAAAGCCGACCATCGACGCTCTGTCCCAATTCGTTCCGAACGTCATCGTCACGCACCCGCTGACGCCGCTCGACAACCTGGCGCTCTATGAGCTCATCGGCGCGATTTTCAAATGCGAGACCCAGGCGCAGACGCTCGCGCATGCACTGTCCTCGCGGCTCGACGCAATCGCATCTGAATCGTGGCCCGAGCAGCAGGTGCTTTATGTGATCTGGCGCGATCCGTGGATGACCGTCGCGCGCGATACCTACATCTCGGCCATGCTGAGCCTCGTCAACTGGCGCACGTGGCCGGCCGTCACGGGCGGCTTCGCCGGAGCCGACCGCTATCCGACGTTCGACTTCGACATGCCCGGATTCGCGACGGTGGGGCGGTTCTTGCTCGCATCCGAGCCGTACCGCTTCACCGCGAAGCATTGCGTCGAACTGGCTGCCGATGGACGGCTCGCCGGCAAGGCCATACAGCTCGTGGACGGCGAGATGCTCTCCTGGTACGGATCGCGCGCGATCGAGGGACTCGATTACCTGCGGTTGCTTGCCACCGAGGCCAGGTGAGCGGCCGGGCCGCAGGGGATCGAAGAAGAGGCCGGGCGTTACGCTTGAACGCTTGGACGCTCGAATGCCTGATCGTAGCCACCTCGCCCTCGTTGAAGAAATCCCAACATTTAGCGTGAGATCGGCGCTTGCGCGTCGGGCCGCCTCGTTGTAGATCCAATGCGCTTGCGCTAAGCTCAACCGCCCGGCCTGCCACCGTTGCGATCTCAGGCGGCCCCGTCTTACTTGGAGGACTCATGCGCGTCAAACTGCTCGCCGCCACGTTCGCCGTCTTGCCCGCCCTCGCGCTTGCGAAGCCGCTCACGGTTTGCACCGAGGCGAGCCCCGACGGCTTCGACGTCGTCCAATTCAATTCGCTCGTGACGACGAACGCATCGGCCGACGTCATCTTCAACACGCTCGTCGACTATGACGAAGCCGCCAGGAAGGTCGTGCCGTCGCTGGCCGAGAAGTGGGAAGTGAGCAGCGACGGGCTCAGCTACACGTTCCATTTGCGTCCCAATGTGGCATTCCAAAGCACCAACTACTTCAAGCCGACGCGCCCGCTGGACGCCGACGACGTCGTCTTCACGTTCGATCGGATGCTTGACGACACCAACCCATGGCACAAGGTGGCCGGGGCGAACGGCTTCCCGCACGCGCAATCGATGGGGCTCGTCAAACTCGTCAAGGCCGTCAAAAAGATCGACGACCACACGGTTCAGTTCGATCTGAACGAGCCGAACGCGACGTTTCTGCCGATGCTGACGATGGGCTTCGCGTCGATCTATTCGGCCCAATACGCCGATCAACTGCTCAAAGCCGGTAAACAGGCCGAGCTCAACGCGAAGCCGATCGGCACCGGCCCCTTCGTGCTCAAAAGCTACACGAAAGACGCCGTGATCCGTTACGACGTCAACCCCACCTACTGGGGACCCAAGCCGAAGGTCGACCGGCTCATCTATGCGATCACGCCCGACCCGTCGGTACGCATGCAGAAGGTCAAGGCGAACGAATGTCAGATCGCGCTTTCGCCGAAACCGGACGATGTCTCGCAAGCGAAAAGCGACAAGGCACTCGCCGTCGTGCAAACGCCCGCGTTCATGACCGCGTTCGTCGCGCTCAATACGCAACACAAGCCGCTCGACGACGAGCGTGTGCGGCAGGCGATCAACATGGCGTTCGATCGTGCGACGTATCTGAAAGTCGTCTTCGACAACACCGCGGCGCCGGCGACCAATCCCTACCCGTCCAATACGTGGAGCTACGACAAGGCCATTGCGGCCTATCCGTACGATCCGGCCAAGGCCAAGACGCTGCTCGCGCAAGCCGGCTATCCGAACGGGTTCTCGACGACGATCTGGGTCCGCCCGCAAGGCAGCGTGCTCAATCCCAAGCCGAAGGCCGGCGCTGAGTTGCTGCAAGCCGATCTCGCCAAGATCGGCGTGAAGGCCGAAGTCAAAATCATCGAATGGGGCGAACTGATCAAGCAGGCGAAGCAGGGCCAGCACGACATGCTGTTCATGGGCTGGGCCGGCGACAACGGCGATCCCGACAACTATCTGACGCCGCTGTTCAGTTGCAACGGCGTCAAATCGGGGATCAACTTCGCCCGCTATTGCGATGCGAAGCTCGACAAGCTGATCGCCGACGGCCGAGCCACGGCCGATCAAGCTGCACGCTCGCAAGACTACGAAGCGGCGCAGAAGATCATCCACGACCAAGCGCTCTGGATTCCGCTCGGCTATCCGACCGCGAGCGCCATCACGCGCAATACCGTAGCAGGCTACAAGGTCAGCGCGTTCGGCCGGCAGCACTTCGCCAATGTTTCGGTCGAGTGAGGAACCGCTTGCGCGCCTTCGCGCCGATGCGGGCCAGCATGGTCAACATCCAGGATTCGCTGTGCGGCTCGGTCGTCTGCTGTCTTAGGCAAAAGATGCTTTCCGGTACGCTGCATCCAGCCGTCAGGATCAACACTCTCATGCGAAATCCCGGCCGCACTGTGGCGGCATTGACGATTTTTGTTGCGGCAAGTGCAGCTTGCGCGCAAGACGCCGCGCTCGATTCGGCGCAAAACGCTTCGATTTCGGTCGCGCCGATGGTCGTGAGCCAGGTGACCGTCGCGCCCTCGGCCGAGACGACGGCGCCTGCCGCACCGATTGCGACAGCGCCTAAGGGCCCAACCCCCATGGTCGCGATTCCCCAAGCCGTCTACGTCACGCATTTCATCGCCGTGCCGGCCGGCGCGCCACCTTCGGGCTTGCTCGCTCATCTGCGCGCAGCCTTGCACACGCATGCGGCGGGCCGAGATGCGGGGCTCGTCGCACAGGCCGTCGTCGCGCGGCTCAATCACGCCGGTGTGGCGGCACGTTATCTTGCCCCCGGCGAGCCACCGCCCGTCACGGGATGGCTACTCGGCGGCGTCTTTCATCTGCGCAGCGAGGCCACGGCCGCCGCGTCCGATGCGGCCACCGCCGAGACCGAAAGAGAAGCTGCCGGCGCCGACGTGTCTGTCACTGTGGCCGATCTCGAACATGGCGCCGATACGCCGTTCGCCGTCTTGGGCGCGCCGCCCGCCGGGTCGATCCCAGCGGACGACTGGCGCCCGTATGTGGTTCCGGCCAGGCTCTCGTTCGAGCGCGCCGATCGAAATGCGGCCATCGCCGCGCTGGCGCAGCAAATCGTCGATGCGTTCGTCGGCAATATGACGGCACTGCGCCAGGCCGACGCCAAGGCGATTGCGCCCTAACGGTTCGAATAGCGCCGGCGCGAGCGGGACCACGAACGAGCGCGCCCATTGCATTGCCCGGCGATTTCGATCGTGACCTTGCACCGCCAGGCGCGCCTATGTGCTCGCCTCGCAGCAACGCCGACGCGGCTGCTCTATCCTTCATGGCGAATGTCGCGCCGCCTGGCGCATCTTTTCCTGGAGTTCGTCATGTCTTACCTGCTGTTGATCATGGAGCCGATCGGCCAGCGCAGCGAGCGTACGCTCGAGGCGGGACACGCCGCCTACGACGCGATGGTCCGCTTCGGCGACGATTTGAAAGCGCGCGGCCTGCTCGTCGCGTCGCAGTCGCTCGCGTCCACCGAGGAAGCCGTACGCGTCGAGGTGCGCGGCGGCGAACGCCGTTTCATCGACGGGCCGTTTGCGGAAGCCAAGGAAATGGTAGGAGGCTTCTACTTGCTCAATTGCGAGCGCGAAGACGAGGCGCTCGCGATCGCCGCCGAGTGCCCCGCCGCACAGTGGTGTACGGTCGAAGTGCGGCGCCTCGCCCCCTGCTACGAATCGTAGCTCCGAGGGTTTTCCCCGACGTTCGATGCGCCGTTGTCGAACGCGGCGTGTTTCGTTCGTCGTAGAGACAGGAGAGCGATGAGCGGTCTCCACCCACCTTAGAGGAGCGAAACGATGCGATTCATGATCTTGATTCGGGCCAACGCCCAAAGCGAATCGGGTGCGATGCCCGAGGAAAAGCTGATGGCCGCGATGACGGTCTTCCATGAAGAACTCGCGAAAGCAGGGGTGCTGCTCGATGCGAATGGGCTGCGGCCGAGTTCGGAAGGCTGGCGCGTGCGTTACTCGGGCGGCAAAGGCACGATCGTCGACGGCCCGTACGCCGAGACGAAGGAGCTTATCGCCGGCTATACGCTAATCCAGGTGCGCTCGCGTGAAGAAGCCTTGGAATGGACGCGACGCTTTCCCGCACCGTTCGGCGACACGACCGATTGCGAAATCGAAGTGCGGCGGCTTTACGAGCTCGACGAGTTAGGGCCGAGCGAAAGCGTGGAACGCTACCGCGAAATCGACGCGCAGCTACGCTGAGCCATGTCTGATCCCACCCATCGCGCGATCGAAGCCGTCTGGCGCATCGAAGCCGCGCGCGTGGTCGCCCATGGGGCGCGACTCGTGCGCGACATCGGCATCGCCGAGGAGCTGGCGCAAGATGCGCTGATCGCGGCGCTCGAGCATTGGCCGCGCGACGGTGTACCCGATAACCCCGGCGCCTGGCTGATGGCGACGGTCAAGCATCGTGCGCTCGATAAGCTTCGTCAGGATGCGCTTCACGCAAAGAAGCACGAAGCCATGGGGCGGGATTTGGATGCGCTCGAAGCGCACGTCGTGCCCGATTTTGTCGATGCGCTGGATGCGGCGCGCGCCGACGACATCGGCGACGATCTATTGCGCCTCATTTTTACGGCATGTCATCCGGTGCTCTCGACCGATGCGCGCGTGACACTGACGCTGCGCTTGCTCGGCGGGCTCGCGACGCACGAGATCGCGCGTGCGTTTCTCGCGCCCGAAGCCACGATCGCGCAGCGAATCGTGCGGGCCAAGCGGACGCTGCGAGAAGCGCGCGTGCCGTTCGAGGTGCCGCGCGCCGCCGCGCGCGCAGCGCGCATGGCCTCGGTGCTCGAAGTCATTTACTTGATTTTCAACGAAGGCTATGCGGCGACGGCCGGCGACGATTGGATACGGCCCGCGCTCTGCGATGAAGCGCTGCGCGTGGGCCGCATTCTGGCTGAGCTGGCGCGCGAGGACAGCGAAGTGCATGGGCTTGTCGCGCTGATGGAGCTGCAGGCGTCGCGGCTTCATGCGCGCACCGACGCAAACGGCCGTCCGGTGCTGCTCGCCGATCAGGATCGTTTGCGCTGGGATCCCCTTTTGATTCGACGCGGGCTGGCTGCGCTCGGGCGCGCCGAGGCGCTCGGCGGCGCGCTCGGTCCGTATGCGTTGCAAGCGGCGTTGGCGGCCTGCCACGCGCGCGCGCACCGCGCCGAGGACACGGATTGGGCGCGTATCGTCGCGCTTTACGACGCGCTTGCGCAGGTCCACCCCTCGCCGGTCGTCGAGCTCAATCGCGCCGTGGCTGTCGGCATGGCCTTCGGCCCCCAGGCGGGCTTCGCGATCGTCGAAGCGCTCGCCGCCGATCCGGCGCTGGCGCGCTATCACTGGCTACCGAGCGTGCGCGCCGATTTTCTCGCCAAGCTTGGCCGCCACGACGAAGCGCGGTCGGAATTCCAACGCGCGGCGTCGATGACCCAGAACGCGCGCGAGCGAGAGCTGTTGCTGCTGCGAGCCGGGGAGATGGGCTGACGAGGGCTCGCGCGTCAACGTCGGCCTCGGCGCGGATTTTCGCGTCGGCACCGGCTGCCGTCCGTTCGCGCTTAACGTCAGGAATGATTTGTGCTCTTCGAGCTTTCTATTTGCTTTCATCACGAGCACATAGGAGCGCTCATGACCCATGCCCGATGCATTTCGAATCGTCTTGCCCTCGCGTTGCTCTCGCTCGCACCGACCATGCACAACGCCGACGCTGCGCAATCGCCGGCCGCGGACGGCGCAGCCACGCCTCGCCAACTCGTCTCGCAGTTCATCGTGAAAGTAAAGCCGCCCGCGACGCCCCAATCGACGGACGCGGTCCACGCCGAACACGATGCCGGAACGGCGCTCGCTCAGCGCGTCGTCGAGCGCGTTCTGCACGAAAACGCGGAAAAGTTGCAAACGCGGCGGCGGCGCGGCGTCGATCTCGTCAGCGACACACGCCCGATGTCGGGCGCCGCCCACGTCGTCATGCTGGGCGCGCCGATGACCGACGATACGGCCAACGTCATCGCCGACCGGTTGCGAGCGCAGCCCGAAGTCGAATATGCCGAACCCGACTATCAACTGCATCGCCAATCCGCACCGACGGACCCGCTCTATGCGAAGCAGTGGGCCTATCGCGACGGAACCGGCGCCGCCCGCTTCGAGAAGGCCTGGGATCTGACGACGGGGTCGAACGATGTCGTGATCGCCGTGGCCGATACGGGCTATCGCCCCCACCCCGATCTCGCGGCCCACCTGCTGCCCGGCTACGACTTCATCACCCATCCGTTTAATGCCAACGACGGCGATGGCCGCGACGCCGACGCCTCGGACCCCGGCGATTGGGTCACCGCCGAAGAATCGCAGCAGTGCGACGGCACCGACCTCTGGACCAGCAACAGTTCATGGCACGGCACGCACGTGGCAGGCACGATCGGCGCAGTCGCGAACAACGAGATCGGCGGCGCCGGCGGGCTCTGGCATACGCGGATCCTGCCGGTGCGCGTGCTCGGCAAATGCGGCGGACCGGCGAGCGACGTCATCGACGGCATGCGCTGGGCCGTCGGACTGCCGGTGCCGGGCGTGCCCGACAACCCACATCCGGCCAGGATCGTGAACGTGAGCCTGGGCACATCGCAGCCGTGCAGCCGCGCGATGCAGGCCGCGATCGACGATGTGCTCGCACGCGGCGCGAGTGTCGTGGCGGCCGCCGGTAACGGCGGCTTCGAAGTGGGCGAACCGGCAAGTTGCCGCGGCGCGATCGCCGTGGCGGCCGTCGATGCCGACGGAAGCAAACCGGCATTCAGCAATTCGGGGACGCGCATCGACGTGGGCGCACCGGGCGTCGGTATTTGGTCGACCGCGAATACAGGGCTCACCGTGCCGGGCGAAGACACCTACCTCGGCAAGAACGGTACGAGCATGGCCGCGCCGCATGTGTCGGCCGCGCTCGCGCTGATGCTGGCCGTTGAACCGACGCTCTCGCCCCAGGCGCTCCGCGAGAAGCTCGTGGCCTCGGCTCGACCTTATCCGCGCCTGTCCAATTGCGTGAATACGGCAGCCGATACGCCATGCGGCGCCGGCATGCTCGATGCCGCGGCGGCCGTCGAGGCAGCGCGATCGATCAGGAGGTAGCGCGCGCCGCGCCCTGGCCGAGCGCAAACCGCACCACCCCGTCCGCGTCTTCATGACGTTCCAGCTCGCCCGCGAGCCAAAGCAGGTGCAAGTGGGCGAGCGCCTCACCCATCGCGAACGTCATCTGATGGATATCGAGCGCACGCTTGAACATCAACGGGACGATGTCGGCGGCACTCATCGGCCGCTCGGCGCATGCCTCGCGCACTTCCGCGAGCCGCGCGTCGTGATGGGCGCGCAACTGCGCGATGCGCGTTTGCAGCCCGCGAAACGGCTTGCCGTGCGAGGGCAGCACGAGCGTATCGGCTGGCATGCCTTCGTAGCGGCCCAGCGATTCCAGATAAAGCGCGAGCGGATTGCCCTCGGGCTCGATATCGAACACCGACACGTTCGTCGAGATCCGGGGCAACACCATGTCGCCGGAAATCAGCACACCGGCCGCCTCGCAATGCAGCGCCGCGTGCTCGGGCGAATGGCCGTATCCGGTCACGATGCGCCAGTCGTTCGCGCCGATCCGCACCCGGTCGCCTTCGCGCAGCCGACGAAACTGCGACGGCATCGACGGCACGAGCTTCGAGTAGTAGTCGCGTCGATTGCGCAGCTTGTCGATCGAGGCCGGATCGGCCAACCCGTGCCGCGCGAAATGGCGCGCGGCGCCCTCGCCGCCCGCGTTCGAACCGTCGCCGGCCGCCATCACGCGCCCGAGCATGTATTCACCGAGCGTGATCCACAGCCGCACGTTCCAGCGCTCGCGCGCGCCGCCCCGGCAGATCCAATCGGCCAACCCCAGATGGTCAGGGTGGCAATGCGTCACTATCGTTCGCAACACGGGCAGGCCACCCAGCTCGTGCTCGAAGATGCGCTCCCAATGTGCCTTGATCGATTCGTCGGCGATCCCGCAATCGACGATCGTCCAGCCCTGCCTGCCGTCGAGTTCGTCCCGCAACAGCCACAAATTGATGTGATCGAGCGCGAACGGCAGCGGCATGCGGACCCAAAAGACGCCGGGCGACACTTCATACAAGCGGCCGGCTTCGGGCAGGGTGTCGGCGAACGGATAGTCGAGCTGATGTTCCAGTGCATTCATCGGGAGAATCTCGGTCGGTCAAAACAAACAAAACAGCGAGAAAACAGCGCGGAGCCGGCAGGCAACCCGCTTGATCGGCCAGTTGCGCTTTGTCAAAGTTGACGATAACGTAAACCTGCATCGATTCTAACCGATCGGCCGCGTTAAAATCTCAGACCGCATTCGCCTCGGCCGCCCGCCGACGCTTTCTATCCGACGCGATGACCATGACCCAGCACTTCACGATCACTGAACTCGCGCGCGAATTCGACGTCACACCCCGCGCCATCCGCTTTTACGAGGATCAGGGACTGCTCGCACCGAGCCGCGAGGGCGCGAGCGGTCTGCGGCGCGTCTATTCGAGCCGCGACCGCACGCGCCTGAAGCTGACGCTGCGCGGCAAGCGGCTCGGCTTCACGCTGTCGGAGATACGGGACCTGCTCGACCTGTACGAATCGCCGACCGACACGGTGCCGCAACTGCATGCGTTCCTCGCGACGATCGCCGAACATCGTCAGGTGCTCGAGCGCCAATTGGAGGATCTGACGACGACGCTCGAAGATCTTGCGCAGTACGAAGCCCAGTGCCGGTCGATGCTCGCCGAAAACGGCGTAGATCGTGGACACCTCCCGACCGACAGCGGAATCGAACGCAGCAGCATCGCGTCATCAGAGGGAACATGAAGCACTTTCCGAAACTGCTGTCGTCGCAGATCGGCTTCGACGTCGCTCAAACGATGCTCGACGGCTTCAATCACCACTACAGCAATTTCCGTAAGGCGGCCGTCCGCGCGAAGACGTTGTTCGAAGCGGCCGATTGGCTTGCGCTGCAAAAGCTCGCGCGCGATCGCATCGCTTCTTACGACGACCGCGTCGACGAGTGCGTGCGCCTGCTCGAAGACGAATACGACGCCGAGCATATCGACGACGAGGTCTGGCAGCAGATCAAGCTCCATTACATCGGCTTGCTGACGCACCATCTGCAGCCCGAATGCGCGGAAACGTTTTTCAATTCGGTCTGCTGCAAGATCCTGCACCGCTCGTATTTCAACAACGACTTCATCTTCGTGCGGCCTGCCATCTCGACGGAATATCTCGAGAATGAAGAGCCCGCGGCCAAGCCGACCTATCGCGCGTACTACCCGGGCAAGGAAGGCCTGATCGCCACGCTCGAGCGGATCGTCACGAATTTTCAGCTCGAGCAGCCGTTCGAGGACTTGCACCGCGACGCCGCCTGCCTGCTCGATTCGATCCGCGAAACGTTCGGCGAGTTTTCGGAAGCGTTCAACTTCCAGGTTCATGTGCTGTCGTCGCTGTTCTTCCGCAACAAAGCCGCCTACATCATCGGCCGCATCATCAACGGCGAGCATCTGTTGCCGTTCGCCGTGCCGATCCGCCACGTGAAGCCGGGCCTGCTCGCGCTCGATACGGTCTTGCTCAAGCGCGAACAGTTGCTGATCATCTTCAGCTTCTCGCACTCGTATTTTCTCGTCGACATGGATGTGCCCTCGGCCTACGTCGACTTCCTCGGCACGATCATGCCCGGCAAGCCGAAGGCCGAAATCTACACATCGGTAGGCCTGCAAAAGCAAGGCAAGAACAACTTCTATCGCGACCTGCTCAAGCATTTGTCGCATTCGAGCGATCACTTCATCGTCGCCCCCGGCATCAAGGGGCTCGTGATGGTCGTGTTTACGCTGCCCTCTTTCCCGTACGTCTTCAAAGTCATCAAGGACGTGTTTCCCGCGCCGAAGGATACGACGCGCGAGAAGATCCAGGAGAAGTATCTGCTCGTGAAGCGGCACGATCGACTCGGGCGCATGGCCGATACGCTCGAATACTCGAGCGTCGCGTTGCCGCTCGCCCGGCTCGACGAACAGCTGCTGCGCGAGCTCGAGAAGGAAGCGCCGTCGATGATCGAGTACGAGGGCGATTGCCTCGTCATCAAACATGTCTACATCGAGCGCCGCATGGTGCCGCTCAATCTTTTCCTGCAGAACGGGACCGAGGCGGACATCGAGCACGCCATCAAAGAGTACGGCGATGCAGTCAAGGAGCTCATGCAGGCGAACATCTTCCCGGGCGACATGCTCTACAAGAATTTCGGCGTCACGCGGCACGGGCGCGTCGTGTTCTACGACTACGATGAGATCGAATACCTGACCGACTGCAACGTGCGGCACGTACCGCAAGCGCAGACGGAAGAGGACGAGCTCTCGGCCGAGCCCTGGTACGGCGTCGCGCCGAACGACATTTTCCCCGAGACATATACGACATTTCTGCTCGGCGACCCCACCGTTCGCCAGTACTTCATGCGCCATCACGCCGACTTCTTCGACCCGGCCCTCTGGCAAAGACATAAGGAATTGCTGCTCAAGGGCGAGTTGCCCGACTTCTTCCCGTACGACCAGAGCTCGCGCTTTTGCGTGCGCTATGCGCAGCGCTTCGCCACCTCGCAGCATCCCGATGCGATCGGCAAGGCAGACGCCACGCGCCCATCCGGCGACGGCGGCGGCTCCGGTGCGGCGCGCGCGGCATGAGCCGCGTTCTTCGGTCGCTTCCCTTCACAGCCCTGGCCCGTCAGGGGCCAACCACCAGGACGCAGCACGATGAACGATCAGAACCATCCTCTTGCCCAGTTGTTCGCCAATAACGAGGCTTGGGTCGGGCGCAAACTCGCCGAAGACCCGCAATACTTCGCGCGCCTCGCCGATCAACAAGCGCCCGAATACCTGTGGATCGGCTGCTCCGATTCGCGCGTGCCTGCCAATCAGATCATCGGCCTGCCGCCGGGCGAAGTGTTCGTCCACCGCAATATCGCCAACGTCGTCGTCCACTCCGATCTGAACTGCTTGTCGGTCATTCAGTTCGCCGTCGATCTGTTGAAGGTCAAGCACATCATGGTGGTGGGCCACTACGGCTGCTCGGGCGTCGGCGCGGCGCTGCACGGCCAGCGTGTCGGCCTGGCCGACAACTGGCTGCACCACGTCCAAGATGTGCGCACCAAACACGCGGCGCTGCTCGAAGAGTGGCCGATGGTGGCGCGTCATCGGCGGCTGGTCGAACTCAACACGATCGAACAGGTCGTCAACGTGTGCCGCACCACCATCGTCAACGACGCCTGGGCGCGCAGCCAGCCGCTGACCGTCCACGGCCTCGCCTACGGCGTTCACGACGGCCGCGTGCGCAACCTCGGCATGACGATCTCGCGCGCCGACATGCTCGACGAAACCTATCGACGCTGCGTCGCCGCGCTCTCGGCCGAGCAGGCGGGCGGCTCGGAACAAAACGATGTCCTCGCAGCCGACGCCGCGACGCTCGCGAACGTCGAACAAGTTGTCCAGGGTGTGATCAAGGAGATAAAACATGACTGACACAACGCGCAGCACTGAAGATCCCATCATGATCGTCGCGGCGGCCCGCACGCCGATGGCGGGCTTTCAAGGCGATTTCGCTTCGCTGACGGCGCCGCAACTGGGCTCGGTGGCGATCGCCGCCGCGCTCGAACGATCGGGCCTCTCGCCGCAACGAATCGATGAAGTGCTGATGGGCTGCGTGCTGCCCGCGGGCCTGGGCCAGGCTCCGGCGCGGCAAGCGGCGCTGGGCGCGGGCCTGCCGTTGTCGGCCGGATGCACGACGGTCAACAAGATGTGCGGCTCGGGCATGCGCGCCGCGATGTTCGCGCACGACATGCTCGTGGCCGGCTCGGTCGACGTGATGGTGGCGGGCGGCATGGAAAGCATGACGAACGCACCCTATCTGCTGCCCAAGGCGCGCGGCGGCATGCGCATGGGCCACGGGCAGGTGCTCGATCACATGTTCCTCGACGGCCTGGAAGACGCGTACGACAAGGGCCGCCTGATGGGCACGTTCGCCGAGGAATGCGCGGGCGCCTATGGCTTTACGCGCGAAGCGCAAGATGCGTTCGCGATCGAATCGCTCGTGCGGGCCAAGCGCGCCAACGAAGACGGCTCGTTCGCCTGGGAAATCGCGCCGGTGAAGGTCGCGGGGCGCAAGGGCGATGAAACCACGATCGCGCGCGACGAGCAGCCGTTCAAGGCCAACATCGACAAGATCGCGACGCTCAAGCCGGCCTTCAGCAAGACGGGAACCGTGACGGCGGCGAACTCGTCGTCCATCTCCGACGGCGCAGCCGCGCTCGTCATGATGCGCGCCTCCACGGCCGAGCGGCTCGGCGTCACGCCGCTCGCGCGTGTCGTCGGCCATTCGACGTTTGCGCAGGAGCCGTCGAAGTTCACGACCGCACCGGTCGGCGCGATCCGCAAGCTGCTCGATAAAAACGACTGGCGCGCGCGTGAGGTCGATCTGTTCGAAATCAACGAAGCGTTCGCCGTGGTCACGATGGCTGCCATGAAGGATCACGACATCGCGCACGAGAAGGTGAACGTCAATGGCGGTGCCTGTGCGCTCGGTCATCCGATCGGCGCCTCGGGCGCGCGCATTCTCGTGACGCTGATCGGCGCGCTGCGCGCACGCGGCGGCAAACGCGGCGTGGCGAGCCTGTGCATCGGCGGCGGCGAAGCGACGGCGATGGGCATCGAAATCGTCTGACGCCGGCGCTCGGCTTCGCACGCTCGACGCATGCGTGTCGAGCGTGGCGGCCAGTGGTCCGTAGTTCGGTCGTAGTCCGGTCGCAACCCTGCAAAGTGGAGGCATCGATGAAGACAGTCTTGATCGTCGGCGCGTCGCGCGGCATCGGTCATGAGTTCTTGCGCCAGTACAGTGCGGCCGGCTGGCGTGTGCTGGCCACGGCGCGCGACGGTCGCGCGCTCGAGCAGCTGTCGACGCTCGGCGCGCAGCCGCTCTCGCTCGACGTGACCGAGCCCGACGATATCGCCGCGCTCGAAGCGAAGCTCGCCGGCGAGCGCCTCGACCTGGCGCTCATCGTCGCCGGTGTGTATGGGCCGGCGACGGAAGGCGTCGAATCGTTCAGCGTCGAAGATTTCGATTACGTGATGGCGACGAACGTGCGCGGACCCATGTTGCTGATGCCCGCTCTGTTGCCGCTCGTCGAGTCTGCGCAAGGCGTGTTCGGCGTGCTGTCGAGCCGCATGGGCAGCATCGCCGAAGCGACGGGCACCACGGGCTGGTTGTATCGCGCGAGCAAGGCCGCGCTCAACAGCGCGCTGCGCACGGCAGCCTTGCAAACGCGCCGCGCCACCTGCGTCGCCCTGCATCCGGGGTGGGTGCGCACCGACATGGGCGGCGCGCACGCGGCCATCGACGTCGAACGCAGCGTGTCCGGCATGCGCACGGTCCTCGCGGCGGCGGCCGTCGATCGCGAGACATACCACGGCCGGTTCGTTCAATTCGACGGGACGACGATCGATTGGTAGTCCTAACGAATTAAACGAAAGGCGCTTGCGCCATCCCGGTCGCTAAAACGAGACAATTCCAGGTAGTCCGAAGTCACATAGAAGGAGACGCCGACATGGTGCTCGACCAGGATCACGCGATGATCCGCGACGCAGTGCGCACCTTCGTGCGCGAGGCCATCGCACCCCATGCGGCCACGTGGGACCGCGCGCGCACGTTTCCCAGAGACGTGCATCGTCAACTTGCCGAACTCGGCGCCTATGGCGTGCTCGTGCCGCCCGAATACGGGGGGGCGGGGCTCGACGCACTGGCGCTGGCCGTCATCCTCGAGGAAATCGCGGCCGGCGACGGCGGCACGTCCACGGCGATCTCGGTCAACAACTGCCCCGTGTGCAGCATTCTGCTCGCATACGGCAACGAACAACAGAAGCATGACTGGCTTACGCCGCTCGCGCGCGGCGACATGCTCGGCGCGTTTTGCCTGACCGAACCGCAGGCCGGCTCCGATGCATCGGCGCTGCGCACGAGCGCGGTGCGAGACGGCGACAGCTACGTCATCAACGGGGTGAAGCAGTTCATCACGAGCGGCAAGAACGGCGACGTGGCGATCGTCCTGGCCGTGACCGACAAGGCCGCCGGCAAGCGCGGCATCAGCGCGTTCATCGTTCCGACGAATACGCCCGGCTATCTCGTGGCCCGGCTCGAAGACAAGCTCGGCCAGCATTCGTCGGACACGGCGCAGATCGTCTTCGAAGGGTGTCGCATCCCCGTCGCCAACCGCATCGGAGAAGAAGGCGAAGGCTATAAGATCGCGCTGTCGGGCCTCGAAGGCGGACGGATCGGCATCGCCGCGCAAAGCGTCGGCATGGCGCGCGCGGCGTTCGAAGCGGCGCTCGCCTACGCTCGCGAGCGCGAGAGCTTCGGCCAGCCGCTCTATGCGCACCAAGCCGTGCAGTTTCGCTTCGCCGAGATGGCGACGCAGCTCGAAGCGGCGCGCCAGCTCGTCTGGCACGCCGCTTCGCTCAAGGACGCGGGCCTGCCCTGTCTGACCGAAGCGGCGATGGCCAAGCTGTTCGCCTCGGAAGCGGCTGAACGCATCTGCTCGGCGGCGCTCCAGGCGTTCGGCGGATACGGCTACGTCAGCGACTTTCCCGTCGAGCGCATTTATCGCGACGTGCGCGTGTGCCAGATCTATGAAGGCACGAGCGACATTCAAAAGATCCTCATCGCACGCGGTCTCGCCGGATGACAAGCGCAACGTCAAAAAGCCCGCCGCCGCTCGACTGCCCATGCGGCGGCGCCGCACCGGGACGCCCAGCCGCCGCGCGTGCGCCGCGGTTCGCCGCCTGCTGCGGCCCGTACCTCGATGGGCAGGCCGCCGCGCCATCGGCGCTCGAACTCATGCGCTCGCGCTACTCTGCCTATGTGCTCGGACGCACGGACTACCTGCGCGCGACCTGGGATCCTGCCACCTGTCCCGCAGATCTCGCGGTCGACCCGGATGCGCCCGACGCGGCGCGCTGGCTCGGCTTGCAAATCAAGCGTTTCGAGACGCAAGACGAGCGTCATGCGCTCGTCGAGTTCGTCGCGCGCTACAAGTCGGGCGGGCGCGGTCATCGCCTGCACGAAGTCAGTCGCTTCGTGCGCGGCGACGACGAACGCTGGCGCTATCGGGATGGCGACGTAAGCGAGCACTGACTTGCTTCGCCCCAGGCAGAGCTTTGCTTCGGCAAAAGTTGCCGACACCTGCACTCGGGCCGCGTTGCGCCCCGGGTTCTCCTGCATTGCACGAACTATTTCGGCGAAGCTACGATGACCGCGCTTGGGGTGCATCGGCTCGGCCGGCTCGCAATGCCGGCGACAACAACGTGAACCAAGGGGTAACCCTGGGTCAACCATCGCCTGCACCACACTTCCGTCGTTTCCCACCACCGGCTGTCGCCTGCGCCACAGCCTAAGGGACGAATTGCGGCCCGCGTCGGCCTCTTTTCGGGCAACGGCAGCGCAAGCGGCTCGCGGATACTGACCGCGTCGGGTTGATCGAAATGCCCGGCTCGCAGTCGCGATGCTTTTTTGGGGAATCAGGGCAGACACGCGCATGAGTTTGAAAAACGTATTCGTCGGTTGTTTGTGCGCGTTCGCATGGGTCGGCGCTGTCGCCGGTTCCGCGCCGGGCGCGCAGCCGGCCGCCGGTGCCATGCGCGAAATGACGATCGCGTCGAACGACACGGGGCCGCTCTCGCGGGCGTCGATCGCTCCGCTGGACTTCGGCCATGCGTCATATGATTTGCCCGCACTTGCCGGCAACCTGAACGAGCAGGTCGTACGTATCCCCGTGGACGCTGCCGGAACGATCACGCTCGAAGCAACCCTCTACAAACCGGATGGCGCGGGCCCGTTCCCGCTCGTCGTGTTCAATCACGGCAAGATCGAAGGCGATCCGCGCGCCCAGCCGCGCAGCCGCCCGCTTTCGTTCGCGCGCGAATTCGTGCGGCGCGGATACGCCGTGATCGCACCGAACCGCGAAGGTTTCGCCGATTCGGGCGGCACGTACCATCAGGAAGGCTGCGACGTCGAGAAGAACGGCATCGCGCAAGCCGCCGACGTAAAGGCGACGATCGCCTACATGTCGCGCCAATCGTACGTCGATGCGTCCCATATCGTCGTGGCCGGCACCTCGCACGGCGGATTGACGACGATCGCCTACGGCCTCGATGCCGCGCCTGGCGTGCGCGGGCTCATCAATTTCTCGGGCGGCCTGCGGCAAGACGCCTGCACCGGCTGGCAAGACAATCTCACGCATGCGTTCGAGCAATATGGCGATACCGTGCGCGTTCCCTCGCTGTGGCTCTACGGCGACAACGATTCCGTTTGGAGCCCGGACCTGACGCGGCGCATGTACACGGCGTATGTCGAGCACGGCGCACCGGCGAAAATGATCGACTTCGGCGACTACAAGAACGACGCGCATCGTCTCGTCGTCGATCGCGACGGCGTACGGGTCTGGTGGCCGGCCGTCGATGCGTTTCTCGAACGCATCGGCATGCCCACTCACACGCAATATCAGGTCAAAGGGCCCGCGATGCCGCAACCGTCCGGTTATGCGGCCGTCGATGCGATACGCGCCGTGCCTTACGTCGATGCGACCGGGCGCGAGGCTTACCGTAAATTCCTGAGCCAGTATCCGACGCGCGCCTTCGCTGTGTCGGCCTCGGGCGCATGGTCGTGGGCGGAAGGCGGCGACGATCCGATGTCCGTTGCCCTCGCCAACTGCCGCAAGGAAAACGGCAATACGCCATGCCAGCTCTACGCCGTCGACAACGAAGTCGTTTGGCACGACAAGTCCGGTGCAGCTTCGCAAACGGCTTCGTCGACCGAACACGACGAAGCGCCCCGCTCGGCAGACGCGAATCAACCCGCGCTCGCCAGCCGCGACTAACTTCATGTCGGGCTGAACCCGGCGCCCAATCTCAGCAGCCGCAGACGCTTGGCGACGACCGTCGCTGCCGTCTCCCGGAGCACACCGCGGGGAAAGGGTCCGATTGCCCCACGTGCAACGCCGGGATCAACCGCGTCTGCCCGCCTTCCCGTCGACGTTTGTGCCTTGAAGGGCCTGGGCAAAAACCGCACCCCGGATCACCTCACCGCCACATGCCCATCGTGTGCCGGCAACGACTTGCGTTTGCCGCTGAAGCTCGCCTCCTGAAAAACCTTTCTTCCGTCGAAAAAATCATCCTGATCGAACTGCAAACCGCGCTCGTGCCACGCGAGCGCAAAATTTTTTTTGCTGTATGCGGCCACTCTGCCGTCGTCAATTCCGCCCATCTCAATCGAATTCTTTGGAAGCGTCGCGAGTTGCTTCTAACCGCATCAAATGGGCACCGGGCACCCCATGCGGGGGTAGGTGCAATCGCTCGCCGAACGCGCTACTCTCAGGCCGTTTTTATCCTCGAGGCGGGTGTCGAAAATGGAAATCGACAGACCTGTCAACGTTTTTCGTATGAACGGGGCGCGAACGCGCCAATGTTCGCGCCATGGAGCGGTGATTGAACACGCAAGTAGCCGACGATCGAACCCCTTCTGCGCAGGACTGGGTCGCCCGAAGCCTGAAGGCTGTCTGGCACCCTTGCACGCAGATGAAACATCACGAGCGCCTGCCGCTCATTCCCGTCGCGCGCGGCAAAGGCGCGTGGCTGTACGATCGGGACGGCCATCGCTATCTCGATGCGATCAGTTCATGGTGGGTCAACCTGTTCGGTCATGCGAATGACGACATCAACGCAGCGCTGAAGACGCAGCTCGATACGCTCGAGCATGCCATGCTCGCGGGCTGCACCCACGAGAGCGCCGTCGAATTGGCCGAACGCTTGTCGGCGCTGACAGGCGGCGTGCTTGGACATACGTTCTTCGCCTCCGATGGCGCCTGCGCCGTCGAAATCGCGCTGAAAATGAGCTATCACTACTGGCGCAATCGAGGCCGCGCAGAAAAGCGCGAATTCGCCTGCGTCGCGGGCGGCTATCACGGTGAAACGATCGGCGCGCTCGGCGTGACCGATGTCGCTTTGTTCAGGACTGCTTACGATCCGCTCATCCACGGCGCGCATATCGTCGCGTCGCCCGATGCGCGCTGCGCTCAGCCCGGCGAAAGCGCCGCGCAGGTCGCTCAGCGTGCGCTCCACGACGTGCGCGCGCTGTTCGACGCGCACGGCTCGCGCATCGCCGCGCTTATCGTCGAGCCGCTCGTGCAATGCGCGACCGGCATGGCGATGCATGACGCCTCGTATCTGGCCGGACTGCGCAAGCTCTGCGACGAGCACGACGTGCATCTGATCTTCGATGAAATCGCCGTCGGCTGCGGACGCACGGGGACGTTCTTCGCCTGCGAGCAGGCCGGCGTCTGGCCTGATTTCCTCTGCCTGTCCAAAGGCATCAGCGGCGGGTATCTCCCGCTCTCGCTCGTCCTGTCGCGCGATGAGATCTATGCCGCGTTCTACGACGACGACACGGCGCGCGGCTTCCTCCATTCGCACTCGTACACGGGCAATCCGCTTGCCTGCCGCGCGGCGCTCGCCACGCTCGATCTGTTCGAGCGCGACGGCGTCCTCGCAGCGAATGCGGACAAATCGGCCCGGTTGATGCACGCTCTATCGCCGTTGAACGAATACGACCGCGTGCGCCATCTGCGTCGCACCGGCACGATCATCGCGTTCGACGTCGAGCTCGATCCGTCCGCGGCCCGCACGTTCTCCCGGCGCTTCTTCGAGCAAGCGTTGTCGCGCGAATTGCTGTTGCGCCCGATCGGCACGACCGTTTACCTGATGCCGCCATATATTTTGGACTCCGAAACAATCGCGTTGCTCGCGTCGCGCACGCTCGCGACACTCGACGCCACACTGGCCCACGGAGCGCGCTGATGTTCCTGCTCGATACGCTGCGCGACGGCCTGGCCGACCTCGAAACGCGCGGGCTCACGCGCCGACGCCGTATCGCCGATACGCCGTGCGCCGCCCACATGCGCGTCGACGGCCGCGAGATCGTCGGCTTCGCCAGCAACGACTATCTCGGCTTGGCTGCACATCCGCTGCTCGTCGAAGCGATGGCCGAAGGCGCGCGCCGCTATGGCGCGGGCAGCGGCGGATCGCATCTGCTCGGCGGCCACTCGCGTGCGCATGCGCTGCTCGAAGACGAACTGGCGGCATTCGCCGGCGGCTTCGTCGACGCGCCTCGCGCGTTGACGTTCTCCACGGGCTACATGTCGAATCTCGCGACGTTGACGGCGCTGGCCGGGCGCGGCACAGCCGTGTTCTCCGATGCGCTCAATCATGCGTCGCTGATTGACGGCACGCGTCTCGCGCGCGCCGACGTCAGCATCTATCCGCATGCCGATACGGAAGCACTGGCCGCGATGCTCGAAGCCTCCGATGCACCGGTCAAGCTCATCGTCACCGACGCCGTCTTCAGCATGGACGGCAACATCGCGCCGCTCGCCCGGCTCGTCGAGCTGGCCGAGCGGCACGGCGCATGGCTCGTCGTCGACGATGCGCACGGCTTCGGCGCGCTGGGTCCGCAGGGCCGCGGCACGGTGGCGCAAGCCGCCTTGCGCTCCGCGCACCTCGTCTACCTCTGCACATTCGGCAAAGCCGTGGGTGCGGCTGGCGCCGCTGTGATCGCGCACGAGACCGTCATCGAATGGCTGTTGCAGCGCGCGCGGCCCTACATTTTCACGACGGCGTCGCCGCCCGCAGTCGCCCACACGGTCAGCGCGAGCCTTGCGCTGATCGCCGGCGAGGAAGGCGAGAAGCGTCGCCGGCACCTCGGTCAGTTGATCGCGCGCACACGCGAGATCTTGCAAGGCACGCGCTGGCGGCCCGTCGATTCCCCTACAGCCGTGCAGCCGCTCATCATCGGCAGCAACGAAGCAACGCTCGCGCTCGCGGCCCGTCTCGACGAGCACGGCCTCTGGGTGCCCGCGATCCGACCTCCCACCGTGCCCGTCGGCACCTCGAGGTTGCGCGTTTCGCTGTCGGCCGACCACAGCTTCGACGATCTCGATCGTTTGCAATCCGCGCTCGCTCGCACGGGAGAAACTGCTTGAATCCCCCTCTTTCGCTGTTCGTCACCGGCACCGACACCGAGATCGGCAAGACCCTCGTCTCGTGCGCACTGTTGCGCGGTTTTGCGAGGCTCGGCCTGTCGGCCGCGGCAATGAAGCCGATCGCCGCGGGCGCGCACTTCTGTGCGGAAGACGGCCTCTGGCACAACGAAGATGCCGATCAGCTCGACGCCGCTGCCGGCGCGCTGCTGCCGCCGCAGCTCAGAACGCCCTATCTGCTCAAAGCGCCCGCGGCTCCGCATATCGTTGCCGCGCAGGAAGGCACGGCGCTCAAACTCGATACGATCGTCGACTGTCACCGCGAGGCCATGCGGCGCGCCGATGTGGTCGTCGTCGAAGGCGTCGGCGGCTTCCAGGTGCCGCTGGACGACGAACGCGATACGGCCGATCTCGCCGCCGCGCTCGCGCTGCCGGTCGTCCTCGTCGTCGGTGTGCGGCTTGGCTGCATCAATCACGCGCTCTTGACGGCCGACGCGATCGCCGCGCGCGGCTTGCGCCTGATCGGCTGGGTGGCGAACGTCGTCGACCCGACCATGCGCTTCATCGACGAAAACATCGAGACCATTCGCGCAAGGTTCGAAAGAGCCCATCACGCGCCGCTGATCGGCACGGTGCCGCATCTCTCGCCGCCAGCGCCCGAGCAGGCATCGACTCATCTGGACATTGAAGGACTCGTGCGCGCGTTGAAGTCCGATGCCTGAGTGCATCGACCCACGCGACTTTCCCATTCGATCCGACGCAATCCCAACCAGGACACACGACATGACTGAAGCCCACCACGCTACGCAGACTGCCTCGCCGAACCACGATCAGGTCCCGGCGCAAGCGACGAGTCAACCCACGAGCACGACGCAGCAGCGCTGGCGCGTCGCGGACGTCGTCGCACTGTACGAACTGCCGTTCAACGACCTGATGTACCGCGCGCAGCAAGTCCATCGCGAGCACTTCGACGGCAGCACGATTCAGCTCTCGACGCTGCTCTCGATCAAGACGGGCGGCTGCGAAGAGGATTGCAAGTACTGTTCGCAATCCTCGCATTACGACACGGGCCTGAAGGCCGAGAAGCTGATGGACGTCGACGCGGTGCTCGAGGCCGCGCGCGTGGCGAAGGAAAACGGGGCGACGCGCTTTTGCATGGGCGCGGCCTGGCGCAGCCCGAAGGATCGCCATCTCGAACCGATTCAGCAGATGATTCGCGGCGTGAAGGCGATGGGGATGGAGACGTGCATGACGCTCGGCATGCTCGAAGACAATCAGGCGAAGGCGCTGCGCGAAGCCGGGCTCGATTACTACAACCACAACCTCGATACGTCGCCCGAGTTCTACGGACAAATCATTTCGACGCGCACCTATCAGGAACGACTCGATACGCTCGAACGCGTGCGTGACGCGGGAATCAACGTCTGCTGCGGCGGCATCATCGGCATGGGCGAATCGCGCCGCGAGCGTGCCGGCCTCATCGCGCAACTGGCGAACATGGACCCGTATCCCGAGTCGGTGCCGATCAACAATCTCGTTGCGATCGAAGGCACGCCGCTTGGCCATGTCGAACCGATCGACCCGTTCGAGTTCGTACGGACGATCGCCGTGGCCCGCATCACGATGCCGCGCGCCGTCGTGCGACTGTCGGCCGGCCGGCAGCAAATGGACGATGCCTTGCAGGCACTCTGCTTTCTTGCCGGAGCGAATTCGATGTTCTACGGCGATCAACTGCTGACGACGGGCAACCCGCAGGCCGAGGCCGATCGCAAGTTGCTCGAGCGGCTCGGCATACGCGCACAGAATGCGCAGCCTCGCGCCGCAAGCTGAAGACGCGGCGAAACACGAGGCCGGGCGCGCGATAGGAAGCGTACCAGCCCGTGCTATTTGGCTTCGTCCGCGAAACGAATCACGCGGAATCGGGCAGCCTCTTCGGCATTCGCCGTGCTCGCGGCGAGATGTTCGTGGGGGCGGCCGATGTCGATGCGCGAAACGTAGCCGGCCTGTCCGTTGCGCAAAGTCATGAGCGTCGGGTCGTCATCGTTGTATGCATAGGAGAATTCAGTCCAGCCATCCTTGCGCGCAGTCACGAGATCATCGACGAGGGGCGTAGCGGGATCGGGCGCGACGTTCCAATATCGTTCCGTCGCCGGGCTGTAGAGCGACACCGTCGAATCGCCGCCGCCAAACACCGCGTGCAGCCTGCAGCTCTCGTCTGCCCGATCCTTTTTGATCGTCACATCGCCGTATGGACTGGTGCAGACAAAGCGGCCGTTCTCGGCCATCAGGTAGATCGTTTCGGTATGCATCGTCTGTTTCGCGTCAGTTGAAACGCGACATCATCGGCCCGATCGGCGCGGGCTGACGCCATCAGCCCGGATTTCGGATCAAATCACGCGCCCCTGAGCTTCGTCGAATTGGCGTACGCGAAGCGCAACGTGACCTGACGGTTTGCAACCGCAGGCCGTAAAATGGCGGCCATCGTCAGTCCATGGACCGGGCAGCAGGGCCACTGCGGCTCCGCCTCACTTCGTATGAAAATTCTGTTTCACACGCCGCACGCCGACGAAGCGCCTGCGTGGCTTGCGTCGCTTGCCCGCGCTTTGCCCTCTGCCGACGTACGCCTTTGGACGCCCGGCGACGAGGCACCCGCCGACTATGCAATCGTCTGGCGTCCGCCTGCGGAGCTGTTCGCACCGCGCGCCGGTTTGCGCGCCGTCTTCGTGCTCGGGGCCGGCGTCGATGCGCTGCTTGCGCTCGAACGCAGCAGGCCGCGCACGCTGCCGGCCGGCGTGCCGCTCGTACGGCTCGAAGATACGGGCATGGCCGCGCAGATGGCCGAATATGCGGTCTACGCCACGCTGCGTTACATGCGGCGCTTCGACGAATACGAACTCGCGCAGCGGCAACCCCGGCAACCCGGTATCGAGGGGCGCTGGCAAGTGCTCGAACCGCACCCGCGCGAGACGTTTCATGTCGGCGTGCTCGGCTTGGGCGCACTCGGCGCGCATGTGGCGAAAGCGCTTGCAATGCTCGGCCTGCCTGTGCGCGGTTACAGCCGCACGCAGAAGTCGATCGACGGCGTCGCCACGTTCGCAGGCGAGGATCGATTGCCCGCGTTTCTCGACGGCCTGAAGCTCGTCGTCAATCTGCTGCCGAGTACGCCCGCGACCGACGGCATCCTCAACCGTACGACGTTTTCTCATCTCGCCCGAGGCGCCTACCTCGTCAATCTTGCCCGCGGCGCTCACGTCGTCGAACGCGATCTCATCGATGCGCTCGACGAAGGCCGCCTCGCCGCCGCGACGCTCGATGTGTTCGCGCAAGAGCCGTTGCCGCCGGCTCATCCGTTCTGGCACATGCCGCGCGTGACCGTTACGCCGCATATCTCGGCGCTGACGCTGCGCGAACCGGCCGTCGACCAAATTGCGCGTAAGATTGGTGCGCTTGCGCGCGGCGAAGCGATTGGCGGGATCGTCGATCCTTTGCGCGGCTATTAAAATTGCAGATTGAGCGAATCGGTTGGCGCACGCATGGCGCATATAACCGGTTTGCTTAGCATTCCGAACGAATTCGCATTCAACGAGGAGGAGACATTTCATGTCTTTGCCGACTGCAGTCAAAATCGTCGAAGTCGGCCCGCGCGACGGGCTGCAAAACGAAAAGCAGTTTGTCCCGACCGCGGTCAAAATCGATCTCGTGAACCGCCTGTCGGCAGCGGGCTTTCGCAACATCGAAGCGGCATCGTTCGTCTCGCCGAAATGGGTACCGCAGATGGCTGACGGTGCGCAGGTGATGGCCGGCATCGAGCGGCGCACAGGCACGATCTATTCCGTGTTGACGCCGAACATGAAAGGCCTGGACGGTGCGTTGGCCGCGCGCGCCGACGAGATCGTCATCTTCGGCGCGGCCAGCGAAGCGTTTTCGCAGAAGAATATCAACTGCAGCATCGCCGAGAGCATTGCGCGCTTCGAGCCCGTTGCGCGCCTCGCCAGAGAAAACGGCATACGTGTGCGCGGAAGCATCTCGTGCGCCCTGGGCTGCCCGTATCAAGGAGACGTACCGGTACCGGCGGTCGTCGACGTCGTGCAGCGCATGGCCTCGCTCGGCTGCGACGAAATCGACATCGCCGATACGATCGGCGTCGGCACGCCGGGCCGCACGCGCGAAGTGTTTGCCGCCGTGACGAAGGTGTTTCCGCGCGAACAGTTGTCGGGGCACTTCCACGACACGTATGGGCAAGCCCTCGCGAACATCTACGCGGCGCTGCTCGAAGGCATCGGGATCTTCCACGCGTCGGTGGCCGGCCTGGGCGGCTGCCCCTATGCAAAGGGAGCGACGGGCAACGTCGCCACCGAAGATGTGCTTTATCTGATGAATGGCCTCGGCATCGACACCGGGATCGATCTCGACGCCGTGGTGGCAATCGGCAATTTCATCTCGTCGTCGATCGGACGGGAGAATGCCTCGCGTGCAGGGCGCGCACTGCTTGCCAAAGCGGCCAACGCCGCCTGTGCGTCATGAACACGGCGGCGCTCCCCGATACGGCGCAGCGCGTCGCGCTGCTGCTGCGCGAACGCGGTCATGAGAAACCCGTGGTAATGCTGTCGCAAACGGGCAAGACATCGGCCGAAGCCGCGGCGGGCCTCGGTTGCTCGGTCGCGCAGATCGCGAAGTCGATTCTGTTTCGCCGCCGCCATGACGACGCGCCCGTGCTCGTCGTCGCGAGCGGGGCCAACCGTGTCGACGAAGAAAAAGTCGCGCAACACGTCGGCGATATCGCACGCGCCGATGCAAAGTTCGTCCGGGAAAAGACCGGCTACGCCATCGGCGGCGTGTGCCCGATCGGACATCTCACCCCGCCCGTCACACTGATCGACTCCGATTTATTGCAACTGGACAGCCTGTGGGCCGCGGCCGGGCACCCGCATGCGGTCTTCAATCTCTCGCCACAGGAGTTGATCGTGCTGACGGGCGCGCCCGTCGTCGATGTCGCGCTGCGCGCCTGACGGCATGTAAGCGGGAGAAGCAGCGGGAACAAGCGGGAAGCAGCGTGAGGCGGCGAAAAAGCAAAATCGCGGCGCATCAAAACCGCGGCGCTCGCACAGCCCCGCGCTGCATCGACGCACATAAAAAGAAAGCCGTTCATCATCGAGGACGAACGGCGCAATTTCCGACGTGATCAGCGTCAGTTGTCATGATACCGATGCGCCCATGCATGACGCATCGGTGATTTCCCTGCAGATGCCTGCGCTTCCGTTTCACTCGCTTTTTTGCGTGCCGACGAGGGCCCGGCTTGCGGCGATGCGTCGCGGTAGACCCAGCCGCCAGCCGAAATTCACGCCCGCCGCCGCCAGCAAAATCAGCGCGGCGCCCACGAGTTGCACCCATGCGAGCGTTTGCCCGAACGCAAATCGATCGCAAACGATCGCGACGATCGGATAGATGAACGACAACGCCGCCGTCATCGCGGTGGGCAACTTTTGGATGGCGCCGTAGAGCAGGACGTAGACGAGCCCCGTATGCACGACCCCGATCGTGCCGAGGTCGACCCACGGCATGACCGTCTTCGGCAGCGCATGGATCGTGACGAACGGGGCCAGTAAAACAATGCCGAGGGTGACCTGGATGAGCGCGATCAATTGAGGGGGCGTACCCTTGAGCCGCTTCGTGATGATCGACGACACGGCATAGAAGAAAGCGGCGGCAAGCGCATAGCCGATGCCCTTCAGATACTGGCCGGGCACCGCCAACACGGCGGGTTCCACTTTGACGACGAGCAAGAGTCCGAGGAACGCGACGCCGAGCCATGCGGCCGTCGAGGCCGTGATTCTTTCGCGGAAGACGATCACGCCAAGCACGACGAGCATGAACGGCTGGGTGTTATAGGCCACCGTCGCCATTGAAATCGAAGCGCGCGAGTACGCCGCAAACAGCAGCACCCAGTTCGCGACAATAGCCGCGCCGCCCGCCGCGGCAAGCCCGAGCACGCGCCACGACAACATGTCGCGACGAATCAGGCCGAGCGCCACGCAGATGATGGCCAGTGTCGGCGCGCCCAACAGGCAACGCACGAACACGACGTTTTGCGGCGACTGGCCCGAGGCCACGACGAGCCACCCGATCGTGCCCGAGATCAACATCGCGACGATCATCTCGATCGCGCCGCGCCGAATTTCCTTTGCTGCTTCGTCAATCGCCATATCAGCACCTGTCGCTGGTTATTCGCTTGAATTCGCTTGTAGTTCGGTTGCCGTTCCAGGCACGCCGAAGATCGATGCAAATCAGTCTAACGATTTGCATGGCGCAGCGACATAGCTAAACTTAGGCAAAAGTGCGATTTTCTCTCCGAAACGAAGGTGAATATGGTCAAACGCCTTTCCAACGATTCGCCGGCAGCGCTCGACGACACGGATCGCGCCCTACTGCGCCTGCTCGCCGAAGATGCGCGCACGCCCGTTGCCGATCTCGCGCGCGAAGTCGGACTTTCAGCGCCGAGCACGGCCGAGCGCCTGCGTCGGCTCGAAGCGCAAGGCGTCATCGAGCGCTATACCGTGCAGATCGATCCGCGTGCGCTGGGCTATACCTTGCAGGCCATCGTGCGCGTAAAGCCGCTGCCGGGGCAACTGCACCTCGTCGAAGACGAAATCCGTCGCATCCCGGAGTTCGTCGAATGCGACAAAGTCACGGGCGACGACTGCTTCGTCTGTCGGCTTTTTCTGCGCAATATCGAAGAACTCGACGAAATCTTGTCGAAGGTCGGGGAACGCGCCGAGACGAGCACGGCCATCGTCAAAGCAACGCCCGTCGCGCGTCGCCTGCCGCCGCTCGGAACGGCCGAGCGACATACGGCGCGCGACGCCCAGGAAGCGCCGGCAACGGCGGCCAAGCCGCGTGCACTCAAGCGCGGTATGCGTTGACGCGCCCGCCCGTGCGAACCCGATCGCCTTCGTCCGATTCATCGGTCTCGAAGAAGTCGTGGATTTCGGCGATCAGCGCATCCGGAGCTTCCTCAGGGATGTAGTGACCGCAAGGCACGGCGCGCCCACTGACGTCGCGCGCAACGTTGCGCCACTCGTGCAGCGGATCGAAGCAGCGCGCGACGACGCCCTCGGCGCCCCACAGCACGCGCACAGGGCAGCCCACCTTCAGACCGCGTTCGAGATCGGCGCGGTCGTGTTCGAGGTCGATCGTGGCCGAAGCCCGGTAGTCCTCGCACATCGCATGCACGGCGCCAGGCGAGGCCAACGCGTCGCAATAGGCCTGCAGCGCGTCGGGATCGAAGGGCGCGAGGCCCGCGTGGCGGCTGCCCATGACGGCTTTCACATAGGCCTGCGGATCGGCCCCGATCAGCGTTTCGGGCAACGGCTGCGGCTGGATCAAAAAGAACCAGTGAAAGTAGGCGGTGGCGAATGCGCGATTCGTGCCTTCGTACATGGCGAGCGTCGGCGCAATATCGAGCAGCATCATGCGCTCGACGGCATCGGGATGATCGAGCGCCATCCGATGCGCGACGCGCGCGCCGCGATCGTGCGCACAAACCAAAAAACGATCGAAGCCGAAATGACGCATGACGGCAACCTGATCGGCCGCCATGGCCCGCTTGGAATACGCCGCATGCGTATGGTCGCTCGCCGGCTTGCCCGATTGGCCGTAGCCTCGCAGATCCGTCGCGACGACCGTGAAATGCGCGGCAAGCCGCGGCAGACAGCGATCCCAGATCCGATGCGTTTGCGGATGGCCGTGCATCAGCAGCAAAGGAGGACCGTTGCCGCCCCTCAAGCCAAAGATCTCGACGCCCTCGGCGTCGAGGCGAAACGGAGTAAAGTCGGCGAAACTCATCGCACCAGGCTCCCGCTGCCATCGTTGTTGATCGAACCCTCCGTATTTTAGGTGCGTGGATGACACGCGCTCGTTCGGAATGCCACGAAACGTAGAAGCAGTGTACTCACTCGAAACTCACGCCCCACCGTCCGGCCCTTTGTATCCTCTATAATCGAACGATCGTTCTTTTAGAAAGGAAGGAGACACGCGTCATGGCCCTGCCCGCCGTCCTACAGAATTTGACGCTGCCCGTGGTCGCGTCGCCGATGTTTATCGTCAGCTATCCCGAACTCGTGCTCGCGCAATGCAAGGCCGGCATCGTCGGCTCGTTTCCGGCGCTCAATGCGCGGCCCGCCGAATTGCTCGACGAATGGCTGACGCGGATGAACGAGGAACTCGCGGCGCACCGGGTTGCGAATCCCGCTGCGCGAATCGGGCCGATCGCCGTCAATCAGATCGTGCATCAGTCCAATGGGCGGCTCGAGCAGGACGTGCGCGTCTGCGTCGAGCACAAGGTGCCGATTTTCATTACGAGCTTGCGCGCGCCTGCCCGCGAAATCATCGACGCCGTTCACAGCTACGGCGGCATCGTATTGCACGACGTCATCAATCTGCGCCATGCGCAGAAGGCGCTCGAAGCCGGCGTGGACGGCCTGATTCTCGTCGCGGCCGGGGCTGGCGGACACGCGGGCACGACATCGCCGTTCGCGCTCGTCGGCGAAGTGCGGCGTATCTTCGACGGACCGATCGTGCTTTCGGGCGCCATTGCCAACGGCGGCTCGATTCTGGCCGCCCAGGCGATGGGCGCCGATCTCGCCTATATGGGCACGCGCTTCATTGCGACCCAGGAAGCCCATGCCGTCGACGACTACAAGCGCGCGATCGTCAATGCGAGCGCGTCAGACATCGTTTACACGAATCTCTTCACGGGCGTGCATGGCAACTACATCCGCGAGAGCATCGTCAACGCCGGGCTCGACCCCGATGCGCTGCCGCAGTCCGACAAGACGAAGATGAATTTCGGCAGCGACAAGGCGAAGGCATGGAAGGACATCTGGGGTGCCGGACAAGCGGTCGGCTTGATGGACGATGTGCCGACCGTCGCCGAACTCGTTGCGCGACTGAAGCAGGAATACGACGACACGCGTGCGCGGCTGCTGTCGCCGCATTAAGCCGTATTAACCCGCACTAAGCCGCGCCGGGCGAGACGGCCGTCTCGCGCTCTATCCAATCGACGAATGCGCGCACGCCCGGTTTGACCCCGTGCGTTTCGCGGCTTAGCAGCCAGAACGCGTTGACGTCGGGGGCCGCCGTCGAGCCCACGCGCTCGAGCCGGCCGGCGGCGAGGTCGTCGGCAACGAGCGCGAGCGGCGCAAGCGCAATGCCGCGGCCGGCAAGCGCCGCTTCGATCGCGACATGCGTCACGCTGTAGAGCGGGCCCGACCCGGCCGCCCGCAGTAACGCGGGGGAGTCGAGTCCCGTTGCGGCCAGCCATCCGGTCCACACGTTGTTCAGCCGACGCGGCGCGCGGCTGCTGCCACTACCACTGCCGCCGCCAGCACCGCCCCCTCCGTCGCCGTTGACCGGCGGCGGCAATGTCACGCGCAACAACGGCACAGCAGAGGCCTCGTCGACCATCGACAACTCGTCTGGCAATGTCGCACGTAATGGCGGGCTGCATACGGGCAACAGTCGATTGTCGAACGGCAAACGTCTCGCGTGCAGCCCCCGGTAAGGACCGGGGCCATAGCGCAACGCGAGGTCGACGCGGTCATCCACCGCCAGATCGACGAGCGTCTCCGACACGAGCAACTGCAGATCGATCTGCGGATACTGCCGATGGAAGCGATCCAGCCGCGGCGCAAGCCAGCGCGAGGCGAACGACGGCACCACGCTGATGACCAGCGCACTGCCGCTCCCGCTGCGCGACGGCGACGCCTGCATCAATGCCGCCTCGATCCGCGCGAACGCGGCCGAGATGTCTTGCGCGAGCGCCGTACCAGCCTCGGTCAGGCGAATCGCGCGATTGAGCCGCTCGAACAGTTGCACGCCCAGATAGGTTTCGAGCGCCGTCACCTGTTGGCTGATCGCCGCAGGTGTCACGAAGAGCGCCGCGGCCGCAGCCTTGAAGCTGCCCAGACGGGCGGCCGCTTCGAACGCGCGCAGCGCATTGAGCGGCATGTTGTGGAGGGAAATGGTGCTCGACATCGAGCCAGTTTAGCGAAACTAATGCGACGTCGAAAAAATCTCGTTTGTCGCCGGGACACCCCGCCTTCTAAGCTCAGGCTTCTATCGATACCGATCAACCGATACGGACCGGCCCATGAACGAACAAAACGAATCGTTTCTCTTCCTGCTCGGCAGTTCGCGCCGCGACGGCAATACCGAGCAACTGGTCCGCGAGGCGGCCGCGGCGCTGCCCGCGCAGACATCGAAGGACTGGCTGCGTATGAGCGAGCATCCGTTGCCGCCGTTCGTCGATATCCGGCATGAGCCGGCGCCCGTCTACGAAACGCCGACAGGCGTCGAGGCAATGCTGCTCGAACGGACGCTGGCTGCGTCGCATCTTGTCTTCGCCATGCCGCTCTATTGGTACAGCCTGCCGGCCGACACCAAACGCTACCTCGACTATTGGAGCGCCTGGATGCGCGTGCCCGGCGCCGACTTCAAGCGTCGAATGGCCGGCAAGTCGCTGTCGGTCGTCACGACTGTGAGCGACGAAAATCGCAGCGTCGCCACGCCTTTGATCGAATCGCTCCGACTGACTGCCGACTATCTTGCGATGCAGTTTCGCGGTGCGGTGGTGGCCTTCGGCAATCAGCCCGGAGAAGCGCTGAACGACGCTTCGATCGTCGATCGGATCGGCGCCCTGCTCGGGGCGGGCGTGGCGGCCTGATAGAGGTACGAATCGCATCGATATGGGCGGACGAGCCGCGCCGGGACCCAACGCAATCCGCTCACATATTGCGGCGATACTGCCCACCCACTTCGAACAGCGCGTGCGTGATCTGCCCGAGCGAGCAAACGCGCACGGCATCCATCAGCACGGCAAACACGTTCTCGCCGCCGATGACGGCACGCTGTAGCCGCTCGAGCATCGGCGCAGCTTCGTCGCGATGTCGCGCATGGAACGCGGCCAAACGCTCGCGCTGACGCTCTTTTTCTTCCCGGGTGGAACGAGCCAGGGCGAGCGGGGCTGTCTGCTGCGCCTGCGGTTCGCCGACGAACGTATTGACGCCGACGATCGGATAGGAGCCGTCGTGCTTGCGATGCTCGTAACGCATCGACTCGTCCTGGATGCGCCCGCGCTGGTAACCCGTCTCCATCGCGCCGAGCACGCCGCCGCGCGCGGTGAGCCGATCGAATTCGTCTAGCACGGCCGCTTCGACGAGGTCGGTCAATTGTTCGATGACGAAGCTGCCTTGATTCGGATTCTGATTTTTCGCGAGACCCCACTCGCGGTTGATGATGAGCTGCACGGCCATTGCGCGGCGAACCGATGCTTCGGTCGGCGTCGTGATCGCTTCGTCGAAGGCGTTCGTGTGCAATGAATTGCAGTTATCGTAAATCGCGATCAGCGCTTGCAATGTCGTACGAATGTCGTTGAATTCGATTTCCTGTGCATGCAGGCTTCGGCCCGATGTCTGCACGTGGTACTTGAGCTTCTGGCTGCGCTCGTTCGCCCCGTATTTCTCGCGCAGCGCCACCGCCCAGATGCGGCGCGCGACGCGGCCGAGCACCGAGTACTCGGGCTCCATCCCGTTCGAAAAGAAAAACGAGAGATTCGGCGCGAACTCGTCGATCGCGAGGCCGCGTGCCAGCCAGGCTTCGACATAAGTGAAACCGTTGGCAAGCGTGTAGGCGAGCTGCGTGATCGGGTTCGCCCCGGCCTCGGCGATGTGGTAGCCGGAGATCGACACCGAATAGAAATTGCGCACGCTGTGTTCGATGAAATAGGCCTGCACGTCGCCCATCATCTTCAAGCTGAAATCGGTCGAGAAAATGCAGGTGTTTTGGCCTTGGTCTTCCTTGAGGATGTCGGCCTGGACGGTGCCGCGCACGTCGCGCAGCGCGGCCGCGCGCGTCTGCTCGATTTCAATGGCGCCCGGCTCGCGTCCCCGTTCGGCACACCGCTCGGCGAGCCGCGCACACTGCTGATCGATCGCCGCGTTGAAGAACATCGCGAGGATCGTCGGTGCGGGGCCGTTGATCGTCATCGAGACCGACGTCGCGGGGTCACACAGGTCGAAGCCGTCATAGAGTGCCTTCATATCGTCGAGCGTGGCGACCGACACGCCCGAGTTGCCGATCTTGCCGTAGATGTCGGGGCGCGCGTCGGGGTCCTCGCCGTACAGCGTCACCGAGTCGAACGCCGTCGACAAGCGCCGCGCCGGCATGCCTTCGGAAAGCAGCTTGAAACGCCGGTTCGTGCGCGGCGGGTCGCCTTCGCCGGCGAACATGCGCGTCGGGTCTTCGTTCTCACGCTTGAAGGGGAAAACGCCGGCCGTGTACGGGAAATAGCCGGGCAGGTTTTCGAGCATCAGCCAGCGCAGCGTTTCGCCAGGGTCCGCGAACGTCGGCAGCGACACCTTGCGCAGCGGCGTGCCCGAGAGCGTCGTCTCCACGAGCGGCGTGCGAATCTCGCGGCCGCGGATCGTCACGACGCGTTCATCGCCCGAGTATTCGGCCACGATATCGGGCCACGTATCGAGCAACGCGCGCTCGCGCGTGCCGAGCCGGGCCTCGCGCTCGGCCATCAATGCGTCCAGGCGCGATGTCAGCGCGTCAGCGGTTGCAGCGCCGCCGCCCTGCGCTTCCCTCGTCATCCGCTTCGCTTCGGCCAACTGCCAACGCTCGCGCGCACATTGAGCCTGCTCCTCCGAGCGCCGTCGATATGTGCGCACGGTCGCGGCGATTTCGGACAAATAGCGCACGCGCGCGGCCGGCACGATCGCACCGCCCTCGCGCGAGTGCCGCACATCGACATGCGGCAATCGTGCGCCGCCTTCGGGCACGCGCAATCCGCATTCGCGCAGTGCGCTCACGATGCGCTGATACAGCGCTGTGACGCCTTCGTCGTTGAAGCGCGAAGCGATCGTGCCGATGACCGGCATCTCCTCGGGCGCGGCGGAAAATGCACCCTTGTTCCGCTGCATCTGCTTGGCGACATCGCGTAGCGCATCGAGCGCACCGCTGCGATCGAACTTGTTGATCGCGACGAAATCGGCGAAGTCGAGCATGTCGATCTTCTCGAGTTGGCTGGCGGCGCCGAACTCGGGCGTCATCACGTAGAGCGAGCGATCGGCCACTTGTGCGATTGCGGCGTCGCCTTGGCCGATGCCGGATGTCTCGACGATCACGAGATCGAAACCGGCCGCTTTGCAGGCGGCGATCGCGTCGGGGATCGCATCGGGCAACTCGGTCGCGGCATCGCGCGTCGCGAGCGAACGCATGAACACGCGTGGCCCGCGCGCCCACTCGCCGATTGCATTCATGCGAATGCGATCGCCGAGCAGCGCGCCGCCCGATTTGCGTCGAGATGGATCGATGGCAAGGATCGCGATCGAGAGTTCGTCGCCGTAGTCGAGCCTGAAGCGTCGGACGAGCTCGTCTGTCAGCGATGACTTGCCCGCCCCGCCCGTGCCCGTGACGCCGAGCACCGGCACGGCGCCGATCGCCTGCACCCGCTCGGCCAACGCCGCGCGGGTGGCCGGATCGGCACGGCCGTTTTCGAGCGCACTGATCAGCGACGCCAGCGCGCGCCACGCAGAAGGGCCGCCGGCTCGCGCAGCATCGAGCGCGGCCAGCGGTTGCTGCGCGTTCGCCTCGTTCCACGCAGCCGGGCGTGCGGCGGCTTTGCTGCAGCGCGCGATCATATCGTCGATCATGCCTTGCAGCCCCATGCGTTGCCCGTGCTGCGGCGAGTAGATCCGCTCGACGCCGTAGCGCTCGAGTTCGTCGATTTCATCGGCGACGATGACGCCGCCACCCCCGCCGAAAACGGCGATGCGTTCGCCGCCGCCCTCGCGCAATGCGTCGACGAGATATTTGAAGTACTCGATGTGGCCGCCCTGATAGCTCGATACGGCGACGCCGTCGGCGTCTTCGTCGAGCGCCGCACGCGCGACTTCGGCCACTGAGCGGTTATGACCGAGATGGATGACCTCGACGCCGCTCGCTTGCAGGATGCGGCGGATGATATTGATCGCCGCGTCGTGCCCGTCGAACAGCGCGGCGGCCGTGACGAATCGCAACCGGGGACCCGGCGTCGGCCGTGCGGGACCGAGACGTTGCGGCGTCGAAAGATCGGTCATGGGCTGCCCTCGCTCGCGCTTGCCGGCTGTGTGCCTATGGTTCGCAGTATAGGCAACGGCGGGCAAGCCTGACGCGGCGGGGGCAATGAGGTGGGTTGACGGCGCAGGGTAGCGCGCCGAATGCGGCGAATCTCCTTCACGACGCCGGGGCACCGACGCCCCGGCATCTGACCGCGCTCAGTCGGCGCCCGCTCAAAACTTCGCGCGCATGCCGGCGCCGAGCGTCTGCCCGGTCGACAAGCCGCTGATCTGATCGTTCATGTACGCCGCGTACAGATCGGTACGCTTGGACAGCGGGTAATCGTAGCCCAGCGCCCAGGTACGACGCGTTTGATTCAAACCGCCGCTGTCGCGCGAGTACGCGTACGAAGCCATCGCCGTGCCGGGGCCCACGGGCACCGTCACACCGCCTTGCCCCGTGTTGACGTGCCAGCCGCCGCCCGTCAGACCATCGTTCTTCGTGTACATGTACTGGCCGTAGAACTTCACGAGCTTCAGATCGTAGCTCGCGCCGAATTGCGCAACGCTCTGGCTCTTGAACGGCACGATGGTGCCGAACGGCGTGACCTGGTTCAGATCGTTCGGCGCATTGTTGAAGTTCACGTACTGGTAGACGCCCGTGGCGGCGAACGGCCCGTGGAAGTAGAGGAATTGCGCGCTCCACTTCTTCGCGCCATTGTTGCCGGCCTGGTTGCCGAGGCCGTACATGATGCTGCCGGACAGACCGTTATAGTTGGGCGTCGAATATTGAACCGCATTGTTCCAGCCCGAATCGCCGACCACGCCGGTGTCGGTTGCGTAGTTCGCGCCGGTCGGCACCGCCGTGTTGCCGAGGAACACGTGGTAGACCATCGGCGAGAACGTGTACGAATCGATGAACGGGTTGAACAGGATCGTCGAGACGAACAAATGCGTCGTCAAACGGCCGGCCGTCACCGTGCCGTACGGCGATTCGATCCCTACGTAGGCATTGCGGGCGAAGAACGTGTCGCCCGAAAACCGCCCGTAATGGCCGTTTTGCGGCAGGAAGAAGTCTTCCAACGTGAAGACCGCCTTATAGCCGTTGCCGAGGTCTTCGGCACCCTTCATGCCCCAGTACGAAGTCGACATCCCGCCACCGCCTTCCACCCAGGCCCGCTTGCCGCCGGGGAATTGCTGCATCCCCGCCCAGGCGTCGACCTGCCCGTACAGTTGGACGCTCGATTGGGCTTGGGCGCTGGCGCCGGCGGCGGCCAAGGCGGCGACGGCCGCCATGCGAAGCGTTATTTTCAGCGCACGGCTGACGTTGGCTTTCATGAGATCTCCTGTCTTTGTCAAAAAAGTAAAGCGCGCGAACCGTTCGGGCCGTGGATCGCCTGGTTGGGTCTGGGGCGCATCCATCGTTACGGACCATTTTTCCGGACAGAAATACGTCCGCTTATTGCCGGTATAGCGATTCGCATAAACAGGCTGCCTGCGCCGGCGCGGCAGCGCGCGGGACAGGCGCAGAGCGCCGCCGTCGCGCCGCGGCCTGGCCGCTCGATCGAGCGGCAACCCGCGCCGACGCTCGCTTGCGCGCTCTCCCGCGAGATAGGTGGAAATAGTGAGGCACGCGCGCAGGACGACAAAATAATTTCGTCAGAGGAGTCCCTTCCGGCGCAGTGATCCCCAGATTTCTCATGCAAAAGTGTGGCGTAATTGCATCATCACGGCCGGAACCTGGCGGAACCGGGGCACGCAATGGCAATCGGAAAGCGGGGAAGAAAGCGTAGAAGGGAGACGGGGAAGGAAGCGGACGCGCAAGCCGGCGGCTTGGGGATAGAACAGTCGGCCTGAAATCCGACCGAGACGCGCTGCGAACGGAAGTCAGTCAGTTGCGATAGTCGTTGGCGGTCTGCGGCTGGCGCGAGCCCGGCGGCGGCGGATGCGGCACGTGATTCGCCCCGCGCTCCTCGTTGTAGCGCGCGATGTCGGCGCGGATCGAACCCGCGCGCAGGTAGGCGGCGCCGCCTTCGCGGGCGAAGGTACGCGCCTCGTCGCTGACGGGCCGGAACGGCGTCGCCGCCGCGGCGATCGACGGCGCCATGCGCGGACCGCCGTGCTGATAGGGATTGGTGGTGATGCCGAAGGTGGGGCGCTCCGGTCGCGGCGCGGCGATAGCCGCAGGCGCCGGCGCCCGCCAGAAAGAAGGGGCGGCCGGCCTCGCCGCATAGGCGGCTTGCGCGGCTCGCGGGCCTTGCGGCGGCCGGGCATGGGCGACCGAGACCGAGACTGCGCATAACACAGCCGCCGCCCAGCGCCCAGATGTATGAAAAGCCGAATCGGCCATGATCGATTGCACTCGCTACCATCCTCCCGGATGCCGTCGCGCAATCGGCGCGGAAAGGCACGCCTTCTTTACCGAGCGGTCGTCAGATAAATCGATGTTCCGAGGGATCTCGTTCAGTAATTTATGGGCCGCGCGTCTGGGTGTCGAGGCAAAAAATGTTAGGCGTGCGACGCCGTTGTAACGCAGTGTTACCGTGGCGTTTTTTGCCGAAGTGCGACATTCATGCGACCATTTGGGCCGCTTTGAAAGTCGCATTGCGCGCCCTGTTTTCCGCGCGTTTCTGCCTTGCGCATTTTTTGCGCATATCGGTATTTCATCGTTACGAGAAGTTTTGCTTATGCGTCGCCCTTCTTTTCTGGTCCCCGATAATTTCACGCTCGCGTTGATCGGCACCGTCGTGCTGGCGAGCCTCTTACCGTGCCGCGGCGAGACGGCCATCGCCGTCAATTGGCTGACGAATATCGCCGTGGGCCTGTTGTTCTTCCTGCACGGCGCGAAGCTCTCGCGCGAGGCTGTCGTGGCCGGCGCCACGCACTGGCGCCTGCATGCCCTCGTGCTCGTCAGCACGTTCGTGATGTTTCCGCTGCTGGGCCTCGCCATGAAGCCGCTGCTGGCGCCGCTCGTCACCCCGGCGCTGTACATGGGGATCTTGTTCCTCTGCACGCTGCCTTCGACGGTTCAGTCCTCGATCGCTTTCACCTCGATCGCGCGCGGCAATGTCCCGGCAGCCGTTTGCAGCGCGTCAGCGTCCAGCCTCATCGGTATCTTCGTCACGCCCGCACTCGTCAGCCTCATCGTGACGAATCATGCGGGGGCGTCCGGCTCGGGCTGGCATACCGTCGGCGCCATCGTCATGCAACTGCTCGTTCCGTTCATCGCCGGCCAACTGCTGCGCCCCGTGATCGGCCCGTGGCTCGATCGCAACCGGCGCATCTTGCGCTTTGTCGATCAAGGCTCGATCCTGCTCGTCGTCTACACGGCGTTTAGCGAAGCCGTGAACGAAGGGCTCTGGCATCACCTTTCGCTCGGCTCGCTCGCAGGACTCTTTCTCGTCAACGCCTTGCTGCTCGCCGCCGCGCTCGGCTTGACCACATTCGCCAGCAAACGGCTCGGCTTCAATCGGGAAGATCAAATCACGATCATCTTCTGCGGTTCGAAGAAGAGCCTCGCGTCCGGCATTCCAATGGCCAAAGTCATTTTCGCTTCACAGGCTGTGGGCGCCGTCGTGCTGCCGCTCATGCTGTTTCATCAGATGCAACTGATGGTCTGCGCGGCGCTCGCACAGCGGTGGGCGGCGCGCGACATGCACCACGAACATCCGCAAGAAACAAGCGTGCGCGCGAGATGAGCATGCCGGCCCAGCCGTGTCGGGGCCGCGCAATCCACCCGCGTCATGCGCTGCATCGCAAAGTCCTGGAAATCGACTTCTAAACCATTTGCCGCGCGCCTATAACGAAGGTTTGGATTTTGCGGCGCAAAAATCATTCACACTGCAAACGTTTGCTTTTTATCAATACGCAATCGAGTGAATCGTGCCGCTTCGTCACTGCCCGCCGAACCGGCTGAGCGCTGCGACAAAACCCCGATACCGAACGCAGCGGCACTGTGCCGCGAGCGACCGATCGTCGCTCATAAATTTCCTTAAAATCATCCCACTTGGGATTTAGCGCTATTAGAATGGCGCGACGGAACGGGGGCCGAGACACGATTCTTCCGTAAATGCTGAAATTGCACGTCCAAGCGAGAAAATAAATGAGCAGCGAGGATCGATCCGACGACGCACGCCCGGGAGCGGCGTCGCGCCGTACGCGGCGCATTCGGGGACAGCGCGCCAAAACGATCGAGGCGCCGGAAGACAATCAATCGTTCGAAGACTACGCGGCCCATCGCCTGTGGTCGTTCCTCTGCGCGCAACTTGCGACGGCGCTCGTCGGCTACATTGTGCTCGTCGCCGGCGACGCCTGGCTCGACAACCAGCGCATGACGCGAGCCGCGCTGACAAGCGCCCTGCCCGCCCTTCCCATGGCGGTCGCTCTCGTGATCGCCTGGGCCAAAGGCAGCGGCCTGCGCGCAAGCCTGGCCGCCCTCGCTTTCATCGCCTCGCTCGAAGCCGGCATCATGCTGCACGCGCTGCAATGGGGCGACGGCATGCTGATCGTCCTGCCGGCGTTCGTGCTGATTCCGCTCACGTTCAGCCCCGTCCTGCTGCGCGGATGGGACTTCCCCGCTGCCGCCGCGCTTGCCATTGCCGGCCCGCTCGCGCTCGTTGCGCTCAGCAAGCCGCCTGCCGTCGAGCAGTTCGGCGTCGTGCTGTCGATGTTCATCGCCATCTCGACAAGCCTCGTGACGAACCTGTTCGCCCTGCGCTCGCAGAAGAAGAGCTTCCGGTTGGAGCGTCAGTTGCGCGCATTCGCCGACATCGACGAACTCACGCAGCTGCCGCGCCGGCGCCGCGTCTTCGAACTGGGCCGGCGTATTCTGCTGCGCGCCGAACGGGTGGGTCAGCCGTTTTCGGTGCTTTACATCGACGCCGATCACTTCAAGTCCGTCAACGACCGCTTCGGCCATGAAGCGGGCGATCGCGCGCTGCAACTGATCGCCCGCCACATCCAGGACAGCATGCGGCCGACCGACGTCGCCGGCCGCTTCGGCGGCGAGGAGTTCGTCGTATTGCTGCCGTCCGCCGACCAGCATGACGCGGCGCGTGTCGCGGAACGGTTGCGCAAACGCATCGAAGAGGGGCGGCAACTCGAAGTCACGCTGACGATCAGCGTCGGCGTCGCCCAGCATGCACGCGGCGAGCCGATCGAGCGCGTGATTCGGCGCGCCGACACGGCACTGCTCGATGCGAAGGGCAGCGGACGCAATCGCGTCGTCATCGCCGAACCGACGCGCGATACCGCGGCGCCGAAGGACGCCGAAGCGATCGCCGTCGCCGATCTCGTACGCGAACACGTAGGCATCGATGCGGCGAACGACGCGCTCGCCCAACCCGATTGCAAGCCGCTGGCGGACTGAACGGGCGCGCCATCGCCCATGCACCATCCTCGTGCATCGCTTCATCGAAAATTCATTCAATTCTCAATGAGCACGGTCGATAAGCCGACTATCCAATCGTTCGGGCTTGTTGTTCCGTCATGTCATTCAGCCAGTCATCGCCGTGGGGCGAACCGACCATCGCCGATCTGATCGGTCGGCGAGCATTGACCGCCGTCTTCCAGCCGATCGTCGATTTCGACGGCGGCGCAATTCTCGGTTACGAAGGGCTCATCCGCGGCCCGGCCGGATCGCCGCTTGAAACGCCGGGTGCGTTGTTCGAACGCGCCTCCCATGAAGGGCAGTCCGTTGCGCTCGAGCACGCAGCCGCACGCGCCTGCGTGACCGCCTTTACGGAGCTCGGATGCGAGGGCAAGCTGTTTTTGAATTTCAGCGCCGACGCCCTCGTCGCACTCGGGCCGACCCACGACAGCACGGTCGATTGGCTGAAACGGCAAGGTCTCGGCGTCGATCGGCTCGTGCTCGAGCTGACCGAGCAAAGCACGATCGCGGATGTCCGCAGCTTCGCGCCCGCGATCGCGGCGCTGCGCGCAACCGGCGTCGGGTTTGCGCTCGACGACTACGGCACGGCCAACGCCAGCATGAACCTTTGGGTACGCCTGCAACCGGACGTCGTCAAAATCGATCGTTTCTTTATCGACGACATCGCTAACGACCCGCTCAAGTTCGAAGCCGTGCGCGCGATGCAGCATTTCGCGCAGGCAAGCGGCGCGCGGCTCGTGGCCGAGGGGATCGAAAACGCGGCCGATCTGATCGTCGTGCGCGATATGGGCATTGCGCTCGGCCAGGGCTTCCTGATCGGCAGGCCGGACCCGCGCGCCGCGCGCAAACTGGCCGAGCCGGCACGCGAAGCGCTCGGGGCGGGCCATATTGCCGTGTTCCCGGGCGCAACGCGCTCGCCCGTCGCCAGCTCACCCTCGGGCGGCATGGCCGCCGCGAAGATGATCGTTGCGGCGCCGGCACTGCCCACGAGCGCGACGAACAACGACGTGCTCGATCTGTTCAATCGCCTGCCGACGTTGCATGCGCTGGCCGTGGTCGAGCACGACAAGCCGATCGCGCTCATCAACCGGCGCAGTTTCATGGACCGCTATGCGCTGCCGTATCACCGCGAGCTGTTCGGCAAACGTCCCTGCATGCTGTTCGCCAACGCTTCCCCCGTGCTCATCGAAAAGTCGATGACCGTGGAGCAGATGGCCAAGCTGCTCGCAAGCGACGATCAACGCTACCTGGCCGACGGCTTCGTCATCACCGACGAAGGACGCTATGTAGGCCTTGGCACGGGAGAAAGCCTCGTGCGCGCCGTCACGGAGGTGCGCATCGAAGCGGCGCGCTACGCCAACCCGCTCACGTTCCTGCCGGGCAACATTCCGATCAGTTCGCACATCGCCCGCCTCGTCGGCCACCGCGTGCAGTTTTACGCCTGCTACGTCGATCTCAATCACTTCAAGCCTTTCAACGACCGCTACGGCTATTGGCAAGGCGACGAAGTGTTGAAATTCGCGGCCGCCGTGCTGGCGGACGTGTGCGACCCGACCCGCGATTTCCTGGGCCACGTCGGCGGCGACGACTTCCTGATCCTGTTCCAAAGCGATGATTGGCGGGACCGGATCGAGCGTGCGATCGATGCGTTCAATCAGGGCGCCCTGCGGTTCTATGCGGATGAGGATCGCGACGCCGGCGGTATCCACGGAGAAGACCGGCGCGGCAATCCGACGTTCTTCGGGTTCGTGACGATGGCCATCGGCTGCGTACGGGTCGACGCCAACGTCGAGGAAGACACGCGCTACGGCAGCGAGGAAATCGCCTCGGTGGCGGCCCTGGCCAAGCATCGCGCGAAGCAGGCCGACAGCGGGCTGTTCGTCATCGGGCTCGAAGAAGGCGCCGCGATGATGCATGCGCGCGAAGCTCACGTTTAGCAATTTTTACTAAACAGTAAAATGTTCCAGAATCACCGCCCTATCAACGCATAAGGGCAATCATGTAGCTCAAGGCAGGCACGTTTTTGCGGTTTTTACTATACAATCGGCCGCATCCCGACCCTCCTGACGAGCAACGATGGCCACCACGATTCGCGACATCGCCCGCGCGGCGAACGTGTCGATCGGCACGGTGTCGCGCGCGCTGAAAAATCAACCGGGCCTGTCCGAAGCGACCAGGCTGCGCGTGGTCGAAACGGCGCAACGGCTCGGCTACGATGCGGCGCAACTGCGCCCGCGCATCCGCCGCCTGACGTTCCTGCTGCACCGTCAGCACAACAACTTCGGCGCGAGCCCGTTCTTCTCGCATGTCCTGCACGGCGTGGAAGACGCCTGCCGCGCGCACGGCATCGTGCCGTCGTTGCTGACGGCCGGGCCTACCGAAGATGTCGCCGAGCAACTGCGCCTGCACGCGCCCGACGCGATTGCCGTGGCGGGTTTCGTCGAACCGGAAACGCTGGCGGCCGCCGCCGCGATGCAGCGCCCGCTCGTGCTGATCGACCTATGGGCGCCCAACCTGCGCTCGGTCAATCTCGACAACGCCGAGGGGGCCGTGTTGGCGATGCGGCACTTGTTCGCCCTGGGGCGCAAGCGCGTCGCGTTTATCGGCGGCTCGCTGGCGCACTACAGCATCGCGCAGCGCGCGCTCGGTTATCGGCGCGCATTCTTCGAGGCCGGCTTGCTGTTCGATCCTTCGCTCGAAACGTCGATCGACGCGCATCTGCCGCCCGACGAAGGCGCGGCGCTCGCCATGCAGCGGCTGCTCGACACACACGGTCCAGAGCGCAGGCCGACGGCCGTGTTCGCCTATAACGACGTCGCCGCGCTGGCCGCCATGCGCGTCGTGCTCGCACGCGGCTTGCGCGTGCCCGAGGATATTGCGTTCGTCGGCTTCGACGATATCCCGGCGGCCGCCCAGGCCACCCCCGCGCTGACCACGATCGCGACCGACAAGGAAGCGCTCGGCGTACGCGGCGTGCAACTTCTGCTCGAGGACACCCCCGGCGAGCTGACGGTGCGGCTGCCGGTCCGACTCGTCGCGCGGGCCAGCACTGTCGGCGATGCCAGCGTGCAGCACACGCTCGGCGCAACCAGCATCGAATCGGAAACCACATCATGACGAAGCTTCCCAACGCCCCTCGAAGCAACCGATCGGCGCTCGGCGCTGTCCATACCAATACGATGGTGCCGCCCGTCGCTAACTTTCGCGATCGCGCATTCTTGCTCGAGCACGTGGCCGACACGCTCGCGTTCTATGCGCCGACGGTCCACGACCCGTCGGGCGGCTTCTACCATTATTTCAAGGACGACGGCTCCGTCTATAACCGCACGTCCCGCCATCTCGTGAGCAGTTGCCGCTTCGTGTTCAACTACGCGATGGCCTACCGGCACTTTCGCGATCCGCAATACCTCGAGTACGCGCGCCACGGCCTTGCCTTCCTGCGCGACGCGCACTGGGATCCGGAGCATCGCGGCTACGACTGGGAGATCGAATGGCGCAACCGGGAAAAGCGCACGATCGACGGCACGCGCCATTGCTATGGCCTCGCGTTCGTCCTGCTGGCGCAAGCGCATGCGGCGATGGCCGGCATCGAAGAGGCGCGCCTGCAGATTGCGGAAACGTTCGAGTTGATGGAGCGTCGCTTCTGGGATCCCGCCGCCGGCCTCTACGCCGACGAAGCCACGCCCGACTGGCACGTGTCGACTTATCGCGGCCAGAACGCGAATATGCACACGACCGAAGCATTGCTGGCGGCCTACGAGGCGACCGGGCATCTCGTCTATCTCAACCGCGCCGAGCGCGTGGCCACGAATATCACCGAACGCCAGGCCAAGCTCTCGCACGGGCTGGTCTGGGAACACTTCCATGCCGACTGGTCGGTCGACTGGCATTACAACGAAGAAGACAGTTCGAACATTTTTCGTCCGTGGGGCTTCCAGCCGGGGCATCAAACCGAGTGGGCCAAGCTGCTGCTGATTCTCGAACGTCATCGTCCGCTGCCGTGGCTGTTGCCACGCGCCGTCGAACTGTTCGATGCGGCGCTCACGCATGCCTGGGACGACGAGCATGGCGGCCTTTGCTACGGCTTCGGACCCGACGGCAAAATCTGCGATCACGATAAGTACTTCTGGGTGCAAGCGGAAACGCTGGCGACGGCCGCGCTGCTCGGCCATCGCACGGGCAGCGAACGCTTCTGGGACTGGTACGAAGAACTCTGGAGTTATAGCTGGACGCATTTCGTCGACCATCGCTATGGCGCCTGGTACCGCATTCTCACGTGCGACAACCGCAAGTACAGCGACGAGAAGAGCCCGGCCGGCAAGACCGACTATCACACGATGGGGGCCTGCTACGAGGTGCTGAACGCGCTCGGTGAAACGAATGCGATCGCCGATGGAAGCGCGCAGCCGAATGGAGAAGCGCAGGCCTGGGCTGCGGCGACGCGGCCGGCCGGCCGCGGCAACGGCCACGCACACGGTAACGGACAAGGTAACGGCGGCGATTACGCAAATCGCGCTTGAACGGACAATCTATGCAAACATCGAGCGCAATGAGCGCGTCATCGGCCGCGACTGGCGTTGAGCGCGCCGGCTTTCCGCTGTTTATCAGCGCAGGCGACATTCTGACCGACCTCGTTCGCATGGACGGCGACCAATGGCGCTCGCACCCCGGCGGGGCTGGCTGGAACGTCGCGCGTGCGATGGCGCGGTTGGGCGTGCCGACGGCATTCGCCGGATCGATCGGCGTCGATTGTTTTTCCGATGAACTATGGCGCGCGAGCGAGGCCGCCGGGTTCGATTTGCGCTTCTTGCAGCGCATCGATCGCGCGCCGCTGCTCGCGATCGTTCATCAAACGCACCCGCCTGCTTATTTTTTCATTGGCGATGCGAGCGCCGACCTCGCGTTCGATCCTGAATCGTTGCCCGAAGGTTGGATGGGCGCGGCCCGCTGGGCGCACTTTGGCGGCATCAGTCTGGCGCGGGCTCCGCTTTCGGCCACGCTCGCGACCTTGGCGGCCGATTTGCGCGCGAAAGGCGTGCGCATCAGCTTCGATCCGAACTACCGCAATCTGATGGCGCACGGCTACCGCCCGATGCTCGAGACGATGGCTTCGCTGGCCGATCTGATCAAGGTTTCCGACGAGGACTTGCGCTGTCTGTTCGGCACGGACGAGGACACCGCGTTGGACACGCTGCGCGCGATGAATCCCGCGGCCACGGTGCTCGTCACACGCGGCTCGGGTCCGGCGACGCTGCTGGCCCCGAACGAGACGATCGCGGCGATGCCGCCGCGCGTCGAAGTGGTCGATACGGTGGGCGCGGGCGACGCCTCGATCGGCGGCCTGCTGTTCAGTCTGATGGAGCGTCCCGAGCGCGGCTGGCTCGACCATCTGGCGTTCGCGCTGGCGGCGGGTGCCGCCGCGTGTCGGCACGCGGGCGCGCATTCGCCGTCGCTCGACGAGATCGTTGCACTGCTGCAGTAAAACTGCGCTCATGCGGATCGGCCTGATCGGGCCGACCGCGTCGCTCGGCCGCTTCGCAAGCGCGAACGCGAACGCTCCGCCCGGGTGCGCCCGCTACACGCGTGCTACGATAAATTCACGCGTCCCTACGGGAGCATGATCATGGAAGACGTCACCTATACGAAAGGCATCTACACGGCCACGGCGGGTGTGCAGCAGCTCGACGACGGCCGGTTCCAGGGCGTCGTCCATCTCTCCCGCGACGACGCGACCGAACCCGAGACGACGGTCTACGAAGTCAAAGGCGTGAGTGCGACCGTCTCCGAGGCACTCGAAGAAGCCAAAGCGCTCGCGCATCAGATCCTGGGCGAACTGGAGTTGTAGCCGACGTAGCAGCCGCGCGGCGCGCAAGGTTCGCGCCGCCCTTCCTTGCGTTCCGAACGCGCGCCGCAGTACGGCGAATGGAGGTTCAAGATGACCGAAGAACTCTTTGCTTACGGTGTCTATTCGATTCATGTGCGGCCCATTGAGCTCGAAGCCGCGCGCTGGGACGCCGAGTACGAAATCCGGCAGCAAGACAAGCCCGTGCAGCGCTGGACGACCGTCGGCGGCGACGCCGGTTACGGCAATGTCACCGAGGCCATCGAAGCCGCGCACCGGCAAGCGCGGGCCGACATCGACCGCGGTGCGGGCGTGCCGAAACCCCGGGCGTTTCCGTAGTCGCGCGTGCGGGCTGCGCATGCTACGCTGCGCCCGTTCACGATGACGGGCCGCCTCGATGGCAACCGATACGCACAACCCGGTTCACTCTCACGCCAACGCCCACGCGGCGTCCCCCGGCGCTGGCGCGCCGCACGTGCCCCGCTCGCCCCATGCACGCCCGGCGCCCAAGCGGCGCGCGGCAGGCGGCAAGGGAGGCCGGCTGCTGCGCACGGGAACAGGCACCGTCATCACGCACGGCATGCCCGGCAGCACGAGCCTCGACCTCTACCATCGCGCCCTGACGGCGACTTGGCCGGCGTTCTTCGGCTCGATGGCCGCGTTCTTCGTCCTGCTGAACACCGTCTTCGCCGCGCTGTATTTATGCGGGCACGCACCGATCGCGAATCAATCGCCGCAAGGCTTCCTCGGCGCGTTCTTCTTCAGTGTGGAAACGCTGGCGACCGTCGGCTACGGCGACATGCATCCGCAGACCGTCTACGCGCACGCGATCGCGACGCTTGAAATCTTCACAGGCATGTCGAGCATTGCGTTGGCGACGGGCCTTATCTTCGTGCGTTTTTCGCGCCCGCGTGCGCGGATCATCTTCGCCCGTTATGCCGTGATCCGGCCGCTCGACGGCAAACCGACGTTGATGCTGCGCGCGGCCAACGCGCGCCAGAACTTTATCGTCGAAGCGAAGGCGAAGCTGCGGCTGATGCGGCACGAAACGAAGCCGGAAGGTTACCCGCTTTGGCGCATTCTCGATTTGAAGCTCGTGCGCGAGCAGCATCCGACCTTCCTGCTCGGCTGGAATCTCATGCATGTGATCGACGAAAGCAGCCCGCTCTACGGTGAAACGGCGGAAAGCCTCGCCGCATGCGAAGCATCGCTGATGCTGATGATCGAGGGCGCGGACGAGACGACGACACAGACGATGTACGGTCGCCACAATTGGAGCCACGAGGACATCCGCTGGCAACACCGCTTCCTCGACCTGCTGCACGACGACGAGGATGGGATCACGCACATCGACTACGCGAAGTTCGACGAGGTCGCGCCGCTCGACGGAACGCACGCAACGACGGCCGATTCGCCATAGTCGGCAGGCATTGCACCGACGAAAGCGGGCGCACCATCGGGACATCGCCTCGCTGGCGATCACTCGTACGACCTACTCGCCCAGCCGGCCCGTCTCACGTCGAACGTCGGGCAAGCCGTCATGCGGACCCAATTCGCGCCCGGGCCAATCGGTCCAACGGTCGGACCGTGTTGCCTCGTGCGCTTCATTGCGCGGGTAGCGGATGCGATTTTCCGGCTTGGGTCGTTCGCCGACGACGATGAGCCGAACCTCCTCATCGGTATTGTTGATGAACGTGTGGCAAATACCGGTGCCGGCCGGAAAACCGACAGCATCGCCTGGCGCAAGCCGATGCAGATGCCCGTCGATCCACGCGTCCGGGGTGCCTTCGAGTACATAGACGAACTCTTCTTCGGCGCTTTCCGCGTGCGGGTAAGAGGTGCGGCGTCCGGGCGGCAAGCGCAGGTGGTGAATGCCGATCCGCGTCAGCCCGAGCTTTTCCGCGAGCGGTGCGCCAATCGCCAACAGTTCGGTGTCGCCCTTGTAGTGGGCATTGTCTTCATTCTCGAGTTCGGTCCAGTTGCGGATGAAGCTGGGGCGTTGCATTTTTCCTCCTTCGGAAGCTGCCGAAAATTTCTTCTCCGATCCAGCCACTGACGCGCACAAACTACCACACCATCGACTTGGCCAAGATCAGATAGCAAAAATCCTCCCCCCTCGCCGCTAAAGAATAGAGCCTTCTGCCCCCGCGCCAGATGAGCGTCGTTCGCCTTCGGCCGGTCGCCGCTTTGGACGGGGCATACAAGAGCCTCAAGGAGACACCACCATGACCGCCCGCCTGCCGATCGACGGCGCGCCCGCCCTATCCGACTACCGCCTCACCGATAACCTGACGGCCACCCACGGCCGCATTTTCCTGACCGGGACGCAAGCGATCGTGCGCATCATGCTGATGCAGCGCGAGATCGACCGCGCGCTCGGCTGGAACACGGCCGGCTTCGTCAGCGGCTATCGCGGGTCGCCGCTCGGCATGGTCGATCAGCAGATGTGGAAAGCAAAGAAGCTGCTCGACGCGAACGACGTCCGCTTTCTGCCCGCCATCAACGAAGAACTCGGCGGCACGGCCGTGCTCGGCACGCAGCGCGTCGAAGCCGATCCCGAGCGCACCGTCGATGGCGTCTTCGCCATGTGGTACGGCAAAGGCCCCGGCGTCGATCGCGCCGGCGATGCGCTCAAACACGGCAACGCCTACGGCTCGTCGCCGCACGGCGGCGTCCTCGTCGTAGCCGGCGACGATCACGGCTGCGTTTCCTCGTCCATGCCGCATCAGAGCGATTTCTCGATGATGGCGTGGCACATGCCGATCGTGAATCCGTCGCATATCGCCGACATGCTCGAATTCGGCACCTATGGCTTCGCACTGTCGCGCTTTTCCGGCGCATGGGTCGGCTTCAAGGCGATCTCGGAGACGGTCGAATCGGGCGCCACCGTCGATCTCGACGCACTGACCACGCACTGGCCTGCTCCCAGCGATTACGCGCCACCCTCGGGTGGCCTGCACAACCGCTGGCCCGATCTGCCGAGCCTCACGATCGAAGCGCGCCTCGCGGCGAAGCTCGACGCCGTGCGCACGTTCGCCCGCACCAACAGCATCGACAAGTGGATCGCGGCAAGTCCGCGCGCGAACGTCGGCATCGTCACCTGCGGCAAGGCCCACCTCGACCTCATGGAAGCCCTGCGCCGGCTCGATCTGACGGTGGCCGACCTCGACGCCGCGGGCGTACGCATCTATAAAGTCGGGCTGTCTTTCCCGCTCGAAATGACACGCATCGACACGTTCGTCGAAGGCCTCACGGAAGTGCTGGTCATCGAAGAGAAAGGGCCCGTGGTCGAGCAGCAGATCAAGGACTACCTCTACAACCGCGCAGCCGACACGCGCCCGACCATCGTCGGCAAGCACGATGCGAGCGGCGCGCCGCTACTGTCGTCGCTGGGTGAACTGCGCCCCTCACGCGTGCTACCCGTCTTCGCACAGTGGCTCGCACGGCACAAACCCGCGCTCGATCGACGCGAACGCGTCGTCGACCTCGTCGCGCCGAAGATCCTCTCGAACGCCGCGGACGCCGTGCGTCGCACGCCGTACTTCTGCTCGGGCTGCCCGCACAATACATCGACGAAAGTGCCCGAAGGCTCCATCGCCCATGCCGGCATCGGGTGTCATTTCATGGCGTCGTGGATGGATCGCAGCACCACGGGCCTCATTCAGATGGGCGGCGAAGGCGTGGATTGGGCCTCGCATTCGATGTTCACGAAGACCAGGCACGTTTTTCAAAATCTCGGCGACGGCACCTATTTCCATTCGGGCATCCTCGCGATCCGGCAAGCCGTAGCCGCGAAAACGAACATCACCTACAAGATTCTCTACAACGACGCCGTCGCGATGACGGGCGGCCAACCGGTCGACGGCAGCATTTCGGTGCCGCAAATCGCGCGTCAGGTCGAGGCCGAAGGCGTCTCGCGCTTCGTCGTCGTCTCCGACGAGCCCGAGAAGTACGACGGCCATCACGGGCTGTTCCCGCAAGGCACGACATTCCACCACCGGCGCGAACTCGATGCCGTGCAGCGCGAACTGCGCGAAACGCAGGGCGTGACGGTGCTCATCTACGATCAGACCTGCGCCGCCGAAAAGCGCCGTCGCCGCAAGAAAGGCGAATTCCCCGACCCGGACAAACGTCTTTTCATCAACGAGGCCGTCTGCGAGGGATGCGGCGATTGCGGCGTGCAGTCGAACTGCCTGTCGGTCGAACCGGTGGAAACGCCGCTCGGGCGCAAGCGTCGCATCGACCAATCGTCGTGCAACAAGGACTATTCGTGCGTGAACGGCTTCTGCCCGAGCTTCGTGACGATCGAAGGCGGCAAGCTCAAGAAGGCGGCCGGCGCCGCATTCGATGAAGCGGCGCTCGCTCGCAGAGTCGATGCATTGCCGGCGCCGCGCGCCGGCCTCGATGCGGCGCCGTACGACATACTCGTGACGGGCGTGGGCGGCACCGGCGTCGTGACGGTCGGCGCGCTGATCAGCATGGCAGCCCACCTCGAAGGCAAGAGTGCGTCGGTGCTCGACTTCATGGGCTTTGCGCAGAAGGGTGGCTCGGTCCTTTCGTTCGTGCGTTTCGCCGCGCGCGACGAGTGGCTGAACCAGGTGCGTATCGACACGCAACAGGCCGACGTGCTGCTTGCCTGCGACATGGTCGTCGGCGCAAGCTCCGACGCGTTGCAGACGGTACGCCACGGCCGCACGCGGATCGTCGTCAACACGCATCCGATCCCGAATGCCTCGTTCGTCAACGACCCGGACGCCAACCTGCACGCCGATGCGCTCATCGACAAAATGCGCGACGCGGCGGGCGACGAATACATGTCGACGTGCGACGCCCAGGCGCTGGCCGCGAAGTTTCTCGGCGACACGATCGGCGCGAACATCCTCATGCTCGGCTACGCGTGGCAGCTGGGGCTCGTGCCCGTGTCGCACGCGGCGCTCATGCGCGCCATCGAGCTGAACAACGTCGCGGTGCCGATGAACAAGCTGGCATTCGCCGTCGGCCGTCTCGCCGCGGGCGATCCCGCGGCGCTCGAAGCGCTGTGGGCCGAACGCCATGGCGCACGCGGCGCCCGCAGCGAACCCGGCGCAGATGCAACGGGCGAGCGAACCGATGAAGGCGGCGATCTCGACGCGCTCGTTGCCGACCGCGAAGCGCGCCTTGCCGCTTACGGCGGCCCGCGCTACGTGCAGCGCTATCGCGCGCTCGTCGATGCGGCTCGGCAGGCCGACGGCCGCGTACCGGGCGCGCAACTCGCCCGCGCCGTCGCGGCGACGTTCTATCGCCTGCTTGCCGTCAAGGACGAATACGAGGTCGCGCGCTTATATACCGATGCGGCCTTCCGCGAAGCGCTCGAAGCGCAGTTCGAAGGCACGGCCGGCAAAGACTTTCGCGTGAAATTCAACCTCGCGCCGCCGGCGCTCGCCAAGGCCAAAGCGGGCCAGGCGCCGCGTAAGCAGACCTTCGGGCAATGGCTGTGGCCCGTGCTCGGCGTGCTTGCAAAGTGGCGTGGGCTGCGCGCAACGGCGCTCGATCCGTTCGGCCGCACGGTCGAGCGGCGTATGGAACGTGCGCTGGCCGACGACTACGAGAGCACGATGCAACGCGCCTTCGCCCTGCTCAACGCAGCGAACCTCGACGATGTGACCAAGCTCGCCGAGCTGCATCAGCGCGTGCGCGGCTATGGCCACGTCAAGCTGCGCAATCTGGCGAGCGCGAAGCGTATCGAGCGAGACCTGGCTGCGCGCATCGGGCTCGATGCGACGACGAGTGCGGCCGTTCAGCAGGCACTCGACGAAACGAAAGGCGCGGGCTCGCTGCGCGGCATTCCTGTCGTGGTTGCAAAGTAAGCAGGCGAACGAAAGCGAGGGGCGGACGGCGCACGATGGCGGCCGCCCCTCGATAGTCGGCTGTCTATTTCGGCTGCACCCAACGGCCGCTCGCATCCAGTTGCCGGAAGGCTTTGAATTTGTCGCCTTTCACGATGACGGCCATATAAACGGCTTTGGTGCGATCGCCTTTTTCGTTGAATGTGATGTCGCCTGTCGCCCCTTTGAACCCCGAGATCTTGTGTAGCGCGGCGACGATGTCCGCGGCCGTGGTCGAGCGAGCGTCCGCGATCGCCTTCGCCGTGACGGCAACGGCATCGTACTCGTAGATCGAATACGGACCCGGCCCGACGCCATAGGCCTTCTTGTAGCGCACGACGAAGCGCCGCGCTTTCTCATTCATCAGGAATTGCGGCAACGGAGCCGTGGTACAGATCATGTCTTTGGCCGCGCCATCGGCCGCTTTGATCAGCGTCGGCTCCGTCGTGCCGTCGCCGCCCATCAGATGTTTGACGGGCAGCTTCAGTTGCCGGAAGTCCTTTGCAAGCAGCGCCGCCTCGGGGTAGTAGCCCGTGTAGTAGATGACGTCCGGTTTCAACGCCGCCACCTGCTTCGCGACGTCCCCGTAATCGATCTGCCCGGGCGTCACCGCATCGTTGTAGACGACTTCGATACCCTGCTGCTTCAGCGCATTGACGGCATTGTCGGCCAGCCCCTTCGAGTACGTCGTGTTGTCGTTGATCACGGCCACTGTCTTCGCGTGCAAAACCTCTTTCATGAGCTTGGCAGCGAATGGGCCTTGTTCGTCGTCTCGACCGATTGTACGAAAGGCGTTGTCCCACCCTTTCTCCGTCAGTTCGGGATTCGTCGACGCATCCATCACATAGGCGAGACCTGCGCCGTGGAAGATACGCAGCTCGGGCAGCGCCGCGCTCGAGCAATAGCCGCCCGCCACGGCCACGACACCCTTGTCCACGAGCATTTGCGCAGCCTGGGCGGCTTTGTCGGCGTCGCATTCGTCGTCTGCCTGCACGAGTTCGATCTTCTTGCCAAGCACGCCGCCCTGGCTGTTGATTTCATCGGCGGCGAGTTGCGCACCGTTCAAGATGTCCTTGCCGGCTGACGAGTAACCGCCGGAGAGCGGCACGGGCACCCCGATCCTGATCGTCTCTTGTGCAAGCGCAGCGTCAGGCGAGGCCGCGACCGATAACGCGACTGCACCCATGCCCGCCAGCGCCGCTCGCCGCAGACCGTCGACCACGCGCGACGCGTCGGAATGCCGAACCATCATTTCTGTGCTCCTTGTGCTTGTTATGGATGGGAGCGCGTCTCGGCCGTCAGTACAGCGAAGTCGATGCGCGACCGCGGACACGCGCATCGCAGGTAGCAATACACGCGCCGCGATCGCCTCGCACAATTGATGCGCCGGCCGCGCCTGTTCCAATAATAGGCGTCGAACCACGCAGATCAAAGCGGATCAAGGCAGTCACGAAAACGTAACGACGGCTGCGGCGGCATCGGCATACCGCGCAAGCTCAACTGCGGGCTTCATCCTCGTGCCAGTCGATGTCGCCGCACAGCACGCATTGCCGCTCGCCGATACGCACGGCCATCGACAGCGTCACGCAAGGAAGCGCTTCGTTGATCGACAGGTACGGCTTCGTCGCATGGATGCGATCGGGTGCATCGATAGCCGCGTTGAAGTAAGGGCGCCGCATCCAATTGGCGCCCTGCGCGTCGACCACGGGAAGGAAGCGCGCTTCGTGACCCGCACGATCCGCGCGCAGCACGACGTTGCGGCCGGTTTGGCGGCCTTGCTCGTCGAGCAGGAAGCAGCGCGCCGCGCGATCGAGTGCGAGGAAGTTCCAGCACACTTCTTCGAGCGGCTCGCCTTGCACAAGACGTTCGCCCGCACGTTCGAAGGCGCGCAGGTAAGGCGCAAGCCGGCCCGCCCGCCCGCGCTCGCGCGCTTCGTTCTGCGCGCGGTGGCGCTCGACGAGCGCCGCGATGCGCTCGGCCGCATAAGCACTGTCGGCCGAGGCGGGACTCGGCCGGCCGAAGTGAAAACCCTGAACGAAATCCGCGTCACAGGAAAAAGCGAGCTGCGCTTCGTGCTCCGTTTCGACGCCTTCGATCAGCACGAGCTTGCCGGCCTCATGCAACATCGCCACGAAGCCCGGCAAAATCGCCGCCGCCTGCGTACGATGCGCCGCCTGCGAGAGCATCATGCGATCGACTTTGACGATGTCCGGATCGAGCTGCCAGATTCGTTCGAGATTCGAATCGCCCGCGCCGAAATCGTCGAGCGCGACCAGGAAGCCCTGCTCGCGAAAACGGCGCGCTTCGTCGGCCAGCTTGTCGAAATCTTCGGCACGCACGGCCTGCAGTTCGAGCACGATGCGCCGCGGCGACAGTTCGAGCCGATCCAGATGCGCGCGAAACGCAGCCGCATGATACGAATCGGTCAGCGCGCCCGCATGGACATTCAGGAACAACCACTCGCGCTCAGCGTGTAGCGTCTTGAAGTTTTCCAGATGCAGCGACTGCGCCAAGCGGTCGACATAATGAAGTTCGCCCTGGCGCGCCGCATCGCCGAACACGTCGAGCGGCGGCACCGGCCGATCGAAGATGTCATGCGCGCGCAGCAAACCCTCGTAGCCCACGGCACGCAAATGCGACAGGCTGAAAATCGGCTGGAACACGCTGGTGAGCGTCAGGTCGCGATGACGCAGCGCGTAGCGCTGCTGCCCCGATATCAGATCACGTTCGAGCGCCTGCGGCGCCGTTGTGCTGCTTTCCCGCACGGAACTCACCATGGCGAACTCCACTCGCGGCAGACGCGGACGTCGCGACCGACGTACGCAGATAGGGTGAGAAAGTGATAGACGAACGACTTCATCGACGGCTCCCTCGAATCTTTTACTGTAGTGGTAGCCGGGACGAAAGCAAGGTCCATGCGCACGCTGTCGCAATGACGCGGACCGATCAATGCAGCGCGGGCAGGTTCAAGGCATTGGACCTGCCGTCCGTGCGCGATGTCGGGACAAAGGCGCCGCAGCAAGCGCCCGCGCGCACCGCCGCGGTGCATACGGACGCGCCGCGGCGCACAGATGACGCTTAGAGCACCGGGCCGCGCGCCATTTCGCGGCGCAGCAATGCGTACAAGAGAATCGCGCCGAAGGTGGCCGTGCCGATGCCGCCGAGCGCGAATCCGCCGATCTGGAGCGAGAAGTTGCCCGCGCCGACCACGAGCGTGACGGCTGCGACGATCAGGTTGCGGTTATCGGAGAAGTCGACTTTATTGACGACCCAGATGCGCGCGCCCGTCACTGCAATGAGGCCGAAGACGACGATCGAGACGCCGCCGAGCACGGGCCCGGGAATCGTTTCGATCAGCGCGCCGAACTTCGGCGAGAAGCCGAGCACGAGCGCGATGACGGCCGCCACGACGAACACGAGCGTCGAGTAGATCTTCGTCACGGCCATCACGCCGATATTTTCCGCATAGGTCGTCACGCCCGTACCGCCGGCGAAGCCGGAGACGATCGTCGCGAGGCCGTCGCCAACGAAAGCGCGACCGATATAGCGATCGAGGTTTTGCCCCGTCATGGCGCTGACGGCCTTGATGTGACCGAGGTTTTCAGCGACCAGAATGACGGCGACGGGCGCGAGCAGCAGCATTGCGTGCGTGTCGAACACCGGCGCCGAAAAATGCGGCATGCCGAACCAGGCGGCATTCGCGACCATCGCGAAATCGACCGGTTTGCCGAGCCCCATGCCGTTCGTGGCGATGGCGTAGATGGCGTAGGCGATCAGCAGGCCTACGAGGATCAGCAGGCGCTGCATCATGCCGCGCGTGAACACCGCGACGATCCCGACGCTGAGCACAGTGACGATGGCCATCCACGAATCGAAAATCGAGCCGCTCACGCCCTTGACCGCAATCGGTGCGAGGTTGAGCCCGATGACGGCGACGATCGATCCCGTCACGACGGGCGGCATCAGCGTTTCGATCCACCTCGTGCCGACTGCCGCCACGATGAGTCCGATGATCGCATAGACCACCCCGCATACGACGATGCCGCCGAGCGCGACGGGAATGTTCATGTTCGGGCCGTGTCCCGCGTAGCCGGTCACGGCAATGACGAGCCCGATGAACGAGAAACTCGACCCCAGGTAGCTCGGCACGCGGCCGCCGACGAGCACGAAGAACAGGAGCGTGCCGATGCCGGACATGAGAATGCACAGATTGGGATCGAAGCCCATCAGCAGCGGGGCGAGCACGGTCGAGCCGAACATCGCCACGACGTGCTGCACGCCCATGGCGAGCGTCTGCGGCCAGGGCAGACGTTCGTCGGGCGCGACCACGCGGCCTTCGGAAGCGCGCGGCGCGACGCGCCAACGCGGAAAATAGGATTCGGCCATGCTGGATTTTCTCCTTCTCGCGCGGGGTGGGTGCGCCGCTCCGATACGGCGGCGCTTTGGAATCACGCGCGAGTTTAAGGACGGCAATAACCGGTGACAAGCGATCGAGCCATCGATCGATAAAGAAGGCGCAGTCTGTTGCGCCCTCGGGAGGTCGAGCGAGTCATGCTGCGGCAAAGTCAGGTGGCGAAGTCGGCCTTTGAAGTCAGCCCTCGAAGTCAGACTCGGAACGACGGCGATATTCCTAAGCGCCGAGCTCGAAAACGGCGACAGCCGCCTTCAATTGCCCGGCTTGCTCGGCCATCGAGCCTGCCGCGGCGGCGGCTTCCTCGACGAGCGCCGCGTTCTGCTGCGTCGTGTGGTCCATCTGCGAGACAGCGATCGTCACCTGCTCGATGCCCTTGGTTTGCTCGCCGGAGGCCGCCGAGATTTCGCCCATGATGTCGGTCACGCGCTGCACGGCGCGCACGACTTCGGACATCGTCGCGCCCGCACGTTCGGCCAGCGCCGCGCCGCTATCGACGCGCGCCGTCGAGGTTTCGATCAACGCTTTGATCTCCTTGGCCGACACGGCGCTGCGCTGCGCGAGCGAACGCACTTCGCCCGCGACGACGGCGAAGCCGCGCCCCTGCTCCCCGGCGCGCGCAGCCTCGACCGCTGCGTTCAAAGCGAGGATGTTCGTCTGGAACGCGATGCCCTCGATGGCGGCAATGATGTCGGTCATGCGCTTGGAGCCGTTCGCCAGTTCGCGCATCGTCTCCACCACTTCTTCGACGAGGGTGCCGCTCTGGGTCGCGACCCCGGATGCCGCACCCGCGAGCGTGCTCGCTTGCGCCGCATTATCCGCGTTGTGACGGACGGTCGAGCTCAGTTCCTCCATGCTCGACGCCGTCTCTTGCAGCGCCGCGGCCCCTTGCTCCGTGCGCAAGGAAAGATCGGCGTTGCCGCGCGCGAGCTGCTGCGACGCGCCGGCGATCGCCTCGCTCGAAGCGCCGATGCGCGCCACGATGCCGGCCAGGTGATCGCGCATATCCTTCAGCGCCCACAGCAAGCTCGATCGATCGCCCGCGCGCGTCTCGATCCGTACGGAAAGATCGCCCGCCGCGATCCGGCTTGCGATATGCGCCGCGTAGCCCGGCTCCCCGCCGAGCTGACGCGAGAGCCGACGCGCGATCAACCAGGCCAGACCGGCGCCGGCCAGGAGCGACGCCCCCATGAACGCGAACATGATCGCGCGCAGCGATTCGAATCGCGCAGTCGCTTCGGCGACGCTATCGGTAGCGACCGCGTGCTTATAGCGAATGGCCGCTTCGAGCGATTCGCGCAGCGCATCGCTGGCGGCGATGACTTCGCGAACCATTTCGGTGTGGTCCATGCCCGCCGGCATCGACTCGCTACCGACCTGGATGCGGATGAACCTGTCCCACACCTGCTCTTTGGCGCGCACGTCCGCAACGATCTGATGACCGCGATCGTCGCCAATCGCCTGTGCGAACCGGTCGAGATTCTGATGGATGGACACGAGCGCGTCCGCCATGCGCTGCTGCAGCTTCTGCTTTGCGGCCGCGTCGGCGGCGAAATCGAGGTTCGCGCCGGAAAGATCGGCATCGAGGCGATATTTGTTCGTCTCTTCGATGGCATACAGGCCATCCATCTGCGCCGTGCCCAGGTCCGCCGCGATACCGTGCATCGTCGCGATACCCCAGACCCCCACGCCGCCCACGATCATGCCGAGACCGATCACGAGGGCAAAAGCACACAAGAGCTTGCTCAACACTGTCAGACGGTCGAGTCGGTTCATTTTGGAGTCCTTACCGATTTTCAAGAAAAGCGAGCCCCGTTTCCGCCGCCGAACCGGGGCACTCACGCTTGATTTACGGCAAGAACGCTTCGGGATTTATATGCGTATAGCCGAAATAACCCGCCGCGTATGCATAGGGGTCAAACCCGAGGCCGTTCAGATCCAGACGTCATTCGGTTGCGTTCGTTCGTTACGTTCTTCGCCCGTATTGAGCACGCCACAGGGCTCGATCAACATCAGGCTCGCCTCGCGCTCGGCATACGGTTTGTGCTCGACGCCGCGCGGCACCACGTAAAGGTCGCCGGCGCGCAAATGCACGGGGCCACTGTGCAGATCGATACGTAACTCGCCTTCGACCACAAAGAACGTCTCGTCGGTATCGGCATGGCTATGCCAAACGAAATCGCCCTGCACCTTGACGATCTTGAACTGATAGTCGTTCATTTGCGCCACGACGCGCGGCGTCCAACGATCGCTGACAAGCGCGAGCTTGTCGCGCAAATTGACGATGGTTCCCACGCCCTGGCGGGCTGCTTCCTTTGCATTGATCTCGGCCATATTCGCTCCTTGTTTCGGTGTTGGATCGGGCTGAGCCACGAGTTCGATCGCGGTTCCATCGCGGTTCCCTATAAACCAGCGCCGATCGTAACGCCGCCTCAGCGACGATAACAGCCACAGTTTTCGCGCGGTTCGACCATCACAGTTTCAGGATGTCCCTGCCTTCACGCGGCAAGCATTGCCTTTGCCAGCCGGCCCAGACGGCGCACGCCGTCTTCGACACGCCCGTTCCAGGCGTGCCCGGCGCTGAGCCGCAGGCAGTTGCGAAAGCGCCGGCTTGCGGAAAACACATCGCCCGGTGCAAAGCAGATGCCCTTGTCGAGGGCGCGATCGAACAGCGCGCGCGAATCGAAGCCTCGCGGCAACTCGAGCCAGAGCACGAACCCGCCCGCCGGCCGGCTGAGCCGGGTCTCGGCGGGAAAAGCCGCCTCGACCGTGCGCGCCAGCTGCATGAGGTTCGCTTCGAAGACGCGACGAATGCGGCGTAAGTGGGCGTCGTATGCGCCCGTCGACAGGAATTCGGCGAGCGCGACTTGCGGCAGCACGGGACCGCACAAACTGAACGCAAGCTTGCGCTCCATGACCTGCCGCGAATAAGCGCCAGCGGCGATCCACCCGATTCGATAGCCGGGAGCCAGGCTCTTCGAGAACGAGCTGCAGTAGATCGTATTGGCGCCGCCGTCCAGCGCAATGAACGGTGTCGGCCGTTCGCGACCAAAGTAAATATCGCCGTAGACGTCGTCCTCGATGAGCGGCACCGCATGTCGAGCGAGCAGTGCAAGCAGCGCACGCTTGTTCGCGTCGGTCATCGCCGACCCAAGCGGATTGTTGAACGTCGATGAAAACACGCAGGCGGCCACGGGCTCAGCCTCCAGCAAACGTGCGAGCGCGCCCGGATCGACGCCGCGCGTCGGATCGGTCGGTAACTCGAACGCCTTCAGGCCCAGCACTTCGAGCGTGTGCAGAAGGCCGAAATAAGTAGGAGACTCGATCGCGATCGTATCGCCGCGCTTGGCCACCGCGCTCAATGCCAAAGTCAGCGCCTCGGTGCAGCCGCCCGTGATTTGCACATCGTCGGGCGCGAGCGTGTGACCCACGCGCATCGCGCGCTTGGCGATTTCGCGGCGCAGGCTCGCTTCACCGCGCGGCTCGCAATAGACGTTGTAGCGGGCGCCGTCTTGCCGCGCCGCGCGCGCCAGCGCGAGATCCAGCCGCTTCGATTGCAGTAGTTGGTAATCGGGCACGGCGCAACCAAGCGGCACGAGCGACGCGTTCGACGCATGTTCGAGCAGCCCCGCAACGGCGCCGCTGATCGATACGGTCGAAGGTTTCATGCGCGCTCGCGCCGTTGAAGGCAATGCGAGCGCACCGCTGCGAGCCGGCGCGATGTAGAACCCCGATTGGGGCCGGGCGATGAGAACGCCGCGCTCTTCCAGCAGACGGTACGCCTGCAACGCCGTCGAAATGCTGATGCGGTGCTGCTCGCTGACGGCGCGCACGGACGGCACGCGCGCGCCCGGTTCGAGGGTGCCGTTCTCGACCATGCCGACGATCATGTCGGCCAGTTGTTCGTAGCGATACGGGGTGGGCGTGGTCATGAGCGCGCTCGTTCGGAATCATCGGGTGCCTCGATTATCGGTGCGGCACAGGCAATGTTCCAAGCCGGGCTGTATTTGTCGGAGTTGCCGATCCTTCAACTGTTATGGGACATTCGGCCCGAGTACATGTTCGTCCGTACCTGACGCTGCTGCGCGCTCGGCCACGATTGCATGCGGCCACTCATGCATGACGCCTCGTGGCCCGCATCGTCCCGATATAGCCGACCGATACGACGGCCACGCCGATGATCGAAATCCCCACGGCGACCGGTGCGATCGCGCTGAGCGCGCCTGCGAGCGCGCCCGACATCGCCTCGCTCGTATTGGCCAACGTCGAAAACAAGCTGAAGTTCTTGCCCACGTTGGCGTCGGTAGACAAGTGTTGAATGTTCGTCGGCAAGACGACATCGACGAACGCGCCGATCGCGCCAAGCAGGAAGCAACCGGCGAATGTCGCGGGCGCACTGACGGCGCACAGCGGCAGCAGCGCGAGCATGAAACCGTAGCAGCGCCAATACGTCATCAGGCTCGGTGTGCTGAAATCGCGCGAGACGCTGCTGCATAACAACGCGCCGCTTAGCGCGCCCAATGCGATGAAGCTCATCGCGTAACCGATCACGCTATCGGCGTAGCCCTCGCCGATGAGCATCGTAGGAATGAGCACGCGCAACGCGGCTCCGACGAACAGGATGCAGAGCGCGGAGTACCCGATGCTGACCGACAGCTCACGTCGGCCGGGCACTGCCTTGAAGTTGCCCGCGAACTCGCCGTACAAGCTGCGCAGCGGGCATCGCGCGGTCCCTTCGGGGGCGTCGCTGCGATCCGATGCTGGAATCGTCCTCCACACGCAAAGCGCCGATACGAGATAGGTCACCGCGTCGATTGCGAGCACATAACCCACATCAGTCACGGCATAGAGCAAGGTGCCGCCAAGCGCCGGACCGATCAGCCCGCCCATTTCGGCAGCCATTTGCGCGGCGCCGTTGGCGATTGGTAAATGCTCGGCCCGCACCAGCGAAGGCATGGCGCCTTGAAACGCCGGCTGAAACAGCGTGCGAAACGCAGTCATCGACATGCCGATCAGCGCGAGCGCCGTCACACCGATGTGGCCGTTCGACAGCAACAGGCAGAACGCGCTCGTGATCGCCATGCGCGCCAGATCGGCGCCGATCATCAGCGCGCGGCGCGACAGGCGGTCCGACAGCGTGCCACCGAGCGGGCCCAAGACGAGGTACGGAATGAAGCGAAAGAAGTAGATCGCGCCTGACAGGGCTACGTTGGCCTGCGTGACGTGCAGCACCGTGATGATGAACACGAACTCATGAACGCCGTCGCCGATTTGCGACAGCAGATTGCCGGTTAGCAGGACCGAGAGTCGGCGCTCCTGGCGCAACATGGCGAGCATCGTCTCTCCTATACAGCGGGCACAGCCACGTTCGGACACAACGATTCCCGCTTGACGATGCGGCGGCCGGGGTCTTTCAGTGGGTCCATCACCATTGCGTTCATCAGCAGTTGCGGTTGATACGAGAAGCATCCGAGCGGCGCCGGGCGGTGCGGGCGAATCGACCTCGCAAACAAGCGACGTTTATCTCGTCCAAGCGAATTTAACAAAGGGGGACAGCTCGACGAACCCATCAAGCTTGATAGGCGGTGCAATCGTTTCGGATGTGAAAGGCGGTCGGTCGGCAGGCGTGCTTACGCGCTGATGCGCTGATGCGGAGGAACGCGGGCGCGGCAAGCGCCCGCCATTTCGAGACAGGCGGGGAGTTCGAGCGCGGCGGCGATTGGCTGTTTATCGGCTGCCGTGTTTGGCTTGCCATTGCTTCATGAATTCGATTTCTTTGCGCTGGCTGCTGATGATGTTCCGAGCCAGACGCTTCAGCTGCGGATCTTTGCCGTATTTGAGTTCGACTTCGGCCATCTCCACCGCACCTTGATGATGGGGCGTCATATGCGCAACGAAGTCTTCATCGGCATTGCCCGTATAGGCCGTCCCCTGCATCCCTTGCATCATGCGCTCGTCGGCGGCCTTGAACGCGGCCGTCGAGTCGCCGGAAGCCGTCTTGCCGCTGGCCGGCGCCGATTGCGCCTCCGCGGTGCTGCTCATGTTGCTCATACCGGGCATCGATGCCGCGTGCTGAGCCAGGACGGAGAGCGGTGCGGAACAAAGCGCGGCCGCTGCGGCGCAGAGGAGAAGAGAGCCGGGTTTACTGGCGCGTTGCATGGAGATCAGCTCCTTGTCGAAGGTGGGCCGCCATCCGCTGATCGCGGACGGGCGCGGGGCTCCATTGTCACCCGGAAGCGCCCGCGTTGCGCCGTGGTATGCAGCAAGTTCGATGCCGGGCCGTTGCGCAGCGCGCTGAGAAAGAGCTTCATGGCCGGGATTCGGAGGTCCGCGTATCTGCCTGGAAATCAAGGCACAGCCGGCTTATCGGCAAGGCCGCGTGGCGACATCAGCGTTTCAAGTATTCTTCATTTGCCATCATGACCCTTGCAGACGGTTCGGCGACAGGACCGGCGCACCTGTGCTCAAATCACGCTTCGCACGACACATCGATCGTCGCGCCACCCACCACAGGCAACACGTCACCGAGGAGAAACGTTTCATGCAGCCCACCGTCACGCATCCGGCCACGCCGTTGCTGCCCAAACCCGGCGGCCACTACAGCCATGTGACCGTCGCCAACGGTTTCGTCTTCGTCTCGGGGCAGTTGCCCATTACGCCCGCCGGAGAGAAGCTCTCCGATCAGCCGTTCGACGTGCAGGCCAAGCAGGTATTGTCCAATCTCGAGCAGGCGCTGCTGGCTGCGGGCAGCGACATCGACAAGCTGGTCCAGGTGCGGGTTTATCTGAACGACCTCGCCAACTGGACGGCGTTCAACGACGTCTACGGGCAATGGATCGGCGAGGCGCGCCCGTCGCGGGCGGTCGTGCCGACGGGCCCGTTGCATTTCGGGCTGAAGGTGGAAGTGGAAGCGACTGCGGTCGTCTGACGAACAGGGCAGCGGGGACTTCGGAAATCCGACGGGCCCGCGCTCGAACCGCGAACTCACAACGATGGAAAAGAACCGGTTGGAAGCATTCAGCGACGGCGTGATGGCGGTCATCATCACGATCATGGTGCTCGAACTGAAGGTGCCGCACGGAGAAGACTTCGCGGCGCTGGCCCAGTTGTGGCCCGTCGCCATGAGCTACGTGCTGAGTTTCATCTACGTCGGCATCTATTGGAACAATCACCACCACATGCTGCAGGCGACGCGGCGCGTGAACGGTGCGATTCTTTGGTGGAATCTGCATTTGCTGTTCTGGCTGTCGTTACTGCCGTTCAGCACCGGATGGATGGGCGAAAACCATTTTGCCCGGTGGCCGACGATGCTGTACGGCGTCAACCTGCTGGCCTGCGCCTGCGCCTGGTTCATCCTGCAGACGGGGCTTGTCCGCCACCACGGTCCCGACAGCCTGCTTGCGCGCGCGATCGGTCGCGGCCTGAAGGGCAAGGCATCGCCCCTCTTGTATCTGCTCGGAATCGGCGCCGCATGGCTCGGGTATCCGGGCATCGGGCTTGCCTTCTTCGCGGGCGTGGCATTGCTTTGGCTCGTGCCCGATCGCCGCCTCGAACGGCTCATCGCCACGAGCGACGCGAAGCAGGAGCCATGAAGTCAGGTACCGGCGCGGGACAATGATAGCCGCCGCCCTGGGCGCACGCGGCGCCGGCTGCAGCGGTCGAAGCTGAACTTTTGTGAAAGCGCGCTTTTGGCCGCGTCATGCGTCCGTTGCGTTGCGCTCGCGGTCAACCGCTGCGTTCGAGCACCGTTAACGGGGAGGAGCGCTTCGCTCTCACCACTTCAGGAGGGACTGGTCATGTGGAACAAAGTTGTCATGGCGGCGATCGCGGGCATGTTTGCAGTGGGCATGGCCCAAGCCGCAACCACCGACGCGGCGGCAAGCGCGGCGCCGGCTGCCGCAGCAGCTTCGGGAAGCTGTGAATCGCAGGCCGTCGGCAAGAACGGCAAGCCTCTGGCGGGCGCGGCGAAGTCCTCGTTCATGAAGAAATGCACAGCCGACAAGATGAAGGCGGCAAAGAACGATTGCTCGAGCAAGGCCGTGGGTTCGAACGGCAAGCCGCTCGCCGGTGCCGCAAAAGCCTCGTTCATGAAGAAGTGCGAAGCCGACGCCGCGAAGTAAGACGTTGCTGAAAAGCGGGACGAGCCGATCCGGCTCGCCCGTCGGGATATACCCTACCCGCTGGCTAGCCGACGCTCGGCTCGCCTTCACCGGGCTGCTTTCCCGGTCTATCGGCCGGAGACTGCTTGCGCCCCTTGTCGTCGCGCTGCGGGATGCGGCTGCGTGCGTCGTCGCTGTGGTGCGCCGGCTTTGGCTCCTCAGCCCCTTGTTCCGGCTCGGATTGCGGCTCTGTGCTGTTACGGTTCATGATCGCCCCACGGTCGTTGCAAAGGTGAACGGTGGCACGCAAGAAACGCGCCGCGCCGGGATACCTGCGTTCGTGACGACCGCGCCCTCTTTTTTTAGTCGGCCCGGGTCCGTCACCTGCCTTTAGTTTTTCCTGTTCGCCGCCGACAACCAGACAGGTGGCGTCTTGCGCAACGACTTGCGGGGACGCGCATGGGGAATTCACGCAAAGGCAAGGCATGACAAGCCACGACATCATGCACGATGAGCGCACGCAGCTCACGAGCAAAAACAAGTTCGAACTTCTTCTCTTCCGCTTGGGGCAAGCTCGCCCCGGCGTGGAGCCGGCGCTTTACGGCATCAACGTCTTCAAGGTTCGCGAAATCATCACGAACCGCGAGATCACGCCGATCGCGGGCGCGCCCGACGTGGTTTCGGGTGCCATCGACATTCGCGGCCAGATCATTCCGGTGATCGATCTCTGCAAATTGACGCGCAATACGCCGACGCGAGAGCCGAACATCCTGCTGATTACGGAATTCGCACGGACCACGCAGGCGTTTGCGGTAGAGGACGTCGACGACATCGTGCGGCTCGAGTGGAGCCAGGTGCATCCGGCCGAATGCGCGGGCGGCGCGGGCTATATCACGAGCATTGCGCGCTTTAACGGCGAATCGGGCGAGCTTCGTTTGGCGCAGGTGTTGGACGTCGAGCAAGTCATGCGCGACGTGTTCCCCGAGCAGCATCGCGACGTCAACAAGACCGAGATCAGCGCGGAGATGCACTACGCGGCGGGCGGTAAGATTTTGGCCGCCGACGATTCGGCGTTTGCGCGGACGTTGCTCGATCAGGCGCTGACGGCGATCGGTGCACCGCACGTGCTCGCGACGACGGGCGAAGAAGCATGGCAAATGTTGCAGCGTTATGCCGACGATGCGGAGAAGGAAAAGGTACCTGCACGCGACAAGATCTCGCTCGTGATCACCGATCTGGAAATGCCCGAGATGGATGGCTTCATGTTGACGCGTCGCATCAAAGCGGACGAGCGGCTCAAGCATATTCCGGTGATCATTCATTCGTCATTGACCGGTTCCGCGAATGAGGCCCACGTGCGCAATGCCGGCGCGAACGGATATGTCGCGAAGTTCGCGCCGAAGGAGCTCTGCGAGGCGATCACGGAGGCTTTGGCTTCGTAGTCTTCCTGCCGCGAAGGGCGGCACGGAGGTTGCCGCCCCCTTGCAGATTGCCATCAAAGTTAATTGGTCTTATCTTCACCGCATCCCGATACTTAACTAGAAAAACCTCTGGATAATCGCGCGACCTCGATCATCGACCTGGATATCAGGCGCGCTTATGACTACCGGCTTATCCGCAGAAGACTTCCAGACGATCGCCTCTGGAAGGCAGAAGAATCGGCTTCTGACGTTGTCGTTCCCTGAGGGCAATGCGCCGTATAGGACTTTGCTCGTCAATCGTCTCGAAGCCGAAGAATCTCTCTCGCGTGATTTCCGCTACGTTCTGGAAATCCTCTCCGACAACGCCAGGCTCGACCCGAAAGACTTCACCGGAAAGCGCCTCGCCGTGCAGCTTCTTCGCGAAGACGGCAGCTTTCGATACTTCAACGGCTATGTCTTCTCATTCCGACTCGTTAAAACCGATGGCGACATTGCGTTTTACGAAGCCGAGTTGGGCCCGTGGCTGCGCTATCTGACGTTAAGCAAGCGCAATCGGCTGTTCAGTCAATTATCGATACGCGGCCAGATTGCCGCCGTGTTCGACAATCACGGCACGCTGCCGGTGTGGGAGTGGAAAGTGCGCCAGCGCGACACGCCCATGACGATGGCCTGCCAGTTCGACGAGCACGATCACAACTACGTCCATCGCCGTCTGGAGCATTTGGGCCTGTGCTACTGGTACGAGCATACGGCCCACGCCCATACATTGATCGTCTCCGATCCGCTGCGTGACGAGCCGCAGATCGACGGAGGCACCTATCAGATGCCCTATCAGCGCGAGGCCGGCTCGAAAGAGGCCGATGGCATCGCCTCTTTCTCGCCCGCCCAGCAAGTCACATCGACGCACACGGCCATCTCGCGCGCCGACTTCAAAGATCCAGAAGCAAACGCCCACACATGGGGCCTGGTGAAAGGACGGATCGCCGGCTTTCAAGGCAGCGGCATGCACCCGCTCGAATGGCACGAGTATGCCGGCTCTTATGGCTACCGCAACACGGAGGACGGCCAGGAACTGAACACGCGGCGCACCGAAGCGATCGAGGCGAGCGCGCGCTGGTACGAGGCCAAAGGCAACAGCCGCTTTGTCATGCCGGGCCGCTGGTTTCGCCTGACCGATTCGTTCGGATATGCCATCAGCCGCAATCCGTACGACGACGAATATCTGATCGTGTCGGCGCATCACGTGGCGACGAACAACTATCTGCAGGGCGTGGACGTACCGGCCGTCTACCACAACAGCTTCACGTGTGTGCCCAAGCGCACCCGGTGGCGGCCGATGCCGGGCTACAACAGCGTCGATACGCGCATCCTCGCGCCGCAAACGGCAACGGTTGTCGGGGTTAAGGGCGAGAGCCTCTATACGGACCAATACGGCCGTGTGCTGGCGCAGTTCAACTGGGATCGCGAGGGCCGTTGCACGACGTGGGTGCGCGTATCGAGCCACTGGGCCGGCGGCAGCCAGGGCATGACGGCGCTGCCCAGAATCGGCTCCGAGGTGATCGTCATGTGGGTCGACGGCAACCCCGATCATCCGATCATCGTCGGGTGTGTGCATAACGCGCTGAAGCTGTCGTCGTGGCAGTTGCCGCATCAACGGGCGCTCACGGGCATTCGTACGCGTGAGCTCATTCGCGATGCGGGCAACCGCGCCGGTGGCCGGAGCAATCATCTGGTTCTCGATGACACGGAGAACGCCATTCAGGTGCAACTGCGCAGCGACCATGGGGCGAGTCAGCTGTCGCTGGGCAGCATCACGCGTATCGAAGACTGGGAGGGCCGCAAAGACGCACGCGGTGAGGGGTTCGAGTTGCGCACCGATGCCGTCGGGGCGATCCGCTCGGGTCAGGGCCTGTTGGTCAGCACCGAGGTGCGGCCGCAAGGGCGATCGCACCTCGCCGATGTCAGCGAGCCTGTGTCGCGCTTGAACCAAGCGCAGACGCTGCATGGTCAATTGGCCAGGCTCTCGCAGCACCATCAGGGGCAGGAGCGGGGAAGCGATCAGACGCAGGTGGCTGAGGTACTGCAATCGCAGGCCGATGGCATCGAGGGCTCAGGCGGCGGCCATGGGTCTTTCCCCGAACTGAGCGAGCCGCATCTGCTGCTTGCTGGCGCAGCGGGTCTTGAGATGACGACGCCCGCGACCGCACACCTCGCAAGCGGCCAGCACGTTGCCGTCACCGCCGGTCAAACCGTATCGCTCGCAGCGGGTAAATCGCTGCTTGCGAGCGTATCGGAGAAGTTTTCGCTGTTCGTGCATCGCATGGGCATGAAGCTCATTGCCGCGAGCGGCAAGGTGCAGGTGCAAGCGCAGAACGACGACCTCGAACTGCTTGCGAAGAAGGTCGTTGCAATCATCAGCACGACCGATTGGATCACGCTCACGGCCAAGCAGGGTATTCGACTCAATGCCGGCAACAGCGAGCTTGTGATCGACGCCAACGGCATCAACGGCAAGACACCGGGTGCCAATGTCATTCATGCGGCTGCCCATCAAACCGTCGGCCCGCAGAACGTGCCGACTGTCTTTCCGAACGTTCCCGACACGTTTTGCGAGCGGTGCTTCGAGATCGCCGCCGGTTCGGGCAACGCGCTCGTGCCTCATTAAGGAAGACATTTCACATGAACGAGTTCGTGTTAATCGACGCAGCCATCTGGCGCGGCCTCCGTCAATTCGACGCGCTAACGCACACGGCCAACGCGACTCCGCTTTATGCGGATCTTGCCTCTGCGAGTGCCAAGCAGTATGGACCGTGGCTGTTCGATGCTGACGAGTTCAAGACCTGCGTGCCGGGCGATGAACCGCTCGAGTTGCCGTGGCGATATGGCGTTAGCCGCGTCTTCAGCGAGGCGAGCCTTGCCAGCCTCGCCATGCACCTTGAATCACAACGCAGCATCGCGATGGCCGAGGGCGATCGGTACTTCCTTCGATTCGCAGACACCCGCGCGCTGGATGCGCTGGCGCGCGTACTGACAACGAAACAGATCACGCGACTCAAAGGCCCGGTGACGCAATGGCACTACCTGGATCGCTTCGGCGATGAGAAGGCGTTTGGCCGGGGTCTACCGGCCGATGAGCATCGCCATGCCGAGATCGTTCTATCGGATGAGCAATGCGCCGCGTTACTGGAGCAAGCGTTGGCGGGGGCTTTGGCCGATGCGCTGGCAGTGGGCGGAGCGCAAACCGGCGAGCCGCATCTGTCTGCCGGGCAATACCGCCACGTCGAGGCATCGGCCGCGTTTGTACTGCTGCATGGCATCGAGCCGTTCGAGGTGCAACGTCACGTCGCGGCGGCGGCTGTTCAGACCGATGGTTCGGTGCTCACGGACGCACGGTTTCTGAAGCGGGTCGAGTCGCTGCGCGCGTCGACGCAGTGGAGCGAGCTGGTGAACTGGCATGGGGATACGGCCCCTCAAACAAGGACATAAAAATGCCAAAAACAACCTGCCGGGCGTGGCTTATCTCGTTTGGCTTTGCACTTACTGCGGCGCTAAGTCCTGCGCCAGCTTATGCCGGTATGGGAGGTATCGATCACCTCGCGGACAACCTGAGCATCACTGACTTCTGGGTCAACGGCGCGGGAGGCTTCCAGGCCGGAACTGGCAACGCCGGTGCTCCCAGCCCTGCACTGCCCGAGAAGTGGCATCCGGGATTGACCGCGCATGTTGTTTGGGACGTGAGGGACTGGGAGCACGACACAGGGAAGACTTACGAGGCCGACGTGCCGATTGAGCCCTACGGCGAAGACGGTGGTCGCGTTTGGGTGCATTTCCTCGCCAACGGCGACGTACGTGTGGTGGTGTCCAACGTAGGGCCGAGCGCACCCAATTACCCCGGCCCGCACGATCCCATTCCTCAGAAGGAGCCGTCGGATATGTATCCGGCACGGCACGACTGGCGTGACACGAACGAGCACCTCGCGGATATCGCCATCGCCAGGCAGCACTGTGCAGCAGCGCCGGATATCGATCGCTGCATGAAGCAGGTGCGGGAAGAGGTGTTGGACGATCAGCGCGAAGACGCGCGCCGCTATCTGCCGCGGTGCGCACGGATAACAACCGGCCCTGCCTACCAGGCATGTAAGAGGGACGCGTGGGAGAAGATGCGTGCCGCGCGCCACGTCCGTCGCTGCCAAGCAGCGCCGCATCTTGCCGAATGCACGTCACAGAAGATAAAAGAGCCTACGTCCAAATCCGCCAAAACCACGGGAGCACCGAGCCAATGAACGAAGAGATCAGCCTCCTGCGGGCAGCCGCCCATCCGAACCATACCGAGGGCGTGACCGAGACCGGCCCGAGCCGCTGGTATCGCCCAGACAAGTGCGAATTCTGCATCGAAATTGGTGTGTTCTTCGACGGCACCGGCAACAACCAGGACTGGGCCGAGCCGGGCCTCGGCGGGGCGACGCAACTGCAGCGCAAAAAGGACAGCAATGTCGCCAGGCTCTACCGCGCTTATCCCGACAACAAGCGGAAGGGATACTACCCCCTCTACATTCCCGGGGTCGGCACGCCGTTCCCCGAAATTGGCGAGGACGGGCCACGTACGTTGGGAATGGGCTTCGGCGCAGGTGGCAACGCCCGCATCCTGTTCGGAATGCTGCACATCCTGAACGCGATGCACGGTTCGCTCGACAACTACGACACGCCGATGATCGACGAACGAACGGTCAAGGCGCTTTGCACGAACGGTTGGTTGCCGCTGCAGAATCCGGACGAGGCCGCTGCCCGCCGCATATCTCCAGCCGACCTGCGGGCGCTGGAGATGGTCGACATGAAGCACGAAGGCGGCCTTCTGACCATGGGCGGCATTTCGCATCGCACGAAATTCTTAAAACAGCAGTTCGCACAACTCGCGCAGCGGATCGCCGACACGCGAGCGCCAAAGCTCGTAGAAGTCTTTATCGACGTATTCGGCTTCAGCCGCGGGGCGGCCCAGGCACGCGTGTTCTGCAACTGGTTGGACGAGTGCTTCGAGGGCGACACACTCGGCGGCGTTAAAGCGCATATCCGCTTTCTCGGCATCTTCGATACAGTCGCCGCTGTCAGCCTCGGGCCTGCCGCGGGCCGTTGGACTGACGGCCACTACGACTGGGGCGAGCCGAAGAACCTGCGACTCTCGCCACGCGTGCGCCACTGCGAACACTACGTCGCAATGCATGAGCAACGCGAATCATTTCCGCTCGACGATATCTGCGCACCCGGCGAGGCGATGCCGCCACGCTGCCGCCAGTTTCGCTTCCCGGGGATGCACTCGGATTTGGGCGGTGGCTACCTGCCCGAAGAGCAGGGCAAGAATGGCGGCGAAGATGAAAACAAGCTCGCGCGAATTCCATTGAACATGTTGTATCAGGCGGCCCGGGCAGCCCGGGTGCCGCTCGATAGCGACAACGCCACCGTCGTCGACGGCTGGAATGCATTCGCGATCAGCGACCGGCTCCAATCCGACTACACCGCCTTCATCCAAGCCAACGGCACCGGCGTCCGCGCCATCTCCGACTGCCTCATCGACATCCTCGCGTGGCGTTATCTGCATCGTCACGTCTACGAGACGCTACCGTTCTTCCAAAACGCCGGTGACGGCGACAAAGAAGACCTGCTTGGCGCGCACCGGATCTTCATGAACGACATCGGCGAGGTGTACGACGCGCAGATCCAACTGCGCGACGCGAAGGAAGCCGTCGGGAGCGCCAAGCTATCGCTACGCGGCCGGATCTTCAGGCTCAAAGCAGCCGAGCATCAATATGCGCAAGCCGCCCAAGCCAAGAAAAGCATCCCGAAGGCACGACGCGAAATTCTGGAGAAGGTAGTCCAACGCCAACCTGGCGACGTAGAACTGACGTTCTTCAACACCTACTGCCACGATTCCTACGCAGGCTTCAAGCCATTGGATACGGCCATCGTCGGCACTCTGTTTTCCCGCAACGCGCCGTGGGAAAGCGGCGGCTACCTGCGATACCGCACGCGCTATGCGGGCGAGAACCTGCGCCTCGCAATGCACGAACTCCACCAAAAACACCGCGCAACCGCAGCCGCTGCGTAACAGCGACACAGAGCACTTCCCATGAAACACGAAAACGGCCGAGGCGTAATCCGCCTGCACGACAAGACGACCCACGGCGGCGAAGTCATCACAGCCTGCGACGACATCACGGCAATGGGCCTGCCCGTCGCCGTGCAGGGCGACATGACCTGGTGCCCCCAATGCAAAGGCAATTTCAAAATCCTGCCGGAGAACAGCCCCCGTTTGCATCACGGCAAACCGGTCGCCTATCACGACGACCCGACCGAATGCGGCGCACAGTTGATTTCATCAATGTAGATGGACAAGAATAAAAGGCAATGACGCCAATAACCAAAACCGAGGAGCCCGATCCCAATGGATGAAAACCGCCGACCAATCAAATCCAGATCGAACCGACTCATCCTCATGCTGGCAGGCACGCTGGCCAGAAGCGCTATCACACCGAATCAAATCTCCGGCGCAAGCGTGATCTTCGCTGCAATCGGCGCGGCCGCACTGATTGCCTCCGACAGCATCGGGGCAATGATCATTGCCATCGCAGGCATTCAACTGCGTCTCGTGTGCAACGTGATCGACGGACTCGTCGCAATCGAAGGCGGGAAACGGTCGGTCGTCGGCGCGCTTTACAACGAATTCCCCGACAGGCTGGCCGACACGCTTCTACTCGTCGCGGCCGGCTATGCGGTCGCAGCGCCGTCCCTCGGGTGGGCCGCCGCCCTGCTCGCCGCGCTCACTGCGTATGTGAGAGTCTTCGGCGGCGTAGTCGGTCTCGCGCAAAGATTCATCGGGCCGATGGCCAAGCAGCACCGCATGGCGCTACTGACGCTCGGGTGTGTCGCGAACGCGGCCGAAACCGCATTGCATCGTCATCACATCTGCCTGTTCATCGCGCTCGCGATCATCGCGGCCGGCAGCGCCCTGACCTGCATCACGCGAACGCGCGCAATCGTGCGAGACCTGCATGACGTCGAGGCAGGGGCCAATCATGCGTAACCTGCTGCAAAGCCTCCTACTCGGCGTAGTGCGCCTGATCGTGGGCGCGCACGGTCGCCATGGCGCGGCCGAACAACGGGCAGACGATCTACTTCGCCAATCACGCGAGCCACGTCGATACGCTCGCCATCCTCGCCGCGTTGCCGCGGGAAACCCGCGCCCATGTCCGGCCGGTCGCCGCTCGCGATTACTGGGATTCGTCATCGACGAAACGCTTCATCGCCAACCACGTTCTCAACGTCGTCTTTGTCGAACGCAAACGCGAAAGCGGCGAAGATCCGCTAGAACGCGTGAAAGAAGCGCTGGCAACCGGCTCATCGCTGATCATTTTTCCCGAAGGCACGCGTAGTCTCGATGGCGACATCGGACCGTTCAAAAGCGGGCTTTACTGGCTATCCCGACAATTCCCGAACGTCGCGCTCGTCCCCGTGCATCTGTCCAATCTCGCACGCGCGATGCCCAAAGGAGCCGTGCTGCCGGTTCCAGTCAGTTGCCACGTATCGTTCGGTGGCGAAATCGCCCGGGCCGCAGAAGATAAAGACGCGTTTCTGTTTGAAGCGCGCGCCTCCGTGATCCGCCTGCAAAACACCGCCAAGGGATAACCATGCCACACGCTTTTTGGATCACCCTCGTTGGAATCCGACGGGTTGTTCGCGATTTTCATCCCCGTATACGCCTTTCTCGTGCTCGCTGCCGCTGCCGCCTTTTCGCAAGACACAGCCGATTTTCTCGAACGCACCGCAAAAATCCAGTGGGCGCTCATGGTATGCGTCTATTCGCTGAGCTACGCGCCTGCGCTTCTGCTGCTGGACTTCCCGCACTACTTCAACGATAACGGGCCGTTGCTGCATTTCTTCCTGCTCGTCGTCCAGGCAAGCGATGTCTTCCAATACGTCTGCGGCAAGCTTTGGGGGAAGCACAAGCTCTCGCCGCTCGTGAGTACGTCCAAGACCTGGGAAGGTCTCATCCGCGGCGGCGCGCTCGCGATTGCGCTCGGCACCGCACTGCATACGCGCCCCTTCCTGAAAGTTCATCAAATCTTGAATGAATACAAGTTCTCCGTCCTTACGCTTGTCAGATAGTCTCCGGAACAGGTCGGCCGTTTGCGATATGGTCAACTCGTGCAGTACGTTTCGACAGAAGTAGATGTGGGGGCGCGGCAGATCAGGCCACTGCTTATAGAAATCATCTACGGACAGCAATTCGACTCGCCGATTCAGTCGCTTCTGCCGAGCAACTGCTTGAACCTCGGCCAGCATCTCGTCGAAGTCGACCGCCACGTAGGCCCAGTTGCTGTTCACGAATTCGGATGAGCCCGCCAATCGCTCAAGTAAAGTCCCCTTACCACAGCCGATGTCAAACAACGCCCCTTCTGGCGACTTCATTGCCTCTTCCAGCAGAGTAGTGATCAGCGTAGAGAGTTGCGGATCGGTACTTGCATCTACTGGCTCTTGAACCGGCGCGGGCTCCAGGTAAGTATTCAAGTAGCGCTGAAAGCGCAAATCTGCATTCGCAGCCCCGTCATACGGTTTCCCCCAAAATAATTCATTTACAAAAAAGGGGCCGGCCAGCACCGACACCGTTGCAGTGATGCTAACCGCGTCGGACGCCCAGCAAACCATCACATGGTTGACTCATTGAATCGCCACAACCACCTAAGGCACCCTTAGGCCGCTGGTTGCTCATGAGCCACTCTGGAGTGGCTCACCCCCTTGAAGCGCACGCATCAGCACGGCCATGGCATCAGCCCAGCCCAACCGCTCCTGCTCCATCCGAATGCGAGTACCCCATGCGCTGGCTCTCAGGTTTTCATAGACCGACCGCTCCTCCGCCGTCAACGCGTCAAGAGGAACGTTGGGACACTGGGCAGCCTCCTGAACCCACAACGAGCGGTGCGATAGCAGCGTCTCCTCATCCATTAGGACCGAGCGGAGGTGCGGCACGGCACGACGTGCGCGATCCAGGATGGCGAAACCGTATGTGTCAATATCACCCCAGTACAGAACCACCTCTGCCCCAACCAGCCACGGAAGTGCTCTTACCGCACCAACGGCGCTTCCGAGCCGCATGACGACCACCGTGTCGGGCAAATCGGGCAGCGCCAAGCCGGTCTCCAGGTTCTCGACAACGACAACAGCCCGGGGCGAAATCGGCAACGCCGCTATGTCTGCCACCGGCGCTTCGATGTCGCATAGACCTCCAATGGCCTGTCGCGAGGCGGGGCAAAGAGCCCGAATACGTACCCGATGCGCCGGCTTCCTCAGCCCAAAGACGCGATAGAAGTCACCTTCCTCTTCGCTGACCTCACGTAGTGATCGAAGCAGGCCCGCGACCAGGCCCGTGCGCTTCTCAAGCCACTTCGTATCCACCCCTTCCACCGGTATCTGGCGAAGATACAAGCCTGATGCTGGGTTCGCGTTCAGCCAGGCCAAGAGGGAAACTAGCCGCTCGAAGTCCACGGCGGAATAGTCCGCGAGCACATCGAACCGCGTTGCGAGCGCACGCACCCCCATGTCTGGCCACCGCTCCCGCATCTGCTGACAGCGTTGCATGGCAATTTCCCAGCGCCGCAACTGCCCTACGCAAGCAGCGACAGCCACCGCATCCGGCAAGGTCAAGCTGACCGGCAGCAGATGCCGGCCCAGCCTGGCGAACTGGCGCTCCTCGAACACAAGCTCACCTGGCCCCGTCCTCGACTGCCAGGCTGATGCCCAAGCCCTGACTGCCGCCACGTCGTCCGTGATGTCCTTTTCGGTCGGGACACCCAAATTGACCGTCAGCGGCCACGCACCCTCGCCTGCCAACCAGTTCTGGTGCTGGTTATTGAAGCGCCGAACGAGGAAGTCCCGAGCGGCGTCAGGAGATAGCAGCTTCTTCGGCATTGCGAACGTCCTGGGTCAGCTTCAAGCGCTGAGCGCCACGGTCGTACTCGATGGGAATGACAGCCGACTTCTTGCGGTCCTTGATATGCACGAAGCAGGCGCCGCCGATGAACGGCTCCAGCGTCATCACCGACTTGAGCGGCGTTGCCACAATCATCTGGAAGCCAAAAGTCTTGAAGATATTCATCGCCATCGCAGTGAACTCGGCATCAGCCTTGTCGAAAGCCTCGTCAAGCACCACGGTGGAGTAGCTCGGCAACGCCCTGTCCTGACCGCCAAGTTGATAGCGCAGTGCAGCAGCCAAGCAGGTCGCCGCCAGCTTCTGGCGCTGCCCACCCGATTTGCCGGCTCCGCTGCGGTAGACATCCACCTCGATGTCATCGCCGTCAAGCTCACGAGCGACAAACTCCACGTGTTGCCTGACATCGAGCACCAGGTTGCGCCAGTTCTTGTCCACGGTCTCCTGGCTCGCAAGACGCTTGACCAAGGCCGCCAAGGTCTTGAAACGCGCCTCGGCCAGATCGCGATCATTCGAGAAAGAGTGGCTGAGCGACTCTTTCAAGCTCGCGCGAAACAGCCGCACGTCCTCTAGCGACTTATCCGTCGTCTCGATGACCAGGTGGGTCCCCGGGTTGAATGGCGCGGTTTCCAAGCTCTCGTTAACCAGCTCCATGCGTGAGCGGATAGCCGAGCGCTCTTCGTCCAGCTTGGTCGTCAGCAGCGTGAGGTTCTGGTCGCTCTGTTCGCGAAGCAGGCTGAAGAAGCGGTCCTCATAGGCGGGCAAGTTGTCGTCTTCGAGACGCTTGAGCTTGGCCAAATAGTCGTCCGCACTTTCCAGCGTTGCGTCGAGACCGCCAGCGACCGCAGGCCACAAGCGGTTGAATTCGACGAACCGCTGAACGATGGAACCTTTCAACTCCGTCAAGCGAGACTCCAGCGCTCGCAACTCGTTGCCGAGCCCTCGGTCGACCTGCGCATGCACCTGGTCGAGACTCTCAAGAGTGACTTCCTTGCCAACGGCCTCGTACCTGGCTCCTATCTGGTCTGCGAACGCCGGCGCGCGATCAGAAGTCGGCCACAGACGCGCCAGCTCGGCGAGTTTGCCGTTCAGCTTTTCGAGGTCCTTGGCGAGGCCCCGGCCTTTCGCGTCCTCGTCGTTCTTCTTGCCGACAGCCTTGGAATGCACCGTCTCCTGCGTTTTGATACGGTCGTCCAGAACGGCTAGGTCTGGCCGCGCATCCCGTTCCGCCTTCAGACGCATCGTCAAGTCGTCAATGCGAGCCAGGAGAGCGCCAACGTCGACATCATTCCAGGTCAGATTCGACAGGTTCTGGCAGTGCAACAACTGCTCTTGTTGGGCGTCTTCCTCGTCACCAATCTTCTCTAGCGCCGTCTGTAGTTCGGAGATGCGCCCACCCAACTCTGCGGCCTGGTTCTGGTACAGCGCCAGCTTCTCCTTGTTGTCGAAGCCCAAGACCCACTGGCTGCGGTCGTTGACGTTGTGTCGGTCGTTCTTCTCGTGCCGGGTCGTGCTGTGCTTGACCAAGCCTTCCCTCGTGACCGCGCGTGGCGCATTCCGGAAGGTCTGCATGGTGTCAGCGCACTCGAGGTCAAACGCGTGCTTCAGTTCCTCGCGAACCCAATCGCCGAAGGCCCCTGACGCCAGGTTCAGTTTGCGCACCAGCGAGTTCGGACCGGGGGTGCGCCCAGAGGTCTGTTGGATGGTACGGAAGTACACCAGGCGCTCGCCGATGTTGCGCTCGTTCAGGTAGCCGGAGACTGCGGAGTAGTTCTTGTCGTCGACGAGGATGGCTCGCGCGAACCCGCCGAGAACACGCTCAATGGCACCTTGCCATTCGGCCGAGTCGGAACGCACTTCCACCAACTCTCCAACGAAGGGCAGCTTCTCTTCCGGGATCGAAAGATCGCGCGCCATGCGCTCTCGCAGATCCACCAGCCGCGCAGGGATGTTCGATTTCTGGCGCTCAAGCGCCTTTACCTCGGCCACGGTCTTGGCGAAGTCCTCGCTCGCCTTCCGGTGGTCAGCCTTGAGCTGGTCCTTGCGGCTTTCGAGTTCCTTCTTCAGGTCGCGGGACTTCAGAACACGCTGCTTGGCAGCCTCCACCCGCTGAACGAACCAAACGACGCTATCGGGCACTGCCCAGCCCATGACCTGGCAGGCCGCGGCCGCTTGGTCGCGCTTCCCCATCCGGATAGGCTTTTCAGCTTCAGCCGCCCTGATGTCTTCTTCCAGACGGTCAAGAACGTCAGCGCCCATGTTGAGCTTCTGGCGCTGCAGGTCCGTCAGCTTCTCGAACTCGATGTCGGCAATCTGGGATAGCCGCTGAACCTCTTGGCGAGACGCCTCCTTGTCCACTTCCAGTTCCGCAACTCGCTCATCGAGGAGAGCCTTGCGACGGAACTCTCGGTACTGGTCAGTGGCGGTCTGGATGGCCTGCAAGCAGTTGCGCTCGTTGCTCCCTCGCCCCAACTCCATGTGCTCATCACGCGCCGGCTTGAGCGTCTGGATTTGCTTGCGAGCCGCCACCACCTCCTGGTGCGCCTCGTTCAGCTCCCCGAACTCGTTGACTAGGCTGGTGGCGATGCCAAAGGTCTCGGGCTCATCGAGCATGAAATCCCGCAGGAACACGTTGAGGTCGCCGAGATTCTTGGCCGACTGGGTCTTGTGCAGGAGCCGAAGCGCACGCTCGTTGTCGATACCCAGCAAGCGGCGGAAGCGCTCCTGGTAGGCGCTGAACTCGGTATGCACCCTGGCATCAGGCAGGTCATGCTTGAAGCGCCGCGTGTCGAACTCGTTCTTGGCAAAGAACTCCAGTTCCTGCACGTCAAACTCGCGCTCCAGGGTCAGATACAAGCGCTTGGCGTCCCCTGAGGCCGTCGAGTTTCCCTTGACCCATAGAACCTGCGCGAGAACGACTACATGGCCCTGCTCGTCGCAGTAGGTCTCGGCGATGGCCGACCAAGTCGTGCCGCTGCGCAGGTACTGCGAGACGTACTCACCGCCATCCCCCGTCTGCTGCGCCCAAGCGCCACGAAGGTAGGTCATCACGCTGCGGTCACGCCCATGTCGCTCGGCCTCGCGAGCAGCGACGTTGAAGTCCACCCACTTCGGCGGCGTCAGCAATGCCGCATGAGCGTCCAAGACTGTCGACTTGCCCGAGCCGGATGGGCCGACAAAGAGGTAGCCCTCCTTTGGTATCGGGAAGTCGAAGACGTTGGAGAACGTGCCCCAATTGAACGTCTGGATGCGGGTGAGCCGAAACTGGTCATCGGCGCCGTCGAGCAGGGCGATTTGGCCAACGGAGTTCACAGGGCTTCCTCCTCATCTTCAGGGCTATCAACCTGTCCGTCGCCTTCGATACCGTCCTCGTGAGCCGCCGCTGGCGCAGATACCAACGAGGCGTACGTTCTCGCCAAGTCCTGAATTTCCTCGGCGGAGAACAACAGCTTCAACGTCGGCGCCACCTCGTAGCGCTCGCCAGAGCCTCGGATGAACTGCAGCAGGCTCAGCTTCTTGGCCTTGTCAACGGCGTTGACAATCTGCCGCTCGAACTTCGCGTGGTCGGGATTGCTGTCCCGCTCAAACACCGACAAGTGCTGCTGCATGTCGCCGAAGGACACGACCGCGCGCTCGCCCTGAGCATCGGCCTGGGTCAAGCGCTGACGCAGGAACAGCAGCAACGCCGTCTCTAAGAATGTCAGCGACGCCTTGCGCAGCAGGATGGGCACGTCGAGCTCTTCGGAGACGACCTGCCGTGTGAACGCGACGCGCTGCTCGTAGTCAATGACAACTTCCAAGAACAGGTCGTGCATGCGCGACCGGATGACGGCTTCGTCGCGCAACAGCACTGGCCAGAGCTTGGACTGGCGCCGAGCGTCCACCGAAGGGCCCAGAAGCAACTGCACGAGCACCCGCCGAGTGTCGATGGGAAGTCCGCCTGTGTCCCCGCGGAAGGTTGTCGCTTCTGCGGTCGGCGCGTCAGGTGTCGGCTCCTCGGCAAGAGGCTCGTCCGTCGTATCAGTCAACGAGTTCAAGATAGCGCTCCCTCATGAAATAGATGGTCGGCACCTTAGCGCGACGCTGCGTCGCGTCGTCACCGGTCCACGAAACAATTTCGGAACCGTCCGTGACTTCGCCATGCTTGGCGCCTAGGGCCACGTATCCAACGACGCTGCCAAGCCCTTGCTCTGCCGGGAACTCCGTAAGGACCTGGCCGATGGTGACTTGCGATTGGCGTTCGAGAATGGCACGCAGATGCGCCTTGAGCGTCCGGAAGTCGATTTCAGACTGGCGGACGAGTTCGCTCACTGCATCGAGGTCCAGCTCCGAAGGCTCGGCGGCCAGCATCGACGAGTCGGTCACACGCTGCGCCGGGTCATACAGAGCCCACTGAGATACCGACCGAATGCGGCTGCTGGATTGCATGAGCTCGAAACCGACCTGCTCGTTTGGGCGCACCATGTCCTTGGCACTCAGTGCCGCTTGTGTCGCCTCTTTCAGCAAGCTGTGCAGCCGACGGTGCTCCAGGAACTCCCGGCTCTGGACGAAGCTTTTCAGACTGCGCGCGAAGTGCTGCAGCACGTCGTGCACGCCACGGCCCTCGTTGAGCAGGGCACCTGTCAGCCCCAGCAGGAATTTCCGTTCGTGTGACTCCAGTTGCCGTGCGAAGGGGCGCCCCGTCACCTCATCCAGTGACTCCCGTAAAGTGGCGGCTTGCTCGCTGTCTGTCAGCAGCCGCCAGAAGGCATTGAAGGTCCGGCCGGCATCGCTCTCGCCGATGAGGTCCACGCCTGCGAAGAGCTGCTCCAGTACCTCGCCGCGGCTACCCTCGTTCTCAATGAGGCTCTGCCGTAGCCCACGGTTCAAGCGATCAAACTCATCCCGAACGCTCCGGAAGTCGGCGGCAAGTTCCTGTGCCAGGGCAATGACCTCGCGCGCACGTTCCAGCGCTCGGTCTGGCGCGAGCGTCTTGACGCTTCCGCGTTCGACCTCTTCGATAGCCCTGTCGATGCGGTCGCGCTCAGCGCGCAGCGCTGCCAAGCGAGCTTCAGGGCTGGTGTTCGTCTCCTCGGCCAGGCGTGACAGTTGATGGATGACGACTGACAGCCGGCTCTCCGTCGCTGTGGTTCTCGGCTTCAACAGGCTGGTGACGAAGCGCAGCGCGGTCAGAGCCTCAGCCGACAGCTCGTACTCCTCCTCGGGAGCGCCGGTCGGAAACCGCCGCGTCAGCCATCCCTGGTTGAGCCATTCGGCGACATAGGCCTGAGGCGCTTGCGGCAGGTCTTCGCCTGCCGAGCGCAGAGCATCGACGTCACGAGCAAGGCATTCCAGAAGCACCGAGCCTGGTAGAGCTTTGTCAGCCTCCATGAACAACGACTGCAGCAGCGCAATCACCACTGGGGCCTTGGTGGCCGCAAGCAGTTTCCACAGCGGCTGCTCCCGCAGATTGCGGAGGGCCGCAGCACCGCGAAGCGCCTTCATGCAGCACCTCCGTCGACTCGACTGACGCTCGCGACTCGCACCTTGGACCTCCAAGCTGAACTGTTGTTCAAATTTACGACTATTTTTTATACTAGTCTAGTTTTTGTTCTCATGACAAAATCTTCAACATGAAGGAACATACCAGCCCAACATCAGACACCGCCAAGGCGGCCAGCCGCCCGGCCGGCAGGTGGAGCCAAGAACGTCGGCTGGAATTCATCGACTTCCGCCTGCGATGGGACGGCCGACTCAACAGAGGGGACCTGATAGACTTCTTCGGCATCTCCGTGCCGCAAGCGTCTCTGGACATATCCCGGTACACCGAGCTGGCGCCAGGCAATCTTGTGTACGACCGAAGCTCGCGGGTTTACCTCGCCTCGGACGGCTTCAGCCCCCTTTACGCGTCGAGCGACGCAAGCCGCTACCTCAACGAATTGCTCGCTCAAGTCGCCGGCGTTGACTCCAGGCCCAGCAGCTTCCTCGCATGGGCTCCCACGGTGGCTACTGTCCCTAGCCCCGGACGAACGTTTCGCATTGATGTCCTTGTCGCGTTGTTGAAGGCAATCCGTGAGGGCACGGCCTTGCGCGTCCTCTATCAGTCGATGACACGACCGCAGCCGACCTCGAGAACGCTGTCTCCCCATGCGCTAGCCCATGACGGATTTCGCTGGCACGCGCGTGCCTACTGTCACACGCGCAAGGAGTTCCGCGATTTCGTGATTGCCCGCATACTCGAGGTCAACGGTTCGGAGCCCGCAGCGACGGCCAGCGCTGAAGACGACCAGGAGTGGCACACCATCGTGCCCCTGGTGCTTGTTCCGCATCCGAAGTTATCTGAGTCTCATAGGCGAGCGATAGAGCTCGACTTCGGGATGAAGGACGGCCAGGTCGAGTTTCAGTGCCGTCAGGCGTTCCTCTTCTATGCTTTGAGACACCTACGGCTCGATCTTGACCAGTCTGCCAGGCCAGAAGCGCAGCAGATTGCTTTGAAGAACCGAGCATTCGTCGAGACAGTTATGGCTGGACGGATATCTACCGCCCAACGATGAAAATGGCACTGGGTGCGAAATGCTGTAATGCCGACCACCCCACCAGTTAACACGGCTTCTGCCTGGGACACTTGCTAGTCGGAATTGCCGTGGGCGCGGCGGGCATCTCGTCGTCATGGGCTGCTGCCGATTTCAAAGACACATTGTTTAGCTGTAAGAGCGGCCGGCAGTAGCCAAGTGGTCGGAGAGCCCCCAGTTTCCTCTCAGTGCTGCCGCATTTAAAGCATCTTGGACTAGCATTCCTCTCGGAGGGAAAGCGACCACCAAATCGACAACGGTGAAAGAGTGTGTGCAACTGGGTTAATTCGACTGGCGTGGAATCCAGCCCATCCGTCTCCCATGCTGGTTGCCGGTCACGAACACAGGCGAGCAACTGCGCGCGCCGCATGAGCGGCTTTACACCTCCGAGCTAAAGTCGAATCTGGTGTGCGGGGGAGTTGAGGCGAAGTTGAAGGCGGTGGAGGTTTCAGCTGAGAATCTGATTGTCGAAGTCGGAAACCAGCAAAAAAGCAAACCATCCACCATGAGCAAGGATACGGAAAAAGCAGTCGTCGGTCTATCGGGAGACCAGTGACCATCGTCTTCGTAAGCCCGGCAGCTCATGGCGCGCATAGGACAAATGGTACTGTATATACATACAGGCCACTACCCTTTGCTCGCGTTCCTGGTTTCTCCCAGTCCAAGGGTCTCAGTAACCCCCGAGACGGCCCGCAGGCATAGCCGACAACTCTAGCGCCGCAGGTGTCGGGCAAGTCTCAATTCAACTACGTGGTTGACCTTCGGCCGATTCCCTAAAATGGCCGAAAAAAGGCGTATATTCCAGGTGCACCGGGGACCCAAATAGCGCGATTTCATGCGATTTGCATTGGCAATTCGCCGCCGCACTCCCCGCAAGGGAGAGCAGGCAACAGAGCAATTGATATGACGGCTCGACTCGAACGACGTCTTCAACAACGACGGCGATTCGGCTGCGGGCGGTAAGAATAGTGGGGAACGGGGTGATGTCACACGTGCAGGCAGAAGACGCTGAAGACTCGACGACCAATATAGACGTCAATCTACCGAGCGTTCAGGTTTTCGCGGACCTTACGATAGGGTACGCGGCGATACAAAATAACGTTCCGGTCGTCCGTGAAATTCTGGTCATGAACGATGGGGACGCTCCACTTGTCAATGTCGAACTGGTCGTCAAATGTGTGCCGGCGTTCGCCGAGAGCGCACGATTTCGTTTCGAAGCATTGGCGCCCGGCGAAAGCCGGCGCCTCGCACCTGTCGACCTGCGTCCCGACCACCAGTATTTCAGTCAGCTCGATGAGAGTGAGAGGGCCGTCATCACTGCATCGTTGCGTGTTCAAGAAACGGAACTCGTAACGGCAACACGCAACATTGATGTGCTCGCCTACGACCAGTGGGCCGGCGCGCGGTCGTTGCCCGAGCTGCTAGCGGCGTTTTGCATGCCCAACTCGCGGGTCGTAGACAAGCTTCTCGCGCGCGCATCCGGGCTTCTGCGCCAGACGTCGTCCGACCTGTCAATGGACGGGTACCAGTCCAAGAATCGCGAGAAAGTCTGGAAGCAGGTTTCGGCAATTTACAGCACCCTCGTTGCCGAGGACATCCAGTACTCCAACCCGCCCGCATCGTTCGGAAACGACGGCCAGAAAATCCGGACGCCCGAACGCATTCTGGATGGCAAGCTCGCGACCTGTCTTGACCTTGCCATGCTGTTCGCGTCTTGCTTGGAACAAGCCGGACTGCATCCGGTAGTGCTGTTCAAAGAAGGCCATGCGTGGGTGGGTGTTTGGTTGATAGAGGCCACCTTCTCGACCGCGCTCGTGGACGATGTTCAGGCGATTCGTAAGCGCGTGAAATCTGGCGAATTCATGGTCTTCGAGACGACGGGCGTCACAAGTGGGCAGAGGCCGTCTCTCCGCTGGGCCTGCACTCGCGGCGACGAACACCTAAACGACGAAGACCAGTTTGCCTATGCCGTAGATATTCGGCGCGCGCGAGAAGTCCAGATTCGTCCCCTGCCCTCCCGTTCATCGCAGGCCGACGAAGCAACCGTGCCTATTGCCAAGGCTGAAACACCCGTCATCGAAGACGTCCCGCAATTGCCACCGCTCGACCCGGTTGTCATTCCGCTGCGCGAAGACTCGACACCCGATACACCTGAAGGTCGCCTGGCGAAATGGAAGAGCAAGTTACTCGACCTGACGCTCCGAAACAAACTCCTGAATTTCAAGCCGACCAAGTCCACGCTGAGGGTCGTCTGCCCCGACCCGGGGGCGTTGGAGGACCGACTAGCAGAGGGAAACGAATTCCGCGTTCGTGCGAAGCCAAAGTTGATGTCCGGTTCTGATAGTCGCGATGCAGACGTGTACGCTGGCCGCAATGGTACGGTGGCATTGGATGACCTGGCGACTGACGCTCTCGGTCGAAATGAAATAGTCACCGACATCGACGAGGAAGCGCTGGAAGGCCGACTTCTTGAGATATTTCGCGCGGCCACTACGGGAATGGAGGAAGGCGGCGCGAACACGCTGTTTCTAGCGTTCGGAATGCTGGAGTGGCAAGAAAGCAAGGACGCCGAATTCAGCCATCTTGCTCCAATCTTGCTCATCCCGGTCACGTTGTCCCGCCAGTCTGTAAGGAGTGGCTTCCGTCTGGCCCGTCACGATGACGACGCGCTCGTGAATCCGACGTTGCTACAAAAATTGCAGCAGGATTTTAGCCTAAAGCTGCCGTCGTTCGACGTCTTACCGACGGATGACCGTGGCATCGACGTCGACCGAATCTTGCAGACGTTCCGTCTGCATGTGGGTGAACTGAAGGGCTGGGAGGTCAAGGAGCAGGTCCATCTGGGCATCTTCTCGTTCACGAAGTACCTCATGTGGAAGGACCTGCAAGACCGGCATAAACAGCTTCAAGAAAGCAGCGTAGTCGCACATTTGATTAACAATCCCGGCAGGGCGTTTGCCGACAGTGCAACGGGCTTCGAGCCCCATACTCTGGATGAGAAGTTCCGACCTCAGGACTTGTTTACGCCGTTGCTGTCGGACTCTTCACAATTGCGTGCTGTCTGCGTCGCCGCCGAAGGCAAGAATCTTGTCGCTGAAGGGCCGCCCGGTACAGGTAAGAGCCAGACCATCTCGAACCTAATTGCCCATCTGTTGGCCACGGGAAAGACGGTGCTGTTCGTCTCGGAGAAGATGGCTGCACTGGAGGTCGTACATCGTCGACTTAGCAGCCTTGGCCTTGGGCCATTTTGCCTGGAGTTGCATTCGTCCAAGGCAAAGAAAGCGGACGTCCTGAAACAGCTAGGCATTGCGCTGGATTCCGCTGGTGCCAGGACTGTAAAGGACTGGGAGCGAGAGTCCGAAAGACTCCTGACGCTCCGGACGGACCTCAATGGGGTCGCGCGTGCGCTCCATCGTATTCATCCCAACGACCTGACCATTTACGATGCCATTGGAATCAGCCTGCAATACGCGGATATGCGGCCTGCTGCGATGCCGTGGGCCGATGCGGATGCGCATGACCGCGCCCAGCTAGAAGCGCTGCGTGAGACGTGTCGCCAGATGGGCGCTCTGGCCGGCCAGTTGACTGGTTTGCAAAACCATCCCCTTGCAGTCGTCAACAAAACCGAATGGATGCCGTCTTGGCAGCAAGAGTTTCTCGATGCGGCTTCGGTGCTTGAATCTCACAGTAAGAAGCTCGATGACGCCGCTTCGAACTTGCTGAGTCAATTGGGCATTCCGAAGATTGCTTTCTCTCTGGACGGGCTGGGCAAATTCGATATGTTGGCCGACGTGCTCTCCGCGGCACCCACGGTTCCCGTCGGGGTGGTCCGTGTGGCGCATGACGAGTCTGCCCGCAACCGGCTCGCCGCCCTTCGTCAGCATGGTCTTGCGCGCAACCAAGCATGGGAGCCGCTGAGCAAACACTACGTAGATGACGTCGCCACCCTGAATGCGACCGAACTCAAGCTGAAGTGGGCTGCAGCAACGAGTACTTGGTGGCCGAAGAGTCTCTTTGCGCAGCGCGCGGTCACCGGTCGACTGCGCTTGTATCGGCAAGACCAGCGTCGTCCGCAAAACGGGGATGTTCCTGGTGTCGTCGCCGCATTGACAGCCATCAATACGGAGGACAAGGTCATCGAGTCCATGTCTCATGATGCGTCGCAACTGCTGCATGAAGCGTTCGTTGCGTCGAAGACGGACTGGAGCGCCGTCGAGTCGGCCGAACGATGGGCGTCGTCATTTGCGGATGCAGTAACGGCAATCGCGGGAAACGACATCGAATTGGCCCAGACGCTCCGTTCAAAGCTCCAGTCATTTGTATCCGACAACCGGAGCATGCTGAAAGCAGGCATGCCTCTCGGCTCCAGTTTGATGTCGTACCGCGATTGCTATCGAGACGTCGTGGCTCAGCTCCGCAAGGTCATCGAACTTGGCCATTGTCCGATTGACCTCGGGCTTGACCCGACCGCGGCGGGCGCGGTCCCCCGGCTGCTGAGTTTGCTTCAAGGCTGGCAATCAGCTTCCCGACAACTGCAGCCGTGGTGCCTGTGGCGCAAATCGCGTGCGAACGCAATCAGCAACGGGCTGCAGGGTATTGTGAATGCATTGGAGGCCGGCCAGGCACCGTTGTCCGGTGTGGCGACATTTTTTGAATACAGTTACCAGAGTTGGTGGCTGCGGAAAGCGATTGACCGCGAGCCGGTGCTCTGCAACTTCTCGAGTGCGGAGCATGACCGCAAGATTGCCGAGTTCAAAGCGGCCGACGAGCGCTTCCAGAAGCTGACCCAGCAATACATTGCAGCCAAACTCGCGGGCCAGATTCCTGCGAGCGTCGAGCTCGTGCCGGGTGCCGATTCCGAACTAGGGAAGCTGAGGCGCGAATTGCAAAAACAGCGCAAGCACATGCCGATTCGGCAACTGGTGCAAAGCCTCCCGAGCCTGATGACTCGCCTGAAGCCGTGCCTGCTGATGTCACCTTTATCGGTTGCCCAGTATCTGGACGCGTCGCATGCGCAATTCGACGTCGTCATATTCGATGAGGCTTCGCAGATTCCCGTGTGGGACGCCGTCGGCGCTATTGCTCGTGGCAAACAGCTCGTCTGCGTCGGCGACCCGAAGCAGCTACCTCCGACCAGCTTCTTCTCTCGGTCCGATGACTCGGATGACGTGGCGGATAGCGATGATGTACAAGACCTGGAGAGCATCTTGGACGAGTGCCTCAGTATCGGCCTGCCCGAGCTACGGCTCAACTGGCACTACCGGAGCAAGCATGAAGGGCTGATTACCTTCAGCAATGTCACGTACTACGACAACGAACTGGTGACGTTCCCGTCGCCGGTGACCGATGACCAAAGTGTGCGCTTTGAGCGCGTACAGGGTGTGTACGACCGCGGCGGCTCGCGAACCAATCGGGCGGAAGCTGATGCCATCGTCAAGGCGATTGAGCGGCACTATCTGGATTCGGCGAAGCGGCACCTGACGCTCGGCGTAGTGACCTTCAACCAAGCGCAGCAAAGTCTAATTGAGCGCATGCTGGACGAGCGCCGCAGGGCATCCCAGCAACTCGACCAGGCTATTGCGCAGGCTGCACAGGAGCCGCTGTTCATCAAGAACCTCGAGAACGTTCAGGGCGACGAGCGCGACATCATATTCTTCTCCATCACCTATGGCCCAGACGCATCGGGCAAGGTCAGCCTCAACTTTGGGCCGCTGAACTTGGAAGGGGGCCATCGTCGCCTGAACGTCGCTGTATCGCGCGCCCGGGTCGGCGTCGTGATTTTTAGTACGCTGCTTCCGGAGCAGATTGACCTGTCGCGTGTTCGGGCCGCCGGCGTACGAGACCTGAAGAACTACATGGAATTCGCCATTCGCGGTCCACGTGCCTTGGTTGAGCAAAGCATGCCGACTGGGCGAGAGCCCGATAGCCCGTTCGAGCGGCAGGTGATTTCCGCCCTTCGTGAGAAAGGTTGGACGGTCCACCCGCAGGTCGGCGTGTCCGGATACCGGATTGATATTGGCGTGGTCGACCCGCGTGCGCCAGGCCGCTATCTGCTGGGCGTTGAGTGCGACGGCGCCATGTATCACTCCGGCGCGACGGCGCGCGACCGTGACCGGCTCCGCCAGCATGTCCTTGAAGGGTTGGGCTGGGAGCTGTACCGCATCTGGTCCACCGACTGGTGGCTGAATCCGGAAGAGCCACTGCGAAAGCTCGTGGCCCGACTGGAGGAGTTGGTAGCGACAGTGCCAACCGAGGATGAACCGGTGGTTGAACTGTCAGAAGAGACGGCGCATGAGGCAGAGCCGCATGCTTTGTATGCTCGAGCCGAATCGGTTGCCGAGGCGATTGCACCTATCACTCAGTTGCCCGAATACGAACTGACGAGGTTGGACAAAGGCAATCCGGACCTCTTCTATGAGCGCGGCTCGATGTCGACTTTGGCGAGCCAGCTACTCCAGGTCGTCGAAACAGAAGGTCCGGTCTCGCAGGCGGTGGCATTCAAGCGCGTTACGCGAGCATGGGGGCTGTCCCGCGTTGGAAACCGCATTGAGGCTCACCTAAGCGCATTGGTACCCAGGCAGGTAACTCGAACAACGGACAACGGTGTCGCCTTCTACTGGCCAGAGCACGCCAATCCGAGCACTTGGGATGGTGTTCGAGTGCCAGGCAGCGACGCGGAAACCCGTCGCGGTATAGACGAGATTAGCCTCGAAGAATTGGGCAATGCGGCCGTGTACATCCTATCGCAGCAAGGAGCCACATCGCAAGATGGACTTGCTAAGGCGGTCTGCCGGCTGCTGGGTGTCGCCCGGACGACTGCCGAGGCTGGGGCGCGGATTTCGCGGGCGTTGACGCACGGACGAGTTCAGACGGCTGTGGTTATCGAGGACGGCTCAGTCCGTTTGAGGAACTGAATTACGAAGGAACAATGCGAGCGGTCGGGGCTGGTATTTGAGTCCAGCGACCTGAACAGATGCTTGAACGGCACAGCACGGGGTTCGTCCGACTGCGCGCTACGACGAAAATGACGAGTCAAATGAGAGCGGGGGTGGCAAATGGGGTGGGGGTTTAGGAAGAGGATAAAGATAGCACCGGGCATTCACCTCAACGTCAGCAAGAGCGGCATCAGCACGTCAATTGGCGGAAAAGGGTTCACATACAACACGCGCGGCCATGTCACTGCAAGCATTCCGGGAACCGGATTGCGGTTCACCCATAACATACGGCGCACAGCGAATCCGGTTCGGTCCGTTGTCGCAGGTAGCAGCCAAATCGATTCCGCGAGCACTGAGCGGCTCTCGAAAAGAGAGCAGGCTGCGCGCGACTTCGTTGCCCAGGTGCAGACACGTACCACCGATGCACTTTTGCGATACTTCCTTTCGCACGGGGTGTACGTCCGGCGCGACGAGTTGTCTGAGGCGGTAACGCTCGACGAGCATCAGGAATTCCTCGAAACCCTGGGCCGAGAGTTCGAAGCGACCACGAGGGCCATTAAGCTTGCAGTCGACATCGGTTCGATATCGCTGGCAGAGAAAGAGAAGGCAATGCTGGCCGTCTACGAAATCGAACGCAAGTGTTCAGCCAACCTCGGGGAGCGCGGTCGACTTGCCAACGAAGCGGTCTCCCTTGTAAGTACCATTGCTTCGTGGCCCAAGGCGCCGAATTTTGTTGCGCCGTTCCTCGCCAGCCTGCTGGGCTCGTTCTTCATATTCCTGAACAACGTTCCAATTGGCCTGGTCTTCTTCGTTACGGCATTCACTTACGGCTTCTTCCGTCTTACGTCATTCAACAAGAAAAAAGCAGCCGCAGTGGAAGCGCTCGGCGCAGCCAACGCACGCTTCGATTTGTTGCTGGAGGCGGAGATTTCGCCGCGTCCAACTCCCAATGAATCCGACAGCCTCGTGCGAGAGAAAGCTGCCCTCTTCGCAGTTCTGACCATCGTCGTCGCACTGTTCGCCGGCTACCATCGGACACAAGACGACAATCGGCCGGCTGCGGTGTCGTCGGGCACCGATATCCCCGTCGCCTCAGCGGCCGGCGCAGCTCCCGATGACCAACTCGGCTCACGACACTCCGACTTCCGCTGGCTCGTTGGAAGGCATCCCGTTGACGTGGTTACAGACAAGCGCTTTCGTACCGCATTCAATCATATGTCGCGTGCGGACTGGAACAAGTTCGTGAACCGCCTCACGGTTAGCAATTCCGCTGGAATTTACGTTAAAGACGGTTACATCGTCGGCGAAGGCTGCAAGGCGCATGCGTGTGCGTCGGATAACGCTGCATTCGCAATCAGCGAGGCTACGGGAAAGGGCGACATTGTGTTCAGGGAGACGGTTGATGCCGCCGCCGGAAAATCCCGCGCTAAGTACGTTACGTCGAAGGGCCTTCCGTTTAACGCGACACCGCTCGCAGATTGGTTGAAGGCAAATGAAGCACAGACTGCTCCAGTTGTTGCTGCGACCGCAGAGCCGGCGTCCGCTGCAACTCTGCACACCAGCTTTGATTGCAGTAAGGCGCGGTCCGACGCTGAGCACCTCATCTGCAGCGACCATGAACTTGCGGCGGATGATGTCGAACTGGCCTCACTCTACGCCAAGGCGAAAGCGGCCGCTCACGACGAGGTTGCCTTTCGGGAGCGCACCCGTGCGGAGTGGAACTACCGTGAGCAAACCTGCCACGACCGCGAGTGTCTCGTAAGATGGTACGCTGACCAGAAGACGGCGCTGCTGCAGATTGCGGAGACCGGCACCGTTGCGGATAACAAATAGAGAAATATGTCTCTTCGTGATTGTTCTGTCCGACAAGAATCTCAAAGTGCCATTGACCTAAATACGCACGGTGATTTCTAGAGACCCTTCGTCGTGTTGTACCACACCCGTGCGGCCGTCGAGCACTCTGTCGCCTCTAATGGAACCGAGTAGACGCCTCCCTGCGGGCGATGTCATCCGAACCGTACACCCCGCCCAGAACGCAGGCCGTCGCAACGCATTCGAACGTGCTGTCCTGAAGGGTAATAACGAAATGTCGCCGCGCATGATGCGGTGACACCACCTTCCACTGGAAGGCGACGAACGACGAATTCACTATCTCGTGTACCGAGTACCACTTCAGACCCGCGGCCGCCAGTGGATGAGCACCTAAGCCCTCGTCGTTGGGTGGTCCCAGCCGATGGAAAGCCGCCCAAGGGAACAGCAGCAAGCAGAACGGTTCGTCGTCGTCTCCGAAGGGTCCGAATCGCTCGAAGTCGATTGGAGCGATTCGATATGCCAATGCAACCTGGCGTTCGTTGGCGACGATGAATGGGTCCGTTGCACCGGAGGCCGGCCTCGGATACGAGTCCAATAGGACGACCAAGTCCGTCTGTGGTGTCTTGCGGAGTAGCATATCTGACGAGAAATTTCTGCTCGAGATTCTCACGCCCCAGCTTCGATTAGGAATTTCGTGCGGTCCTTTGCATTCGCCAGCCAGGCGGGCGCCGGTCCGCGTCCCGACCACGTGGCGCCACTTTCCGGGTCACGATACTTCGCCGGCTGCGGGCCGCGCCGATAGTTGCCGGGTCGATTTGCTTTGCTTCCAGTCGCCACCGACGCCGTCGTGCCATTGCCATCAACTAGGAACCGGTCGCGATTTTTGGCGCTCGAAATCCACGCCGGCGCGCGACCGCGTCCCGACCATGTCGCGCCAGTCTTTGGGTCCATGTACTTGGCGGCAACGGTCGCTGCGCCGGCAGCTGTCTTCTTACCGGCTTTTACTCCGCGCTTCTTGCCACCAATGTGAGCCTCGATGTCGGCCACCGTAACACCGCTCTCCTTCATGAGCGCAACGATGCGGTCGAGCGTAGCCGATGCCTTCTTGGCTCTCATCGCTTCAGCTTGTTCTTGCAGGCGGCGAATCTTTGTCTCGATTGCTTCCAGGGTGGGCATGGGTTGCTCCCGTAAAAATTAATTGGACGCACTATGCCACGAGGGCTTGGACTCCGCTACACGTCAGCCGAGCGTCAAGCCGGCATTCGCCGGAGGACTACGCGACGAACACGGCTGCCGAAGCCGCGAAGTAAGCTGCTTCGTACTCTTTGAGGCGATAACCAAGGCCCTGGCAATGAGCCGATAGTTCATGCGGCTGTGATAGCATAGCCCGACTTCACGCAGTGAAAACTAATAATCGACTGAGAGGGCCGAAATGAGTAACGTATATCAATATAATGGGCACAACGACCTGACACCGCCCGAACTGTTCTTGTTTGTCGCGATGCAAGAAACGAGCGAGCAACTCGGGATTGACGACGTAGAATATCTAATCCTCATCTTTTGTGGATTCAACTTTCTGCCGACGCGCGGGAAGCCGGCAGGTGCGACGCCGGGAACTTCGGTCGCATCCGTGATGGCCCGCTCGCTGTTCAAGTACAAATTCAGAAAGCGTGTGTTGCCCACCTTCACCATCGAGAGCATGAAGGCCTTCAGATGGGTCTTAACGCATAAGCTGAGCGTATTCATTGGGAGAACCTTGCCCGGTGTCGGCTGGGTCCTGATGGCGAGGGATGTTGCGACGATTGGTTACCAAACCGTGCTCAAGTACAACCGCATTGCTCGACCTGAAGACAGGGTGTTCTAATGCAACAATACACTCGGAATGATTTGGTGGCGTTTATCCGGGAAGAAGCTTGCATATCCCCCAAGAAGCCCATTACCGATGAGATGGATGTCGTCTACTCGCTAGGACAACATGGAGATGACGCCGATGAGTTCATGGAGAAGTACTTCGACACTTTCAAAGTGGACCGAGGCGACTACGACTTTCGTCGGTACTTCTTCATGGAGGGCGAAGGTTTTATCTCGCACTTCTTTCAAAAATTCATACTGAGAAGACCTCATTCGCTAAAGAGGGAAACGATGACGGTCGGAATGCTCTATAAAGCCATCCTTCACGGCAAATGGGATTCCGAAGCTCTTTCGGAGAGGAAGTACTACTAGGAAGTCAACTAGCGATGAGGAGCGCGAGAGGGATGCCGGGCTCCTCTTCCACGTAGGCGGCAATATCTCGTGCGTCGCAACGAACACCGCCTGCCTTTTGGGGGCCGCAATGAATCCCACATCTTGCGAGTCACGCAGGAGCCGCCGAAACCGGCGTGTCGCCGCATCAACTTGGCGTTGAATTGCCCTCCCGTCGTCACTCTGTTCGATTTTACGATTCACCGGTCTCGGGCTCACCAAACCGGAAGCGAGACACAGCCGCTCAAGTGGGCACCGATGGGCAGATAGTGAGATATCCGCATCGGTCACATGCCCGACCTGGGTTAGCCTCGACGAAGCCCGAGGACATCTTTCCTGCAGCCTTGAAAGCGGAGGTGGCTTCCGGTCGCTTGCTAATTGGTGCGTCGACCTCCTTTTCAACGACAAGGGTGTGTATGACTGCGGGCATTGCGCGCAGCCCCGGAATGCCGCGTAAGAGTGGCCGCAAGTGTGCGGCGGTTGACGAGGCGCCCATGAGCGAGAAGCGCATGAGATGAAGCTTTGTCGAAGCGCCTTGACCGGTCTCGATGAACCACGGCAGTTCGACGTCGACGTCATTCAGCGTGGCGACAAGCCCATCCGAGAACGAACCAGCGAGTTGCTTGACTACCGTTAACCCACGCCGGCAGACAGTCTTGGCATCCCGCGTAAGCTGCGGGTCGGCTGACTCTGGGGCAAGACGATACTTCTCCCACGCAGCAGCGAAAACCGGTTTGGGCGGCGTCCCGTTTCTTGCATACTCTTCGAGCGTCTCCATAACGACCCATCTTGCTCGTAGCGACGCATCTATGTCCTGTTCATGCGACAGCCCCAACCGGTAGCGATAGTGGTGCTGTAGCGGGCAACGGATATACGATTCAAACTCATCGAATCGGACGGTAACCTTGGTAGGCGTATGAGCAGCCGTTGATTTGCCTGTCGATGCGGTCGTGGACGGGTTTGTGAAGCTCCTACTCACATACTTGGACGGGTCAGCGGTAAGCTGCTTGAGGCCGTCCTTCGCAAACTCGACGTTCTCATAGAGTTGCAGACGTTGCTTGGCGCGAGAAAGTGCAACATAAAAAAGGTTGTTGCGCTCGACAGCCGTTTCAAAACGGTGCTCGTCGTCGTCACTACCCAAAACCGCTGGTGGTACCAAGTCGAGTATTGAGTCCCCAGAGTTCCATGGCTCCTCTGCGCCATAGGAATCTGTGTCGATATAGCCTACGTGGACGGCTTCGAATTCGAGGCCTTTGCTTGCATGCACGGTCATAACACGTACGGCGTCCATGGCGCTCGCCTCGGGTGGTAAGTCCCTGTCCCGATAGGTATCACCAATGCGCTGCCTCAACTGTTGTCGTAACAAGTATCTGGACAACGTTGCTTGGCGCATGTCGCCGTCGCCATTTCGAACCGAATATGCAAACTGCCACAGCGCCAGCCGCGCCGTCTGCGCGTCAAGGGATGTGTCGGCTTCCGGAGGCAGCGCGAACCGGCGGTCCAGAAGCACGTCACATACAAAATTCCACGGATTTGTGTGGCGGGAGAAGCCCGAAAGTAGAGTCTTGAGCTGCGCACTCGCCAGCGCGCCATTCGCAGACATGCCGTCTATGACCGCACCAAGCCAGCGTCCGCGCTGCCACGGCAATTGGCCCTCTGACCGTGACAGTAAGATGTTGATATCGGTCAGCGGCATCGCGATGCCTTTGACTGACGTTAGCCCGACCAAAGCTCGAGGTGCGCGCTCGCATAGGAGTTGCATGAGGCAAAGCAACAGCTTTACCTCGGGTCGTTGTGCCAACTCACCAATGTAAAGAACGGGTAGCCCGGCTTCACGCATCTTTGTTGCCAGAAACTCGACGTCAGCAGTTCGTCGGCAGAGTATGGCTTGCTGTCGAAAGTTGATACCGGACTTTCGCCGCTCACCAATTTCGGCAATCACCGCCGCGGGAAGGTCTGCGCGCGTGGCGCACGAAATGAGTTCAGGCAGTTCTCCGGCCTTGCCATTGACGGCGTGCATTGCATCCAGAGGCAGGCGAGACTCGAGTTCGTGGATGCGACCGGCGACACTGAAAAGGTCCAGAATTTCCGACGAGCTTCTGCGGTTTTCATCAAGCGAGTACTTTTTGACAGACAACGAGTCGCCGGCAGTTTGAAAAAAGTGCTCAAATCGAAGCAAGCTCTTTACCGATGCGCCTCGCCAGTGGTGGATGGCTTGCCGAACGTCCCCGACAACCCAAAGCGATTTGGCATTTGCACAAAGTTGCCGAACCAATGTCACCATCGCCTCAGTGACGTCTTGATATTCGTCGACGAGGATATGCTCGAAGTGGTCTGCCAGCTCGGATACTGTCTTTCTTGCGTCGCGGATTTTGATGGCAGGCTTCGCTACAAGGTCAACAAAATCGACCATTCGCGACTCACGCAGCACGGTCTCGTGGAGGTCATACAGTGTCGCGATGTCTTCGCGCTCGAGCTGGATGGCTTCGTCGGCTGACTCCAGCGTTGCAAGCCGCGAGCGATATTCGTCCGCGCTGACGAGTTCTTCCTTCAGGCGTTGAATGCATACGACAACGGTACTGAGCCACTCGTAGGGGTCCTCCACGCGCAAGTAGTGCTTCAACTCAACCCGGGGCAGGTTTTTTACGAGCAGGGATAGCTCCTGCAATCTGTCTGCGACGAGTACGTCGGCATCGAGCTCAAAATGCTGGTGAAATTTGCGTAGGAATTCCAGCCCGAACGCGTGGAAAGTGCCTGCCCAAAGTTCGGATGCTCGCGAAATACCAGCATTGCGCAGCCGCTCAACCAGCTCGAAGGCCGCCTTGTTGGTAAAGGTCAGGACCAGAATGCGACTCGGCTCAACGCCAAGCTCATCGATAAGGTACTTAACGCGGTGAACGAGGGTTGTCGTTTTGCCCGTTCCGGGCCCCGCAACAACGTTGACAAATCGTTCTTTCGCTGTTGCGGCCTTCAGTTGGTCCGCACTCGGCGCAGGCAGCGGTTTTGCAGGAGGTGGCGCATACGACGGCAGCAGAATTCCATCGAGCAACTGCTGTCGAACAACTTCGAGGGGAAGAATATATTTGTCGGCAATCTGATAAGGGCCTTCGCCTGCTCGCCAGATGGAGCCCGCTACGTCCCGAGGAAGCAGCAACTCGCGAGCGAAGACGTTTGCCTGCAATTCCTGACGTTCGCGCGCGCCATATGCTTCCACCTTGGCCACCGCCGGAGTTTCCGGACCGGCAGCCATCGACTTGAGATGAGCGATGGTTGTCGTCGGCTTTTCAGCATCGAGCACCCAATGACCGAGTTCATGTGCAACAAGATAAGCGAAATCAGCCTCGATGACATCGTCTCGGAAATAGATGCACCGCTCTGGCCGGTCAAGAACGGCGGCGCCACCTCCAAGCGTTGGATAGCCAGCTGGCACAGGCTCGAGCGCGAGTTCCAGCTCGTCTTCCACAAATGACAAAAGCTCGCGGCTCGTCGGTATCGAAGCGCTGCAATGCACTAAGAGTTGTTGTCGCAGTACCTGCGCCTCGGCGCGAGCTCGGTCAAAAGGGTTCATTGAATTGCTTAGTCTGCGAACTCGAGGAGCGCCGAAGTCTCTTCATCGGATAGGCTCAGCGACTTCACCGCTTCTTCCCAAGTTTGTCGCGTTATCCTCACTTCGGGCTTTCCATCTTCAGCTTTGAATGCAGGCACAGGAGAACTAAGGAAGGCCTCACTAAAGACTTGCTGGAGGAGCGACATCGGCACTTTGAGCTTCAAAGATAACGCTCGAAGCAAAGCTCGAGGTGCGGCCGTCTTTCCTGATAGAACGCCGGTCAGAAGGGGGCCGCGCCTTCCAAGACCAATTTCTTCCGCAAGCTTGCGAGCGCCCGGCCCGCTGTATTTCGCAACGATTGCCTTTGCCGATTCGAGTTCGGTTGGCACGGCCGCGCCTGCTGTAATCTCGGACTCCTCGACTAACGCGTCAGTCATGCACATCGCGACCATCTGCGATGCCGACTTGCCGTACTCTTTGGCGGAGAGTTTAATGCGAGTGGCTAGCCTTCGGTCCAGGCGCACCATCCACTGCATATTTTCGCCCTCGTTGTATGTCGCGAGTTTCGATTCGAAGCTCGCTAACAAACGACGCGGACTCTCCGTAAATGTGCGCGTTTCGAAGGTCTCGAAGCCTTTCGCGGCCATATCTCGTGCTACCGCGGCGGCAGACATTCCTCGCCTCTGTGCGAGTGCGTTGATTGCAGCATGCAGAGAGGTAGCTGTACTAACACCAATCGTTTCCTGACGTTCTTTCGTCCTTGATGGCGTGATTTCACCAGCGTTAGTTTGCATATCGCCCTCCACGTTTTGGGTGCAGTTCCGTTCGAGAACAAGCGCGTATTCGGAAACCCAATTGTCGGCCTCTCGAGCCCCCAAAACCTCTTCAGTAAGCACTGCAAGCAAACTCCGAGCGGCCTCCTCGGCATTGCGCGCGTCTCTGTGTAGCCTCTTGTGACCAGGCAGTATGACCGAGCAAGTAACACCATTGCTTCGAACAGTTGCAGTAAACTCGAAAGCCTTAGATATGGACCCAACCAACACCGCGAATTCTTTAACCATCCGGGCGGCACGCTCGACTTCTGCTTGGGCAAGAATCGCGGATGACATGATGGAGCTGTTCGAGTCGAGGGGGTGTCGGCAGTATAGCCATGTATCAACTATATATCAATGCTCGGGGGCTCATCTGATTTCCGTTGAATTCGCAGCCGCTGTTCAAGCAGCAGTGCAGACGTGGCGGCACAGCCACCAATCTCTTGAGCAAATGCGAGATGCATTGCACGAACCTGCGAAACTGGTCGCCGAGTCGTCCATTGCTGTACGGGACGCTTACCAGGAAAGCACAGGACAAAGCTTCGAAGCCTTGTCGGCCAGTCTTTGGGTTGCGCCATTTGTGATGCTGCCCCAGGTCTTTACTCCGGGACAATTGCCGGAGACGCCGCAGGGCTTCCTGCCTGTTCCAGATGCGGAGGGTACCCTCGTCGCCCGAGTTTCAGCCGTTGTTGCCATGGGCGCACTGGGTATGGAGACTGTGTCGTACGGCTCTGAAAATGATGGTGCGCTGTTTGTGAACCTCGTTGTTATTGCCGGTGAGGGGCGTATTGCGGACAAGTCGAAGGGTGCGATGCGAGGGCATACCGACGCTGTGACTTTCCCGTTCCGGGGGCAGTTGGATGCGTGCAATTCGGACATTGCGCCATCACCCGACTTCGTGTGCCTTTCGGGCTTGCGTAATCCAGATGGTGTTCGCACGACAGTCGTGCCGATGAGCGATGTCCTGGCGGCCCTTTCCGCCGAGCATGTCGATGAACTGAAGAAGCAGCAGTTCGACATCCGGTCCCAAAAGACTTTCATCCCGGGGATGAATCTCATCCTTGGTAGCGAGCATGGCATCGACGGAGGAGAAATCTTGCTTGATGTCGGCGGTGAGACCTGGGTCCGCTACAGCCACAGCAGCATACGCGTCGACGAAGATGAGAAGCCTGCAGCCGCCGAGGCTAACGCTGCGTTCGCGGCAGCCTGCCTCCAGCACTGCACATCAGTCGTCGTCGAACCCGGCGACATCCTGCTGGTGAACAATCGATTGGCCTTGCATGGGCGCGGTGATGTCGGGGGAGAAGCGGGCGGCGAATCACGCTGGATTCTTCGCACTTACGGGCTCGATACTACGGAGCTGACGAAGGGACAGCGATACTCGAAACCCGGCTATATGCTTTTTCCATAAGGATGACGGCGGACTGCGTGACGGCCCGACACCTTGGACGCGATGGCCAGACCGCACGATGGCCGGCTTGCAACCGCCATTGGTCGCAAGAACAAACAACGTTCTCGGGCAGCGGGCCGACATCAATCGCATCTGCAACGCGAACCATGGACAAACCCTGCAAACGGAACGACAACCTTCCGCGCTGCCGATAACCGCGATGAGAGGTTCAGTTGGGTGGAAGCTACGCCCCGTCGCCGGCGATATCATTACTTGACGTTGTCGTCTGCTCTGACTGCCCAAAGCACGCTGCTCATCAGATTCCGGTACCTTTCTTCTCCCCCGGTCGTATATCTGATGAACGCCGCCTTTACCTTTTCGTCAGCGAGCCATGTCCTGATGACTTGGGCGAAAATCTTTTTTGTCGCGAGGTGCAGTTCCTCCGCGTCCTCTGCGAATCCGGCTTTCCATTCCGCTAGGCGGTCGGCCGCATTGTCTTGCGTGGAATACTTTACCTCCGCTTCTTTGATTTTGTTGTAAACGTCCGCGAGGTATCGCCACTGGGCGGCGAATCGGGCATAAAGAGCTGTATAGACTGAGCCAAAAACGACCGCTGTTGTGGTCAGGTGAGTGACCAGACAATGCGCCAGTCGACGGCCATCGAAGGTCCACGCTCTCGCAGGGTCGAGGACGTCCTTGAGAGCGAGACTGGCAGGCTCAACAATGAAGAGAACTAGGAGTGACACGAAGAGCGCGCGCAGAACGATGACGCTACCTCCATTCGATAACCCGCGCTTGCTCAACAGCCACTCGCCGGAAATCCGGTTCACGATGCAGTCGATTCCGTCCGATAGCTTTCGGGATGCACGCACTCTGGCAGGCACGCCTGCCTGGAGCAATTCATGTTCGACAGAGTTTGCAGCGTCTGCGGCTGGTGCGGTGGCATTGTTCATGAGTGAACTCTCGTCAGCCTTGCATATCCCATGGCTGGGTTAACGGCTGCCGGCACTAGTCCTGAAGGCTCGACTGCGGTTGCCTTGTGATTTCTTGTCGCTCCGAGGCGAGCGATGCCCGAGTGTCACGGGACTCACAGAGTTCACGCAGCCTTGAGTCTATCGCGCAGAGACGTCGGCGCTCGAGCCGATGGAGGTAGCAGGTCAAGGCGGCCGCGAATGGCAGCACACGTCGTCCGTATTCTATGTCTCAACCTCGCACCTAATTCAGAGCTGCGACCTCTTCTGTAATGAGGCGATTGCTGGCCGACTGAATATCATGCGCGGTGAAGACGTTGAGCTTTTCCCGCTGGGCCTGTTCGCGCAGCTCGCCGATAGCATCATCCAGCGCAGCGTACTCGCTTTCCCGATAGATTGGCAGACCACGAGCCGGCACCCACGCGGTGAGCTCGATGCACTCTGGCGTCGCAAAACCGAATGCGTCCCTGGCTCTCGCAAGGCGCCACAACGCGGCTGATGCAGTACGCAGGCGAACCTGACTGCGTCCCTTCGGGTTGATGGCGGCGTAGCACGTGGCGTAGGAGTGGCCAATGTAGTCGACGGCGAATCCGCTACTGGCACCGGTCAGACTAAAGGGCCGATTGAAACCTGACTCGAGCGACGGCTTGCGATGGACCACTTCGACTCTCACCGCATGCACGAAACGGTTTTCTTCGGCAGGGCGCGGGATTGATTCCTCGACTGTGGCGGCCACATCGTGCGCCGTGGATGGGTGAAATAGTGCGCAGCGTTCCAGCGCAGTCATGATGACACCGTCCTCATCGTCCGCCTCGACGACGAATGCCGGGCCAACTTCGACACCGGACAGCGGGGGATGCCAGTTCCCTATTTCGTGCGTGGAAAGATAGTCGGCGACGAGAAGGGTGCCGAACGAGTGGCAGGCGTAGCCCAATTCCTGGGGAAGGCATTTCAGGATTCGCGAGGTGACGGCGCGCGCAAATGGTTTGCCAGATTCAAAGCGGCCAACCACTGCAATGGCAATCGACTCGCCCGTCGCGTCAAGGTTGAGCCTGACAAGGCGTGCCGAGGCGATGCATGCGGAAGTCTCGGACAGGAAGAAGTCGGGCTGCATACCGGGTTACAGAGCAGGAGGTTGAAGACCGGGCGGGTTCACGCCTGGCAGGTCAGGGATGCCGAGCACGTGGTCCAGCGTATCGAGAAGCCGGTTCGCGCGTTGTTCGAGGTATCGGCGCATCGGTTCGTGCAGGGCATCGTCGCTCACCAGTTGCCCGTACGGTAGACGCAATACGGCAGCAGTGCAAGCGGCGCAGAAATTGCGCAGCGGCTCCTTCAGCGCCGCCCGGTCGGTCAGGGGGAGGACACGTACCCTTTCGAGCATGCGGTTTGGCCCGGGCGGCGGGAATGAGGAAAACAGCTCCAGCCCGGCGCCCCCGAGGGCTCGCTCGTGGTCAATCAGCGCGATGGTTTTGCGGGCCGTTAGGAGCAGGTTGCCGTCGTGCCGGTCGTCGTTGCCTATCAGTTCATCGAATAGGGCAATTTTCGCGAGCATCAGCGAATCCAGGCCGTACATTGAACTGAGCGCAGCCGGGCTCTGGCTGTCGAGCTGGACGGCCTGTGCAAACGGGAGGGCGGCCGTACCAAAACACCACTGGACTTCATCATCGCCGAACGGCCAGAGACCGCGCATGCGGTTGCGGTGAACCACGACCCAGAACACCTCAGGCATGGGCAAATGCACCTGCTGCGCGAGCCATGCGCAGACGGACTCGACGCAGAATGCCCGGCGTGGCAGCAGTTTCACGTATCCATCGACGCCACTTGCGCGGACGGGGAGATGAATGCGCCCCCTGACCACGGGGTGGGCGCTGCCCCCGACGGACGTGATGGGCTCGCGGTTCAGTCGGCCTTGTTCAAACAGAGGATGCAGAATCGACATGTCGCCAGCACCCTAGCTCTTGCGCCTATCCTTTTCTTTCGCGACGCCCTTGTACGGCTCACCATCGGCCTTTTGGCTCATGAAGCGCCCTGTGTCGTCGTTGCGTTTGACCCACTGACCGGTTTTCGGGTTGCGGACCTGCGAGCGCGCGTCCACCGACCCAATACGGAAATCCTTGCCCGTGTTCTTTGCCATCGGACTCTCCACCACCACAATATATGGTATCGAAATGAAGCAACGATACCAAGTATAGTGCAACTCTGGATTTTTTACATAACGAAATGAAACGACGCGCGGGGCCTTCTCCCTGGGGCGAGCGCACGCGGCGGGAGAGCGGCAGCCCTCGCCCCGGAAGGCGCGGGCGAACGTCCACGCCCGGCATTGGCCTAGTTTGCCCAGCACGCATCGCATCGTATGAACAGCGCGGCCTACACGAGCGATGGATAAGTCATCTGCAAACCTCACCGCATGCTACGCGCGGTCTTCGCTCCGGGCGACAACTCTCGGCCCGCTGCTGGAACTATTGCTATCAGACGTTGCGACCGACATCGAGGTGGTCGCACGGGAGCTTGGCTTGCGAAACGAGATGCTCGAACGAATGCGGCGGGCACTCGACAGGCTGAACTGCGCACAAACGATTCTCGATGCACAGCGAAAGCGCCTGCTTGGAAGCAGTGGCGACGAGATTTGGGAACAGATGGGCGAAGCGGTACGGGTGCTCGCAGGGGATTGGCCGCAGGACTACCCGGAGGGGGCCGTTGAGTGGCTGCTCGTAAGAGGCGGCGGACAACGACCTGGTTGCTGAGCGACAGAAGCGTGCCGAAGGGAAATTGGGGAAATTTTTGGGGCTAACGGAGGGGGTCATGACCCCCTCTTTTTTCAAACATACGCGGTGCGTCTGAGAAGCGTGCCATGCCCTGCTGACAAGGGTTTGCGGGCAGGAAGACCCCCTTCATGTAACGCTTCTAAAAGTGGCCGTGGCACGCTTTCATTTCCGGGGAGCACATGGATGACGCGTTCGCGTTCTCTCACTCCACCGTCACCGATTTCGCCAGGTTTCTCGGCTTGTCGACATCGGTCCCGCGCGCACACGCCGTGTGATACGCGAGCAATTGCAGCGGCACGACGTGCAGGATCGGCGAGAGCATGCCGTAATGCTCGGGCATGCGAATCACATGCATGCCCTCTTCGTTGACGATCTTCGTATCGGCGTCGGCGAACACATAGAGCTGGCCGCCGCGTGCGCGCACTTCCTGCATGTTCGACTTGAGCTTTTCGAGCAGCGCATCGTTGGGCGCCACCGTGACGACAGGCATCGCCTCCGTCACAAGTGCGAGCGGCCCATGCTTCAACTCACCGGCCGGATACGCCTCGGCGTGGATGTACGAGATTTCCTTGAGCTTGAGCGCACCCTCGAGCGCGATCGGATAGTGCAGCCCACGGCCGAGGAACAGCGCGTTTTCCTTGCGCGAGAACTCCTCCGACCACGCAATGATCTGCGGCTCGAGCGCGAGCACGCTGTTGAGCGCGGCCGGCAAGTGGCGCAGTTGCTTCACATAGTCGGCTTCCTTCGCCGCATCGACGTACCCACGCAACTTGCCAAGCGTCACGGCCAGCGTGAACAAGCCGACGAGCTGCGTTGTGAACGCCTTCGTCGACGCCACCCCAATTTCGCGTCCCGCATGCGTCAGGAACTGCATCTGCGTCAAACGCACCATCGCGCTCGTACTGACATTGCAGACGGCCAGCGTATGCCGATGGCCGAGCTCTTGCGCATGCTTGAGCGCGGCCAGCGTATCGGCCGTCTCGCCCGATTGGGAAATGACGACGACGAGCGCTTTCGGGTTCGGCACCGATTCGCGATAGCGATACTCGCTCGCGATTTCCACCTGCGTCGAGATCTTTGCGATCGATTCGAGCCAGTACTTCGCCGTGAGTCCCGAGTAGTAGCTCGTCCCGCAAGCGAGGATCAGGATGCTGTCGATTTCGTCGAAGGCAGCGGGCGCCGCTTCGCCGAACAGCTTCGGCTCGAACGAGTCGCTTGCGGGAATCGTGTCGGAGATCGCGCGCGGTTGCTCGAAAATCTCCTTCTGCATGAAGTGGCGATACGGGCCCAGCTCGACGGCACCGCCGTAAGCCTGCACCGTGCGCACCTCGCGCTCGGCCGGATGGCCATCGCGGTCGGTGATGCGCACGCCGCCTTGTGTCAGCTCGCACACGTCGCCTTCTTCGAGAAACATGAACTTCTCGGTGCTGCCCGCCAGCGCGAGCGCATCGGAAGCCAGGAAGTTCTCGCCCTGCCCCACCCCGACGACGAGCGGCGAACCTTGCCGCGCGCCCACCACCGTATGGGGCTCATCCTTATGCACGACAGCAATCGCATACGCTCCGTGCAACTGCTTGACCGCTGCGCAGACGGCGTCGTACAGGTTGCCGCGATAGAGGCTGTGGATCAAATGGGCGATGACTTCGGTGTCCGTTTGCGAAACGAACACGTAGCCCTTGCCGCGCAGCATCTCGCGCAACGATTCGAAATTCTCGATGATGCCGTTATGCACGAGCGCCACCGCATCGCGCGAAAAAATCGGATGCGCGTTGTCGGTGACAGGCGCACCATGCGTGGCCCAACGCGTGTGGGCAATGCCCGTGACGCCTTCGAGATGACCCTCGCGCACCTGCGCATCGAGATCGGCCACGCGCGCGACGCTGCGCGCACGACGCGGCTCCCCGTTCGTCAACACGGCCACGCCGCACGAATCGTAGCCGCGGTATTCGAGGCGGCGCAGTCCTTCGACGAGGACGGGAACGATATTACGCTGCGCGACGGCGCCAACGATGCCACACATGAGAATCTTCCTTTCGCGATGGGTGCTTCAGTGGTGCTTCAGTGATGCTTCATTCTTCGATCTTGCGACGCCCTCGCGCCCGCGTCTGTGCGTGAGCGCATGCGTCGTCAAAGCCACGCGCACAACTCAGCTCTTTTTCTTGACGGGACGGATGTAGCCGTCACGCGCCACCTGCGTTTTTTCGTTGAGCACGAGCGCGCCTTCGGGCACGTCCTTCCACACCGTCGTGCCGGCCGCGATCGTGACGCCGCGGCCCACATGCACAGGCGCGACGAGCTGCGTGTCGGAGCCGACGAAGACGTCGTCGTCGATCACCGTCCGATGCTTGTTCGCGCCGTCGTAATTGCACGTGATCGTGCCCGCGCCGACGTTCACGCGCGCGCCGATGTCGGCGTCGCCGATGTACGTCAGATGGTTCGCCTTCGAACCGTGACCCAGGGTCGCATTCTTCACTTCGACAAAATTGCCGACGTGCGCTTCGTCGCCGAGCACCGCACCCGGTCGCAACCGCGCATACGGTCCCAGCACGACACGTGCGCCGACCTGCGCGCCCTCGATGTGCGTGAACGGTTCGACACGCGTGCCCGCGCCGATGGTCGCGTCGCGCAATACGCAATTCGCCCCGATCGCGACGCCGTCCGCCAGCGTCACGCTGCCTTCGAACACGCAATTGACGTCGATCGACACATCGCGGCCGCAGCTCAGTTCGCCGCGCACATCGAGGCGCGCCGGGTCGATGATCGTCACGCCGCCCGCGAGCAGCGTATCGGCGATGTTGCGTTGATGAATACGTTCGAGCTCGGCCAACTGCGCCTTGCTGTTCACGCCGAGCGTTTCCCACACTTCGTCGGGCTGCGTCGTGACGACATCGAAACCCGCTTCGATCGCATGTTCGACGACGTCGGTCAGGTAATACTCACCCTGCGCGTTATCGTTCTTCAGTGCGCCGAGCCACATGGCAAGCTGCGCCGTGGGCGTGACGACGATACCGGTGTTGATTTCGGCAATGCGCAGTTGTTCGGGCGTCGCGTCCTTCTGCTCGACGATGCGCGTGACATAGCCCGCCGTGTCGCGCACGATGCGGCCATAGCCGGTCGGGTCGTCGAGCGTCACGGTCAGAATGCCGTAGCGACCGTCGACGGCCGCATCGGCCAAACGCCTGAGCGTCGACGCCCTCGTGAGCGGGACGTCGCCGTAGAGCACGAGCGTGGGTTGCGCGGGGTCCAGCAGCGGCAACGCCTGCTGCACGGCGTGTCCCGTGCCGAGCTGCTCGGCCTGCAACGCAAACGCGACGTCGGGCGCGGCCACGGCTTGCTGCACCGCTTGCGCGCCGTGTCCGACAACCACGACGATGCGCGCCGGATCGAGCTCGCGCGCCGTCTCGATCACGTGAGCGAGAAGCGGCCGGCCAGCCAGCGGATGAAGCACCTTCGGCAGCGCGGAGCGCATGCGCTTGCCGGTGCCTGCAGCCAAAATGACGATGTTCATGGCATCGGCGAAAGAATGAGGTACAAAGTGCGCGATTTTAGCATGCGGCAGGCCCTGCAAAGCCCTACCCACCTATGCCCCGCCGCCACGCGCCATAGGTGACCGCCCGCCTACCGGCGGCCCCGCTGACCCGGTCAGAGATCGTCGAACCGGGCGAACGAGATCGCCTGCCCGCCGCCCGCTTCGTCGCCCGCGCCGCTCGTGCCGGAACTCGTGCTGCACGGTTCGTCGTCGAAGGCGATATCGCCAAGCGGGTCGGCCTGTCCCGTCGCACGCAACCCCGCGAACGGAAACAACGCCGCATCCATCAAATGTGACGGGACGACGTTCGACAGCGCATTGAACATGTTCTCGACACGCCCCGGAAAGCGCTTGTCCCAGTCGCGAATCAGGGCCTTCATTTCCGCACGTTTGAGGTTGGGCTGACTACCACAGAGATTGCACGGGATGATGGGGAACGCACGCAATTGCGCGTATTTCTCGAGATCGACTTCCTTCACGTAGGCAAGGGGTCTGATCACGATATTTTTGCCGTCGTCGGACTGCAGCTTCGGCGGCATGCCCTTGAGCTTGCCGCCGTAGAACAGATTGAGCAGCATCGTCTGCAGGATGTCGTCGCGATGGTGTCCGAGCGCGATCTTCGTCGCGCCCAGCTCGCCGGCCACGCGATAGAGAATGCCGCGCCGTAGCCGCGAGCACAGCGAGCACGTCGTCTTGCCTTCGGGCACGAGACGTTTGACGATACTGTACGTGTCCTGGTTTTCGATGTGAAACGGCACGCCGACGCTCGTGAGGTAGTCGGGCAAAACGTGCTCGGGAAAGCCGGGCTGCTTCTGATCCAGATTGACGGCCACGATGTCGAAATCGATCGGCGCGCGCTCTCGCAGCCGCATGAGGATGTCGAGCATCGCATAGCTGTCTTTGCCGCCCGACATGCAGACCATCACCTTGTCGCCGTGCTCGATCATGTTGAAATCGCCGATCGCCTGGCCGACGAGCCGCGCAAGCCGCTTGAACAGCTTGTTGTTCTCGTACGCTTCCTTTTGCTCGCGGCGCGTCAACGCTTGTCGTTCGCCCGCTTCGGCGCGCGCCGCGCCAGAGGCTTGCGGCGCACCCCCGGCTGGGTCTGTTTCGGCGGCCGCGGCTTCGGTCGCGATCCTCTCGGGCGCGTTCATCAGCTTTCCTCTTTGATGCGAAATACCTCGACGCCGACGGCGTCGCAATCGGGATACACGTCGGGCTTTTCCGTCGATACGGACACGGCCCGCACGCGCGGATGCGCGAGCATCGTCCCCGCGATGTCGTCGCACAGCGTCTCTTGCAGATGAATGTGACCCTGCCCGACCCGGCGCGCGATGGTGGCGCGCATGAAATCGTAATCGACGACTTCATGCAGCTTGTCTTCGACGGGCGTCGTTTGCGCGAGCGGCACGAACAGCTCGACATTGATCACGACGCGCTGCTCGCCGCGCTTTTCGAAATCATGCACGCCAATATTGATGTAGACCTCGTAGTTGCGCAGGAACAGCCTGCGACAATCGGCGAGTCGGGGGTGCAAGAGAGCGGCAACCATATTCGTTCCAATCAACAAGATCCGCGCGCGAAGCGCGAGGGCCCGGCGCGGCCGGGGCCGATGCGCGTCACCGCGTCAAAAACATGACGTCGCGCGGCAGCGGCACGAGGTGCTGGCCGCCGTCGACGATCAAAGTGGTGCCCGTCACGCCGTGCGCCTGCGCCAGATAACAGGCGGCGGCGACGATGTCTTCGGGCTTCGACGCCCGACCGAGCGGCGTCACGCGATGCGCTTGCGCAAACTCCTCCGGCGTCTGATCGGCCGATTGCAGCGTCAGGCCCGGCGCGATACCGACGACGCGCACTTTCGGGGCCAACGCCTGCGCGAGCGTGATCGTCGCCGTTTGCAGCGCTGCCTTCGATAACGTGTACGACAAATAGTCGGGGTTCAGGTTGTACAGCTTCTGATCGAGCACGTTGATGACCACGCCACGCAGCGTTTCATCTTCGCGCGCGGCCTCGGGCGTGGCGTCGAACAGCGTGCGCGCCAACACGAGCGGTGCCCCGACGTTGACGGCCATGTGGGCGATCAACGTCTCATAGTTCACATCGCGCGCCGTGTCTTCGACGAAGCGCGAGGCATTGTTGACGATGCAGCCGGGCCGTCCCAGCGCGGCCGTGCAAGCGGCCACGAGGCCCGCGACTTCGCGCTCGACGGCCAGATCCGCCGCCAGCGCGACCGCGCGCCGGCCCAGCGCCCGGATTTGCGCGACGACCGCCTCGGCCTCTTGCGCGGACGCGCCGTAATGGACGGCGACATCCCAGCCCTGGGCGGCGAAGCCGAGCGCCAGCGCACGGCCGATACGCCGCGCCGCGCCCGTCACCAGCACGACGCGCGAGGGCGCGGGTGCCGATGTCGGCGTACCGCCGGCGTCAGGGCGAGGGTCAGGGGAGGCGCTCATTTACAATGAAGTCCACTGCGCACAGCAAAATCCATAAAAATCAGCATTTTAACCGAATCTTCGAGCGCCTTTTTGGCGGTTTGGCACACGCATGGCACAACTGGTATAAAGAGCCACGACAACCAGCGATAACCGATCCCGCTCGCCGCATGGCTCATAACCCGACGACGGCGAGGTAAGAACAATATGGCAACGATCCGTGAACGCAAGGATGCACAGGGGAACAAGTCGTACCATGTGCAGATTCGGCTGAAAGGCTTCCCTCCGCAGACTCGAACCTTCGACAGTAAGACCCTCGCCAAACAATGGGCCGCACAGGTGGAAGCCGATTTGCGCGCGGGACGCTACATGCAGCGCGTCGAAGCCGAGCGCCATACCGTGCGCGAGATGATCGACAGGTATCGCAAGGAGATCCTGCTTACCCGCAAGCCGCAACGCGAGGCGGATCAAGGCCGGGTTCTCGACTGGTGGTCATCACGGCTCGGCGCCTACAGCCTTGCCGAGCTAACGCCCGCGTTAATCGGCACCTGCCGCGACGAGTTCGCCAGCATCCCGACTCCCAACGGTGGGCCGCGCGCCGCCGCCACTGTCGTTCGCTCCCTCGCGACATTTTCGCACGTGCTGAGCGTAGCTGTGAAGGAATGGCAATGGCTCGAGACATCGCCGATGTCCAGGGTCGCCAAGCCACGCGTCAATAACGAACGCGTGCGGCATTTGAGCGACGACGAGCGCGACCGACTACTCGCTGCGGCGGCCCGATCCACCAACCGCTATCTCTACGTCATCGTCGTCACCGCGATCTCGACCGGCATGCGGCGCGGCGAAATCCTCGGTTTGCGCTGGCGCGACATCTCGCTACCAAAACAGGAGGGTAGCTACGGGCTGATCCTGCTTAACCGCACCAAGAACGGTGAGCGGCGCGGCGTGCCACTGACCGGCGTGGCGCTGCAGGAAATCGAACGGTTGAACGCCATACATGCGGATAAGCGCACGGGCCGCCCCGAACCGGATGCATTGCTCTTTCCGAGCGACAGAGTGCCTGACCAGCCGATAAACATCCATCCTGCTTGGGACATTGCACGGCGGCATGCAGGCATTGAAGACTTTCGATTTCACGACCTGAGGCATACGACGGCCAGCTACCTCGCGATGGGCGGTGCTACCGCGCCGGAAATCGCGGAAATCCTCGGTCACAGAACACTGAACATGGTGAAGCGATACGCCCACTTCGGCAAGGATCACATTGCCGGCGTACTCACACGCGTGAACGCCGCCCGCCTCGGCGGCGCGGACAGTTCGAAGGACGATCAATCGACGCCTGACCCGACGTAACATTCCGAACATCTGCGATGACCAGTCAGACCAGTCCCCTTCTTAGCCTTCCACTCGCTCAAGGCAAATACCCGTTTGCTCTTGATGGAACACAACTGGAGATGACCGGGGACGAATGGGCCTGGAAATTCCTTCGTCTCAACCCCGGCTACCGCCGCGACTACGAACTTCTTCAAAATCAACCGGCGCTGCTGACGAACCCCGGAAAACGCCATTTCTATCAATGGCGGGACAGCGAATGGTTTGAGAAGGCCAAAGAATTTGATGTCCGGTATTTCAGCCTGAACGGCAAGGTCCTAGGGCCTCGATGCGAGTGGCCGCATGTTGCTCCTCTCACTCTCAGAAAGTTTCTCGAAGCCAATCCCGATACAGACCAAAGCGGGCTTCGCGTGCGGGATTTCGACAGCACCCGTCTCTATGGCATCGGCGATTGGTTTGACCCATCCGAGCCGGACCTTCCCAAGCTGGGCAAGGAGCAGTCATGGTTCTTCCTGCTGACTGAGCCGATTTTCGCGGTTGGCAAACCATTTTTCGCGGGACGTGAGAGCGTGTGGAAAGTCAGCCCGCGCGGTAACCGGATTTCTGTTGGATACACGGGCCAAGCAAAGCTCATCGAATCTCCCGTCGTGTATGGGCAGATCGAAAGCTACAATGATCGGGGCGAGCGGGCAATCAGTTTCGGCCGAATCGACAATCTTCCGAAGCGGCGCGTGCTTGAAGTACGTGACAACGGCGGTAAGCTCGTTCGCAGCATCGACGCACCGACTATCACGCCGTTCCAATTGACCGGATTTGCACGCGAATCCGAGATGGCGTTCGCGGTCAGCCTCGATGGCCACATCAAGCCACAGCTACGCGCGAATCAGGAGGCTGCACGGCACTTTCAGGAATTAATGTGTCGCGCGTCCTCGCTGCATGTTGAGAACTATGCTCCCACCGATCCCGAACCGCAGGTGCTACCATTCCAGCCGAATCGAGCCGTAGCAATTCCGTTTGGCGTAATACGGACGGCGCTCTCCGATCTGGCTCGTGAACCAGCGAGCGCGTGGCAGAACTGGCACGTTGTATTGATCGACGTCGCCTATTCTCTGCCCCAACAGTTAAAGGCAGTCGAGAAGCAGCTACAGTTCCTGCAGCAGCGGCTTAGATCGTCGAAACGACTCGCGAATCCGATACGGCAAAGAGCCGGTACAACGAATCGCCAAGAGTTCTGGTTAAAGCGCGCGCTCTGCATGCTTGAGTTGCAACTTGGACTCCCCAAACGCGCCAATTCGCCAACAGGTGCGGACCGCATTGCGAACGCAATCTATGATCAGACGGATCCGTATCACAAAGCCATTTGGGGGGAGAGCGGATGGAAGCAGTGCCCTAACCGGCCCGCGCCAGAGTCCGAAAAATTCAAGGATGCACTGCGAACCGGTATCGACCTTGTCATGCACCAGTACACATTCTTGATCGGCGCAGCACCAACCGATCTTGTTGCCGACGCCGAATTGGCCTGATTTCGCGGCATCTGCCGATCGACAGTTCTGATCGCTGCGATCGGCCAGCAATCCCGCGACGAGATCATCCTCGTCAACCCCCTCCCCATACGAGCCGCTTGCTCCGATGCAGTAAGTAAGCCGTCTGCATTGCCCACCTCAAGCTATCGGTCTGTCGGCGACTACTGGGCTCGTCGGTATCGCTTCACGGCCCGCGCGCAGCGCCCACGACCGGATTCCCCTTATTTCCCCTGGAATCATCGCCAAGCGCAACGGAATCATGAAATCAGACATCCCTTTGATTTCACGCGATTTATTTGAGTGCATCTCTACAAACCTCCCGCAGCAGTCCGCTTTCATCGTTGCTCCTTATTTGCCGTGGTTTGCCCTCATCAGTTGCGATCGAATACCGATCGGCGCTCGACATCAACCGCCATTTTCAACATCGCCAGGAGCATCGATGAACATGCAACATCCCGCACACTCGCTTTCGAAGAACGCCCCGCACGCCGACTGTTCGCCAGGGACGGCCGTGCCGGTTGGTTCGCGTCATGCCGCTCCATATCCCGGCACCCAAGACGATGGACTCGACCCGACACCGACGCGGACCAAGCGGCAGCCCGTAAGGCATTGGGTCGGCCCGACTTGGAATGTGATGACCGGAGAGATGATCCATCCCGGCCAGCCCCGTCCGCGCGCTCTCGCCTCGGAAGGCGGTGACAGACAGGCCGAAGCCGGCAAACCTGTGGTCGATCACCCAGCCCCGGCTCCGGCGACCTGCCCCTCGGACGCGTCGGCGGCAGAAACCCCGCCCCGCGAGAAGAAACCGCGCAAGCGCCGCTATAGCACGCCGAAGGCCGAGACGGCACCGACGCCGCTCGAAGACCGCCGCTGGCTCACGATCAAGCAAACCGCGCAACGCTATCCGTATTCGGAGGGCGCAGTACGACATCTTGTCTTTCAGGCTGAGCAGTATGCGAAACATCCCAAAAACGGGCTGAAATCCAATGGTTTTCTAAACTGCATTGTTCGCCCCGAGGGTGCGCGCCGCGTACTTATCGATGCAGAGAAGTTTGAACTCTGGCTGCAAGGTCAATAGCTCGTTCGATTTAGGTGGATGCAAGCAAACATCCGGCCCATCAATCATCTCTGGACACATGACGATATGACGCTAAGACCCAGAAAACAGCCGCCACCGCCGAGCCAGATGTGCATCACGCTCGGCCAGTTCCTGGAAAAAACTCTACCGCAATCGACCTCGTTACTCGGGGACCTCATTCTCGCCGGCTCTGTCGGAATGCTCGTCGCTCCGCGCGGCTGCGGCAAGTCATTGCTGGCGATGACGATTGGCTATGCAATAGCCGGAGCCAAACTTCTCGAGCCCTGGGGTATCGGTAGCGGAGCCGAAGTGTGCCTGATCGACGGCGAAATGCGAGAACAGGGATTGCAAACGCGTTTTCGGCTATTGAACGCAAAGAACACGAAGCCCAATTCGGTTATGCGGGCGGGGCAAAACTTCCACATCATCAGCCGGGATGCGGCGGGAGACCCTATTGGTTCGATTGATACGCTGGAGGGACAGGAAGCTTTCGATGAGATCATTCCGTATTCCGCGAAGCTGATCATTATTGACAACCTGTCCGCACTGACCACCAGCGGACGGGAAGACGCCGCGTCCTTTGCGCTCATCAAGCAGTGGATCATCAGGAAGCGTCTGAGTGGCGTCGCAGTGCTGCTCGTACATCACACCGGGAAGTCGGGCGCGCAGCGCGGAACCAGCGTTCATGAAGACCTCCTCGACTACTCGATTCAGTTGTCGCCGCGCGAGGAACCCGGCAAGACGGCTTTCACGCTCCGACATACGAAGCTGCGTGATCACCTTCCCGAATTGAAGGGGGATTTTGACGGTGCATTCTGGACGGCAGATGACATGCTGCATTTCAGGATTGAAGCCGCTGAAAAATCAGTCCGCCCAGAAGACGAAAAGATCTTGGCACTACGTCAGCAAGGCTTGACGCAACAGAAGATCGCCGACGCGGTTGGCCTTAGCAAGAGCATGGTTCAGCGACGACTGAAGGACATCACGGCAATGCCGCGTCCCGACCAAGACGGCGCTGAAACGGAAGACTGATATCAGACGACGATTCATCGGTTCACGCGCAATGGCACTGAACCGGTGAACCGTATCTGCGGCACTCTCTTGGACGATTAAGCCCGTAGACGCATCTATGCAGCCCGCCGCAGCCTCAACGAGTATCAGACCGCTGATTGCGACCGGATTCCGGCGGCGATTCACTGATTCACGGCCATAGCGCATGAACCGCTGAACCGCCTGTCGGAGCGGCCTGGTTCGGCCTGCGGCTGACCAACGCGAGCACATTCTGCGCGAAGATGATCGTGCGCGCGTGCATTCCACCTATCCGGGGCGTTCCGCAATGCGGCGACGTCCAACTGCTATCACAGACGATGTAATGAGCATAATCGCCAGCGCGCCGGAAGCGCGAATTTGCGCACTATATAAGCCACACACTTTCGCGCTCACCGTTGCATACTGCTCGCTCACTACTTGACCAGCCACGTGTAGGCCGTCACTCGTTGCTCGCCGCATGCTCACCGTTGGACCCGTCACGCATTGTGTCTCCAGACGTTGCGCGTTCATGGTCCGTGCTCCATGTTCGGCCGTCATGTGCCACACGCCGCGGCCACGGCAGGCAACGTCGGCCATCGGTGGGTCGCGATCATCGCGCTGTATCAGCGAGCCGATCCGCCTCCACGGCATGGCCAGGCTGCAATCTCAGCGCCGTAGGTGGCATCGGTAAAGGGCTAGCTCTAACCACTTCATGGAGCTACTCATGACCGACACTATCCGTACAACCATCGACCTCGGTAAGATGTCGCCGCTGGCTCGGCAGAGCATCCCGGCGAAGCTTTGCACCACGCGCACGCCACTTGGGAACGTCGTCGAGCACTACGCCAAGCCCAATCGCGAAAAGAGCCCGATGAGCGGCACGGGAATGCAGTGGGTCGCGCGCTGCGAGGCTGACCCGCGCTGCCCAGAGCTTGGACCGCTGCCCGCGCGGATCGATATGGACGTCAGCGTCCCCAACGCCGTCGTCGGGCAAAACGTCCAGCACGGAACGAGTGTGCACGCTGCCGGACATTCAGCCCTCGAATTGCTGCGGATCATGCTGGCGTCCCACGGTGTGCCCCGGCACGAACTCGACCTGCTCGGCGTCGATGATGTCTCGCTGCGTGGGGTCACTGTAGCGTTTCTGATGATATGCGCCGATAGTGCCGAGGCCGAACGATTCATCGACATGATCTGCGTCACCGGCCGGGTGCTGGTTCGCGGCTACGAGCGCAAGGAGTCGACCAACGTGACGGTCACGCTACCGGATCGCGAGTACACCGTGCAGGCGTACATCAAGACGTTGCTCGAACATTGTAAGTGGGCTGCGGGAGCCCCCGTCGATGACCTGCTCGCCCCAATGCCCTGCATCGTGCGCGTCGAGTCGCGGCTTGGGGAGCGCTTCTTGAAGGCCCGCAAGTTGACGGCGCTGGCTGACTGGAAGGATGCCTACGCCGACGGAGTATACGAATCGCTGTTCAACGAGACCGTGCGTGACGTTCTGCGTCTGGAGGAGGGTCTACGCAACCGCGTGCCACGCGAGGAAGTCTACTGGCGGTTGAGCCCGATTGAGGAGGGCGTGCTTCGCTGGTACGTCGGTGGGCACGATCCGCGTGCGTATCCAAACATCGCAGGCAGCAAGGCCCCGGCCAAGCGTTTTTCCGCTGTCGCATGTGCGATCCTGAAAAAGGCACAGGTCGACATCAACATCCCTTGGATGCAGCATTCTCAGTTGCACTGCAGGGACCTAGCCGACATCCTGCGCTACCCCGGCGATTACCGCCCCTCTGCGACGGACGCGCCGTGGTGCTTTTGCGAGGAGAACTGGCCGTCGACCAGGAAGGAGATGCGTCGTAAGTACGACGAGGTGGCGGCGAGCGATCTGATGCGCCGCACGGCACGCTGAATCGGCGCTTTCGGGATACAGACAACAACGGCCGCATTTGCGGCCGTTGGCCACAAGAACATTTGTGCGACTGCTTCGCGGTGTACGTGGCAGATCGACCGGCAGTGATCGGCATCGCGTCATCGCTCCGGGGGCAAACATGGCTGATGCGCATTGCGGCGTGAATACCCGCAATCACCAGAGTTCGCGGCCAGTTGCGGTCCGCAGCGCCGCATGCAGCGAATCGGCCAAGTATCACATAAAATCCAGCTTTCATCCCTCAATCATCATTTCTGACCACACCATGCTATCCGTTCTCCAAAAGTGCGAGCAGGCTGACCTCGAACAAATAAGCAAGATTCTTGAAAGCTATGCGGCTTTCACCGACGATAAGAAACGAAAGGATTTATTGGCGCAGAGCAGTACCAGCACAGCGGCCCGGAAAGAGCTTCTGTCGCTCCTAGACAAACAGATTCGCTACTACGGCTCGTCGGACGTTGCCTATGTCGCTCGGCAACTGTTCGGTAAAGAACCTGGGGTCCCGTCCGAAGAACTAATTAAAGATGTTTGCGACAAGGTCAAAGTGAAAATTAAGATGGGGGGAAGCGTTGAAACGCTCCTTGAAAGACTTGTCCTTTCTACCGTTGAAAAAGAACTCGCAACGAAATCTCCCAAGGACTTGGCCGCATATTTCGATACGCAAGGAATCAGCGAAAAAGAAAAAGAAAAAGAAGCGATACTGAGGAAGATCGAAACCGAGGGTAAACTTGCTGCTTTACCTGCGCTCTATGCGGTGCTAGGCGAGAAAGTAGCGATGGGAATTATTCAAAGCATTGCCATCTCTGTTCTCGCTGCCGTCATTGGCAAAGAGGCTGCATCTGCCCTGGTCAAACAACTGGTATCGAAGTTGCCGGGGCAAGCACTGGGACCAATAATTTGGGCTGCGTCTGCTGTATGGTTAGCGTTCGATTTGCAGTCGGCAGCATTTCGCAAGACCATCCCCATATGCCTGTATCTCGGCATCGTATCGTTACGTGACGGAGCAGAGGATCTCCGTCAACAGAACAACGACAGTGATTCTTAAATGGTTAGCCTACGACCGTAATCGGTCACCGGAGAGGCTCTGCCGCGTCTGTTGTTCATCGGCCTGACCAAAGGCGAGCGGATAACTGGCCGCTTACTTGCCGCGCCCGCGCGGCAAGTAATTGTAGGTCGCCTTTGGTTGCTGCGCCGTCTCGAATATTTATCGAACCCATCCAGCACGAGTATAGTCGAAAGATCGATGACCCGTGGAGACCTATTAAATGTCGAGAATCAAGACCTTTCCCCAGTCCGTCGCTGAAGCTATCCAATTCTACGTGTACCGTCTCATCGACCCGCGTAACGGCGAAACCTTCTACGTCGGGAAGGGAAGGGACAACCGCGTTTTTCAGCATATCCGGGCTGAGAAGGCGATCGAGGATGACGCGGTCGCAAATAAGGTCAAACGGATCCGCGAGATCAAACTAGCTGGTTTTGATGTTGGGCACGTCATCCATCGGCACGGGATGGATGAGAAGACCGCGCTGGAGGTCGAAGCTGCGCTGCTCGATGCCTATCCGGGGCTTACCAACGTGGCAGGAGGCGTTGGAAGCTCGGCAACGGGCGTAATGCACGCCGATGAAATTCTGGTCCGCTACCTGGCGGAAGCGGCAAGCATCAAGCATCGCCTTCTGCTCATCAACGTCAATAAGACGGCAATAAGGGAGGACCTCTATACAGCTGTGAGCTTCGCCTGGAAAGTCGACCCAAAGAGGGCACATCGCGCTGAGTACGTGCTCGCGTGCCGGCAGGGACTGATTGTCGGTGCGTTCGTCGCCGTCGAGTGGCTTCAGGCGATCTCCAAGAACTTTCCCACACGCGATGAAGAGCCCGACCGATATGGGTTCCGCGGCAGCCCGGCACCGATCGAAATCGAAGAGCTGTACGTCGGCAAACGTGTGCCGGACGAGTACCGAAAACGTGGCGCAGCTAACCCGATCCGCTACACGTACAGGTAAAGAATGGCGTGGGTAGTGCGATGCCCGGGGCAGGCCGTGGCGTCTGGTGCGCCGCTATTTCGGCTGGCTGTTGGTTTGCACCGGATCCTGACCCACGCCCCTGCAGCGATCCTGTGGTATACGCACCGCTTTCGGTGCGCACCAAAAATCTGCCCGGGATCCCCGGTTATGATCAGCGCCTCCACCACCCGCTGATTACCTCGATGCCGATCGACAACTGTACCCACACATTCGACGAACTTGCCGCCACCGTCCTGCCTGCTCACCTGGAAAGGTTGAAGACTGCGCAGCTAACGCCGATGCCGGCCACCACCTTCGTGGGATTCAAGAGCGCCCGGCGCGAGCTGTTGACCAAACTCGGGCACAGCACCGACTTTCCCGGCTGCTATGTGTTCATCGACGTCGACCGCCCGGTGTACGTCGGGATTTCTCGTGGAGTGGTCAAACGCCTGGTGCAGCACCTGAACTTCGAATCGCACTTCACGGCGAGCCTGGTCTACAAGATGGCCAGCGAAGACTTCCCTCATGAAATGAAGCGCGATCAGGCCATGAAGGACGATCAGTTCCGCGAGGTCTTCCTGACCGCCCAGGGCCGTTTGCGTGAGATGTCGGTCGCGTTCGTCCAGATCGACAACGACCTCGAGTTGTACCTGTTCGAGGTGATGGCGTCGATGTACTTCGACACCGATACCTGGAACACCTTCCGCACCCACTGATCGGGTTGACCCATCGGGCCCTGCGCTGCCCACGCTGATGACTCGCCGGTATCTGCGCATCAAGGCATTCGCCACCCTGTGCTGCCAGTCCGGTGCACCGGCGCTGTCGCTATACTGTCGCCACAACATGCGAGAAACAGACGGGGGCCGGGGATGAAGGACCAACATCGTGAACGCCATGGCGGACGCCTGTCGACGTGGCTGACGGTGATCGTGGGGAGCACTCTGCTCCTTGTCGGGTGCGGTGACCGCTCCGTGTCCGGGTCGTACGTGTCCCACGCCGGCAACCAGGCGGACCTCCTCCAAATCACCGAAACCCCCGACCACCACTTCACTGGCACGATCCGCCACACCGGGCTGAACAACGACGGCACCCTGTCGTCGAGCAGCACCAACGTGTCCGGCTCGGTCGACCGGAACAGCATCACGCTGACGGTTCTGGCGACACCCCTGCCCATCGGGCAGAACTTCAGCGGGTCCGTGACGGGCGACGGGATCGACCTCACGGTGGCCAACGGCGCCCAGACCGGTGTCGAGCACTTCACCAAGGGCCAACCCTCCGACTTTGACGCGGTGGTCGTCCAGCTCAACCAGGCAGGCCAGCCGATCATCGCCGCGCGCCAACGGGGCCAACGCGTCGATCAGCTCAACCGCCAAGTCAAGGCCCTCACCGACAGCATCAATAGCTTCGTCGCGAGCGCGCACGGGCATCTCGGACGCCTGCCCCGGGCCCAGATCTACTACGAGCACGCCGTGACGGTTGAGCAGGCGAAGCTCGATCGCGCCCAGCGCCTCGAAGCTACCGGCAACGGTGTCGCGCAGGGCCAAGCCGGGGTGATCGTCGGTCAGATGGGCGTCGACAAGTCCCAGATCTCGATCGTGGACGACAACCTCGACCGCGCCCAGAACGAGGAGACCTCAGTGGAAAACGTCCTCAACGCCCGCATCGCCCAGTGGCGTGGCACCTGCCTGGACGGAAGCACCGTCAAGGTGGGCGACGTGATCCCCGACATGGGACCGTGCAAAACGCTGTCGCTCGCCGTCGCCGCGTACAACGCCGTACTACCTCCACTGCACACAGCTTTCGCGTCAGCGGTCCAGGCCCGTTCGCACGGTCACGCTCAGCTCGCCACGATCTGGCAAGCGGCCGACCGCGTGCACTGCTCACCATGCCGATCGCAGGGATCTCCGTGGAAGGTTTCGTCTACGTGATGTCGAACAAGGCGATGCCAGGTTTGGTGAAGGTCGGCTTCACCACCGGCACGCCCGAAGAACGAGCCGCCCAGCTCAACGGGACCCATTCGCCCCACCCCGTGGTCGTCGAATACTCGACGCGGGTGCCGGACGCGCGCGCCGTCGAACGGGAAGCCCACCTGCGCCTGCGCAAGCGCCGCGAGGGCAAGGAGTGGTTTCGATGCTCGCGGGAGGTGGCGATCAGCGCGGTCAAACGCGCCGCCGGCGACCTCGCCCGCGATGAGTTCTCCCGTGTCGAGCAGGAGCGCCAGCACGCAGCCCACCAGGAGCAAGCGCGCCAGCAGCGGGACGTGGAACGCCAGGTCCGCGCCGAAGAGCAGCGCAAGATCGGATTGCGGATGGAGGTGGAGCAGCGCTACGGACCACGCCTGGCGAAATGCTTCCCGTCCTTCGGCAAGGTCTACGGCTGGTCCTGCGTCGCGTCCTGGTTTGGGATCGCGTGCTTCCCGAACGCCACGTTTTTCGGCGGCCTGGTCGGCGGTGCCCTCCTGGGTTTCCTCGTCGCCATCGTGGCCCAAGGCGTCCTGGACGGTCGCGCTGCCAAATCGTCGGCCTATCTCTCAGCTTCCGCCAATCGTCAGCGGGAGCTGGACGCGATCGACCGCTCCACCCCGCCCGGGGCATCTTCCGCGCACCCAGCCACGACGTCGCGACCTTCCGCCGACACTCCGGGCGCCGCAATCCCTGCCTCGATCTCGTCCCGATCGAATTCAACCGACGGCAAGGTGATCGTCGCGTGCACGTCATGCCGGCAGAAAATCCGACTACCCGCCGGGAAACTGGTCGACGCCACCTGCCCGTCCTGCCAGACCACCTTTCGCGTTGACACCTGACGGGCGAGTACAGCGAAAAGCACGAGCGCGATCCTGAGGACCTTTTTTGAACAAAATGTCGCCTAAAGTGCAGCTAGCCCCGGTTGCTTCGAGAGTAGCCGTTGCATTTGGCTAAACGCCAGCGCCACGGATGCAATTCAGGCAAATGATGTATCGAAAACTGTAGCGTAATCCGATAAAGCCGTAGCGAAATGATGGCTTAGCCAAACGCAACGGCTACGCTCAGCGCTAGTCGGCCAGTTCCAGACGCTCATCGTCGCGCGAGCAGAGACATTCGAACGGCCGACCGCCGCCGAGACCGGCCGTTCCCCGACGTCATCTACCTGTCAGAGTACCCTTGTCCCTGCATGTCGTGAGGCAACTTGTTCCATGACATAAGTTTGACGAGTACGTGACCTTGCGCGTGTGGGAAGCGTCGTGGCGCTCTCCTTGCCGCGGGTCGCGGTTCGGCGCCATCGAACACCGAACTGCAACCGGATTTGATTCATGAGGCCCTGCGCAAATGCGGTTTGCGCTCCCCCTCGATCAGCGCGTCGAAGACGTTGCGCTGAATCGCGTTGCCGTAATCCTGCATATATTTGTCGAAACCACCGGCTCGACTCGTCGCGTGTAAGATAGCCGATGTCCCGCGCAGTACGTTGCCATTGCGCTCGTTCACGACAACAAGGCTGCACGGATTTTTGCGTTTAGAAGCCATTTTCGTTCTCCGTCGGGCGAAATGCCCAAGTCGCAGTATCTAGTATTTTTTCGCTGGCCGGGCAGGTACGCGAAAGGAAAACTCCAATTAGAAAAGATTGCCCGGGTCGTTTACACGGCCCCAGAATAAATTTTCGGGTCGTTTACGCACGCTCGGAATGATCTTGCTCGCGCGCCCCATGTCCCTATCCAAAGCGACGAGCCGCACAGCATCGAACCGGCTAATGCCATCGAACCTTGTCCGACCGCTTGACCAACCGATCGCCAGGGGGCCCACACGCGCCGCGCCAGCTTGCTATGCTTAGAGCTTGTTACAAACGCCCAACCGCTCTGGACGGGCGACGGGCGACACGCCGAGAGATCTAAAAGATGAAGTGAAGGAGCAGCGCGATGAATCCCCACACGCTTGCCGCCGCATTCGCCACGATTGCTGCGGCCGCCAGCGCCGGCGCATTCATCCGAGGCGGCTGGAAGGCTTCGGCCCGACGGCGCGCCCTGCGCAAGGCGGACGCGAAGGCGGCGGAGTCGTCGCCTCCTGCGCGGCCAGCTACGACGCCGTCGGCGGTGCCCAGGGTCCCGTCACATGAAGAACAGGCGATCGCCGAACTCGTGCAAGTCGAGCCGGTGTTCGCCTTCGATGCGACACTCGCGGTCGAGGTGCCGCTCAACGCCGAGCTCTCGCGCTCGCTCGGTATGCTATCGTCGATTGTTGGCCGTGCCAACGGCACCGTCCCCGCCGCCATCACATGCGCGGGCGGTCAGCTCTACGAGCTGTGCTTCACGCCTGAGATCACGCGCCAGCTGTCCGACGGCACACTAGTCCTGCAAAAGGCCATCGGCGAAGGTTACCGCTCGGGGGCCGTCGGCCCCAATGGACGCTACGTCGCCCAGGGTCGTCTGGTCAAAGCGGGCGAAGGGAGCCGGAAGCTCGCGACCGTCGCGGCCGCGTCGTTTCAGGTCATCTCGTTCGTCGTCGGCCAAGAGCACCTCGCGCAGATCAATGCGAAACTCGAAAAGATCGCGAGCTCGATCGAGAATCTGCGTCGCGAGCGGCAGATCGAACGCGAGGCCGAGATTCTCGCTTTCTCCAAAGGTCTGCACGAAGATGTCGAGCTGCTGCTTCGCGGCGAGCTTGACGAAGCAGGCCAGGCCAAAGTGATCGACCGCCTTCGGGAGACCGATCAACTCTTCGACAAAATCGAACACCTGGTCGACACGTCGCTCGACCGGCTCGCCGGAGACTTGCGCGACACATCGCTGCGCAAAGGCATGTTTCAGAGACTCGGCCAAACGTCGGCGAACCTTATCGGAAAGTTCGACGAACTGGCGACCTGGCGTCGGCTCGACGTGCTCGCGACGAACTTGCTGGCGTATGCCGCCCAAGTCAGCCTCGCCCTCCCGCTGCGCGATCCCTATTCCGTCACTCGCATGGAGCGGCTGCAACGGCGACTCAACCGCCCCAACATCGATTTTCGGGCCTTCGCTGCGCGGCGAATCGAGCTGGACTTGAAGAGCGTCCTCTCTTTGCCGGCGCAACGGCGCGATCGACAGATCGACGCGTGGGTGCGCGTTCGCGAGATCGAGAATCAGTTTGAGGTCGCTCGCGATCGGCTCATTGAGCGGCACGCGGAGATCGAAGGGGCGCTTTTGCGCAAAGCCGCACAGGTGGAAGAAGGGTTGCGTCTCGTGGTGGAGATGGGCGACGACGGCGCGGTGCGCCGCGTCTTTCGCGCTCAGCCGCGTCCGGCCACCCTCCTCGAAGCCCATTTGCCCGATGAAGCGCCCAGAGTGTCGGGCAACGCGGGCAACGCCGCCCGAGGCGCGGCCGGCGAATAGGCCGCACCAGCCCGGATCGCCTCAACGCGAGAAGTTCGTCACCATCGAGGATGGGCTCTGCCTCACGTGCGTGGGTTTGCGCCGAATGTCCGGCAAGGCGGCCGCAGCGAGGTGAGGTTCTTCTCGTTCGCAGCCAACACTTGCTCGGCGTGTCGCCGAGAAAATCGAACTTGCTCAATGGAGCATGATATGCTGGCGTAGCGCTCAGTCGTGAGGGCCGGAAAACCGAAGGGGCGCGCAATCTGCCCGTTCAATAAGGTATATAAAGCAGCTTCGTGCGGGAATCCGGGGGCGAAAACCGAGATCTCGGATAATCAAGCACCGCGGCAAGCAAACTATGAAATCGAGCAAACCGCTACGGCCATTAGCATGAATGACCTAGAACAGCTACGCTCCCTCGTCGAGGAACAGGGAAAGATCATTGGAGCGCTGCGTGAACGCACCGACGAACTCACTAGGAGGCATGTCGTCTACAATGCCCTCGTAACATGCCTTCTTCTAAGTAGCCCGCACCCTGAACGCCTACAGCGCGATCTGGGCGTCGCCATAGACGAGTCCCGCCGAGCCGCCGGCCGAATGAGCGACGCCGAGCTGCTTGCATTTGACGAGATGGCGCAACCATTCGTCGAGACCGCCGAAGAGGCAAAAAAGGGGTTGAGCGCTTTCGCCGCGGTCAGCGCGGCTGTGGAAGCGATGTTCATCTTCGCCGACGCCGTCTGTTACGTTTTGCCCGAAGCGCGCCGAAACGCCCTTCTCGGACAGCTTGCAGAGAACGCAGACGCTCGCTTCGATGGGTCGCCGGACCCATCGATGAGATACACGGCATCGATGCTCGCTGCGATGCGCGAATTCATAAATGGGAGCGTCGAGAACGCTGCCAAGATACTTGAAACGCAGCAACCGCTAGGATGAGCGACGATAATCCTGTCACTATGTCCTCATTGAGAGGTAGTCTAGGCTTTGGTTCTAAACGGAACGGCAATAGTGAAACAGTTGCCACGGTCAAAAAATATGGACATCGGAGCGCGAAGGCGCTCAAAACATCGTTGACTGACGACGCATTAAGGAGTGGCGACGGTAAGCGCCCACCGTTTTGCATTTGGCTGTAGTCGGCGAACTATATCCCGAGACCATCTCTAACTCTGGGGTTTTCGAGCAAACGGCGAAATCTAGGCAAATGCTTGACATCAAAATCCTGAGCAACCATTTCGCTGGCGATTAGCGGATATAGCCGCGTCAGTTGTTCACGAGTCAACTTTCCATCTGCATAGGCGTAAACGGCCCTGAGTCGCTCCTGCACAAGGTTGTCGTCTTCATTCAACTCAAAGCGCACGATCGTAGCATTTACCTTCTTTTTGTCGTCGTCTGAGAGATCGGGATCAGGATACAGTTCGAAAGTCGTAAAGTTAAATCGGAACCATCCTTCGGCGAGGACATATGGATCTAGAACATCGTCATGCTCGCCCTTGCGATGATTAAGCTTAGCGCGACAAAGACGAAAATTTGACCATTCGTAAGCTAAGGACGGATCCTTTGTCTTTGGCACGAAATGATCGATGGAGGTATGATTTATTGATGAAGCACTCTGGCGTCTCGGTGTAAAAGATGCACAATACGAGCATATGCCACTCAGGGCGTCATAGAGGGGGTCATGTATTTTTGACCAGTATTTATTGCTCCGCCATTCCTTCCCTGTTGGCCGTGGATTAGTTGCAAGGAAGGCTTCGCCTGGCACACGAACATCCCCGTCGTAATTAAGTGCTGGGGCGGGCATCTTCACACGAATCATATTTTAACGCCGTGCTCGGTAGCAAAGACGATCCATCGCAGCCAAAAAGGGTCATCCGCGGCGATATGATCAGCAAGATGGTTCGTTACGACCTCTATCTCACGCACATCTGGCGACGGTGTAGATATTAAATTTTTCGCCTGGCGAATTGCTATTTCAGCCGCCTCTGATCCAGGATGCAAATTATCAAATGATGGCGACTTAAGCCAGGAGTCCGCTGTTCCGCGAAGTTCGAATGGCACCCCTTCAAAAGATACCTTTCCATTTGCATTGAGCTTTAGATGGAAGAGACGGTCAATTTCCTCATCCCACACTGATTCGGCTGACGCCAGCACCATCGGGGAATGCGTAGCAATAAGATATTGAATGCGCAGTTCCTCATGAAGATCTTGAGCAATACCAAGCAAGGCTCGCAGCAAAACGCGCTGCCATTTGGGATGAAGATGCGCCTCTGCCTCATCAAGCAGAATCACCATTTGACGCTCCTCGCGCCGACCGGCATCCTTCGCCCGCAACTTATGCTCTTCCCAAGCCCAAACGATCAAATACGCGAGCGTGAGAATTCGCCGGATGCCGGCTGACTCATAGGTAATCGGAACACGTCCATAAGGATGGACAAGCGTAGGTATCTCTTTCGATCCACCGCGCACTCGCGTAGGCGACCCCACGCGGAGCTCTCCTATGTCTGGCGGCTTTGTACGTTGAATAACCTTCTGGAACGTCTCAAAGACAGGAAACTCATTCTCTCTCGTCTGCCACCTAATCCAGTCGCGAAGTAATCCCTCAATTCCGTCCCCCCCATTCCATACCGCTTCGCGCGTAAATGATGCGCATGCATCCTTGCTGACAAGCTGGGGGTTAGCTGGGTCCCAGACGGCAAATGAGCCATCCACTCGTGCATATACAACTAAGCCTGAAACCGTAGAAAGGGGCGAAAGCAATTTCCACCGATAGCCTTTCGCGTCAAATTCAGTGACAGCCGGTTTCTCATCGGCCGTCGTGGCGACCGAAAACTTTATTTGAGGAGGGGTAGCAACAGGTTCAAGCGGAACGATCATTTCCTCCGCCCATTCCTGCGTCAATGCCCACCACGCAACATCAAGCAAAAACGTTTTCCCGAGACCGTTATCTCCGGTGATAACATTTAGACGGGAGGCTGGAATAAAGGTCAGCTTTTTGGTGGGACCTATGCCCGAAAATTCAAGAAACTGAAGAATCGCACCACCTTCTCTGGGCACATCTACTGGAATACCAAAATCTTCAATAATACGATCCCATTTCGCCGGAGTCGATTCGAAAGCCGCTTCCTCTGTTAGGCTGGATAGATCCGTGGCATCAAATAAGGTGCTCAGTTCAGCGTCGGACAGATGAAAATCTCCGACGAACTTCCGCGCGATGTCAGCTCGCGTGACGTCGTCGTCCCACCGTGTTTCCCGCTCAAACCAAATCGCCAAATCTACCAGAGGCAGTTTTTGTCCCTTTGGCAATTTGCTCGCAAGAAATGCAAGATAGCCGGTCTCCCACCCCCAATCCTTCTCGTTTTTTATATGCAGCAACGCACCCGCGAATCCTTGCGTGTTAATTGCTTGCAAAGAGGTGGACGGATACTTAGGCTCACGCCAACGCCCTTCATTTTTCCTGGTCTGGAATGGCGTAAAAAAATAATCAGACTTTGGATGTAGGCGAAAATAGCGCTTAAGATGCTCTCGATTCTCTGCGTCGAGAGATAGACGCATTGTCTGTCCTACTGGCGCCTCGTTCCGCTTCAGTACGAGGAACGTAGTCGCAAAGAATATATGGAAGCGCCCCAGGCGCCCCATTGAATCTCGAATCTGTGCAAGCGAAAGGTATTTCGACATACATGCTACGCTGGTAGGGTCCGCTTCACGTATTCACAAAAATCTTTATTTAGGTCAATACCAATAGCCGGATGCCCCATGCTCAGCGCAACCCGCATGGTAGTCCCGCTTCCGTTAAATGGGTCGAGCACAGTCCCTCCAGTTGGGCACCCAATGGTCAAGCACCGTTCAACAAGCTCGTCGGGATATGGCGCGGTATCGAGTGACCCCTTTACGTTTGGGCGTGCTGCAATGTTCCATACATCCTCTGCCCAGCTATCGTTGGGCAGATTGCCTTTATTAAAATAGTACTTCCGCGACTTGACGAACATGAAAACGAATTCGTAGCTTCTGCTCGGCCGATCTTTGGCAGTAGGCTCAACTAGGCAATTCTCCCTGTGCCATACGATTGGCGAACGTAGTGTCCAATTATCTAGACACATCGCCAGGGCAACACGCCAGGGAATTCCGATTGCAGATTTCTGCTTTATGCCAATACCAAGGCCACCACTCCTATCGACGGCCCTGAGTCCAAATCGGCGTTTCGAACTTTTCTTGTCTTTTCCGCGCGGCTCACCCTTACCGGAATAATATGTATCGCCAAGATTCAGAAAAAGCACGCCCTCCGGCTTGAGCTTATCGCGAACCTTCTGCATTATTTCCTTGATAGCGACAACATACGCTTCGACACTATCTTCGAGACCAATTTGCCCGTCGACCTTGTAGTCGCGAAGCCAGAAATAAGGCGGAGATGTAACGACACAGTCAACGCTCCCGTCTTCGACGAGATCCAGAGCCTCCTTGGACGGCCCATTGAGCAAGCGCCAATCGGGCTCCGAGACACTTCGCCACTCGTAAATCGCCTTGCCGCTAGGCTGATGCAAATGAACGAGCTCGGTAGGCTCGAGTAGCGGCAGGTCTGTAGGAAGGCGCCTTCGGTTCATTAGCAAGGACATCGGGGAAATCCGCATTTTATACGAAATCCATCCCGCTGCCGTCTGGCGGGCGGGGCGTTGGCCGAAAGGGCGATGCCTGCACCAACGCTAGGGGCGGCTGGAGCCGACCGGTCGACTCTAAGGCTTTGCGCTTCGGCCAACTGCGCCGTCGGAGCAGTACCTGTGGACCGTTACTCGATCAACGCCAAAGTCACGGGCAAGCTGGCTGCGGTTCTCACCCGCATCGAAGCGCTGCTTTAGCACGGCCTGCTGCTCGACCGTGAGCTTCGGCTTACGACCTTGATACTTTCCACCTTCCGCGCGTGCGCGGGCAATTCCTTCCCGCTGACGAGCCCGTCGAATACCGTTCTCGAACTCGGCGAAAGCCGCGAACATGGTCAAGGCCAGCTTGCCCGCCGGCGTTCCGGTATCGAACTGCTGCTGCAGGATCACCAGCCGCACTCCGCGCGCGCCAAGCGTATTGATGGTTGTAAGGACATCAACCGTGCTGCGGCCGAGCCGGTCGAGCGCGTACACAACGAGCGTATCGCCGTCCCGCAAATATTGCGCGCACGCGGCCCAACCGCCGCGGCTGTCTGCAGCAGTCGTGCCGCTCGTCGCTTGGTCTGCGAACTCCCTTTCCACCTCGTAGCCAGCGGCTGCGATAGCCTGTCGCTGGTTTTCAACTGTCTGCCCGGCAGTCGACACGCGCAGATACGAAATGATGCTCATTGCTGCCCGCCCTCCCGCGCGACGTAGTCGGTGGTGTATCGGCGGCAATCAATCCTCAGCCCGTAGGCATATGAAAGCACCTCGCACAGTTCAATCTGCCATCGACCCAGTGCCACGGCATGCTCGATACGAAGTTGTCCGTCAACGATCTCCTGAGCGGAGTACGCGTGCAGTATCCCGATGGAGGCCAGCCCATCATGAACGATCTGGATCGCCATGTCGGCAGCCTCCGTCACTTTGACCAGCACATCGGAATCGGCTTCAGCGTAGTCGGGTTCCCCGCACCGCTTGACTGGCAGCAGCATTAGCCCCGCGATGAGGTCGCGGAGCGGATGGCGAATCATCTGTTCGGGCCGGGCCATGGCAGGCGAAACAGGAAATGGGCCAGCGGTCATGACTTCCTCCTTGAAATGCAAAAAAGCCAGGGCGCGATGTCCTGGCTTCGGTTTCGTTGATCGGTGTTTGGGGAGCGACGCGTTGTACGTCGAGGTTACGTCAGGTGGGAAGCTTCTCGTAGCCGAAACGCTTCAACGCGGATCGCTTGTGGTGGCCGTGTGCTGCTTTGCAGCGGAATCTATTGTGCGGCGATCGTGCCTTGCAGCTTGTGCTCGATCCAGTCGTTGATGTCTTTCAGCGTGTCGCTTTCGATGCCGAGGAAGCCGTGCGGCGAGTGGCCGCCACAGTCAGATTGCTTGTCGCCGCCTCCCTCGTCCGATTCCTCGGTGATGAAGGCGACGTTGTTGCGCGAGGCCAGGCGCTCGCCGCCCGCATAGTTGGCGACGGGACAAACGTCGTTCTTGTTCGAGACGATCAGCACCTTGCTGCGGTACCGTTCCGGCACATCGAGGTCCGAGATGCCGGGATGCTTGATGGCGACCGACTCTGGCGAGGTCAGCACGTATCCGTCAGCCAACTCTGGTGCGTGCTCCAGCACATTGCCGACCGTGACGGTCCCACGACTCGTACTGACCAAAACGATTTTCGAGCTCGGGAAGCGCTGGCGAACCTGTCCAACGATTGCCCTCTGGTCAGCCAGTGCATCCTTGCTGCGACGCCAGTAGTCGTCCATGCCACGAATCTGCATGTCGGACGGCGCGTCAGTCAGGACCGCCGCGTAGCCATGCTCCACCCAAAAGCGGGCGGTACGGACGATGAAGTTGCCGTGCTGACTCGTCGCGCCATTCCCATTGAGGCGGGTGGTCCCATCGCCACCGCTGTACAAGACGGCAACTATCGGCGGATTCGGCGACGGCGATTCGATGAAGACGCTTTGCGTTACGCCATCACGCGTCGGGAAGGTCAGGAGGTCGCCCCGATCAAGCGGTGCTGCATGCGCATGCGCGGCGACCAGCAACGCAGTCAATGTGCAAGGGAGGCGTTTCATGCACCGTTTCCTGTCAAGTGTTCGGAGCGGTTGAGATATCACCACCATTCGTTCCGCTTTAGCACGGCCCTGCGATAGTAATCGACGTTCGCGCACTGCTTGAAAATGATGGCTGAGACGACCCAGAGAAACCTGTCCACTGGAAAACCGAGCACGTCACCGGCCGCGCCGAGGATAACGTCGATCACCAGCGCGAGGAGCGACAGCGTGATGGCCTTGCGCCACATCCCGAGATATAGGTAATAGAATGGCCCGAACACGAAAGCCCACAGGTTCGAGGTAATCAGCCGCTTCTCCTTCCCCGTAAGCTGTTTACCTTCCGGCCAGCGCCACCACCGCACACGCTCGCCGCCCGCTTTCTCGATAACGGCGAAGCGCTGCCGCCATTTCTCAGGGTAACCGCTGACGTCATCAATGGATGCGGCCGTAGAATCAGCGAAAGCCTGACTCGACGCGCGCTCGCGCATTCCCTCCGACGCGATCGTCGGCGCTCCCTTGCCACAACCCGCGCAGAAGGCTGCGCGCTCTCCGAGTTGTGTGCCGCATTGCTCGCAAAATGCCATGATTCGATTCCCCGTTTGATGGTCACTCTCTTACTGCGCATTCGCATCGCCGGTCTGCGCGATCTTCGTCAGCACACCGGTTTCGTATTGGTACCACGCGGTAAGGCACGGCACGTCCTTACAATGACTTTCGCGATAGTTCCACTGCTTGCGTACCCTGTCGGCGAAAGCCTGCTGGTCGCGCGCGGATGCCTTTGCGTATTCCATTACCTTCTCTAGGCTGAGGTCTGATGCGGCCAGCGCCGGGTCATGGCAAATCAGGTACTGCGGAACGGAACTTGCCGTACTGCAATCGAAGCTCGTCTGATAGGTGGTTCCCGCCGCGCTAGGTGCCGGGGTCAATGGAACCGGCTGAACGGAAGGGGATGAGGCAGCCTGCGTCGCGACGGAAGCCGTATTCGTACCGCTATCGGACGCAGCATTTGTAGGCACCGTAGCAACGGGCGGCGTCGATTGCGCCAAAGGCTGCGGCTGTGTAGCTGATACCGCCGACGCGAGGCTGGATTGTCCCGCTTGAGGTTTTGCTGCGGCTTCCAGTTGGGCGATGTGGTTCAGGTCATCCGACGACACTTTTCGAACGAACGAAAGGGACGCGTGAGTACCGTCCCATAAGGTCGCAGAAAGGTGGAATGTCGTGTGCGCCGAATCCCAGACTCGACGAATCGTGATGATGTGCGACTGTCCGTCTTGCCCGCCAAACTTCAAGTTAACCGTCTCGTTGGTCGCATCCACGTCGCCGACGGTGACGGGCATGAAGTTATCCCCAAGAACGGACTCGAACTTGTTGTCGGCGTAGTAAAGCATCCATAGGCCCGAATTGTCGTCAGGATTCCAGACGCCGGAAATGTCGCTCAGAAGCGCGCTCTTTTTTGCTTGTTCAGGATCATTGCTCGCGGTCGCGGAACTTTGCTGCGATCCCGTGCCCTGCCCCCTCTCACAGCCCGCAAGTGTTGCTGCGGCCAGGGCCGCGATCAAAATCCCCGACGAAATCCGAGTACGAGTCTTCATGGTTGTTTTCCCCGATATCAAAACGCCAGCCGTAGCTGACAGCGGCAGGCGCTCAATTGCGCGCGCCATGTAACTGGTTTGGCAGCAACGCCAGCACGGATGCCTGAGTTCGGCGCGGCCGCATTAGCATGCATCTACCGAAATGATTTCGTAATGTTTCAAACACTTTGCGTTTGGTTCGCGCGTACTTTACCTGAAACCAAACTCAAAGTGTGTGGTCTTGCGGGTGCGGTGCCGGAACACTTTCGGCATGTCCAACCCAACGCAAAAGTGTGATGCGCAGCGTCTATTCGCGGCCAACATGCGTCGCATCCGCAAGGCGAAGCAACTGACCCAGGAGAACGTGGCGGAAGCGGCCGAACTGCACCCGAACTACGTCAGCTCTGTCGAGCGCGGAGAGCGCAACATTTCGATCTGCAACATCGCACGCATCGCGAAAGCGCTAGGCGTGCCGATGGCGGAACTTGTCGCCGTTGAAACAAGCGAGGCGGGGACCGTCACGCCGGCATCCGGCGACCCACGCAGCTTGTATCGCTAGCCCTGACCGTCTAAACCTTGAACCCCGCTCGTGGCCGACCGCTAGTACTCCGACGGGAAGAGCAGCGTTGTGACGCTACGATCCGCCTCGGTAATGAGCCACACCTTCCGGCCGGCAATCTCATACGACGACAGGATACGAGCCCCCTCCTTCGTTGCTCGGTCATTGGCTAAAGCGTCTTGTGGCGGCACTTCTCCCCAATCACCTCGCACATGTCGCCGCAGGTAGGGATCGGCCTGAATGCCGTAGCGTTCGAGATGTTTCAGCACCCCTCGCGTAGCGACGATTCGCCCGAGCCGAAACAGCGGCGAAGGCGTTTGCAGCGAGCGGCATACTCCGGTGTTGCTGTCACGCGCGATGCGGTCGATAGTCATGCGAATCTCCTTTAAGATTGCCGGTCGGCGATAAACCGGACGCCACAAATGTGAAAAGCCAGGCGCATGACGCTCTGGCTTTCGATCCGCCTTCCGGCGACGGCCATTAACCGTCTTCGAAATTACTTAGTGGCGCTTGCTTTGGCATTCATACTGTGGATGCCGATAATCCAGTGGCCGGCGATATTCTTAAAGTTGGTGCGGATGCGATCAGTTGGCTTGCATCCTAGCGAAGGATCAAGTGCATACTCGATCGTCGTTCCGGGAGAGTGAGACCCACGAGCACGGTGAAAAAGAATATGTCGCCCCATTTGCATTTCCTCATGAAAATCAATAAGAATTAACGCTAAATCGGGGACTTCCGATATTTTAGAAACCGGTTTATACACGGTTGCCACAAATCCAAGCTGGGCAAGCAGCGCCGCAATCTGAGTTTCCCCGTAGTAATACGGTCCTCGTTCCGGGTGCCGAAGCTTGGTGATAGCTATTTCTCGCACCTGCTCGATCGACTTCCCGGAAATCATGGCGCTGCAACTCCAGATGTCATCAAAGGCGTCGGACTGGGCGACGAATTGAAATGCGGGCGTGAATGTCGTCGGGGTACTCTCGACGGTCGTTGGAATGGTGATGGTAGGCATGCTTGCTCCTGAAAACGCGAAAAAAAGCGCGCAGCAACGCCTGCCTGGCAGGTATCGGACATTTTGGGTGGTTCAGGGAATGAAATTCGAAGCGAAATCCGGCAAAAACTCCGGCGGATTTGCTCAGGCATGCGCTGCGGCGCGAGCGGCGAGCTGAAAACCGGTGTGTCGCCGGTTTTTCAGTCGTATCGCTATTTTATCAGGGCCAAATCACCGTCTCAACGGCTAAATAACTTTGGCCAGGCTCGCGAGCGCCGCCACACACGCCCCTTCGACACGATTCGCCAGCGGCTCCTTGCGCCGCGACGGGGGCCTTGGCACACTGCTGGCACAGCGGCGCCGAAAATTCATGAAACACGGCGATAAAGAATCCAAGCGCGGCTGTCGTAACCCGTTGAATTTCTTGTCGTCAGCAATCCTCTACTATCCCGGCAAAGCGTGAAGGAGCCATTTACAATGCCGGAATGAATCAGAATGCTCACGAACCCGCTAGTTTACCCGTTCCGACGGCCGATGCGCTCGCGGCCAGCGATGCGCTCGTCGCACAGATCCGCGGCGCGATCGCGGCAGCCGGCGGTTGGCTGCCGTTCGACCGCTACATGGAACTCGCGCTGTACACGCCCGGCCTCGGCTATTACAGCGGCGGCGCACGCAAATTCGGCCGCCGCGCCGAGGACGGCAGCGATTTCGTCACGGCGCCCGAGCTGTCGCCGCTGTTCGCCCAAGCGCTCGCCCGTCCGCTCGCGCAAGCGCTCGAAGCGAGCGGCACGCGCGAACTGATGGAGTTCGGCGCCGGCACGGGACGGCTCGCGGCCGGCCTCCTGCTGGCGCTCGATGCGCTCGGCGCGCCGCTCGAACGCTATACGATCGTCGATCTGTCGGGCGAACTCCGCGAGCGTCAGCGCGCGACGATCGAAGCGCAAGCCGGCGCCCTGGCCTCGCGCGTCCGCTGGGTCGATGCGCTGCCGCAGCGTTTCGAGGGCGTCGTGCTGGGCAACGAAGTCCTCGACGCGATGCCGGTGCAACTGTACGCCCGCACGGGCGGCGTCTGGCATGCACGCGGCGTGGCCGTCGACGAGCGCGGCGCGCTGCGATTCGAGGCGCGTTCGCTCGATGCGGCCGAGGTCCGATTGACGCAGGAGGACGCAGCGCTCCTTGCCGAAATCGACGCGGCAATCGATGCGGAAAGCGGCCCCGATGCCGATTACATCGCCGAAACCCATGCGGCCGGCGCCGCATTCACGCGCACCGTCTGCTCGATGCTGGCTCGTGGTGCGGCGTTTTTCATCGACTACGGCTTTCCGCGCGCAGAGTATTACCATCCGCAGCGCATCGAAGGTACGCTGATGTGCCACTACCGGCACCGCGCGCATGGCGATCCGTTCCTCTATCCCGGGTTGCAGGATCTCACTGCGCACGTCGAATTCACGCGCATCGCCGAGGCAGGCGTCGAAACGGGGGCGGACCTGCTGGGCTACACGTCGCAGGCACGCTTTCTGATGAATGCCGGCATCACCGAGGTGTTGGCCGACATCGACCCGGCCGATACGGCCCGCTTCCTGCCGGCCGCCAACGCCGTGCAGAAACTGATGTCCGAAGCCGAGATGGGCGAGTTGTTCAAGGTAATCGCGTTTTCGCGCGGAATCGACCGGGCAATCGATGCGTTCGCGCGCGGCGATCGTTCGCACACGCTGTGACGCTTCGCTGACAAAAAGGCGCGGCGTCGATCAACATGGACGACGGCGGCTCGCCCGTCGTCAACATTGATCAATGTCGATGCGATGGCGATGCGGTCGATCAACGTTGCGCAAATCGATCGGCCCACCCGCTGAAGCCGTCACCGGCTAGGCGTCCCCGTCTTCGCCGAAAGCAGCCGCCACCGCCTTGACGCGCGCCCGGTGAACGGCGTCCTTGATCTTTGCGGGGTCATCGGCGAACGTCCGCGCCACGGCGCCGGCATCGACGGCGCGTGCCGCCACCAATGCCACGCGCAGCCGTTCGGCCTGCGGATACTCGTGCGTCTCGAAGCCAAGCCGGCCACGCGCATCCGATTCGCAGGCCTGCAGCGCTTCGGCGAAGCGCGCGGGCTTGCGCAGCGCATCGCTGCGCTCGAACAAGCGCACGAGCGCGGCCGCGCCCATCTCCATCACGCGATGAATATTGCCGTGCTCGCGCGCGACGAGCAGCGCCAGATCGCGGCATTCGTTCGGCACGCGCAGGCGCTCGCACATCGGCTTGAGCAAGTCGACGCTGCGCATTTCATGGCCGATATGACGCGGCAGCACAGCGTCGGGCGTCGCCGCTTTGCCGAGATCGTGCGTCAGCGCCGCGAAGCGCACCGCCAGCGCATAGCCGCGCGCGGCCGCATAATCGAGCACCATCATCACATGGACGCCCGTGTCGACCTCGGGATGGTAGTCGGCACGCTGCGGCACGCCGAACAACGCGTCGACCTCGGGCAGCACGCGCGCGAGCGCGCCGCATTCGCGCAGCGCCTCGAACATCCGCGACGGCTTGCGCTCCATCAGCCCGCGCGAGATTTCCTGCCACACGCGCTCGGGCACGAGCGCATCGACTTCGCCCGCCTGCGTCATCGTCCGCATCAGCGCGAGCGTCTCGGGCGCAAGCGAGAAATCGTCGAAGCGCGCAGCGAAACGCGCAACACGCAGGACACGCACGGGATCTTCGACAAACGCTTCGCCGACGTGCCGGAAACGCCGCGCGCGCAGATCGGCCTGACCGTCGAACGGGTCGATCACGGGCCCCACCAGTTCGCCGTCAGGGCGCACTTCCCGCGCCATCGCGTTGATCGTCAGATCGCGGCGCGCCAAATCCTCTTCCAGCGTCACGTCGGGCGCGTAGTAGAACTGAAAGCCGTGATAGCCGGCCGCCGTCTTGCGCTCCGTGCGGGCGAGCGCGTATTCCTCCTGCGTCTGCGGATGCAGGAAGACCGGAAAATCCTTGCCGACGGGGCGATAGCCCTGCGCCACCATCTGCTCGGGCGTCGCCCCGACGACGACATAGTCGCGGTCGGACACCGGCACGCCGAGCAGCGCATCGCGGATCGCTCCGCCTACGGCATAAATCTTCATGCGTCGTCGTCGATGTAAGCGACGCGATGCGTTTCGGCGCGCGCGCCGTCGAACCAGGCGCGCACGGCCGGCAGCGCGGTGACGCTTTCGACGTAGGCATGAGCAGCATCGGAAAGCGCAGGCGCATAGGTCACGAAGCGCGAGACGACGGGCGCATACATCGCATCGGCCGCGCCAAACGTCTTGCCGAACAAGAACGGGCCCTTGTAGCGCGCGAGACACTCGCTCCAGATTGCGTCGATGCGGGCGACATCGGCAAGCGCGCCCGGCGTCGCTCCTTTGCCCGGCAGCGACGCACGAATGTTCATCGACATATGCGTGCGCAGTTCGGCAAAGCCCGCATGCATTTCGCACGAGATCGCGCGCGCGTGCGCGCGCGCTGCCGCATCGCTCGGCCATAGTCCATGCTGGGGATAACGTTCCGCCAGCGTTTCGAGAATCGCGAGCGACTCCCAAATCCCTTCGCCTTCGTCGGTGACCAGATACGGCACCTTACCCGAAGGAGAGTGTTCGAGAATGCGGGCCTTCGAATCGGCCTCGCCAAGCCAGATCTGCACCTCGTCGAACCCGATGCCCATGTGTTTCATCATGACCCAGGGCCGCATGGACCACGACGAGTAGTTCTTATCTCCGATGACGAGTTTCATGTGTCCGCCGTAAGCGTTGATTGACTGATGCGTTGATTTCGATTTCAGCGCCCGGCCGTGGCGCGAAACGCGCTGAAGCGCGAACGCAGCGAGGCCTCGTTCAGATAGGTCGGCGCAATCGCTTCGATGGCGACGGGTTCGAGATTCAATTCCGGCGCAAGCGGGCCGCTCAATACCGAATCGCACGACATCGAATCGAGGTTGTCGCGCGTGATGAGCGGCTCACCGGGCAGTGTCTCGAACGTCAGCGCCTGCAGATAGGCAAGCGCATCGGGCAGCCGCACGATGCGCGGGTCGCGGCCGACCATCGCGCCACAGTAGCGCACCAGCGATTCGAGCGTGTAGACGATCGGACCACCAAGCTCGTACGTCTGGCCTTCTGCGGCGTCGAGATCGAGCGTGCCGACGATCGCCTTCACCACATCGCCGACATAGACGGGCTGGAACTTCGCGTCGGGTTTGGCTAGCGGTAAGACGGGAAACAGGCGGGTAAGCGCGGCGAACGTATTGAGGAAACGATCTTCGGGCCCGAAGACGACCGACGGCCGAAAAATTGTCGTCGCCAGTTGCGCCGCCGCGCGCACGGCCTTTTCGCCGTCGCCCTTCGAGCGCAGGTACATGCTGGGCCCATTCGAATCGGCATTGAGCGCGCTCAGATGAATCAGCCGATGGACCCCTTTGCCTTCGCAGGCGGCCACGATCTTCGAGGGCAGCTCGACGTGCAGCCTGGCGAACTCCGGCCCGTACGGGCTGCCGCGACGGCCGTGCAGCGTACCGACGAGATTGACGAGCGCATCGGCGCCCTCGACGAAGCGGGCGAGCTCGACGGGATTGAAGACATCGAGTTCGATGACGTCGAGCGGCAACAACGTCAGGTGACTCGCGTGGCTGCGCCGGCGCGTGGCGATACGGACTTGCTTGCCCGAGGCGACGAGCGCATTCGCGAGGTGACTGCCAATGAATCCTGAACCGCCTATCACTCCAACCGTCTGATGTCTCATGTTCGCCTCTCTGTACACCTACACAAAGCGGCTGCCGTCACGGCTCGATGACGCAAGTGCTTACCGTGCGCGATCCGCCGCGCACGGTTCGCTCCGGAGAGGTCGGGGCACTTACGGCGTTTGAGGCAGGATGACGCCGAGCCGCTCTTTCAGCGATTGCGGGCGGCCTTCGAACAGCGCCGCGTAGTAGACCGTGTTCGACAGCACGTTCTTGACGTAGTCGCGCGTTTCATTGAACGGAATCGTCTCCGCAAAGATCGCGCCTTCGACGGGACGCGTAAGCGCCGCCTGCCATTGGCGCGGACGACCGGGCCCGGCGTTATAGCCGGCCGTGGCAAGCACGGCCGAACCGTCGAACTGATTGTAGATCATCGCCAGGTAGCTCGTGCCGAGCAAAATGTTCGTATTGATATCGTTCATTTGCTCGCGCGAGAGCGGGCCGACGCCGATCTTGCGCGCCACCATCTGCGCCGTGCCCGGCATCAGCTGCATCAGACCGCCGGCCCCGACGTCGGAGCGCGCATTGATGATGAAGCGGGACTCCTGCCGGATCAGCCCATACGCCCATTCGACGTCGAGCCCGGTCGACTTCGCATCGCGCTCCACGATGTCGCGGAACGGCGAAAGATAACGCAGCGAAAAATCATGCTCGGCCTGCGTCCGATCGGCCGTGTTGACGGTCCGGTCATAAAGCTCGATACGGCGTGCGTATTCGGCCACCGCCAACAGTTGGCGATCGCTCATGCCGCGCAGCGGCCAGTTCCATTCGCGATTGCCTTCGAGCCGCAGGTTCAACGCGTAAAAACGGCGCGCAAGGTCGAAGCCCGGCGTATGGCTGACGGCCTCGACCTCGGCATCGGTCACGCTCGTTTTCGGCGGCACAGTGACTTTGCGGCCCAGCTCTTCGCTTGCGAGCTGCCCGTAGAAGTTAAAGCCCGGTGCAATGCGCGCAAGCTCCTGGTTGGCCAGCGCCTTGTCGTCGGCGTCGCCGACTTGCTTGAGCGCGCGCGCGTGCCAGTACACCCAGGCCGGCTGCGAGCGCAACGCAGTCGGCATCTGCTCGATCGACCAGCGCACCATCGTCCAATCGCCAGCGAGCAGCGCGCTGCGCGTGCGCCACATATAGGCCGGATAGGACAGGGGCGCATTCGACGAAAGCCGGAACCAGTCGACGGCGCCCGGCATCTGGCGGGCCGCGCCCTGATAACCGATCGTGCCCCAACCGATGGCGCGCTCCGCCAACGACAACGACGGCGCTATCGTGGCAAACGTGGCGGCGGCCGTGACGACATCGTTGCGGGCCATTGTCGTGATCGCGAGCAAGGCCAGGGCGTGCGAAGCCGAGTCGGGCCCGACGCCGCGCGCGAGGAGCAGCGGCGGCGCGCTCGTCGCTTGATCGACGAGTTTCTGATCGGGGCGCGTCGGTCCAAGCGCATCGAACAGCCGGCTGCCTACGTTCGTGTTGTTTTGTTCGTAAGCGAGACGAATCTGCTGCCAGACATCGTCTTCGCTGAACTGGTGATTCGCGGCGAGCGCCGTAATCAGATCGACGCAGCCGTCACCGTAGTACTTCGGCTCGATCAGCAGCGCGCGCGCCGCTTCGGCGACGTTTTCGCCGCGCGCGGCGCGCGCCTCGAGCGCGTAGCACTTCACCTGCGTATCGTCGTCGAGCACGAAGCGGGGGTACTGCGCGTTGAAGTTGCGCCAGTCGTGCCGCGCCCCGAGCACGAGCAGATAGTCGTTGCGCAGCCGGTCGGCGATGGCCTCGCCGTCGTGCCGCTGCAAGAACGACAGGACGGGCGAGTCGGGGGCGTCGATGCGCGCATGGCCGCTGCCGTCGAACAACTGCGGCTTGAGCTGGAAGTATTCGAGATAGGATGGCGCGGGGTAATTCGGGATCATCGCCGCGAGCTGCGCCGCACGCGCCGCGTCGTTATTGCGAGCGGCCTCGCGCAGGCGCACGAAAATTTCATCGTCGGTGGGCGCGGCGGTCGGGCGGGCGTGGCGGCCGGCGGTGGCCGTGCCGCAGGCGACGAGCGCAACGGCGGCGAGGGCCATAGCGACCGTGCGATATACTCGGGCGAAGCGTTTCGACATCGTGGTTCGTGGAGCGAAAATTGAGCGAAAGCATAGCACGCAACCCTTCGACAAATTCGAAAGCCGCGTTGCGAAAACGCTTGCTGCAAGCCCGCAACGAGACCGCGGCGACAGGCTGCGCCGATGCGTCGCTGGCCGCTCATTTGCGCGCGGCGCTCGCGCGCTACGCGCCTCATGCGGTGGGCTTTTACTGGCCGCTTGCGGGCGAGTTCGACGCGCGCGCGATCATCGCGCAATGGCTGGCGCACGATGTGCGGCGTCAAGCCGCGTTGCCCGTCGTCGCCGTGAAGGGGCACGCGCTGCAATTTCATGCGTGGGCGCCGGACGCGCCGATGCGCATCGGCCACCATCGGATTCCCGAGCCCGAGGCGGCGCAGCCGATCCTGCCCGATCTTTTGCTCATTCCGTGCGTGGGCTTCGACGACGACTGCTACCGGCTCGGTTACGGTGGCGGCTATTACGATCGTACGCTCGCGGCATGGCCCGACGCCGCCAAGCCGGTGACGCTCGGGATCGCTTACGAGGCCTGCCGCGCCGCGCTGCCGCGCGAGCTGCACGACGTGCCGCTCGACGCCGTCGTGACGGACGCGGGGTGGTTCGCGAGATCGCGCACTATCGAAGGTTCCTAGGCACCCAGGCCTTTTCGCTCGGCGACGACCGGGACGAGCGGCGCGATTGGGACGATTGGAACGATCGGGCCGCTTCGACGGAACAAGCTCAAAGAGAAGCAGCAGCCCGCGCGGCCGTGTCGTAGAGGCCCGACGCGTTGCGCATCAACTGGGCAGCCTCGCCGATCTGCTCGTTCGCGAGCCCGCTTTCCTTGAGGGCGGCGATCAGGCAGCTTTCCCTCACGTCGCGGTACCTGGTGCACAGCTCCCGTCCGGCTGCGGTGGCGGAGAAGAAGACTTCCTTGCCGGTCTTTTCGCTTTTTACATACCCTCTACTGACGAGCTTCTTCAAAGCATACGTCGCGACGTGCGTGTCCTCGATGTTGAGGACGAAGCAGATGTCGGCGAGCTTCTTTTTGCGTTCGCGATGGCTGACATGGTGCAGCAGCGAGACTTCGATGGCGGTCATATCCTTCGCGCCGGCCGCCGACATGCATCGCACCATCCAGCGGTTGAACGCATTGCTCGCCATGATGAGTCCGTACTCGAACTCCGATAGCTCGACGCTCGTCTCGGAAACGAGATGTTCCGAAGACACGATCTTGGTCGGGTGACGCGACATGGCGGTTGCAACTTGAATGATGAGAACGGGTGCGCGAAGTGTACGCCGGCCGCTCGCGGGCCAGCACTAGCAGAAACGCTTATTGGTAAAATATCGATAATTTATCGATAATGCAGACTGACCCACTCTGCGCACGCGGCCGGCGAAGGCATCCTGATGACAGAACCTCGAATCTACCCATTGGGCGATAGCGCGCTGGTGTGCGAAGTGCCGCCGCCCGCCACGCTGGCTTGTCAGGAGCGCATTTGGGCGCTCGCGCAGGCGGCGCGCGAGTGGGCGCACGTCGTCGAAGTCGTGCCGGGCATGAACAATCTGACGATCGTCTTCGATCCGCTGTGCGCCGACATGGATGCGCTCGCGCGCGAGATGGCGCAGGCGTGGGACCGCGCGATCGGGGCATCGCCGTCCACCCGCCAGGTCGAAATTCCCGTGTGCTACGGCGGCGAGCACGGCCCCGACCTGCAGGTCGTGGCCGACCATGCAAGACTCAGTGTCGAAGAAGTCGTGCGGCGTCACGCGGGCGCCGAATACGTCGTGTTTTTTATCGGGTTTCAGCCGGGATTCGCTTATCTGGGCGGGCTCGACCCGACGCTGCACACACCGCGACGCGACGCGCCGCGGCTCGAAGTGCCGGCCGGCTCGGTCGCAATCGGCGGCGCTCAAACGGGCATCTATCCGGCCGCCTCGCCGGGCGGCTGGCAATTGATCGGCCGCACCGCCTCGACGCTGTTCGACCCGGCCCGCAATCCGCCGGCCCTGCTGCAACCCGGCGATCGCGTACGCTTCACCATCGTGGAGGGCGCGTGATGATCGAGGTGCTGCGCGCCGGCGTGCTTTCGTCGGTGCAGGATTTGGGAAGGACAGGGCTGCGCCATTTGGGCGTGGCCAAAGCGGGCGTGCTCGACGCGCTTGCGCTCGAAGTGGGAAACCGGCTCGTGGGCAACCCGCCCCAGGCCGCGGCGATCGAGGTCACCGTCGGCCCGGCCGCATTTCGTTTCAACCACACGACGCGCATTGCGGTCACGGGCGCGCAATTTGGAGCGACACTGGACGGTGAGCCCGTCTACACCTGGTGGAGCCTGCCCGTGCGTGCGGGTCAAGAACTCGTTTTGCAGGGCCCGATGCGAGGCATGCGCGGTTACCTGTGCGTGCGCGGTGGCGTCGACGTGCTGCCGGTGCTCGGCTCGCGCAGCACCGACCTTGCCGCACGCTTCGGCGGCCTGGGTGGGCGCAAGCTGCGCGACGGCGACAGGTTGCCGATGGGTGCGCTCGCGGCGCGCCAGGGGCGCGCGACGGACGTCGACGTGCCGGCCTTCGGCGTCAAGGCTCCGCAGTGGTGCCGCTTCGCCGAGGTGTCGCACGAACCGGTGCGGCGCGGCAAGCATGCGGCGGGCTCCGAACGCGCCGCAGTCATCCGCGTCCTGCGCGGGCCCGAGTACGACGCGTTCGATGAAGACGCGCGCACGGCATTCTGGTCCGACGAATGGTGCGTGACGCCGCACAGCAACCGCATGGGCTACCGGTTGGCCGGCAGCCCGCTCGCTCGCGAAGGCGGCGACGAGATGCTATCGCACGCGGTCTTGCCGGGGACGATCCAGGTGCCGGGCAACGGCCAGCCGATCGTGCTGCTGGCCGACGCCCAGACGACGGGCGGCTATCCGCGCATCGGCGTCGTGATCGCGGCCGACCTGTGGAAGCTCGCGCAGGTCCGCCTGGGCGGCGCGGTGCGGTTCGTCCGCTCGACCCGCGAAGAAGCGCGCTATGCGCTGGCAGAGGAACACGCGTATCTGCGGCAAATCGATGCCGCGATCGCCATGCATGAAGAGCGGCTGCGGCGCCTGCCGGGGCGTGCGCACGTCGCTTGAGGGTTTTGAACGAGGTAGTTATGCAAATCGATTTGAACGCCGATCTCGGCGAAGGTGGCGACGCCGACGAAGCACTGCTCGGTCTCGTCAGTTCGGCGAACATTGCCTGCGGCTGGCACGCCGGGGGCGCCAACGCAATGCGCGATTGTGTTCGGCTGGCGGTGCAGCGGGGCGTGGCGATCGGCGCGCACCCGAGCTTTCACGATCCCGACAATTTCGGGCGCAAAGAAATGCAGTTGCCGCCCGACGATATCTACGCGGGCATTCTTTATCAGCTTGGTGCGCTCTCGGCGATCGCGCAGGCCGAAGGGGTTCGGGTCGTCCACTTGAAGCCCCACGGGGCGTTGTACAACCAGGCCGCGCGCGATCCGGCGATCGCCGACGCCATCATTTCGGCCGTGCATGATTTCGACCCGTCCGTCGCAGTATTCGGGCTGGCCAACAGCCGCTTCATTGCGATGGCGCGCGAGGCGGGGCTCGCAGCGATCGAAGAAGGATTCGCCGATCGCGGCTATCGCAGCGACGGCTCGCTCGTGCCGCGCGCCGAGCCCGGTGCGCTCATCGACGACGAAGACCAAATGCTCGAACACGTGCTCTCGATGGTGCGCGACAAGCGCGTGCGCGCGGTGACCGGCGCATGGGTGCCGCTCGATGTGCGCACGCTGTGCCTGCACGGCGATGGTCCGCATGCGCTGGCCTTCGCGCGAAAACTGCGGCGCACGCTGGCGACGAACGGCATTGACGTGGCACCGGCGTCGGCGCTGCCCCATTGAACGCCATCGGGACTTCATCGATGCGCTGCCCAGGCGCGATTGGAGAGGAAAGCTGCACACTGCACATCGCGCCGCCGATGCCACGATGTCGACGGCAGGCAAACGAAAGCAAGCGGAAACAAGCATCAAACGAATGCGTGTGGCGTCCGGGCCGATGCGGGCGTCGGCAAGGCCGTCGCGCATGTGGCGACGGCGTACGTCTTGACAGTTCAGGCATCCGACACTTGGAAAACGGACACCGCCGCCCTGAGTTTTATCGCTTGCTCGTCCAAAGACTGTGACGATGTCGCGGCTTCCTGCACGAGTGCCGCATTTTGCTGGGTGACCCTGTCCATCTGCGAAACGGCCTGATGCACCTGCTCCATACCCCGGCTCTGCTCTTCGGACGCCGTCGCAATCTCGCCCACTATGGCCGAGACCTGCTTGATGGAATCCTTGACTTGGTGCATCGTCGTGCCGACCTCGCCCGCCTGCTTCGAGCCGTCCTGGATCATCGCCACCGACGAGGCGATCAGTTCCTTGATCTCCTTGGCCGCCGTCGCGCTGCGCTGGGCGAGCAAGCGCACTTCGCCCGCGACCACCGCGAAGCCGCGTCCCTGCTCGCCCGCGCGCGCGGCTTCCACGGCGGCGTTGAGTGCCAGGATGTTGGTTTGGAACGCGATGCTCTCGATCACACCCGTGATCTCCGAGATCTGGGTCGAACTGCTGCTGATTTTCTCGATCGTGCCGAGCATATCCTGCACCGCTTCGTTGCCCGTGTCAGCCATCTGGCTCGCGTTCGCCGCGAGCACGTTCGCCTGGCGTGCGTTGCCCGTGTTCTGCTTCACCGTCTCGGTGAGCTCCGTCATGCTCGCGGCTGTCTCCTCGAGCGAGGCGGCTTGCTGCTCGGTGCGCATGGACAGGTCCTGGTTGCCGCTCGCGATTTGTCCGGCCGCCACCACCACCGACTCGATCGATGTCTTGATGCCGCGAACCGTGTCCGTCAATTGCCGGTCCATCGTCGTCAGCGATTCGAGCAATTGACCGAACTCGTCGCGGGTGGTGACGTCGACTCGATTCTCGAGCTTGCCTTCCGCAATGCGAGAGGCAACGCCCACGGCGCGATCGAGCGGCTTAGAAATCGCCTTGCCCAGATAAACCGACACGCCGATGCACAAGGTCGCACCTGCGGCGAGCAGCCCAGCGAGCATCCAGAAGAGTTGCTCGTAGGTGGCCCGGCTGTCGCTGGCGTCCTGCTCCGCAGCTTGACTGCTCATGCGCCCGAGCTGGCTCAGGTCTTCGTCCAAGGCGCTGGCCACTGGCGAGAGCGTGTCTTGCGCCGCGCGCCCGCCGTCAAGATCGCCATTGCTCAAGGATGCAAGCACGCGTTCCGTGATGGACTCGAATTGCGGGACGATCTGTTTGACTTTCTCCTGGAGCGCTTGAGCCTTGGGGGCGCTCGTCAGGTCAACCTTTTCATAGCGGGCGAGTGCCTTACTCAGCGTTTCTCGCGAGGCCTGGACTCGCTTGAGTATCGCCGGGGTCTCGCTCGGATCGCCGATGATCTCGATGCGGCGCATCTGCAGGCGGATTTCGAATTGGGCGGAGCGAGCGTCCGCGAGATCGACGATCGGGGCGGTGTCCTGCGTATACGAAACGTGAATCTTTTGATCAAGCTGTTTGAGGCCGGTCAGTCCCAGCACGCCGATGGCGACCATCAGCAACACACAGAAGCCGAACGCCAATGCAATCTTGAACTTGATCGAACGGGCAATGCTCACGGCGGTCTCCTCAGATAGTTCGTTGGCGTTAACCGCAAAATGCTTCGCGCTTTCGTGTCCTGGATGCGGTCGAAGCCGCATCCAGGACATCGCCTGTCGAACGCTCGTCAGAGCCCGAAGTAAGTCTCGCGCACTGCGTCGCTCGCCTCGAGTTCCTGGCGCGTGCCCGACACGCGCACCTTGCCGTGGTCGAGCAGATAGCCGCGGTCGGCCAAGTCGAGAAACGCGATGTTCTGCTCGGCGATCAAGAGCGACGTACCGTCGCCGATCGCCGTGCGCAGGGCATCGATCACGTGCTTGACGAAGAGCGGCGCGAGTCCGGATGAGGGTTCGTCCATCAGCAACAGGCGCGGCTCGGAAATCAGCACCTTCGCGATGCCGAGCATCTTGCGCTGCCCGCCCGACAGGCTCGCCGCCGCGGCACGCCGCCGTGCGGCAAGATCGGGAAAGAGTTCGAACAGCACTTCCTTGCGCTGTCGAATCTTCGCATCGGACATGAAGTAGCCGCCGAGCGTGATGTTCTCGTCGATCGACAGCGTCGGGAACACGCCGAGCTCCGACATGAACGCGATCCCGCGGCGGATCCGCTGATCGGGACGCAGTGTGTCGATGCGTTCGTCATCGAGCGTGATGCGCCCGCCGCGGCACGGTAGCAGCCCGATCAGCGTGCGCAGTAGCGTCGTCTTGCCCGCGCTGTTCGCACCGAGCAGCAGCACGGTTTGTCCGGGATCGACCTGCATGTCGACGCCCCACAGAACTTGCATGCCGCCGTACCCGGCTTCCACGCCTTCGATTACAAGGGATGCCGTCATCAGGCCGCTCCAATGAATGCCGCAATCACTTCGGGGTCGCGCGAGGCCGTCTCGAGCGAGCCCTCGAACAGCATGCGTCCGGCGCCGAGCACGATCACGCGCTCGGTGATGCGATTGAGAAAATCGAGCAGGTGCTCGACCACGATCATCGCGATGCCGCGTGCCGACAGTTTTTTGAGCAACTCGGCAATGACGTTCAGCTCTGCCGGGTTGAGCCCCGCGCCGATTTCGTCGACGAGCAGCAGCTTGGGCTGCGTCGCGAGCGCCCGCCCGAGATCGAGCAGCTTCTGCTGGTTCACCGTCAATGCCCCGGCGACTCTAGAGGCCGTGCCGGCCAAGCCGATGTCCTCGAGGATCGGATCGATCTCACGCGGATCGAGCCGCACGCTGCGCGCGGCGACCTCGATGTTCTCGCGCACGGTCATGTCGCGGAACACCTTCGGCACCTGAAACGTGCGGTTGATGCCGAGACGCGCGCGCCGATGCATCGGCAGACGGTTGATCTTGTGCCCCATGAAATCGACCGTGCCGTGGTCGGCTTGCAAGAGCCCGGAAATCACGTTGATCGTGGTCGTCTTGCCCGAACCGTTCGGGCCGACGAGGCCGACGATTTCGCCTGGGGCGACGCGAAAGTTCACGTCGTTGAGCACGACCTGTGCACCGAAGTGCTTGTGGACGCCGGCGAGTTGCAGCAGTTCAGAAGACATGGATCCCCCGACGTTGCAGCAGCGACAGGAGACCGCCCGGCAGAAAGAGCACGAGCAGCACGATGAGGCCGCCATAGATGAACTGGAAGTACTGAGGCGTCGAGATGCCGATCGCCGAGTACAGGGTGTAGAGCAGCGACGCGCCGATGATCGGTCCAATGACCGTGCCGACGCCGCCGAAGAGCGCGAACACGATCGCGAACACGGAGAACTGCAGTGTGAACACCGCGTCGGGATAGAACACCGAGATGCCCCACGCGTAGGCGCCGCCTGCGAGTCCCGCGACGAGCGCCGAGACGAGCCATGCAACGAGACGCATGCGCACGACGTCGATGCCCGCCATCGCCGCGCTCACCGGATCCTGCTTGACGGCGCGCAGGGCCATGCCGAAGCCCGACGTGCGGAAGTAGGCGGCGAACGCGCAGGCAACAAGCAGCACGGCGAGCATGCAGTAGTAGCTCGCTTGCGGGTTGTAGACCTGCTCGATCTTGAGCCCATACGGACCTCCCGTGAGGTCCGCGAGGTTCGGGTTCGAGACGACGAAGTAGATGATCTGCGACGCCGCGAGGTTCGCGATCGAGAAGTAGGCGCCCGATAGACGCAAGAGCGGTCCGAGCATGAGCCCGATCAGCGCGGCTGCGAGGCCGCCGCCCAAGACGCAGGCGAGGACCGGCAGGTGGGTGTGCATGACGAGCAGCGATGTCGCATAGGCGCCGCTGCCGAAAAAGCCCACGTAGCCGAACGGTAAATAGCCCGTGAATCCGTACAGCAGATTGAGTCCCTGTGCGAGCACGATGAAGGCCATCATCGTGAACAGCAGCGACTGATTGCCATACAGATGCGGCGCGACGAGAAAGACCGCGGCGACCACCGCGAGCAGGATGGAGCCCGTGCGCATGCGGCCCGGCGCGGGCGGCCGGGTTTCGGCCAAAGTTGGATTAAGCAAGACGCACCGCCTTTCCGAGCAAGCCCGAGGGACGAATGAGCACGATGACCAAGAGCAGCGCGTAAGGCACCACGTTCGACCACGACGAATAGTAGGTTTGCATCAGCATTGTTCCGAGCCCGAACACGAGGCCGCCGGCGATCGTGCCGAGCGGATTGCCCAGCGAGCCGATGATGACGATCGCAAATGCGGTGGTGGTGAGGCTGTCGCCGAGATCGGGCGAAACCGAGCCGAGCAGATACGGCACGAACACACCGGCGACGCCCGCGAGCGCGAGACCTGCGACGAACGCGATCGTCGACACGCGCCGCACGTCGATACCGGTTGCCACGGCTTCATCGCGCTCGGCCATCACGGCGCGGGTCGCGTAGCCGAGGCGCGTGCGCGAAAAGTACAGCCACAGGCCTGCCAGCGCGGCGATGCTGACGCCGGCCGCCCACCACCAGCTGTCCGGAAACTGTTGGCCGAAGAGGCCCAGGTTGCCGCCGCCGAGGGCATCCTCGGGCAGCGAGCGCTGGTCAGCGCCGAACAGCAGCACCGTCAGCGCCTCAAGCATCTGGCCGATACCGAAGAACAGGATGAACGAGAGCATCTCGGGGTCGTCGCTGCGCTGCAGGCGGGGTACGACCGCGCGATACAGCGGCCAGCCGACGACGATGGCGCCCGCCACCGAGAGCGGAATGGCCCACAGCGGATTGAGCCCGAAGTGATTGGCGACGAACCAGGCGGCGTATCCGCCGAGCACGATGAACTGTCCATGCGCGAGATTGATGATGCGCATGACGCCGAACACGAGGTTGAGCCCCAAGCCCACCAGCGTGAAAAAGATGCCATACAGAATGCCGCCAATGACGGCATATGCGAGAAGTTCCACGTTTGTCCCTTCGCAAGCGAGGAGGATTCGGCCGGCGCCGTCGCGGGCGCCGGCCGAATCCTGATGAAGTGATGGGGCCGACGATCAGTGCTGCGGTGCCGGAAATACCGGCTTGCCCGTCGCGTGCTCCTGCGGATACACGACGACGAACTTCAACCCCTTCTTGCCGTCCGGCACCATCTGAGCGACCGGGAACGGCTGGCCGAGTTGCGCACCGTTGGCGTTGATCTGGAACGGCCCGAGCAGCGTGGTCGTCTTGCCCGACATGTCCATCAGCGCCTGATGGAAGTCCGTTTGCGTGAACGCCGGCGCGTCGCCGAGCATCTTCTGCATGACGATGCCGGTGTTGTAGCCCGCCGAGTCGAGGAAGGTCGGATCTTTGTGCAGCGCCGCCTGGAACGCGTTCGAGAACTGCGCGGTGTTCATCCCGTAGCTGACCTTCTCATACTTCACGAGCGGCGGAGTCGGATACGTGTATGTGTACGCGAGCGCGTCCGCGCCGACGTTCTTCGTGAGCAACTGCAGCAGTTGGCCCGGGAAGATCGTGAAGGTCATGTCGAAGTGCAAGCCGCTTTGCGATAGCGCGCGTAGGAAGGCGATGTCGTTCGGCGCATAGCCGAACTCGAGCACCGCTTGCGGGTCCGCGGCCTTCACCGTATGGACGAGTACGCTGTAGTTCGATTCCGTCGTCGGCACGCTGTGGTAATAGACGGGCGTGATGCCCCCCTTTACGAGTGTCGCCTTCATCGTCTCAGCTTGCGACGCGTCGAAGTCGTTCGCGCCGTAGATGATCGCGACGCGCTTGATCTTTTGCTCCAGCAGGAAGTTCGCGAGCGGAATCGGCCATACCGTCGATGACGGAATGCTTACGTCGGCGAGATAGTCGGTCTTTTGCGTGAAGAAGTTCGCGCCGGAGCCGGTGGGGTCGATCAGCAGCAGGTGATGCTCGGCCGCGAGCGGCACGGCGACCGACGTCAGCACGGAGCCGAAGTCGGAGACGAGCACGTCGACCTTGTCTTGCGTGATGAGCTGGTTGTAGAGCGTCGTCGCGGTCGACGTTGAGCTTTGATCGTCATAGGCGACGATCTTCACCGGAATCTTCTTGTCGAACGCCTTGACGAACACGCCGCCTTTTTTGTTGACGTCGTCGGCCCAGAACTTCAGGCCTTCGTATTGTCCCTGGGACGCGACGGCGAACGGGCCGGTGCTCGCATAGAGCGTACCGATCGTGATTTGCGCGGGAGCCGTTGCGGCATGCGCGCCGAAGCTGGCGATGGCGCAAGCCATGGCCGTGGCGGCAGCTTTCAGGGTAGCGAGAGTTTTGCGGGTGCGACGTGCGTGCATCGAGATCTCCTCTGAATCGTGATGAAACAAGACCGACCCACGGCACGTGACGGCATGAAGCCTACGCGCGTGGCCCAGTTCTCCTGAATACGGAAGCGGAAAGGTAAGGGGGATCGAAGCCCGGGGCGTTTGCCCGGGCCCGTCACTCATCTCTGAGGGATGAGTTCATTTGGTGTCTCCTTGCGGTTAAATTAATTGGATATTTTGCGATACATGATGCAATTCCTATGCCAGCCTGCGCCCGGTGGCGACAGCCTTGATGCGGCGAGGCATCAGCAAGTAGCGATTCGCCGACTGTGCGAAAACTCGCAAATTGTTGGAACGGCGTGGCTGGAAAATGTGACACCTCCTGCTGTGACTCGGCCGCGGGAGGCGCCTGAGGCTCCGAGAAGCATCCCATCCACCCAATTTAACGAGGACTCATCCGGGCGACGCCGCATCCGCATGAGTTTTCAGACCAAATGGCAATCGGCTGTGTCCGTCGCCGCCGAGATTTTCTTGGGGGCCGCCCTACCCCGCATCCACCGCAAACCCACGCCGCCGCAGCAAGCTCAGCACGCCCTTCGGCCCGCCCAGGTGCAGCGCCCCGATCGCGACAAAGATCGGCCGATTGGGCGCCGCGATCGCCGTCATTCGCACGACGAACCGCCGATTGCGCTCGTAGACGATCCGGTTGTCGAGCGTCCGCGCCACGTCCGGCGTACGCGCCAGCCGCTCCGACTTCGCCGACGCCCACGCGGCGATCGCGTCGGCATCGCCTACTCGCCAGAGCCGATGCAGCGTTTTCACATCTTCCATGTTCTGGGCCGGCGTTTGCGCGAGATCCTGTGCCAGCATCTCGCGCTGCTGCGCCAGTGTCAGGTTCGTAAACGCACGCATCTGCTCGGCCAACGTTTCCAGGCCGACGATCTTCCCTCGCGTACGCAAATAGACGTTCTGCAACTGCGCCTCCGTACCGTATTCGGTGAGTAACCCGGCCGCGATCGAATCGTAGGTTTCGACGAGAAGCGCCGCGAGCCAGGGCCGCGTCTTCTTGATTTCCTCGAGCGCGGCCGGATTGCCGCGCAGCCGCCATGCGAGCCGCCGCCAAAGCGCGTCTGGCAGCAGCCGCGGCAAGCACGCGTAGGAGCAGACGCCGTACTTCGAAACGTCGTCCTGCGATTGGATCAGGTCGTCCGGCGAAATCTCGAGCGCGAGCGTCGACGATGCCGCCAGCGCAGCGAGGATCGGCGGGCGAAACGGTTGGTTGCGCGGATAGTCGTAGGGATCGCCGACATGCAGCGTCCCCAGCAGGTAGATCGTCGTCGTCCCTTTGGTGGCGACGTAAAACGGCATGTGAGCAGGCTCGGCGCGGACAGGGCCACTTGCGCTCGTCGCGCCGAAGTCGGGCGGCGGTCCATGGAAGCCCGGAATCGTCGCATTCGGCGCCGCAGGCACGTTAGGCGCCGCTTGGGCGACCGGCGCGGCGGCCGGCCCCGCGAGCGCCAGCGAAATCAGTCCGCCCGAACGCGGATCGAGCGCCAACGTGAAAACGAACGTCAGAACGAGGACCCGCACGCGCCGCGCCAACGCGGCGGCGAGCGTTCCCCCGCGCGAACGGCGCGCACGGTTACGCGCCGCCCACGTATCAGGCATCCACGTCCCCCACCTCCTCGGCGCGATGGCACGATACGAGCCGGCCATCGACTTCGCGCAGCTTCGGCTCCTCCGCGCGGCACCGCTCTATCGCATACGGGCAGCGCTGATGGAACGTGCAACCCGAGGGCGGATCGAGCGGCGAAGGCATCTCGCCCTGCAGCTTGATCTGCGTGCGCCGATCAGCCTCGAAGATAGCCGGCGTAGCCGACATCAACGAACGCGTGTACGGATGCCGCGGCTTCGCGAAGATCGTCTTCTTGTCGCCAAGCTCCGCCACGCCGCCGAAGTACATGACCATGACGTCGTCGGCAATGTGCTCGACGACGGACAGGTTGTGCGAAATGAAGACGTAGCTCGTCTTGAATTGCTCTTGCAGGTCCATAAACAGATTCAGGATCTGCGCCTGGATGGAAACGTCGAGCGCCGACACGGGCTCGTCCGCTACCACGATGCGCGGATCCAGAATCATCGCACGAGCAATCGCAATGCGCTGCCTTTGTCCGCCAGAAAACATGTGCGGGTAGCGTTTGGCGTGTTCGGGCCGCAAACCGACCGTGCGCATCATCTGCGCCACCTTGCCCGCCCGCTCGGCGGCGCTCAGCGACGTATTGATCAGCAGCGGCTCGGCCAGCGTCTGCTCGACCGTCTTGCGCGGGTTCAGCGAAGCAAACGGGTTTTGAAACACCATCTGCACGCGGCGGCGCAACTGCGCGATCTTCGCGCGATCCGCCCCCGCAACGTCCTCGCCTTCCACAAGCAAGCGCCCCGCCGTAGGCGGTTCGATCATCGTCAACTGCCGGGCGAGCGTCGATTTGCCACACCCCGACTCGCCGACGACGGCCAGCGTCTTGCCGCGCACGAGCGAAAACGAGACCCCGTTGAGCGCCTTCACCGTGCCGTGGCCGAACATCCCGCGCCGAACGGGGTAGTGCCTGGTCAACTGATCGGCGATCAGCACGAGGTCTTCTTGGTCCCGCGGCGCGCGTGAAATTTCCGGTACTGCATTCATCAGGCGCCTCCATGGTGCGTCGCACTCGAGCGGGCGGCTTCGAGGTTCAGCGGTTTGATGCAGCGTGCGCAGGCAAGCGGATGTTGCGGCTCGGGCGCATCGAGCCGCGGCCGGCCCTTGCGGCAATCGTCGACGACATACTTGCAGCGAGGTGCAAAGAGGCACCCGCTCGGCCGGTCGTCGCGACCAGGCACCATGCCCGGCAGCGCCGACAGACGCTTGGCGCCGCGGTTGTGCTCGGGGATGGCGGCAAGCAGCGCCTCGGTGTACGGATGATGCGGCCGCGCAAAGATGTCGGGCACCCGATTCGTCTCGATCACTTCGCCGGCGTACATCACGGCCACGCGCTGGGCGACCTGCGAGACCACCGCCAGATCGTGCGAAATCAGCACGAGCGCCATGCCGCGCTCCTTCTGCAGCTTGACGAGCAGATCCATGATCTGCGCCTGGATCGTCACATCGAGCGCCGTCGTGGGCTCGTCGGCAATCAACAGCTTCGGATTGCAGGCGACGGCCATCGCGATCATCACGCGCTGATTCATGCCGCCCGACATTTGGTGCGGGAACGTGCCGATCCGGTTCCTGGCGTCGGGAATGCCGACCTGGTCGAGCAGTTCGAGTGCGCGGCGATCGAGCGCCGCCCCGCGCAGCCCCTCATGCAGCTTAAGCACCTCTTTGATCTGATAGCCGACCGTATAGCTCGGATTCAGGCTCGTCAGCGCGTCCTGGAACACCATCGCAATGTCCTTGCCGATGATCTTGCGCCGCGCTCTTGCCGAAGCACCGAGCAGGTCGCGGCCGTCGAACGTGATTTCATCGGCTGTGACGACGCCGGGCGCGTCGATGAGACCCATCAGGGCCATCATCGTCACGCTCTTTCCCGAGCCCGATTCGCCCACCACGCCGACGACTTCACCGGGTGCCACGCTCATGCTCACGCCGTCGACCGCCGGCGCGCCGCCGAAGTTGACGGCCAGATTTCGGATGGTCAAAAGTTCGTTCATGGTCATGCCATCCGTTTCAATTTCGGATCGAGCGCATCGCGCAGCCCGTCGCCGAGCAGATTGATCGCGAGCACCGAAATCAGAATCGCCATGCCCGGCATCGTCACGATCCACCAGGCATTGTCGATGTAATCGCGCGCCGATGCCAACATCGCGCCCCATTCGGCCGTCGGCGGCTGTACGCCCAAGCCCAGGAAGCCCAGCGCAGCCGCATCGAGAATCGCAGAAGAAAACCCGAGCGTCGCCTGCACGATCAGCGGCGCCGTGCAGTTCGGCAAGACTTGAGAGAACATGAGCCGCGGCGTGCCCGCGCCGGCCACGCGCGATGCCGTCACGTACTCCTTCGGCAATTCGCCCTGCGCCGAAGCACGCGTCAGACGCACGTAGCCCGGCAGCGCGACGATGGCGATGGCGAACATGGTGTTGGTCAGGCCCGGACCGATGATCGCCACCACCGCCACCGCAAGCAGCAGCGACGGCAACGCGAGCAGCACGTCCATCGTACGCATGATCGGCGTGTCGGCCCACCCGAAGAATGCCGCGCACAGGCCCAGCACAATGCCCGGGATCAGCGCCAGCACGACCGAAACGAAGCCGATCCAGAACGACATGCGCGCACCGTACATGAGGCGCGCGAGAATATCGCGGCCCGCTTCGTCGGTGCCGAGCACGAACCTCCAATTGCCGCCGTCAAGCCAGGCCGGCGGAATCTTGACGTAGTCGCGGTATTGCTCGATCGGGCTGTGCGGCGCGATGAGCGGCGCGAAGATTGCGATGACCACGAGCACGAGCACAATGACGCCCGCCCCCACGGCGCCGCGATTGCGGGAGAAGTTGCTCCAGAACTCGCGCAACGCGAGCGCGCGTCCGCTGGGGGGCGTGACGCTTTGCGGAGCCGCGTTTTGAATATCAGCCATGATTGCGGGCTCCTTAGCGCGTGTGGCGAATGCGGGGGTTGAGCACGCCGTAAAGCAGATCGACGCACAGATTCACGACGATCACGAGCGTCGCGATCATAAGGATGCCGCCTTGCACGACCGGATAGTCGCGCCGGCCGATCGCGTCGATCAGCCACTTGCCGATGCCTGGCCACGAAAACAGCGTCTCGGTCAGCACCGCCCCCGCGAGCAGCGTGCCCACTTGCAGGCCGATCACGGTCACGACCGGAATCAGCGCATTGCGAAGCGCGTGCACGACGATCACCCGCCCCGGCGAAAGCCCTTTGGCGCGTGCCGTGCGGATGTAGTCTTCGCGCAGCACCTCCAGCATCGACGAGCGCGTCATGCGCGCGACGACGGCCAGCGGAATCGTGCCGAGCACGATGGCGGGCAGAATCAGGTGGCTCACGGCCGACCTGAACGAGCCCTCGTCGGGGGCCAGCAGCGAATCGATGAGCATGAAGCCGGTCACATGGGGGATGTCGTATTCGACCGCGATGCGTCCGGACACCGGCGTCCAGCCGAGCGTGACGGAAAACAGCATGATCAGGATCAAGCCCCACCAGAAGATCGGCATCGAGTAGCCCGCGAGCGCCGTGCCCATCACGCCGTGATCGACCACCGTGCCGCGCTTGAGCGCAGCGAACACGCCGGCGGGCAAGCCGATGACGAGTGCGAAGATCATCGCGCACAGCGACAACTCGACGGTGGCCGGAAAGCGCGCGAGGAACTCGCTCATCACGCTCGTATTGGTGATGATCGACTCGCCGAGATTGCCGTGCAGCGCGCGCCACACGTAATGGATGTACTGCATCGGCAGCGGCTCGTCGAGCCCGAGCCGGTGCAACGCAGCCGCATGCATCGCAGGATCGACGCCGCGCTCGCCCATCATCACTTCGATAGGGTCGCCAGGAATGAGGTGGATCAGTGCGAAAGCCAGAATGGTGATGCCGATGAACGTCGGTATCACCATTCCGATGCGGCGCAAAACGAATCGGAACATGGTTCGTCCCTTTATTGCAGGAAGAGAAATGCGACCGGCGACGAGGAGCGAAGCCCCGGGGTTCAGGCGTTCGTCGATTGAATGATGGGCGGTGTCATTTCAAGCGAACGCCCAACCCGGGATGTGTCGCTCCTGTCGCCGGATGTCGTACTGACGCTCTCGGGATGGCCCGAGAGCGTATCGCAACGTTACTTCACGCTGACGCCGTCGAAGCGGGCGTAGCCGAGCGGGTCGATCTTCATGTCGATCACCTTCTTGCTCACCGGTTGGTAGAGCGTCGAGTGGGCGATCGGCGAGAACGGCAGTTCCTGCGCGAAGATCTGCTGAGCCTTCGTGTAGATCTTCGTGCGCTCGCCCGTATCGGTCGCGTTGCGGCCCTTCTGGACCAGATCGTCGAACGGCTTGTAGCACCACTTGGAGAAGTTGTTGCCGTTGATGGCCTCGCAGCCCAGCAGCGTGCCGAGCCAGTTGTCGGGATCGCCGTTGTCGCCGTTCCAGCCGATCAGCATCGTGTCGTCTTCGCCCGCATGCGCGCGCTTGATGTACTCGCCCCACTCGTAGCTGACGATCTTCGCCTTCACGCCGATCTTCGCCCAGTCGGCTTGAATCATCTCGGCCATCAAGCGTGCGTTGGGGTTGTACGGACGCTGCACGGGCATGGCCCACAGCGTAATCTCCTGCGGCAGGCCGTTCGCATAGCCAGCCTTGGCGAGCAGCTTCTTCGCGCCTTCGGGATCGTACGTCTGCGCCTTCAGATTCTTGTCGTAGGACCATTGCGTCGGCGGCATCGGGTTCGTCGCGAGCTGGCCGGCGCCCTGATAAACGGACTCGATGATCGCCTTCTTGTTGATGGCCATATCGAGTGCCTGACGCACTTCGGTCTTGTCGAGCGGCTTATGCTGCACGTTGTACGACACGTAGCCGAGGTTGAAACCCGGGATCGACGGCATGTCGATATTCGAATCGGCCTTCAAAGGCGCGATGTCCTGGGGCTTCGGATAGCTCATGACCTGACATTCGTCGCGCTTGAGCTTCTGCACGCGCACGCTGGCATCGGGCGTGATCGAGAAAATCAAATGCTTGATCTTCACCGCGCCGGCTTTCCAGTAGTCGGGGTTGCCTTCGTAACGGATCGTCGCGTCCTTCGTGTAGCTCTTCAGGATGAACGGGCCCGTGCCGACCGGCTTCAGGTTGATATCGGCGGCCTTGCCGGCCTTGAGCAACTGATCCGCGTACTCGGCCGACAGAATCGAGGCGTATTCCATCGCCATGTTCTGGATGAACGGCGCGTTCACTTCCTTCAGCGTGAAGCGGACCGTATACGGATCGACCTTCTCGACTTTCGTGATCAGCTTGTCCAGGCCCATGTCGGTGAAGTACGGAAACTGCACCGGGTAAGCCTTGCGAAACGGCTGGTTCGGATCGAGCATGCGCTCGAACGTGAAAACGACATCGTCCGCGTTGAATTCACGCGTCGGCTTGAAGAAGTCCGTCGTCTGGAACTTCACGCCATGACGCAGGTGGAACGTATAGACCTTGCCGTCCGGCGAAACGTCCCAGCGCTCGGCCAGCGCCGGCTCCACCTTCGTGCCGCCGCGTTCGAATTCGACAAGGCGGTTGTAGACCGTGAACGTGTTCGCGGTGAAGTCGGTGCCTGTCGTGTACTGCGCGGGATCGAAGCCTGCGGGGCTGCCTTCCGAGCAGTAAACGAGGGTTTTGTTGGGAATGTCCGCCGCATGCGCCAGCGACGCGCCCAACGATACCGCCACGGTTGCCGCCGCGATCGCGGTGACCCGCGCGGCGCGCAACAGTTTGTTTTGCTTCATGTTTCCTCCAGGTCTCAGGCCGGCCATGGCCAGCGTACGCGGATATTACTGACCTTTGATACCCCGAACAAGCGGTCGGGAAAAGGCAACGCCCCGCACTTATACGCGTTGACTTTGCCTCAGTCGCATGTTTAGTGCCACTAAAATTACCAGACAACTTCCGTGGAGCGCGGTTCCGATAATGGCCTGCCAACGCGGTCTCGGGCCAGGACTGCAAGCATCGCGCAAGCAAGACGACATCGTGCCGTCATGCAGCAACGTATTTTCGGCCAAATGATCGAGGGCGCCGACACGCCATCGCGCAGCGGCAAGTTGCGTTGTTGAACGATCGCCCCCGGCGCGCTGCCAGCGTCCGCTATTGCAAGCCGACGTTCCAGAACTGCGTCGGTCCGAACGGATCGATCCTGAAGCCCACCACATTCTTGCGAAGCGGCTGGTACACCGTCGAATGCGCGATCGGCGTAAACGGCACTTGCTGCTTGAAGATCTGTTGAGCTTGCGTATAGAGCCGCGTGCGCTCGGCAATGTCGTTCGTTTGGCGCGCCTTGACGACGAGGTCGTCGAACGGCTTGTAGCACCACTTCGAGAAGTTGCTGCCTGACACTGCCGCGCAACTCAGGAGCACGCCCAGCCAGTTGTCGGGGTCGCCGTTGTCGCCCGTGAAGCCGATCAGCAGCGCGTCATGCTCGCCCGCATGCGCGCGCTTGACGTATTCGCCCCACTCGTATGTCGCGATCTTCGCGCGCACGCCGATTTTCGCCCAGTCGGCCTGAATCATCTCGGCCATCAAACGCGCGTCCGGATTGTAGGGACGTTGCACGGGCATCGCCCAGAGCGTCAGTTCGAAGCCGTCGGGGTAGCCGGCCTTGGCAAGCAGCGCCTTCGCACGCGCGGGATCGTAAGGCGCGTCCTTGAGCGACGGATCGTACGACCACTGCGTCGGCGGCATCGGATTGGTCGCTGCCTGCCCCGCGCCTTGATAAACCGATTTGACGATCGCAGCCTTATCGACGGCCATATCGAGCGCCCGGCGCACGTCGACGTTGTCCAAGGGTTTGTGCGTCGTGTTGTAGGCGAGAAAGCCGAGGTTGAAGCCGACCTGATGCGGCATCTGCAGCCTCGGGTCGTTTGTCAGCGATGCGATGTCCGCCGGGCGCGGATAGCTCATCACCTGGCATTCGTTGTCTTTGAGCTTTTGTTCGCGCACGGCCGGATCGGGTGTGATCTCGAACACGAGCTTGCCGACCCTCACGACGCCACGCTTCCAATAATCGGCATTGCCATCGAAGCGAATCGTCGCGTCTTTCTCGTAGCTGTGGAAGATGAACGGCCCGGTGCCGACCGGATAGCGATTGAGATCGGCCGCGCGCCCGCCGCGCATAAGCTGCTCCGCGTATTGCGCCGAGAGAATCGACGCGAACGGCATCGCCAGCTCCGACAAGAACGGCGCGCTCGCGGTGGCGAGCGTCATCCGCACGGTGTACGGATCGAGCTTTTCGATCTTCGTCAGATTCTTTGCGAGCCCCAGATCGTTGAAGTAAGGGAACACAGCGGGATAAGCGACGCGCAGCGCATTGTTCGGATCGCGCATGCGTTCGAAGGTCAGCACGACATCGTCCGCATCGAAATCGCGCGTGGGCTTGAAGTACGGCGTCGTGTGAAACTTCACGCCGTGCCGGAGATGGAACGTATAGACGCGGCCGTCGTCGGAGACGTCCCACTTCTCCGCGAGACCCGGTTCGATCTTCGTGCCGCCGTGCTCGAATTCGACGAGGCGGTTGTAGATCGTATAGGCGGCCGCGGAGAACTCGACGCTCGTCGTGTATTGGGCTGGATCGAATCCGGCCGGACTCGCATCGGAACAGTAAACCAGCGCTTTTGCAGGCAGCTCGCCCGCGTGGCCGACGCCACAGCCGAACAATGCGTAGACGGTCCCGGCCGCACCGATGATGAAAGAAGTCAAACGAACGGCGAACAGCGGACGACACACCTGCATATGCGACGCTCCTTCAATGACTGGGCTGGGCCGGACAAGCGTAGCACGGGCCTTATTCCGTCTGGAGAGAACGATGTAATACTCATCACTACCGCATTCGCTCTGGACAGTGCATCGGGCCGTTAATAACGGGTAAACACCGACCAAAGACCCCGTTGACGTTCATTTTTGGCTGGTTACCATTGATTGCACGTAACAATCATTACATCACGCGCTTTGACCCGATGCTCGAGTCGAAGCTTTCGTCGAATGAGGCATCTCAGTGCGCGCTTCCGTGCGGACGCTGCTCAAGCAGCGCGAAGAAACCTTTACCGTGTCGGAGCGGCGCGTCGTCGCCGTGTTGCTCGCCAACTACCCTAGCGCCGCACTGACATCGATCTCCCAACTGGCAGGCCAAGCCGATGTGAGCGATCCAACGGTCCACCGGCTCGTTCTCAAGCTCGGCTTCGAAGGCTACCCCGAGTTCCAGCGCGCCTTGCTGACCGAAGTCGACGCACGCATGAATTCGCCGCTGTCGATGCTCGAAGCCTCTGCCTCGGAGCCGCATGAGCAAGACATGCAGCAGGCGATGCTCGGTTCGCTGACGCTCGCGATCGGGCACACGGCCGAGCAGGCGTCGCGCGCCGATTTCGAGGCTGCCGTATCGCTGCTCGCCGATCCGGCCCGCACCGTCTTCTGTTGCGGCGGCCGCGCAAGCAGCTTCCTCGCCACCTGGCTCGTCGTGTTGCTGAGCCAATTTCGCCCTCATGCGCGGCACGTCGAGCCTTCGCTCGAACGCGGTTCCGAAGCGCTCGCCGATCTCGAAGCGGGCGACGTGCTCGTCGTCTACGACTACCGGCGCTATCAGGAAAGCGTCGTTCAGTTCGCGCGCGCAGCGAAAACGCTGGGCGCGCGAATCGTCTTGTTCACCGACGAATGGCGCTCGCCGATCGCGGGCTTCGCCGATGCCGTGCTCGTCTCGTTCCTCCATGCCAGCGCCTCGCCGTTCGACTCGAAGGTGCCGGCGCTCGCACAAACCGAATCGCTCGCAGCCGCGCTCGTGCAGCGACTGCCCGACGAGGCAAAAGCCAGATTGAAGCGCATCGAAGCATTGAGAGCCGGGCGTGTCGCCGAGGGCGCGTAACCGGCCGCCGACCATCCTCCCACCGATACAGGACCTCCTAGAGCAGACATGATGATGAAGAATCGCCCACTCATTACCGCGCTCGCCGCGGCGCTTTTGGTAGCCGGCACGGCAGCAGGCGGCGCGCTGGCCGCTTCGCGGCCGGCCGTTGAAGCAGCGAACGGCATGGTCGTCACCTCGCAGCACCTCGCGTCGCAGATCGGCGTCGACATCCTGAAGATGGGCGGCAATGCGATCGACGCGGCGGTCGCCGTGGGCTACGCGCAAGCCGTCGTGAATCCGTGCTGCGGCAATATCGGCGGCGGCGGCTTCATGACGATTCACCTCGCCGACGGCCGCGACACGTTCATCAATTTCCGCGAAACCGCCCCGGCTGCGGCCACGGCGAACATGTACCTCGACAGCGCGGGCAATGTGAAGAAGGGCGCGAGCCTATACGGCTACGGCGCCGTAGGCGTGCCGGGCACGGTGATGGGCCTCGATATGGCCGAACGCAAGTACGGCAAGCTCACGCGGGCGCAAGTCATGGCGCCCGCCATCCGCCTCGCGCGGGAAGGCTTTATCCTCACGCGCGCCGATACGGACATCCTCGACACGACAGTCAAGCGCTTCAAGGACAACCCCGATGCCGCCCGCATCTTCCTGCGCAAGGACGGCTCGCCGCTGCAGCCTGGCGATCGGCTGGTGCAAAAGGATCTGGCGAACACCCTCGAAGCCATCGCCAAGCATGGCCCCGACGCGTTCTACAAGGGTAAGATCCCGCAAACGATCGAAGCCGCGTCGAAAGCAGGCGGCGGCCTGCTGACCGCGGCCGATTTCGCGAACTATCGCGCCACCGAAATGACGCCCGTGACGTGCGATTATCACGGCTACACCTTCATTTCCGCGCCGCCGCCGAGTTCGGGCGGCACGACGATGTGCGAAATCCTCAATACGCTCGAAGGCTACGACCTGAAGGGCTTCGGCTGGCATTCGGCGCAGGCGGTGCATTTCATGTCCGAGGCGATGCGCCATGCTTACGCCGACCGCAACACCAAACTCGGCGATCCGGAGTTCATCAAGAATCCGCTCGATCAATTGCTGAGCAAGTCGTATGCGGCGCAGATTCGCGCATCGATCAGCGCGGACAAGGCGACGCCGTCGATGGACCTTGCCGATGCGGCTTCGTTGCCGGAGAAGAAAGAAACGACCCATTACTCGATCGTCGACAAGCAAGGCGACGCCGTTTCGACCACCTATACGATCAACGGCCGCTTCGGCGCCGTCGTCATTGCGCCGGGCACGGGCTTTTTCCTGAACGACGAAATGGACGACTTCACCTCGAAGGTCGGCGCGCAAAACATGTTCGGCCTCGTGCAAGGGCCGAACAACGCGATCGCGCCGGGCAAGCGGCCGCTGTCGTCGATGGCGCCGACGATCGTGACGAAGGACGGCAAGGTGTTCCTCGTGATCGGCTCGCCGGGCGGCTCGCGCATCATCACGACGACGCTCGAGACGGCCATCGACATCATCGATTACGGCATGGAGCCGCAAGAAGCCGTGGACGCTGCGCGCATTCACGAACAATGGCTGCCCGATGTCGTGTATTACGAACCGTACGGACTGTCGGCCGATACGCTGAAGATCCTGGCAAGCGAAGGCTACAAGATGGTTCAGCAAACGCCTTGGGGCGCGGCCGAGCTGATCGAAGTCGGGCTGCCCGGCCTTGCCGCCGATGCGTCGCAAAGCTCGGGGAACGACGCTTCGGTATCGGGTAAGGTGCGCGTGGGGTACTTCTACGGCGCGAACGATGAACGACGTCCGGCTGGGGAGGCGCTCGGCTATTGAGTCTGCCGAGCAATATTGAAGGGCTGCCGACTCATGCGCTGCGCGGCATGACGTCGGCCGTCCCGGGCCGGCGGCACCGAGCAGGTGTGCGCGCCTGCCTCAAGCCAATCGTTCGCAGATCGCCTTCGTTGCGGTAGCCGCGTTGAGCGTATAAAAATGCAGCCCAGGCGCCCCTTCCTTCACGAGCCGTTCGCACAATTGCGTGACGACATCGAGCCCGAATGCGCGAATCGCTTCTTTGTCGTCGCCAAAGCTTTCCAGCCGTTTGGCGACCCAGCGCGGCACTTCCGCCCCGCACATCTCCGAAAAGCGCATCAGCTGCGAATAATTCGTGATCGGCATGATGCCCGGCACGATCGGCACATCGACGCCGAGCTTGCGCGCCTCGTCGACGAAACGGAAGTACGCATCGCCGTTAAAGAAATACTGCGTGATCGCCGCGTTTGCACCGGCTTTGACCTTGCGAGCAAAGTTCTCGAGATCGTGCCGGGGCGAGCGAGCTTGCGGATGATATTCCGGGTAAGCCGCTACTTCGATGTGAAACCAGTCGCCGTGTTCGGCGCGAATGAACGAGACGAGTTCGGAGGCATAGCGCAGCTCGCCCACTTCGCCCATGCCCGAGGGCAAATCGCCGCGCAGCGCGACGATATGACGGATACCGTTCGAGCGATATTGCTCGAGGATCGCGCGCAGGCTTTCTTTCGACGAACCGATGCACGAAAGATGCGGCGCGGCTTCGAGCCCGTCCTTCGCCATGTCGAGCACCGTATCGAGCGTGCCCTGTTGCGTCGAGCCGCCGGCGCCGAATGTGACCGAGACGAACTTCGGTTTCAGCATCGCCAGCTGGGCACGCGTCGCGCGCAGCTTTTCGACGCCGTCAGGCGTCTTCGGCGGAAAAAATTCGAATGAGATTTCGATGGGATTCATGATCCGGTGGGTCCCGTGTTGGGTCGAGCCGCAGTGCGTCGAGCCGCCATCAGCCGAGGCTGCGATCGCCGAAGATCAGCGCCGACAGCATCCACGATACGATGCTGTACAGAATCGAGCCGAAGAACGCCGACCAGAACCCCGATACTTCAAACCCCTTCAGCAGCGACGCCGCCAGCCAGAAGCACAAGGCGTTGACGACGAGGATGAACAACCCGAGCGTAAAGATCGTGACGGGCAGCGTGAGCAGAAGCAGCACCGGCCGCAACACGGCGTTGATGAGCCCGAGCACGAGCGCGACGATAAGCGCTGTGCCGAAGCTGCGGATGTGGATCGACGGCACAAGGTACGTAATGATCAGGAGTGCGAGTGCGTTGATCACCCAGGTCAGCAGCACGGTCATGGCGATTCCTTCGGCGAAAAAATCAGTGGCGGTCGGTGGTTCTTCGGCGGGTTCACGGCGTCGCGACACCTGACGGCCGCACGCGCCTCGCGGCTCGGTACTGCGCAAACCATTGCAAATCATTGCGGCGTTGCCGAGCGCAACGCCGCAATGGCGTTCTCGTTCACGGCAGGGACGCAGCCTCGCATGCCTCGCGCCATGCGAGCCATCGCGTACCGCGCCCCGCCTGCGTCCCGATCAGTAGCGGTAGTGATTCGGCTTGAACGGACCGTTTTTCTCGACGCCGATATAGCCGGCCTGCGTGTCCGTCAACTCGGTCAGATGAGCGCCGATACGTGCAAGGTGCAGGCGCGCCACCTTTTCGTCGAGGTGCTTGGGCAGCACGTACACCTTGTTCTCGTACTGACCGCCGCGCGTGAACAGCTCGATTTGCGCGAGCGTCTGATTGGCGAAGGAGTTCGACATCACGAACGACGGGTGGCCCGTCGCACAGCCCAGGTTCACGAGACGCCCTTCAGCCAGCAGGATGATGCGCTTGCCGTCCGGAAAGACGATATGGTCAACCTGCGGCTTGATGTTTTCCCACGTGTACTGGCGCGTCGATGCGACATCGATTTCCGAATCGAAGTGGCCGATGTTGCAGACGATGGCATTGTGGCGCATCGCCTTCATGTGATCGTGGTTGATCACGTGGTAGTTGCCGGTGGCCGTGACGAAGATGTCGGCCTTATCGGCTGCATATTCCATCGTGACGACGCGATAGCCTTCCATCGCGGCCTGCAGCGCGCAGATCGGATCGATCTCGGTGACCCACACCGTTGCGCCGAGCCCGCGCAGCGATTGCGCGCAGCCCTTGCCGACATCGCCGTAGCCGGCGACGACGGCGATCTTGCCGGCGATCATGACGTCGGTCGCGCGCTTGATGCCGTCAACGAGCGACTCGCGGCAACCGTAGAGGTTATCGAACTTCGACTTGGTGACCGAATCGTTGACGTTGATGGCCGGGAACGGCAGGCGGCCGTCCTTTTCCATCTGATAGAGACGATGCACGCCCGTTGTCGTTTCTTCCGTCACGCCCTTGATTTGCGAGAGGCGCTTCGAGTACCAGGTCGGATCGATCTCGAGATGGCGCTCGATCGACTTGAACAGAGCGACTTCTTCCTCGTTCGTGGGCTTGCCGATGACCGAGCGATCCTTCTCGGCCTTCGAACCGAGGATCAGCAGCAGCGTGGCGTCGCCGCCATCGTCGAGAATCATGTTCGCGAAGCCGCCGTTCGGCCATTCGAAGATGCGGTGCGAGAACTCCCAGTACTCGTCAAGCGATTCGCCCTTGAACGCGAACACAGGCGTGCCCTGCCTGGCGATGGCCGCCGCGGCGTGATCCTGCGTGGAGAAAATGTTGCACGACGCCCAACGCACTTCGGCGCCAAGCGCCTGGAGCGTTTCGATCAGCACGCCCGTTTGAATCGTCATGTGCAGCGAGCCGGCGATGCGCGCGCCCTTGAGCGGCTGTGCGGCTTTGTACTCTTCGCGAATCTGCATGAGACCGGGCATTTCGGTCTCGGCGATCGTCAGTTCCTTACGCCCCCAATCGGCCAGCGAGAGGTCGGCGACAACGAAATCCTGGGTTTGCTTGTCCATAACTGCGGCGTTCATCACGCCCTCCTTTTCTAAATGAGTTCTAGAAAAATTGACGTGAGCGCCGTTCGATGGAGCCGGTCCGCCGGCGTTTCGCTTGGAACGCGAAGGCTTACCGTCCGATTGAAGTTCCCGAGCCTGGCGGAAGTGGTCCGTCGCAACGCTCCTCGGAAACGCGTGGATTGTAGCAAAAAACGTCGCGACGGCCAGCGTGAGCCCGCGTCGGCAGCGCTCGCGCGGGTGCGCACTTCGCAGCGGCGGCGCAAAGCCGCCCGTCCTCGCGAGGCGCCGGCGCCTCGCCCCCCCTACCCGAACACCGCCCCCAGCACCGGCGCCAGCAACACCATCACGACGCCCGCGATCATCATCGTCAGGCTCGCGACGACGCCCTCCTCGCTGCCGAGCTCGCGCGCCTTCGCCGTCCCCACGCCGTGCGCCGCCGCGCCGAACATTGCGCCGCGCGCCAAGCGGCTACGCAACGGCAGAAATGCGAGCACCAGTTCGCCGAGCAGCATGCCGCACACGCCCGTCGCAATCACGAACAGCGCGGTCAACTGCTTGGGGGCATGGATCTGATCGGACACGGCGAGCGCGAACGGCGTCGACACCGATCTCGTCATCAGACTGCGTGCGACATCGGGCGCAAGATGCAGCAGCCTTGCGAGCGCGAGCGAGCCGCTGACAGCCACGACGATCCCCACCGCGACGCCGGCTGAAAGCGATATCCAATGACGTCGCATCAACTCGCGGTACTCATAGATCGGCACGGCGAACGCCACCGTGGCCGGCCCCAGCAGCCACATCAACCAGCGCGTATCGGCGAAGTACACCGAATACGGAATGTGCATTCCGAGCACGAGCACGGCGAGCATCGCCGGCACGATGACGAGCGGCGTGAGCCACGGCTGCCTGAACCGTGCATAGAGACGCTTGCCCACCGCGTAAAAAACGATCGTCAGCACGAAGCATGAGGCGGCCACCCACTGCGGCCCGGCCTCGACGACCGGCCATGACAATGCGGACGAAATCGACATCGACGTACCCTCGCTATAGCGCTACGGCGGCGCAGTGCGCGCGCCTTACCCTGCCGACGAAACCCGGACCGCACGCAAGCGGCGCGCGGCCAGCACGCGTTCGAGGCGCGCCGCCTGGTCGACCGTGAATGCGACCGCCACCATCACCGTCAACGTGCCGAATACGACGACGAGCGCGAGGCGCCACCCGTCGGACTTGAACAACCCGCCGTACTGCACCACGGCCACCGCCGCCGGCACAAAGAACAGCAACATGTCGGAGAGCAGCCAGTCCGCCCCGGCCTTCACCCAGCGCGGCGCCACGCCGCCCGTCAGCAGCAGCGCCAGAAGCGCCGCGAGCCCGATCACGCCGCCCGGCACCGGAATGTCGAGGCGCCGCGCGGCAAAATCAGCTGCGAACCACACCGCGGCCAACAGCGCGCTTTGGACGGCGATGCGCGCGATGCCACTCAGGCGCTTGATGGATTTCGTCATGGCACATCCCCCTATTGACATCATGACGAAATTGTAAGATCGCTCATTGTATAAATAAAATGACTTAAACTTATCGCTGGCATTCCAATTTGGAACTGAACCTGCGGGATCACCATGGAACTCCGTGCACTGCGCTATTTCATCGAAGTCGTCCGGCAGCAGAGCTTCACGCTCGCGGCCGAGCACATGTTCGTCACGCAGCCCACCATCAGCAAGATGGTCAAAGCGCTCGAAGAGGAGATCGGCGCACCGTTGCTGCTGCGCGAGGGCCGTCAAATGGTGCTGACGGACGAGGGCCGGATCGTCTATCAGCGGGGGCAGGATGTGCTGGCAGCGTACGCCCAGCTGCAGGCCGAACTCGACGATACCGGGACACTCGGCCGCGGCACGTTGACGATCGGCATTCCGCCGATGGGCGGCTCACTGTTCACGCCCGTGATCGCGGCTTTTCGTCGACGCTACTCGAAGGTCGAGCTCAAGCTGTTCGAGCAGGGCTCGCGCGCGATCGAGGCGGCGCTCGTTGCCGGCGAGCTCGAGTTTGGCGGGGTGCTGCTGCCGGTCGACACGCAGATGTTCGACGTGCTGCCGATCTCGCGCCAACTGCTGTGGGTCGTGGCGCGCCATGGCTCGCGATTCGACGACGCGAATGAAGTTCGCCTGTCCGATCTCGCGTCCGAACCGTTCGTCTTCTACGGCGAAAGCCTCGCGCTGAACGACGTCGTCACGCGCGCCTGCCGCGACGCCGGTTTCGCGCCGCAGATCGTCGCACGCAGCAGTCACTGGGATTTCATGGCTGCGCTCGTGCATGCGGGCGTCGGCGTTGCGCTGTTGCCGGCACCGTACTGCCGGCGACTCGACCCGGCCCACTTCACCTGCCGCCCCGTGGTCGAGCCCGAGATTCGCTGGGAAATGGCCATCGCGTGGCGCAAAAACGGCTACCTCTCGCATGCCGCCCGCGCGTGGCTCGAAGTCGCACGCGAAACGCTGCCGGGTCAGCCCGGCGACGACTTCGTCTACACGCGCTCCGATAGCGGCACCGACGTATCGGGCGATGCCTGAACCGGGCCGCTCGCCGGCGCGATGAAATCCGCGGCGCGTTCCGCGATCATCACGGTCGGGGCGTTCGTATTCCCTCCAATCAGCGTCGGCATCACGGAGGCGTCCACCACGCGCAGCCCCGAGACGCCGCGCACGCGCAGTTCGGTATCGACGACGGCGCGTTCGTCGCTTCCCATGCGGCAGGTGCCGACGGGGTGATAGATCGTGTCGGCGTGCTGCGCAATGATCTTGCGCAGTTCCGCATCGTCCGCGTGCGGCGGCACGTGAAGCATGCGCCCTCCTTTCTCGGCGAGCGACGGCGCGGCGACGATGCGCTGTGCAATACGCAGGCCGGCCAGCAGCGTGTCTGCATCGACCGGCTCCGATAGAAAGCGCGGGTCGATGCGCGGCGCGATGCGCGCGTCGGCGCTCGCAAGTGAGACCGTGCCGCGGCTCTTGGGGCGCAGCACGCAGACGTGCACCGAATAACCATGGCCCCAATGCAGGCGGCGGCTGTGATCGTCGACCAGCGCCGCACAAAAATGCAACTGCAGATCAGGGCGATCGAGCGCCGGATCGGTCTTGACGAAGCCGCCGGCCTCGGCAACGTTGCTCGACCAGATACCGTTGCCGGTTCGCAAATAGGAAGGCAGTTGCGTGGCCATTTTGGCGAGGCCGCGCAACGAGTAGCCCACAGGATCGGCCGAAGCGACGCGCACGTTCAGCGTGAAATCGATGTGATCGATCAGGTTGCTTCCCACATCCGGCGCGTCGTGCAGAACCGGCACGCCGAACGCGCGCAACGTCTCTTGCGGGCCGATGCCCGAACACATCAATAGCTGCGGCGACCCGAACGCGCCTGCCGCAAGAACCACTTCCGCCCGCGCAGCAAGCGTCTCGATGCGTCCGCCGCGCATGACCTCGACGCCGACGGCGCGGCGCGCACCGTCGAACAGGACGCGCAGCGCGCGAGCGTCCACCATCGTGTCGATGTTGGGGCGCACGCCTGCCGGCAAGCCCGGCGCTTCATACAAATACGCGCGCGCCACACTGCAGCGCCGACCGTCGCGCTGGGTCACCTGATATAAGCCGATGCCCTCCTGATCGGCGCCGTTGAAGTCTTCGTTTGCGCGGTAGCCCGCTTCGATCGCCGCCGCCACGAAGCGCGCCGAAAATGCATTGCGAAAGCGCAGGTCGGAGACGGCCAACGGGCCTTCGGCGCCATGCCACTCGCTTGCGCCGCGTGTGTTGTTTTCGGCTCGCCGGAAGTACGGCAGCACGTCGCTCCAGCCCCAGCCCGTACAGCCGAGGCTTGCCCATTCGTCGTAATCGAGCGGGTGGCCGCGCGTATAGATCATTGCGTTGATCGCGCTCGAACCGCCGAGGCCGCGTCCGCGCGGTTGATAGCCGCGGCGCCCGGCGAGGCCGGACTGCGGCATCGTGAGATAGCCGTAATTCGTCCTCAGCTTGAACGGCACGAGCGCCGCGATGCCGAGCGGCGTATTGACAAGCCAGTTGCGCGCCGTGTGCGGGCCCGCTTCGATCAAGGCAATCGTCACGTCGCGTCGGCGTTGCGCGAGCCGTCCGGCGAGCGCCGCGCCGCCCGAGCCGCCGCCCACGATAATGTAGTCGTATTGCATTCGCTCCTCCCTGGCGCCGCTGCCGGCGCCGCGCCGCAAGCTCGTCCGGGGCTCGATCGTCTTGTTTTCGCGCATTGTAGAGAGCACCGCCACCGGCGCGTACGGCATGCCACAGAGCGATTCCTCTAAACGGCCCGGGCCGCGGAAACCTATCATTGAGGCAAGCATGCACCCGCGCACGTCGTTCGTACGCATCGTTTGTGCGCGCCATTCAAACGCCGCCCTGCTTGTCTTCGCCCGGCCGCTGGCGGCTGCGGCGTCAAACTTCGTACACAGCGCATAGAACGCTCGATCGACGAGCCCGATTTCAGGAGACGCTCACGATGGAACCGAAGGCCCCACCGGCCACGCATGAGGTTACGAACCAAGCGCCGCCGCTCGAGCGATACAACCTTTTTCAGTGCGATGCGACGCTGACGGCAGCCGTCGAGCGCGAGGGTGCGGGCTGGCACGCGCCAGCACTGGAACGCGACGGCGCGGCGCTCGGCACGCCCGAGATCCTGGCACTCGCCGGGTCGGCGAATCGCCACGCGCCCGAACTCTTTACTTACAGCCCGCGCGGAGAGCGGATCGACACGCTCGAGTTTCATCCGAGCTGGCATCAACTGCTCGCGTTGCTGAGGCAGGAAGGGCTGCACGCGTTGCCATTCGATACGCCGCGTGCAGGGGCGATGGCGGCGCGTTGCGCGGGCTACTTTCTCCATGCTCAGCTCGAATCGGGCTCGCTGTGCCCGCTGACGATGACGTTCGCGAGCATTCCCGTGTTGCGCCGCGAGCAGGCGCTGTTCGCGCAGATCGCCGACAAGCTCTACGCGCGCGAGCACGATCCGCGCGATGTGCCGCTTGCGCAAAAGCGCTCGATGATGGTCGGCATGGGCATGACCGAGAAGCAAGGCGGCTCGGACGTACGTACGAACCAGACGCGTGCGACGGCGGCGACGAGCGCAACGGGACGCGCAGGCGAATACCGGCTCGTCGGCCATAAGTGGTTCTTCTCGGCGCCTCAGTGCGACGCCCATCTCGTGCTTGCACGCACGAGCGCCGATGCGCCGCTCTCTTGCTTCTACGTGCCGCGCTTCGCACCCGACGGCACGCGCAACGCGATCCGCATTCAACGCCTGAAGGACAAGCTCGGCAATCGCTCGAACGCGAGCAGCGAGGTGGAATTCGTCGACGCCTACGGCATCATGGTCGGCGACGAAGGGCGCGGGGTGCCGACGATCATCGAGATGGCGAACTACACGCGGCTCGACTGCGTGATCGGCAGCGCCGCACTGATGCGCGCCGCGCTCGTGCAGGCCATTCACCACGCGCGCCACCGCGTTGCGTTCTCGCGCAAGCTCGTCGATCAGCCGCTGATGCGCAACGTCCTGGCCGACCTCGCCCTCGAGAGCGAAGCGGCAACGGTGCTGTTCATGCGGCTCGCACGAGCCTTCGACGCACATCTCGACGCCGGGCGACAGGCCCATGCGGCCCCTTCCGAATCCGATATCGAGCGCGCGTGGCGCCGCATCGTCACACCGGCGGCCAAGTTCTGGGTCTGCAAACGCGCGCTCGAATTTACGGGCGAAGCGATGGAGGTATGGGGCGGCAACGGCTACGTCGAAGAAGCGCCGATGGCACGCTTCTATCGCGAGGCTCCCGTCAATTCGATCTGGGAAGGATCCGGCAACGTCATGTGCCTCGACGTGTTGCGCGCAATCGAACGCGACAGCCATGCCGCCCATGCGCTGCTCGCCGATTGGCGTGCGCAGGCTCAGGGCGAGCCCCGGCTCGCTGCCGCACTCGATGCGCTCGACGCTACGCTCGTCGCGCCGCCCGAGTTGCGCGAGGCCGGCGCGCGCAGGCTCGCGCAGCAACTCGTGCTCTGCGCGCAGGCGGTGCTGCTGCTGCGCACTGCACCAACCGGGCACGCTCACGCGTTCATTGCGACGCGGCTGGCGGATACGGGCGCCGCGCTCGGGTGCGGTCGCGTTTATGGCACGTTGCCCCCGGCGTTCGATCACGGTGCCATCATCGCGCGCGCATTCGTCGCTTGAGTGCCGGCGGCCACCAAGCTACCTACGGCTTGAGAACAGGGAGACAAGATGAAGAATGACCTGCCCGCTGCCACGGCGCTCGACGAGACGCTGCGTCTGCAGCGCGAGGCCTGCGCGCGCACGCCCTACCCGTCATGGGAGATGCGTGCCGCACAGTTGCGCGCGCTGCGCACCATGCTGCTCGACAACGCGGACGCTCTGGCCGAAGCGCTCGACGCCGACTTCGGTCAACGTTCGAAAGCCGAGTTGCTGCTCTCCGAGCTATGGCTCGCGAAGAGCGAAATCGACTCGGCGCTCAGGCACGGCAAACGCTGGATGAAGCCGCAGCGCCGTGCCACCGGCATCTGGCTGCGACCCGCCGCGGCGAAAGTGATCGCGCAGCCACTGGGCGTCATCGGCATCGTCGCGCCGTGGAACTATCCGATTTTGCTGGCGGTCGGCCCGCTCATCTGCGCGCTGGCGGCGGGCAACCGCGCCATGATCAAGATGTCGGAGTTGACGCCGCGCACAGCCGAGCTGTTCCGGCAATTGATCGAGCGCACCTTCGCGCCCGAGCACGTGACCGTTGTCACGGGCGACGCATCGGTCGGCGCGGCCTTCTGCGCTTTGCCGTTCGATCATCTGATCTTTACCGGCTCGACAAAGATCGGTCGTGAGGTCATGCGCGCCGCGGCGGCCAATCTGACGCCAGTCACGCTCGAACTGGGCGGCAAATCGCCCGCGATCATCGGTCCTCACGCGCGCTTTGACAGCGCCGTCGACAGCATCATCGCCGGCAAAACGCTGAACGCGGGGCAAACCTGCATCGCGCCCGATTACGTGCTCGTCCCGCGCGGCGCCGAGCAGGCGTTCATCGCCCGGGCTCGCGCGCGCGTGGCCCGACTCTACCCCGACTTCGTCCATAACCGCGACTACACGACGATCGTGACCGATCGGCATTTCGCACGCATGGAAGGACTCGCGCAAGAAGCCGCAGCGCTTGGCGCCGTCGTTCATCCATTGACCGCTGCGCAACCCGACGCCTCGCGCCGACAATTCCCACCCGCCGTGGTGACGAATGCGCCCGACACCTGCGCGCTGATGCAAGAGGAGATCTTCGGCCCGCTGTTACCGCTCGTCCCTTACGACACGCTCGACGACGCCATTCGCTACGTCAATGCACGGCCTCGACCGCTCGCGCTGTATTTGTTCGAAGAAGAACACATCAGCGTCGAGCGCGTGCTGCACGAAACGCTGTCAGGCGGCGTATCCGTGAATGAAACGTTGCTGCACATTGCTTGTGAGGGGCTGCCGTTCGGTGGCGTCGGAGCCAGCGGCATGGGGGCCTATCACGGCTACGACGGCTTCGCCACGTTCTCGAAGATGAAGCCCGTGCTCACGCAACCGCGCCTGAATGCGCGCTCTTTACTGCTGCCGCCCTATGGGCGGCGCTTTCACGCGCTGATGAGGCTGATGCTCAGGCTTTGAGGCAGGCGGTGCGGCCTGCCCGGCACGGCGTCCACTCAGACGGGCCACAACGGCCCTTCCTGCATGGCGCCGATCTGCTCGCGCAATTCGAGCACGCGCTCTTCCCAATACCGTTGCGTGTTGAACCACGGGAACGCAGCGGGAAAAGCCGGATCGTCCCAGCGTCGCGCAAGCCATGCCGCGTAGTGGATCAAGCGCAGCGTGCGCAGCGCTTCGATCAGATGCAACTCGCGCGGCTCGAATTCACAGAAGTCCTCGTAGCCTGCGAGCAGATCGGTCAGCGCGCGCGAAGCGTCCGGGCGCGAGCCGGGCAACAGCAGCCACAGATCTTGAATGGCCGGCCCCATGCGGCTGTCGTCGAAATCGACGAAATGCGGACCGGCATCGGTCCATAGCACGTTGCTTGCGTGGCAATCGCCGTGCAGTCGCAGGTGGGCCACCTCGCCCGCGGCTTCGAAGGCTCGCTCGACGCCCTCCAGCGCAAGATCCACCGCCGCTTCATAGGACGCGCGCAATTCGGGCGGCAGAAAGTCATGCGACAGCAGGAACTCGCGCGGCTCGTAGCCGAACGCGGCAATGTCGAGCGTGGGCCGCTCCACGTAGGGCTTGCGCTTGCCGACCGCGTGAATACGGCCGATGAAGCGTCCCATCCATTCGAGCGTGTCGCGCCGGTCCAGTTCTGGCGCGCGTCCACCGCGGCGCTCGAATACCGCGAACCGAAAACCGTCGAACGCGTGCAAGGTCTTCCCATCGATGGAGCGCGCCGCGACCGCGGGAATCTCGGCTTCGACGAGTTCCGCGACGAACGCATGCTCTTCGAGGATCGCCCCATCGGACCAGCGATGCGGCCGATAAAACTTCGCCACGACCGGCGGCCCGTCTTCGACGCCGACTTGATAAACGCGGTTCTCGTAGCTGTTCAGTGACAGCAGTCGACCATCGGTACGCACGCCCGTTTGAGCCAGCACGCTATCGAGCGCGTCCAGCACGCATTCGGGCGTGAGACGGGTAAAGGGGTGCGCGGCGCCGGGGTCGCGCACATCGGAGGAATGGGGGGAAAGAGGTTCGTTCATGTCGGCATTGTGCCGCATCGGCCATGGGCCGGCGCACATCTGCCTGGTAGCTGCCTTCTATCCGACTTCGACCTGCCTGGCTGCGGCGGAAATACAGCGGTGGGAATGCTGCTGTGTGAATACTGCGCCGTGTGCCTCAATGGACGAGCGAACCGGCCGGACGCGCGACGAGTTCGCCCGTGTCGATCAGATCTTCGAGAAAGAATGGCTCGGTGTTCAATTGCAACGATGAGCCAGGCTCGCCGGCGTACCAGACGACCATCGCCATATCGCCGAGTATGCGCATGACGATTCCGCGCGCACCGGACGGCACAGCCATATGCACCGACCTGACGATTGAACCCACTTGCATGATATTTCCCCAAGGGTGTTGAACGATGACTCGATTGTTCACGGAACGGGCGATCGAGGAAAGCCGAATGTGACGGTCTATTGGGCGCTATTTCTCCTGATCATCCTTACAACACACTGACTATCGAAATCGTGGAACCGCGTTGCGTGTTGCCCACTACCGAGGGGTGCGCGGCACGTCGGTGTGACTTACGCCTGCGGCGCGCTGTCCGTGCGGGCGCTATATTTGAAGCATAGCGCGCGCGGGGCCCGGGGTCGTCATGCGCTGCAGCACGATACCTGGCACGTCGCGCGCTCGGCACATCGATCGTATCCGCGCCCTTGCCGATCCGGTCGTGGCGCCCCCAATGCGGAGAACCCAGATGAACCCGTTTTCAAAACGCAATCGGCGGCATCGGCCCGGTGAGCGGCGCGTGAGCCGCGTCCCCCTTCAATTGCTCGGCGCTGCGAGCCTGTTCCTCGTGCTCGGCGCCTGCGCGCGCAGCGGCGGCCCTGAAGACGTCAAGCCGACCGCGACCACGGCGTTTCATTCTTCGCAGCCGGGCGTGGTCCAGGCTCCCGCGCGTCAGCCGTGATGCGCTCGCGCAGCGGCACGTCGGCCGGCGCGCTGCTGTGCAAGGGCGCGGCAGCCGCCGTCTGACTTCGCACTTGCGCACTTGCGCACTTTGCGAACGAAGACGCGCCGCGCAGCAATCGAGACGATGTCTCCTATACTCGATCAACGCGTGCGCACCTTCGCTGCATTGCGGCGCAGCAAAAACAGGAGGGGACGAGTATGTCGACAACGTTCACAATCAGCGACTTCATCCTGATCATCCCCATGGCGCTCGCCGGTGCGCTGTTCCTGGGCGCGCTACCGACGTCCTCGCGGTTTCTGCACAACGTGCTGCGCGTGCTCGGTGCGCTGATCGGCGTGGGCTTCGCTGTGGTGCTCGTCGAAGGGTTGCCCGCGCTGATGTAGCCCGCCCCGGCAGCGCCTGTCGACCGGCGTGCGGCGCGCCGGCCGCGCCGCACAGGTCAAATGCGCTGATCGGTCGAAGGCTTTTCCCAGAGATTGATGCCGCCCTCGGTTGCGTAGCGATCGATTTCCGCCATCTCTTCGTTCGAGAAGGCGAGGTTGGCCAACGCCCCGACGTTTTCGCGCACCTGCTCCGCGCGGCTCGCTCCGATCAACGCCGACGTGACGCGCGTATCGCGCAGCGTCCATGCGAGCGCCATTTGCGCGAGGCTTTGTCCACGCCGCTCGGCGATCGCGTTCAGTTTGCGTACGTGTTCGATGTTTTCGGGGCTCAGGTGACTTTGCTGCAGCGAGCCGCCGCCCGGCTTGTTGATGCGGGCATCGGCCGGCACGCCGCTCAGGTACTTCGAAGTCAACAGCCCCTGCGCCAGCGGCGTAAAGGCGATACACCCGGCCCCCACTTCGGCGAGCGCGCCGAGCAGCTCGCCCTCGATCCAACGGTTGAGCATGTTGTAGGAAGGCTGGTGGATCAGCAGCGGCACTTTGTGCTCGCGCAATAACGCGGCCATCTCGCGCGTCTTGGCGGCCGAATAGGAAGAAATGCCGACATAGAGCGCTTTACCCTGATGAACCGCGCTGGCAAGTGCCGCGGCCGTTTCTTCGAGCGGCGTGTCGGCGTCGAAACGGTGCGAGTAAAAAATATCGACGTAATCGAGCCCCATGCGCTGCAGGCTCTGATCGAGACTCGCAAGCACGTATTTGCGCGAGCCCCCGCCCTGGCCGTACGGCCCGGGCCACATATCCCAACCGGCTTTGGTCGAAATCAGAAGCTCATCGCGATACGGACGAAAATCGTCCTTGAACAACCGCCCGAAGTTCGTTTCGGCGCTGCCGTAGGGCGGTCCATAGTTGTTCGCCAGATCGAAGTGCGTGATGCCGAGGTCGAACGCCGTGCGCAGCATTTCGCGTTGCGTCGATAGCGGCGTCGTATCGCCGAAGTTGTGCCAGAGGCCGAGCGACAGCGCAGGCAGCTTCAGCCCCGAATGGCCGCAAGTGCGGTATTGCATGTCCGAGTAGCGGGCGGATGCAGCTTCGTATGCCATGGAGATCCTCGATGAGTGCGTGGGTGAAACCGTCGCCGAAACCCGCACGGCGACGCTGGGTGCAAACCGATGGACACCGACGCGGCAAGTTTCATACACTGCCGCGTGCTCGAACCCATCGATGAGAAAACTATGATCAAAGCGATTTCCGCGGCGTTGATCGCGGGCGGCGTCGTGCTGCTGTACTTCGGCGGCCAGTCGTTCCACTCGTTCGCCAACGACGTATCGCGCGCCTTCACCGGGGCGCCCACCAACAAGACGATATGGCTCATCGCGGGCGGCGCCGTCGCAACGCTCGCCGGCATCGTCGGGCTGACGATATCGTCCGGCAAGCGCTGACGGCGACACCGCCCGGCCCCCGCCGGGCGGCCCTGTCAGATCGCAACTTCGGGCTTCGACGCTGACCGCGTACCGGGCAGCGGCAGATTGCTTGCTCCGTGATAGGTGAACACGAGCGAGAACTTGACGTCGCCGGTCTCGTTCCGCCCAGCCGAGTGCAGCGTGTTGCAATGAAAGAAGACGACGTCGCCGACCTCGAGTTCCGGCGATACCGCCATGCGAATCAGGGCTTCGTTTTCCGGCAGGTCCGCGCGAAAAAACTTCTGCGTATCGAACCGCTCGGAAGTCAAGGTCATCGCATGCGAGCCTGGCACGAACCAAAGCGCGCCGTTGTCCGCCGTCTCCTTCCCCAGCGCGAGCCAGGTCGACACGAGGTCGTCACGCTCGAAGGACCAGTAACGCGCGTCGCGATGCCATCCCGTCAAGCTGCCGTAGGCGGGGTGCTTGGTCATCACGCAATTGTGGTGCGCGCGCGAAAGATGCGGCGCTTCACCAAAATACAGTTCCATCCAGCCCTTGATTTCAGGGGCCGTCGCCCAGTCACGCATAAGCGGATCGCGCGCGTAAGCATCCAGCAGCCGACGCACCGTATGGCCCCCCGGCGCATGCTTCGATTCGGGGGCGCCCGGATAACGCAGGTCGGCTTCGTATTCGAGTGGTTGCACCGCTTCGCCCAATTGGCGTTCGGCGATGGCTTTGAGCACCGCGCAACGTTGCGGCGATACAAGTCCTTTGGCGACGACGAAGCCGCGCTCGCGCAGCACTTGCACTTGTTCTTTTTTCGATTGCGCTGACATGAAACCTTCCTTACTGACGGGTCGTCCGGAGCGGAAACGTTTTATTTTACGGCGGCTGCGAGCGATGGGTCGCCGTGCCCGCCTCCCGCCCGGGTCGGCACGACTTACGCACGTCACGAATCGCGTGTAGGCTGCCACGCATGTTCAACGCCCTGACCGGCCGCCTGCGACCCTACTTTACGCTGCGCGCCGTCGCCGTACTCACCGATTTCGCCGTCGTCGCGACTCGCCCGCCCCGTTACACGCGGCGCGGCCCGTGCGCCAGTGTCGCCTCCTCGCTGACGTCGCGAAGCCTGGCAATGCCTTCCCCCTTCTATGCATAAACGTCTTGCCTCCCGCCACAACCGTATGACGCTGAGCCCTGCGCGCCCAGTGCGACGCGCATCGATGCGGGCGCTGCGACATCATGCCGCTCGCACGCGCGCACTCGACACGAGGCGGTCCGCGACGAACGGCTCCCACGATCGGAGCGGCGGGCTGCTGCGCGCCTGGCTGCGTGCCGTTTTATCGGCGCTGCGCACCGGTACGCGTGCGCGCCGTGTGCAATTGCGCAGATTGTTGCGCCGCGCCACGATTCGTCGGTCGACGCTGGCGCGCGCGAAGCGCTCGGCCCAAGCCAATGGCAATCGTCTGCCGCGGCGATTGTCGGCCAGCACCGGCTGGTTCACATTCGGCTCGCGCTAGTCGTTCCCCTCCGGGCCGCCGGCAGCGGGAGCGGGAGCGTCGCCCGGGCTTCCGGCATCCCACTGCAGGCGTAGAATTCGAGCTATCGATCCGCGCGAACGGCCCCACCTGCAGCGGCTTGCAGCGGGCCACGATGCTCCAATGAAGACCCCCACTTCCGAACGGCGCCCGCGTAAAACGCCGTCCAAGCGAACGCTGAATGTGCTGACGGCACTCGTCGGCGTGACCACCCTCGCAGCAGGCATTGGCTGGCTCGTCTACAGCTGGACGACCGACCTTGAAGTACCCTACTTCGCCATCCCGCTGGTGCTCTGCGTTCCCGTCATCGCTGCCGTCGCTTTTCGCAATTGCTGGGACTGACGGGGCCTCGCCCCGCCTCGTCGCGCGCGCGGCATCCGGCCCCGGGCGTGAGGTTTGCGCGATCTGGCAATCCACACCTGGCGCCCGCTTCGTCCTACGAAACGGCCCAATCGCGTGCCGGCCATGGCCTCGATATACTCGCTTGCAATGCTCTGATCGAAGCGAGGGCCGTCGCCATGCATCAAACCACACTGCTGCTGTTCGCCGCCGTCTCGTTCGTCGGCATCGCCACCCCCGGTCCCACTGTGTTGCTCGCACTGTCGAACGGTTCGCGTTATGGCGTAAGGCGTGCCTTCTACGGATTCGTGGGGGCTGTCGCCTCCGATCTCGTGCTCATCGGCGCAGTGGCGCTCGGCCTCGGTGCGCTGCTGGCGGCGTCGGTGTTCTGGTTCACCGTCGTGAAGTGGGTCGGCGCGGCTTATCTGGCCTATGTTGGCGTGCGGCTATTGCTGTCGAAAGGTACGTTGAACGCGGCGGCCGATGCAGCCGGCACGCATAGCGACAGCAATCGGTCGATCTTTCTAAAGAGCTTCCTGACGGCGGTGACCAATCCGAAGGGATATTTGTTCTTCTCTGCGTTTCTGCCGCAGTTCATCGCGCCGGACGCGCCGCTTGCTCCCCAGTACGTCGCGCTCACTGTGACGTTCGCGCTGCTCGACCTGGCGGTCATGTTCGGCTATGCGGTGTTTGGCGCGCAGGCGATTCGTCTGCTCAAGCAAGCGGGCGCGCGCTGGCTCGAACGCGTGTGCGGTGCGATGCTGATCGCACTGGCGGGCTCGTTGGCGCTCTATCGGCGGCACGCGGCGTAGTGCGGCAAACCCGACGTACGACACCAACGCCGACGGGCAATGCCGGCGCACGCATCGGGGTCACCCTGGGGCCGCGGCGTTAAAAAACGGCCATCCGTATTGCACGGTTGATTTCTTCTTGCGCGGCGCAATAGGCACTGTGAACACCAACGGCCGCGGGCGACGTCGCGGAACGGCCACTAGCCGCCGTTCGGCATAACCGTCACCTGGCCATTCGAGCGGCGGCTCCACTCAACAAGCTGCCGTTCGCCACACAGCAACACGAGCCGTCTCATTGACCATGTCGGTTTTTCACACGCCCCGACCGGACCTTCGAGCGAGACGGCATCCCCACCCAGATCTCGTAGACCGTCAGAGTCCGAGGCGCTTTAGGGACAACACAATTTGTTTCCCACCGGCTCTGGCGTCGTCAAACTTGACGAGGCTACGATTCCACACGGAAAACGCTGATGCAACCTCAGCCGGACGAAAGCGCGCCGCATGCCCGATATGCGTCTTTTGCTGCTGGATGCGTTGCGCATGGTTTGCATCTTTTCGGGCGAGCCAGTCTTGCTCCAGGGTGTCGACAATCAGCTTTTGAAATTTCCGGTCACTCAAGCGCACCGGCCACGTCGCAGTATCGATAATTGGTAGTCCATACCCTTCAAAGAGTGCAACCACCAATGTTGCGCATGTTAGGCCGTCTCCATTAGGAGAGGGAATGAATGTCCCGTCACGCCTGAAGTGCGCGCCACGCCAATAGTTAATCCCGTAGGGAATTCTATTTCCGTTTCGCGCCCACACTTCCGCCAACCAAAGTCCAATGTCTTCAGCTTCATCCGGCGATAGCCCGGGGCACTCGATCCAACCATACTCCCCATCGATCGGGTCGCTTCTCAAACGATTGTGGAACGCAAGATGCAGAAAAAAGACCGGAGAAGATTCCGGTCTGTAGTAAAGCCCAATGTGGCCACCAGTGCTAGTGCGTTGAATTCCTATCGCGAGACTGCAACCTTCGAGCTGTGAGGGGCGCTCGAACTTGTTTACGGATGTCATCGGCTAGTTGAGCCCCCAGAACAGTCGATCCACGTCTTGAGCGTCCGCGCGCGCCTTATCCTTTGCCGCCTCAAGCAAACGCGTCCATGCGTATAAGTGGTCGCTCGCGCGTGACGATGAGCGGATCATCGCGACTAGGACGCGGACCGATAGCCGCGACACATCCGCGTACGCCAAGAAGTCATTTACAGCGTCAAGGTCATTATCCGCAAAGGCCGCCTCAATTCGCGCAAAAGCTGCCGCGACGGCCTGCTTATGAGCCCCCTCCGCGACTAACGCGTACATCCGATTGAGCACCATCGACGTGACGGAGATCGTATCGGTTGCGGACTGTGGCTGGGTGAAAACGTTGTCTGCCCACGGTTCGTCCACCATGCAGAAGTCGACCGTGCTAATCGGTGATTGATAGCTAAAATAGTTCAGACGCGCGCGCTTGGTAGTCGCCCGCTCTCCAATCTGAACTAAGCAGCCGTATTGTCGGCGCGCCTTGGCATTCGCATTCTGGATCGTTGGCGCAACAACGTCCGCGATATTGGACTCGAAGATCTGCGGCAAAAACGACATATTCGCTGCATTGAGCGAAGGAAATCGAACAGTCGAATCATGGGCCGCTTCCGGAGTGGCAAGTGTGAGCGCTCCGATCATGGTGTGGCTCCTCGTTCGAGCATTTCAATCGCCATGTCGGCGAACTCATTAAGGAGTGGCTCGAACTGCTGGTCATCAAGCGTTAGGGAATCCGTGGGTGGAGTGTTGATATCAAGCTCTGCCCTGACCATTTCGCCTAAGTCAACCATTTCGGGTTGCCCGATGAACCCCAGATTAATTTTCCCGGCCATCCATCGGCCAAGCCGATTTACCTGAACATCTACGACACGCGAATTGCGCGGATAGTTAACTTGGAAAAAGAGATCGTGCATATTCGGTGTTACTTGAACGCAGTCGAGCAACTCACCAAGCACTCCATAGGCAACGTCCCGATCGCGCACACGACACGTTGCCGCAATGCCGAGAGCATAGCGCGTAGCCCCAGCAAAGAGCGCGCGGCGTGCGGACAACAGTTGAACTAGGTCACCGATAGCCGCTGGCGCTATGCCCAAACTGGGCCAGACAGGCGCAACTTGCGGCGAGATGGCTACGTCAATGCGCCCCGCTGCCGCGTTTACCGTCAGCCGCCTTCCATCCCCGAAAGAGCCCTCTTCCATGACAAGCCCTTCCGCAGGGCGTCCAGTGGACACCTCAGGGTCCTTGCCTACAAGAGTCTTCCACATTTCGCGTGATCTACCGAACTCGGTCGGCGACCCAAAGAAAGTCGCACGGACGGATTCGGTTTCCCACTGGTCAATTTGCGGCCGGGCCATGTCAGTCCTGGTGTATTCGGAGAGGGTTGCGTACGCCTGAAATTTATCACACGGACACCGGTACCAAACGATAAATCGCGGCCCGGAAGGGTCGGAAGATTTGATTGTGTCGGGCAAGCGTCGAAAAGGCTGTATGCATACCCAAATATCGGACGACGAGACATCGAGGGATGGATCGCACGCGTATCGCCACCGTCAGCAATCCGCCACATTGCTGACGTAGAACCCAGCCCAGTCGAATGTCGGTAATGGCCGAGCACTTGTAATCCCGGTCGACCGTTCCAATGGCCGTTGCACTTCGGCAGCGGCCCTTGCGGTCGCACGGGGTGGCCGAAGTGGGTCGGCCTGCGACCGCCCGACGCGGCGCACACTCAATCTCCATTCGCTTGAAAGGAGATTGTCATGGAATCCGAGAATGTCGTGGTTGTCCCCCGCGTCCCGTGGAACAAGGGCAAGCTTACCGGGCAGAAGCCGCCGTTAAAGCTTCGGGAAATCTGGGCGATCCGGACGAGACTTCAGATGGCGTCGAACGTTCGTGAGCTCGCGATGTTCAATCTCGCGATTGATAGCAAGCTGCGGGCGTGCGACCTCACGCGGTTACGGGTCCAGGATGTCCGTCACGGAAGCCAAGTGGCGTCGAGAGCGACAGTCATGCAGCAGAAGACCCAGCGGCCGGTGCAATTTGAGATCACGGAACAGACTCGTGAGAGCCTCGAAGCGTGGATCGAAACCCGGGGACTGAAGGCGGCGGATTTTCTGTTCCCGAGCCGGATTCATACGTCACCGCACCTGTCGACGCGGCAATATGCCCGGCTGGTACACCGCTGGATCGCATCGATTGGCCTCGACGATACCGCATACGGTACCCACACGATGCGCCGCACGAAAGCTTCGCTGATCTACCGTCGGACGAAGAACCTTCGGGCGGTGCAGTTGCTGCTCGGCCACACAAAGCTGGAAAGCACGGTTCGCTACCTGGGAATCGAGGTCGACGATGCCCTCGAGATGGCGGAGCAGACCGAGGTTTGATCGCATGGCGGCCGCCGAGCGGTCGCTTGCCGTTAAGGGTTATTCGATGCCTGCCATCGGCCACAGGAATGTGACGGTGCCGCCGCGCGTGTGGGCAGGCGTCGAATAAGCCTCGATGGAGGAAACCGCGGAGTGCCCCGAAGCGCTTGAAGTCTTC
>NZ_PNYB01000079.1 GCF_002879855.1 Trinickia soli | reverse complement strand
GAATAAGAGAAACGCGGCAAAAGCTGCGAGGGGAAATACGGTATGGGCGGATTGTTTTCCGCGTTTGGTTCCTTGTGGGCCTGGATAGATAACGCTTTCGATCCGCTGTGCGGCCCCGTGGGTCTCTTCACCGTGTTCTTCCAGAACACCTCCATTGCCTGTGGAGACACCGGCTGGGGCGACGAGATTGCCGGCGGCCTCAAAGTCACGATAACAGTAGCCGTCCTGACATTGCCGCTCGGCTTAGTCGTCGGCTTTCTGGTGGCGCTGGCACAGCAATCCGAAGAAAAGTCGCTGCGGCTGGCAGCCGGCGTGTTCACCACCATCTTTCGCGGCCTGCCGGAGCTCCTGACGCTCTTCATCATCTATTACGGCATACAGATTCTGCTGCAAACGGCCCTCGCTTACGTGGGCTACACCGGAC
>NZ_PNYB01000078.1 GCF_002879855.1 Trinickia soli | reverse complement strand
GAATTAAATCAGTTACCATATAAAATGTGTTAGGTAAAAGTAATACAAATATAAAGCTATATATGACGAAGAGCGGCCATTCATATTTTTTATTGGGTTTAAATAAACGCAAAAGTAGGCTTAGCTCAAAAGGTATATATGCTAAAAATAAATTTAATGTCATAAATTGATATATTTTATTCTCAAATAGTGACGCAATAAATAATACTAAAAAGTAAATTCTAGCGATGTATCGTGAATTCATAAATGATATACACTACTTTCTAATGAAAAAAGTTGTTCATATTAATGTGGTAATTATAATTACATTCAAAACTTTATTTAAAGGTTTATTTACTATAGAAATGTCTAAACCAAAGTGCGAATGCATTTATAATTAAGCATTCATGATAACGTGTGAGTTGATGTGTTTCAACTAAAAAGTAATGTGTTATTG
>NZ_PNYB01000077.1 GCF_002879855.1 Trinickia soli | reverse complement strand
ACCTTCGCTTCCGTCGAGAAGCCTGTGGCCGAATTCGACTTTTGCAACTGCGCCAGTTTCGCTTCGCCATCCTTGCGCGCGAGCTCGGCGGCTTGCTCGGCCACGTAGCGTGTGCGCACGGCGTCCTTGACCGATGCGAGCGGCGGCGTGGCGGCCGGTTTGTAGTCGGTCACGCGCGCAGAGATCAGCGTGTTGTTGCCGACGTCGATCGCCTGGGTATTGTTGCGGTCCTTGATCGAATCACCGGCAAACACCGCCGCCAGGAACTTCGGGTTGTTGAGCGGGCTGTCGGGCGGCAGCGCCGGGTTCGGCTTGTCGGTGACCGCGGCGGTCTGAATCGTCAGCTTGAACTTGTCAGCCGCCGGCTGCAGGGTCTTCGACTGCTCGTAGACCGTCGAGGTGAACGCATCGGAACGCTCGGTGTAGGTCTTCGCGGCC
>NZ_PNYB01000076.1 GCF_002879855.1 Trinickia soli | reverse complement strand
ATCCTCAAGCAAGGCGATGCGCCGCTCCATCGGGAAGCTCAACATCGGCACCGCGCTTATGACACAGTCGAACTGTTCGGCGTTTCGCTCCGCCAGGACTTCATCCAGCGAAAACACGTCGCCCAATCGAACATCGACGTCTGGAAAGCGCCGCGTCAGGCGGTGACAGAAATCCTTGGAGTACTCAACCGCGATCAGCTGCTGTGGCTTCACGCCCTTGTCCAAGATCGCCTTGGTGATTACGCCGGTTCCCGCCCCAAGCTCAAGAACGGGCAGCCCGGACGCTGGCCTGATCACGCTAGCCATGCGGCGCGCCGCATGAACGGAAGTCGGCATAAGCGCGCCCACTCCTTTTTTGTCCTTTTGCCAGCACCGGAAGAATTGCACTTCTTCCTCAAACTTCCGGCCGAGGCGCTCCTTCAAGCGAAAGACCATGTCTACTC
>NZ_PNYB01000075.1 GCF_002879855.1 Trinickia soli | reverse complement strand
CCACGTATTCGTAGTCTGATCCGGCATATTCTTGTCAAGAGTTTCACTTATCGACCTATTAAGAACGATGGGGATTGTTTTCTTTGAGTTCCGATACCGAACAAATCCAAACGAAAATTTAGCCGATGCGTCGTAGTAAGTTTTGATTTCGAAATTTACCGATTCTATCCCACCAGACTCAAAACACATGATCTCGCTGGATATATCTGCGTGTGCCACCATGGGTGTCACAAGGATAAAAGCAAAAATAAATTTTTTCACGGGAAAGCTCTATGGTCTCTGCAATTCCAATGATACTGAAATAGTGTGTTGCGTTGGGTAAAATTTCTTCTTCTGATGAGGAGGATTGCCAACCATTACCGGGTTCCCTTGAGCATCAAACACGGGCTCCTTTTGTGTGTTCCGCCTCCATTCGAAGGTTAAGGGAAGCATTTGGTCTGGAAA
>NZ_PNYB01000074.1 GCF_002879855.1 Trinickia soli | reverse complement strand
CATCTGCTCTACGGGGAATGGTTGCGCCGCGAGCGCCGGCGTATCGACGCACGGGAACAGCTGCGAATTGCACACGGCATGCTCGACGCGATAGGGATGGAGGCGTTCGCAGAACGGGCCAGGCGCGAGCTTCGGGCCACCGGTGAAACAGCCCGCAAGCGCACCGCCGCAGTGAGCGGCGAGCAACTGACAGCACAAGAAACCCAAATCGCGCGCTTGGCCCGCGATGGGCTGTCAAACCCCGAGATCGGTGCCCGCCTGTTCATCAGCGCACGAACCGTCCAATATCACCTTCGCAATGTATTCGCCAAGGCGGGCATCAGCTCACGCAGCCAACTAGACCGAGTGCTTTGACTAGCCATCGGCGGATGCGATCACCAACTGGTTGGCTCCAACCTGTAATTGATGCCGCCAGAGGGAGATTTGGATGGGTCAGCAGGTCATCGT
>NZ_PNYB01000073.1 GCF_002879855.1 Trinickia soli | reverse complement strand
GCTGGTGATTGTATTGGAAAATTACAATTGGCACATGTTGGATCAAAAGAAGGTGTTGTGGCTGTCGATCATATGTTTGAAGGGAACCCAATCCCAGTAAACTATAACATGATGCCTAAGTGTATTTATTCACAACCTGAAATTGCTTCTATCGGTTTAAACATTGAGCAGGCAAAGGCAGAGGGAATGAAAGTTAAAAGTTTTAAAGTACCATTTAAAGCAATTGGTAAAGCAGTGATTGATAGTCATGACGCAAACGAAGGGTATAGCGAAATGGTGATTGATCAATCAACTGAAGAAATTGTGGGTATTAATATGATTGGTCCACATGTAACAGAATTGATTAATGAGGCATCACTGTTACAGTTCATGAATGGCTCGGCATTAGAATTAGGACTAACAACACACGCACATCCTTCCATCTCTGAAGTGTTGATGGAATTAGGAT
>NZ_PNYB01000072.1 GCF_002879855.1 Trinickia soli | reverse complement strand
TAGTTGATGTTGCAGCGCTTGTGGCCGCCGACTGCATCAAGGAACATCTCGAAGGTCGCGCCGTCGAAAACGTCCTCAGAGGGGTGAATTTCGTAGCCGACATCGACGCCATTGTCCTCATAGACATCGAGGATCGGCTTCCAGCGCTTGCCGAGTTCGCCAAAGGCCTCCTCGATCAGTCCGGCCGGCCGCTGCGGGAAGGGATAGCGGTAAGGAAAAGCCAGCGAGCCGGTGAACGACACCGAAGCATTCAACCCGAGATTGCGCGATGCCTTGGCGCCGAACTTCATCTGCTCGACCGCCCATTTCTGCCGCGCCTTCGGATTGTTGTGGACCGAGGCCGGCGCGAAACCATCCATCTGGGCGTCATAGGCAGGGTGCACCGCCACCAACTGCCCCTGCAGATGCGTCGACAATTCCGTGATCTCGACGCCGGCATCGGCACAGATGCCCTT
>NZ_PNYB01000071.1 GCF_002879855.1 Trinickia soli | reverse complement strand
GAATTAGTACTAGCGGACTTAGAATCTGTTGAGAAACGTTTGCCTAGAATTGAAAAATTAGCACGTCAAAAAGATAAGACTGCTGAAATGGAAGTACGTATTTTAACAACTATTAAAGAAGCTTTAGAAAATGGTAAACCCGCTCGTAGTATTGACTTTAATGAAGACGATCAAAAATGGGTGAATCAAGCGCAATTACTGACTTCTAAAAAAATGCTTTATATCGCTAATGTTGGTGAAGATGAAATTGGTGATGATGATAATGATAAAGTAAAAGCGATTCGTGAATATGCAGCGCAAGAAGACTCTGAAGTGATTGTTATTAGTGCAAAAATTGAAGAAGAAATTGCTACATTAGATGATGAAGATAAAGAAATGTTCTTAGAAGATTTAGGTATCGAAGAACCAGGATTAGATCGATTAATTAGAACAACTTATGAATTATTAGGATTATCA
>NZ_PNYB01000070.1 GCF_002879855.1 Trinickia soli | reverse complement strand
GACATAAATCAATGTTCTATGCTCTACGAAGTTATATTGGCAGTAGTTGACTGAACGAAAATGCACTTGTAACAAGCCTTTTTCAATTCTAGTCAGGGGCCCCAACACAGAAGCTGACGAAAAGTCAGCTTACAATAATGTGCAAGTTGGCGGGGCCCCAACATAGAAGCTGGCGGAAAGTCAGCTTACAATAATGTGCAAGTTGGGGTGGGACGACGAAATAAATTTTGCGAAAATATCATTTCTGTCCCCCTCCCTCATATTTTTAAGTACACATTAGCTGTGACTAATGATAAAGAATCGCTACATAACCAATCATTAGTCGTTCTTTATCATTTCCGTCCCGCTCTCAATAAATGTTAGTCTATCTCATTATTATAAATCGGATGAATGTGTTAATCTATGGCAGATTACACGTCATCCGATTTTTTATAGAATTTGAAAAAGACGCATAAACCACTATGATTTAAAATACAACATCAATCATTTTAGTGGCATGCGCCAAAATTATATGTCTGTTTTTGAAACAGGGTAATAG
>NZ_PNYB01000006.1 GCF_002879855.1 Trinickia soli | reverse complement strand
ACTTCCTGAACAGCACCTTCGTCAATATCGATAGCCTGCGCGACAGCGAGCGCGAGCCGCATCTGGATATTCATCCGACAGACGCGGTCGCGCGCGGCATCAGCGACGGCGAGATGGTGCGGATTCGTAACGATCGCGGCGCTTTCGTCGCGCGGGCGCGTGTCACGGACCGCGCGCGCGAAGGACTCGTCGTCGGCTTATCCATCTGGTGGAAAAAGCTTGCACCGGACGGGTGCAACGCCAACCAGGTCACGAGCCAGGCGCTGACGGACCTCGGCGGCTCGGCCACTTTCTACGATTGCCTCGTAGAGGTGGAGCCCGCAAGCGTCTGAATGTGGTGCAAGCAGTTCTTCAAAGTTCGAGGTCGGTATCTAATTCGGTTGTTTCGAGAGAGGCTACGGGCTAGGATGCGCCTTTTAGCACGACCATTCGAAAATGTCAGGGAGACGCCGCATGGAAAAAATCTGGTTGACTTCGTATCCGCCCGGCGTCCCCGCCGAGATCGATCCGTCGGCTTACACGTCAGTCGGCGAATTGCTCGAGGATAGCTTTCGGAAGTACCGTGCCGCGAAGGCCTTCGTCTGCATGGGCAAGTCGATTACCTACGGCGAACTCGACACGCTTTCGCAGAAGGTTGCTGCGTGGTTGCAATCGAAGGGGCTGGCCCGCGGCGCTCGCGTCGCGATCATGATGCCGAACGTGCTGCAATATCCCGTGGTCCTGGCGGCCGTCTTGCGCGCTGGCTATGTCGTCGTCAACGTCAATCCGCTTTACACACCGCGCGAACTCGAGCATCAGTTGAAGGATAGCGGCGCCGAGGCGATCGTCCTGCTCGAGAACTTCGCCGTCACGCTGCAGGCCGTCATCCGCAACTCAGCCATCAAGCATGTGGTCGTCGCCTCCATGGGCGATCTCATGGGCCTGAAGGGGCACATCGTCAACTTTGTCGTGCGTCGCGTGAAGAAGATGGTGCCGGCGTGGAGCCTGCCCGGTCACATCAGGTTCAACGACGTGCTCGCTCGGGGCGGGCGTCTGCCGTTCGCCCCGGCTGCGCTCACGCGCGACGACGTCGCTTTCCTGCAATACACAGGTGGCACCACCGGTGTGGCCAAGGGTGCCACGCTGACGCACGGAAACATCGTCGCGAACGTACTGCAATCGGCGGCTTGGCACGAGCCCGCTCACGCGCTGCATCCGGAGGTGACGCAGATCATCAACGTGATCGCGCTGCCGCTGTATCACATCTATGCACTGACCGTTTGCGCGCTGTTGACGGTCCGAACAGGCGGCCTCGGCGTCCTGATCCCGAATCCGCGCGACATCAAAGGCATGATCAAGCAATTGCAGGGCTTTCCGATCAATACGTTCCCGGCCGTCAACACGCTCTACAACGCCGTGCTCAATCATCCTGACTTCGACAAGCTCGATTTCTCGAAGCTGATGGTGGCGAACGCCGGAGGGATGGCGTTGCAGGAGGCGGTGGCCAAGCGCTGGTATGACCGCACGCATGTCCCTGTCATCGAGGGATATGGTTTGTCGGAAACGTCGCCGAGCGCTTGCTGCAATCCGGTTACGGCCACCGAATTCAGCGGGACCATCGGGGTGCCGATCCCGTCGACCGAACTTTCGATTCGCGACGACGACGGCAACGAATTGCCGATCGGGCAGGCGGGCGAGATCTGCATCCGCGGCCCGCAGGTCATGGTCGGCTATTGGAATCGCCCGGACGAGACCGCCAAGGTGATGACGGCCGACGGTTTTTTCAAAACGGGCGACATCGGCATCATGGATCAACGCGGCTATTTCAAGATCATCGACCGCAAGAAGGACATGATTCTCGTCTCGGGATTCAACGTGTATCCGAACGAGATCGAGGATGTCGTCGCCAAGCATCCCGGGGTGCTCGAAGTCGCCGCTGTCGGCGTGCCCGACGAGCATTCGGGCGAGGCGGTCAAGCTCGTGATCGTCAAGCGGGATCAGGCGCTTACGCAGGCCGATGTCATCGCCTTCTGCAAGGAACAGCTGACCGGGTATAAGCGGCCCAAGATTGTCGAGTTTCGCACGGAGCTGCCGAAGACCAACGTCGGCAAGATCTTGCGTCGCGAGCTGCGCGACGCCGACGCTGCGCGACCCACGGCGCCCGTCGTTCACGCACGCAGCGCTTAGCGCGCCGGTGCGGCAAAACAGCCGATCGCGTCGGTCGAACGCTATATGGGTCGTACAACATCGTCTAAAATGCACGATTAGCCGTCGTTTGCTCCGCATCAAGCGCGCACGTCACGCAATTCGGAGTGTCGGCGGCAGGTCGTCGCACAATGGCGCTCTCGGCGAGCGCCGCTTTGCTGCGTCGTATGGAGAGGCTGATGACGCTGGACGAGTTGATTACCGAGTTTGACCGTGGGTTGCGTTCGATCGCTGGCGTGAGCCGTATGAGCCGGCCCGTGCCTCAGCCCAGGAGCGGCGACGCGAACGGCGCCGCGACGAGCGAAATGACGCTGCCCGAGCGCGCACATGCGGCAGGGCTGATGCGTGTGAATCACGTCGGCGAGATTTGCGCGCAGGCGCTCTATCAAGCGCAAAAGATCGCCACGCGTTCGCCGCAGCTCAAGGACGCCTTCGAGCATGCCGCGCGCGAGGAGGAGGACCACCTTGCGTGGACAGCGGCGCGCTTGCGCGAACTCGACTCGCGTCCAAGCCTGCTCAATCCCCTCTGGTACACTGGGGCGCTTGCGATAGGGTTCGCCGCCGGCTGTCTTGGCGATAAGGTAAGCCTCGGTTTCATGGCCGAGACGGAGCGTCAGGTGGAGCGCCATCTGGAAGGGCATCTGCAGACGCTGCCCGAAGCCGATCGGCACTCGCGGGCAATCGTCGAACAAATGCGTGACGACGAGCGGATGCATGGCCAATCGGCCATCAATGCGGGCGGTGTGGAACTGCCCATGCCGGTCAAGGCATTGATGCGCGCCGCGTCGAAGGTCATGACGCAAACGGCTTATTACGTCTGAACTTGCAGTGGGAGCGGCGCGCTCGCGTCGCTCGTCGTTCGTTCTCGACCAGTTTCGCTTTTCATCCCACCGACCTCGGGTTCCGGGCTTATAAGCTCGGCGCCTGCCGCGAGCTTCTCACGTATCACATTCACATCACGCAGTAGTTCGTTCTTTTATAACGATTTTCGGTTTTCTGCTCTTACGCGAAAGAGCGCTCGTAAGTCCTTGTTCTTACAAACAAAATTCTCCGAAAAAGTGGTTTTCTCCCTTGACCGGCCTGGGGCGTTACTCTAAAGTGGGAGACAGTGTGAGAAAGTGTATTTTTGTGGATTGTTCGGATCTTTTCGGCCGGTTTTGTTGAGAGCGGGGCGTAGAGCCTCGAAGGGGAGCGAAGGGTGTTTCAAGGGGCGTCGGCGCTGACGCTCGATGCGAAGGGGCGCATGTCCGTGCCCTCTCGATATCGCGAGGCGCTGCAAGGCGAGGCACAAGGACGGGTGACGCTGACAAAGCACCCGGATGGCTGCCTGTTGCTGTTTCCCCGCCCCGAATGGGAAGTCTTCCGCACCAAGATCGCCGCATTGCCGATGGACGCCCATTGGTGGCGACGCATTTTTCTCGGTAACGCCTCCGACGTCGATCTCGACAGCGCGGGACGCATTCTCGTTTCGCCGGAATTGCGCATGGCCGCAGGGTTGGAAAAGGAAGTCATGTTGCTTGGCATGGGAAGTCACTTCGAGCTGTGGGACGCGCAAACCTACGCGGCCAAGGAGCAAGCGGCGATGGCCCAAGGCATGCCGGACGCGTTGAAGAATTTCACGTTTTGATCGCGGTTTGAAATAGGACGCTGCGATGGAAAACGAATTGCAGCACCGCACGGTGCTGTTGGATGAAGCGGTCAATGCGTTGGTCACGCGTGCGGATGGCGTCTACGTCGACGGCACGTTCGGGCGCGGCGGCCATAGCCGTGCCGTGCTTGCGCGGCTCGCGGAGCGCGGTCGCCTGATCGCGTTCGACAAAGACCCGCAAGCGATCGCGACGGCAAGTGCGATTGCGGATCCGCGTTTCGAGATCGTGCATGAGAGTTTCGCGTCGTTGGGGCCCGCGTTGGCGGCGCGAGGGGTCGAACGGGTAGCCGGAGTATTGCTGGACTTGGGCGTGTCGTCGCCGCAACTCGACGACCCGTCGCGCGGTTTCAGCTTTCGCGCCGACGGCCCGCTCGACATGCGGATGGACCCGACGCGCGGCGAATCTGCCGCCGAGTGGCTGGCGCGGGCGAGTCAGCAGGAACTGACGGAGGTCATTCGAGATTATGGGGAAGAACGGTTTGCTGTTCAGATTGCAAAGGCGCTTGTTGCTCGCCGGGCAGAGTCCGACCGTCTTGGGCCTCTCGTCAGCACGGGGGAGCTTGCCGAAATCGTGGCTCGCGCAGTCAAGACCCGTGAGAAGGGCAAGGATCCGGCCACCCGCACCTTTCAGGCTATACGGATTCACGTCAATCAAGAGCTTGCGGAGTTGCAAGTCGTTTTAGAGGCGGCGTTATCGTCGTTGGAGCAAGGGGGCCGGCTGGTGGTCATCAGCTTTCATTCGCTCGAGGATCGAATCGTGAAGCGATTCATGCAGGCGCAATCAGCCGCGCCTGCGGTCGACCGTCGCTTGCCGATTCGTGCCGTCGATCTGCCCTCCGCGCCCATGAAGATCATCGGGCGCGTTTTCGCGAGCGCCGCCGAAGTCGCCGCCAACCCGCGTGCTCGCTCGGCGGTCATGCGCGTCGCGGAGCGCGTCGCGCCATGAACCGCCTCAATATCTTCCTATTGATCGTCCTTTTGGGTTGTGCGCTTTCCGTCGTCAATGCCACGAATCAACAGCGGCAATTGTTCGTGCAACTCGAGCGCGCACAGTCGGAGGAGCGTCAGCTGCAGCAGGACTATGCGCAGTTGCAATATCAACAGAGCGCGCTGTCGAAGACGTCCCGCATCGAGCAGTTGGCTACCGATACCTTGAAGATGCAACCGGCGTCGACGGGCGACACGCAATTCCTGACGCTCGCGCCCGGCGCAAGTGTGGCCGCGAACGCACCGATCCCAACGATGCCGGCAAGCGCGCCCGCGCCAACCACCGCTCGTACGGTCAAGCGCCCCGCCTCTCGTGCCCCGTTGAGGCAGCCGAGCCGCCCCGCCAACCGCGGAGGCACGCGATGAAGCAGGTGTCGAAGACGAAAAGCGTCACGTTCTCGTCGAGCCCGGTCCTGTCCGTGCGCTTGCCGCTATGGCGTTCGAAGCTCGTCGTGTTCATGCTGTTCATGGCGTTCGTCGCGTTGGCCGCTCGCGCGTTCTGGATTCAAGGTCCCGGCAACGCGTTCTATCAAAAGCAGGGCGAAAGCCGTTACGAGCGCACGATCGAGCTGCCTGCCACGCGCGGCAAGGTGCTTGACCGCAACGGACTCGTCCTCGCGACGAGTTTGCCTGTGCGCGCTATCTGGGCGATCCCCGAGTCGGTTCCCGACGATATCGATCAGAGCAAGATCGCTGCACTCGGCAAATTGCTCGGCCTCACGCAGAAGGAGCTTCACGCGAAGCTGTCCGAGGACAAGACGTTCGTCTACGTCAAGCGTCAGGTCCCCCTCGATGTCGCTGAAAAAGTCGCGGCGCTCGATATTCCCGGGATTTATCAGCGTGACGAGTACAAGCGCTTTTACCCCGAAGGCGAAATTACGGCGCATCTGGTCGGGTTCACCAATATCGAAGACGAGGGGCAGGAAGGTGTCGAGCTCAGCGATCAGAAGATCCTGGCCGGTACGCCCGGCATGCGCCGCGTGATCAAGGATCGGATGGGGCACATCATTGAAGACGTGGACGAGCAGGTTGTCCCGCACAACGGCAGGGACGTTGAACTCTCGATCGACAGCAAGATTCAATACATCGCCTATTCGAACCTGAAGGCGGCCGTTGAAAAATCGAAGGCGAAAGCGGGTGCGGCCGTGGTCGTCGACGTGCGCACGGGCAATGTCCTCGCGCTCGTCAACTACCCGACCTACAACCCGAACGATCGCTCGCGACTGACGGGTGAACAGCTGCGCAATCGCACGCTGACGGACGTGTTCGAGCCGGGCTCGATCATGAAGCCGCTTACCATTTCGCTCGCGCTCGATCTGCATCGCGTGACGCCCAATACGCTCGTCGATACGGGCAACGGCCATTTCACGCTCGACGGTGCGAACATCACCGATGACAGCGCATTCGGGGTGCTCACGGTTGGCGGCGTGATTCAGAAGTCGAGCAACATCGGGGCGACGAAAATTGCGATGACGCTCAAGCCCGAAGAGATGTGGAATATGTTTACGAGTGTCGGGTTCGGGCAGGCGCCGAAAGTGGGTTTCCCCGGGGCGGCGGCGGGGCGGCTGCGTCCGTGGAAGAGCTGGCGCCGGATCGAGCAGGCGACGATGGCGTATGGCTACGGTCTGTCGGTATCGCTGTTTCAACTCGCGCGCGCCTACACCGCCATTGCGAACGACGGCCAGCTCGTGCCCGTGTCGATTTTTAAGACGGATCCGAACCAAGCGGTAACGGGCCCGCAAATCTTTTCGCCCACCACCGCGCGCGAAGTGCGCACGATGCTTGAATCGGTCGTGTCGTCGGCGGGGACCTCGCCCGAGGCCGCCGTGCCGGGCTACCGCGTCGGCGGCAAGAGCGGCACCGCCTACAAGCAATCCGGGCACGGCTACGATCATTCGAAGTATCGCGCGTCGTTCGTCGGCATGGCGCCGATGCCGAACCCGCGCATCGTCGTGGCGGTCTCGATCGACGAGCCGACTGCCGGTAGCCACTTCGGGGGCTACGTGGCGGGCCCGGTGTTCGCCGGCATCGTCGGCGATACGCTGCGTTCGCTGAATGTGCCGCCCGATATGCCGGTCAAGCAACTCGTCGTTTCGGATGATCCCGCCCAGGCCCCGGTCAAAGCGGCGGCCGAGACGAAGGCCGCAGCGCCGGTGGCGGCGCGCGCCATGACCATCTCGGCCGATACGCGCACTCATCCGGGGGTGGTTCGATGAGCACGCCGAACTTCGACGAACGCATGCAGCGCCAGGTTGCCGATACGCTCGACTGGTTGCGCCGGCACGCATCGCCGAGCGCCCTCATGCATAGCGATTCGCGCACGCTTGCCGCGGGCGACATCTTCTTTGCCTACGCTGTCGAGGGTGCCGACAACCGATCGTACATCGCGGCTGCGCTCGAGCGCGGCGCCAGTGCGGTGTTGTACCAGCCCGAAGGGTTCTCGGGGAATGTCGACCCCGCCTGCTCGCTCGCGGTAGCCGGGCTCGACCAGCTCGCCGGCGAGATCGCAAGCCGCTGGTGCGGCGCGCCGAGTGAATCGATGCGAATGATCGGCGTAACGGGCACGAACGGGAAGACGTCGTCTTCGCAATGGATCGCAGCCGCACTGACCGCGCTCGGCGAACCGTGCGGCGTGATCGGCACGCTCGGCTCGGGCGTGTGGGGACATCTGACCCATACGGGCTTCACGACGCCCGATGCACCGCAGACGCAGCGCTCGCTCGCGCAGCTCGTCGCGGCCGGCGCGCGCGCGTGTGCCATGGAAGTCTCGTCGCACGCTTTACATCAAGGACGCGTGAATGGAACGGCCTTCGACATCGCCGTCTTCACGAACCTGACGCAGGATCACCTCGACTACCACCACACCTTCGAAGCCTACGAGGCCGCCAAGGCGAAGTTGTTCGATTGGCCGACGCTCAAGACTGCCGTCATCAATCGCGACGACGCCGCGGGCCGGCGTCTCATCGCCCGCACTCAGCCGCGCCTGCCGACGATCGCGTACGGCATTGGCGTCGCCAGCGACGCGCCGAGCGCTCACGCGGCCCTCGTGGCGACGAACGTGCGCGCCACTGCGACGGGAACGGCCTTTCATCTGTCTTCGGATTGGGGCGTCGCCGATGTCGAGGTCGGCACCCTCGGCGAATTCAATGTCAGCAATCTGCTCGGCGTGCTTGGCGCGCTGTTGGCGGCCGACGTGCCGCTGGCCGATGCAATCGCGCAACTCTCGAAGCTCGAGCCCGTGAACGGGCGCATGCAGCGGCTCGGCGGACGGCTTGCCAATGACGAGCCGCTCGTCGTCGTCGACTACGCGCATACGCCCGATGCGCTCGAAAAGACGCTCGAAGCACTGCGCCCGATCGCGCAAGCGCGCGGCGGACAGCTCATCTGCGTGTTCGGTTGCGGCGGCGACCGCGATGCGACGAAGCGGCCGCTCATGGGGGCGATCGCCGAGCGATTGGCGGACGCCGTCGTCGTGACGAGCGACAACCCGCGCAGCGAAGATCCGCGTTCGATCATCGATCAGATCGTGGCGGGCATGGGCCATCCGGAGAGCGCGCGCCGCCTTGAAGATCGCGCGAACGCGATTTTGCAGACGGTGCGCGGGGCCGCGCGTGAGGACGTCGTCTTGCTGGCCGGCAAGGGACATGAAGCGACACAGGAAATCATGGGTAAGAAGCGTGTCTTCTCCGATCAGGATCACGCTCGCCTCGCGCTAGGCGCGCGCGCGACGCATTCGCGAGGGGGCGAGCAATGACGATGTGTGCTTTGCGCGAGGCCGCGCAATGGATTCCCGGCGCGGCGCTGCACGGCGACGGCGACGCCACGGTAGAACGCGTCAGCACCGATAGCCGGACCGTCGGCCCTGGCGATTTGTTCGTTGCACTCAAGGGTGATCGGTTCGATGCGCACGATTTCCTCCACGACGTCGCGGCGCGCGGCGTCAGCGCGGTGCTTGTCTCCCGCCTGCCCGATGGGTGGAAGGGGCCGGCGCTCGTCGTCGCAGACACGCGCGCAGGGCTCGGCGCGCTCGCGCGCGGTTGGCGTGGTCGTTTCAAGGTGCCGCTCGTCGCCGTCACGGGCAGCAATGGCAAGACGACGGTCAAAGAAATGATTTCGTCGATCTTTGCCGAGGCGGTCGGCGAATCGTCACGGCTCGCGACGGCCGGCAATTTCAACAACGATGTCGGCCTGCCGCTCACGCTGCTGCGTTTGAGCGCCGCGCACCGGCTTGCCGTCGTCGAGCTCGGCATGAATCACCCGGGCGAAACCGATCTGCTCGCGAAGATCGCTCTGCCGACGATCGCCGTCGTCAACAATGCGCAGCGCGAGCATCAGGAGTTCATGGCGACGGTCGAAGCCGTCGCGCTCGAACATGCGAGCGTGATTCACGCGCTGCCCGCCGACGGCGTGGCCGTGTTTCCGTTCGACGATCCGTATGCCGGCATCTGGCGCGTGGCCGCGACGGGGAACCGCATCATCGATTTTCTGCTCGAAGACGCTTCGAGTGCGAATGAGTCTTCTGCCGCGGCCGTCGTGGGTAGGCTCGAGGGAAACCGTTTGCACGTGCGTACGCCTGTCGGCGGGTTCGAGGCGACGCTGCAAGTGCTGGGCGAGCACAACGCACGCAATGCGTTGGCTGCCACGGCAGCGGCCATTGCAGCGCAAGTACCGCTCGACGCGATCGCGCGCGGGCTTGAAGCGTTCGCGCCCGTGAAGGGGCGGTTGCAAACGAAGCGGGCGTCGGTCGGTGCGCTCGCCGGCGCGACCGTCATCGACGACACCTATAACGCGAATCCCGATTCGATGCGCGCCGCGATCGACGTGCTGGCGGCACGCGCCGCACCGCGCGTGCTCGTGATGGGCGATATGGGCGAAGTGGGCGACCACGGCCCCGAATTCCATCGTGAAGTGGGGGCGTACGCGCGTGAGCGCGGCATCGATGCGCTGTTTGCGCTCGGCGACGCTGCTCGCGAATCGTGCGCCGCGTTCGCAGGCGCTTCGGCGGCCGGCGCAGGGCCGGGCGCACAGGCGAGCGGTACGCGTCACTTCGGCGAAGTCGCAGAGCTCGTCGAACACTTGCTGCAGGCGGGCTTCGGCGCGAGCGCAACCGTGCTCGTCAAGGGTTCGCGTTTCATGCGGATGGAGCGTGTCGTCGACGCGCTGACCGTTTCGCAATCACCCCAAGCGTCGGGCGGCTCGCCCGGCGCGTATTGAAAGAGAAGGACAAGCATGCTGCTGGTGCTGGCGCAATGGCTGCAGAACGACGCAAGCTTTTTGCGCGTATTCGGCTATCTGACGTTTCGTGCGGTGATGGCCACCATCACCGCGCTCGTGATCGGGCTCGTCTGCGGGCCCTGGGTGATTCGCAAGCTGACCGAGATGAAAGTCGGTCAAGCCGTGCGCACCGACGGGCCGAAGACGCACCTCGTCAAATCGGGTACGCCGACGATGGGCGGCGTGCTGATCCTGATCGGCATCGCCGTGTCGACGCTGCTTTGGGCCGATTTGACGAATCGCTTCATTTGGATCGTGATGCTCGTGACATTCGGCTTCGGCGTGATCGGCTGGGTCGACGATTATCGCAAGGTCGTATACAAGGATCCGCGCGGCATGTCGTCGCGCGAAAAGTACTTCTGGCAGTCCGTGATCGGTGTTTTCGCGGCCGTTTATCTTGCTTTCAGCGTGTCGGAGGCAAGCAACGTGCGCGTCTTCGACCTGTTCATGGCGTGGGTGCGCAGCGGCTTGTCGATGGGCCTGCCCGCCCGCGCCGATCTGATGCTGCCGTTCCTGAAGTCGATCAGCTATCCGCTCGGCGTGTGGGGCTTCATCGCGCTGACCTACTTCGTCATCGTCGGCGCGAGCAATGCCGTCAATCTGACCGACGGCCTCGACGGGCTCGTGATCATGCCCGTGGTGCTCGTCGGCGCTTCGCTGGGCGTCTTCGCCTATGTGATGGGCAGCTCGGTCTATTCGAAGTACCTGCTGTTTCCGCATATCCCGGGCGCGGGCGAGCTGCTGATCTTCTGCTCGGCGATGGGCGGAGCCGGCCTCGCCTTCCTTTGGTACAACACGCACCCGGCGCAGGTGTTCATGGGCGATGTCGGCGCACTCGCGCTCGGCGGCGCGCTCGGCACGATCGCCGTCATCGTTCGTCAGGAGATTGTCCTGTTCATCATGGGCGGCATCTTCGTGGCAGAGACGCTGTCGGTCATGCTGCAGGTCGTCTGGTTCAAGTACACGAAGCGGCGCTACGGCGAAGGCCGGCGCATCTTCAAAATGGCGCCGCTGCACCACCACTTCGAGTTGTCGGGGTGGAAAGAGACGCAGGTGGTCGTGCGGTTCTGGATCATCACGTTGATGCTCTGTCTGTTCGGGCTCTCGACGTTGAAGTTGCGCTGATCGGCTGATGTGCCACGCAAATACACGGGAATAAGGGAAAGCAAGTGATGTTCGGCGAGATGTTTGGAGATCGGCAAAAGCCGATGGTGCTCGTGCTGGGGCTCGGTGAATCGGGCCTTGCGATGGCGCGCTGGTGTGCACGCCAGGGGTGCCGCTTGCGCATCGCCGATACGCGCGAGGCGCCGCCGAAGCTGTCGGCCCTGGCGCAGCACGACATCGACGCCGGGTTCGTCGGCGGTCCTTTCTCGCCGGCTTTGCTCGATGGCGGCGTCGAACTCGTCGCCCTGAGCCCGGGTCTGTCGCCGCTGGCGCAAGACCTGGCGCCGTTGATTGCCGGTGCGCAGGAGCTCGGCATTCCGGTTTGGGGCGAAGTCGAGTTCTTCGCGCGCGCGCTTGCCCATCTGGGTGAAAGCGGCTACGCGCCGAAAGTCATTGCGATCACCGGCACGAACGGCAAGACGACCACGACGAGCATGGCCGGTCAGCTTTGTGAGCGAGCCGGCAAAAAGGTGGCGGTCGCCGGCAATATCAGCCCGACGATGCTCGATCGGCTGATGGATGCGATCGACGCAACCGCGCTGCCCGACATCTGGGTGCTCGAACTGTCGAGCTTCCAGCTCGAAACGGCGCGCACGTTCGCGCCGGATGCCGCGGCTGTGCTCAACATCACTCAAGACCATCTGGATTGGCACGGCGGATTTGACGCCTACGCCGCCGCCAAAGGCCGCATCTTCGGACCGGGCACGGTGCGCGTGCTGAACCGCGACGATGCGCGAACGATGTCACTCGTGCCGGGTTCGGACGGGCAGGCAGAAACGAAAGCGCCATACGTCACATTCGGGCTGAACGAGCCCACGCGCCTTGGCGATTACGGCATCGTGCGCGAGAACGGCATCAACTGGCTCGTGCAGGCGCGCGAGCGCGAGCCCGCCGACGAAACGACGAGCCCGCGCCGCCGCAAGCAGGACGCGGCCGCGCCGGCCGATCTTGCGTTGACGCGCTTGATGCCGGCCGACGCCTTGCGCATTCGCGGCTTGCATAACGCGGCCAACGCGGTCGCCGCATTGGCGCTGGCGCGCGCGATTGGATTGCCCGCGGCGCCGCTGCTGCACGGGCTGCGCGAGTACCGCGGCGAGCCGCATCGCGTCGAGTCGATCGCAGCGATCGACGGCGTCGACTACGTCGACGACAGCAAGGGAACGAACGTTGGCGCGACAGTCGCCGCGCTCGACGGATTGGCCCAGCGCGTCGTGCTGATCGCAGGCGGCGACGGCAAGGGGCAGGACTTCGCGCCGCTCGCCCGGCCGGCGGCACGTTGGTGTCGTGCCGTCATGCTGATCGGTCGCGACGCTCCGCGCATTCGCGAGGCGCTGGCTGACACCGGCGTGCCGCTCGTCGATCAGCCGACGCTCGAGGCAGCGACACGTGCTGCCTGCGCACTCGCGCAACCGGGCGATGCGGTGCTGCTTTCCCCGGCCTGCGCGAGTTTCGATATGTTCGACAACTACGCGCATCGAGCGGCCGTGTTTCGCAGCGCGGTTGAAGAGATCGCGGCCGAGCGGGGGACGATGCTATGAGCTGGACCGATCGCCTTGGTTCGCGACTGATGCCGCAACGACAGGCAGCGGGCGGCAAATCGTCGAAGATGGCCGGCGCGGCGGCGTCGGGCCTGGGCGGGCTGGCCAGCGCCGTCAGCGGCATGCGGCCCACGCGCTCGCGCATGCTCGACTACGATCACGCGCTGCTCTGGGTCGTCATTGCGCTGCTGGCGCTCGGTGTCGTGATGGTGTACTCGGCGTCGATCGCCATGCCCGATTCGCCGAAGTACGCGGCCTATCGCTCGTACGCATTTCTGTTGCGCCATGTGATTTCGCTGGCCGTGGCGATGGTCGTCGCGATCGTGACGTTCCGCATCCCCGTTTCCGTCTGGGACAAATACGCGCCGAAGCTGTTTCTGCTCGCACTCGCCGCGCTCGTCGTCGTGCTGATTCCGCATATCGGTAAAGGCGTGAACGGCGCGCGCCGCTGGATTTCGCTCGGGCTCATGAACATGCAGCCGTCGGAAATCATGAAGCTCGCCGTGACGATCTACGCTGCGAACTACACAGTGCGCAAACAGGAATACATGCAGAGTTTCGCCAAAGGCTTTTTGCCGATGGGCTTTGCCGTCGGCGTCGTCGGTGCGCTGTTGCTGCTGGAGCCCGATATGGGCGCGTTCATGGTGGTTGCGGCGATCGCCATGGGCGTGCTGTTTCTCGGTGGCGTGAACGGCAAGCTGTTCGGTGGTCTCGTCGCAACGGCCGTCGGCACATTTACGCTGCTCGTCTGGGCGTCGCCGTGGCGGCGCGAGCGGATCTTCGCTTACCTCGACCCGTGGGACGACCGCTACGCGCAAGGGAAAGCGTATCAGCTGACGCACTCGCTGATCGCGTTCGGCCGTGGTGAATGGTTCGGCGTCGGGCTGGGCGGTAGCGTCGAAAAGCTCAACTATCTGCCTGAAGCGCACACCGACTTCATTCTCGCCGTGATTGGCGAGGAACTTGGCTTTGTCGGTGTGCTCGTCGTCATCCTGCTGTTCTATTGGATCGTGCGCCGCTCGTTCGAGATCGGCCGGCAGGCGCTCGCGCTCGATCGTACGTTCGCGGGCCTGATGGCCAAGGGCATCGGCTTGTGGTTCGGTGCGCAGACCTTCATCAACATGGGCGTCAATCTGGGCCTTTTACCGACCAAAGGACTGACACTCCCGCTCGTCAGCTATGGCGGTTCGGGCATCGTGCTCAACTGCGTGGCGTTGGCCGTATTGATGCGCGTCGATTATGAGAACCGGGTGCTGATGCGGGGGGGCAAGATATGAGCACCACGCCGCAGCACACGCTGATGGTGATGGCCGGGGGCACCGGGGGGCATGTGTTCCCCGGGCTCGCGGTCGCCCATCGCATGCGGGCGTGGGGCTGGCGCGTCGTGTGGCTCGGCAATCCGTCCGGCATGGAGGCGTCACTCGTGCCCAGGCATGGCCTGCCGATCGAATATGTCCGCTTTGGCGGGCTGCGCGGCAAGGGCCTGAAGACGAAGCTGATGCTGCCGCTCAACCTGTTGCGCGCGTGTATCGACAGCGTGCGCGTGTTGCGGCGCGTGCAGCCTGACGTCGTGCTCGGGATGGGCGGCTATATCACGTTCCCGGCCGGCGTCATGACGGTGCTGACGGGGCGCCCGCTCGTGCTGCACGAGCAGAACTCCGTTGCCGGCCTTGCCAACAAGGTGCTGGCCAAGCTCGCGCGGCGCGTGCTCGTCGCGTTCCCCGACACGCTGCCGGGCGCCGAATGGACCGGCAATCCGCTGCGCGACGAGATTTGCCACACCGCCGAGCCGAAGGTGCGCTATTCGACGCGCACGGGTCCGTTGCGCGTGCTCGTGGTGGGCGGCAGCCTGGGCGCCGCCGCGCTCAACGAATGCGTGCCGCGCGCACTCGCGCTGCTCGCCCCGAACGAGCGCCCGTACGTGATTCATCAAGCCGGCGCGAAGCACATCGAAGCGTTGCGCGCGAACTACGCGCAGGCGGGCTTCGAGCCGGGCGAATCCGTGCGCCTCGTGCCGTTCATCGACGACATGGCTGCGGCCTATGGCGACGCGGATCTCGTCATCTGCCGTTCGGGCGCCATGACGGTGGCCGAAGTAGCTGCCGTGGGCGTCGCGGCGCTGTTCGTCCCATTCCCTTATGCGGTCGACGATCATCAAAGCACGAATGCGGGCTTCCTGGCTGCCGAAAATGCGGCCGTGCTCGTGCAACAACGTGATCTGTCGCCCCAAAACCTCGCGGATTGGCTGCGCAGCCAGACGCGCGAGACGCTCGCCGACATGGCCGAGCGCGCGCGCCGGCTCGCCAAGCCCGAGGCCACCGATCGCGTCGCGCAGGTGTGCGCGGCCGTGGCGCTCGCGCGCCAGGAAGGAAAGCAATGAAACACATCGTCAAACACGTCCACTTCGTCGGCATCGGCGGCGCTGGTATGAGCGGCATCGCTGAAGTGCTGGTCACGCTCGGCTATTGCGTGAGCGGCTCCGACCTCTCGCGCAGCGCGTCGACCGACCGGCTTGCCTCGCTCGGCGCCCGGATCGCCATCGGGCATGACGCTGCCAATATCGAAGGCGCGGACGCCGTCGTCGTGTCGACGGCCGTGCGCAGCGACAATCCCGAGGTGCTGTCGGCGCGTCGCAAGCGCGTGCCGATCGTGCCGCGCGCTGCGATGCTTGCCGAGCTCATGCGCCTGAAGCAGGGCATCGCGATTGCCGGCACCCATGGCAAAACCACGACGACGAGCCTCGTCGCGAGCGTGCTCGCAGCGGGCGGGCTCGATCCCACGTTTGTCATCGGCGGCCGCTTGACCAGCGCCGGCGCGAACGCCCGCCTGGGGACGGGCGATTTCATCGTCGCGGAAGCCGACGAATCGGATGCGTCGTTCCTGAATCTGCTGCCCGTGATCGAAGTCGTCACGAACATCGACGAAGATCACATGGACACTTACGGGCACGATTTCGCGCGCCTGAAGCAGGCGTTCATCGAATTCACGCACCGGCTGCCGTTCTACGGCATCGCGGTGCTGTGCGTCGATTGCGCGAACGTGCGCGAGATCCTGCCGTTTGTTTCGAAGCCTGTGATCCGCTACGGTTTTGCGCCCGATGCACAGGTGCGCGCAGTCAACGTGTTCGCGCGCGACGGCAAAATGCATTTCACGGCAATGCGCGAAGGCGCAGCGCCGCTCGACATCGTCTTGAACATGCCGGGCACGCACAACGTGCAAAACGCGCTCGCGGCCATTGCGATCGCGACCGAGCTGGAGATCGCCGATGCCGACATTCAGCGTGCGCTCGCCGAATTTACGGGCGTCGGGCGGCGCTTCCAACGCTACGGCGAGATGCGCGTGGCCGGCGGCGGCAGCTACACGCTGATCGACGACTACGGTCATCACCCTGTCGAAATGGCGGCGACGATCGCCGCCGCACGCGGCGCATTCCCGAACCGGCGGCTCGTGCTTGCGTTTCAGCCGCACCGCTATACGCGGACGCGCGACTGCTTCGAAGATTTCGTCGGCGTCCTGTCGAGCGTCGATGCGCTCGTGCTGACCGACATTTATGCAGCCGGCGAGGCGGCGATCCCGGGCGCGGACGGCCAGGCGCTCGCGCGAGCGATCCGCGCCGCGGGCAAGGTGGACCCGGCGTTCGTCGAGACCGTCGACGAAGTGCCGCAGGCGTTGTCGGCACTCGTGCGCGACGGCGATGTGGTGATCACGATGGGTGCAGGCTCGATCGGCGCGGTGCCGGGTCGCCTGGCTCAGGAATTGAGGGTGTGAGATGAGTGTGGGTATCGATCCGAAACGCTTCGGCAAAGTGGCCGTCCTCTTCGGCGGGGAATCGGCCGAGCGCGAGGTATCGCTGAAGTCGGGCACGCTCGTGCTGAAGGCGTTGCGCGACGCCGGCATCGACGCGCATCCGTTCGACCCGGCCGAGCGCCCGCTGTCGGCATTGAAGGACGAAGGCTTCGTGCGTGCGTTCAACGCGTTGCACGGCGGCTATGGTGAAAACGGCCAGATTCAGGGCGCGCTCGACTTCTACGGGATTCGCTACACGGGTAGCGGCGTGCTCGGTTCGGCGCTCGGACTCGACAAGTTCCGCTCGAAGCTCGTCTGGCAGCAGTTGGGCGTGCCGACGCCGCCGTTCGAAGCCGTGCTGCGCGGCGACGACTACGCCGCACGCGCGGGCGAGATCATCGCCAAGCTCGGCCTGCCGCTGTTCGTCAAGCCGGCGAGCGAGGGGTCGAGCGTCGCGGTCATCAAGGTGAAAAGCGCCGACGCATTGCCGGCCGCGCTCGAGGAAGCGGCGAAGTTCGACAAGATCGTGCTCGTGGAAAAAAGCATCGAGGGCGGCGGCGAGTACACCGCCTGCGTCGCGGGCGACCTTGACCTGCCGATCATCCGCATCGTGCCTAAGGGCGAGTTCTACGACTACCACGCGAAGTACATCGCCGAGGACACGCAGTACCTGATTCCGTGCGGATTGTCGGCGCAGGAAGAAGCGCGGTTGAAGGTGCTGTCACGGCGCGCGTTCGACGTGCTCGGCTGCACCGATTGGGGCCGCGCCGATTTCATGCTCGACGCGAACGGCGATGCTTACTTCCTCGAAGTGAACACGGCGCCGGGCATGACCGATCACTCGCTCCCGCCGAAGGCGGCGCGTGCGGTGGGCATCAGCTATCAGGAACTCGTCGTCGGCGTGCTGGCGCTGACGCTAAAGGATTGATTGCGAGCCATGTGGAATAACGTCCGCCAACTGAACCTTGCTGCCAATGCGCTCTATGCGCTGTTGGCGCTCGTGTTGTTGGGTGCGGGCGCGTACTGGTTGACCCAGCGTCCGTCCTTTGCATTGCGCGCGATCGCGATCGGCGGCGACGTCGAACACATCAATGCGCCGACGGTACGCGCGAGCGTCGTCGGCCATTTGAAGGGCAACTTCTTCACGGTCGATCTCGACAATGCACGTCAGGCGTTCGAGCAGATGCCGTGGGTACGCCGTGCGAGCGTGCGGCGCGTGTGGCCGAACGCGCTCGCCGTCACGCTCGAAGAATACAAGCCGCTTGGCACCTGGGGCAGCGATGAACTCGTCAGCGTCGACGGCGAGTTGTTCACAGCCAACCAGGGCGAGCTCGATGCCGATCTACCGGCATTCGACGGGCCGAACGGCACGGAGAAGGAAGTCGTCGCACGCTATTTCGATTTCAAGAAGTGGCTGGCGCCGCTGGGCGCATCGCCGGACGAGGTCACGCTCTCGCCGCGCTATGCATGGACGGTGAAACTGTCGAACGGCACGCAGATCGAATACGGCCGTGAACGCAATCCGCAAACGCTTGCCGAACGCAGTCATCGACTGACGGCGGCGTGGGAGGCGGTCACGGCTCGATGGGGCAAAGACATCGAATACGCAGATCTGCGTTATCCGAACGGCTTTGCAATCCGCGCAGCGGGGATGCGCTTCATCGGCAACGCGACCGCGGGCAAATCCGCGGCGAAGTAATAAGACACCACACGCAATGAGCACGCTATGAGTAAAGACTACAAGGATCTGCTGGTTGCCCTGGACATCGGCACGGCCAAGGTCGTGGCGGTCGTCGCCGAATTGCGCGGCGAGGGTCACTACGAAGTGATCGGGCTCGGGCAAAGTGAATCGAAGGGTCTGAAAAAAGGCGTCGTGGTGAACATCGAGGCCACGGTGCAGTCCATTCAGCGCGCGCTCGAAGAAGCCGAGCTGATGGCCGATTGCAAGATCACCAATGTATTCACGGGGATCGCGGGCAGCCATATCCGCAGCTTCAATTCGAGCGGAATGGTCGCGATCAAGGATAAGGAAGTGACGCAAGCCGATGTGGCGCGCGTGATCGAGACGGCCAAGGCGATCAATATCCCGACCGATCAACAGGTGCTGCATATCCTGACGCAGGAATTCATCATCGACGGTCAGGAAGACGTGCGCGAGCCGATCGGCATGAGCGGCATTCGTCTCGAGGTGAAGGTGCATATCGTGACGGGTGCCGTGTCGGCTGCGCAGAACATCGTCAAGTGCGTGCGGCGCTGCGGACTCGAAGTCAACGACCTGATCCTGCAGCCGCTTGCGTCGTCGCTGGCGGTGCTGACCGAAGACGAAAAGGAACTCGGTGTCGTGCTCGTCGATATCGGCGGCGGCACGACCGATATCGCGATCTTCAGCGAAGGCGCGATTCGCCACACGGCCGTGATTCCGATCGCGGGCGATCAGATCACGAGCGATATCGCGATGGCGCTGCGCACGCCGACGCCCGACGCCGAGGACATCAAGGTCGGCTACGGCATTGCGAAGCAGGCGCTTGCCGATCCCGACGAAATGATCGAAGTGCCGGGCCTCGGCGAGCGCGGTCCGCGCACGCTGTCGCGTCAGGCGCTGGCTGCCGTGATCGAGCCGCGTGTGGAAGAGCTGTTCTCGCTCGTGCATCAGGTCGTCCGCGAGTCGGGTTACGAGGAACTCTTGAGCTCGGGTGTGGTTCTGACGGGCGGTGCATCGATGATGCCGGGCATGGTCGAACTCGGCGAAGACATTTTCTTGAAGCCGGTGCGTATTGGCGTGCCGGAATACGCGGGCGGTCTCGCCGACGTCGTGCGCAATCCGCGCTATTCGACGGCGATGGGGCTGCTCGTCGAAGGTTCGTCGCAACGGATGCGCGGTCGCAAGGTCGCGGTGCAGGCAGGTTCGATGGGGCAGGTTTTTTCGCGGATGAAAGACTGGTTTTTGGGCAATTTTTAATCTCAAACGGGCCCAACGCGCGTTGATGAAATGCGCTTCGGGCAGGCGGTGAAAGCGCGGGTGCCGGCGGCTCGCGTGCGACGAAGGGTTGCCCGACCTTTCGTCGAATAACGCCGATCAGCAGGATTTTTCTTGACGGAGGCAATATGGAATTCCAGATGCTGGAAACGGAAACCAACGGCACCATCATCAAGGTGGTGGGCGTTGGCGGTGCGGGCGGCAATGCCGTTGCGCACATGATCAGCAAAGGTGTGCAGGGCGTCGATTTCGTCGTCATGAACACCGATGCGCAAGCGCTGTCGCGTTCGCGTGCGCCGAATGTGATTCAGCTCGGCAACACTGGCCTTGGCGCGGGTGCGAAGCCCGAGATGGGACGTGCGGCGGCCGAAGAAGCGCGCGAGCGGATCGCCGATTCACTGCGTGGCGCGCACATGGTGTTCATCACGGCCGGTATGGGCGGCGGCACGGGAACGGGTGCAGCGCCCGTGGTCGCGCAGATCGCCAAAGAGATGGGCATTCTGACCGTCGGCGTCGTGAGCAAGCCGTTCGAATTCGAAGGCGGCAAGCGCATGCGCGTGGCGGAAGCTGGTTCGCAGCAACTGGAGGATCACGTCGACTCGCTGATCGTCGTTCTGAACGACAAGCTGTTCGAGGTGATGGGCGATGACGCCGAGATGGACAAGTGCTTCCAGTGCGCAGACGACGTTCTCAACAACGCAGTGGCTGGCATTGCCGAAATCATCAACGTCGACGGTCTCGTGAACGTCGACTTCGAAGACGTGAAGACGGTGATGGGCGAGCAAGGCAAGGCGATGATGGGCACGGCCACGGTGGCCGGTGTCGATCGCGCGCGCCTCGCGGCCGAACAGGCCGTCGCAAGCCCGCTGCTCGAAGGCGTCGATCTGTCGGGCGCGCGCGGGGTGCTCGTGAACATCACGTCGAGCCGCTCGCTGCGTCTGTCCGAAACGCGCGAAGTGATGAACACGATCAAGAGCTATGCGGCCGAAGACGCGACGGTGATTTTCGGTGCCGTGTACGACGACGCGATGGGCGACGCGCTGCGCGTGACGGTGGTCGCAACGGGGCTCGGACGCACGGCGGCGAGCGCGGCGAAGAAGCAGCAGGCGGCGCCGATGACGCTGCTGCGCACGGGCACCGACAATCAGCCCGTGATGCAGCATGGCTACGCTCCGCAATCGTCGCATGCGAACACGGCCGACTACGGCGCGTTCGACACGCCGGCCGTATGGCGTAATTCGCGCGAGACGGCTGCTTCGCACGTGCAGGCGCTGCAGGAAAAGGGCGTCGATACGTACGACATCCCGGCGTTCTTGCGTAAGCAGGCGGACTGAGCGCGGTGCATTCGTCACGCGCGGCGCAGTTCGCTGCCGCGTCGACGAAAGGACGGCAAGATGAACGGCAACGGCGTAAGAAGGCTTCGGCCTGTCGGACGACCGGACAGCGTCTCCCGCAGGGTTCAGACAACGCGGGTGGATCGGTTGTCGGCGCGTCCAAGGTCGGGCGGAGCGGCGCGTGCGAGCGCATCGGTTCGCACGCACAGGGTCGCTTCGGCCTGCGACAGGCGCAGTTGGCAAAGGGCGAGCCGGTGAGCAGATGCGCCGCGATCGGCAGCGCGATGGTGAGTGGCTATCGGCGCTGAGCGAGGGTGGCGCGGGCGCACCGCGGGCAAGGTGCGCCGATGGCGACGTCGATGAGAGCTGGCAAGCGATATGCGTCGCTTGCAGGCGAAGCGCGCGCCGTTTTTCGGTGTTGCGCACCGGCAACGCTCGCGCCGTCGTTTTGTGACGGTCCATTACGGGGCCGGCGACCGGGAATGCCTCCGTTCCGGGCGTCGGCCTCGCTTCATTCCTCATGCGTAATCGGAGGAAACAGATTGATACGTCCGCGGAAATGAAGGCTTTCGCGAGATGGAGTATACTCTGTGCTATGAACCTAAAAATGCCGATTGAGAATACCAATCGAACAGGACCATGTTGAAGCAACGCACCATCAAATCGATCGTCAAAACCGTCGGTATCGGCTTGCACTCCGGGCGCAAGGTCGAGCTGACGCTGCGCCCCGCTGCCGCGAACACCGGCATCGTGTTTTCGCGCGTCGATTTGGCGACGCCGGTCGACATTCCGGCTTCGGCGCTGTCGATCGGCGACACGCGTCTGGCGTCGGTCCTGCAGAAAGACGGTGCGCGCGTGTCCACCGTCGAGCATTTGATGTCGGCCTGCGCCGGGTTGGGCATCGATAACCTGTACGTCGATGTCACCGCGGAAGAAATTCCGATCATGGACGGCAGTGCGTCTTCGTTCGTGTTCCTGATGCAGTCGGCCGGCATCGAAGAGCAGAACGCGCCGAAGAAGTTCATCAAGGTGAAAAAGCCGGTTGAAGTGCGCGACGGCGACAAATTCGCGCGCCTCGATCCCTATTTCGGCTTCAAGCTCAAATTCACGATCGATTTTCGTCACCCGGCCGTCGACAAGACCGGTCAGGCATTGGAAGTCGATTTTGCGACGACCTCCTACGTGCGGGAAATCGCGCGTGCGCGTACGTTCGGCTTCGCCCATGAAGTGGAAATGATGCGCGAACTCGGCTTGGCGCGTGGCGGCAGCATGGATAACGCGATCGTCCTCGACGAGTATCGGATCCTGAACAACGACGGCCTGCGCTACGACGACGAGTTCGTGAAGCACAAGATGCTCGATGCAATCGGCGACCTTTACGTTGTCGGTCATCCGCTGCTTGCGTCGTACACGGCCTACAAGTCGGGGCACGGTCTGAACAATGCGCTGCTGCGCGAATTGCTCGCGCATGAGGATGCCTACGAGGTGCTGACGTTTGACGACGTGGCGCAGGCGCCGCGCGGTTTCGGCTACGATGCGCAGACGGCTTTCGCCTAACCTACCGGCAACGATTGTCAAAATGAGCGGCTTTGAGGCCGCTCATTTTTTTTGATCTGTGGATTTCCCGTGTCGCTCGGCCATCGTGGCGAGCGCTGCCTGCAGGGGCGAAGGCGGCAGCGAGCGGCTAAGCGCCTGCAATGCAGCGGCGCCCGCCGGGGACATCCGCGCTTGTTTGGGCGCCGGCGGTTCCTGCACGTCGCGCAGGCGAATCTTGACGGCGAGCGTGCGCACCGGCCAACCGCGTTGCTGCAGCGACGACAGCAGCCGATCCTGCACCTGCCGCAGCCGTGCTGCCAACGCGCCGTGCGCGGCGAACAGCGTCAGCGTGCCGTCCTTGATGAAGCCGGGTTCGACGTTCGAGGCGAGATAGTCGGGCAAAAGCTGCGCGAGATCGCGCTCGAGCGCGGCGATCTGCTCGACGCCCGCGCGCAGCGCGGCGAACGCATCGGTGCGCCCGAGAACTTCGGCGACCGGCTGCGGCCGACGCGCCGAAGCAAACTTCGAAAAAGACGAAAAACGGTTCATGGCGCGATTGTACCGGCTGCGGGCGGGCATTGGCAGGTTCGCCGGGGCGCCGGTCGACACGGTACATTAAGGCTCGCGTGCTAAAATGCGCGATTCGAATTCACACATGGAATAAGCCGCCGAGGCCCTCCGAAACCCGGCGTCCGCCGTGGCCGTACAAGCCGCGCGGGCGCTTGGCCGAAGCCGCGACGCATACTCGACCCGATGACCACCGGTTTTCTCCAAAAGATCTTTGGCAGCCGCAACCAGCGGCTCGTCAAGCAGTATCAAAAGACCGTCGCGGTGATCAATGCGCTCGAGCCGCAAATCGAGCAATTGACGGATGATCAACTGCGCGCGAAGACGGACGAATTCCGCCAGCGCGTCGCGAGCGGTGAGTCGCTCGACAAGCTGCTGCCCGAAGCGTTCGCCGTCTGCCGCGAGGCCAGCCGCCGCGTGCTGAAGATGCGTCACTTCGACGTGCAGCTGATCGGGGGCATGGTGCTGCATTACGGCAAAATCGCCGAAATGCGCACAGGCGAAGGTAAGACGCTCGTCGCAACGCTGGCCGCGTACCTGAACGCGCTTTCGGGGCGAGGCGTTCACGTCGTGACGGTCAACGATTACCTCGCGCAGCGCGACGCCGAGTGGATGGGCCGGCTCTACAACTTCCTCGGTCTCTCTGTCGGCATCAACCTGTCGCAGATGGATCACGAGTCGAAGCAACAGGCGTACGCGGCCGATATCACGTACGGCACGAACAACGAGTTCGGCTTCGACTACCTGCGCGACAACATGGTCTACGAGACGAGCGCGCGGGTGCAGCGTTCGCTGAATTTTGCAGTCGTCGACGAGGTGGACTCGATTCTCATCGACGAAGCACGGACGCCACTCATCATCTCGGGCCAGGCCGAAGATCACACTGAGCTGTACGTGCGGATGAACGCGTTGCCGCCGCTGCTCGAGCGGCAAATCGGCGAGGAGCGCGCGGACGGCACGGGCGTTGAGAAACCAGGCGATTACACGCTCGACGAAAAGGCTCGCCAGGTATTCCTGACCGAATCGGGGCACGAAAAGGCCGAACGTCTGTTGGCCGAGTGGGGCTTGATCGGCGAGGGCGAGAGCCTCTATGCCGCGCAGAACATCACGCTCATGCACCACGTGTATGCCGCGCTGCGCGCGCATACGCTGTTCTTCCGCGACCAGCATTACGTCGTGCAGAACGGCGAAGTCGTCATCGTCGACGAATTCACCGGCCGGCTGATGGCGGGGCGCCGCTGGTCGGACGGCCTGCATCAGGCCGTCGAGGCGAAGGAGCACGTCAAGATCCAAAGCGAGAACCAGACGCTCGCCTCGATCACGTTCCAGAACTACTTCCGGATGTACGCGAAGCTGTCGGGCATGACCGGCACGGCCGACACGGAAGCGTACGAATTCAACGAAATCTACGGGCTCGAGACGGTCGTCATCCCGACGAACCGGCCGCCGAAGCGGATCGACAAGCAGGATCAGATCTACAAGACGGCCAAGGAGCGGTACGACGCTGTGATTCGCGACATTCGCGAATGCTACGAGCGCGGCCAGCCGGTGCTAGTCGGTACGACGTCGATCGAAAACTCCGAGGTGCTGTCGAACCTGCTGACCCAGGCGGGCTTGCCGCACGAAGTGCTCAATGCGAAGCAGCATGCACGGGAAGCGGCGATCGTCGCGGAAGCCGGGCGCCCGAGGCGCATTACGATTGCGACGAATATGGCCGGCCGCGGCACCGACATCGTGCTCGGCGGCAATGCGGAAAAGCAAGCGTCGCTGCTCGAAATCGACGAAACGGTTCCCGCGGAGGAAAAGGCAAGCCGCATCCAGGCGCTCCACGACGAATGGCAGACGCTGCACGATCAGGTGAAGGCTGCGGGCGGCTTGCACATCATCGGCACCGAGCGTCACGAATCGCGCCGTATCGATAATCAGCTGCGCGGCCGCGCGGGTCGTCAGGGCGATCCGGGTTCCTCGCGCTTCTATCTGTCGCTCGAGGATCCGCTGCTGCGCATCTTTGCGGGCGACCGCGTGCGCGCGATCATGGATCGCCTGCGCATGCCCGAAGGGGAGGCGATCGAAGCGGGCATCGTCACGCGTTCGATCGAATCGGCGCAGCGCAAGGTCGAGGCGCGCAACTTCGACATCCGTAAGCAACTGCTCGAATACGACGACGTCGCCAACGATCAACGGAAGGTGATCTATCAGCAGCGCAACGAGTTGCTCGAAGCGCATGACATCACCGAGACCATCACGGCGATGCGACATGCTGTCGTCACCGATGTCGTTCACGAATTCGTCCCGGCCGGCAGCATCGAAGAGCAGTGGAACGCGCCCGAACTCGAAGAAGCGCTGCGCAAGGACTGGCAGCTCGACCTCGCGGTTCAGGAAATGATCAACGAATCGCAGTCGCTCGATGCCGACGACATTCTCGAAGCCGTGATCGGTGCAGCCGACGAGGCTTACGAAGCGAAGGTGGCGCTCGTGGGCCGCGAATCGTTCAGCGCCTTCGAGCGCTCGGTTATGCTGCAGACGCTCGATCGCTGCTGGCGCGAGCATCTCGCCGCGCTCGATCATTTGCGTCAAGGCATCCATCTGCGCGGCTATGCGCAGCAAAACCCGAAGCAAGAGTACAAGCGCGAGGCGTTCGAGTTGTTCGAGGCGCTGCTCAATATCGTGAAGACGGAAGTGACGCGCATTGTCATGAACGTCCAGATCCAATCGCCCGAGCAGCTCGAGGAGGCGGCCGAGCAGTACGAGGAGCAGGGCAGTCAACTCGGCAACGTCGAATTCCGCCATGCGGAGTTTGCCGAAGCCGCGGCCGTAGCGGCACCGGCTGCCGCGGCGGCGGGCGATGCCGCTACGGCCGAGATGGTCGGCCAGGCGATGAGTCACGGTGCGCACACGCCAAGCGCACCGGTCGTCGCAGGCGGCGTGCCGAAGGTCGGGCGCAATGATCCTTGCCCTTGCGGTAGCGGCAAGAAATACAAGCAGTGTCACGGTAAGTTGGCTTAATCGGATTCGCGACCATGGCTGTCAATTTTCCTTCGATCGATCCCGCGCAACTTCATCCCGTCGCCGGTGTGGCGCTGGGCTATGCCGAGGCGAATATCCGCAAGCCGAACCGCAAGGACGTGCTCGTGATTTCGCTCGACGAGGGGGCGACGGTAGCGGGCGTCTTTACGTCGAACCGCTTTTGCGCCGCACCCGTCACCGTTTGCCGAGAGCATTTGGCGAAGGTGCGCGAGGGCGGCAAGGGCATTCGCGCGCTGGTCGTCAATACGGGCAATGCAAACGCCGGTACGGGCGAGTCGGGCCTCGCGCATGCGCGCGAGACTTGCACGGAACTCGCGCGTCTGGCCGGCATCGCGCCAGAGCAGGTGCTGCCGTTTTCGACGGGCGTGATTCTCGAGCCGCTGCCGATCGACCGGCTCAAGGCGGGGCTGCCCGCGGCGCTGGAGTGCCGCGCGGCCGCGCACTGGTTCGAGGCGGCCCAGGCGATCATGACGACCGACACGCTGCCGAAAGCGGCGTCCAGGCAGGTGACGATCGACGGTCATACCGTTACGCTCACGGGCATCAGCAAGGGCGCCGGCATGATCAAGCCGAATATGGCGACGATGCTCGGCTTCCTCGCGTTCGACGCTGCGGTTGCGCAAGACGTGCTCGATGCACTCGTCAAAGACGTCGCGGACCGCTCGTTCAACTGCATCACGATCGACGGCGATACGTCGACGAACGATTCCTTCATGTTGATCGCCACCGGCAAATCGAGCCTACCGGCGGTTACGTCGACCAATACGCCCGCGTACGCAGCGTTGCGCGAGGCTGTCGTTGCGCTTGCGCAGACGCTTGCGCAGTTGATCGTGCGTGACGGCGAAGGTGCGACGAAGTTCATGACGGTGCAGGTCGAAGGCGGGGCGAACGAAGGCGAGTGCCGCCAAATCGCCTATGCGATCGGCCATTCGCCGCTCGTCAAGACGGCCTTCTACGCGTCCGATCCGAACCTCGGCCGCATCCTGGCCGCGATCGGTTATGCGGGCATCGCCGACCTCGATGTGGCGAAGATCGAGCTTTACCTCGGCGATGTCCACGTTGCTACGAAGGGCGGGCGCCATCCGGCTTACCGGGAAGAGGACGGCCAGCGCGTCATGAAGGAGAGCGAGATCACGATTCGCGTGCAGCTCGGGCGCGGCTCGGCGCAGGCGACGATCTGGACGTGCGACCTGTCGCACGATTACGTGTCCATCAACGCCGATTACCGCTCCTAAAGTACGGGCGGCCCGCGTCAGGGCGGCCCGCCGCGCTTTCTGTCTTCCACGAACGCGCCGCACCGTGTGATGTGGCGCACCACGCTCCCCATCGTTCATGGACAAACTCGAACAGTTTCTGACCCGCGCCGAAGCGCTGCTCGGCCGTCTCGAAGCGGTGCTGCCGCCGGCTGCGCCGAACGTCGACTGGTCTGCCTCCGTGGCCTTTCGTTGGCGCAAGCGCCAAGGGCGTGGCTATCTGCAGCCGGTCCCGGCTATTTCCTCGATCACGCTGGCGGACTTGCAAAACATCGACCGTCAAAAGGGCTTGATCGAACAGAACACGCGGCAGTTCGTGAATAACCAGCCCGCCAATAACGTGCTGCTGACCGGTGCGCGCGGGACGGGAAAGTCGTCGCTGATCAAGGCGTGCCTCAATGCATATTCGAAAAACGGCCTGCGCCTGATCGAAGTCGACAAAGACGACCTGCACGATCTCGGCGACATCACAGAGCTCATCGCCTCGCGGCCCGAGCGGTTCATCGTGTTTTGCGACGATCTGTCGTTCGAAGAGGGGGAGTCGGGCTACAAGGCATTGAAGGTCGCGCTCGACGGCTCCGTCTCGGCGCAATCCGACAACATCCTCATTTACGCGACGTCGAATCGGCGCCATTTGTTGCCCGAGTACATGAGCGACAACGAGACGTACAAGCACACGTCGGACGGTGAAATCCATCCGGGCGAAGTCGTCGAAGAAAAGATTTCGCTCTCGGAGCGGTTCGGGCTCTGGGTGAGCTTCTACCCGTTCAAGCAAGACGACTACCTGACGATCGTCGGCCACTGGCTCCGGCATTTCGGCTGCAGCGACGACAATATCGCCAGCGCTCGCGGCGATGCGCTCGTCTGGGCGCTCGAACGCGGGTCGCGTTCGGGTCGCGTGGCATGGCAATTCGCCCGCGACTGGTCTGGCCGTAGGGCGCAAGCATGACGGCGGCTCAAAACGACGTGCAAGCGGTCGATCGCTCACCGACGGGCCGACCCGTGACAGAGGTCGCCGTCGGCGTCATGGTGCAGTCCGATGGACGCTACCTGCTCGCACAGCGGCCTGCCGGTAAACCGTACGAAGGTTACTGGGAGTTTCCTGGCGGCAAACTCGAGCCCGGCGAGACAGTCGAAGCCGCGCTTGCCCGAGAGTTGCATGAGGAACTTGGCGTCGTCATCACCGCCTGCCACCGCTGGCACACGCTCGAGCATGATTATCCGCACGCGTACGTACGGCTGTACTTCTGCAAGGTGACGGCGTGGACCGGCGAGCCCCATGGCAAAGAGGGCCAGGCGTTCAGCTGGGAGCACCTGCCGGTGCGGGTTGCGCCGTTGTTGCCCGCTGCCATCCCGGTGCTGGACCTGCTCGCGGCGGATTGAGGCCGGCTCGGCACCGCCCGGCCTTGCATTCGACGCCCGCAGGATCAGATCAATTCAGATCGCCGTGCTTGTCGTCATCCGACGGCGGCTCTTCGTCGGCGCCGCCGATCCGGTATTTCTCACTCGCCCACGCGCCCAGATCGACCTGCTTGCAACGTTCGGAGCAAAACGGCCGAAAGCGATTTTCGGGTGTCCAACGGACATCTTTGCCGCAGGTCGGGCATTTGACGACGGTAACCATTGTTCAAAGGCTGCAAAGCGTCAATTGGAACGGCACGTCGACATCGACGGCCCGCGGACGCAGATCGCCATCCTGTACCGTGAAGCGCACCCAAAGCATGTATTTGTTGGCGCTTGCCTCGGGGATCACGCGCAACTCGGGAGAGATGCGCACTTGCATCAACTGATAGGTGCGGCCCGACAGCATCTGTTGGTAGCTGCCTTGCATGGCCATGACTTTGGAAGCCTGGCCCGATTCGCGCGCGAGCCGTAACACAATCGAGGCGGCGTCACGCAGCGGCAGCAGCGGGGTGATCCACTTGGCGATATCCTGCCGACGTTGATCGGGATGCAACTGCTGCCAAGCATAGTACGATGGTAGATCGAACTCGCAGGTGCCGCCTGGGATGATTGCGCGGCTGCGGATGCTGGCCAGCCATTCGTTGTCCGACAGATGCTGGCCCGTCTTGCCCTGCATCTGCGCCAAACCGGCAAGCGTCTGCTCGATTTCGCCAAGGACGGCTTCGAGCGCATTTTGTTCGATGCCCGGATTGCCGCGGAACGGCGCGAGCGTCTGCCGCTGCCGCTCGAGCTCTTTCATCAAATCGGATTTCAGATCCGCCCGCCCCGTCACTTCGGCAATTTCGAACAGTGTCGTGAGCGCGACGTGATGTTCCCTCGCGTCGTCTTGATTCAAAAAGAAGGTGAAGCGCTCGAAAAGATCTTCGAGACGCAACAGCGTGCGAATTCGCTCGTTGAACGGATACTCGTAAAGAATCAAGCGGGCTCGCCCCTGACGTCGTGGGTGGTGGGATTGCAGGACATTCTAATGCCGTGGATTGCCCCCGGCAATCGCGGAATCGGGCACTTTTTACTGCTTTTCGTACGAAACGACGATTTTGGGGAACGGGCAGGCTTATTCCGGCCGACAATTCCACATCGAGGGTTTCGGTGCGCGTTGCGCAGGTGACCATTCATGCGCGGCCCGCCCCTGCAAGCGCCAGATAGCGTTGGTGCAAGCGTTGTACCTGCTGCGTCAATTGTTCGAGCGGCGCGTTGTCGTTGACGATGACATCGTCCGCTGCGGCGAGCCGCTCATCGCGAGTGGCTTGCCGCGCGATGATCGCCAGCACCTGCTCGCGCGAGAACGCGTTTCGCCGCATGACGCGGGCGATCTGCGTCTCGACGCTGCAATCGACCACAAGTACGCGTTCGACGCGCGACTTCCACGTGCCCGATTCGACGAGCAGCGGCACGACGATCACCACGTATGGGCCGGCCGACGCCTCGCGCTCGCGTTCGGTCTCTGCGCGAATGAGCGGATGCGTGATCGCCTCGAGTCGCGCTCTGGCCGCATCGTCGGAAAACACGAGCGCCCGCATCCTGGCACGATCGAGCGAGCCGTCCGGTGCGACGAATTGAGGGCCGAACGCCTGCGCGATCAGCGGCATGGCGGCGCCCCCAGGCGCCGTGATGCGATGCGCGATGACGTCGGTGTCGACGATCGCGACGCCGTGCGTGGCGAACAGATCGGCAACGGTCGTCTTGCCGCTGCCGATCCCTCCTGTGAGCCCCACGGCGAACATGTCGTCAGCCTCCCAGCAGATGAAAGCCCGAGGCGCCGCTAAACAGCGTCACTGCTCCGCCGAGCGCGAGAAAGGGACCGAACGGCAGCGGCTCGTCGAACCGGAGACGACCTGACCACATCGCGATAAGGCCGGCGAGCGCGCCCGTCACGGCGGCGATGAGCACGATTTGCGGCAGCGCAGCCCATCCAAGCCACGCGCCGAGTGCCGCAAGCAGCTTGAAGTCGCCGTAGCCCATCCCCTCGACCCCGCGTGCGAACCGGAACAGCCAGTAGATGGACCACAGAAACACGTATCCGGCGATCGCACCGGCGACGGCCGCGTGCAGCGTTGCAAAGGTATCGTCGAAATTGACGATGAGCCCTGCCCACAAGAGCGGGAGCGTGAGCGAATCGGGCAACAGCCGGGTCTGAGCATCGATTGCGCTCATCGCCAGCAAAGTCGCGGTAAGGCCGAAGGCGGCCAGGCTTGTACCGGTCGGGCCGAAGGCCGCGAGCGTCCCTGCCGCCAATGCGGCGCTCGCGAGTTCGACCAGCGGATAGAGAGCGCTGATGCGCGCCCCGCACGCCGAGCATCGGCCGCGCAGCAGTAGGTAGCTGAGCACGGGGATGTTTTCATGGACGCGCAGCGTATGGCCGCAGTGCGGACAAGCGCTGCCCGGCACGCAGAGGTTGTAGCGGGCCGGCAGTTCGTCCGCGGGCGCCGGCTCGCCAGTGGCTTCGCCGATCTCGAGACGCCAGGCGCGCTCGAGCATGATCGGCAGCCGATGCGCTACGACGTTGACGAAGCTGCCGATCACCAGCCCGAACACGATCGCGAAGGCGAATTGCCAGGCGTGCGGCAGTCCGCCGAACGTGGCGCCGATGCCCAGGGACAGTCGCGAGAATGGATCGCTGATAAGTGGAGCGTACACGGATGGAGTCGTGATCATGGCCGAATGGCGAATGGGGGGCATGCTACACCACGTTGCCCAGTTCGATGACTGGCAGATAAAGCGCGACGACGAGAGAGCCGATTGCGAGCCCGAGCACGAGCACGACGATCGGCTCGGCACACGCTGACGCGAGTGCGAGTTTCTCGTCGACCGCGCGCTCAGCGAGCGCCGCGCAATCGGGCAGCATGGCATCGAGTGCGCTCGATTCCTCCGCGATTGCCAACGGCTCGACGAGCGCCGCGGGAAAGCAGCCGACCGCCCGCATGGCGCAGGCGAGTCCTTCGCCGCGCCGCAGCCGAGCCTCGATCTGCGCGTTCGCCGCGTCGAAGACAGTATTGCCGGCGACGTGCGCGAGTGCGCCGAGGGCATCGGCGAGCGGCGTACCGGCCGCGAGCAGCGTGCCCAATGCGCGCGACCAGCGGGCCGCGGCGATAGCGCGCGCCAGCGGCCCGACCACGGGCACTGCGAGCATCAGACGATCGCGTACGGCGCGCGCACGTGGCCAGTGGCGGACGAGACGTGCGACGACGAGCGCGCTGGCAGCCGATACGGCGAACAGCAACAGGCCCCAGCGCAGCATAAAGTCGGAGAGCGCCATGACCGCACGAGTGGGAGCAGGCAGTGCTGCGCCGAACCCCTCGAACACCTGCTCGAACGTAGGCACGACGAACCCGAGCAGCGCCGCCGTGACGCCCAGGGCGAGCAACAGCACCGCGCACGGGTAGGCGAGCGCGGCGCGAAGCTTGGCGCGCTGGGCGGCGGCGCGTTCGCGCTGATCGGCGAGCCGCGCGAGCGCGCTCGCCAGCGTACTCGTGGCTTCGCCGATAGCTGCGAGCTCGCAGTAGAGCCGGTCGAACTGCATCGGATAAGCCGAGAGTGCCTCGGAGAAATGTTGACCGGCCGAGATGCGGCGAGCGAGGCCTAGTGCGACGCGCGGCACGGCGCTGTTCGACGAAGACCGCGCAAGCAGTTCGAGCGCCTGCACGAGTGCGAGCCCCGCGCTCAGCAAGGTGGCGAGTTGCCGTGTGAACGCTGTCACTTCGCGCGCCGTTGTGCGCGCGGGCTTGGCCAACCCGCGTTCGTCGAGTTCCGCCGCGACGATGCCATCTGCGCGCAGCAGCGCGCTTGCCGTTGCCGCGTCGGGGGCGGTGAGCCGGCCGCTTCGATGCCTGCCCTCGCCTGTGACGCCGCGCCAGTGAAAGCGACGATCATCGAGCGCCGAAGCGGCGGGGCAGTCGCCCGATTGGACGGACGCTGGCGCGCGCCCTTCCGATGCCGGTGCGATGGCATTCATGCGTCGTCCGTCGCGGCGAGGGCTTCTGCCACGCTGGTCAGGCCCTCGCGTACACGCGCGAGCGCGGCTTCGCGCAGCGATGCGGCGCCCTCGGCTCGCGCCTGGCGCCTGATGGCCTGCATGCTTGCGCCAGCGCCGATCAGCTCGCAGAGGCTCCGGGATGCGGGCATGACTTCGTGAATGCCGATGCGCCCCCGGTACCCGACGCCGTGACAAGCCGGACACCCCCGAGCCGCGTACGGTGTCCAGGCGGCAGAGGGCTGGCCCGTGGGTGTAGGCACGATCGACGCCAAGCAGGGGCGTTCTGCCGGCGTTCGACAATGCGCGCACAGCCGACGAAGAAGCCGCTGCGCCGTGATCAGACGCAATGCCGCTGCGAGGTTGTACGGTGCCACGCCGATGTGGATCAGGCGTGCAATTGCGCCAGGCGCGTCGTTCGTGTGCAGCGTCGACAACACGAGGTGCCCGGTTTGCGCCGCCTTCAGCGCGACGTCGGCCGTTTCGGCGTCGCGAATCTCGCCGATCATGATGACATCGGGATCTTGGCGAAGCAGCGCGCGCAATGCGGTTGCGAACGTCAGTCCCGCCTTCTCGCGCACGCTGACCTGATTGACGCCTGCAAGCTCGATTTCCGCCGGGTCTTCGACGGTGCAGATGTTGCGAGAGCCTTGATTGAGCATTTGCAGGAACGCGTAGAGCGAAAGCGTCTTGCCGCTGCCGGTGGGCCCCGTCACGAGGATGAGTCCATGCGGCGCCTGTACGGCCGCTTCGACGAGCGGCGTTTGCGCTGCATCGAAGCCCAGGGACGCGAGCGACAAGTCGGCTGGTAGCGCTTCGAGACGACGCAGCACAAGCTTTTCGCCATGCACGGTCGGCAGCGCGCTGACCCGATAGTCCTCGACCTTGCCGGGCGCCACGGCAAGCCGCAGGCGGCCGTCTTGCGGCACGCGTCGTTCCGCAATATCCAGACGTGCGAGCACCTTCACCCGGGTGACGAATGCATCGCGCAGGTGCGCGGGAGGACTTGGCAGCTCATGCAGTGTGCCGTCCACTCGCAGCCGAATGCGCCAGCTGTGCTCGCTGGGCTCGACGTGAATATCCGAGGCTGCGCGTCGGGCCGCTTGGTCGAGCGTTTGCGCGAACAGCCGGGCAGCGGGGCCCTCGTCGGGCAACTGCGTAGCGACGAGTGGTGAAAACGACGGAGAGGTAGACATCGACAACCGGCATGGCGCCGTCGAAAAGCGATACGGCGATCATCGCTCGGGCGCGGACGGCGCGCCATTTGGCCGGTCGGCCAACGAAGCCGACCTTGGCGCGCTATGCCTGCGGAGCTTTGGCGGTCGCGCGCGGGCGCGGTTTGAAGAGCTTGACCGTCCGCACGGCTTGGTCGTCGCTTTGCAGCACTTCGAGTTGCACGTCGCCGATCTGCAGGCAGACGTCTCCTTCGGGGATTTCCGCGAGGGTTTCGAGGATGAGGCCGTTCAGCGTTTTGGGGCCGTCGGTCGGCAGCGTGAGTTGCAGCCAGCGATTCAGTTCGCGCAGCGGCATGCTGCCGGCGACGATGCATTCGCCGCCCTCGGTCCAGCCCGTACGCGAACCCGCGCTGCGCGGAATCGACGTCGTGAACTCGCCGATCAGCTCTTCGAGAATGTCTTCGGGCGTGACGAGCCCTTCCAGTTCGCCGTACTCGTTGACGACGAGCGCCGTCCGTTGCCGCGTTTCCTGAAAGTATTGAAGTTGCTGGAACACGGGCGTGCCCGACGGCACGAAATACGGATCGGTCAGCAGCGCTTGCAGCGTTTCTCGCGTCAGTTCCTGCTTATGGAGGGCGGCCAGCGTCTTGCGCACGTGCAGGACGCCGAGCACGCGATCGATGTCCCCTTGATAGACGATCAGCTTGTTGTGGTAGCACGTTTCGAGCTGATGCAGGATGTCCTCGAACGGCGCGTCGAAGTCGAGCGACTCGATCCGGCGGCGCGGAATCATGACGTCATCGACGGAGATGTTTTCCAGATCGAACAGGTTCAAGAGGATGCTGCGGTGCTTGGTGGGCATGAAGCTGCCCGATTCCAGCACGATCGCGCGCAGCTCTTCGGTGCTGAGCCGCTGGTCGCGGCCGCCTTTGGTGTTGATGCGCAGCGCAAGCAGGATCGTGTTCGAGAACAGATTGACGAACCAGACGACGGGTTTGAGAAGGCGCATCAGCGGTGCGATGAGAACGCTGGCGGGCAGAGCGATCTTCTCCGGATACGTTGCGCCGACGATCTTCGGCGTGATTTCCGCGAAGACGATGATGAGGAACGCCACGATGCCCGTCGCGACCGACAGGACGAGGTTATCGCGCCCGAACGTACGCAGTGCAATCGATGTCGTCAGTACCGGAATGATTGTGTTCAGCAGGTTGTTGCCGATCAGGACAACGCCAAGCAGTTGATCGGGTCGCGCCAGGAGGCCCTGCGTCGTGCGCGCGCCGAATGCGCCCTTGCCCGCAAGGTACTTCAGCCGATGGCGGTTGAGCGCCATCATCGACGTCTCCGAGATCGAGAAAAAGCCGGAGCAGAGAAGGAGGACGAAGACGGCGCCGATTTGCGCCCACAAGGGAATTTGATCCACGCGTCGTGCCGGATGGGGATGAAAAGGGATGGCAAGAATATAGCAGAGCGCGTTCGGCCGCCGCGGGCGCGGTCGAACCGGCGGGGCGCCGGATAGATGAGAAAGCGCCTATTGCGGTCGAATGCACTCGGCTCCGATAATCGAACGAGGTTTTTTCCCGAGGGGGCGTGTCGCCGATGGAACATCGCTTCGAACATCTTTTTTCGGCGCAATCGGACGCGTACAGCGCCAACCGCCCGACATACGACCGAGCCCTCTTTGCGTGGCTGGCGGAGCGCAGCCCCGCGACGGCGCTGGCCTGGGACTGTGGCTGTGGCTCGGGGCAGGCGACACGTGACCTGGCACAGTGCTTCGAGCGCGTCATCGCCACGGATATCAATGCCGGGCAACTGTCGCATGCCCCGGAATTGCCGAATGTCGATTACCGGCGCGAGCCCGCGGAAGCCGTATCAATCGACGATGCGAGCGTCGATCTGACCTTCGTTGCTCAGGCGCTTCACTGGTTCGACGCCGATCGCTTCTATGAGGAAGTGCGGCGCGTTTCGAAACCGCGCGCGCTGCTGGCCGTGCTGTCGTACAACGTCTGTACGATCAGTCCCGAGCTCGATGCGCTCGTCTGGGAACTCTATCGGGACCGCGTCGGGCCGTATTGGGCCGCCGAACGCAGGCATGTCGAAACCGGCTACGCCGATATCCCTTTTCCGTTCGAAACGATGGAGGCACCCGATGCGGTGCTCGCGGTGTCGTGGGATATGCCTCGCTTGCTGGGGTACATGGAAAGCTGGTCGGCCGTCGCATCGTACCGCCGGGCGACAGGCAACGATCCCGTCGAGGCGATGCGTGAAGCTTTCACGCAGGCGTGGGGCGAACCCGGCAGTTGCCGTAGGGTCGCGTGGCCGTTGACGATCAAGGTGGGGGTCGTCGCGTAGGTTGCTGTGTTCGGCTGAACCGGCCATTACAGGCGGTTGAGCTCGCGCGCAAAACCCGTTGCCCAAAACAAAAAACCGCCCGGCAAGCCGGACGGTTTTTTGTTTTATTTCGATCCTGATTCGCAATGAACCAAGGAGAATTCTGGTCGGGGTGAGAGGATTCGAACCTCCGGCCTCTACGTCCCGAACGTAGCGCTCTACCAGGCTAAGCTACACCCCGAATCTGAACTACTTGGACTCGATCAACCGATCAGTCTCGTTCAAGACTGCCGCGCCGTCGAGTAAAAACATAATTCTAGCAGGCTTTCTTTGTAAATGGAATCCGGGAACGAAGAAATCGCTTCGGCGGCGGCTTGCGCCTCGCGCTTGGCGCATTCGAGCGTGTGGTCGAGCGCGCCCGAGCGCGTGATTGCCTCGAAGATCGTCTCGAAACGGTCGGTGCCACCTTGTTCGATGGCCTCGCGCGCGAGCGCCGATTGCTCCGGAGTGCCGCGTTCGATCAGATAGATGAGCGGCAGCGTGGGTTTGCCTTCGCGCAGATCGTCGCCGGCGTTCTTGCCCATCGATTCGGCGGTGCCGGTGTAGTCGAGCCAATCGTCCATGATCTGGAATGCCGTGCCGATGCGGCGGCCGAATTCCGCAGCAGCCGCTTCCGTCGGCGCATCGACGCCCGAGATCACGGCACCGAGCTGCGCGGCCGCCTCGAACAGCTTGGCCGTCTTGTAGCGAATGACCTGCATGTACCGCGCTTCGTCGACATCGGCGTCGTGCATGTTCAGAAGCTGCAGCACCTCGCCTTCGGAGATGATGTTCGTCGCTTCAGCAAGAATTTCCATGACGCGCATCTTGCCGATGCCGACCATCATCTGGAACGAGCGCGAATAGAGGAAATCGCCGACGAGAACGCTCGCCGCATTGCCGAACAGCGCGTTGGCCGTTTTCCGGCCGCGCCGTAGATCCGACTCGTCGACGACGTCGTCGTGCAGCAGCGTTGCCGTATGAATGAACTCGACGATCGCCGCGAGCTCGTGCCGGTGGCCTGTCGTATCGCCGAGCGCGCCCGCCACGAGGAGCAACAACGCGGGGCGCAGCCGCTTGCCGCCCGCACCGATGATGTATTCCGAGATCTGATTGATGAGCATCACCTCGGAGGCCAAACGTTGCCGGATGACGCGATTGACCTGCTCCATGTCTTCCGAGATGGGAGCGAGCAGGTTGGCGGCGCTGGGGGAGGAGGTGGCGGTCGACGACATGATCAAAAAATTGGGTGGTGCCGCGGATTATAAAGGGTTATGGGGCTTCCAGAGGCGGCTGCCTCCGCTCGGTGTGGTACGTGCGCGGGAGGCCCCGGCACGCGGGCGCGTCGACTCTGGACAGCAGGGCGCCGGAAGGGGCGAATCGTTGCCCGGAACCAGAATTACCTGCGGGGGGCTTGGGGGCGGCGAAGCGACCTTGCAAAGCGGGGCGGCAAAGCGCTTTGACTGCGCGGCTAACTCTATGTATAATCACGCGTTTTCACGCACGGTGCGTGGAGAAAGGCGCAAAAAAGCGCGAAAAAAGCAAGCGAACAAGCTGAGCGCGGGTGGCGAAGGCCGCCGTAGGTAGGTTTGTTTGAAAAGCGGCCGCGCAAGCGGGCGCACTCAGAGTGAGGTTCTCAACAATGTACGCGGTCATAAAAACCGGCGGCAAGCAGTATAAGGTTGCTGTCGGCGAAAAATTGAAAGTAGAACAGATACCGGCAGACATTGACGCTGAAATCACGCTCGACCAGGTTCTCGCGGTAGGCGAAGGCGAATCGATTCAGTTCGGTACGCCGCTGGTCAGTGGGGCTTCCGTCAAGGCTACCGTCGTATCGCATGGGCGGCATGCCAAAGTGACGATCTTCAAGATGCGTCGCCGGAAGCACTACCAGAAGCATGCTGGTCATCGCCAGAACTACACCGAACTGCGCATCGACGCGATCAACGCGTAAGCGCACCGGTTAAGGAGCAATCAGATGGCACACAAAAAAGCAGGCGGGTCTTCCCGCAACGGCCGCGACTCCGAGTCGAAGCGCCTGGGCGTCAAGGTGTACGGCGGCCAAGCGATCAACGCGGGCGGCATCATCGTGCGTCAACGCGGCACGCGCATGCATGCTGGCGATAACGTCGGCATGGGCAAGGATCACACCCTGTTCGCATTGACGGACGGCCACGTGAAGTTCACGACGAAGGGCGCCGACAAGAAGCACACGGTTACCGTCGTCCCGGCTGCGGTCTGACATCGATCAGACACGGGAGCGACAGAGTAAGAAGGCCCCGCGTGGTTGGCGGGGCCTTTTTTCTTCTGTGCTCGGATTTTTCGCGCCCCCATGGTGCGGGCGCGGTGCCAGCGGCAAAATATCGGGAAAGTACGGGACGGAGCGATAGATGAAGTTCATTGACGAAGCGCGGATCGAGGTAATCGCCGGCGACGGCGGCGACGGCAGCGCGTCGATGCGCCGCGAGAAATTCGTTCCGTTCGGCGGCCCCGACGGCGGCGACGGCGGTCGTGGCGGCAGCGTTTATGCGGTCGCGGACCGCAATATCAACACACTGATCGATTATCGGTACGCGAAGAAGCACCAGGCACGCAACGGCGAAAACGGCCGTGGTTCCGACTGCTACGGCAAGGGCGGCGACGATATCGTTCTGCGCATGCCCGTGGGCACGGTCATCAACGATATGGATACCGGCGAACTCATCGCCGATCTGACCGAGCACGAGCAGACCGTTCTCATCGCCAAGGGCGGGGCGGGCGGCCTCGGCAATCTGCACTTCAAATCGAGTACGAACCGTGCGCCGCGGCAGAAGACGGAAGGCAAGCCCGGCGAACGCCGTATGTTGCGACTCGAGTTGAAGGTGTTGGCCGACGTCGGCTTGCTCGGCATGCCGAATGCCGGCAAATCCACGTTCATCTCGTCGGTCTCCAATGCCAAGCCGAAGATCGCCGATTATCCGTTTACGACGCTCGCGCCGAATCTCGGCGTGGTGCGGGTAGGGCCGAGCAAAAGCTTCGTCATCGCCGATATTCCCGGTCTCATCGAAGGGGCCGCTGAGGGCGCGGGTCTCGGTCATCAGTTCTTACGTCACCTGCAACGCACCGGGTTGCTGCTGCATCTCGTCGACCTGGCGCCGTTCGACGAGAGCGTCGATCCCGTTGCCGAAGCGAAGGCGATCGTCGCCGAGTTGCGCAAATACGATGAGGCGCTCTATCAAAAGCCGCGCTGGCTGGTGCTCAACAAGCTCGATATGGTCGCAGAAGAGGACCGGGAAGCCCGCGTAGCCGATTTCGTCGAACGCTTCGAATGGGACGGCCCGGTTTTCCAGATTTCGGCCTTGACCGGACTCGGTTGCGAGAATCTCTGTTACGCGGTCTTCGATTATCTGGTCGAGCACTCCGACGCTCACCGCGCAGAGCGCGCGGAGGATCACGCGGCCGATGTCCGCTTCCGGGATGAACCGCCGACAGGCGAGAACGACGCCCCGAAGGCCTGACCGCTTGCCGAATGGGCGCCGGATGGCCGGCGTCCGCCGCCGCCTGACGGCGGGCTCACCGATCACTGAGGGAGACTTTCGCACGATGCGCTCTGTCATCGCCGATTCGAAGCGTTTGGTTGTCAAGGTGGGATCGAGTCTCGTCACGAACGAGGGGCGCGGGCTCGACGAGGTGGCGATTGGCCGCTGGGCCTCGCAAATCGCTCAGTTGCGCGAGCGCGGCAAAGAAGTCGTGCTGGTCAGCTCGGGGGCGATCGCCGAGGGCATGCAGCGTCTCGGGTGGAGCAAACGCCCGCGCGAGATCGACGAACTGCAGGCGGCGGCCGCGGTAGGCCAAATGGGGCTTGCCCAGGTCTACGAAAGCCGCTTTGCGCAATATGGCATTCGCACGGCGCAGATTCTGCTCACGCATGCGGACCTGGCCGATCGCGAGCGTTATCTGAACGCGCGCTCGACGCTGCTGACGCTGCTGCGCCTGGGCGTCGTGCCCATCATCAACGAGAACGATACGGTTGTCACCGATGAGATCAAATTCGGCGACAACGATACGCTCGGGGCGTTGGTCGCGAACCTGATCGAAGGCGATGCGTTGATCATCCTGACCGACCAGCAGGGTTTGTTTACGGCGGATCCCCGCAAGGACCCATCGGCGCAGCTCGTGCGCGAGGCGGACGCGGGCGCGCCCGAACTCGAGGCGATGGCCGGCGGCGCCGGCTCCGCCATCGGTCGCGGCGGCATGCTCACGAAAATACTCGCCGCCAAGCGCGCGGCCGGCAGCGGGGCGAACACGATCGTTGCGAGCGGCCGCGAGCCTGAAGTGCTCACGCGGCTTGCGACGGGCGAGGCGATCGGCACGCAACTCGTCGCGCGCACGGCGCGCCTTGCGGCCCGCAAGCAATGGATGGCCGACCATCTGCAGGTGCGGGGGCACGTCGTGATCGACGATGGCGCGGTCGAAAAAGTGACGGTTGGCGGCAAGAGCCTTCTGCCAATTGGCGTGGTCGATGTCCAAGGCGCGTTCGCACGCGGCGAGGTCATTGCATGCATGAATACGGCAGGGCGTGAAGTCGCACGCGGGCTCACCAATTACAGCAGTGCGGAGACAAAACGGATCGCCCGGCACGCGAGCATGGATATCGAACCGATTCTCGGCTACATGCTCGAGCCGGAACTGATCCACCGCGACAATCTCGTCGTCGTTTGAGGGCGCCCTCCGAGCGGCCGCACGGGGCCGCCCGACGGAGCGGCCCCGCGCTTCAAACGCACTTTAGCGAACGAGCGACGTCGCGATCCGATGGTGACGCAGATTGTCGACGATCCACTTGGCCGTCCCGGTGGGCGCCTTGTTCGCGCAGAAGTAATCCTGATACAGCGACGCCTGATAGGCATTGAGGTTGCCGTTCTCGATGCGCATCCAGTCGTTCGCGACCGTCCGGTCCCAGCCGTCGTGATCGGCGTTCAGTCCCGCATAAAGGCGCCAATCGTAGGTCTCGCAGCGAATCCCTTCGTAATTGACGTTGTGTGCGCCGCTCGGGCTCGTAATCACCACCGTGTAACGCACGACACCATCCGAACCGACGCTGAGCGACTTGGCGTCGATCGAGAACTTTAGCGGCGTATTTTGCGAGACGTCGAATGCGATCAGGTCTTGCTCATGCGGCAAGGGGGGGAGCGTCTCCACCTTGTTTTCAGCCCATTCCGACTTGCGATCGAGCAGGTACTGAAACGTGCTGTCGTCTTTCGGATTGGCGGGCATGTGCGAGCAGCCGGCAAGGATGGCGCCGCCGGCCAGGCAGGTCAGCGCAAGAACAATCGCTTTCAATGTGAATACCTCGAGATGGGGCGCAAAGAGTCGAAGACTCGCATGATAGCGCCCGCGCGCGGCCTGTGAGCGCCGCGCGTGAGCGCATCGGACAAGCGCAGCGATCCGGCGCTTCCCTGAGCAAATGCAACCGGGCAGCCTGCGAGCCCATGCGGCGAAGGCGCCGTTTAGTCTGGCAGGATCAGAATTGACGCGGAGCAGGGCGACGTTTCGGCATTACCGTTGGGCGCTTGGAGGAGCTCGCCGTCCGCATCCGGCAATTGCGCCGAAGGCGACATGCGCGGGTACCGATGCCCATGATGCGGCGGGCCGCGCGGCTTATCGGTCCGCGGCACGGCGCGCCGCAAGAACCGCGACAGTTCCGTCAACGCCAACTGATAGACATCCCGCTTGAACTCGATCACAGCATCGAGTGGCACCCAGTACTCGTTCCAGCGCCACGCGTCGAATTCCGGGTGATCGGTGGCGCGCAGGCAGATGTCGCAGTCGCGGCCAACCATCCGAAGCAGGAACCAGATCTGTTTCTGGCCGCGGTAGTGGCCGCGTACTTCGCGCTTGATGAACTTGTCGGGCACCTCATAACGCAACCAGTCGCGCGTGCGACCGATGATCTTGACGTGCTCCGGACGCAAGCCGGTTTCTTCGTGTAACTCCCGATACATCGCTTGCAATGGGGTCTCGCCATACTTGATGCCCCCTTGCGGAAACTGCCAGGAATGTTCACGCAGCCGCTTGCCCCAAAACACCTCGTTGTGCGCGTTCAAGAGGATGATGCCGACGTTCGGGCGAAAGCCTTCGCGATCCAGCATACAACCACCTTCGAATCCTTTAAAATTGCTTTGATTATAAACAGATAACGAGCCTTTGGCATCGGCATGCACCAGAAGAGGTCCGGGCGGGGCATCAATCATGCCCGGTGCTGCCGTTCGCTTGTCTGACGAATCGCGCCGCACTGCGCTGGTGTAATGTTCGAGGCTGAGCAGAACCGGCAGCGCGCGCTTGGGTTGGGCTGTTGCGCTTGTGCGGCGGCGCTTCTCGTCGATGTCCCAAAATCACTCGTTCCCCTCTCCCGGCGGCTCGCTGCGGGCTGCCGCTTTTGGAAAATTGTTGAATGAAAGCCACCCGTTTTTTTATCGGCACCCTGAAGGAAGCTCCTGCTGACGCGGAAGTCGTCAGCCACAAGTTGATGCTGCGCGCGGGCATGATCCGGCGCGTGGCTGGTGGCGTCTACAGCTATCTGCCGGTGGGCTTGCGCTCGATTCGCAAGGTCGAGGCGATCGTGCGCGAGGAGATGAATCGCGCGGGCGCGCTCGAACTCCTGATGCCGACCGTGCAGCCGGCCGAACTATGGCAGGAGTCGGGTCGCTGGGAGCAATACGGGCCGGAGTTGCTGCGTTTCAAAGATCGCAGGCAGAGCGATTTCGTTCTTGGGCCGACCCACGAAGAAGTCGTCACCGACATCGCGCGCAATCAGATCAAGAGCTATCGGCAGATGCCCGTGAACTTCTATCAGATTCAGACGAAGTTCCGCGATGAGATTCGCCCGCGCTTCGGCGTGATGCGCGGCCGCGAGTTCACGATGAAAGACGCGTACTCGTTCGACAAGGACCAGGCCGGCCTGCAAGAGTCGTATCAGAAGATGTTCGACGCCTACGTGCGGATTTTCACGCGGATCGGCCTCGAGTTTCGCGCCGTCGCGGCCGATAGCGGCGCCATCGGCGGCAATCGCTCGCAGGAGTTTCACGTGATCGCGTCGACGGGTGAAGATGACATCGCCTACTGCCCGACTTCCGATTTCGCCGCCAACATCGAGGCGGCGGAAGCTCTGCCGCTCTACGCCGAGCGCGCCGCGCCGCGCGAAGCGATGCAAAAGACGGCCACGCCCGGCAAGGCCAAGTGCGAGGCCGTCGCCGAGTACCTGAACATTCCGCTCGAGCGGACGATCAAGTCGATCATCCTGGCAACCGACAACGAAGGCGCCGAGCCGACGGTCTGGTTGTTGATGCTGCGCGGCGATCACGATCTGAATGAGGTCAAGGTCGGCAAGCTGCCGGGGCTCGCCGGTTTCCGTTTCGCCACGGAGGCGGAGATCGTCGAATGGTTCGGCACGCCGCCGGGATATCTCGGGCCGATCGGCACGAAGAAGCCCGTGAAGGTGGTCGCCGACCGCACGGTCGCGAACATGAGCGACTTCGTCGTCGGCTCGAACGAAATCGACTATCACACGACCGGCGTGAACTGGGGGCGCGATCTGCCCGAGCCCGTCGTCGCCGATATCCGCAATGTCCGCCCCGGCGACCCCTCGCCCGACGGCAAGGGCACGATCGAAATCTGCCGCGGCATCGAAGTCGGCCACGTGTTCCAGCTTGGCACGAAGTATTCCGATGCGATGGGCGCGACGTTCCTCGACGAAACAGGCAAGCCGCAGCCGATGGTGATGGGCTGCTACGGCATTGGCGTGACGCGGATTCTGGGCGCCGCCATCGAGCAGAACTTCGACGAGCGCGGCATCATCTGGCCCGAAGCCATCGCGCCGTTCGAAGTCGTCCTGTGCCCGATGGGATACGACCGCAGCGAAAGCGTGCGCGCCGAGACGGACAAGCTCTATGCGCAGTTTATCGAAGCGGGCGTCGATGTCATTCTCGACGATCGCGGCGAGCGTCCTGGCGTCATGTTCGCCGATTGGGAGTTGATCGGCGTGCCGCATCGCCTCGTGATCGGCGAGCGCGGGCTCAAGGAAGGGAAGGTCGAGTATCAGGGCCGCCGCGATGAGCAGGCGACGCTGTTGCCGGCCGAGCAAGCGGCGGCATTCGCAACGGCGAAAATCCGCGCGGCGCTCGGCGCTCAGCAGATGGCCGCTGAGCGAAGCTGACTTGAAGAACGATTTTGGTCAGGGCGGACAGCATGTCAAGACCTGACCCGCGGCTTACGCCCCTTCGGTCAGTGCGCGGATCGTGGGCAGGTTGCGCCAGTAGCCTTTCGCATCCATGCCGCAACCGAACACGTAGCGATCCGGCACTTCGAAGCCGCAGAAGTCCGGACGCAGCGGCTTCGGTTTCGCAATCTGCTTTTCGCACAGCACGGCGCTCAGGAAGCGCTTCGCGCCCATCGCGAGGATGCGGTCACGGATTGCAGCCATCGTCTCGCCCTCGTCGAGGATGTCGTCGAGCACCAGTACGACGCGGTCCTTCACAGATTCGGCCGGGGCCACGCGCCACTGCATATCGGCGCTGCCCTTCGTCGTGTTGCGATAGCGCGTCAGGTGGATGTAGTCGAATTCGAGCGGGAAATCGAGGTGCGGCAACAGCATGCCCGTAAAGACGGCTGCCCCGCCCATCACCGATAACAGCAACGGAAATTCCTCGCTCACTTCGGTGCGGATGGCCGCGGCCATGCGCGCGATCGAGGCATTGACCTCCGAGGCCGACACGATCTCCTCGGAATGCTGAAAGATATGGAGAGCTTCTTCGCGATTCATGGCGTTCAGCGAGCAGTGACTGTATACATAGTGTGGAACGGCGCGCGGGTGCGCGCCACGGCATTAACCCGTGCGGGCAGTGACCCTGCGCTTATCGCATGCCCGGCAGCATGCCCTTCATGCCGCGCATCATCTTTTGCAGGTTGCCGCCTTTGAGCTTCTTCATCATGGTGCGCATCTGCTCGTACTGGTTCAGCATCCGGTTCACTTCCTGCACCTGCACCCCTGCGCCGGCCGCGATACGGCGCTTGCGCGTCGCCTTGATCAGTTCGGGCTTCGCGCGCTCGGCCGGCGTCATGGAGTTGATGATGCCCTCCATACGGCGCATTTGCTTTTCGGCCTGGCCCATGTCGGCTCCGGCCGCCGCTTGTTGAAACTGCGCAGGGAGCTTGTCCATCAATGTGGACAAACCGCCCATGTTTTTCATCTGCGACAGTTGGGCGCGGAAATCGTTGAGGTCGAAGTCGCCGCCCTTCTTTACCTTGTCGGCGAGCTTTTGCGCGGCTTTGACGTCGACGTTGCGCTGCGCTTCCTCGACGAGCGCGAGAATGTCGCCCATGCCCAGGATGCGGTTTGCCATCCGCTCGGGGTAGAACACCTCGAGCCCGTCAAGCTTCTCCGCCACGCCGACGAACTTGATCGGCTTGCCCGTCACGTGACGCACCGACAGCGCCGCGCCGCCGCGCGAATCGCCGTCGAGCTTCGTGAGCACGACGCCCGTGAGCGGTAGCGCGTCGTTGAATGCTTTGGCCGTGTTCACGGCATCCTGACCGAGCATCGCGTCGACGACGAACAGCGTTTCCACCGGCTTCACCGCGGCATGCAGGGCCGCGATCTCCTGCATCATCGCTTCGTCGATGCCCAGACGGCCGGCCGTGTCGACGATGAGTACGTCGTGGTAGTGGCGCTTGGCCCAGTCGAGCGCGGCCAGCGCGATGTCGACCGGCTTTTGATCGGGCTCGGAGGGGAAGAAATCGGCCCCGACCTGCTCCGTCACCGTCTTGAGCTGTGCGATCGCGGCGGGCCGGTAGACGTCGCAGGAGACCGTCAGCACCTTCTTCTTATATTTCTCGCGCAGCAGTTTCGCGAGTTTGCCCGAGGTGGTCGTTTTACCGGCGCCCTGCAAGCCCGCCATGAGGATGACCGCGGGCGGCGCGACAGCCAGATTCAGTTCCGCCGCCTGGCCCTCGTAATCGCCGCCGATGATGTTCGTCAGTTCGCGCTGCACGACGCTGACGAGCGCCTGCCCCGGCGAGAGGCTCTGCAACACTTCTTCGCCGAGCGCCTTTTCCTTGACCTTGGCGACGAAGTCGCGCACGACTGGCAGCGCGACGTCGGCTTCGAGCAGCGCGAGACGCACTTCTCGCAGCATGTCCTGCGTGTTGGCTTCGGTGAGGCGGGCTTCGCCGCGCAGCGTCTTGACGACGCGCGCCATCCGTTGGGTGAGTGTGTCGAGCATGGGGAGCGGTTGGGCAAGGCGGCCGCGTCTCGCCGATCGCTCAAGCGGGGCGGGAAGGGCGGCCTAGTGTAAACTTGGGACATGGATATTGTACTGTATGCCCTCACCGCGCTTCTGTACGGCGGCTTGGCCCTGGCCGGCTGGCGCGTGCGCCGGATCGAGAGCGCGCCTTCGATGCTTTCCAGCGTGCCGCCCGTGCCGACGGCGCGCGATGCGTTGTTGCCAGGCGGCATGCGCAGCACGCGTCTGCTGCCGCGCGCGCTGTTGTTCGTCGCGATCGTCGCCCACGGGGTGTTGCTGCATACGACGATCTTCCCGCGCGATGCGATGGTCTTCGGGTTCGCGTTCGCGCTGTCGGCCATGTTCTGGCTGGGCGCCTGTATTTACTGGATCGAGAACTTTTTCTTTCCGCTCGATAGTCTCGGGTTGCTTGTGCTGCCCTTCGCGTGCGTCGCTTCGCTGATGCCGCTCGCATTCGGCGGCGTGCAGGTGCTCCCGTACGCGGCGGCGCCGCTGTTCAAGATGCATTTCATCATCGCGAACATCGCATACGGGCTGGCCGCGATCGCCGCGCTGCATGCCCTGATGATGCTGTTTGCCGAGCGGCGTCTGCACACGTTGAGCGGCGCGCTCGATCGAAATGGCTGGGTCGCCAGTTGGCTCGATACGTTGCCGCCGCTGCTTACGCTCGAAAAGCTGCTGTTTCGCCTGATCGGCGCCGGCTTCGTCCTGCTCACCCTGACGCTGATTTCGGGCGTGCTCTTCAGCGAGCAGTTGCTGGGTCGTCCCCTCGTGTTCGATCACAAGACCGTCTTCGCGGTGCTGTCCTGGCTGATGTTCGGCGGCCTGCTGACGGCGCGCAAGGTCTCGGGCTGGCGTGGGCGGGCGGCGCTGCGTTGGGTGCTCGCGTCGTTCGTCGCCTTGCTTCTCGCCTATGTGGGCAGCCGCTTCGTGTTCGAAGTGCTGCTCCATCGTCCCGTGGTTTGATCCTCATGCGACAGATTCTTCTTCTCTTCGTCTTCGTGTTGGCTGCACGCTGGTTGGTGAAGACGATGCGCGCCGCGCAGACGCAAGCGGCCATGCGTGGAGCAGGGCGTGCCGACGCACCGCGCAGCGGCGCTGCCGGCACCGGCAGCGCGCGATCCCAACCGCGGGCCGAGCCGCGGCAGCTCGCCGAGCCGATGGTGCGCTGCGCTGCCTGCGGCGTGCATGCACCGAAGAGCGATTCGATCCTCGCCGGAGCGCAGTACTTCTGCAGCGCCGAGCATGCGCGGCGCTATGCCGCGCGAACGGGCGGCCGCGAGGGCCGATGAGCGCCATGGCGTTTGCCGTCGATGACGACGGCTGGGTGCGCGGTGCGCGCGTGCTGCCGTCGCCGAATGTCGAGGCGCGGCCGGTCGGCGCCATCCCCACACTGATCGTCATTCACAACATCAGTCTGCCGCCGGGAGAGTTCGGCGGCGGCGCGATCGCCGATCTCTTCCTCAACCGCCTCGACTGCGATGCTCACCCGTACTTCGACGCCCACCTGCGCGGCCTGCGCGTGTCTTCGCACTTCGTGATCTGCCGCGACGGCGCGCTCGAGCAATTCGTCTCGTGCAACGAGCGCGCGTGGCATGCGGGCGTGTCGAGCTTTTTCGGGCGCGAACGTTGCAATGACTTCTCGATCGGGATCGAACTCGAGGGCACCGACGTAAGACCCTTCGAAGACGCGCAATACGCGGCACTCGGCGCGCTCGTCGGTGCGCTCGTCGCGCGCTATCCGATCGAAGCGTTGGCCGGTCATTCCGACATCGCGCCCGGTCGAAAGACCGATCCGGGGCCGCACTTCGATTGGGTCCGGGCGCAATCCGCCGCCGCGCTCGACGATCGGTATTTCCCCTATCAACGCCCTTGACCGTAGGCCGGACGCTGATCGGTGCGCAGGCCGCAAACCCGCGCGCCGCTTGCGTTTCGGGTAAGTCCTTGTCCCGACTCGCTTAATGAAAAGTCAAGGTCCCACCCCCAAATAAACCGTTTTGATTTGACCCATAGGTCCACTATACTTGGTAGAACAACGACGCAATTGCACTAGATGTTGTGTCGACACACCGGGGCGTCCTAACGTCGAACAGGGCGCCGGAACCGTAAGGGCGGTGTGCAAATCATGCAAGTGGAACGCCGGGCGCTGCTCGGCGTTCTGTCTTCGGGGAAAAACGGGGCGGGCAAAGGTCGCAAAACAATGACGAGGACCATCGTCTTTTTCGGCTCGGGCTGCCACGCAGCGCGATCGCTCCGTTTCTTCTCCCGCACCTCATCGCCCGCGCTCGGGGTGGCGCGGCGGTTGTTCCAATCCGCGGTTTGACCGCACATCCAAGATCAGGAGCTTTGCACATGCAAACGACCGACAACATGACGAGCCAGCAGGAAGGCGCACTGAGCGCGCGCGCCGGCAGCGGACAGGGCGCTTACGCGCAGCCGCTCGCGCCGCAGGCGACCTTCGCGGACTACAAAGTGATCCGCCGCAATGGCAGTGTCGTGTCGTTCGAGCCGTCCAAAATCGCGATTGCCGTCACGAAGGCGTTCCTGGCCGTCAACGGCGGCCAGGGCGCTGCGTCCGCGCGCGTGCGCGAGCTCGTCGAGCAACTGACGCAAAGCGTCGTGCGCGCACTCGTGCGTAGCCGCCCGAACGGCGGCACGTTCCATATCGAAGACATCCAGGACCAGGTCGAACTCGCGCTCATGCGCGGCGGCGAGCACAACGTCGCGCGCGCCTACGTCCTTTATCGCGAAAAGCGTACGCAGGAGCGCGGCCATGCGCAGGAAGAGGCCGCAGCGCCGTCGTCGGGGCTGAACGTCGTCGACAACGGCATTACGCGGCCGCTCGATCTGCAGGCGCTCAACGGGCTGATCGCATCGGCCTGCGACAACCTGGGTGACGCCGTGAGCCCGGCGCCCATCGTCGCCGAGACGGTCAAGAACCTCTACGACGGTGTGCCGTTGAGCCAGGTCTACGACTCGGCGATCCTCGCGGCGCGCACGATGATCGAAAAGGACCCGGCCTACAGCCAGGTGACGGCGCGCATCCTGTTGCACACGATTCGCCGTGAGATCCTCGGCGAAGAAGTGATGCAAGGCGAAATGGGCGAGCGTTACGTCGAATACTTCCCGCAGTTCATCAAGCGCGGCGTCGAAGCCGAACTGCTCGACGAGAAGCTGTTGCAGTTCGATCTGAAGCGCCTCGGTGCTGCGCTCGACGCGAGCCGCGACCTGCAATTCGGCTACCTCGGCCTGCAGACGTTGTACGACCGTTACTTCCTGCATGTGGAAGGGGCGCGTATCGAAATGCCGCAGGCATTCTTTATGCGTGTCGCAATGGGTCTCGCTTTGAATGAGATCGACCGCGAAGCGCGGGCGATCGAGTTCTACAACGTGCTTTCGACGTTCGACTTCATGAGCTCGACACCGACGCTGTTCAATTCGGGCACCCGCCGCTCGCAGCTGTCTTCGTGCTACCTGACGACGGTGGCCGACGATCTCGACGGTATCTACGAAGCGCTGAAGGAAAACGCCCTGCTGTCCAAGTTCGCCGGCGGCCTTGGCAACGACTGGACGCGGGTGCGCGCGCTCGGCTCGCACATCAAGGGCACCAACGGCAAGTCACAGGGCGTCGTGCCGTTCCTGAAGGTCGTCAACGATACGGCCGTGGCCGTGAACCAGGGCGGCAAGCGCAAGGGCGCCGTCTGCGCGTACCTGGAGACGTGGCACCTCGACATCGAGGAGTTTCTCGAACTGCGCAAGAACACGGGCGACGACCGTCGCCGGACGCACGACATGAACACGGCGAACTGGATTCCCGATCTGTTCATGAAACGCGTGATGGAAGGCGGCGACTGGACGCTGTTCTCGCCGTCGACCTGCCCGGATCTGCACGACAAGTTCGGCGCCGACTTCGAGAAGACTTACACGGCGTATGAAGAAAAGGTCGCGCGCGGCGAGATCAAGCTCTTCAAGAAGATCCCCGCCGCTCAGCTCTGGCGCAAGATGCTCGGCATGCTGTTCGAGACGGGCCACCCGTGGATCACGTTCAAGGATCCGTGCAATGTGCGCTCGCCGCAGCAGCATGTGGGCGTCGTCCACTCGTCGAACCTTTGCACCGAGATCACGCTGAACACGAGCGACACCGAGATCGCGGTGTGTAACCTGGGTTCGGTCAACCTCGTCGCGCACCTCGTGAAGCAGGCCGACGGCAGCTACGTGCTCGATCACGACAAGCTCAAGCGTACCGTCAGCGTGGCGATGCGCATGCTCGACAACGTCATCGACATCAACTATTACGCCGTGCCGAAGGCGCGCAACTCGAACCTGAAGCACCGGCCGGTCGGCATGGGCATCATGGGCTTCCAGGACTGTCTGCACCTGCTGCGCGTGCCTTATGCGTCGGACGAGGCCGTCGAGTTCGCCGATCGGTCGATGGAGGCGGTGTGCTACTACGCCTACTACGCGTCGACGGAGCTCGCCGAGGAGCGCGGCCGGTATTCGAGCTACCGCGGCTCGCTGTGGGATCGCGGCATCCTCCCGCAGGACACGTTGAACCTGCTCGCGCAGGCGCGGGGGGGCTATGTCGAAGTCGACACGAGCGAGACGATGGACTGGGCGACGTTGCGCTCGCGCATCGCCACCCACGGCATGCGCAACTCGAACTGCGTCGCGATCGCGCCGACGGCGACGATCTCGAACATCATCGGCGTGTCGGCGTGCATCGAGCCGACGTTCCAAAACCTGTACGTGAAGTCGAACCTGTCGGGCGAATTCACGGTCGTGAACGACTACCTCGTGCGCGACCTGAAGGCGCGCGGCCTGTGGGACGAGGTGATGGTGGCCGATCTCAAGTATTTCGACGGCACGCTGTCGCGCATCGACCGTGTGCCGGCCGATCTGCGCGCGATCTACGCGACGGCATTCGAAGTCGATCCCAAGTGGCTCGTCGAAGCCGCGTCGCGTCGCCAGAAGTGGATCGACCAGGCGCAGTCGCTGAACATCTACATGGGCGGCGCATCGGGCAAGAAGCTCGACGAGGTCTACAAGCTCGCATGGCTGCGCGGCCTGAAGACGACGTACTACCTGCGCACGATGGCGGCCACGCACGTCGAGAAGTCGACGGTCGCGCATGGCGCGCTCAATGCAGTGCCGTCCGCGGAAGGTGGTCCGAGCGGTGGCGGCGCCGGTGGTTTCGGCGCAACGGGTGGCGCGATGAGCGGCGGTGCGGGTTCGACGACGGGCGGGTTGAACGCAGCGCCGGCAGTGGAGCAAGCGCCGCAGGCGGACGGTCCCGTTTGCATGATGCGTCCGGGCGATCCCGGTTTCGACGAATGCGAAGCCTGCCAGTAACAGCTTCGCTTTGATGTCGGCGCGTGTGCGGCGCGCCGGCATCGCCGGACAAAGGCGCGCGGACGAAGCAAGAACGAGAAACACGACGCGCCCACGATGAAGCGCCACGCGCGCTGCGATGCATCGAACCACCGCGATGCATCGGCATCGATGAAGAGGCAGAGGACGAATAGCCGGTGACACGGGAAGCGTCGCGATCGATGCCTGTCGATGCGCTTTTTGACGAGAAGACAAACGCATCGAGACGACGCTTCACGTGTCATCGACGATCTCGCGTATGCGACCTGACGAACAAAGTGTTGTATCGAGGTCGCAGCGCGAATCGAAAAAAAGGGATTTTCATGAGCGAACCCTTTTATCGCTCGTGAAAAGATGGTACAAACCGATCTAAATTGATGGTGAGAATTTATGCTCAACTGGGATGACGAGACGACTGCCGTAACTCCCTCGATCGGGTCGCAACAGAACGCGTTGCGCAACTCCGCAGGGCAAGGCGTCGGAACGCACGCCGCGACGCATGTCGCAACGCACGCTCCGTTGGCGCAAAACATCTTCGCGGACGACTTCGCCGTCGCTCCGTACGTAGCTGCTGAACAACCTGTCGCTGCCTCCGAAGCGCGAGTCAACGTCGCCGACAAGCGGATCATCAACGGCCAGACCGACGTCAACCAACTCGTGCCGTTCAAGTACAAGTGGGCCTGGGAGAAGTATCTGGCCGGCTGCGCGAACCACTGGATGCCGCAGGAAATCAACATGTCGCGCGACATCGCGCTTTGGAAAGACCCGAACGGGCTGACCGAAGACGAACGTCGCATCGTCAAGCGCAATCTCGGCTTCTTCGTGACGGCCGATTCGCTGGCGGCGAACAACATCGTGCTCGGCACCTACCGGCACATCACGGCGCCCGAATGCCGCCAGTTCCTGCTGCGCCAGGCGTTCGAAGAGGCGATCCATACACATGCCTACCAATACATCGTCGAATCGCTGGGCCTGGACGAAGGCGAGATCTTCAACGCGTACCACGAGGTCGCGTCGATTCGCGACAAGGACGAGTTCCTGATCCCGTTCATCCATACGTTGACGGATCCCGCGTTCAAGACCGGCACGCTGGAGGCGGACCAGAAGCTGCTCAAATCGCTGATCGTGTTCGCCTGCGTCATGGAAGGCCTGTTCTTCTATGTCGGGTTTACGCAAATTCTCGCGCTCGGCCGTCAGAACAAAATGACGGGCGCGGCGGAGCAGTACCAATACATCCTGCGCGACGAGTCGATGCACTGTAACTTCGGCATCGATCTGATCAACCAGATCAAGCTCGAGAACCCGCATCTGTGGACGCGCGAATTCCGTGAAGAGATTCGCGAGCTGTTCAAGCATGCGGTCGAGCTCGAATACCGCTACGCCGAGGATACGATGCCGCGTGGCGTGCTCGGTCTGAACGCGTCGATGTTCAAGAGCTACCTGCGCTTCATCTGCAACCGGCGTTGCCAGCAGATCGGTCTCGATCCGCTGTTCCCGAACGAGGAAAACCCGTTCCCGTGGATGAGCGAGATGATCGACCTGAAGAAGGAACGCAACTTCTTCGAGACGCGAGTCATTGAATACCAAACCGGCGGTGCGCTGTCCTGGGAATGACGCGTGCTTGCCGATGCGATGAATGGATGATGGGGTGTCGCCGCGGGGTACCGCGGCGCAAATGGTAAGGAGCAAGAACGCCTGATGCAAAGCGTGCCCGGCGGTGCGACCGTCCACAAACATGACAGGCACTTTGCGAACCCTTCGGTGGGATGGGCGAACTACCCCCTGAAAAAGCCGGCGGCGAGGCCGTCGGCTTGTCACGAGCGATTATCGGGCTGCGCGAGCGTACAGCGCTCGGCTGCCAACTCGATCTGGCGTGCTGTGCCCTTGGGTACGGCACGCTTTACCGCATTCATTAGCGTAAGCGCTGGGTTTTTGCGTACGCCGATGAATAGCCCGCTTCGCAGCGCGCGCCAGGTGTCACTACTGGCGCGCAGCGGGAAGCGGGTTTGAAGAAGGGTGTAGTTCGACACTGACTCATTCTCAAACCTGAAGGAGAAGATAATGGCAACTGCCAAGAAGAAACCTGCCGCGAAGAAAGCCGCTCCGGCGAAGAAAGTAGCAGCGAAGAAGGTCACGGCGAAGAAGGTCACGGCGAAGAAGGCCGCTCCGGCCAAGAAGGCTGCTCCGGCGAAGAAGGTTGCAGCCAAGAAGGTTGCAGCCAAGAAGGTCGCAGTGAAGAAGGTTGCGGCGAAGAAGGCTGCGCCGGCCAAGAAGGCCGCAGTGAAGAAGGTTGCGGCGAAGAAGGCAGCGCCGGCCAAGAAGGCGGCAGTGAAGAAGGTCGCGGCGAAGAAGGCTGCACCGGCGAAGAAGGCCGCCGCGAAGAAGGCTGCTCCTGCGAAGAAGGCTGCTCCTGCGAAGAAGGCTGCTGCCAAGAAGGCCGCACCTGCGAAGAAGGCTGCTGCCAAGAAGGCCGCTCCTGCGAAGAAGGCTGCGCCTGCGAAGAAGGCTGCGCCTGCGAAGAAGGCTGCCGCCAAGAAGGCTGCGCCTGCGAAGAAGGCTGCACCTGCGAAGAAGGCCGCTGCTGCCAAAAAGGCTGCGCCTGCTGCGCCCACTGCGCCTGCCCCTGCGGCCGCTTCGACGGCGCCGGCTTCGACGGTGAAGACCGCGCTGAACCCGGCCGCTGCATGGCCGTTCCCGACTGGCAGCCGTCCGTAACAGGACGGTGCGGCGAGGGCGGCGCATCGCGCTCGTTCGCTAGCCAACGAAAAAAACCCCGTCGCCGGTACGCCGGCGGCGGGGTTTTTTCTTGATGTTATGCGTGTAGCTCGTCGCTGGTTCGAAGCGGGAACCGGCGCCTGCGCCGACTCAATGCGTCACGCGCGTCACACCGCCGCTCGAGAGCAGGCGGACGCGATCGCCTGCCTGGAAGAGTTCGCCGGTCGCCGATTGCGTAATGGCGCGAAGGTCGCCGTTATCGAGACGCACCGTGATCTCGACGCCTTGGCGTTTCGCCACGCCGTTTTCGACTGCGTTGCCGGCCACGGCGCCCGCGATGCCGCCGATGATCGCCGTAGCAATCGACCCCTTACCGCCGCCGATCGCGCTGCCCGCGACGGCGCCAAGCGCGCCGCCACCGAGGGCGCCGAGCCCGCTCGGCTGCCCGTCGTTGCTCGAAATCGTCACGGCGCGTACGCTTTCGACGGTGCCGAGGCGAACCGTTTGTTCGCGCTGGGCTTGTCCTGCCGTGTACACGTCGGACGAACTGCTGTTGTAGGCGCACCCCGTCATCGCCAGCGATCCTGCCAGCAGGATGGCGAGCATGGCACGAGCCGATGTATTCATTGTCTTTTGCTCCACAAAAGTATTACCGCGAGCCTCGGCTACAAGCTGTAGCCATAGGCCTGCTTGAAGCGTTGGTCGATCTCGTCGCGGGTCGGCGCATAGGTCTGCGGGCCGGGCTGCTCGATCTTGAGCGCGCCCATGACGCTTGCCAAACGGCCCGTCGTGGCCCAATCGAGCCCGTTTTCGATGCCGTAGAGCAGCCCGCCGCGGAATGCGTCGCCGCAACCGGTAGGATCGACGATCTTCGAGGCGTGGACGACAGGAATCTCCTCGCACTGGTTGCCGTGATGGATACGCGAGCCGTGTTCGCCCCGTGTCACGATCAACGCCTGCACGCGCCCGGCGATTTCCTCTAGCGACCAGCCTGTCTTATTGCTGACGAGACTTGCCTCGTAGTCGTTGACCGCCACGTACGTGGCGAGTTCAATGGCGCGCCTCAGGGCTTCGGCCGAGAATAGCGGCAGGCCCTGGCCCGGATCGAAAATGAACGGCACGCCCGCCGCTGCGAGCTTTTCGGTGTGCTGCACCATGCCGTCATAACCATCGGGTGCGACGATCGCGAGCTTGATGCCGCGGGCCTGATCGGCATGATTCAAATGCGACTGCATCATTGCGCCGGGGTGGAACGCGGCGATCTGATTGTTGTCGAGATCGGTCGTGATCATCGCTTGCGCCGTATAGGCGTCGCGCACGACGCGCACGTGCTCGGTCGAGAGGCCGAGGCTCTCGAACCGATCGAGATAGAGCTGACCGTCGACTTCGCCGAGCGTCGCCATGATGCGCGCATCGCCACCGAGCAGCTTCAACGCGTAGGCAATGTTGCCGGCACACCCGCCGAATTCGCGACGCATCGTGGGAACCAGGAAACTCACGTTGAGTATGTGAACCTGCTCCGGCAGGATGTGCTCGCGAAAGCGGCCCTGGAAGGTCATGATGTTGTCGTAAGCGAGCGAACCGCAGATCAGCGTAGCCAAGGCAAGAATTCCTTTCCGTGTCGTTTGATTTTGAGGTGCCATACGAAAACGCCGCGCGGGTGGCGCGGCGTGCTTCGATGGCGGTCGATACCGCTTACTTCAACGCGCTCAGGGCCGCGTCGTAATTCGGTTCGTTCTTGATCTCGCCGACGAGCTCGGCATGGACGACCTTGTCGTGTTCGTCGACCACGACCACCGCGCGTGCCGTGAGGCCCGTCAACGGTCCCGTTTTGATGTCGACGCCGTACGCCTGCGCGAACTCGTGGCCGCGGAAGGTCGATGCCGTGACGACGTTCTCGATGCCTTCGGTCGTGCAAAAACGAGTGGCCGCGAACGGCAGATCGGCCGAGACGACGATGACGGCCGTGTTCTGCAGCTTGGCGGCCGCTTCATTGAACTTGCGCGTCGACGTGGCGCACGTCGGCGTGTCCAGGCTCGGGACGATATTGAGCACTTTGCGCTTGCCGGCGAAATCGGCGAGCGAGATCGGCTTCAGATCTTTGCCGACGAGCGAGAACTCGGGCGCTTGTTGGCCCACCGACGGAAACGCGCCGCCGACTTCGATCGGGTTGCCGCCCAACGTGACTTGACTCATGCTAGCTCCGGATATTCGTTTCTGGTTGTCGCAGGTGCGAAGAGGCGCCGCGCATGACGCGCGGCGCTTGGATTGTGCTACGGGTAGAAAATCTGGACGCGGAAGTTCGTCGCGATCGCGTTGCCGCTGTCGAGTCGCACGATCATCGTTTGCGTCGTATGCGCCGGCAGGCCCGCGGCGACCGTCGTCCCCGGCGGGAGATAGTCTTGCGGCCATAGGATGCGGCGGATCGCGACTTCGTTCTTCGCGTCGAACAGCGTCAGCTCGATTGCCGGATAGGCGAGCGCGATACCGTAGCGGTTGCGCAGCGGCACGCGCAGTTCGAGGCGATGCGGCCCGTCGATCTGGCGCAGGTCGGAGGCTTCGACCTGTAGCCCGTCGATGTCGCGTGGCGGCGTGAGCTGGCAACCGAGTTGGGCGCAGACGCGCGCGAAAAGCGGCTGCGAGTCGGGCCAGTAGACCATGACGGCTTCGCGGCGCCACCATGCGAGCTGGGCGATCAGAACGATAATCAGGGCGAGCGCAATGACGCCGCCGACGACATAGGCGAGCCATCGGCCCGGCGCTCTCTTGCGCGCCTCGCGTGTCACCGCGAAATGATGCTCGTGGGCGCGCGAAGGCGGCGGCTCGGCGAAGATCGGCGGCGCGCCGGCCGCGTGCAGGCGCGGGTCGTCTTCAGCGGCGCCGAAATGGGGTTCCGTCTCGGCTTCTTGTTCTGCACGTGATTGAAGGCTCGCACGCAACTGCGGTTCGAGATGAGGCTCGGTTTCAGCTTGACGGGCGTACTCGGCGCGAGGGGACGGCGCAAAACCGGCTTCGACAGGCGTTCGGTTCGGCATGGCTGCACCGGGAGACGCCGGACGCGTGCCGAAGCCGGGTTCGCTATCGGCGGCGGAGCGCAGGGCATCGCTGAAGCGCGGCTCGTCGTCGTCCCACTGCGACTCGGGCGATTGCGTCCAGGTATGTTCCTCGGCGATTTCGCCGGATTCCATCGCGGGCGGCTCGGACCGGCTCGCCCGGTGCTGGCCGGCGTGCGGCGGTTCGGGCTCGTGTGTGGCGACCTCTGCGGAAACAGAGGGGGCCGGTGGGGTGAGCCGCGCTTCGTGCCGTGGCTCGTCGATCGGTGCCGGTTCGTGCAGAGGCTCCGCTTCAGGCAGCGGCTCCGCTTCAGGCAGAGGCTCGGCTTCAGGCAGATGTTCGGCTTCGGGCGGAGGCTCGGCTTCGGGCAGAGGCTCGGCTTCGGGCAGAGGCTCGGCTTCGGGCAGAGGCTCGGCTTCGGGCAGATGTTCGGCTTTGGGCAGAGGCTCGGCTTCGGGCGGCACGCCGGACTCGGTGACCGGTAGAAAGTCCCCGGAATGCGACTGCGGTGCGAATACGGGTGCCGCGAAAGGCGGCACTTCGGCGCTGATCGGTGGTTCGTATGACAGCGGGGGCTGGGACCACGTCGGGGCCGCGTTCGAAGGTGCTTCGGCTGCGGGTTTCGCTTCCGGCGCCACCTCGTTCGATTCGCCGCGACCAGGCGCGCGCGCCTCTTCCGGCGTCGACGTAGCCGCAGGCTCGGCACTGTGTGCGCCTGCATGCGGATCGAGCGCATTTTGCCGAGCGTCAAAGACCTGCTGGCAGTGTCCGCAGCGCGCGAACCCACCGGAGCGTGCAAGCATGGCATCCTGCACGCGGAAAACCGTTTCGCAGTGGGGACAGCGGGTGGCTAGAACCATAGTGAGCGGAAAAACCGGCGACAAAGGCCGGTGCATCGATCGGTAGTCGCTATTCTAATGGTTTCTTGCCGCGCCCTCGGGAGTAGCCGGACCGGCCCCCGGCTCCGAGGCGGCGCGCATGATGCCAGTCAGGCATACCCATCCGTCGAGCTCGCGCCAGACACTCATCTCGATCCACGGCCGGTAGGCCTGCGCGACCTCATCGGCTTGGCGCGCGAGCACGCCCGATAGCGCAAGGCGCCCACCAGGCTTGACCTTCGCGCTGAGCATCGACGCCATCAGCTTGAGCGGGTTCGACAAAATATTGGCGACAACGACGTCGAACTGACCCTCAGGGCATGCGTCGGGCAAAGCATAAGTGACGGCCGCCCCGTTGCGTTCGCTGTTGAGCCGGGCCGATTCGACCGCTTGCGGGTCGATGTCGACGCCGACCACCGGCGCCGCGCCGCATTTCTGCGCGAGGATCGCAAGAATGCCGGAGCCGCAGCCGTAATCGAGCAGCGATTGCCCGGGTACGACGGACTCTTCGAGCCATTCCATGCACAAGCGCGTAGTGGGATGGCTGCCCGTGCCGAAGGCCAGTCCGGGATCGAGTTCGAGAATCAGGGCCTGGGGATCGGGCGCGTCGTGCCACGATGGCACGACCCAGATTCGCTTGCCGATCGAAATCGGCTCGAACTGCGATTGCGTCAGGCGCACCCAGTCCTGCTCCGGCACTTCGCGCACCTCGAACGATGGCGTGACAGCCAGACCCACAGCATTGGCTGCTGCGGCGGCGATCAGCGCAGGCTCGTGCTCGCGCGCAAGCAGGGCGATCACGCGCGAATGCTGCCACGCCGTGCGCTCCGGCGTGAGCCCGGGCTCGCCGAACAGCGGCTGTTCGTCGGGCGTATCAGCATCGGCGTCTTCCACCGATACCGACAGCGCCCCGAGTTCGATCAGCGCATCCGATAGCGCTTCGGCGCGCGTTCGATCAAGTTCGACGATCAGTTCGCGATAGCTGCTCATGTCGATCAGGCTTCTTCCGGCGCGGCTTGCTGCTTTTCCGCGAGCCGGTTCTCGAGGTAATGAATGCTCGTGCCGCCCTCGACGAAACCGCCGTCGAGCATGAGCTCGCGGTGCAGCGGGATATTCGTCAGAATGCCTTCCACGACCATCTCCGACAGCGCAATGCGCATGCGACGGATCGCTTGCTCGCGCGTCGCGCCATAGGCGATCAGCTTGCCGATCATCGAATCGTAGTTGGGCGGAACGAAATACCCATTGTAGGCGTGCGAATCGACGCGGATGCCGGGGCCGCCCGGCGTGTGCCACGACGTGATCCGGCCGGGCGAGGGCGTGAAGCGGAACGGATCTTCGGCGTTGATCCGGCACTCGATCGCGTGGCCGCGGAGCACGATGTCGCGCTGACGCAGCGCGAGCTTCTCGCCGGCCGCGATGCGAATCTGCTCCTGTACGATGTCGATGCCCGTGATCAACTCGGTCACGGGATGCTCGACCTGCACGCGCGTGTTCATTTCGATGAAGTAGAACTCGCCGTTTTCATACAGGAACTCGAACGTACCGGCGCCAAGATAGCCCATCTTCTTGCAAGCGTCGGCGCAGCGATCGCCGATGCGCTCGATCAGGCGGCGCGCGATGCCGGGCGCCGGCGCTTCTTCGATGACCTTCTGGTGGCGGCGCTGCATCGAGCAGTCGCGCTCGCCGAGCCACAGGGCGTTCTTGAACGAATCCGTGAGCACCTGGATTTCGATGTGGCGCGGGTTCTCAAGGAACTTTTCCATGTAGACCTGCGGGTTGCCGAATGCACGTTCGGCTTCCTCGCGCGTCATGTTGACCGCGTTCACGAGCGCAGCCTCGGTATGGACCACGCGCATGCCGCGTCCGCCGCCGCCGCCCGCCGCCTTGATGATGACGGGGTAACCGATCGAGCGCGCAATCTTGACGATTTCCTTCGGGTCGTCGGGTAGCGCGCCTTCCGAACCGGGCACGCACGGCACGCCCGTTTTGATCATCGTCTGTTTGGCCGTGACTTTGTCGCCCATCAGGCGAATCGTTTCAGGTCGCGGGCCGATGAAGGCGAAGCCCGATTGCTCGACGCGCTCGGCGAAGTCGGCGTTCTCCGAGAGGAAGCCGTAGCCGGGGTGGATCGCTTCGGCATCAGTCACTTCGGCCGCGCTGATGAGCGCCGGCATGTTCAGGTAGCTCTGCGGCGACGGCGCGGGTCCGATGCAGACCGCTTCGTCGGCAAGCTTGACGTATTTGGCGTCTTTGTCGGCGGTCGAGTAGGCGACCACCGTCTTGACGCCGAGTTCGCGGCAAGCGCGCTGAATGCGCAACGCGATTTCGCCGCGATTGGCGATTAGGATTTTTTCAAACATGGCGATGGTTCGACGCAGTTATGGGCTCGTGCGTCGTGGGGCCGCGAAAAGTCGGCGGTACACGGCATTCGAGCGAAACGGCCATGCCCGAGAGGCTGAAACACGCACCCGGGCCCGCTTGCGATCAGCCAATGACGAACAGGGGCTGGCCGTATTCGACGGCTTGGCCGTTTTCGATAAGGATTTCCTTCACGACGCCGGCCTTGTCGGATTCGATTTCGTTCAGCAGTTTCATCGCTTCGATGATGCACAGCGTCTGACCTTCCTTGACCGAATCGCCCACCTGGACGAACGGCTCCGCGCCCGGCGAAGGCGAGCGGTAGAAGGTGCCGACCATCGGCGAGGTGACGACGTGGCCTTGCGCCGCCGCTGCCGCAGGCGCCGCCGCGGCAGCGGGGGCCTGCTCCGAAGCGACGAAGCCGGCCGGGGCGGGGCCCGCTGCCGCGAACTGCGGTGCGTACGCTGCGGACTGTTGCACGTAAACCGGCGGCGCATTCTTGACGATGCGGACCTTGCCTTCGCCTTCGGTCACTTCGAGCTCGGAAATGCCCGATTCGGAGACGAGGTCGATCAAAGTTTTCAGCTTACGTAGATCCATCAGGAATCCCCTCTTTTAATGCGTGAGGCGCCGGCCTGCACCGGCTCCGATTTGTGTTCTGGAATCAGCCGCGCGCGCTTTGCGGCACGAGCCGCTCTAGCGCGAACTCGAGTGCGTAGACGTAGCCTTTCCAGCCCAGGCCGCAGATGACGCCTTCGGCCTGGTCGGAAAAGTACGAGTGATGCCTGAACGGCTCCCGGCGATGCACGTTCGACAGGTGAACCTCGACGAACGGGATGCCGACGCCAGCCAACGCATCGCGCAGCGCGACACTCGTATGCGTGTAGGCAGCGGGATTGATGACGATGAACTCGACCGCTTCCCGAGCGGCGGCTTGTACGCGGTCGACGAGCTGACCTTCGTGATTGCTCTGGAACGTGAGCAGCTCGACCCCCGCTTCCTTCGCGCGTACCGAGAGCGCCTGATCGATCTGCTCGAGCGTCACGCGGCCATAGACCTCCGGCTCCCGCGTCCCCAGCAGGTTCAGGTTCGGGCCGTGCAGCACCAGCAGTCGTTTCATGGTTCGCTTCTGTTTCCGCGGAATTGCGCGCACTTTAGCGCCCTTTGGCGAAACTTGTCTAGCAGCCAATGCAAAAGTCACCCATCGTCGCGGCGCTCGCGACGCGCGAATGTCACGGAAATCTGCTAACTGCCGCCGATCGACGTCGAATTTGCTGATATCTACGCGAATTTTCGGATTTATGCGCAGATACGCTCAGAGCGTGTCCAAAGTCTTGCGCAGTTCGCTCGGCGTGATTTGTCCTAATTTTGTCGACCGTACGGCGCCGTTGGCGTCAATTACAACGGTAAAGGGCAGTGCGCCGGCCGTGTTGCCGAGGTTGCGTGCAAGATCGGCGCCGCCGAATCCGCTGACGAAAATCGGGTAGTCGACCCGCACGCGTTTCAGGAAATTTTGGACGTTCTGTCGGGAGTCGACGCCGATGCCGACGAATTCGATCCCCTTGCTCTGGTAAGTGTCGTGCAGTTGGACGAGCTCGGGCATCTCGGCGACGCAGGGTCCACACCATGACGCCCAGAAGTTCACGACGAGCACGCGTCCTTTATAGGCGGCGAGCGTTTGCGGCTTGTCGTCGACATCGCGCAGCGGCGTGGTGAGCAATTGCGCGACGGCTTCGCTTGCGGACACGCTCGCGGCAGGCGCTTCGGCGACGGCCGGCGCCGCGCTCTTGCCGGAAGCCGCGTCGGCGCCGGCGCCATTGAGCCAACGGTGAGCTGTCACACCAAGCAGGGCGGCAATCACCGCGACGGCGGCGATGGCGAAAGCGGGTTTCATCTTCATGGAGGCAGGCAGTGAGTCGACCGGGGTTCGATGGAGCCACCGATCTCGATGTTCAATTCTTCGACGGCGCTGAGCCGTCGCCTTCGTTCTGGTCAATCAATAACGCTTGCACCGCATCGAGGTTCGCCCGGGCCGTGCGGCCCCTGGCGTCGGGGCGCACGGCGCCGCGCAGGTCGTCCGTATCGTAAAGCGCGATGTGAATACCGACCGGCTCTTCGTCGCGCGCGCCGCGCCAGAGGAAACTCAGCGTTTCGACGTCGCCGCGGCCGCCGAAGTGGCGCGTTTCGGACACGTCGTACTGCACATTCGCATTCAGCAGATAGATCGCGACTTCTTTCGGGTTGTCGCAGAACACCTGTAAATGTATATCCGAGTGTTCGCCCGCCGTGCCGTTGAGCACCGCTCCCGTCAAATAGGGATTGAACGGCGCGAGCCGCTTCATCCATTCGATTGCGATTTCACGCAACCGGCGCAAGACGGCCGGCTGCGTGTCCGCCTGGAACAACGATTGATATTCCCGGATTTCTTCCTCGATCTGGTCGTTATCGGGCAGCCATTCGCCGGCGACACGGGTGGCCCCGGTGACCTGCCGCGCGGCCTTGCGTTTGGCGCTCGCATAGTCGAGCCCATCCTCCGCGATCAGCCGTGCGGCCGCCATCGCGATTTCGTCCCGCACCCGCTGCGGATCGACAAGTGTTTTACGTACCATCCGGCCATCATACTAGATCGTCTGCCGCGGCCCGGCGCGCCCGATCGACGCGAGCGCGCCGGGTACCGTCGGGTACGCCGGGTACCGTCGGGTACAATAGCGGGCCTCAAGCGCCGTCCGTCTCCATCCAGGCGTTGGCATTCATCCATGCACTCGCACTAAGCGCGGCACGAGCACGACTGTTTTATGCACATCCACATCCTCGGCATTTGCGGCACGTTCATGGGCGGCCTCGCGGTTCTCGCGCGCGCCGCGGGCCATACGGTCACCGGCTGCGATGCCGGCGTCTACCCGCCGATGAGCACCCAGCTCGAGGCGCAGGGCATCAGGCTCGTCGAAGGCTACGGCGCCGAACAGGTCGATCTGAACCCCGACCTGTTCGTCATCGGCAATGTCGTCTCGCGCGGCAATCCGCTGATGGAAGCGATTCTCGATCGTGGCTTGCCCTATGTGTCGGGGCCGCAATGGCTCGGCGAGCACGTGCTGGCCGGCAAGTGGGTGCTGGCGGTCGCGGGCACGCACGGCAAGACGACGACGAGTTCCATGCTTGCCTGGTTGCTCGAAGACGCCGGGCTCAATCCCGGCTTTCTGATCGGCGGCGTGCCGCTCAACTTCGGCGTGTCCGCGCGGCTGACCGATTCGAGCTTCTTTGTGATCGAAGCGGACGAGTACGACACGGCGTTTTTCGACAAGCGCTCGAAGTTCGTTCATTACCGGCCGCGCACGGCCGTGCTCAACAACCTCGAGTTCGATCACGCCGATATTTTTCCGGATCTGGCAGCCATCGAAACGCAATTCCATCACCTCGTGCGGACCGTGCCCGCGGTCGGCCGTCTCGTCGTCAACGGGCGCGAGCCGGCGCTCGAGCGAGTCCTGACGCGTGGCGTCTGGAGCGATGTCGAACGTTTTGGCGTGGATGGCGGTTGGGATGCGCTGCCGGCCGCCGACGGCGAACCGATCGACGAGCGCTTTGCGCTTTACTGGCGCGGCGAACGCGTCGGCATGGTCGAGTGGCAGGTGCAGGGCGAGCATAACCGGCTCAATGCGCTGGCGGCGATCGCGGCGGCGCGTCACGTCGGCGTGCCGCCGGCTCAGGCCGCCCGCTCGCTCACGCAATTTCGCAACGTCAAGCGGCGCATGGAAGTGCGGGGGAGTGTGGACGGCGTCACGGTCTATGACGACTTCGCTCACCATCCCACGGCGATCGAGACGACCATCGCCGGCCTGCGCACGCGCGTCGGCGGTGAACGCACGCGTATCCTGGCTGTGCTCGAGCCGCGTTCGAACACGATGAAACTCGGCGTCATGAAGGCTCAACTACCGGGCAGCCTGGCCGGCGCCGACCTTGTGTTCGGCTACGGTGCACCGAGCGGTCGCGATGCGCTCGGCTGGAATCTCGGTGAAGCGCTCGCGCCGCTCGGCGACAAAGCACGTGCGTTCGACGATCTGGAGGCGCTCGTGGCGGCCGTCGCCCATGCGGCGCGTCCCGGCGATCACGTGCTCGTCATGAGCAACGGCGGGTTCGGCGGCGTCCATCAGAAGGTGCTCGACGCGCTCGGTTCGCGTGCACGAGGCGGCGCGTGATTCTTTATCTGCACGGCTTTCGCTCGTCGCCGAAATCGTTCAAGGCGCAGCTGCTCGCGGCGCGCGTGGCCGAGCTGGGCGCTGCGCACGAATGGCGTTGTCCGATGCTGCCCGTTTCGCCGCTCGAAGCGGTCGCGATGGCCGAAGCACAAGTCGCGGCGGCGACGCCCGGCGGCCGGGACGACGTGACGGTGATCGGCAGTTCGCTCGGAGGCTACTTCGCCACGTATCTGGCAGAGAAGCACGGCTGGCGCGCGGTATTGCTCAATCCGGCCGTGCTGCCCGAGCGTGACCTGTCCGCCTATCTCGGCGAGCAGCCGCTCTGGCATGGCGGCGGCAGCATCGTCGTCGAGCCGCGCCACCTCGATGAATTGCGTGCGCTCGGCGTCAAATCCATCACCAGGCCGGAACGCTATTATTTGATCGCCGCCACGGGCGACGAAGTGCTCGACTACCGGGAGATGCTCGCACATTACCCAGGGGTCGAGACGAAGCTGATCGAGGGCAGCGATCATGCGATCAGCGAATTCGCCGAGTATGTCGACGACGTGCTCGCATTTTGCGGCATGACAGGGGCGGGACGGACATAGCGCCGGCGGTCGAGCCGGCGGTGCGCACGCGGTCGGGCGGCGCATCACAAAACCGAACAAGATCAATCGGCAGCGGGCGTGCGGTTTGCGGCACGACAGCGCTGCGAGGGCCATATTCGTAACGAGAGTGTCGAGTGAACGTTTTCTTTGAGGAATCAGGCGGTCTGAAGGCGGGCAGCGTGCTGTCGCGCCAGGGCGATGCGCTGCAAGTCGAGTTGCCGGGCGGCCGGCGGGCCAAGGTGCGCGCGAAAGACGTGCTGATCGAATTCGAAAAGCCGGGTGCGGCAGAACTGATGCAGCAGGCCGATGCCGCCGCTCAGCAAATCGATCTCGACTTCCTGTGGGAGTGCGCCCCGGCCGACGAATTTCCGTTTGCGGCGCTGGCAGGCGAATATTTCGGCGCGCAAGCCGGCCCCGTCGAGCGGGCCGCGCTCGTGTTGCGCATGCAGGGCGCGCCCGTTTATTTTCGTCGCAAGGGGCGCGGCCAGTATCAGCGCGCGCCCGAAGAGCAACTGAAAATGGCGCTCGCGGCGCTGGAGCGCAAGCGTCAGCAGGCGCTCGTGCAAGCACAGTACGAAGAGGAGATGAAGGCCGGCCGGTTGCCCGAGGCGCTGCGCGGCAAGGCGCTCGCGTTGCTGACGAAACCCGACAAGAACTCGATCGAGTACAAGGCGCTCGAAGGCGCCGCGGCCGCGCGCGGGATCTCTCAGGCTCGCCTCATGCTCGAATGCGGCGGCATCGCTTCGGCGCGTGCGCTGCATGAGGCACGCTTTCTGTCCGAACATTTCCCGCACGGAACGGGTTTCCCGCCCGTGACGCCCGGGCCGGTTCCCGACGATTTGCCGACCGCGCATGCGCCGGCGTTCTCGATCGACGACATCACGACGACCGAGATCGACGACGCCTTTTCGGTCGAGCTTCTCGCCGAAGATCGCGCCCGCATCGGCGTGCATATTGCGGCGCCGGCGCTCGGCATCGCACGGGGCGACGCCGTCGACGCGATTGCGCGCGCGCGGCTGTCGACCGTCTACATGCCCGGCGACAAGATCACGATGCTGCCCGACGAAGTGGTCGAAGTCTTCACGCTCAAGGAAGGCGGCCTGCGGCCGGCGCTTTCCCTCTACATCATCGTGGATCGGAACACGCAGGAGATCGTTGCGACCGAAACGCGCGCCGAACGCGTGTTCGTCCAGAGCAATCTGCGTCACAACACGCTCGACGCGTGCGTGACGGAAGAGGCGCTCGCGGCCGGCAGCGGCGAGTATCCGCACAAGAAAGACATCGCCGTATTGTGGCCGCTCGCTCAAGCCCTGTTTGAAAAGCGGCAGGCGGCGCGCGCCGGCTACGGCTTGAGGCGCGAGGTGCACGGCAACACCGATTTCAACTTCTACGTCGACGGCGAACATGTGACGATCACGCCGCGTCGCCGTGGCTCTCCGCTCGATCTGATCGTGGCTGAGCTTGCGATCCTCGCGAATTCGACCTGGGGCGCGTTGCTGCACGATCACGGCGTGCCCGGCATCTATCGGACTCAACGCACTTTTGCGGCCGCGGGACCGAAGCGCACCCGCATGCAGACGAGCGCCGCGCCTCACGAAGGACTCGGCGTGGCCCAATACGCGTGGAGCACGTCGCCGCTGCGGCGCTATGTCGACCTCGTCAATCAATGGCAATTGCTCGCCTGCGTTCAGCATGGCGTGGCCGCGAAGCTCGTCGCGCCGTTCAAGCCGAAGGACGCGGATCTTTATGCCGTCGTGCAGGGCTTCGATGACACCTACACGGCCTACGCCGACCACCAGCGGCGCATGGAGTACTTCTGGTGCCTGCGCTGGCTCACGCAGGAGCAGAAGAAGGAGGTCGTCGCGGCCGTCGTCAAGGGCGATCTCGTGCGGCTCGAGGAAGTGCCGCTGCTGCTGCACGTGCCGGGGCTGGGTGTTCATGCGCGCGGCACGCGGATCGTGCTCGAGGTGATGGGCGTCGACGAGCTGACCGTCGAGGCGTCGGTACGACCGATTCGTGTCCTCGATGCGCCTGGCGCCGCGGGCGCTGCGGCGGAGGACGAGGAAGAAGAGGTCGAGATCGTCGAGGCGTCCGATCGCTCGGCGGAGGGCGAAGAGGAAGCGCGTGCCGAAGCAGACGCAGGTGATGAAGCGGGCGAGGCGTCTCAGGGCGGCGGTGAAACGCCGACTGACTCGATGGACGGCGGCGATGCGGGAGAGGCGGGCAGCGCGGGCGACGCCGGCGACAGTGCGCAAGCCTCCGATGGGCACGGCGGCGTCTCGCGATCGGCGCAGGTGGCGCAATGACTTCGACGATCGGTCCGTCAGCACCGCATTTTGAACCGATCGAACCCGCCGCGGCCGGCTGCGATCTCTACGCGGTGATCGGCAACCCGATCGCGCACAGCAAGTCGCCGTTCATCCATGCGCGCTTCGCCGAACAGACGGGCGAGCGCATCGAATACCGGCGCGTCCTTGCTCCTGTCGATGGGTTCGTCGATGTCGTGCGAGCGTTTGTCGCGGCAGGGGGACGAGGACTCAACGTCACGGTGCCGTTCAAGCTCGAAGCGCACGCGTTCGCCGATCGGCTTTCGCCGCGGGCCGCCGCGGCGGGCGCGGTCAATACGCTGAGGTTCGATGCGGACGGGAGCTATGGCGACAACACGGACGGTGTCGGCCTTGTCGCCGACATCGAACGAAACCAGGGTGTTCGCCTTGCGGGCGCGCGCGTGTTGTTGCTAGGCGCGGGCGGTGCGGCGCGCGGCGCCGTGCTGCCGATTTTAGAGCGCAGCCCGTGCTTGCTGACGGTCGCCAATCGCACCGGGGAAAAGGCGCTGGCGCTCGTGGAACAGTTTGCGGCGGCCGCGCGCAAGGCCGATTGCGCGCTCTTGGGCGGCGCTCCGGCAACGATCGACGCGGCGCCTTATGACGTCGTCATCAATGCGACGGCGGGCTCGCTGGCGGCCGCTTTGCCCGAGTGCGACGATCGGGCGTTCGGCGCGAACACGTTGGCGTACGACATGATGTACGGCGCGCAGCCGACCGTCTTCATGCAGCATGCGCGATCGCTCGGCGCGAAAGCGTCGGACGGGCTCGGCATGCTCGTCGAGCAGGCGGCCGAGTCGTTCCTGATATGGCGCGGCGTGCGGCCCGACAGTGCCGCGGTGCTTGCGCAGTTGCGCGCGATGCTGGCGGCGTCGGCCTGACCCGCGGGCCGGCTTGGATGTCATGCCGATGCGGCCGATAGAAGCGCGAGCGATCAAGACGCGACGATGACCAAAAGGAAACAGCGGGCGGGAAGGGGGTTCGCGGACTGGCTGCTCTATGCGGCGGCGGTCTGCGTGGTCGCGTGGGTCGCGACGCAAGCCTATTACTTCGCGCAGATCGCCGTATGGACCGTCGTCGACCCGCGCTCGACCGCATTCATGCGCGCCGATGCGTGGCGCCTCGCGCAGGATCGCCCCGACGTAGCGATCGCGCACGAATGGGTGCCGTACGATCGCATTTCCCGCAATCTGAAGCGGGCGATCATCGCTTCCGAGGACGCCAACTTCGTCAACAACAACGGCTACGAAACGGAAGCGATTCTGCAGGCTTGGGAGAAGAACAAGGCGCGCGGCAAAATCGTCGCGGGCGGTTCGACTATCACGCAGCAACTCGCGCGTAATTTGTTTCTTTCACGCCAAAAGAGTTATTTGCGCAAGGGGCAAGAGCTCATCATCACCTGGATGCTCGAGACGCTGATGGACAAGAAGCGCATCTTCGAGATCTATCTGAACTCGGTCGAATGGGGCAACGGCGTGTACGGCGCGCAGGCGGCGGCGCGCTACTACTACCGGTGTTCTGCCGCGCAATTGACGGCGTGGCAGTCGGCCCGGCTGGCCGTGATGCTGCCGCGTCCCAAGTACTTCGATCAGCATCGCGGTTCCGCCTACCTCGCGCAGCGCGCCGGCGTCATTGCGCGGCGCATGGGCGCAGCCGAACTGCCGCGATGAACGCGGTTCCCCGCCGGCGGACACCTACCGTAGCCGCGGCCGCGCGGATCGACATTGGCGTCGCTAACCATGCGGCGCCTCGCGATTGAGGTTTTGGGGCGCGAGGCTGCATGCCGGCAGGCATAGCGTGCAGCCGCGCAACTCATGCGCCGCCGTTGACGAAAACGTTCAGTTGCCGTCCCAATAGCCCACGCTCTCACCCTCGCGTGAAACGAACCTGAAACCCTTCGGCTTCTCCCCCGGAGCGCCCGGGAATTCCGCGAGCACCCCGAACTTGCCGGAGTCCGGATATTCGGCGATTTCAGGCAGCATCTTCGTGCTGACCGCCAGGTACCTGAGTTCGACGTCTCCGGTATTGGCGATCTGATGCGCCGCTTCCGCCCCACCCGGCGGGCAAGCGATGACATCGCCGGCACGGATCGGATAGACAGCCTCGCCGATCCGGATTTCGCCGGTTCCCTCCAACACGAAAAACATCTCCTCGTTCACGCGATGGTTGTGGAACGGGAAGCCACGCTTGCCCGGTGCGAGCGCCGTCACGTTATAGCCAAGTTTTTGCGCGCCGATGCGCGCGCCGATGGCCCCCATGCGCGGCGCGTAGCGGTCCGCCATCGATTCGGGCGGCGCCAACGCGGCGGGCAATGGGGACAGTTCGACTTCGGCCAGATTGAGGATCGGTTTCATAGAAGGTCGGTCCTGATGGATTGAGGGGAGAAGCCAGCGGCTCCAAACCGATGCCGGGCGGGCACGGTCGGGAGCGCGGAAGCACCGTGCCGCGCGGCTTGCCGCATGCGGAGCCCGAATCGAAGCCGGACTCGCATCGGATCTTGCCACGGCAGGCGCCGATCGCTTATTTTCCCAACATATGGGCAGGTTATTCAAATGTTGGATCGTCCGCGAAGTCGTGCCTACAATTCGTCGCGAGCGGTCGAAATGGCCGCCAACCGAAAACATAGAACATTCAGCGATTCGAGAGCGAAGCATTCGAACCCGACGGAGACGCGCCCGATGACTGCACCCGATCACCAACTCGTTTCTTCCGCCCCGCACGACGACCTGTCGGAAGCGCCACGCACGAGCGTCGGCGCGCCCACGTCCGAACCGGCCGTCGCCGGCGGCTCGCTGCTCGAAGGGCTCGACGTCCCTGCCGGCACGCAGACCCTCTTGCGCGGGCTCGCGATCATCGAGGCGTGCGCAAACGGCGCACGGGACATGCGCGCCTTCTCCGCCGCTCTGGGTACGACGCGCAGCACCACACATCGGCTCGTTCACTGTCTCGTGCATGCGCGCTATCTGCGCCAGGTGCCGCAGGGATACCTGCTCGGTCCCAAGCTGATCGAACTCGGGACGATCGCGCTCGAGCAGATGCCGCTGACCGCTGTGGCCCGCCCGCACCTTGAACGCCTCGCGCAGGCGACGCTCGACACCGTTCATCTCGGCGTGCGCGACGGCGACGAAGTGCTTTACATCGACAAGTTGGCGGGCACGCGCGGGCTCGAGATGCGCTCGAAGGCCGGTCACAAGATGCCGCTCGCATCGACCGGCATCGGCAAGGCGTTGATGCTCGATTTGTCGCCGCAGATGTGGAGCACGCTGTACGACTCGGCGCAGCGCTCGCTCGAGGGCGTGCGCTTCGAAAACCACCGTCGTCCCGACAAGGCGCTGTTCCTTCAACGCATGGTGCGCTACGCGGCCGGCGGCTTTGCGCTCGATCACGAGGAAAACGAGCCGTCGATCTTCTGCGTGGCCGCGCCCGTGCGCGATGCAACAGGCGCGATCGTTGCCGCGATCTCGGTGGCGAGCACGACGCATTACATGTCTCAGGAAAGAATGGAAGAACTGATCCCCGTCGTGCAGCGCGAAGCCCGGGCAATTTCGGAGGAACTCGGCTGGAGTGCGCCTGCGGCGCGCCGTATCAAACGATGACCGCTGTGCAAGCTTTGGCCGCGACGCCGGCGCTCATCGGGCTCGACTGGGGTACCACGGCCATGCGTGCGTATCTGTTCGATGCGCAAGGCAACGTGATCGCGACGCGTGCGTCGGGCGAAGGCATCATGCGCTTGCCGCAGCCCGGCGCGTTCGACGCCGCTTTCGACGCCGCGTGCGGCGACTGGCTCGCTCTTTCGCCGAATCTGCCCGTCATCGCAGCCGGCATGATCGGCAGCGCGCAAGGCTGGCGCGAAGCGCCTTACATCGAGACACCGGCCGATGCGGCGGCCCTCGTGGCCGGGATCGTTCGTGTCACCGCGGCATGCGGGGCTTGCGTGCATATCGTGCCGGGCGTCATCGAGCATGGCGAGTTGCCGAATGTCATGCGCGGCGAGGAAACGCAAATCGTCGGCGCGTTGGCGAGCGCGGCGATCGACGGCGACACGCGTGCGCTGGTGGGTTTGCCTGGCACGCATGCGAAGTGGGCTGTCGTTAGCGGGGAGCGTATCGAATCGTTCCATACGTTCATGACGGGCGAGCTTTACGGCGCGCTGCGCGAGCACACGATTCTGGGCCGCACGATGATCCAACCGTCGCAATTCGACACCGAGGCGTTTTTGCGCGGGGTGACCGTTGCCCGCCACGCGCATCAGGCGGGCCTGCTCGCGACGATATTCAGCACGCGCACGCTCGGTTTGACGGGCGTACTGCAGCCCGAGCAGCAACCCGATTATTTGTCAGGGCTTCTGATCGGTCATGAGTTGTGCGGATTGGCCGGACTGCTCGAATCGCGCGGTGCCGCGCTGGCCGGCGAATCGCCGCGCCTGATCGGTAGCGCCGCGCTGTGCGAGCGCTATCGGCTCGCCTTGACGCAGTTCGGGTGCCTGCGCGCGAGCGTGGTCGAAGCCGCCGCCGAAAGCGGGCTGTGGCGGATCGCCACGCAAGCGGGGCTCGTCGCTCGCCACGCATTCGAGCCGGCCGGTTGAGCCGCGTTGTGCGGATCGTCCGGCGCGCGAGGAGAAGGCCGCGATAGTCGCGATGTGTTTTGCCGTTTTCGACGAATTGTCCGTTAGCCAAACCGTTTCAATGGATGCGCCATGCATACCGAATTCGATCTTCCAAAGCCGTACCGTCCGCACGCAAAGTTCATCGCCGCCTTCGAGTCGTGTCCGCTGATTGCGATTCTGCGCGGTGTCACGCCGGACGAAGCCGCGGACCACGGTCAAGCGCTCTATGACGCCGGTTTTCGCATCGTCGAAGTGCCGCTCAATTCGCCCGACCCGCTCGCGAGCATCTCGGCTTTGCGCCAGGCGTTGCCGCGGGAAGTGATCGTCGGCGCCGGCACCGTGCTGCGCCCGGAGTTCGTCGAAGAGGTGGCGCGGGCAGGCGGCGAACTCATCGTCATGCCCCACGGCGACACGCAAATTGTTAGGACTGCTAAGGAAGCCGGGCTGGCGTGCGCGCCCGGTGTGGCCACGCCGACCGAAGCGTTTGCCGCGCTCGCGAGCGGTGCGGACGTGTTGAAGATGTTTCCGGCCGAGCAACTGGGCGCGGTCGTCGTCAAGGCATGGCGCGCCGTCATCGCGAAGCGGGTGCCGCTCGTGCCGGTCGGCGGGGTGACGCCCGAGAACATGAGTGCGCTCGTCGCAGCGGGTGCGAACGGCTTCGGTCTTGGCTCGGCGCTTTATCGTCCCGGGCAGGACGCCGCGTTGACGGCTGAGCATGCGCGCGCATTCGTGGCGGCGTGGCGCAAGATCGAGCAGGCGCGCCAGTCATGAATCGGCTCGCGGGCAAGGTTGCACTCGTCACGGGCGCCGGTCGCGGGATCGGCGCGGCCATTGCGCAGGCCTTCGCGCGCGAAGGCGCGGCGACGGTGCTGGCCGAACTCGATCTCGACGCAGCACGCGAGGTGGCGCAGCGCATCGAAGCGCAGACGCCCGGCGCGCGCGTGCTGGCCGTGCGCACGGACGTCACGCAGAGCGCATCCGTCTGCGAGGCGCGCGATGCCGGAGAGCGGTCATTCGGCCCTATCGATGTACTCGTCAACAACGCGGGCATCAATGTGTTTTGCGATCCGCTGACGATGACCGACGACGACTGGCGCCGCTGCTTCGCTGTCGATCTCGACGGGGTGTGGAACGGGTGCAGGGCGGTGCTGCCGGGCATGATCGAACGCGGGCGCGGCAGCATCGTCAACATTGCCTCGACGCATGCGTTTCAGATCATCCCGGGGTGTTTTCCGTACCCGGTCGCCAAGCACGGCGTGCTCGGTTTGACGCGCGCGCTCGGCATCGAATACGCGGGCAAGCAGGTGCGCGTCAATGCGATTGCGCCCGGTTACGTCGAAACGCAGTTGACGCACGACTGGTGGAACGGGCAGCCCGATCCGGCGGCGGCGCGGCAGGCCACGCTCGATCTGCAGCCGATGAAGCGTATCGCGCAACCGGACGAGATTGCGATGACGGCCGTGTTTCTTGCCTCGGACGAGGCGCCGTTCATCAACGCGACGTGCATTACGGTCGATGGCGGGCGCTCGGCGCTGTACCACGACTAGAGAACGATGATTTCGATTGCCGTGCGGCGGACTTGCACGGCGATGTTCGAACCGGATGACGCACTGGCCGCGTGAGTCATCCGATATAGACAACGCGGCCGAACGCTCAATCAGACAGGAGACAAATGTCATGAAACGCCGAATTTTCCTTACGCTGGCTGCCGCTGCAGTGACGTCGATGGTCGCAGGCGTGCCGGCTGCTCAAGCCGCCGACCCCGTCAAGATCGGCTTCCTCGTAAAGCAGCCTGAGGAACCCTGGTTCCAGGACGAATGGAAATTCGCCGAAGCCGCCGCCAAGAAGGACGGCTTCACGCTCGTGAAGATCGGCGCGCAATCGGGCGAAAAGGTCATGAGCGCGATCGACAACCTGCACGCGCAGCAGGCGCAAGGCTTCATCATCTGCACGCCTGACGTCAAGCTCGGACCGGGCATCGTCGCCAAGGCGAAGGCCGACGGCCTGAAGATGATGACGGTCGACGACCGCCTCGTCGACGGCAGCGGCAAGCCGATCGATTCGGTGCCGCACATGGGCATCTCGGCCTATAACATCGGCCAGCAGGTGGGCAAGGGCCTCATCGACGAAATCAAGAAGCGCGGCTGGGATATGAAGGATGTCGGCGCGATCGATGTGACCTACGAGCAATTGCCGACGGCGCACGACCGCACGCAAGGCGCGACCGACATCCTCGTCGCATCGGGCTTCCCGAAGGCGAACATCATTGCGGCGCCGCAAGCGAAGACCGATACGGAAAACGCCTTCAACGCGGCGAACATCGCCATCACGAAGAACCCGCAGTTCAAACACTGGGTGGCGTACGGCCTGAACGACGAAGCCGTGTTGGGCGCGGTGCGTGCAGCGGAAGGTCGCGGCTTCAAGGCCGACAACATGATCGGCATCGGCATCGGCGGCTCGGATTCGGCATTGAACGAATTCAAGAAGCCGAACCCGACGGGCTTCTACGGCACCGTCATCATCAGCCCGAAACGCCACGGGGAAGAAACGTCGGAACTGATGTACGCCTGGATTACGCAAGGCAAGGAACCGCCGAAGCTGACGCTGACGACGGGCATGCTCGCCACGCGCGACAACGTGGGCAAGGTGCGTGAAGAGATGGGTCTCGCTGCAAAGTAAGTCATCGATGCAGTTTTCCGGGTGCGCGCGCGCAGGTGAGGCGCGTGCGCTCGGACGACCCTTCAGCACGAGGTGAGATGAGATGTCAGCAACGTTGCGATTTGACAATATCGGCAAGGTCTTTCCGGGCGTACGCGCGCTCGACGGCGTGTCGTTCGAAGTCGAGGCCGGCCAGGTGCATGGGCTCATGGGCGAGAACGGCGCAGGCAAGTCGACGCTGCTCAAGATCCTGGGCGGCGAGTATCAGCCCGATTCGGGCGTCATCATGGTGGACGGCCGCGAGGTGCGTTTCCCGAGCGCGGCCGCTTCGATCGCGGCCGGCGTCGCCGTGATCCATCAGGAATTGCAGTACGTTCCCGATCTGACCGTGACGGAAAACCTGCTGCTCGGCCGGCTGCCGAATGCGCTCGGTTGGGTACACAAGCGCGAAGCGAAGCGATTCGTCGCAGAGCGGCTGGCGCAAATGGGCGTCGATCTCGACCCGAACGCCCGCTTGGGGCGGTTGTCGATCGCGCAGCGGCAGATGGTCGAGATCTGCAAGGCGCTGCTGCGCAATGCACGGGTGATCGCGCTTGATGAACCGACGAGCTCGCTCTCGCATCGCGAGACGGAAGTGCTGTTCAAGCTTGTGCGCGGACTCAAAGCCGACGGCCGTGCGCTGATCTACATCTCGCACCGGATGGATGAAATTTACGAGTTGTGCGACGCCTGCACGATCTTTCGCGACGGCCGCAAGATCGCATCGCATCGCGCGCTCGCCGAGGTCAAGCGGGCGACGCTCGTCTCGGAGATGGTCGGGCGCGAGATTTCCGATATCTACGGTTATCGCGCGCGTTCGCAGGGCGAGGTTCGCCTCGACGTCGATGCGGTCGAAGGCCACGGGCTGTCGGCGCCGGCCAGCTTCAACGTGCGCGCGGGCGAGATCGTCGGTTTCTTCGGGCTCGTCGGCGCCGGACGCAGCGAGCTCATGCGTCTCGTCTACGGCGCCGAGAAACGGCGCGGCGGGCGTTTGACGCTCGATGGTCGTGCGGTCGACGTCAAGCGCCCCGGGCAGGCGATTCGCAGCGGCATTGTGCTGTGTCCTGAGGATCGGAAGGAGGAGGGCATCCTCGCGATGGCTTCCGTCGACGAGAACATCAATATCAGTTGTCGGCGGCACGATCTTCGCGCGGGACTGTTCCTCAATCGCGCGAAAGAGATCAAGACGGCCGAACGGTTCATCAAGCTGCTCAAGATCAAGACGCCGAGTCGGCGGCAAAGGATCCGGCTGCTTTCGGGCGGCAATCAGCAAAAGGTGATTCTGGCGCGCTGGCTCGCGGAGCCCGATCTGAAGGTCGTCATCCTCGACGAGCCGACGCGCGGTATCGACGTCGGCGCGAAGCACGAGATCTATAACGTCATCTATGAACTGGCCGAGCGCGGCTGCGCCGTGGTGATGGTGTCGTCGGAACTGCCCGAAGTGCTGGGGGTGTCCGATCGCATCGTCGTCATGAGGGAGGGGCGGATTTCGGGCGAACTGCCGCGCGAGCAGGCGAACGAGGCGGCGCTGCTCGAGCTTGCGCTGCCGCAAGGCGCGCGCGCAGCCGCGGTGCGCGATGCGGCCTGAAAGCCCGGACGACAAACGTAGCCGAAACAGAAACGGATGCAACAAGCCCGTCGCGAACGACGGCGAAGGAGTCACGACATGCAAGCAAGAGAAAACCTCGTAGAGGCCGGCGCGAAGCGCGCGGCCGAAGCGCTGATCCCGCAGCCGAACGATCGGCAAAAGTGGTGGCAGCAGATCACCGAATACAGCCTCATCCTCATCTTCGCCGTCATGTTCGTGACGACGTCGCTGACGGTCGATCACTTCTTCTCGATCGACAACATGCTCGGCCTCGCGTTGTCGATCTCGCAGATCGGCATGGTGGCCTGCACGATGATGTTTTGTCTTGCTTCGCGCGACTTCGACTTGTCGGTGGGCTCGACGGTCGCGTTCGCGGGCGTGCTCTGCGCGATGGTGCTCAACGCGACCAACAGCACCTTCCTCGCGATCGTGGCGGCCGTGGCCGCCGGCTCGGTCATCGGCTGGGTCAACGGCGCCGTGATCGCCTATCTGCGCATCAACGCACTGATCACGACGCTCGCCACCATGGAAATCGTGCGCGGCCTGGGCTTCATCGTCTCGCACGGACAGGCCGTGGGCGTGTCGTCCGACACGTTCATTGCGTTGGGCGGTCTGACGATGTTCGGCGTTTCGCTGCCGATCTGGGTGACGCTCGTGTGCTTCATCGTGTTCGGCGTGTTGCTCAATCAGACGGTCTACGGGCGCAACACGCTCGCGATCGGCGGCAACCCCGAAGCCTCGCATCTGGCCGGTATCAACGTTGAACGTACGCGCGTGGTGATCTTCCTCGTGCAAGGCGCGGTGACGGCGCTGGCCGGCGTGATTCTCGCCTCGCGCATCACGTCGGGGCAGCCGAACGCGGCCGAAGGGTTCGAGCTCAATGTGATCTCGGCATGTGTGCTCGGCGGCGTCTCGCTGCTGGGAGGCCGTGCGACGATCTCGGGCGTCGTGATCGGCGTGCTCATCATGGGCACGGTCGAAAACGTCATGAATCTGCTCAACATCGACGCGTTCTATCAATACCTCGTGCGCGGCGCGATCCTGCTCGCTGCCGTGCTGCTCGATCAGCTCAAGAATCGCGGTTCGCGCAATTGAGCGGGTTCCCGCACGAAGCGTCCGCCATCGCGGGCGGACGCTGAGTGGCTGAGTCCTTTTGGAGATTTTTACGATGGCGCTTCCCGATCATCCGCAAACGGGCCCTTATGCGCGTTATCCGAGCCTCGTCGGCCGCACTGTGTTCATCACGGGCGGCGCGACCGGAATCGGGGCCTCGTTCGTCGAACATTTCGCGGCGCAGGGCGCGCGCGTCGCTTTCTGCGACATTGACGCGAGTGCCGGTCAGGCGCTGGCCGATGCGCTCGGCGATGCACCCGCGAAGCCGCTCTTTCTCGCTTGCGACGTCACCGACATCGACGCCCTGCGCGGCGCGATCGCCGATGCGCAAAGCGCGCTCGGCTCGATCGCGGTGCTCGTGAACAACGCGGCGAACGACGTGCGGCACGCGATCGCCGACGTGACGCCGGCTTCGTTCGACGCCGGCATCGCCGTGAACCTGCGGCATCAATTCTTCGCCGCACAGGCCGTGGCCGAGGACATGAAGCGCGCGGGCGGCGGCTCGATCATCAATCTCGGCTCGATCAGTTGGATGCTCAAGCAAGGCGGGATGCCCGTTTACCTGACATCGAAAGCGGCGATCACGGGCCTCACGCACGCGCTGGCGCGCGATCTCGGTCCGTTCGGCATTCGCGTGAACACGCTCGTGCCGGGCTGGGTGTTGACCGAAAAGCAGCGCCGGCTATGGCTCGACGAAGCGGGCAAGCGCGCCCTCAAGGAAGGGCAATGCCTCGATGGCGAATTGATGCCCGAGGATCTGGCGCGCATGGCGCTGTTTCTGGCAGCCGACGACAGCCGCATGATCACGGCGCAGGACTTCATTGTCGACGGAGGGTGGGCATGAGCGGCGAGGTCTTTCGCGCATCGCTTGCGGTGCGCTCGCGTTGTGCGCTCGGCGAGGGCGCGACCTGGTGCGCGCGCACGGGCCGTTTTTATTGGACCGATATCGAAGGCGCACGCCTGTATCGCTACGACCCCGCCACGGGAGAGCGAACGAGCTGGGACATGCCCGAGCGACTTGCAACGTTCGCGCTGTGCGCCGATCCGCACTATCTGCTGCTCGGTCTGGCCACGCATCTGGCTTTTTTCGATTTGACGACGCGCGAAATGCGCCGCATCGTCGAAGTCGAGCCCGGGCTCGACACGCGCTTGAACGACGGACGTTGCGATCGCCAAGGCCGTTTCGTGTTCGGCACGAAGCACGAGGGCGCGACGTTGCGTGCGGTTGGCGGCTTTTATCGGCTGGGCCGCGATTTGTCGCTCGAGCGGCTGCCGCTGCCGGCGCCGGCGATTTCGAACAGTATCGCGTTCAGCCCCGATGGCGCCACGATGTACTTCTGCGATTCGCCGACGCGCGAGATCCTCGCCTGCGATTACGGCGCCGATGGTGCAGTGGGCAACGTGCGCGTGTTCACGCGGCTGACCGATTCGGACGGGGTGCCTGACGGTTCGACGGTCGATGCCGACGGTGGGCTCTGGAATGCGCAATGGGGCGGCGCCCGCGTCGTGCGCTATGGCGCGGACGGCGTCGAAACCGATCGCGTGAGCGTGCCTACGAGTCAACCCAGTTGCGTCGCGCTGGGCGGCCCGCATCTCGGCACACTTTATATGACGACGGCGCGCGTCGAACTCGATGCGGCGGCGCTGGCCGCCGAGCATGGCGCAGGTGCCATCTTCACCGTGCCGAGCGGGCGGCGCGGTTTGCCCGAGCCGCTCTTTGGCGGGCAGTGGCGGTAAACCCCAGGCTGATCCGATTAAACGGAAACGGTCGATCGCGAGTCAAAGCCCCAAAAAAAGACAGACTTCCGAACCTGACCCTGCGCCGGCGCCTGGCCGGCAACGGGCGCCTCTCGACGGAGCTCATCATGTCCACAGCGAATTCCGATGCGGTTACAACCGGGGGCGTGCGCGCCGTCGATCCGCAGGGCAGTCGTACGCCGACACGCGGTACACGCGCGAAGGCGCGCAATGCGAAGCTCGCGACGCTGGTGCAACCGGTCCGTCCAGGGCCGCAAACCTCGGCGGTCTCTCGCGCGGCGGGCGGCGTCCATTGCGCCGCGCCGCTCACGCTTGCGAACGAGCAGCTGCGGGTCGATCTGGCGCCTTCGCTCGGCGGCGGGATGACGCGCTTCGAATGGCACGGCGACGGCGGCCAGCCGACACCGCTGTTCCGGCCCTGCGCCCAAGCGCAGTCCGACACCGATCCGAATGCGCTCGCCTGCTACCCGCTCGTGCCTTACTCGAACCGCATTGGCGGCGCGCGCTTTCGGTTCGACGGGCGCGAGCTCGCTGTGCCGCGCAATCGGGCGGCCGAGCCGTTGCCGCTGCACGGCGACGGTTGGCTGCGCGCCTGGCGTGTCGCCGAGCTTGGCGCGACCCACGCGACGCTGACGCTGGAGCGTGAGCGCGCGAAGCCGCATGCGTATCGCGCTCGATTGGCTTATGCCCTTGACGGCGCGACGCTCTCGGTGACGCTGGCCGTCGAAAACGCGGGCCGCGAGCCGCTGCCGTTTGGTCTCGGACTGCATCCGTTCCTGGCGCGCGAGCCCGACACGCGGCTATCGGCGGCCGCAAGCGGGCTGTGGCTTTCAGGGCACGACTGGCTGCCCGTGCGCCATGTGCCGGCGCCGCTCGCGTGGGAGTTCGGCGTGGCGTACCCGTTGCCCGACGTGCTCGTGAATCATGCGTTCACGCAGTGGAGCGGCCGCGCCGCTGTGGTCTGGCCGCGCAAGCGGCTGTCGCTGACGATCTACGCCGACGCCGATTACTACGTCCTCTATACGCCGCCGGGCGAAGATTTCTTCTGCTTCGAGCCCGTCGATCATCCGATCAACGCGGTCAACCTGCCGGGCGGTGCGAGCGCACACGGCATGACCGTGCTCGCGCCGGGCGAGACGCTCGAGCGGGCGTTTCGCTTCACCGTCGAGCCGGTAGGGCGCTAGCGGCGAGCCGTCCGCATCGGGGCGCGACGCGCACCGCGTCGGCGAGCGCGCCGGCGCGGGTAGAATACGGGCCTTTCCCGCCACTGGCCCGCTTTGCGCCACCGTCTTCGCCATGTCCACGTCCTACTCGTTCGTCCGCTCGCTCAACGACGCCTGGAAGCGCACAGGGTCGCTCCTGTGCGTCGGCCTCGATCCCGAACCGAAGCGCTTCCCTGGCGCGCTCGCTAACCGCGCCGACAAGATCTTCGACTTCTGCCGCGACATCGTCGATGCCACGGCGCCCTTCGCCAGCGCGTTCAAACCGCAGATCGCGTACTTCGCCGCACACCGCGCCGAGGATCAACTGGAAGCATTGATCGGGCATATCCACGATCGGCATCCGGGCTTGCCCGTGATCCTCGACGCCAAGCGCGGCGATATCGGCAGCACAGCCGAGCAATACGCGCGCGAAGCGTTCGAGCGCTATCGGGCCGACGCGGTCACGGTCAATCCGTACATGGGTTTCGATTCGATTGAGCCGTACCTCGCCCATGCGGGCAAGGGCGTCATCGTTCTGTGTCGCACGTCGAACCCGGGCGGCTCGGATCTGCAGTTTCTCGAAACGGGCGGGCGGCCGCTCTATCAGGTGGTGGCCTCGCTCGCAGCCGAAAAGTGGAATGGGAGCGGCGAACTCGGCCTCGTCGTGGGCGCGACGTTCCCGAAAGAAATCGAAGTCGTGCGCGGTATCGTCGGCGAGATGCCGCTGCTGATCCCGGGGATCGGTGCGCAGGGCGGCGACGTCGAGGCAACCGTCCGAGCGGGCCGCACGGGCGGCGGCGGCATGATGATCAATTCGTCGCGCGCGATTCTCTACGCGGGCAACGACGAACATTTCGCCGAGGCTGCCGCGCGCGCGGCGCTCGAGACGCGCGACAAGATCAACGCCTATCGCTGAGCCGTCGTACGCGAATCGGTGTGGATCGGCTCAACGCTCGTTGTCGTCGATGTGCTTGAGCAGGCCGCGCAGCGCATGCGTCGCGGCCTGCACGCGGATCTGCTCCCGATCGCCTTTGAATACGAGCGTTTCCGCCGATGTTTCGAGCCGATTGCTCCAGGCGAAGCAGACCATCCCGACGGGTTTCGTCTCCGTGCCTCCGCCCGGGCCGGCTACCCCGGTGATCGCAAGCGAGACTTGTGCGCGGCTGTTGCGCAGCGCGCCTTCGGCCATTGCTCGGGCGACCTGTTCGCTGACGGCGCCATGCTTGTCGATCAGCTCGGCCGGCACGCCGATCATCTCCGTCTTCGCCTGGTTCGAGTAGGTCACGAAGCCGCGCTCGAACCACCCGCTGCTGCCTGAAATGTCGGTGACGGCCGTCGCCACCATGCCGCCGGTGCATGACTCGGCGGTCGTGAGCAGGAGGCGCGTGTCACGCAGCTTGTTGCCGACGCGCACAGCGAGTTGATGAACGACGGAATCGGTGGGCATCGCGTGGTCTCGGTGAGATCGAGGTTGAAATGACACGGGCGGCGCCGTTCGCAGCGGCCGCCTGGCGGATCAGATCGTCATACGCCACAGGGCGATGACGAGTAGCGTGAAAAATGCGGCGACGAGGTCGTCGAGCATGATGCCGAAGCCGCCTTTGACGTGGCGATCGAAGTACCGGATCGGCGGCGGCTTGACCATGTCGAAGATTCGGAACACGACGAACGCCCACAACTGACCGACGAACGTTTCGGGCGTAACGAATAGCAGCACGAGCCAGAACGCGACGATTTCGTCCCATACGACGGGCGATGGATCGTCGGTGCCGAGCTTGCGCGCGGTGAAGCCGGTGATGTAGATGCCGGCCACGAACCCGACGACGATGAGCAGCGCCCATTCGATGATGGTCAGGCGCGCATCGAGTGCCGCGAACGACGCCCAGGCGAACAGCGTACCCATCGTGCCCGGCATGACGGGCGAGAGCCCGCTGCCAAAGCCGAGCGAAATGAGATGCAAGGGGTGCGACAGCATGAAGCGCGCGCTCGCGCGCCGCTTCTGCGGCGGGGGCGGCGGCGCATAAGGCCGTGTGGGCGGTGTGGGCGGCGTTGTCGGCGGGCCGCCGGGAAGCGTCGGGTCAGTTTGCATCGAAATGGTCAAAACCGTGCAGCGTCAGGGAGAGCTGTGCGTGCGACGCGTCGCGCCACGTGATCGCCGGCTCGTCTGTCGCATGGCGCAGGGCCGTTATTGTACCGATCCGCGTCACGGCGACCTGCGCGCGGGCGCCGGCATCGAGGATCGCGTCGCGCGCGTGCGGCGGCGCGGTGAAGATGAGCTCGTAGTCGTCGCCGCCCGCAAGCGCACATTGCCGCTGCACATCGAGCGGCAGTTTGCGCAGCGCTTGCGAGCGCGGCACGGCGTCGACATCGACGTCGGCCCGCATGCGCGAGCGTTCGAGGATATGCAGCAAATCGCCGGCGAGACCGTCGGACACATCGAGCGCCGCATGCGCGAGGCCGCGCAGCGCGAGTCCGAGCGCAATGCGCGGCTCGGGCCGATCGAGCGCCTCGTGCAGCGACGCGCGTTCGCGTTCGTCGAACAGGCTCGCGTCCCACTCTGCGCGCATGAGGCCGAGCCCGGCTCGCGCGTCGCCCAGTGTGCCGGAGACCCAGACATCGTCGCCATCGCGGGCGCCATCGCGTCGCAACGCGGCTTGCGCTGGCACATCGCCAAATACGGTCACGCACAGGTTCAACGGGCCGCGCGTGGTGTCGCCGCCGATCAGCTCGCAGTCGTATCGATCGGCGAGCGCGAACAGTCCTTCAGCGAACGCTTCGAGCCAGGCTTCGCGGGGCGATTCGAGCGCGAGCGCGAGCGTGAATGCACGCGGCTTGGCGCCCATTGCGGCGAGATCCGACAAATTAACGGCGAGCGTCTTGTGGCCGAGCGCGAGCGGGTCGGCGTTCGGCAGGAAGTGGCGGCCTTCGACAAGCATATCGGTCGAAACGGCGAGCACTTCGCCGGCCGCGGGTGCGATCAACGCGCAATCGTCGCCGATGCCGAGCACGGCGCGTTGCGGGCCGCGGCGTGCGCGCCGGGCGAAGAAGCGCTCGATCAACGAGAACTCGGAAAGGGGCATGAATGACCTGCGGTAAAGGTGAGGCACGAGCGCAGCCATCACGCCAACGTGCCGGGCCTGCGGCGCTTGCCACACCCCAGCGGACAGACGAGGCGGTCGGGCAGGGGGGGCGATTGGCGCTACAATGCAGTCGAGTATTAATTCTAATCCGCGTAACGAAGACTGGACTTTCGACTCATGTCTACCAACCCCGCTGCCGCCAAGGCGAAGCTGCGCGATGCCGCGCTCGATTATCACGAATTTCCTTCGCCGGGCAAGATTGCCATCGCGCCGACGAAGCAGATGATCAACCAGCGCGACCTCGCGCTCGCGTATTCGCCCGGCGTCGCCTTCGCGTGCGAGGAGATTGTCGAAAATCCGCTCAACGCGGCCCGCTTCACGGCGCGCAGCAATCTGGTCGGCGTCGTGACGAACGGCACGGCGGTGCTGGGCCTCGGCAACATCGGCCCGCTTGCGTCGAAGCCGGTGATGGAAGGCAAGGCCGTGTTGTTCAAGAAGTTCGCCGGCATCGACGTATTCGATATCGAATTGAACGAAGCAGACCCGCATAAGCTCGTCGATGTCATCGCCGCGCTCGAGCCGACCTTCGGCGGGATCAACCTCGAAGACATCAAAGCGCCCGATTGCTTTATCGTCGAGCGCGAATGCCGCAAGCGGATGAAGATCCCCGTCTTCCACGACGATCAGCACGGTACGGCGATTGTCGTCGCGGCGGCCGTGACGAACGGTCTCAAAGTCGTGGGCAAGGACATCTCGAAGGTCAAGCTCGTCGCTTCGGGCGCTGGCGCCGCCGCGCTGGCCTGTCTCGACCTGCTCGTCGATCTCGGTCTGCCGCTCGAGAACATCCTCGTGACGGATCTGGCTGGCGTAGTCTACAAGGGCCGCACCGAGTTGATGGACCCGGACAAGGAACGCTTCGCGCGCGAAACGACGGGGCGCACGCTCGCCGAAGTGATCGAAGGCGCCGATATTTTCCTCGGCCTGTCGGCCGGCGGTGTGCTCAAGCCCGAGATGGTCAAGGGCATGGCCGCCAAGCCGCTGATTCTCGCGCTCGCCAATCCCACGCCCGAAATCCTGCCCGAGCTGGCGCTTGAAGTGCGGCCGGACGCCGTTCTGGCGACGGGGCGCACCGATTACCCGAACCAGGTCAACAACGTCCTGTGCTTCCCGTTCATCTTCCGCGGCGCACTCGATGCGGGTGCGACCACGGTCACGCGCGAGATGGAGATCGCGGCCGTCAATGCGATTGCCGAACTCGCGCGCCAGGAGCAAAGCGACATCGTCGCGACCGCGTATGGCATTCAGGATCTCTCGTTCGGTCCCGAGTACCTGATTCCGAAGCCGTTCGATCCGCGCCTGATCGTCAAGATCGCGCCGGCCGTCGCCCAGGCGGCCATGGATTCGGGCGTCGCCACGCGGCCGATCGAGGACATGGAGGCGTACAAGCAGCACCTGCAGCAGTTCGTCTACCACAGCGGTACGACGATGAAGCCGATCTTCCAACAGGCGCGCAGCGTCGAAGCGAGCAAGAAGCGGATCGTCTTCGCGGAGGGCGAGGAAGAGCGCGTGTTGCGCGCCGTGCAGATCGTCGTCGACGAGAAACTCGCCACCCCCATTCTGATCGGCCGCCCGTCCGTCATCGAGCACCGGATCGAACGCTACGGCCTGCGGCTGACGCCGGGTGTCGATTACACGGTCGTCAACACCGAGCATGACGAGCGCTATCGCGAGTTCTGGCAGGAGTACTACCACCTGATGGCGCGCAAGGGCATCAGCCAGCAATTGGCGAGGGTCGAGATGCGCCGGCGCACGACGCTGATCGGCTCGATGCTCGTGAAGAAGGGCGAGGCGGACGGCATGATTTGCGGCACGATTTCAACGCCGCACCGTCATTTGCACTTCATCAATCAGGTCATCGGCAAACGCGAAGGCTGCACGGTTTTCGGTGCGATGAACGGCCTCGTATTGCCCGGGCGGCAGATTTTCCTCGTCGATACGCATGTGAACGTCGATCCGACCCCGGCCGAGCTGGCCGAAATCACGATCATGGCGGCGGAAGAAGTGCGCCGCTTCGGCATCGAGCCGAAAGTGGCGCTCGTCTCGCACTCGAATTTCGGGACGAGCAATGCACCTTCGGCGCAGAAGATGCGCGACACGCTCGAGATCCTCAAGCAACGCGCGCCCGACCTGCAGGTCGACGGCGAAATGCACGGCGACGTCGCGCTCGATGCCGAATTGCGTCGTGAAGTGTTGCCCGAATCGACGCTCGAAGGCGAGGCCAACCTGCTCGTCTTGCCGAACATCGACGCGGCCAATATCGCCTACAACCTGCTCAAGACCGCGGCCGGCAACAACATCGCGATCGGCCCGATCTTGCTGGGCGCCGCCAAGCCGGTCCATGTGCTGACCGAATCGGCAACGGTGCGCCGCATCGTCAACATGGCCGCGCTGCTCGTGGCCGACGTCAGCGCCGCCGCGCGCTGAATTCGCCAGCCACTTCGGCCCAGCCCTGCGCTCGGCCGAAGCACACGGCAGTCCCACGCATAGAAGAAAAAACGGCGTGCCCGTTGCGGGCACGCCGCGGGACGAAAAGAGAGACTGCCGCCCCAAATGCGTGAAACGACGGTTTCCGACTTGCGTCATGCCGCGACGAGGAGGCAAAGACTCGCCGCATCGGCGACCGTCACGACTAGTTTATCCTTCATAAGATAAATTTCTCCTGTGTGAGAGAAAAACAGGACGATCGGCAGGCTGAAAAATCTGCTAAGTCTTTCATTTTCCATACAAAGATTGCGTCCGGGTGCCGTTAGAGATACCCTTACACTTTTCGTGGTCGTTCACATCTGATCGAGCAGCAGGGAACTCTTGCCGATGACACGCGCGGGGATACGCGAACGAGCGGGTAAGTGGGTTCGTCAGGGCGCGTTCGTCGCGGTTCTGGCCTCAACCGGGTGGGCCGGCGTCGGTGCGGCTGGCGCTCTGGCCGTTTCGTCGGTGGCCTGGGCGCGCGAGGCGCCACAGTCTGCGGTTGGGGCTGTGGCGGGTACGATCGAGCAGGCGCAGTTGCCGCACGAGGCGGTCGACACCTTGAGTCTGATCGCGGCGGGCGGTCCCTATCCGTATGCAAAGGACGGCGTCGTGTTCGGCAATTTCGAGCGGCTGCTGCCATCTCATCGGCGCGGTTACTACCATGAGTACACGGTCCCCACGCCGCGAGCGAAAAACCGCGGCGCGCGCCGCATCGTTTGCGGTGGCCCGTTGCGGCGGATCGACAACTGCTTCTATTCAGACGACCACTACACCAGTTTTAAACGCATAGTTGAATGATATCGGGATGAACGGCATGAGCGACAACGTTTACGCGCACGAAGCGCCCGTCGCGACGGATCTGTTCGCGGCCGGCGACGGCAATCTTTTCCAGCGCGTCATGCAAATGCGCACGGCCGAGCGCGGCCAGCCATTGCAGGATGAAGCGGTATCCCGGCATTCACCGAGCGAGGAGCCTATGAGCCTTTTCGCGACCGTGCGACCGAACATCGTCCAGTCGATCCGGGCGTTTCGCGTACAGGATCTCGCCGACGAGGCCCAGCGGCTCGAGCAGCATTTTCTGTTTGCCTATTGCGGCCAGGCCGCATCGAAGCAGGAAGTGCTCGAGACCATCGCCACGTCGTTCCTGTTCCCGAAACACTTCGGCAAGAACTACGACGCGCTCTACGATTGCCTGACCGATCTCGTGCATAAGGCCGGCGCGCAGCCTGGCTTCGTCATCGTGCTCGAAGGGTTGCCGATCGCGCAGAAGTTCGACAAGGAAGGCCGCGAGACGTTGCTCGACGTGTTCCGCGAAGCCGCCGAGTTCTGGGCCGAGCGCAAGGTTGCGTTCCGCGTGTTCTACTCGTTCGCCTGATTGCGTTCCGACGAGCGCGCCTGCGGCGCCCTCGTCGCTGCGCTTTCCCAGGGGCCTGCGGACGCGGGCCTTTTCATTATCGTGCTCACCAGCCGCCCCACCGCGCCGCGAGGGCGGCCAGCACGGCGATCCCGGCAGTTTCCGTGCGCAGCACGCGGGGGCCCAGCGACAGCCCGATGAAGCCGTGCGCGGCCGCAGCCGCTTCCTCCTCGGGCGACAATCCCCCTTCGGGCCCAATCAGCAAAACGATCCCCGCGCTGGGCGGCGTGCCCGGCAGCGCATCGAACGAGAGGCTCGCACGCGGCGACAGCATCAGGCGCAGCGCGTTCGGGTTACCAGCCGCCGGCGAGGCGTCGAGCCACCTGGACAGATCGTGTGCCGGCTCCACTTCGGGGAGCCGATTGCGCCCGCACTGCTCGCAGGCCGCGCGCACGATACCTTGCCAATGGGCGTGGCGCCGGGCAGCGCGTTCGGCCGACAGCCGCACGACGCCGCGCGCGGTGACCAGCGGCGCGATCTGCGTCACCCCGAGTTCGACCGCCTTCTCGATAAGCCAATCCATCTTGTCGCCGCCCGCGATACCCTGGGCGAGCGTGACGCAATACGGCGGCTCGGCTTCGACGCCTTCATGCGCGCCGATCTCGACGAGCGCGTTGCGCCGTCCGACTTCGACGAGGCGTGCCGCGTGCTGTCCGCCCTGGCCGTTGAACAGCGTCAACGCGTCGCCGGCTTGCAGACGCAGCACCTGGACGTGCCGGGCCACTTCGTCGGGCAGCGTAAGAATGTCACCGGCGGCAAGAGTCGAATCGACAAAAAAGCGGGGCATAAAACGGCGTACGAGGTTGGGTCAGCGAAACGGCGCGTGCGCGGCTGCCTATGGACGGCATGCGCCGCTAGCGCAGCTGCTCGCGCAGGCCGCGCGGCAGGGCGAACAGGCCCGCATGGAGCGCGGCGTCATAGTACCGCAGGCCGCTCACGCCCCGGGTCGCGAGCCGCTCTTCGACGTCGCGCTTGAACAGCGAGGCGGCGTCGAGCGTATCGCTCGCGAGCGCCATGAGCCATAGCGAGCCGTACAACGGGACGAACGCCGCCATCACGTCGACGAGCGCGAAGCTTTCGCGTAGACCGCGGACAAGCGTTGCCGCTCGTTCGAGGTGGAACTGGGCGGAGCCCAAGTGCATGGAGAGCATGGCGCACGGCGCGAGCACGGTTTTCAAGCGCCGATAGAAGGCCGGCGTGTAAAGTTCGGCGGCGGGCGAATCGGGCGGCGTGAGATCGAATACGACGAGATCGAAGCGCTCCACCGTCGTTGCAATGAAGCGCGCGGCGTCGCCGACGACGATCCGTACGCGTGGATGGTCGAGCGCACCCTGATGGACATCGGCCAAATGCTCGCGCGCCATGCTGAGGACAGCCTCGTCGAGCTCGGCCACGACGATGCGCTCGATGCCCGGGTGCGCAAGCAGTTGCCGGGCCGCGCCGCCGTCGCCGCCGCCGAGCACGAGCGCCTGGCGCGGCTGCGGGTGAGCGAGCGCGGCCGGATGCACCATGCACTCGTGATAGACGAACTCGTCGCCCACCGAAGTCATCGGCCGCCCGTCGAGCGTAAACAGCAAGCCCAGCTGCGGCGTGTCCCAGACCTCGATGCGCTGATGCGGCGATTGCAGATGGGCGACACGGCGCGCCCCCGGAAAACCGTAGACGGCGCCAGGGGCGGGATGGAACATGAGCGGCGGCTCGGCGCGGGAGAACACGATGGACGGGAAGATCGGTCGGTCGCAATGAACCCATTATAGAGGCGCCGACGGGCCTGCCCGGCCGGTGCGCACCCGGGCAGGCGGGCGGATAGTGCGGGCGCCATCTGTTAGAATGGCACGCTTTGCAGCCCTGTCCGCTTGCTCTCCTGCCGCTTCGCGCCGCGGCGCATGCGCCCCCTCGCGCGGGCGGCCTTTCATCGGAGCAGCGGGCCACCGCGCGCACGCTTTCTCGACTCGTTCTCCGGACCCGACATGACGACCTCGTCTCCCGCTCCCACCGCTCTCATGGCGAACGCGATCCGCGCGCTCGCGATGGATGCCGTGCAACAAGCGAACTCAGGCCACCCGGGCATGCCGATGGGCATGGCCGAAATCGCCGTCGCCCTTTGGTCGCGCCATCTGAAGCACAATCCGGCCAACCCGCACTGGGCCGACCGCGACCGCTTCGTGCTCTCCAACGGTCACGGTTCGATGCTGCTCTACTCGCTGCTGCATCTGACGGGCTACGATCTGCCGCTCTCCGAACTCAAGAACTTCCGTCAGCTGCATTCGAAAACCCCGGGCCATCCCGAGTACGGGATCACGCCGGGCGTCGAAACGACGACGGGCCCGCTCGGCCAGGGTTTGGCGAACGCCGTCGGCATGGCGCTCGCCGAATCGTTGTTGGCAGCCGAATTCAATCAGGCTGATGCCTCGATCGTCGACCATCACACGTATGTGTTCCTCGGCGACGGCTGCCTGATGGAAGGCATTTCGCACGAAGCATGCTCGCTGGCCGGAACGCTCAAGCTGAACAAGCTGATCGCGCTCTACGACGACAACGGCATTTCGATCGACGGTCATGTCGAATACTGGTTCGGCGATGACACGCCCAAGCGCTTCGAGGCCTACGGCTGGAATGTGATTCGCGACGTCGACGGCCACGACGTGCAAGCGGTCGACGCCGCGATCGCCAGCGCGAAGCGCGCCGACAAACCCACGCTGATCTGCTGCAAGACTGTCATCGGCAAGGGTGCGCCGACGAAGGCCGGCGGTCACGACGCGCACGGCGCGCCGCTCGGCGCACAGGAAATCGCAGCGACGCGCGAGGCGATCGGCTGGAAGTGGGAACCGTTCGTGATCCCCCAGGAAGCGTACGCGGCATGGGATGCGAAGCCAGCGGGCGCGCAGCGCGAAGCGGCGTGGAACGAAACGTTCGCCCGGTATCGCGCGAAGTATCCGCAGCAAGCGGCCGAGTTCGAGCGCCGCGCCGCCGGCAAGCTGCCGGCCGATTGGGCGGCCAAGGCGCAGGCGATCATTGCCGGAGCCAACGAGCGCGCCGAGACGGTGGCGACGCGCAAGGCGTCGCAGCAGGCGATCGAAGGTCTGGCCGCCGCGCTGCCCGAGTTGCTGGGCGGCTCGGCCGACCTGACCGGCTCGAACCTCACGAACTGGAAGGCCAGCAAGCCCGTGCGCGCGGGTGAGCACGGTATCCAGTGGGGCAACCATATCAACTACGGCGTGCGCGAGTTCGGCATGAGCGCCGTCATCAACGGCATCGCGCTGCATGGCGGCTACAAGGCGTTCGGCGGCACGTTCCTGACGTTCTCCGATTACAGCCGCAATGCGCTGCGCGTGGCCGCGTTGATGAAGTCGCCATCGATCTTCGTTTTCACGCACGATTCGATCGGTCTCGGCGAAGACGGTCCGACGCACCAATCGGTCGAGCACGTCGCCAGCCTGCGTCTGATCCCGAACCTTCAGGTCTGGCGTCCGGCCGATACGGTCGAGACGGCGGTCGCCTGGACGCAGTCGGTCGAGCACCAGGGTCCCTCGTGTCTGATCTTCAGCCGCCAGAATCTGCCGTTCTCGCCGCGCAGCGACGCGCAAATTGCGAACATTGCGAAGGGCGGCTACGTACTGCGCGACTGGAACGACGAGATCGTCGCGCGCAAGGTCATCCTGATCGCCACGGGCTCCGAGGTCGAGCTCGCGTTGGCCGCGGTCGAGCCGCTTGCGCAGCAAGGCATCGCCGCGCGCGTGGTGTCGATGCCGTCGACGACGGTCTACGATCGCCAGGACGCCGGGTATCGCGAGGGCGTGTTGCCCAAGGGCGTGCGTCGCGTTGCGATCGAAGCGGGCGTGACCGATTTCTGGCGCAAGTACGTCGGCCTCGAGGGCGGCGTGATCGGTATCGATACATTCGGTGAGTCGGCTCCGGCCGGCGTGTTGTTCAAGCATTTCGGCTTCACCGTGGAGCACGTTGTCGCAGCGGCCAAGGCTGCGCTCGAATAAGAGCGGGCAACGGATAAACTTCACGGCAAGACGCAATACGGCTTGCCGGCGGCGGCGAGGCTGCGGGCGACTCTCGCTGTCGCGCCGCGCCGGCAGGCATGCAGTAGCGACAGGTTTTTTCAGCCCAAATATCAGGAGAACCAACATGACGGTACGCGTTGCAATCAACGGATATGGCCGGATCGGCCGCAACACGCTGCGTGCGTTCTACGAGAGCGGCAAGAAGCACGATCTGCAGATCGTTGCGATCAACGACCTCGGCGATGCGAAGACGAACGCCCACCTGACGAAGTACGACACGGCACACGGCCCGTTCCCGGGCGACGTGGCGGTCGAGGGCGAGAACCTCGTCGTCAATGGCGACAAGATCCGCGTGCTGGCCAACCGCAACCCGGCCGAACTGCCGTGGGGCGAGCTCGGCGTTGACGTCGTGATGGAATGCACGGGCTTCTTCACGTCGAAGGAAAAGGCGAGCGCGCATTTGGCCGGCGGCGCGAAGAAGGTGCTGATCTCGGCGCCGGGCGGCAAGGATGTCGATGCGACGATCGTCTACGGCGTGAACCACAACACGCTGAAGGCCGCGCACACGGTCGTCTCGAATGCGTCCTGCACGACGAACTGCCTCGCGCCGCTCGTCAAGCCGCTCAACGATAAAATCGGCCTCGAAACGGGCCTGATGACGACGATCCACGCCTACACGAACGACCAGGTGCTGACGGACGTCTATCACGAAGACCTGCGCCGCGCGCGGTCGGCCACGCATAGCCAGATCCCGACGAAGACGGGCGCTGCCGCTGCGATCGGCCTCGTGCTGCCCGAGCTGGCCGGCAAGCTCGACGGCTACGCCATCCGCGTTCCGACGATCAACGTCTCGATCGTCGACCTCTCGTTCATCGCCAAGCGCGACACGACGGTCGAAGAGATCAACGCGATCATGAAGGACGCTGCCGAAGGCGAACTGAAGGGTATCCTCGGCTATAACACGGCGCCGCTCGTTTCGATCGACTTCAACCACAATCCGGCGAGTTCGACGTTCGACGCGACGCTGACGAAGGTTGCGGGCCGTCTCGTGAAGGTGTCGAGCTGGTACGACAACGAGTGGGGCTTCTCGAACCGTATGCTCGATACGGCGATCGCGCTCGCGACGGCGAAGTAAGCCGACGTCGCATCCGGCCGCCAGCGGCGGCCGGGCGTCACAAACTGAAAGAGCCGCCTCTCGTCAGAGGGCGGCTCTTGTCATTTGGCAAACGAAACGGCCGTGTCGCTCAGTGCTTGCGATGCGGGCAGGCTTCCTTGGTGCAGACGCCGTAAAGCGCGAGCGCGTGTTCCTGCAGCTTGAAGCCGCGTTCTTCGGCGATCTGCTGTTGGCGTTTCTCGATTTCAGGGTCGAAGAACTCTTCGACGCGGCCGCAGTCGATGCAAACGAGGTGATCGTGGTGTGAGCCTTCGTTCAGCTCGAATACGGCTTTACCCGATTCGAAATTGCTGCGCGACAGCAGACCCGCCTGCTCGAACTGCGTCAGGACGCGGTAGACGGTGGCGAGGCCGATGTCGAGTTCTTCGCTAAGCAAATTGCGATAAACGTCTTCGGCGGTCAGGTGCCGCACGGCGCTGCGCTGAAAAATTTCGAGAATCTTGAGGCGCGGTAGGGTCGCCTTGAGCCCGATGTTTTTGAGATCGGTCGGATTGGTCATGGCTAGGCATCCCTAGAGTACAATGCACGATTCGAATAGTAATGGGTTTTTGCTGTTCCGGTCATCTTCGATGAAACTCGCGCGGCCCGACGCTGTGCATAAAACGGGGCCCGCACGGTGGGTGAAATGAGTCCAAATTTTCTTATGAAGCGCGGGGGAAGCCACGTGCGCAACCTGTTGATCGCTGCCTCCACGGTTGCGCTCGTTGCGGGATGTTCGACCTACGACAGTCTCACGCAGCGCGTCGCCCAGAGCATTACGCCGTATCGCATCACCATCGTGCAGGGCAACTTCGTTTCGAAGGAAGCGGCTGCGAATATGCGCGTCGGCATGACGCGCGACGAAGTGAAGGCGGCGCTCGGCACGCCGCTGCTCACCGACATGTTCCATAACGAGCGCTGGGATTACGTCTTCTACTTCAAGCGCGGCTCGACGGCCATCGTGCAGCAGCGCGATTTCGTCGTCAACTTCGACGGCGATCACGTCGTGAGCTGGTCAGGCGGAGAGGATCTGCCATCCAACCTCGAGCTGCTCGCCGATATCGACGGCGATAAGCATGGCAAGAAGGCGAAGGCGGCCGCGGCGGCGTCGGGCGCTTCGGCATCAGTAGCGGCTGCGGCGCCTGTCGAGGCTGCCAGCGGTGCGGCGAGTGCGAGCGAGGCCGAGGCGGCCAATGCGCAAGCCGCGCAAGCAGCGAACCGGGCAACGAACCAGGTCCCCGCGACGCCGGCCAAGCGGCCGGTCCGTTCGGGTACGCCGTCGCCCTCGGGCGCGCTGCCGAGCGCGACGCCGCAGTTTCAGTTCCATCGCGAGCCGCAGCCTGCTTCGCCGGATCAAAGCAATCCGGTCGGCCCGACCGGTTCGCCTTCGGGCAGCATCGGGGCGGGCAAGCAGTCGGTGTCGTCCTCGTCGCAGGGCGCGTCCGGTACGGGCGGCTGAGCGTTCGATTTCCCGGGCCAGGATTGGGATGGTCCTCGAGGCGGGCCGTGCGCAAGGCGCGCCGCCCGCTTTTTTGTTTTCCAGGGCGCCTCGATGGGCGCTGCCGGCCTGCCGAAGGCGGCCGGGCCTTCAATCAAAGAGGTACGCATGTCGCCGATGAAGATCGCGATCGCCGGAGCATCGGGCCGAATGGGCCGGATGTTGATCGAAGCCGTTTTGAACGAGTCCGATGCGACGCTCGCCGGCGCGCTCGATCGGCCGGGCGCGCCGCAACTGGGCGAGGATGCGGGCGCGTTCCTCGGTCAGCGCACCGGCGTGGCGCTGACCGACGATATCGAGCAGGTGTTCGCTCAAGCCGATTGCCTGATCGATTTCACGCGCCCCGAAGGCACGATGACGTACATCGATGCAGCCTTGCGGCACGGCAAGAAGCTCGTCATCGGCACGACGGGCATGAGCGAAACCCAGCGCGAAGCCGTGCGTGCGGCCGGCGAGAAGATCGGCATCGTATTTGCCGCGAACATGAGCGTCGGCGTCAACGTCACGCTGAAGTTGCTCGAATTCGCCGCGCGTCATTTCGCTACCGGTTACGACATCGAGATCATCGAAGCGCATCACCGCCACAAGGTCGACGCGCCCTCGGGCACGGCGCTCGCGATGGGCGAGGCGATCGCCGGCGCGCTCGGCCGCGACCTGAAACAGTGCGCGGTCTACGGGCGCAACGGCGTCACCGGCGAACGCGATCCGTCGACGATCGGCTTCTCGGCCATTCGCGGCGGCGACATTGTCGGCGATCACACGGTGCTGTTCGCCGGCACCGGCGAGCGCATCGAAATCACGCACAAATCGGCAAGCCGCGTCTCGTATGCGCAAGGGGCGCTGCGCGCCGCGCGCTTTCTCGCCGAACGTGACGCCGGGCTGTACGACATGCAGGACGTCCTCGGCTTGCGCTGATCCGCGGCCGACAGGGGCGCCAGGCTCTCGCGGGCGCTTTCTTTCAAGTTGTTGCTCTCGGTTTCCAGTTCTCGCATGCAAAACACGGGCGTCGTTCACTATTTGCAAGCGGGTGACGCGCTCACGCACGGCGTCGCCTATTTGCTGCTGGCCATGTCGATCGCGAGCTGGTGCTTTCTGATCGTCAAAGGCTGGATGCTCACACGCGCCAAGCGTCAAGGCCCGCGCGCGATCGCGTTGTTTTGGCAATCGGCTACGCTCTCCGAGGGCGTGCTGGCCCTGCGCGGGGCCGACCGCGAGCGCGTTTTCGCGCCGTTGGCCGAGGCGGCCCTGGCTGCCGCCGAAGTGCAGGCTCCATCCGCCATGCTCGCGCGCGTCGAGCGCGGCGAGCGCGTGCTGCGGGCGCTGCGCGAAGCGTTGCTCGCGTCGCAGCGTCGGCTCGAGTTTGGGCAGGTGTTGTTGGCGTCGGTCGGCAGCACCGCGCCGTTCGTCGGTCTGCTCGGCACCGTCTGGGGCATTTATCACGCCCTTGGCAGCATTGCCGCAAGCGGGCAGGCGATGATCGAGAATGTCGCCGGCCCCGTCGGCGAAGCGCTCATCATGACGGCCTTCGGTCTCGTCGTCGCTATTCCGGCTGTGCTGGCGTACAACGTGCTCGGCCGGATGCAACGCCAACTGTCCGAAGAATTGGACGGGTTTGCGCACGATTTGCACGCCTATGTATGCGCGCCGGATTTGCACCAGGAAACGCACGAGCAAACGGCGGGTTCCGGCATTGCGCGTCCGCACCAGGCGGGCGACGCGTTCGGGGCCGAGCGCACCCAGGGCGGCAACGCGGCGCGCAAAGCCCGCGTGTGAGGCACGAGCGTAACGGCTGAACGATAGGGGGCGATGATGGCATTCGGTGGGTTCGACAAGGATCGCTCGGTCGCGCCGATGGCCGACATCAACATGACGCCGTTGATCGACGTCATGCTCGTGCTGCTCGTGATTTTCATCATCACTGCCCCGTTGCTGACGCACGCGATCCGGCTCGATCTGCCGAAGGTCGCCGCGGCGCCGGCGCCCGAAACGCCCAAGACCATCACGCTTTCGATCGACGATGCCGGTCATCTTTATTGGGACGGCCACCCGCTGACGCTCGATGCACTGCGCGAGAGCCTCGTTCGCGCCGGCAAGGCCGCAGAGCCCCCTGAGCTGCATTTGCGCGCGTCGAAGGCCACGCGTTACGACGTCATCGCGCAGGTGATGGGCGCGGCCCAGCAAGCGGGCATGACGCGGATCGGCTTCGTGACGGAGCCGCCCGCCGCCGCTGCCACTGCCACGCTCGCTTCGCCAGCGGCGCCCACCGCGCAGACCAAGGCAGCCAAGCCTTAGGGGAAAAACCGGCGAAACGCAGAGAGCCTCGGCACCGACGCCGGCCGTGACGCGGCGGGCGCGCCGTGGATGCCTCCGCGGGCGGTATAATCGACCTTTTCCCCATTTGCGGGGAAACGCATCCCGACGTATCGCCGCGCCCCGTTTCGCAAGGCGCCACGACAGCCAAGCCCGAACCACCGCCATGCAAGAAAAATACTTACCCGCCGACATCGAAGCCGCCGCCCAGGCAGAGTGGCGCGCATCCAATGTTTACCGCTCGGAGGAAGTCGCCGGGAAGCCGAAGTTCTATTGCGTCTCGATGCTGCCGTATCCGTCGGGCAAGCTGCACATGGGGCACGTGCGCAATTACACGATCAACGACGTCATGTACCGTTATCTGCGGATGAACGGCTATAACACGTTGATGCCGATGGGGTGGGACGCGTTCGGCATGCCTGCCGAAAATGCGGCGATGGCCAACGGCGTGCCGCCGGCGAAGTGGACCTACGACAACATCGCTTACATGAAGAAGCAGATGCAGTCGATGGGGCTCGCGATCGATTGGTCGCGCGAGGTCGCCACCTGCGATCCGAACTACTACAAGTGGAATCAGTGGCTGTTCTTGAAGATGCTCGAAAAGGGCATCGTCTACAAGAAGACGGGCACGGTCAATTGGGACCCTGTCGATCAGACGGTCCTCGCGAACGAGCAGGTCATCGACGGGCGCGGCTGGCGTTCGGGCGCGCTCGTCGAGAAGCGCGAAATCCCGATGTACTACATGCGCATCACGCAGTACGCCGACGAGCTCCTGAACGATCTCGACGCGCTGGGCTGGCCCGAGCGCGTGAAGGTGATGCAGCAAAACTGGATCGGCAAGAGCTTCGGCGTGAACTTCGGCTTTCCGTACGAGCTCGACGGCGAAAGCAAGCTGCTGCGCGTGTTCACGACACGTGCCGATACGATCATGGGGGTGACCTTCTGCGCGATCGCGGCCGAGCATCCGCTTGCCGCGCGCCTCGCGCAGGGCAAGCCGGAGCTGCAAGCGTTCATCGACGAATGCCGGCACGGCGGCGTGGCCGAGGCCGAGATCGCGACGATGGAAAAGAAGGGCATGCCGACAGGCTTTTTCGTCACGCATCCGCTCACGCAGGCGCCGGTCGAAGTCTGGATCGGCAACTACGTACTCATGAGCTACGGCGAAGGCGCCGTCATGGGCGTGCCCGCGCACGACGAGCGCGATTTCGCGTTTGCGAAGAAATACGGTTTGCCGATCAAGCAGGTGATCGCGAAGGCGGGCTGCGAGTATTCGCTCGACGCCTGGCAGGCCTGGTACGGCGACAAGGAAGGCGTTGTCTGCATCGACAGCGGCCGCTACGACGGCATGAACCATGAGCAGGCGGTCGACGCGGTGGCGGCCGATCTGAAGGCGCTCAACTTCGGCGACAAGCAGGTCACGTGGCGTCTGCGCGACTGGGGTATTTCGCGTCAGCGCTATTGGGGCACGCCGATTCCGATCATTCACTGCGCAACGTGCGGCGATGTGCCGGTTCCCGAGCAGGATCTGCCGGTCGTTTTGCCCGAGGATCTCGTGCCGGACGGCACCGGCAACCCGCTCGCGAAGTCGGCGGCATTCGTCGATTGCGCGTGCCCGAAGTGCGGCGCGCCCGCCAGGCGCGAAACCGATACGATGGACACGTTCGTCGATTCGTCCTGGTACTTTTCGCGCTACACGTGCCCCGATGCCGAGACGATGGTCGATGCGCGCACCGACTACTGGATGCCGATGGACCAATACATCGGCGGTATCGAGCACGCGATTCTGCACCTGCTCTATTCGCGCTTCTGGACGAAGGTGATGCGCGACATGGGCCTCGTCAAGTTCGGCGAGCCGGCGAAAAACCTGCTGACGCAGGGCATGGTGCTCAACGAAACGTTCTATCGCGAAGATGCTTCGGGCAAGAAGACCTGGTACAACCCCACCGACGTGACGGTCGAGCATGACGACAAGGGCCGCCCCGTCGGCGCCACGTTGCTTACCGACGGTCAGCCGGTCGTGCTGGGCGGCGTCGAGAAGATGTCGAAGTCGAAGAACAACGGCGTCGATCCGCAATTGTTGATCGATCAATACGGGGCCGATACGGCCCGCCTGTTCACGATGTTCGCTGCGCCGCCCGAGCAGCAACTCGAGTGGTCCGGTTCGGGCGTCGAAGGCGCGAGCCGCTTCCTGCGTCGCGTGTGGGCTTTCGGCCACGCCAACCAAGCCGAGCTGATTGCGCGCGACAGGTTCGATCCGGCGCAGCTCTCCGAAGTCGACAAGACACTGCGCCGCGAGATTTACGGCGTGCTGAAGCAGGCCGATTTCGACTACCAGCGTCTGCAGTACAACACGGTCGTGTCGGCCGCGATGAAGATGCTCAATGCGCTCGAAAACGCCAAGCTTGCGCGCCCGAGCGTGCTGCGCGAATGCTACGGCGTCTTGCTGCGCGCGCTGTATCCGGTCGTGCCGCACATTACGCACGCGCTTTGGCAGACGCTCGGCTTCGTCGACGAATTCGGGACGTTGCTCGATGCGCCGTGGCCGAAGGTCGATGAAAAGGCGCTCGAGCAAGCCGAGATCGAGCTCGTGCTGCAGGTCAACGGCAAGGTTCGCGGCGCGCTGACGATCGCGAAGGACGCCCCGCGCGAGGCGATCGAAGCGGCCGCGCTCGCGCACGAAATGTTCGAGCGCTTCGGCGAAGGCAAGAGCCCGAAGAAGATCATCATCGTGCCTGGTCGGCTCGTGAACGTCGTCGTGTAAAGCGCAGTACGCCGCGGCGGTCCGTGTGCAAGTGGCACGGCCACCGCGTGTCAACAGACTCTAAGGAGCCAATGTGATTCGCCGATCGTTTCTCGCGCTGACGTGCGGCACGATGATGCTCGCCGCCTGCGGTTTCCAACTGCGCGGGCAGCAAAACTATGCGTTCAAGCGGCTCGTGATCGTCGGCGCGCCGCCGGTCGTGACCGCCCGCTTGACGCGGATGATCGAAGGCGGCAGCGATACGGTCGTGGTCAAGTCGCCGGCCGACGCCGATGCCGTTCTGTCCCTCAGCGAATCGCGCGGGCAGAACGTGTTGACGCAGAACTCGCTCGGCGTGGCGGCCGAGTATCAACTCAATTACTCGCTCGGCTACTCGCTTACGGCCGTGGACGGTTCCGTCCTGATCCCGTCGAGCATCATCGCGCTCAATCGCGCGATGACCTACAGCGTCCAGTACTCGCAGGCAAAGGCGCAAGAGGCCGATTTGCTCTACCTCGACATGCAGAACGATGCGGTCGATCAACTGACGCGTCGTCTCGCAACGGTGCATACGCTGCGTCCGGTGCCGGGACAACAGACCCCGGGCGTTGCGCCGCGCGCGCCGTTGCCGCCGCCGCCGCTGTGATCGCGCCGGCCGATCGCAATCACCCGCTTAGTCCGATCCGCTCATGCAACTGCGACTCGACGCGCTCGACACGCATCTGACGAAGGGCCTTGCCGGCCTCTACGTCGTCTTCGGCGACGAGCATCTGCTCGCGCAGGAGGCGTGCGATCGCATTCGCGCGGCGGCGCGGGCGGCCGGATTCACCGAACGCAACGTGTTTACCGTCGAGCGCAGTTTCGATTGGAGTTCGCTGCTTGGTGCGACGCAGTCGATGTCGCTGTTCGGCGAGCGCCAATTGATCGAGTTGCGGATTCCGACGGGCAAGCCGGGCAAGGAAGGCGCCGATGCGCTGAAGACGCTCGCGGCTGCCGGCAATCCCGACGTGCTGATGCTGGTGACGCTGCCGCGGCTCGATGCCGCGACGCAGAAGTCGGCGTGGTTTACGGCGTTGACGGAGGGCGGCGTGTCGTTGCGGATCGATCCCGTCGAGCGCGCGCAGTTGCCCAATTGGGTCGCGCAGCGTCTGGCGCAGCAAGGCCAACGCGTACCGCCAGGCGAAGACGGGCGGCGAGCGTTGCAATTCATTGCCGAGCGCGTCGAAGGCAATCTGCTGGCCGCTCACCAGGAGATTCAGAAACTCGGGTTGCTGTACCCGCAGGGCGTTTTGACGTTCGAACAGGTGCATGACGCGGTGCTCAATGTCGCCCGTTACGACGTCTTCAAGCTCAACGAGGCGATGTTGGCCGGCGATGTGGGCCGGCTCTCGCGCATGCTCGACGGCCTGAAAGGCGAGGGCGAGGCGGCCGTGCTCGTGCTCTGGGCGCTGACCGAGGAATTGCGAACGTTGTTGAAGATCAAGCGCGGTACGGCGGCCGGCAAGCCGCTCGCGATGCTGCTGCGCGAGAATCGCGTGTGGGGGCCGCGCGAGCGCCTTGTCGGGCCGGCGCTCTCACGCGTGACGGAGCCGCTGCTCGAGGAAGGTCTCGCGCTGGCCGCCGCGCTCGATCGGCAAGTGAAGGGGCTGACGGGCTCGGCCCCGGGCAGCCGCCGGCGCGCGGCGCTGCCGCCGGACCCATGGGACGGTTTGTTCGAGCTTGCCGCGCTGGTCGCTGCGCCGGACAAGCATGGCGCCGCACGCCCGCTGCGCGCCTGAGGCTACAATCGACACGACGGCCCTTGCGCCGCTGACACGATAGACGGAAGGCGCGCCGGCCGCGCCGCGAACGAGAATCATGATGGAAATCGACGAGTACATGACCGGCATCGGCCGCCGCGCGCGGGCCGCTTCGCGCGCAATGGCGCGTGCTGCAACGAGCGCCAAGAACGACGCACTGGAGGCTATCGCCTGCGCGATCGAGCGCGAGCAGGCCGCCCTCAAGGAAGCGAACGCGCGCGATGTCGCGAACGCGCGCGAAAAGGGCATGGACGCGGCGTTCGTCGATCGTCTGACGTTGTCGGACAAGGCCGTGGCGACGATGATCGAAGGCCTGCGGCAGGTCATTGCGCTGCCCGATCCCATCGGTGAAATCGACAACCTCAAATATCGGCCGAGCGGTATCCAGGTGGGCCGGATGCGTGTGCCGCTGGGTGTGATCGGCATCATTTACGAATCGCGGCCGAATGTGACGATCGATGCCGCGGCGCTGTGTTTGAAGTCGGGCAACGCGGCTATTTTGCGTGGCGGCTCGGAAGCGCTCGCGTCGAATACGGCGCTGGCCAGGCTGATCGCCGAAGGTTTGGCCGCCGCGGGCTTGCCGCGCGATGCCGTGCAGGTGGTCGAGACCGCCGATCGCGCGGCCGTCGGCAAGCTGATTACGATGACGGAGTACGTCGACGTCATCGTGCCGCGCGGCGGCAAGAGCCTGATTGCACGGCTCATCGAGGAAGCGCGGGTGCCGATGATCAAGCACCTCGACGGCATCTGCCACGTCTATGTCGATGACCGCGCCGATCTATGCAAGGCGCTCGCCGTCTGCGACAACGCGAAGACGCATCGTTACGGTACCTGCAACACGATGGAGACGTTGCTCGTCGCTCGCGGCATCGCCCGCGCCGCTTTGCCTGCGCTGGCGCGCGTCTACCGCGACAAGGACGTCGAACTGCGCGTGGACGCCGCCACGCGCGCTGTGCTGGAAGCTGCGCCCTGGCCCGCCGATGCGCCGCCGCTCGCGCTCGTCGATGCGACCGAAGAAGATTGGCGTACCGAGTATCTGGCGCCCGTGCTGGCGATCAAGGTCGTCGATGGAATCGACGCGGCGATCGAGCACATCAACGCGTACGGCTCGGCGCATACCGATGCGATCGTCACCGAGGACCACGACCGTGCAATGCGTTTCTTGCGCGAAGTCGATTCGGCCAGCGTCATGGTGAATGCCTCTACGCGCTTCGCCGATGGCTTCGAATTCGGTTTGGGCGCCGAGATCGGCATCTCGAACGACAAGCTGCATGCGCGTGGCCCGGTCGGACTCGAAGGGTTGACCTCGCTCAAGTACGTCGTGCTGGGGCACGGCGAAGTACGCCAGTAGCGGGAAATCGATCGACGCGACCGATCGACGCTGTGGCGGTGAAACCCACCCACGACAACGCTGGACGACACACACGATAACGATGCTCTGGCTCAAGACGTTTCACATCGTATTTGTGGCCTCCTGGTTTGCAGGCCTGTTCTATCTGCCGCGAATTTTCGTCAACCTCGCCATGGAGACCGAGCCGGCTGCCTGTGCGCGGCTGCTGACGATGGCGCGCAAGCTCTATCGCTTCATGACGATGATCGCCGTCATTGCGCTTGCCTGCGGGCTGGGGCTATGGCTTGGCTACGGCATCGGCAGCGGGCAGGGGTGGCTTCACGCGAAGCTTGGCGTGGTCGTGCTGCTGATCGCTTATCACCACTACTGCGGCCGCTTGCTGACCGCGTTCGAGCGCGGCGAGAATCGTCGCTCGCACCGCTGGTATCGGTACTTCAACGAACTGCCTGTGCTCGGCCTGATCGCGGCCGTCGCGCTCGTCGTCGTCAAGCCGTTTTAGCTGTCCTCTTCTTCTTGTGCTTGCGCCGCGTCGATGCGGCGGCGCGTGATCGCTTTCTTGGCACGGCCCAGTTTGTCGACGAGATCCGGTCCGCGTTTGAGCGCGACCCCGACGGCCAGGATATCGCCGATCGCCAGATGCGAAACGCGCGAAGTCATCGGCGAAAAAATATCGGTTTCCTCGGCGACGTTCGCAAACAGGCTCACCGTCGCGACCTGAGCGAGCGGGGAACTGCTATGCGTGATCGCGATGACTTTCGCCCCGCAGGCCGTGGCGGCGCGTGCAGCTTCGACGATGTCGCGCGTGCGCCCCGTATTCGAAATCGCGACGACGACGTCGCCTTCCCCGAGTAAAGCCGCCGACATCGTATAGGTGTGGGGATCGGCATAGGCGACGCTCGGTATGCCGAGCCGGAAGAACTTGTGCTGGATGTCCTGAGCGGCAATGCCCGAACCGCCGGCCCCGTAGAACTCGATGCGCGACGCCTGCGCGAGCAGATCGATCGCCTTGCCGACGCTGTGCGCCGACAAGCTGTTCCTGACCTCGATCAGTGCGCCGATCGTGCGGTCGAAGACTTTGGCGACGACGCCCGGCGCCGGTTCGTCGGGGCGTACGTCGCGATAGACGGACGGCAAGCCCGGGGCGATGCTCTGCGCAAGGCGGATTTTGAATTCGCGGAAGCCGCCGCAGCCCAGGGCCTGGCAAAAGCGGGCGATCGTCGGCTGACTGACGCCGACGCGTTGCGCAAGCTCCGTCATCGCCAAATCGAGCACCTCGCGCGGGGTCTCGAGCACGTAGTCCGCCAGTTTGCGCTCGGACGGACGCAGCTGGGCGCGCATGGCTTCGATTCTGGCAAGCATCTGAAAAATGCCTCGATGGGGTGTATCGTTTTCTATCGACGGCGATAGTATGGCCTGTGAAATGTAGAAAAGCTACAAGCATTTTCTACCGATGTGCCGGGCGCGGTTTCTTGTCGAGTTAAGCCGCTATTGACAATCGCGGCCAATCCGCATTGCGGCGATGTAGTTTTTCTACTAAACTTCTCGACCAAAATCGAGCTGCGCGGTCGTCAGGCCGCATCCGCGCCACCCGCTCGGCGTTTTGCCGCCGACTTTCAGGAAGGAGCGTTCCCCCATGGTTTCGCCGCATCCCACGCTGACCGCAGTCACCCGCCGTATCGTCGAGCGTAGCCGCTCCACCCGCTCCGCCTATCTCGCGCGTATCGATGCCGCGCAAGGGCGGTTCCCGGCACGCGGCGCGCTTTCGTGCGCGAACCTCGCTCACGGCTTTGCCGGTCTCGAAGGCAACGACAAGATCGCGATCAAAGCGATGCGCGAACCGAACATCGGCATCGTTTCCGCCTACAACGAGATGTTGTCCGCGCACGCGCCGTACAAGGATTACCCGGACATCATCAAGCGCGCCGCGCGCGAGAACGGCGGCATTGCCCAGTTCGCGGGCGGCGTGCCGGCAATGTGCGACGGCGTCACGCAAGGCAACGCGGGCATGGAGCTCTCGTTGTTTTCGCGCGAAGTCATCGCCATGGGCACGGCGGTGGCGCTCACGCACAACATGTTCGATGCGGCGCTGTGCCTCGGCATTTGCGACAAGATCGTGCCGGGTTTGCTGATCGGCGCGCTGCAGTTCGGGCACCTGCCTACGATCTTCGTGCCGGCCGGGCCGATGACGAGCGGGTTGTCGAACGACGAGAAAGCCAAGATCCGGCAGCAGTTCGCGACAGGCCAGGTGGGCCGCGACGCGCTGCTCGAAGCCGAATCGGCCGCCTACCACGGGCACGGGACCTGCACGTTCTACGGCACGGCGAACAGCAATCAGATGCTCATGGAAGTCATGGGCCTGCATTTGCCCGGCTCGGCGTTCGTTCACCCGCACACGCCGCTGCGCGATGCGCTGACGGCGGCGGCGGCCCGGCGCGTGCTCGATCTGACCGTCGAGCGCGGCCAGTACACGCCGATCGGTCATGTCGTCGATGAAAAGGCGATCGTAAACGGCATCGTGGCGTTGCTCGCGACGGGCGGTTCGACCAATCACACGCTTCACCTCGTCGCGATCGCGCGGGCCGCGGGCATCGTCATCGATTGGGACGACTTCGACCAGCTTTCGCAAGCGGTGCCGTTACTCGCGAAGATCTATCCGAACGGCAAGGCCGACGTGAACCACTACCACGCGGCCGGCGGCATGGCATTCCTGATCCGCAACCTGCTCGACGGCGGGCTGTTGCACGAGGACGTCACGACGGTCATGGGCAAGGGCCTGAGCCGCTATACGGAGGAACCCAAGCTCGTCGACGGGCAGCTCGCCTGGGTGCCCGGGCCCGAGCAAACGGCCGACGCGAAGGTGCTGCGGCCGATCGGCGAGCCGTTTCAGCCCGACGGCGGGCTGCGGCTCATGCAGGGCAAGTTGGGACGCGGCGTCATCAAGATCTCGGCTGTCGCGCCCGAGCACCGCACGGTACGTGCTCAAGCTCGCGTGTTCGATTCGCAGGAAGCCGTGCAGGAAGCCTTCGACAAGGGCGAGCTCAAACGCGACGTCGTCGCAGTCGTCAGGTTCCAGGGCGCGCGCGCGAACGGCATGCCCGAGCTGCACCGCTTGACGCCGTTGCTCGGCGTATTGCAGGACCAGGGCTTTCACGTCGCGCTCGTGACCGATGGGCGTATGTCGGGTGCCTCGGGCAAGGTGCCCGCGGTGATCCACGTCTCGCCGGAGGCATTGCTGGGCGGCCCGCTCGGCAAGGTGCGCGACGGCGATACGATCGTCATCGATGCCGAGCGCGGCATCCTCGATATCGAAATCGATGCGGCGCAATGGGACGCGCGCGCGGTTGAGCAACCGAAGCATCAGGCAGAAAACGAAGTCGGCTTCGGCCGCGAGTTGTTCGGCGTCTTTCGGGCGGCGGCAGCGCCGGCCGAGATGGGCGCCTCGGTGTTCGGCCCTCTGGTGGGAGCGGCGGCCGAGCCTGTCAATCCGATCCACGCAAGCAAGCAATAAGGAGCCCAGCATGAAAAAGGTTGAAGACATCGTCCGCCTCGGCCCCGTCATCCCGGTGCTGGCCTTCGACACGGTCGAACAAGGCGAACACGTGTCGCGCGCGCTGCATGCGGGCGGCGTCAAAGTGCTCGAGATCACGCTGCGCACGCCGGCCGGCATCGGCGCGATCGAGCGCGCGGCGCATCTTTCGCCCGACATCGTCGTCGGCGTCGGCACCATCACGAAACCCGAGCATTGCGCACAGGCGAAGAAGGCCGGCGCGCAATTCGGCGTGTCCCCGGGCCTGACGAAAGACATCCATCTGGCCGCGCAGGACGCCGGTCTGCCGTTGCTGCCCGGTGTCATGACGCCGAGCGACATCCTGCTGGCGCTTGAACTCGGCTATGAAACGGTCAAGTTCTTTCCGGCGCAGCAAGCCGGCGGCATTCCGATGCTGCAGGCGCTGTACGGCCCGTTCCCGACGCTCAGATTCTGCCCGACCGGCGGTATCACGACCGATACCGCGCCGAGCTTTCTGGCGCTGCCGAACGTCGTCTGCGTCGGCGGCTCCTGGCTGACGCCGAAAAGCGCACTGGCTGCCCAGAACTGGGATGAGGTTACGCGGCTCGCCCGCGCCGCCTCCGAACTCGCTGCCCACCAACACTGACCCGCCTCGCCGCGGTTCGCGCAAGCCACGCGTGAACCGTGGCTGCCCGCCGCCGCGGCTTTGTCCACCTGCCTCGTGTCAAAACAAGTGAAGGAGACTTTTCATGGGATCGGTCCACGGCGGCCTGTTGTTGGTGTACGCCATCATCGCTATTGCGGCGCTCATTCTGCTCATTGCGCGGTACAAGGTCTATCCGTTTCTGGTCCTGATCGTCGTTTCTTTACTGCTGGGGCTTGCGTCGGGCATGCCGATGGGCCAGATCGTCAAGTCGTTCGAAACGGGTAACGGCGGCACGCTGGGGCACATCGCAATCGTCGTGGGTCTCGGCACGATGCTCGGCAAAATGATGGCCGAGTCGGGCGGGGCAGAGCGCGTCGCGACAACGCTGATCCGCTGGTTCGGTGAAAAGCATATTCATTGGGCGATGATGTTCGTCGCGATTATCGTCGGCTTGCCTGTCTTCTTCGAAGTCGGCTTCGTGCTGTTGATCCCGATCGCGTTCAACGTCGCCAAGCGCACGGGCAAGTCGCTGCTGTTGATCGGGCTGCCGATGGTGGCGGGGCTGTCCGTCGTGCATGGCCTGATTCCACCGCATCCGGCCGCGCTGTTGGCCGTGCAGGCCTACGGCGCCGACATCGGCAAGACGATCGCGTATGGCCTCATCGTCGGCATTCCGACCGCGATCGTCGCGGGGCCGCTGTTCGCGCTGCTCGTCTATCGATACGTCAAGCTGCCGGAAAACAATCCGCTTGCCGCACAGTTTATCGAATCGGACGACGAAGCCGCCGAGCATCACCGCGATCTGCCCGGTTTCGGCATCACGCTGTTCACCATTTTGCTGCCCGTGTTGCTGATGCTCGTCGGCAGTTGGGCCGACCTCGTCTTTGCGCCGAAAACCACGGCGAACGACCTGCTTCGCTTCGTCGGCAATTCGGACGTCGCGTTGCTGATCGCCGTGATCGTCAGCTTTTGGACGTTCGGCGCGCAGCGCGGCTTCACGCGCGAGCAAATCCAAAAATTTTGCGGCGACTGCCTCGCACCGATCGCCGGCATTACGCTGATCGTCGGCGCGGGCGGCGGTTTCGGCGGCGTGCTGCGAGACAGCGGCGTATCGCAGGAGATCGTTGCGGTCGCCACGCAGGCGCAGCTCTCGCCGTTGCTGTTCGGTTGGTTCGTCGCGGCGCTGATCCGCCTGGCGACGGGTTCGGCCACCGTCGCGATGACGACCGCTTGCGGCATCGTCGCGCCCATCGCCAAGGCTGGCGCAATTCACGTTCAGCCCGAACTGCTCGTGCTGGCGACGGGCTCCGGTTCGCTGATCTTCTCGCACGTGAACGATGGCGGCTTCTGGCTGATCAAAGAGTATTTCGGCATGACCGTGGGCCAGACCTTCAAGACGTGGTCGCTCTGTGAGACGATCATCTCGTTGCTCGGCCTTGGGCTGACGTTTGCATTGGCCACGGTGGTATGAAGGTTTTGTCATTGGAACGCAAATGATCCTGATCGTGATGGGCGTCTCGGGCGCCGGCAAGACGCGCATCGGCGAGTTGCTGGCCGAGCGCCTCGGTTGCAGCTTCGTCGATGGCGACGTGTTTCACAGCGCCGCGAACAAAGCAAAGATGGCGCAAGGCATTGCGTTGACTGACGACGATCGCTGGCCGTGGCTCGCGTCCATTCGCGCGGCGATCGAAGAGAAAGTGCATGCGCGCGAGTCGCTCATCGTGGGCTGCTCGGCGCTCAAGCGCGTTTATCGCGATGTGCTGCGCGGCGGGGCGCAGGGCGATGGGAACGTCCGCTTTGTTTATCTGAAGGGCTCGTTCGACGTGCTGCACGAGCGGCTCGCAACGCGCGGCCGGCATTTCTTCAATCCGGCGCTGTTGCAAAGCCAGCTCGATACGCTCGAAGAACCGGGGGACGACGAAGCGGCGATTACGGTCGGCATCGAGCTGTCGCCGGAGCAGATCGTCGATGAGGTGGTCGCCCGTCTCGGCCGCTAGAGACAAGCCACAGTGACCGACATTCAGTCGTTGTAGCACTCGGCTCGCTTTTTGAAGCTTCGAAGTCGACGCAGAGCGCTTCGCCCGACGAGACAGGGTGCAAAAAATAAGGGCGCAGTCCGCTACGACCGCGCCCCTTCCGTGCTGAGATTGTGCTGATGCCGGGATCGTTATCCGATCCGCTTCGCCAATTCCGCCGCCTTGCCCGTATACGACGCGGGCGTCATCGCGATCAGCAGCGCCTTTGCATCTTCGGGGATGGCCAACGTAGCGATGAACTGCTGCAGCGCTTCCCGCGTGATGCCCTTGCCGCGCGTGAGTTCCTTCAACTGCTCGTACGGGTTTTCGATGCCGAAGCGGCGCATGACCGTTTGCACGGGCTCGGCCAGCACTTCCCAGCAAGCGTCGAGATCTTCGTTCAAGCGGGCGGGGTTCACTTCGAGCTTGTCGAGGCCGCGGATCAATGCGTCGTAGGCGAGCAGCGAGTAGCCGAGCGCAACGCCCATGTTGCGCAGGACCGTTGAATCGGTGAGGTCGCGCTGCCAACGCGAGACGGGCAGTTTGTCGGCCAGATGGCGCAGCGTTGCATTGGCGAGCCCGAGGTTGCCTTCCGAGTTTTCGAAATCGATCGGGTTGACCTTGTGCGGCATCGTCGACGAGCCGATTTCGCCGGCCTTCGTCCTTTGCTTGAAGTAGCCGAGCGAGATGTAGCCCCACACGTCGCGATCCAGATCGAGCAGGATCGTATTGGCGCGGGCGACGGCGTCGAACAACTCGGCCATGTAGTCGTGCGGCTCGATCTGGATCGTGTACGGATTGAACGTGAGCTTCAGACGCTGTTCGATGACCGTGCGCGAGAACGTTTCCCAATCGAAGCCCGGGTAAGCGGCCAGATGCGCGTTGTAGTTGCCCACCGCGCCGTTCATCTTGCCGAGGATCTCGACTTTGGCGATGCGCTCGATCGCACGCGACAGGCGCGCTGCGACGTTCGCGATTTCCTTGCCGAGCGTCGTCGGGCTGGCCGGCTGGCCGTGCGTGCGCGAGAGCATCGGCTGCTCGGCATGCGCGTGTGCGAGTGCGACGAGGCGGCTATGCACCGAGCGCAGCGCCGGTAGAATCACATGTTCGCGCGCGCCGGCGAGCATGAGCCCGTGCGACGTGTTGTTGATGTCTTCGGAGGTGCAGGCGAAGTGGATGAATTCGCTGGCGCGCTCGAGTTCGGGCTGGCCTTTGACCGATTCCTTGAGCCAGTACTCGACAGCCTTGACGTCGTGATTCGTCACGCGCTCGATGTCCTTGATGCGCGCGGCGTCGTGCGCCGAGAAGCGCGCGACGAGATCGAGCAGAAACTTTTCCGCTTCGTCGGAGAAGCGCGGCATTTCGGCGAAGCCCGCTTGCGACAGCGCGATCAGCCAGTGAACTTCGACCGTCACGCGATGGCGCATGAAGGCGGCTTCGGAAAGCCAGTCGCGCAGCGCTTCGGTCTTGGCGGCATAGCGGCCGTCGAGCGGCGAAAGGGCGGTGAGGGCAAACAGCGTGTCGGCGCGGGTATCGGACATGGTCGGAGGTCGCGCTCGAAGGCGCGGGTTCGGTGCAGGAGAGAACCCGCGATTTTACCACCGCCTGAGGCCGGCTTTGTCGCTGGCGGGAGAGCGCATCTGCAGCGGCGCCCGCCAGCCGTTCTCATTCCCCCGCGGCGGCCGGCTGTCCGACGCGTGCGGGTTGGGCTGCGTGCGCGAAGTCGGCCGCCGTGCCGGCCGGGCTTGCCCAGACGAGCCACTGCGCGCGCAATGCGACGACCGCGAGGCACGCGCAGGCCGCCAGTACGCCGAAAGTGGCGAAGCCCATCTGGTAGCTGCCGGTGGTTTCCTTGGCGATGCCCATGACGACGGGCAGATAGAAGCCGCCGATGCCACCGGCCGCCCCGATCACGCCCGACAGCAGACCGGTCTTGCCTTTCCAACGATGGGGCACGAGTTGGAACGTGGAGCCGTTGCCCAGACCGAACGCGAGATAGAGGCAGACCAGGATGGCGATGCCGCCCGCGAGCGGCGGCATCCAGGCGGCGAAGGCGAAATCGGCCAACGAGATCGCGGCGAGCAGACCGGTCAGCGCGCGCACGCCCGTGATCCGGTCGGCCAGATAGCCGCCCACCGGACGCACCATCGCGCCGAGGAAGGCGAGCAGCGACATGAACAGCCCGGCTTCGAGCTTCGGCATTTGATAGAGCGTCGTGAGCAGTAGGGTGACGTACGACGACATGCCGACAAAGCCGCCGAACGTGATGCTGTAGACGAGCATCATGACCCAGGTGTCGCGCTCGGCCAGGACCGCACGATAGCGGGCCGGCAACAGCACGATGGCGCCGACCGCACCGATCACAGGCAATAGCAGGACGCCGGCTTTGCCGGCGCCGAATACACCGGCATGAACGGCGAGCACGAGCGCAATGAGGCCCGCGAGCATCGTCACGAAGCCGGCCAGCGCGCGGCCCGGGCTGCCGGCTTTTTCGCCGCGATCGTCGCCCCAGGCGAACAGGGCGAGGCCGGCGATCGCCAGCAGCGGCAGCGCCGCGGCAGTCGCGTACTGCCAGCCGAGTGCGGCGGCCACGTGCGGGAACAGAAAGCCGTCGAGCACGGCGCCGACATTGCCGGCCGCGGCGAGGCCGAGCACGAGCCCTTGCACCTTTGGCGGGTAGCTGCTGCCCGCCATCGGCAGCGCAACGGCGAAGCTCGCGCCGCCTACGCCGAGGAACACGCCGAGCACGAGCAGCAGCGAGTAGGAGGGCGTGGTCGGCAACAGCGGCAGTGTCATCGCAGGCAAGGCCGAAATCAACACGCCCATCAACGCGACGCGCCGGCCGTCGGTTGACTGATAGAGGTTGCCGAGCGCCACGCGCAAAATGGCCGCCGCAAGCACCGGCACGGCCACGAGAAACCCCTGCTGAGCGGCTGTCATGGAGATGCTCTTGCTGATGAACGGCGCGAGCGGTCCGTACAACACCCACACCGTGAAGCCGGTGTCGAAATAGAGAAAGCAGGCGAGGAGCGAGCGCCAATTGCCGCTCCGTAGCGCGTGTTGAAGGTCCTTCATGATCGTCCTCGCGTCGAGTGTCGGATGAATCGGTCAGTAAATCGTCGGTTGAATCTTTGGGGCGACGACCGGCGCGGCACCTGCGGCGGCACGCGACGGCTCGCCAATGCAAGGGCTATGCCATCGGCGCCCGCAGCGCGCTGCGCATCGGCCGCTTCGTCAGGCGTGGCGTGCGATTGCGGCGTTTCGGACGAATTGCGGCTAAGCCTGGGCACGCTGCCGTTGCGATCGAATGCGGTGCGTGCCGGCGCACCTGCGTCGCGCGGCGCGGCACCGCCGGTGTGCCGGGCGCGCGTCGATGGTGCGCTGCACCAACGTTGCCACCGAAGCCGGTGGCGCGGAGCATCGGTGCGCCGCTGCGCCGCGCGGCACGATGACCGCCGCATCTCCGGCATCGCCATCCACCGTTTGCGCTGACGATGTGTTGGTCCAAGGGGCGGGCGAGGCCGCTGCAAGCCCGGCCCTGCGGCCCGCCCCGGTACAATGCGGGCGTTGCTTTTCCTCAGGCCCGCCCGGCCCCGCTCGCATGGAACTCAAATGGCTCGAAGATTTCGTTTCGCTCGCGGAGACGCGCAGCTTCAGCCGTTCGGCCGAGTTGCGGCATGTCACGCAGCCCGCGTTTTCGCGCCGCATCCAGGCGCTCGAGGCGTGGCTCGGCACCGAGCTCATCGATCGCTCGGTCTATCCGACGCGGCTCACGCAAGCGGGCGAGGTCTTCCATGAGCAGGCGCTCGCGATGCTGTCGCATATGCACGAGTCGCGCATCCTGCTGCGCGGGCACGTGCGCTCCCCGGCGCCGACGATCGAGTTCGCCGTGCCGCACACGCTTTCGCTCACCTACTTCCCGCTTTGGTTGCAACGGATCGAAGCGCAGATGGGGCCGGTCCATACGCGTCTGCGCGCGCTGAACGTTCACGATGCCGTGCTCTCGCTCGTCGAAGGCGGCTGCGATCTCGTGATGGGCTATCACCATCCGAGCCACCCGGTGGCGCTCGATCCGGGCCGGTATGACATGCTGACGCTCGGGTTCGAGCCGATCAGTCCGTTCTCGGCGCCGGCCCGAGCCGGGCGGGCGCGCTACACCTTGCCGGGCGCGGCCGACGCGGCCGTTCCGTATCTGTCGTACACGCCGAACGCCTATTTGGGACGCATGACCGAGGTCATCGTGGCGAATGCGCCCGAGCGCCTGTATCTCGATCGCATCTACGAAACGGATATGGCCGAGGCGCTCAAGGCGATGACGCTGGCCGGGCACGGCGTCGCCTTCCTGCCGCACAGCGCCGTCGAAGACGCCGTGGCGGCCGGCGATCTGATCCGGCTGGACCGTGCGGCGTCGCGCGGGTTGCCCGCCGATCGCTTCACGTTGACGATGGAGATCCGTCTCTACCGCGACAAGCTCGCGGCGGCCGGCGACGATCCGCGCCAACAGCTCGTGCGTCGCTTATGGCAGGTCGTCGCCGACGAGCTCGGCGTGAAATCGGCGTGACGGAGCGCGTGATTGCGACATGAAGGCGCCACGGGCGCCGAACGCGGCGCAGTGCGCGTGCTGCCAAGGTTATGCAAGAAATGCATAACGGGATGACCAAACGGCATTGGATTTCAAAATGGGCTTTTTCGACAATGGCGCACATTCAGTGACCGTTGGAGAGTCCATGTCCTCGCAATTGCAGTCCGCCACGTCTGCACAATCGATCCCCTCGTACCTGCATGCCGACGATCTCGGCCCCTGGGGAAACTATCTGCGTCAAGTCGATCGCGTCGCGCCGTACCTCGGTTCGTCGTCGCGTTGGCTCGAAACACTGAAGCGTCCGAAGCGCATTCTGATCGTCGACGTGCCTATCGAACTCGATAACGGCACCGTCGCGCACTTCGAAGGCTACCGCGTCCAGCACAACGTTTCGCGCGGCCCCGGCAAAGGCGGCGTGCGCTACCACCAGGACGTGACGTTGTCCGAAGTGATGGCGCTCTCGGCCTGGATGTCGGTGAAGAACGCCGCTGTGAACGTGCCGTACGGCGGCGCGAAGGGCGGTATCCGTGTCGATCCGCGCACGTTGTCGCGCGGCGAGCTCGAGCGCGTTACGCGCCGCTATACGAGCGAAATCGGCATCATCATCGGACCGAACACCGACATCCCCGCGCCTGACGTCAACACGAACGAGCAGATCATGGCGTGGATGATGGACACGTACTCGATGAACCAGGGCCAAACGGCCACGGGCGTCGTGACGGGCAAGCCGATCACACTGGGCGGCTCGTTGGGCCGTCGCGAAGCGACGGGCCGCGGCGTGTTCGTCGTCGGCACGGAAGCGGCGCGCCGCGTGGGCCTCGATATCAAGGGCGCGCGCATCGCCGTGCAAGGTTTCGGCAATGTGGGCGGCATCGCTGCCCGCCTGTTCGAAGAAGCCGGTGCGAAGGTCATCGCCGTGCAGGATCATACGGGCGCGATCCATAAGTCGAGCGGCATCGATACGCATGCGTTGCTCCAACACGTCGGCAACACGGGCGGCGTGGGCGGCTTTGCGGGCGCGGACCCGGTCGCGAACGACGAATTCTGGATGATCGAGAGCGACATCCTGATCCCGGCGGCGCTTGAGAATCAGATCACCGAGAAGAACGCGGCGAAGATCAGAACGAAGATCATCGTCGAAGGCGCGAACGGCCCGACCACGACGGCTGCCGACGACATCCTGCACGACAAGGGCGTGCTCGTGATTCCCGATGTGGTCGCGAACGCCGGCGGCGTGACGGTTTCGTACTTCGAGTGGGTGCAGGATTTCTCGAGCTTCTTCTGGACCGAAGACGAAATCAATCAGCGTCTCGAGCGCGTCATGCGCGAAGCCTTCAACGCCGTCTGGCAGGTGGCGAGCGAGAACAAGGTGTCGATGCGTACGGCGGCGTTCATCGTCGCATGCAAGCGGATTTTGATGGCGCGCGAAATGCGTGGCCTGTATCCCTGATTCCCTATTCGCCAAAAGCGAAACGGGTTTGACTTGCCGGTGCGCCGCTCACGGCGCTTCCGGCTTCCCCTGGGCGGGCGGCATCGACAAGATGTCGCCCGCTTTTTTCGTTTCGATCGACTTCCACCTTCCTCGCATTGACATCCGTAGTCCGTGGGCGATCGACCGAGAACGCGTCAATCCGGCGTTTCGATTTAAGGGCAAATGGGTATTCGACCGATCAATCGGCCGACGTGTAATATTTGCCTTCGTTCGCATACGCCCGCCGCGCAACAGGCGAGGCCGACGCCGGCCCCGTGGCGCTGGCGAGGACTTTCTGCACAACGAGGATGACCGGATGATTTCGATCAAGCATGTTTCGAAGTGGTATGGCACGTTTCAGGTCCTGTCCGATTGCACAGCCGAGGTCGCAAAAGGGGAAGTCGTGGTCGTATGCGGTCCGTCCGGTTCGGGCAAATCGACCTTGATCAAGACCGTCAACGGGCTGGAGCCGTTTCAAGAGGGGCAGATCGTCGTCAACGGGCAATCGCTCGGCGACAAGCAAACCAACCTTTCGAAGTTGCGCGCGAAGGTGGGGATGGTGTTTCAGCACTTCGAGCTGTTTCCGCATCTATCGATCATGGAGAACCTGACGCTCGCGCAGCTCAAAGTGCTGGGCCGGTCGAAAGACGAGGCCGCCGACAAAGGGCTCAAACTACTCGAGCGCGTGGGCCTGAAGGGCCATGCCGACAAATTCCCGGCGCAACTGTCGGGCGGCCAGCAGCAGCGTGTCGCGATCGCACGTGCGCTATCGATGGACCCGGTTGCGATGCTGTTCGACGAACCTACTTCGGCGCTCGATCCCGAGATGATCAACGAAGTGCTCGACGTGATGGTCGAACTCGCTCAGGAAGGGATGACGATGATGTGCGTGACGCATGAGATGGGGTTCGCCAGGAAGGTCGCGAACCGCGTCATCTTCATGGACCGGGGCGTCATCGTCGAAGACGATCACAAGGACGCGTTCTTCGCCAATCCGAAATCGGACCGCGCCAAAGAGTTCTTGGCGAAAATCCTGCACTGAGCGTTTGAAGCGGAACGACGCGAATGGAACGAGGGCGTGGGAATCGCTCAGGACTCGAATGCGGCGATGTCGTCCGCATCGGCGCTGAGCGGGGCGGCTGCTGAGCGCATCGATGCCGATGCGCTCGGATCGCAGGCGGGGTTGCGCGCTTTCTCGAGCACGCTAGCCGGCACGGGAATGTGCGCGCGCGCCGCCACGTCGCCGTCTTGGAACATCAGCAGATCGCCAGGTGCGAACGCGGTCCAGATCTCGTCGTCGGTGAGCGGTTGCGTCGCGATGACGGCCACACGATCCTCGGGCGTCGTGTATTGCGCGAAATCGATCGACATGTCGGCGTCGATCAGATGCGCCGTCGAAAACGGCCAGCTTCGCACGATGTAATGCAGGTGAGTCGAGCAATGCGCGAACAGCGCCTGCCCGTTGGACATCAAAAAGTTGAATACGCCGTAAGTCGTGATTTCGCGCGTCAGCGCCGTCACGGCGTCGAACAGCTCTTGCAGCGGCGGCTGCGCGCCTGGAAATGCGCGGCGCAAGCCTTGCATCAACGTGCAGAATGCCAGTTCGCTGTCGGTCGTGCCTACGGGCTGGTAGACGCCGGTAAGCTCGGGCCGATGATCCTTCAGGTCGCCGTTGTGCGCGAAGATCCAATGCCGGCCCCATAGTTCGCGCATGAACGGGTGGCAGTTCTCCAGCAGGATATGGCCCTGCGTCGCTTTGCGGATATGCGCGATCGTATTCTTGGATTTGATCGGGTAGCGCTTGACCATTTCGGCGATCGGCGAGGTGGCCGACGATTGATGGTCGATGAACAGGCGGCAGGCTTTATCTTCGAAGAAGGCGATGCCCCAGCCGTCGGCGTGGTGATCGGTGATGCCGCCGCGCGCGGCGAAGCCCGTGAAGGAGAACGTGACGTCCGTCGGCGCGGCGCAGTTCATTCCGAGAAGTTGGCACATGGTACGGGCTTGCGGTGCGTGGTGGCGAGCGGGTGCGTGGTCCGAACCCGCTACAATATGTTGTTTTGAAGCATATACCGGGCCGCTGGCCGAAAAAAGCAAAACGGTGGGACGGGTCGTCCGTCCGTTGCTGTTTTTCCACGATGGCCGGTGTCTTGCTTCACGTGACCCTGTTCGCGTCTGTTGCTTCGCATCGCCCCATGGCCGGATGACGTACTCGCCGAGGCCTGGTCCGCTTGCAAGGCCCGCAGCCACGCCCGGCCCGATTCAGCCAGATTCCGCCAGATTCCGCCAAATTGCGCTATACCCAGCCAGATCCATCGCCATGACCGTTTCCGTTTCGTCCCCGAACGCCGCGCCAACGAGCGGCTCTTTGTCTTCGCTGACGCTGGCCCGTCCAGACGATTGGCACCTGCATCTGCGCGACGGCGAGATGCTTGCGGCCGTGCTGCCGCATACGACCCGGCAGTTCGGCCGGGCGATCGTCATGCCGAACCTGAAGCCGCCCGTGACCACGGTCGAGGCCGCGCGGGCCTACCGCGGGCGCATCCTGGCGGCGCTGCCGCTCGGCTCGACGTTCGAGCCGCTGATGACGCTGTACCTCACCGACAACATGCCACCCGATGAAATCCGCCGCGCCCGCGAAAGCGGGTTCGTCCATGGCGTGAAGCTCTATCCGGCTGGTGCGACGACGAACTCGGACTTCGGCGTGACCGATTTGACGAAATGCGCGAAAACGCTCGAGACGATGCAGGAAGTCGGGATGCCGCTGCTCGTGCATGGCGAGGTGACCGATTCGTCGATCGATCTGTTCGATCGCGAGAAGGTGTTCATCGACCGCGTGATGATGCCCCTGCGCCGCGATTTCCCGGCGCTCAAGGTTGTTTTCGAGCACATCACGACGAAGGACGCCGCGCAGTACGTGCGGGACGACGGCGCGCCGGCCGGGCTGCTCGGGGCGACCATCACGGCGCATCATCTGCTCTACAACCGTAACGCGATCTTCCAGGGCGGGATTCGCCCGCATTACTACTGCCTGCCGGTGCTCAAGCGCGAAACGCACCGCGTTGCGCTCGTCGAGGCGGCCACCTCGGGCAATCCGCGGTTCTTCCTCGGCACCGACAGCGCGCCGCATCCGAAGGGCTTGAAGGAACATGCATGCGGGTGCGCGGGCTGCTACACGGCGTTGCATGCGTTGGAACTGTACGCCGAGGCGTTCGACAACGCGGGCGCGCTCGATAAGCTCGAAGGGTTTGCCAGTTTCTTCGGGCCCGACTTCTACAATCTGCCGCGCAGCACAGAGCGCGTAACGCTGCTGCGCGAAAGCTGGACCTTGCCGGCCGAGATCGTGGCGGGGGAAGCCGCCGTCGTGCCGCTGCGCGCCGGCGAGTCGATCGGCTGGCGTCTGGCCTGAGCGCCGTTCGGGAGAGTTGCGCCGTGACGCGGCAACCGTGCCTGGCCGAAGCCGAAGAGCCCGCGCGGCCGATCGCGAACATCGAGCGAATCGATTGGTCCGCACCTTGGCTGGCGCCGCATGCCGCGCGCGGTGCGCGCTGGCAGCGCGCCGCACTCGCCGATCCTTCGGGCTTCGTCGCCATGCTTGCGCGCGAGGCGCAGGCGGGCGACGAGAAAGTCACGGGGAACGGCCGGCCTTTGACATTCATCGAGCAGGCGCAGTTGCCCGAAGGCACCGCGTATGAAGCGCATATCGCCGCGACGGGTGGTGTGCCGACGCGCCACAATCTGCATGACTTCTTCAATGCGCTGATCTGGTTCGCCTACCCGCGGGTGAAGGCGACGCTCAACGCGCGGCAGGCCAGGGCGATCGCACGCGACGGTGTGAGCGGCGCGCGCGGCGCGGAGCGCGATTTCCTGACGCTGTTCGACGAGAACGCCGTGCTGTTCGTGTCGGCCGATCCGACGCTGACTGCGGCGTTGACGGCGTTCGATTGGCGGCGGCTGTTTGTCGACGAGCGCGCCGCCTGGGGCATTCGCTGCGAGGTGCGCGTGTTCGGCCACGCGCTCATCGAAAAACTTGTTTTTCCCTACAAGGCTTGCACGGGACACGCATGGATCGTCGCGGCTCCGGCCGAGTACTTCACCTGGGCGCTCGAGCAGCAAGCCGTATGGCTCGACGGTGCCGTGGCGGCTTCGCTCGCGGATTGCAAGCTCGACAACAGTCGCTATGCGCCACTGCCGGTCCTCGGTGTGCCGGGTTTTTGGCCGGCCAATGCCGATCCGGCTTTCTACGACGATCGTCAGGTGTTTCGCCTGGGCCGACGCTCGCGCGGGGCCCCTGGATGCACTGAAGCCGGGCAGAACGAAGACGAACGTAGGGAGGTCTGCCGGTGGTAAACTCTCTCGTTGCGAAGCAGGCCAGGCAGTCGCGGCTTTTCCGGCTCACGCCGGGAAGGGCGAGGAAAGTCCGGACTCCATAGGGCAGGGTGATGGCTAACGGCCATCCGTGGCAACACGCGGAACAGGGCAACAGAGAGCAAACCGCCGATGGCCCGGCGCAAGCCGGGATCAGGTAAGGGTGAAACGGTGCGGTAAGAGCGCACCGCGTCTGCGGCGACGCAGACGGCACGGTAACCTCCACCCGGAGCAATTCCAAATAGGCAGGCGCGCATCTTCGGATGCAAGGCGGGGCCCCCGTCTCGCCTGCGGGTAGGAAGCTTGAGCGCGTCAGCAATGGCGCGCCTAGAGGAATGGCTGCCACGTCCGAGGCGCCGCAAGGTGCGGCGGACGCACAGAATCCGGCTTATCGGCCTGCTTTGCTTTTCTTTTCCCGGCGTCGCATCCGACGTCGGCCTCTGGCGCTCGCTCGGCAATCGGGCGTTTTCGCGGCGGGGCGGGCGACAAGATCCCGCCAAAACGCGCGCATCGGGCGCGATTGCCGCGCCTAAGCGCGGGGCGGGCTTCGCGCCCAATGAGACCGATCGCGCCTTCAGCTTTCCACGATATCGAACGAGTGCGTGAGTTCGGCCGTCTTGGCCAGCATGATCGACGCCGAGCAGTACTTGTCGTGCGAAAGGTTGATTGCGCGCTCGACGGTGGCCGGGTTGAGGTTCTTGCCCGTCACCGTGAAATGGAAGTGGATCTTCGTGAACACCTTTGGGTCTTCGCTGGCGCGCTCGGCCTTCAGCGTCGCCGAGCACCCCGCAATGTCCTGCCGGCTTTTCTTCAGAATCATGACGACGTCGTAGGCCGTGCAGCCGCCCGTGCCGAGCAGCACCATTTCCATCGGCCGCGGCGCCAGATTGCGGCCGCCGCCTTCCGGCGCGCCGTCCATCATCGCCAGATGGCCGCTGCCCGTTTCTGCGGCAAAGGCCATCCCGTCAGGACCCATCCAGCTCACTTTGCATTCCATAGCGCTACTCCCGCGGTGTCCGCGATTACGGTAAATACGTTCTGTCAGGCTGGCATTGTAGCTTCGGCAGACGTCACGGGCGGGCCAGGGGCCTTTATCCTCATAGTGATTTCGATATCACATTATGAGATGAAATTTCGCGATGCAGATTTTCTTGCCTCTCCGTCATTCGCTCTGTACAATGCGTCTCATTGATTGTGGTTTTTGGCAATCTCCGCATGTCTCCTCCACCCTCCTCCTTAGGTGGATTACGCCCGAACCCTGAGTTCGGGCTTTTTTTTACAAAGACGTCGTCGAACGACTGCACGAACCGGCGCGAACCCCGTCACACCGTGCCTCTCGGTCGGGCGGCTGCGGCGTATGAGAGGGCTTTGCCCGCCGTTGGCGGCCGGCCTGAACCACCCCGATCGCTCGATTTCACGCCCCGCCGGGTGGCGGATTGCCGCCTTTGACTCACGCGGCCAAATTCCTTTATAATTCAGGGCTTTTCCGCATCCATGCCCGCGGAAGAAGAACAGGGAGAGCCTGCACGGCGCCTCGATGCGCCAACCGAAGCAGGAAAAATACGAAGGGCAGGTCAATTTTTTGGATCGATCATGAAGACGTTTTCCGCCAAAGCCGAAGAGGTGACGCGCGAATGGTACGTGATTGACGCGACGGATAAGGTTCTCGGCCGTGTCGCCAGCGAAGTGGCACGCCGTCTTCGCGGCAAGCATAAGCCTGAGTTCACTCCGCACGTCGACACCGGTGATTTCATCATCGTCATCAACGCCGGCAAGCTGAAGGTCACGGGCAACAAGACTACCGACAAGAAGTACTACCGTCACTCGGGCTATCCGGGCGGCATCTATGAAACGACGTTTGGCAAGATGCAGGAACGCTTCCCGGGCCGCGCGCTCGAGAAGGCGGTCAAGGGCATGCTGCCGAAGGGCCCGCTCGGCTACGCCATGATCAAGAAGCTGAAGGTCTACGCCGAAGCTACGCATCCGCATTCGGCTCAACAGCCGAAGGCGCTCGAGATCTAAGGGGAGCCCACATGATCGGTAATTGGAACTACGGTACGGGCCGCCGCAAGAGCGCCGTCGCTCGTGTCTTCATCAAGGCTGGCAAAGGCGACATCATCGTCAACGGCAAGCCCATTGCGGATTACTTCTCGCGCGAAACGTCGCTGATGATCGTGCGTCAGCCGCTCGAGCTCACGAACCACGGCACCACGTTCGACATCAAGGTCAACGTTTCGGGCGGTGGTGAGACGGGCCAGGCCGGTGCGGTTCGCCACGGCATCACGCGTGCGCTGATGGACTACGACGCAACGCTGAAGCCTGCTCTGTCGAGCGCTGGCTTCGTGACGCGTGACGCACGTGAAGTCGAGCGTAAGAAGGTCGGTTTCCACAAGGCACGTCGCAGGAAGCAATTCTCGAAGCGTTAATCGTTTCGAAGGGTCGTTTCGAAGCGCCCGTCACCAGACGGGTCGCTGCCGAAAAAGCCGCCGCTGCATCCGCACGGCGGCTTTTTTGCATGCGCTTTCGCCCGTTTTCAGCCGATTTCAGCGTTCGGGCAACGCACTGGCGCGGTTGCCGGCTACCCTGAAGGCCTGTCGCGGCGACCGTTGAGGCTAGAACCCATTGCAATCATAGGGTTACCGCATTTCGGGCAAGCAAGAGTCGGCGAAGGGCCATACAATAGCGCTTAGAAGCCTTTTGGAGAAAGTTATGAACACCGCCGTCACCGATACCCCCGTGACCGAAATGCCGAGTCCGTTCGTCTTCACGGACGCGGCGGCCGACAAAGTGAAACAACTGATCGACGAGGAAGGCAACCCCGACCTCAAGCTGCGTGTGTTCGTGCAAGGCGGCGGCTGCTCGGGCTTCCAGTACGGCTTCACGTTCGACGAAGCAATCAACGAAGACGACACCGTCATGAACAAAGGCGGCGTGCAATTGTTGATCGACTCGATGAGCTACCAATATCTGGTCGGCGCCGAGATCGACTATAAGGACGATATCAACGGCGCACAGTTCGTCATCAAGAACCCGAACGCCTCGACCACTTGCGGCTGCGGGTCGTCGTTCTCGGTTTGACGCATTGCTAAAGCGCAGGCGGGGCGGCGTAATCAGCCTCGCATCGTAAGAACGGGACCCCTGGTCCCGTTTTTTATTGCGCTGACGCTGGCTTTAGCGCGGGTAAATCGCGCCGAGCACGCGTTCCCCGGCGGCGCCCGTCACTGCGGGCAGGTTGCCCGCCGCGCGCTCGACGCACCGCATGGCCAGCCACGCGAAAGCCAGCGCTTCGACGTGATGGGCCGGCACACCAAGCGCTTCCGTCGTCATCACCGGCACGCCGCTTACGCCGCTTCGATCGAGCGCACGCTCGAGCGCTTTCAGCAGTTCGGGATTGCGCGCGCCTCCGCCGCAAACGTAGACGGCCCGGCACCCGGGCGCATGCCGCTCGATCTCGCGAGCGACGCTCACGGCTGTGAGTGCGGCGAGCGTGGCCTGCACGTCCGCAGGTGCAACTGCTTCGAATCCCGCGAGTTTGGCATCGAGCCACTCGCTGTTGAATAGGTCGCGCCCTGTGCTCTTGGGCGGCGCCTGCTCGAAGAAGGGCTCGGCCAACAGCGCGTTGAGCAGCGTCTGATTGACCGTTCCGCTCGCCGCAAACCGGCCCCTTTCGTCGAACGGCGCCCGAAGATGTCGTTTGGCCCATTCGTCGAGCAGCACGTTCGCAGGGCCACAGTCGAAGCCGCGTATGGCCCCGCTATCGGCTGCCGCTGCGTGGCCGCCGTCGTCGCCGCGGCTGGCCGCCCGGACGCGCGTGGGCGGCAACACCGTGATATTGCTGATGCCGCCGAGATTGCAGACGACGCGGGTTTCGTCTTTGGCACCGAACACCTGTGCGTGGAATGCAGGGACGAGCGGCGCGCCCTGGCCGCCGGCCGCGACGTCGCGGCTGCGGAAATCGGCGACGACGTCGATTTGCGTCATCTCCGCGAGCAATGCGGGGTTGTTGATCTGGCGCGTGTAGCCCTTTTCGGGGCGGTGACGGACGGTTTGACCATGTACGCCGATCGCGCGCACGCTGGCGGGCGCGAGGTTGGCGCTACGCAGCAGTTCGTGGCAACAGACGGCGTAGCGTGCCGCGAGCGCCGAAGCAGCGAGCGCTTCGCGCTCGATTTCGTTCTCGCCCGGCTGCTGCAAGGCGAACAGCGCATCGCGCAGCCCATCGGCGAAGCCGACGAACGCATCGGCCAGTACCCGCGGCGCCTCGCCGGCGCGAAATTGGACGGCGACGCCGTCGACGCCGTCCATGCTCGTGCCCGACATGAGGCCGAAGTAGACGCCATCGGCTCCGGTTTGCTGCGTCCTCGCCGCCAATTTTTGCTCCTCGTGCATGGTGGCGGGCCACCCCGGGCGGCCCGATCGAACCCGTCGGCTTGTGCGCCGGTTGGCCAGTCCGATTATCCGCGAGAATGAGCCCGCGTGCTCACGCCCACGCCTACGTACAAGAGGCGGCGCCAGATATGGGACAATTACGGTTTTTGCCCCATCCGCCAGCCGGATCAACCCGGATCTACCGACTTTAAGATGAGCACCGAGTCCACCTCCAAGCCTGCCTCGCCGTTCCCGATTACGGACGAAGTGCGGCACGCGCTCGCCGTCGCCAAGCGTGGCGCCGATGAGCTCCTGATCGAAGACGAGTTCGCGCAGAAGCTCGCACGCAGCGCGGCCACGGGCGCGCCGCTGCGGATCAAGCTCGGCCTCGACCCGACCGCCCCCGATATTCATATCGGACATACGGTCGTGTTGAACAAGATGCGCCAGCTGCAGGATCTGGGTCATACGGTCATCTTTCTGATCGGCGATTTCACTTCGCTGATCGGCGATCCGTCGGGGCGCAATGCAACGCGGCCGCCGCTCACGCGCGAGCAGATCGAATCGAACGCGAGGACCTATTTCGAGCAGGCCGCCCTGGTGCTCGACCGTGAGAAAACCGAAATCCGCTACAACAGCGAATGGTCGATGCCGCTTGGCGCCGACGGCATGATCAAGCTGGCATCGCGCTACACGGTGGCGCGCATGCTCGAGCGCGACGACTTCACGAAGCGCTTCCAAGGCGGCGTGCCGATTTCGATTCATGAGTTCCTCTACCCGTTGATGCAAGGTTACGACTCGGTTGCGCTCAACGCCGACCTGGAGCTCGGCGGCACGGACCAGAAATTCAATCTGCTCGTGGGCCGGGAATTGCAAAAGCAGTACGGGCAGGAGCAACAATGCATTCTGACGATGCCGCTGCTCGAAGGGCTCGACGGCGTCGACAAGATGTCGAAGTCGAAGAACAACTATGTCGGCATCAGCGAGAAGCCTGGCGATATGTTCGGCAAGCTGATGAGCATCTCGGACACGTTGATGTGGCGCTACTTCGAGCTGCTGTCGTTCCGCAGCCTCGATGAAATTGCGCGCTTCAGGCGTGAGGCCGAAGAAGGCCGTAACCCGCGCGACTTCAAAGTCTTGCTCGCCCAGGAAATCGTCGCTCGTTTTCATTCGCAAGCCGACGCCGAGCGCGCGCTCGACGATTTCAATCACCGCGCCAAGGGCGGCGTGCCGGACGATATCGCATCGGTCACGCTCAGTGGCGCGCCGCTTGCGATCGGGCAGTTGCTCAAGCAGGCCGGGCTCGTGCCATCCACGAGCGAGGCGTTGCGCAACATCGAACAGAGCGGTGTGCGGATCGACGGCACGGTGATCTCCGACAAGGCGCTCAAAGTCGAGGCGGGCGAATACGTCGTCCAGGTGGGCAAGCGCCGCTTCGCACGCGTGACGCTGACAGCCTGAGGAGCGGCGCGATGTCGAGCGGCGGTGCGAACGGATTGCACGAGGCGGGGCATGTGAGCCCGAGCTCCACGGGAGGGCAGCGATGATCGCGCTGATTCAGCGGGTGTCCCAGGCGAGCGTGCGCGTGGGCGATCGCATCGCTGGCGAGATCGGCCCCGGGTTGCTGGCGCTCGTTTGTGCCGAGCGCGGCGACACGCAGGCGAGCGCGGATAAGTTGCTCGCCAAAGTACTCGGCTATCGCGTTTTCAGCGACGCCGCCGGCAAGATGAACCTGCCCGTCACGAATATCGACGGGGCGGGCTGTGCCGGTGGTCTACTGGTCGTTTCGCAATTCACGCTGGCTGCCGATACGAACAGCGGCCTGCGACCGAGCTTTACGCCGGCAGCGGCGCCCGAGGACGGCAAGCGATTGTTCGACTACTTCGTTGCTTCGGCTCGCGCTCGCCATCCTGCCGTCGAGACCGGAGAGTTCGGCGCGATGATGCAGGTTTCGCTCGTCAATGACGGGCCCGTGACGTTCTGGCTGCAAGCGCGGCCCTGATTTTTCCTCATTTGCCAGCTATCTCTTGCCGATGCCTACGCACGTCCTTTTCATTCGACATGGCGAAACCGACTGGAATCGCATCAAGCGCATTCAAGGTCATGTGGATATTCCGCTGGCGCAAAGCGGTGTGGCCCAGGCGCAGCGTCTTGCCGAACGCCTTGCTCGCGAAGCGCGCGATGCTGCTGCGCTCGACGCGATCTATTCGAGCGATCTGCTGCGCGCCCAGCAGACCGCGCAACCCGCGGCGGCTGCGCTCGGGCTCGGATTGCGGCTGGTCGAAGGCTTGCGCGAGCGTGCTTATGGCGTGTTCCAGGGGCACGACAGCGGCGAGATTGCGGACCGCTTTCCGGACGACTATGCGCGCTGGCAAACGCGTGACCCGGGATTCGCGCCGCCCGGAGGGGAATCGGTGCGTGCTTTTTTTCACCGCGTCCTTCATGCGGTCGAGGCGATCGTCCAGGCGCATCGCGGGGGCCGTATCGCCTGCGTGACGCATGGCGGGGTGCTCGACTGCGTCTACCGCCATGCGCGCAGCCTTGCGCTTGATGCGCCGCGTGACTACCCGCTGCTCAATACCAGCATCAATACCGTCGAGTTTCGGGACGACGGTACGGCGCAGGTGCTCGGATGGGCCGACATCGCGCATCTGGATGGGGCCAGCGCGGATGACGGATTGGCGAAAGGGGCGCGAACAGGCCGGTGAGTCCGGCGGGTGCGCGCATGCGGGCGGCTGCGACGGCACGGGCGAGCGCTCGCCGGACTTTTCAGTCATCGCACCGATCGCCGTTGAGCGCACAACGGCGCCTCGTGAATCGCCTATGTATGCACCGCCGCGGCCCGCCGGCGCGCGCGTTTGGAAACGGCATTCACGTGCGCCCACCGAATCACGGGCGCGATGACCCGAACGCCTGGACGTGCCAGCACGCCTTGTATGCGTGCGAGCGCGCTGAAACCGAGCATCGTCTGGGCCCATTCCGGTAGCAGATCGACGCCCGCGTTAAGCATCAATCCCACGGCCGGCCGCATGAGCGGTCGATCGGGCGGCGCCGCATGGCGCAAAATTCGGACGACCTCATGCGTCCGGGGGCCGGCTTCGAGCTCGGGCCGCATCGCGACCAGATAGTCGGCAACCTGGGCGCGCGTTTCGGGTACGTCCGACGCGCCGAGCAGCCTGGCGATCAGTGCGACCTCCGCGTAATAGCGGTCCTGTTCTGCCGACGCCAGCGATGGCTGGACGTAGCGCAGATAGGCAGCCAGAAAGCTCGACACTTCGGCGACGTGCACCCAGGTGAGCAGCGCTGGATCATCGGCGCGGTAAGGCCGGCCATCGGGCGCCACGCCCGTGACGCCAAGATGGATGCGCTTGACGCGCTCGATCAGGGCCAGCGCGTCGTCGCGCGCCCCATAGGTCGTGCCGGCAATGAATGTGGCGGTGCGCCTCAAGCGGCCGCGCATGTCCGTGCGAAACGTCGAGTGATCCCAAACGCCAGCGAGCGCCAATGGGTGCAGCGCTTGCAGCATCAACGCACTGACGCCGCCGATCATCATCGATGTGAAATCGGCATGCACGCGCCAACAGACGGAATCGGGGCCGAACAGGCCCAGGTCGCCGGGAGGATTGTTGTAATCGAGCGTAGGACCGCTGCCGCTCGTGACACTGAGCACGCTTTGTGAAATCCGCTGGCGCAGCCGCAAGACAAGCGGGGACAGCGGCGTATTTCGCCCGTCGTCACGCTGATTAGCCGATTCGGACATCGCTCTCTAACCTCGATGCGCTGCAGTGCCGTGGATGCTTTGCGTCTGTGTTGCTTTAGCGAGGTGTGCGCTTACGCCTTGTTTTCGTCATCCCACAGCGTACGCACGGTGCTCGACGCATCGGGTGCGGCCAAGCCGAAATGACGGTAGGCGGCAAGCGTCGCCACGCGGCCCCGCGGCGTGCGTTGCAAGAACCCCTGCTGAATCAGAAACGGTTCGAGTACGTCCTCGATCGTATCGCGCTCCTCTCCGATTGCTGCGGCGAGGTTATCGACGCCGACCGGGCCGCCGTCGAACTTGTGCAGAATCGCTTCGAGCAGCTTGCGATCCATCAGATCGAAGCCGACCGGGTCGACATCGAGCATGGCTAGCGCGGCATCGGCGACGGGCGCCGTGATTGCGCCGTCGGCCTTCACTTCCGCGTAATCGCGCACGCGGCGCAGCAAGCGATTGGCGATCCGCGGCGTGCCGCGCGAACGCTTGGCGATTTCGAATGCGCCGTCGGGGTGAATCTGTGCCCCGAGCAGCGACGCCGAGCGCCGCACGATGCGCGAGAGCTGTTCCGCGTCGTAGAACTCCAAACGGGCGACGATGCCGAAGCGGTCGCGCAGCGGGTTCGTCAGCATCCCGGCGCGCGTCGTTGCGCCGACCAGCGTGAACGGCTGCAGATCGAGCTTCACGCTGCGCGCGGCCGGCCCTTCGCCGATCATGATGTCGATCTGATAGTCCTCGAGCGCCGGATAGAGAATTTCCTCGACGACGGGTGAAAGCCGATGGATTTCGTCGATGAAAAGGACGTCGTTCGCTTCGAGATTCGTCAGCAACGCAGCGAGGTCGCCTGCGCGTTCGAGGACGGGGCCCGACGTCTGCCGCAGGTTGACGCCCATTTCGCGCGCGATGATGTGGGCGAGTGTCGTCTTGCCGAGACCGGGCGGCCCGAACAGTAAAACGTGGTCGAGTGCTTCCGAGCGGCGCCTTGCCGCTTCGATGAAGATTTCGAGCTGCCCGCGCACCTTTTCCTGCCCGACATACTCGTCGAGCTGACGCGGACGCAACGCGCGCTCCAACGCCTCTTCATGCGTGGAAGCAGGCGTGGCGGAAATGATGCGCTCGGCGGCGAGCTTATCGGTTTCGATCATGAGCGCAATTGTACCGCGCGCGCCGGCCGCGGCCGTCAAGCCTTCGACAACGCCTTCAGTGCGAGCTTGATGCCTTCGGAGACGCCTGTGCCGGCCGGCACGTGCTTGATCGCCGCGAGGGCTTCTTTCTCTGAGTAGCCCAATGCGAGCAGGGCGTTCAGGATGTCCGAGGCGTGGTCGGACGGCGAAGCTGCCGCCGCCGCGGTGCCAAGGTCGGCGCCAAGCTTGCCCTTCAGCTCGAGCATCAGCCGCTCGGCCGTTTTCTTGCCGATGCCCGGCACGCGCGTCAGGCGTGCGGCGTCCTGCAGCGTGACGGCCTGCGCAAGTTCCTGCACGCTCATGCCCGACAGCACGGCCAACGCCATCCGCGCGCCGATGCCACTGATCTTGAGCAGCTCGCGAAACGTGGAGCGCTCCTGCGGTGTGCCGAAGCCGTAGAGCAGATGGGCGTCTTCGCGAACGATGAACTGCGTCAACAGGACGATTTTCTCGCCCACCGAGGGGAGGTTGTAGAACGTGCTCATCGGCACGTCGACCTCATAGCCGACGCCGTTGCAATCGACGAGCAGATGAGGCGGATTCTTTTCGAGCAGGATGCCGGCAATGCGACCGATCATGGCGGGTGACGCTTAGCGTGACGATGGTTGAGAATGATCGATAAGAACCTGATGAAGCACACAGCTGACGTGAAGCTTGCGATAAGCGGCACGCCGGCAATGACCTCGTCTTCGCCTTCAATTCCAACGGCGCCGTACAGGCGGAACGGCGGGATCAAGAGCTTCCAGCGGGTTTCCCCGTTATCCACGCGACCAACTGTGTCGAAGCTCGTAAGCACGAGAAAAACGGGCGCCGTGAGGCCAATGGCGAGCACGAACTGTAGCACCAGACGTTTCATCTGACGTCAACCGTTCCGAAATATTTGCTGTTCGTGTCTGGAATGAGCCGGATTGCTTGGGACAGAAGGAAGGATGCGGTCATGGGACGCTCCAGAGCGGATCGTCTCGCAGTCTGCCGTCCCTACGGGGGGTCCCGATCGGATTGCCGAATTTTCGGACGTGGTCGGAGCCCTTTGGCGCGTCCCCGGCGGACTCACCCCACGAGCCGCCCGCGCCGCACGCGCAGGCCCTTCCTGGCCAGCGCCGGTGCGATGCCGCCCAGCGTGTCGAGCGTGTTGCCGCCGTGGGCGTGGCAGATGGCCATGCCGAGCGCATCGGCGGCGTCGGTGCCAGGCACGCCCGACAGGTTCAGCAAACGCACGACCATTTGCTGCATTTGCTCTTTCGTTGCGCGGCCGTAGCCGACCACGGCCTGTTTCAACTGCAGCGCGGTGTATTCGGCCACCGGCACGCCGCCGGCCACGAGCCCGCAAATCGCCGCGCCGCGCGCTTGCCCGAGCAGCAGCGTCGATTGGGGATTGACGTTGACGAACACCTTTTCGATGGCCGATTGGTCGGGCGCGTGCTCGCGGATCAGCGCCGAGACGCCGTCGAAGATCGTGCCGAGACGGGAGGGCAGGTCGCCGTCTGCGGTGCGAATGACGCCGCTCGTCACGTAGGTGAGCCGCTGCCCCGACTGGTCGATGACGCCAAAACCCGTGACGCGCAAGCCGGGGTCGATGCCGAGAATTCTCATGAACAAAAACCGGACGAAGTGCCCGAGATACTACAACGAACGGCGCGCCGCGCCTAATGCGGTGCGGGTAGCCCGGTCAGGTGACCCCGTCCGCGGAGACGGGGTCACCTGACCTTTGCCGTGAAGCCCTTTGCGTCGCACCCCTGACTTCATCGACGACGTATGGCCTATTCAAGGATTTTCGCCCTCAGCCTACGCTTCATGTGCCCGTCACTCTTATCGACGGAACAAGGAGAAAACATGTTCGACATTATCACCACCGAGCCGGACGATTCCGCTGTGCAGACGGCGATCAATACCGTTGCGCAAGATAAATCGAATGTCGTTTCGGCGAAAGGTAGCTATGTCCTGACTACGCCGACAGCGAGTCACACGGAGGGCGGCGGCGGCGAGGACCGTAACGTGCTCGTCATCATTGGCCACGGATCCGCGAACAGCTTGAGCGATTGTCAAACCTGGGCGTGCTACAAGAAGCAGTTTTCTCATTTGAACATCGAATGGGACAAGAAGACCTCGGTCTATATCGTTTCGTGTTCTACGGCGGGGCAGTCGTACTCGGCTTTCGTGCATGGCAATTTCGCGCGGGAGGTCAAGGCTACGTTTCCGGAAGCGACCGTGTGGGCCTCGTCGACGCCGGTCAATGCCAGAACGCTGGAAGGGGATTGGGAGAAGCTGTGATGCAACGAGATGCTCGTCGGTGAAGGTCGGGTGCCCACAGGCGGAGCTGCGGCTCAAAGCCTGCCGCGCGCTTCGATCGGCCAGATATCGACGAGCACCTCACCCTCGACGACGTGATACCGGTCGTACAGATTCACGGTTGGGTCGCAATGCGGCGTGACAAATTCGATATGGGCGCCCAGGGATGGGCGGTGCTCGCTGGCGACGATGAGCTTGCCATGTTCGTCGCCGAAGAATGCATACGAGGACGGCCCGTTCACGCCGCGCGCAACGATGGGCACGCCGCTGTCGGTCGCGAAGCTTTTGGTGCCGGCGTCGACGGTGACCCAGGCATCGGCCTGCGTGCTGACCACCGTGCTTTGAACGAACAGCGCCGTCTCGAACGGCGTGTCCTGTCCATCCTCAGCCAGAACTTGCGCGTACTCGGCATCCATGAACACATACGAGCCCGGTTGCATTTCGGTGAACACGCCCGCGGCGGCGTCGGCCTCGTGAGTGCCCGTGCCCACGCCGGTGACGATCTCGACGGGCATGCCGGCCGATTCGAGTGCGGCAACGAGCCTGGCGACGGTGTGGCTCAATTGCGCGGCCGCTGTATTGCGGCGCTCGCGCCCTTCGATATGTTGCAGATGCCCGCCATATGCCTGCAAGCCGCGCAGCCGCAGCGAACCAGTGTCGTTGATCGCCCGGGCGAGCGCGAGCGCAGCGTTTTCGTCGACGACGCCCGTGCGGTGGTAGCCCGAGTGGTAATCGATCAGTACGTCGAGCGGATACGCGAGCCGGGCGGCCAGCACGGCGAGCTCGGCCACGTTGCGGGCGTCGTCCACGACGACCATCAATTGCCGCGGGCCCGCCTTCTCTGCAAGCTCAACGAGGCGGCGCAGCTTGTTCGAACTGACGACAGGCGACGTGATGAGTACACCCGGCACGCCGGCCTCAACCATCGCCTCAGCTTCGCCCAGCGTCGCACAGCTCACGCCGAGTGCGCCCGCGTCGATCTGCATCTGTGCGATGCGCGCCGATTTGTGGCTCTTCACATGCGGGCGCAGCCCGACGCCGTGCCGTGCGGCCGTCGTTGCCATCTTTGCGATATTGCGCATGAGGGCTGCGCGATCGAGCACGAGCGCGGGCGTGTCGAGCCTGTTTCGACTGCCGGCAACGCCGATCAGATAGGCGTTCGGGCCAAGGGCGGGTGCGCGTGTCAAGTGCGACTCCTAGAGGTGCGATCCAACGACTTTACCGAAAAACGATCCGGGCATGCGTTGATGGACGCGCGCATCGATCAGCACCTCTCGTAAGCTCGCGAAAGTGATGCCGGCGGCCGTGGCTTTGTCGGCGATACCGGCGAGGGCAGCGCTAACGTCTTCGTTCGTGCCCGGGGCAGGGCGCAAGCGGCGCATGAAGTGCATGATGCCCCCCGCGTCAATGCCTACCGCGAGCAGAAAGACCACTTCGTATTCAAGTGGCGAAAGCTGTCCGAGGCCGTGGACAGCTGAGGCATCGGCGCGCTCGATACTGCATCCGAAACCGAACTGCGCCCAATAGCCGGGGAACAGCGCAGTGAATCGCTCGAGACTCGTTTCATAGGCACTGTAGACGATGCCCAGCACCGATTTCGTCGGATGGTGCTTCAGCAAGAACTTGTCGAATACGAGCGCGGTGAGCCCGGTTTCATACCGGTGGATGTTAAGGACCGATGTTGTTGCACCAGGATTGCCGCTTTCCAGCAAGTCGCGATCTTCGCGCACGAAGCAATCGGCGAATCGTGCAGTGCCTTCGCAGGGCATGTCGCGATCCAGGCGACCGGCCACGTCTTTGCCATAACGCAGGCCCACGATGCGCGCGTATGCGTCGCTGGCCGTCAGGTGGCGAGAGTGAATGTCCTTCGCGCCGACTATCGCCCCGCTGCTTGACGACGCGACTTCGATCGTTCGCGCAAAGCGCTCGATGAAGGACTGATGTTCCTCGATGAAAGAGTGGGACTCAGCGAGCGAGTAGGTCATGGGTCGCGTTTCGGTTTGGGGAGGGAGTCGAGCCTGCCAGAGTGGGCCGCGCTGGGTGAGTCTCGCGAAAAAAAACAGACCATCGGAGGGGACGGACTCGCTTCGCGCACAGCGGGGACTCACCAGACCGGCGCAACCGGCCCCGATTCGCCAGACACAAAAAAACCCGGCCGCAGCCGGGTTTCGTCGCAGGCGCCTCAGCGCTCGCTGCGGTCAATCCATGCGCGGTCAATGACGGAAGTGGCGCACTCCGGTCACGACCATTGCGATGTTGTGCTCGTCGGCCGCTGCAAGGACTTCGTCATCGCGCATCGAGCCGCCCGGTTGGATCACGCAGGTCGCACCGGCCGCGACGACGACGTCGAGTCCGTCGCGGAACGGGAAGAACGCATCCGACGCCACGGCCGAACTCTTCAACGAAAGCCCGGCGTTCTCCGCCTTGATGCTCGCGATACGTGCCGAGTCGACACGGCTCATTTGACCGGCGCCGACGCCGAGTGTCATGCCCTTGCCGCAGAACACGATCGCATTCGATTTGACGAACTTCGCGACGCGCCAGGCGAACATCAGATCGTCCATTTCCTGCGGCGTCGGATGACGCTTCGTGACGACGCGCAGGTCGCGCGGCAGCACATTCTTCGCGTCGGGCGACTGCACGAGCAATCCGCCGCCGACACGCTTGAAGTCGTACGTGTTGTGGCCCGCGCCCAACGCGATTTCGAGCACGCGCACGTTTTGCTTGGCGGCCAGCACCTGTTTGGCGCCGTCGGTCAGCGACGGCGCGATCAGCACTTCGACGAACTGCTTCGACACGGCCTGGGCTGCCGCTTCATCCACTTCGCGATTGAAGGCGATGATGCCGCCGAACGCGGACGCCGGATCGGTTTGGAACGCCTTCTCGTACGCTTGCAGCGGGCTCTCGCCGACCGCCACGCCGCACGGATTCGCATGCTTGACGATGACGCAGGCGGGCGCATCGAACGTCTTCACGCATTCCCACGCCGCGTCCGCATCGGCGATGTTGTTGTACGACAATTCCTTGCCCTGCAATTGGCGGTAACCAGCCAACGCGCCGGCCGGCAGGGTCAGGTCGCGGTAGAACGCCGCGCTTTGATGCGGATTTTCGCCGTAGCGCAAATCCTGCACCTTTTCGAAGGCGAGGTTCAGCGTGTTCGGATAGGCGACGCGCGACGAATGCTGCAGCGCCTCGGTCAGGCTCGTCAGATAGTTCGTGATGGCGCCGTCGTACTGCGCCGTGTGCGCGAACACCTTCGTCGCCAGTCGGAAGTTCGTCTTGTAGCCGACCGAATTGCCGTTCGCACGCATTTCTTCGAGCACGGACTCGTAGTCGGCCGGGTCGACGACGACGGTGACGTCGCGGTGGTTTTTCGCAGCCGAACGCAGCATCGTCGGACCGCCGATATCGATGTTCTCGATCGCGTCTTCGAGCGTGCATTCATCCTTCGACACCGTCGCAACGAACGGGTAGAGGTTCACGACGAGCAGGTCGATCGTCGGAATGTCGTGCGCCTGAAGCGCGGCCATGTGCTCGGGCAGATCGCGGCGCGCGAGGATGCCGCCGTGGACCTTCGGATGCAGCGTCTTGACGCGCCCGTCGAGCATCTCGGGAAAGCCTGTGTAGTCGGCCACTTCGGTGACCGGAAGGCCGGCTTCGGCGAGCAACTTCGCCGTGCCGCCCGTCGAGAGAATCTTCACGCCGAGCTCCGACAGCGAACGAGCGAATGGCACGATGCCGGACTTGTCGGAGACGGAAATGAGCGCTTGCTTGATCATGATGAGAACGATGGCCGAAAAGAGACGAGGGTGGCGCGCGTTACAGCAATCCGTGCTGCTGCAGCTTCTTGCGCAACGTGTTGCGGTTGATGCCGAGGTAATCGGCGGCCAGCGACTGATTGCCGCCGGCCCGCTCGAGCACCACCTCGAGCATCGGTTTCTCGACGCATGACATCACCATGTCATAGACGTCGTGCGGATTGGCGCCGTCGAGATCCTGGAAGTACATGCCCAGGCTGTCGCGGACGCATTGTTCGATGTTGTGCTTGCTCATGCTGCTAAGGGTTCGTTTCGGTTCGGCTCGGCGCGCCCGGCTTCTTCGTCGACATAGACGAGGCGGTCCGACAACGCCTGCTGCTCATCGAAGAAGGCGTTGACGGCGTCGAGTTGGTCGCGTGTGGTATCGAGTGTGTTCATCCGGTGCCGGAATGCATTGGCGCCGGAAAGGCCGCGAGTGTACCAGCCGATGTGCTTGCGCGCCGTGCGCACGCCCGTGAATTCGCCGTAAAACGCGTAGTGATCCTCGAGATGCTCGTTCATCACCTGCCGGATTTCGGCGATGCGTGGCGGCGGCAGCAACTCGCCCGTCGCCAGGAAATGCGCTATCTCGCGAAAGAGCCACGGGCGCCCCTGCGCCGCCCGGCCGATCATGATGGCTTCGGCGCCCGTCGCGGCCAGCACGGCGCGCGCCTTGGCAGGCGAATCGATATCGCCGTTCGCGACGACCGGAATGCGCACGGCCGCCTTCACGGCCGCGATGGTCTCGTATTCGGCTTCGCCATGATAGAGATCGGCGCGCGTGCGGCCGTGGACCGTCAGCATCGAAATGCCCGCGGCCTGCGCCAGTTGCGCGATGCGCACGGCATTGCGATTCTCGCGGTTCCACCCGGTGCGGATCTTCAGCGTCACGGGCACTGCGTCGGGACCGACGCCGACTGCGCCGACAACCGCTTCGACGATGCGCACGACGAGCGGCTCGTTTTGCAGCAGGGCCGACCCGGCCGCGACGTTGCAGACCTTCTTGGCGGGGCACCCCATGTTGATGTCGATGATCTGCGCGCCGTTATCGACGTTGTAGCGCGCCGCCTCCGCCATCATGGACGGGTCGGCGCCCGCGATCTGCACGGCGATCGGCTCGACCTCGCCGGCGTGGTTCGCGCGGCGCATGGTTTTTTCGCTCTTCCACAGCTGGGCGTTCGACGCGACCATCTCGGACACGGCATAGCCCGCGCCCAGCCGTTTGCAAAGCTGGCGAAACGGCCTGTCGGTCACGCCCGCCATCGGGGCGACGAACAGGTTGTTGCGCAGAGTGTGCGAGCCGAGCGTTGGCATCATGGAAAGGAGCGGCCGCTCGCGCGGTGACGGCGCGGGCGCTCGAAGGCGAACAGGGAAACGCGTATTTTACCGTTAACCTGAAACCGCGAGCGCGCGGGCCGGTACGAACGACATCTGCCGCCCGCGTCCGGTGCGACCCGGCCACCCGCCACCAGCCGATGCGGCTAGCGGCGCTGGCCGAACATCATCTGGCGCGCGAGCGCCATCTTCGCAGGCGGCACGCACTCGAGTGCTGTCAGCGCGAGACCGCGCAGCGCTGCCAACGGGCCAAAGTCGAGCGTGAACAGCCGCGCGAGCGTGTCGGTGGCGCCGATCGTCAGGCGACGGTCGAACGCACGCCGGCGCGCAAATTCGGCCAGTGCCGCGGGCGTTGCGCCGGCTCGCCCGAGCGCATCGGCAAGCGCATGGGCATCGCGCAGCCCGAGGTTCAGCCCTTGGCCGGCGACGGGGTGCAGCGTTTGCGCCGCGTTGCCGATCGAGGCAATGCGGCCCTCGACGAGCGTTTGTGCAGCGACGAGCCCGAGCGGGAATGACGCCCGGCCTCTGATCGATTCGAAGCGGCCCATGCGCTCGCCGAACGCGGCGCCCAGCTCGTCGAGCAGTTCCGTATCGCCAAGCGCTGCGCGACGCAGCGCTTGCTCCGGCTTCATACACCAGACGAGCGCATAGTCGGCTTGCCGCACGCCGCCCATCGGCAGCAGGGCGATCGGACCTTCGTCGGTGAAGCGCTCCCAGGCGACGTGCGGTTGCGGGGCCGAAACGGTGACTGTGCCGACGATGGCCGTTTGGCCATAGTCGCGGCTGTCGTGCCTGGCAACGAACGCGGAATGCGCCGGAGCAGCGGCAGGCGGCACATCGCGTCGTGCGCCCTGGCTGCGCTGTGCGACGGCAGCGCCGGGTTCGGCTTGCGTTCGAGCGACGTCCGACGCCTTGTCATGCCGCTTGCCATGCCCTTCGCCATAGAGTCCGCCTTCGGCGTTGATCAGCACGCGCGTGCGCAGCGTGCGCTGCACGTGGGCGCTTTCGATCGGCAGCGTGACGTATTCGTCGCCGGCTTCGACGCGCGGCGGCAACGCACGGCACGACGTGAACCAGTGCGTGCCGGTTCGCCGAACGGCGAGCGCCAAGGCATGGACGATCGAGCCGTAGCGGGCCACGTAGCCGAGCGCCGGCAGGGCGTGCTCGGTACGCTCGATCAGGGTCCGGCCGAAGTGCCCGCGCTGCGACACATGGATGCGCTCGATTGCGTTGGCGTCGGCCGGCCACGCCCCTAACGGTTCGAGCAGCATCCGGCTGCCCTCGGAGACTGCGATCGCGCGCGGATCGCCGGCCGCCGCCTCGGGTTCGCGTGCATCGACGAGCGCGACCGATAGCCCCGCGCTCGCGCTGCGCCGTGCGAGCCAGGCCGCCAGTGCGAGGCCGACCGGCCCCGCGCCGACGATCGTCACGTCGAATTCGTGCGGTGACTGCAGGGGACGAACGTCGCTCATGGGTTCAGGCCGGGGTTTGGATCCTGACGACCGTCGCGCATGATCGCCTCGATCGCGTCGGCTTCGACGGGCACATCGCGCGTGATCAGCACGCAGCCGTCGTCGGTGACGATCGCGTCGTCTTCGATACGGATGCCGATGTTCCAGTAGGCTTCGGGCACGTCCGGCGCGGCGCGCACGTAGAGCCCCGGCTCGATGGTCAGCGCCATCGAGGGGCGCAAGCTGCGCCAGGGCAGCGCGCCGGAGGCGTCGGGCAGCGCGGTGCGTTCGCGGTAATCGCCGCAGTCATGCACGTCCATCCCGATCCAATGACCCGTGCGGTGCATGTAGAAGCGCGAGTAAGCCCGTTCGGCAATGACGTCTTCGACCGACGAGAATTTGGTGCGATCGACGATGCCGGTATCGAGCAGCCCCTGCGCGAGCACGCGCACGGCCGCGTCGTGAGGCGCTTCGAAGCTGACGCCGGGGCGCGTGGCGTCGATCGCCGCTTGCTGAGCGGCCAGCACGATGTCGTACAGCTCGCGCTGCGCCGGCGAGAAGCGACCGTTCGCCGGGAACGTGCGGGTGATGTCGGAGGCGTAGCCGTCAAGCTCGCAGGCGGCGTCGATCAGGACCAGATCGCCGTCGCGCAGGATCGCGTTGCCGGCGGGATAGTGCAGCACGCAGGCATTGGCGCCGGCTGCAACGATCGACCCATAAGCCGGGGCTTGCGCTCCCTGGCGGCGGAAGGTGTAGAGCAGCTCGGCTTCGAGTTCGTACTCGCGCATGCCCGGGCGGCACGCCTGCATGGCGCGGCGGTGGGCCTGGGCCGAAATGCGCGCGGCTTCGCGCATGATCGCAAGCTCGTGGTCGTCTTTGACGAGGCGCATATCGTCGAGCAAAGGCATCGCATCGACGAGCCTGACCGGCGCGGCGATTCCGCTGCGACCTTGCGCCCGCACGGCTTCGAGCCAGCGCCGGACCTGGCCGTCCAGCTCGGCGGAGCGACCGAAGCCGTAGTAAAGCGCCGGGGCATCGCCGATAATGCGCGGCAGTTGCGCGTCGAGTTCGTCGATCGCAAACGCGGCGTCGAAGCCAAACGCTTCGCGCGCGGCCTCGGGCCCGTAGTGGAACCCTTCCCAGGTTTCGCGTTCGGCGTCCTTGGTCCGGCAAAAGAGGATCGAGGACGGCTCTCCCGCCTGCGCCGTCGCGTCGAGGACGAGGAACGACCGGGGTTCCGCGAAACCGCTCAGGTAGTAGAAGTAGCTGTCATGCCGATACGGATAATCGGTATCGCGATTGCGTAGCGCTTCGGGGGCCGTCGGCACGAGCGCGACGCCACCGCCGGCGGCGCGCATGGCGGCGAGCAGGCGCTCGCGCCGCGCTTGATAGACGGAGACGGCAATGGGAAATTCAGTCGGCGTGTTCATGGCGCGATTGTACTGCTCAATGGGCGCCACCTAGCGGCACGGCTTGGCGCCGCCGCGGAAAGTCACGGGCACGACGCCCGGTGTCTCCTGCGTCAAATGGATATGATGCGACGCGCTTGCGCCGATTTGGGCGTCGGCGACGTTATACTCTTTCTCGCACTTCAAAGGGCCCCCGAACTGACGTTGTGCGCGCGGCGCGTCGCCGGCGCCGCGCCAGCGCGCCGCGCGCACGACGCGGTCGGTATCAAAGCCAATTCCGGGCGGTCCCGCGTTTTCTTGAGAGAAAGTCAGATGATGAAATTAATCGGTTCGCTCGGGAGCCCGTACGTCCGTAAAGCGCGGATCGTGCTCGCCGAAAAGAAGATCGACTATCAATTCGTGCTCGAAGATGTCTGGTCGCCCGACACGACCATTCATACGTTCAATCCGATTGGCAAGGTGCCGTGCCTTGTGATGGAAGACGGGGAAGCCGTGTTCGATTCGCGCGTCATTTGCGAATACGTCGATACGCTTTCGCCTGTCGGCAAGCTGATCCCGCAGTCGGGCCGCGAGCGCGTCGAGGTGCGCTGCTGGGAGGCGCTGGCCGACGGCATGCTCGACGCCGCCGTGCTGATCCGCCTGGAAGGCATTCAGCGCGAACCGGGCCAGCGCAACGAAGGTTGGGTGACGCGCCAGCAGCGCAAGATCGAGGAGGGGCTCGTGGCGATGTCGCAAGGCCTCGCCGGCAAGCCGTGGTGTGCGAACAATCACTACTCGCTGGCCGACGTCGCCGTCGGCTGCGCGCTCGGTTATCTTGACTTCCGGATGCCCGATCTGGGCTGGCGAGAGAAATATCCGAATCTCGACAAGCATCTGGCCAAGCTGTCGCAGCGCCAATCGTTCATCGACACCGTGCCCGCCTGACCAATGCGCCCGGCGCGCCGCGCCGGGACAGTCTCAGGCCACCACCGCCACGGGTGCGAGCGGTTTGGGCGAGAACGATTCGCTGCTCGCAAGCGGCCACCATTTCTCATAGAGCGAATAGCGGTACTTGCCGTTGACGAGGTCGTTCGGCTCGAGATACTTGAGCAGCTCCGACATCAACTGCACTTCGTGAGACGAAACGCGGCGCACGATGTGATGCGCCCGCAACTGCGACGGGTGAGCGAGCCCCGCGGCCTGCACGATTTCCTGCAGCGCATGCAGCGTATTGCGATGGAAATTGAACACGCGCTCGGATTTATCGGGCACGACGAGCGCGCGTTGACGCACGGGGTCCTGCGTCGCAACGCCGGTCGGGCAACGCCCCGAATGGCAGGTCTGCGCTTGAATGCAGCCCACGGCGAACATGAAGCCACGCGCCGAGTTGACCCAGTCGGCGCCGATCGCGAGCGTGCGCGCGATATCGAACGCGGTGATCATCTTGCCGCTCGCGCCGATGCGGACTTTCTCGCGCAGGCCGATGCCGACGAGGGTGTTATGCACGAGCAGCAGGCCCTCTTGCAGCGGCACGCCGATGTGGTCCGTGAATTCGAGCGGCGCCGCGCCCGTGCCGCCTTCGGCGCCGTCCACGACGATGAAGTCGGGCACGATGCCTGTCTCGAGCATGGCCTTGGCGATCGCGAAGAATTCCCACGGGTGGCCGATGCAGAGTTTGAAGCCGGTCGGCTTGCCGCCTGCGAGCGTCCGTAGCTGGTCGACGAATTCGAGCAGGCCGCGCGGCGTCGAGAACGCGCTGTGCGAAGCGGGCGAGATGCAATCCTGGCCGATCGGCACGCCGCGCGCCTCCGCGATCTCGGGCGTAACCTTGGCAGCCGGCAGCACGCCGCCGTGGCCCGGTTTCGCGCCTTGCGAGAGCTTCACTTCGATCATCTTGACTTGCGGATCGCGCGCTTGCCGCGCGAATTTTTCGGCGCTGAACGTGCCGTCGTCGTTGCGGCAGCCGAAGTAGCCCGACGCGATTTCCCAGATGATGTCGCCGCCGTGCTCGCGATGGTATTTCGACAGCGAGCCTTCGCCCGTGTCGTGGGCGAAGCCGCCTTTCTTCGCACCGAGGTTCAGCGCCCGGATCGCGTTGGCCGACAGTGCGCCGAAGCTCATCGCCGAAATATTGAAGATTGACATCGAGTACGGCTGCGCGCGCTCGGGCCCGACGACGATGCGGAAATCGTGCGAAGGGAGCTTGGTCGGGGCGAGCGAGTGGCTGATCCATTCGTGTGCCACAGCCTTGACGTCGAGCTCCGTGCCATAGGGGCGGCTGTCGGGTTCGTTCTTGGCACGCTGATAGACGATGCTGCGTTGAGCGCGTGAGAACGGTTTTTCTTCCGTATCGTCTTCGACGAAGTATTGACGGATTTCCGGCCGGATGAATTCGAAGAAGAAGCGCAGGTGGCCGGCGATCGGGTAATTGCGCAGGATACTATGGCGTGCTTGCCGCAGGTCGAACACGCCGACGGCGATGAGCGCGGCCGGGATCAGCAGCCAAAGCCACGAGATGGCGTGGCGCGCGGCGAGCAGGGCGCCGGCCGCGGCCAGCAGCAGGGCGCACCAGAGCGCGAAATAGCGTCGGGAAAACATGGGCATGCTCCTGGGCGGCCCCGCGGAGAAGGTCGCGCGGTGAGCCGGATGAAGAGATGCGCAAGTTTAATCGGGAACGATCAGCGTGGGGCGCGTAGTGAGCAGAGTACGGTTGCGCTTCGCTCAATTATTGGCCGTGGCTGCGCGCGTCGCGGCCGCTGTCGGCGCCCCGGTCGTTTCGATGATCCCGCCGCCCAGGCAGATGTCGCCGTCATACAAAACGGCCGACTGCCCCGGCGTCACGGCCCATTGCGGCTCGTCGAACGTCAAGGCGAAGCGTTCGCCGTCGCCATTCGCATCGGCCGCACCGAACGCACAAGTGGCATCGGCCTGCCGGTAACGCGTCTTCGCCCCGAAACGCAGGCCGGCGTCGGGCGCGGCGCCCGCCACCCAACTCGTGTTGCCCGCCACGAGCGTGCGCGAGAGCAGCCACTCGTGGTCGTGCCCTTGCACGACGTAAAGCGTGTTGTTCGCCATATCCTTGCTCGCGACGAACCAAGGCTCGCCGCTGCCGGCTTTGCTGCCGCCGATGCCGATGCCTTTGCGTTGTCCGAGCGTGTAGAACGCGAGCCCGACATGTTCGCCGACGACCTTGCCGTCGGGCGTCTTCATCGGCCCCGGCCGGGTCGGCAGGTAGCGATTGAGAAATTCGCGAAACGGCCGCTCGCCGATGAAGCAAATGCCCGTCGAATCCTTCTTCTTGGCATTGGGCAGGCCGATCGATGCGGCGATCGCGCGCACTTCGGTTTTCGGTATCTCGCCGAGCGGGAATAAGGTTTTCGACAATTGCGCCTGATTCAGCCGATGCAGGAAGTACGACTGATCTTTCGTGAGGTCCGTCGCTTTGAGCAACTCGAAGCGGCCGTCCACTTCGCGCACGCGCGCATAATGGCCCGTCGCGATCGTCTCGGCGCCGAGCGCCATCGCATGGTCGAGGAACGCTTTGAACTTGATCTCGGCGTTGCAGAGCACGTCGGGATTAGGGGTGCGGCCGGCAGAATACTCGCGCAGGAACTCGGCGAAGACGCGCTCCTTGTACTCGGCTGCGAAATTGACGGCCTCCACATCGATGCCGATCAGGTCCGCGACCGAAACGACATCGATCCAGTCCTGCCGGGTCGAGCAGTACTCGCTATCGTCGTCGTCTTCCCAATTCTTCATGAACAGGCCGACGACGTCGTAACCGGCTTGCTTGAGCAGCCAGGCCGTCACCGACGAATCGACGCCGCCCGACATCCCCACTACGACTCTTTGCTTTCCCATTGAACGAATGACCGACTGCTTGGCTGTTACCTGCCGTTGAGAGGCCCGACCGAGTGCGTATGCACGAAATCGAGCGGAAAACGCCGGCCCGCGAGGTAATCGTCGAGCGAGCGCATGACGAGCGGCGTGCGATGGCGCGCGCGACAGGCGCGCAGTTCCTCGGCCGTGAGCCACAGCGTGCGGACGATGCCGTCATCGAGTGAACCCGCCTCGGAATACGTGCCGGGCTGGCCGCAAAACGTGAAGCGCAGATACGTCGCGCCGCCGTTGGGCCGATCGACGTGCATCATGTAGGCGCCGATCAGCGCTTGCGGGACGAACCGGTGCGCCGTTTCCTCGAAGGTTTCGCGCACGACGGCGTCGACCAGCGTCTCCCCCGGTTCGAGGTGCCCCGCGGGCTGATTGATGCGCAAACCTTCCGACGTTTGCTCCTCGACGACGAGAAACCGCCCCTCGCGTTCGACGACGGCCGCTACGGTAACGTGCGGCGCCCAGCGTTCCTGTTTCATGGCCGCCATTTTAACGTCTCGCGGGCCGCGCTGCCGCGAGTGCCCGCTTGCGGTGCGAACCGCGCCCGGTTCCCGGTGCGCCCCCCGAGTAGTCGAGCGTTTGCTTCCGCTTGTCCCTCTCTCGTCTCTCGCCTGTCTCTTTATGGCACCGTTTTTCATCGCCGCGGGCGACTTCGGTTAAAGTGACGCTCAGTGCGCCGCCTACGCCCGCGGCGCGCATGTCGCCATCAGTCTGACGCCGCCATCAGCAGCGTCGCTCGATCCTGTCGTATGCCGCAGGACGCCGGGCGACCACCATGCTGGGGCGGCCAAGCGTTTCAATGCAGCCGTGTAATCGTATTCAAACGATGGAGTCGGCGCAGCATCGTCGGCCCCGTCTTCGCTTCATTCACGAGCAGGTGAGGAGGAATCAACGATGCACATCGGAGTGCCAGCCGAGACGCGCGCGCACGAAGCGCGCGTGGCCGCGACGCCCGAGACGGTGAAGAAGTACGTCCAGGCCGGGCATCGCGTCACGATCGAGCGCGGTGCGGGAGCTGCCGCCAGCTTTACCGACGACGCTTTTGCGGCCGTGGGCGCCGAGCTTGTCGAAGCCGACGCGGCCTTCAGCGCCGACCTTGTCCTGAAAGTCCAGGCGCCGAGCGAAACCGAGCTTGCGCTCTTCAAGCGCGGCGCGGTGCTCGTCGGCATGCTCGATCCGTTCAATCCGTCGAATGCCGAGCACGTCGCACAGGCAGGGTTGACGGCCTTCGCGCTCGAAGCCGCGCCGCGCACGACGCGCGCGCAAAGCCTCGACGTCCTGTCCTCGCAGGCGAACATCGCCGGCTATAAGGCCGTGCTGATCGCCGCCGATCTCTATCCGCGCTTCATGCCGATGTTGATGACGGCCGCCGGCACGGTGAAGGCCGCGCGCGTGCTGATTCTCGGCGCCGGCGTCGCGGGTCTGCAGGCGATCGCCACGGCGAAGCGGCTCGGCGCCGTGATCGAAGCCTCCGACGTGCGTCCCGCCGTCAAAGAGCAGATCGAATCGCTCGGCGGCAAGTTCATCGACGTGCCCTATGAGACCCAGGAGGAGCGTGAAGCGGCCGAAGGCGTCGGCGGCTACGCGCGCCCGATGCCGCCGTCGTGGCTCGCGCGCCAGTCCGCTGCGGTTCACGAGCGCGCCAAAGCCGCGGACATCGTCATCACGACGGCGCTGATTCCGGGCCGCGACGCGCCGACGTTGCTGTCGGCCGAAACCGTACAGGCGATGCGCCCCGGTTCGGTCGTCGTCGATCTGGCCGCGGGCCGCGGCGCCGAGCTGGCCGGCATGCCCGGCGTGCGCGGCGGCAATTGTCCGCTGACCGAGCCCGACAAAGTCGTGACCAAGCACGGCATCACGATCGTCGGTCATACGAACCTGCCGGCGATGGTTGCGGCCGATGCTTCCTCGCTCTATGCGCGCAATCTGTTCGACTTCCTGAAGCTGATCGTCACGAAGGAAGGCGCCTTGAACATCGACATGAACGACGACATCGTCGCGGCCACGCTGCTGGCCCGCGACGGCGCCGTGACCCGCAAGGCGGCATAAGGAGCGAGGCGATGGAAATCATCAATCACACCGTCATCAACCTGATCATCTTCGTATTGGCCGTCTATGTCGGCTATCACGTCGTCTGGAACGTGACCCCGGCGCTGCACACCCCCCTGATGGCCGTGACCAACGCGATTTCGGCGATCGTGATCGTCGGCGCGATGCTCGCCACGGGCCTGACCGTGGGCGGTCAGGCCAAGTTCTTCGGCACCTTTGCCGTGCTGCTCGCGGCCGTCAACGTGTTCGGCGGGTTTCTCGTCACGCGGCGCATGTTGGAGATGTTCAGGAAGAAGGAGCCCAGGAAGGCAACGAAGGAGGGTGCGTAAATGAGCATGAACGTCGTTACGCTGCTTTATCTGGTCGCGTCGGTCTGCTTCATTCAAGCGCTCAAGGGCCTGTCGAATCCGAAGAGCGCGCGCGCCGGCAACATCTTCGGCATGGCCGGCATGGCGATCGCCATCCTCACCACGATCGCGCTCATCGTCAGGCAGGCGGCGCTCTTGGGCTCCAACCTGACGCTGGGCCTGAGCCTGCTGTTCGCGGCGCTCGTCGTCGGCGGGGCGCTCGGCGCTTATGTGGCGGCGCGCGTCGAAATGACGAAGATGCCGGAACTCGTCGCGGCCATGCACTCGCTGATCGGTCTGGCGGCTGTGGCCATCGCTTACGCCGTCGTCAGCGAACCCGCCGCATTCGGGCTCGTGCCGCCCGATGCGCTCGATCCGTCGTTCCTGCCATACGGCAACCGCATCGAACTGTTCATCGGCACGTTCGTCGGGGCGATCACGTTTTCCGGTTCGGTCATCGCATTCGGCAAGCTGTCGGGCAAGTACAAGTTCCGCTTGTTTCAGGGTGCGCCGGTGGTCTATCCGGGCCAGCATCTGATCAACCTGATGCTCGCGCTCGGCATGCTCGGCTTCGGCATCATCTTCTTCCTGACGCAATCGTGGCTGCCGTTCATCATCATGACGCTCATCGCGTTCGCGCTCGGGGTGCTCATCATCATCCCGATCGGCGGCGCCGATATGCCCGTCGTGGTGTCGATGCTGAACTCGTACTCGGGCTGGGCCGCGGCCGGTATCGGCTTCTCGCTGAACAATGCGATGCTGATCATCGCGGGCTCGCTCGTCGGCTCGTCGGGTGCGATTCTGTCGTACATCATGTGCCATGCGATGAACCGCTCGTTCTTCAACGTGCTGCTCGGCGGGTTCGGCGCCGAGCCGGGCGCGGCCGCAGCGGGCGGTGCGGCGGAGCAGCGGCCCGTGAAGTCGGGTTCGGCCGAAGATGCTTCGTTCATGCTCGGCAACGCGGAATCGGTCGTGATCGTGCCCGGGTATGGCTTGGCTGTCGCGCGGGCGCAGCATGCGCTCAAGGAACTGACCGACAAGCTCATCGAGAAGGGCGTCGACGTGCGTTATGCGATCCACCCTGTCGCAGGCCGGATGCCGGGCCATATGAACGTGCTGCTGGCCGAGGCCGAGGTGCCCTACGATCTCGTCTACGAGATGGAGGACATCAACAACGAGTTCGGGCAGACCGATGTCGTGCTCGTGCTGGGGGCCAACGACGTCGTCAACCCTGCGGCCAAGAACGACCCGAAATCGCCGATCGCCGGCATGCCGATCATCGAGGCGTACAAGGCGCGCACGGTGATCGTCAATAAACGGTCGATGGCGGCCGGGTATGCGGGGCTCGATAACGAACTCTTCTATATGGACAAGACGATGATGGTCTTCGGCGATGCGAAGAAAGTCATCGAGGACATGGTGAAGGCGGTGGACTGAGGCTTGCACGCCGGCTGCTGCCTGCGCGGCGGCCGGTGCGGCGATAGAAGGGAAGCGCGGGGCCGGCGTGTTACCGACCGGCCGCCGCCGCCCGTTCGGACGGCGCTTCCACGCGCCGAAGGTAATCGGCGAGCCGTCGTCCTTCCATGTCGGGGAACGCTTCGTGTTGCTCGACATGTGTCATCTGCGCGATGTCGAAGTTGCGGAAATCGCTGCGCAGCTCGCACCACGCGCCGACCGTCCAACGTCCGCCCCAATAGACGAGACTGAGCGGCCAGATGCGCCGCTCGGTGAGTGCGCCAAGACGGTCACGGTAAGCGAAGCTCACGATGTGCCGCGTGTCGACGGCCTTGTGCAACGTATCGACCTTCTCGGAAAACGCCCGGTCCACATGAAACGATGGCGCGAAGACGGCGAGCCGCTCGAGCGTGGCGCGCTTGTCGGCCGGCATCGCTGACGCCACTTTTGCCAGCGCGGTGCGCGCGCCGCTCGCCAGCGCCGCGCCGCCCCACGTTTCGATCATGCGCGCACCGGCTGCGAGCGCCGCCAGCTCTTCGGCCGTAAACGTGAGCGGCGGCAGGCTGGCCGAGCGACTCAATCGATAGCCGATGCCGGCTTCGCCTTCTATCGGCACGCCCGACAACTGCAGATCGCGCACGTCGCGATAAACGGTGCGCGGCGAGACGCCGAGCCAGTCAGCCAATTGCTGCGCGGTGGTCAGGCGCCGGCCGCGCAGCAGTTCGGCGATCTGAAAAAGGCGGTCGGCGCGTCGTGTCATGGCCGCAGTTTAATGCGCAGAGGCCGACGCTCAACGCAGATGACGCGCATGCAGGCCGATGCGGTTGCCTTCGGTATCGATGAAGAAGGCGATATACCCGATGTCGTTCGGCAGCTCGACGATCGAGCCGTCGAGCTTTCCGCCAGCCGGCTCGATCCGATCGAGCGTAGTCTGCAGCGTCGGCTCGGCGTTCAGGTAGATGGTCACGCCGTCGCCCGTCACCGACGGACGCATGTCGCGCGGGTTGTGAACGATCGCGCCACCTGTCGCTTCTTCATCCGATGCGAAAACGGCCATCGGTACGCCGCCGAATACCTCGCGCCGCAGGGGGGCGTCCAGGGCGGCTTCGTAAAAGCGCACCGCGCGATGGAAATCGAGCGCGGGGATCTCGAACCAGGAAATGGCGCGCGTGGCGGTGGCAGCAGCGGTAGCAGTCATGACAGTCTCCGTCGAAGGTGGGCAAGCAGGCTGGGCAAGGCGCCGGATAGCGCGCGAAGGGAAGTCTGCGCCAGCGCTACTGACACCGTTCTGTCAGTAGCTTGTCCCTATTTTGCGGGGGCTGTCAGGAGGAGGCTTGTCGGGTGTCGGCTGCGGCCGTCACTGGGCGTCGGCGTCCTGCTCCGTTTGGCCCGGCCGCGACTTGACGCTGCCGGCAACGAGATCGAAGCGGAACAATCTGCACTCGAGCGCGCCGTTGAACAGCGGCGTCTTCGCCGATTCGCGAAGACGCATTTGCCCTGGCAGCGAGCGGTCGGCCGTCAGCACGAACGCGCGCCAGCCGGCAAAGCGCTGTTTGAGCGCATCGCCGAACGCGCGGAAGAATTCGCTGTCGGCGGCATCGGGCTGTGCGCGGCTGAACGCTTCGGCCGCCGGCTCGCGGCCGCCATGACGCGGCTCGCGCACCTCGCCGCGTGGCCCGCGTCCGCGCACGGCAATACGTTCGCCGTACGGCGGGTTCGCGACGATGATGCCCGGTTGTTCGCTTGGCGGCACGATCGCGCGCGCGTCGAGTTGTTTGAGCCAGAGGCCCGGCACGCCTGCGCGAGCCAGATTGGCTCGCGCCTTTTCGAGCATGTCGCCTGAAATGTCGCTGCCGAAGATCGGCAATGTCGACTTGTTCGCGCTGGCGGCGCGCTTGGCATCGAGTGCTGCGACCTTCATGGCCTGCCAGGCCGACACGTCGTATTGCTTGAGCTTCTCGAAACCGAAGCGGCGTTCGACGCCGGGCGCGACGCCGAGCGCGATTTGCGCGGCTTCGGCGATGAACGTGCCGCTGCCGCACATCGGATCGTAGAGCGGCGAGCCGGGCACCCAGCCGGTGATGCGCAGGATGCCCGCGGCGAGGTTTTCGCGCAGCGGGGCGGCGCCCTTGTCGAGACGCCAGCCGCGTTTGAAGAGCGGCTCGCCCGAGGTGTCGAGGTAGAGCGTGCAGACGGTCGCCGTCAGGAAAGCGAAAATGCGCACGTCGGGCTGCGCCGTGTCGACGCTCGGGCGTGCGCCGCTTACGCTGCGCAGGCGGTCGCAGACGGCGTCCTTGACGCGCAGCGTTGCGAATTCGAGGCTGCGCAATGGCGACTTGATCGCCGTGAGGTCGACCCGCAGCGTTTCGTTCGCCGAGAACCAGCGTTCCCACTGCTGCTCGGCGGCGAGCGCGTAGATGTCCTGCTCGTTGCGGTAGGGGCGTTCGGCGATCTTGAGCAGCACCCGGCTGGCGATGCGCGAGTGCAGGTTCGCCGCCATGCCGACGGTCCACCCGCCACGGAAATGAACGCCGCCCGGTACCTGCGCGCCCGCTTCGAAACCTGGCGCGCCGGCCTGGCTCGGGACGCGCTCGGCGATTTCCGCGAGCTCGGCGGCGAGCGCGGCTTCGAGACCGCGTGGGCAAGGGGCGAAAAAGTCGAACGGCGTGGGCGATGACATGGAAGAAAACCGAGCGTGCAAAGGCGTTATTGTACGCGGCCGGCTGAGGTGCGGCCGGCTCAGGTGCGGTCCGATCAGGTTGCGTCAGCAACCACCGACCGACACGGGTTCCAGGCCGCCCGCGGAGCACGGACTCCCCAGCGGCTCCGATTGGCTTGGACGACCGCCGTTTTACGAAGCTCCGCTGTTCTTTGCCGTCACGGGCGTCCCGACCGCGCAAGCATTGGCGCCAAGCGCCGGCGCCCGCCCGCCGGCCGCCAACACGCGCACGGTCGAAGCGATCGCATCGGCCAGCTCACCGACGGCTCGCCGGTGCCCAGCTACGAGCGCGTCGAAGCCCGGACCCACTGCTTCGGTCTGCACCGTATTGCAGGTGACGACGACCTGCGTGCGCAGCGAGCGCACGCTCCAGACGGCGTCGAGCACGGCGCGCGAGCCGGGCCACGATTCGAACCGCCGCACGTTGACGGCGATCCGGTAGACCGGCACGTTCTGCGGATGCGGTGAGTCGAACACGTCGAACGTGCCCAGCCGCGCCGCCAAATCGCCCGACAACGCGCGCCGCAACTCGTCGCCCGGCGGCGACGCCCAACGCTCCTGCTCGAGCACGGTCACGCGCGTCGCGTTGTCCTGCACGACGAGCTGATTGCGCGCGACCTGCGCCGGCATCCCGACCGTCGGCACTTCGATCAGAAACGCGGGCACGGTTTGAGCACCGGCGCTTTGCGGCGCCGCTTCGCTGCCGGCCCCGAGCGTATAAAACCGGCTCTCGGGCGGCGAAGCGCAGCCCGAGACGAGCATGGCACCGATCAGCGCAGCGCCGACCGCCACCGGCCGATACGACGTAAGCACGGCAAACACGCGCCCATTGCGGGCGAATCGAACGGGCTTCATGGTTGTTTCGGATCCTTGTTCTTGCCGCGCAAGAGCGATTCGGGGTGGCGCTCGAGATAATCGGCAAGCGCATTGAGCGTCTGCAGCGTCTGCGTGAGTTGAGTCAGCGCCTGGTGCATGTCCGATTGCAGGGGCGAATCCTGCTGCAGCGTCGACTGCGCCGCGCCGAACGTGTGCTGGGCCGCTTCCAGCGTCGCCCGCGCCTGCGGTGCGAGTTGCGTGTCGAGTTGCTTGAACAGACTGTTCGCGCTCTGCAGCGTGCCGTTGAGATTGTTGCTGATCTGGTCGAACGGAATCTGATCGACTTTTTTCGCGATATCGGCGATCTGCACCTGCAGCTCTTCGAGCGCGTTGGGCACGGTCGGCAGTTCGAGCGGCGAGCGGTTCACGTCGATCGAAACCGGCGCTGCTTTCGGGAACAGATCGAGCGCGATATAAAGCTGGTTCGTCAGCAGGTTGCCGGTGCGCAACTGGCCGCGCAGCCCATGGGCGACGAGCGAGCGCAGCAATTGTTTGCCGGCCGCTGCGCCGCCGTGCTCGACCGATTCACGAAAACGCGCGCCGAGGCGGTCGGGATAGAGGTTCATCGTGACCGGCATCGTGAAGTTGCGCGCCTTCGGATCGAATTGCACGCCGATCCCCGTCACTTCGCCGAGCTCGATGCCTCGGAAATCGACCGTCGCGCCAACCGACAGGCCGCGCAGCGATTGATTGAAGTTCATGACCACGGTGAGCGGCGGACCATCGGGCGCGCGCATGGCGTCACCCTCGTTCGCGGCCAACGTGAAGACGGTGTTGTCGGGCGCTTCCGCGCCGATTCGGTCGCCGGGCGGCGACTGGAAGGCCAGCCCGCCGATGATGACCGTCGCAAGCGATTGCGTGTTCAATTTGAGCCCGTTCGAATCGAGCCGCAGATCGACGCCGCTCGCATGCCACCAGCGCGAATTGAGGCTGACGTATTGATCGTACGGCGCGTCGACGAAAACGTCGATCGAGACGCCCGTGCCGTCCCGATCAAGCGAGAAGCCGACGACCTGGCCCACCTGCACGCGCCGATAGTAGACGGGCGAGCCGATATCGATCGACCCGAGCGAGGCGCCATGCAGCGAGAAACGCCGTCCTTTCTGATCGCCGGTGACGGCCGGCGGTTTTTCGAGTCCGACGAAGTCGGACTGCGATTCGTGAGAACGTCCGGCATCGACGCCGATGTAGGCGCCGGACAGCAGCGTGCCGAGCCCGGTGACGCCGGTCGAACCGATCCGCGGACGCACGATCCAGAAGCGCGTGTCCTCGACCGCGAAATCTTCGGCTTCCTTCGTCAGTTGGACCGAAACGAGCACGCGCGCGTGATCGCGCGAGAGCCGGATCGTCTTCACCGAGCCGATGTCGACATCCTTGTACTTGACCTTCGTCTTGCCCGGTTCGAGCCCTTCGGCGGTGGTGAAACTGATCGTGATCGTGGGGCCACGATCGATGACAGACTTGGCAACGAGCGCGATGCCGACCAGCGCCGCGACGAGCGGCACGAGCCACACGAGCGACGGCAGCCATCCACCGCGCGGCGCGGAAACGGGCTCGGGCAGATCGGGCGGCAACTCGGGGCCCTGCGGCGGGCCGCCGTTCGAGGCGGGGGGCTGTCCTTGCGGGCTGGTCATGTTTTCTTTCTCGTCCGAAAAGCGTGCGTGCTGCGGGCGTCCGCGCAATCCCAGATCAAACGCGGATCGAATTGGAGCGCCGCCATCATCGTCAGCACGACGACGCAGGCGAAGGCGAGGGCGCCCCAACCGGCCGTAATGACGGCGAGCGATTTGAAGCGTACGAGCGCGACGGTCAGCGTCACGACAAAGACATCGAGCATCGACCACCGGCCGATCCGCTCGACGATGCGATAAAGCTGCGTGCGCTCGAGCGGGCGCCAGTCGGAGCGGCGTTGTGTGGTCCACGCGAGCAGCGCCAGCACGCTGAGCTTGAGCATCGGCACGAGGATGCTGGCGACGAAGACGATCACGGCCAGCGGCCAGTCGCCCGACACCCAGAAATAGACGACGCCGCTCATGATGGTGTCGTCCTCGTTGCCGAACAGCGATGTCGTATGCAGCACCGGGAGCAGATTGGCGGGGATATAGAGAATCGCCGCTGCAATGAGCAGCGCCCACGTGCGCGAAATGCTGTCGGGGTTGCGCAAGTGCAGCGTTGCGCCGCAACGCGCGCAGCGCTGCTTGAGCCCCGGTGCGACGGCCACGCGCCGGCCGCCGGCCGGGACGTCGCGTGTTTGCACGTGTCCGCAGGCGTGGCAGCCGATCATGCCCGCACGGGCGGCGCTCACGTATTTCATGGCGCGCGCGTGCCCTGGCCCGTCGCCGGCGGCATGTCTCGCTGCCGCGCCGCGTCGCTCGTTTGCCGCTCTGCGATTGCGTCGGCGATATCCCATAGCGCCCGCGGATCGAACAGCACGACGACTGCCAGCATCAGTGTCAAGGCGCCGAACGCGAACAGCGCCGCTTCGGGAATGACGTGAGCAAGACTCGTCATCTTCACGATCGTCACGAGGATGCCGAGCATGAGCACTTCGATCATTCCCCAGGGCCTGACGAACTGGATCGCGCGCAGCACGAGATTGAAACCGGGCGGCACGACGCCCGCGCGGATCGGCATCAGGACGTAAAGCAGCGCGGTCAATTCGATAAGCGGAAACAGAATCGTCGAGCAGAAGACGGCGATGGCGACGAGTTCCATCCCCTCGTTCCAGAGCGCGACGAGCGCGCCCATCAGCGTCGTTTGCGACGTCACGCCGTTCAGGTCGAGTTCGACGATGGGGAACGTCTGGGCGATCAGAAACGTGAACAGCGCGGCGAGCGTCAGCGCGCTGATTCGTTCGAGCTGAATGGAACTCGGACGATAAAGCAGCGCCGCGCAGCGTGGACAGCGCGCACTGCCCTTGGCCCAATGGCGCGGTTTTCGCAACAGTGCGTCGCAGTCATGACAGGCAATGAGGTCGTTTCGGTTCATAGGCGTTGCATGTCGACTTCGTTGACCGGAGCCTTCGTCGCGCGGCTTCGAAAACTGTCGATGCCCCGCAAACCCGCGCCCATCTTACCAAATGGGGTGCAATACGCCTGTTGAAAACGCTGCGTTTTGCGCTGCGCACTGCGTCACACGGTTCTGCAACGGGCAACTTTCGCGCCACCCCGCGCGGGCCGGGCGTCGCTGGCCGACGCAGGGGGCGGCCCACGCGAAGCGGCAGCTTGGGGTAGCATGGCGACCGTACAAATTCGCAGCACGCCAATGACACACCGCGATACGTTTACCGTCGGTTACGACGAGCGCTATACGACCACCGCCATCGGCCTGCATTGGCTCATCGCCACGTTGATGATTTGCGGTTTCGCGCTTGGCTGGGTGATGACGAGCATTCACGGCTTCACGCCGGCCAAACTGCGCTACGTCTCGTGGCACAAGTGGATCGGCGTGACGGTGTTTGCGCTTGCGACACTGCGCATTCTTTGGCGCGCCACCCACCGAGGCCCGCCGTTGCCGCGCCGGATGCCCGTGTGGCAGCGCGCGGCCGCGCACCTCGTTCATGCGTTGCTGTACGTGTTGATGATCGCGATTCCGCTGACCGGCTACCTGTTCAGTTCGGCGTCGAACGTGCCGGTCGTCTACCTGGGCCTTGTGCCGCTGCCGCGGCTGATTGCGCCTGATCCGACGCTCAAGGTCGTGTTCAAGACGGCCCACCTCATTCTCAATTACAGCCTGGCGGTGCTCGTCCTCGCGCATGTCGGGGCCGCGTTGAAGCATCAATGGATCGATCGCGACGGCTTGCTCGCCCGCATGCTTCCGTTTTTGAAATAAAGCCGCCGTAAATTCGTTATTGACGTAAGGAGGGCTGCTGCGCCTCGCTGCAGACCATTGAAAGAAATCTGAAAGAAATACGACGTCAACCCGCAAGCATCAGCAAGGACCCACCAGCATGAAAGCTTCGTTTTACCGCTACATGATCGCCGCATTCGCGGCCGCGTCGATGGCAGCCACGGGCATCGCCTTCGCGCAGGTCGATGCCGCCAAGAGCACGATCACGGCCACGTCCAAACAGATGAACGTGCCGGTCGAGGGCGCGTTCAAGAAGTTCGACGCCAAGGTGAGCTTCGATCCTGCCAAGCCGTCAGCAGGCAGCGCGCAGTTGAATGTGGATATCGGCAGCTACGACCTCGGCGACGACAGCTACAACGAACAGGTGCGCGGCAAGGACTGGTTCGATGCGAAGACGTACCCACGGGCGACATTCACGTCGTCGTCGATCGCCCCCGCGGGCGCGAATAAATACACGGTGACGGGTACGCTGACGATCAAAGGCAAATCGCAGAACGTCTCGTTCCCGATGACGGTCACGAGCCAGGCGGGCGCGCAAACGTTCGACGGCGCGCTGCCGATCAGCCGCTTGAAGTTCGATGTCGGAACGGGCGAGTGGAAAGACACGTCGACCGTCGCCGACGAAGTCACGATCAAGTTCCATATCGTCGTACCCAAGAAGTCGTAGGCCCGCTTTCGTTGCCGTTGCTGTTGCCATTGCGACGGCGGAAATCGATGTCGCCTTTCCATGTCGCTATGCCGGTGTCGCAAACGCATCGGACCTGCATCGCCATCCTTTGATCGCCGCTTCCCCGGGCGGCTTCCGACCAGGAGAATCCTTTGAAGATCCACACGCTCATCACCGCTGCGCTGGCCGCTGCTTCGATCGGCTCGCTGACGCCTGCCTTCGCCGACACCTACCAGCTCGACCCGAATCACACGTACCCGAGTTTTGCCGCAGATCACTTCGGTGGCTTGTCGGTATGGCGCGGCAAGTTTACGAAGACGACGGGCACGGTCACGCTCGATCGCAAGGACAAGACGGGTTCCGTCGATGTGACGATCGACGCGGGTTCGATCGATACGGGCAATACGTCGCTCAACGAGCACCTGCAAGAGGCCAATTTCTTCGACGTCAAGCAGTATCCGACGGCCACGTATAAGGGCACGAAAATCAAATTCGACGGCGACAAGCCCGTCGAAGTGATCGGTACATTGACGCTGCGCGGCGTGACCAAGCCGGTCAATTTGAAGATCGAATCGTTCAAGTGCATGCAGCATCCGATGCTCAAGCGCGAAGTCTGTGGCGTGGAGGCCAGGGCCGATTTCGATCGCGACGAATTCGGCCTCGACTTCGGCAAGACGTACGGCTTCAACATGGACACGAAGCTCGAGATTCAAGCCGAGGGCGTCAAGCAATAAAGTCCGAGATCGGCGCTGGCTGCATTGGGTAGTCTGTCTTCCAGACTTCCAGTCTCTCGGACTCGTCTTGGCTTGACGGCTTGCCGGATGGGCCGCCGCTCAGCCTGTTCGCCTCGCAACTTCGTAGTGAGTAAGACCGCCCGCAAGCCTTCGCTTCGGGCGGTTTTTTTCGCCCTCTGGGAATCGCCGCGTTGCGTGTGTCAAATTTGCACGCCATACTTGGCGCCAGCCGCCAAGTGGGTTGCATTCGAGTCGCATTTGGTTGCGTACGCATCTAATTCGGCAGATGGCCAAGGGCTTTTCAAATGCACACGCCATCACCGACGATTTCCTTCTCGGGAGACTGGCATGAGTGATACGTTGGCGGCAGCATCGGTAGCTTCACGCGGACATGTTTGGCGCGCTGTCGTGGCCACATCGATCGGTAACGCGCTCGAGTGGTTCGACCTGGTCGTCTACGGCTTTTTCGCCGTCGTCATTGCAAAGCTGTTCTTTCCCGCGGGCAACGACGCCGTGTCGCTGTTGCTCACGCTCGGTACGTTCGGCGTTTCGTTCTTCATGCGGCCGCTGGGCGCGATCGTGATCGGCGCCTACGCCGATCGAGCCGGACGCAAGGCGGCGCTCACGCTCTCGATCCTGCTGATGATGCTCGGCACGGCAATCATCGTGGTGTTGCCTACCTACAGCCAGATCGGCGTTGCAGCGCCGGTCATTCTCGTGCTCGCGCGCTTGGTGCAGGGTTTTTCGGCGGGTGGCGAGTTCGGCAGCGCCACAGCATTTCTGGCTGAGCATGTGCCGCATCGGCGTGGTTTCTTTGCAAGCTGGCAGGTAGCGAGCCAAGGGCTCACGACCGTGCTCGCGGCCGTGTTCGGCACTGTGTTGACGGGCACGCTCAGCGCCGATCAGTTGGCCGGTTGGGGCTGGAGGATCCCGTTCGCCTTCGGCCTGCTGCTCGGGCCTATCGCCTATTACATTCGCTCGAACGTCGACGAGACGCCGGAGTTTCTCGCGGCGAAAACGACGCGCTCGCCGCTACGCGATACCTTTGCCGGGCAGAAGACGCGGCTCGCGATCGCAGTCGGTATCGTTGTGCTGGGGACGGTGGCGACTTATCTCGTGTTGTTCATGCCGACTTACGGCGTGAAGCAGCTGGGCTTGTCGCCTTCCGTGTCGTTTTCTGCCGTCGTGTTGACCGGGTTGATTCAAATGGTCTGCTCGCCGCTCGTGGGTCACTGGTCGGACAAGATCGGGCGTACCGGGCTTATGTTGACGTCGGCTGCGCTGTTGCTGGTGCTGATTTATCCGGCGTTCGCCTGGCTTGTCGACCAGCCGAGCCCGGCAAAATTGATCGCCATGCAAGTGGCGATGGGCGTACTCGTCACCGGTTATTTCGCGGCGCTGCCTGGTTTGCTCTCCGAGATCTTTCCCGTTGCGACGCGCACGACCGGGATGTCCCTCGCTTACAACATCGCCGTAACGATATTCGGCGGCTTCGGCCCGTTCATCATCGCCTGGCTGATCCGCACGACGGGCGACAAGGTCGCGCCGAGCTTTTACTTGATGTTCGCGGCGCTCGTGAGCATCGTTGCGCTCGTGGCCGCGCGCAGGGTGCTCGGTTTCAAGTGAAGCCTGCGCGCGTGATGTCGTAACTGAACCGGCGAGGCGCGCACGGCGCACGCTTCGCGGTTCAGCCTCCCTCCTGCGTTGTTCCTGCCCCAATCGTTCGGCTCAGGCCCAACACCTATCAACCTGGATAGGCTCGGGGTCTAAGTCGGAACCGATGCACTAAGCTCCATTTGGCTTCGTACGAATTGCTTTCGCATGCTCGCCATGCGGGCGCCGTTCGTGCCGTTGGCTGCGGCGAACCGACCAGCGAGCGCACAGGCCGTAGCGAGCCGCCGGTGCATCACTCGAATCAAGAAAGCGCCAAATGTCGAGATTGGTTCATACGTTGGTGTCAGCCGTTTCACGGGCATTCGTCAATCGCCCGCCACCGCGCGCAGTGCGGCGAAACGAGGGCTGAAGTACGCCGCGCGTTACCAAGGAGATCAGGAGCTACCATGGCCACACCCTTATCCACGAACGAGTTTCAAGAAGCGGAGTTTTCCAGGTTATCCGTCAGTCCGACGGCGGAATGGGCGAACCTCGGGGGGCAGCTTCGCGGGTTGCCGACGCCGATCTACTACTCGGGTTCCCTATTCGCGTTCACGCGCAATCTCGACAACCGACTGGGTATGTGCAAGGTCGATCCGAGCGGCACGAAAGGCGTTTGGAGTACTTACGGCGGGACGCTCACATATAGTCCCGCGGCGGCCTTGTCGCAAAACGGCTCGATTGCCGTGATCGGCCGCATGCAGTCGGGACAAATTCAGATCAGCTACATCAACCCATTCCAGGGCATCTATACGCCTTGGGTCGCGATCACCGGTGCGCCGTCGGGCACGAACTTCACGGGGCCCGTCCAACTCGTTCAAAACACCAATGCGCGATTGGAGGCTTTCGCGCTCGATACCAGCGGGAACCTCTGGCATGCGTGGGAAACGTCGGTGGGCAGCAGTCCGAAGTGGTCTTCGTGGAGTCACCTCGGGAGCGGCTTCAACGCGACACAGATCGAGTTTCCCGTGTTCCTGTTGCAGGGCGGCACCAACAAGGGGTGCCTGCAAGCCGTGCTGATCGGGAACCAGCCGAACATGTATCAGTCGACGCAGTATGCCGGCGGGGGCTACGATTCTTGGAGCCCGTTCACGGTAGTCGGCACGACGATCGCACCTGATTCGCCGCCGCAGTTCGCCAATGGCGCAGCGGCGAACTTCGATACGAACCTGCAGAACGCCGCCTATGCGGGCTACAACGCAAATGCCGGCGTCGGTCAAAACCCGCTCGTCTATTGCGCGCCGCCAAGCTTCCCGCAGTGGGGGCCGATCAACAACGTCACGGCCGACCAGTATCCGATCTCAAATGCCGCGCCGGTCATGCTATCCAACGGCGGCGTCGCCAACCTGGCATGGGCTACGCCGAGCGGTCAGGTGTATCTCGTGAGCGAGGCGATTACGGCAAACAACTTCTGGTCGAACACCATCCAACAGGTGGGGACTGCAAACCCGCAGTTTACGGGGCAAATGAGCGCGATCGTCAACAACGGCATCGACGGGCTGTTCATGTTGGTCGCCGATGGTTCGCTCGCCTTCATCAACTATTTGCCGCAGTAGCGGACTAGCCGGCAAGCCTACGGCCGATGTACCCGGGGCGCGGAGCGTGCGTCTCCCGTCTCGGGTGCAAACTGGAGCGGATGCGCAGATTTGGGGGCGGCAACCCCCACCGCGGTGCGGCTGCGCGCGAGCGCCAGCAGTAGGCTCGCGCGACCTCCTGCCTATCGCAGAACCGCGTCGTTGGACGCGCCGTCCGAGGCAAGCGTTGCCGGCTTCGGCGCGACGGCTTCGATCGCCTCGTCGATGATGAGACCCAGCAGGTGCCGCTGCGATGCAGTCAATTCGACCTGCGCGGCAAACCGATCGACGGCGGCACGTATCGTGTTCGATCGCTGCGCCCGGGTGGGCGTCGTGATGGTACGCGGCGGCAACGCCGTTACCGATCCAGGTTCTGTACTCATTGCTCGCTTCCGATCAATCAGCATGAATGGGCGCTTGCCATGCAAGGAGCATGCCGTGCCGTGCTGTCCGGGGCGCCGGGGGCACCGGGAGGGGCCACGACATCCATGGGCGGACCAAAACGTTTCGCTTTCGATACGGAAACGGCTCGCGGCGCAAACGTGCGCACCTGGTGTCCCACCGTTACATAAGCGTTGAATGCATCCGCACGTGAAAACGGCGCGCATTGCGGAATCACCGCATTGCGCGCCGTTTTACTTTGCGGCGCCAGGTAGCGCTGAAAAGAGGAGCGAAAGTGAATGAGCGCGGCCGGCGGCTCAGACCTCCGCGCCCGCGTTCGGGTCGTTCGGGTCGTAGCGCGGCTTCTTTTCCTTCAGCAAATCCTCACGCTTGACGCCGAGCCACATGGCCAGCGCCGCCGCGACGAACACGGACGAGTAAATGCCGAAGCAGATACCGATCGTCAGTGCGAGTGCGAAGTAGTGCAGCGTCGGACCGCCGAACAGGAACATCGAGAGCACCATCATCTGCGTACAGCCGTGCGTGATGACCGTGCGCGACATCGTGCTCGTGATCGCGTGGTTGATGACTTCCATGACCGTCATCTTGCGTTCGCGGCGGAATGTCTCGCGGATCCGGTCGAAGATAACGACCGATTCGTTCACCGAGTAGCCGAGCACGGCCAGCACGGCCGCGAGCACCGACAGCGAGAACTCCCATTGAAAGAACGCGAAGAAGCCGAGAATAATCACGACGTCGTGGAGGTTCGCGATGATGCCGGCAACCGCGTACTTCCATTCGAAGCGGAACGACAGATAGATGACGATGCCGGCGACCACGCACGCGAGTGCAAGCAGGCCATCCGTGGCGAGTTCCTTGCCCACCTGCGGCCCGACGAACTCGACGCGTTGCAGTTGCACCGAAGCGTTCTGCGTTTTCAGCGCCGTCATGACCTGCTCGCTTTGCTGCGACGAAGTGAGGCCCTGCTTGAGCGGCAGCCGGATCATCACGTCACGCGAAGTGCCGAACGTCTGCACCTGCGCATCGCCATAGCCGAGCGTACCGAGCGTCGCGCGCACGGGTTCGAGTTGTGCGGCCTGCGGGTATTGCACTTCGATGACCGTGCCGCCCGTGAACTCCACCGAAAGATGCAGCCCGCGATGCAGCAGGAAGAACACCGCCGCGAAAAACGTCAAGAACGAGATCGCGTTGAAGATCAACGCGCGTTGCATGAACGGAATGTCTTTGCGGATGCGGAAAAATTCCATGTTCTAGTCTCCGAGTCCTTTCGAACCGGTTAACGGGGCGAGCCCGGTTTGCGCGGCGCCGCGCCTTCGCGCGCGCGATTGCGCAGGACCGGCTTCGGGCCGCTGCGTCCGCCTTTGCTCTTCGGTTGCGTGACGGCCTTCGTTGCGCGCATCGTATCGGTATCGGCGTCGGCATCGTTGCTGATTCTCGGATAGGTGACGCCTTCGGCCGCGGCCGGACGCCAGACCTGGCCGATCGCAAGCGTCTTCAGCTTCTTCTTGCCGCCGTACCACGCGTTGACGATCCCGCGCGAGAAGAACACGGCCGAGAACATCGAGGTCAGGATGCCGATGCAGTGGACGATAGCAAAGCCGCGCACGGGGCCCGAGCCGAAAGCGAGCAGGGCGAGGCCGGCGATCAGCGTGGTGACGTTCGAATCGAGAATCGTTGCCCACGCATGCGCGTAGCCGTTCTGAATCGCGAGTTGCGGCGGTGCGCCGTGACGCAACTCTTCGCGCACGCGTTCGTTGATCAGCACGTTCGAGTCGATCGCCATCCCGAGCGCAAGCGCGATAGCGGCGATGCCAGGCAGCGTCAACGTGGCCTGCAGCATCGACAACACGGCGATCAACAGCAGCAGGTTGACCGACAGGCCGATGACCGATACGAGACCGAACAGCAGGTAGTACGCGATCATGAAGACGGTGATCGCGGCGAAGCCGTAGATGACCGAATCAAAGCCCTTCTTGATGTTGTCGGCGCCCAGGCTCGGGCCGATCGTGCGCTCTTCGATGATGTCCATCGGCGCGGCGAGCGAGCCGGCGCGCAGAAGCAGCGCGAGATCGGTGGCCGCTTGCGGCGTCGGCTGGCCCGTGATCTGGAAGCGATCGCCCAGTTCGGACTGGATCGTTGCGACCGTCAGCACCTGGCCCTTGCCCTTTTCGAACAGCACCATCGCCATCGGCTTGCCGATGTTGTCGCGCGAGACGCTGGCGACCGCGCGGCCCGCCGACGAGTTCAGGCGAATGTTGACCGAGGGGCGCTGGTGTTCGTCGAACCCGGCCGATGCATCGATGATGCTGTCACCCGTGAAGATGACCTGCTTGCGCAACAGCACCGGCGCTTGAGCGCCCTCGGTGAAAAGCTCGTCGCCGGGCGGGACGGCTTCGCCCGGTGCGGGGTGCGTGTTGACCGGATCGGCAAGGCGCGCTTCGAGCGTAGCGGTACGGCCGATGATTTCCTTCGCTTTGGCCGTGTCTTGCACGCCCGGCAGTTCGACGACGATCCGATCGGCGCCTTGCTGCTGGATGACCGGCTCGGCCACGCCGAGTTCGTTCACGCGGTTGTGCAGCGTCGTGATGTTCTGCTTGACGGCGGCTTCCTCGACGGCGCGTTGCTGCGCGGGCGCAAACGTGCCGATGACCTGCACGCCGCCACCCGCGGCCGCCTGCGTGGTCCATTGCAGTTCGGTGACGCTGCGTGCGAGCTGCACGCGGGCCGCATCGGCGGTCGCTTGATCGGCGAAGTCGATCGCGACCGTTTGACCGACGCGATTGACGCCGCCCTCGCGGATGTTGTTGTCGCGCAGGAGCGTGCGCGCATCGGATGCGTCGGAGTCGAGCCGCTTGTTGAGCGCGCCCGCCATGTCGATCTGCATCAGGAAGTGGACGCCGCCGCGCAGATCCAGCCCCAGATACATCGGCAGCGCATGCAGCGCCGTGAGCCAGCGCGGCGAGGCGCTTTGCAGATTGAGCGCGACGACGTACTGCGGATCATTGGGATCGGGGTTCAGCGCCTTTTGCAGCACATCCTTCACGTGCAGCTGCGTATCGGTGTCCTTCAAGCGGACACGGATATTGGCATTGGCCGAAGCGGTGTCGACCGTGATGTCGTCGGGCTTGATCTGGTTGGCTGCGAGCGCCGCTTCGACCTGCGCGAACGTGGACGTGTCGAGCTTGACCGTCGCCTTGCCGCTGAGCACCTGCACGGCCGGCGCTTCGCCGTAAAAGTTGGGCAATGTGTACAGAAGGCCGATGACGAGCGCCACGGCCATCACGACATATTTCCAAAGGGGATAGCGATTCATGAGGGAGCCGAACGGGTGGGTTGGCGTGTGGGCGGGGCGCGCCGGTCGCCCGCCGGGCCGAAGGCGGCGCGCGAAGCGCCAGGCGCGCCGCGCCGCATCGGGCCAGGCAGGTCAGGGCGGCCGGGCCGCGTCAGAGCGACTTGATCGTGCCCTTCGGGAGAATCGTCGTGACGGCAGACTTTTGCACGGTGATCTCGGTGCCTTCGGCGATTTCGATGCCGACATACGCTTCGCCGACCTTGGTCACCTTGCCGACCATGCCGCCGTTCGTCACGACTTCATCGCCCTTGGCCATCGCGGCAAGCATATTACGATGCTCCTTTTGACGCTTCATCTGCGGGCGAATCATGATGAAGTACAGCACCGCGAACATGAGGATGAGCGGCAAAAAGCTCATCAGGCTCGACTCGGCGCCGCCGCCGGTTGCGCCTTGCGCGAATGCGTTGGGGATCAGCGACACGTTGGTTTCTCCGTAAATGGCGATCGGAATGATCTGAAGCGATCGAAAAATAGCCGCGTATTTTACCACCGAGACTCGCCGCGACGGCTGAGCGACCTCGGCGCGCGCTCGCCAAGGCCGCGACAGGCCCGCTGAGCGTGGCGGGAAGCGCGATTTGTGCGAGCGCCGCTATTCGACGCCGCGGGCGCGTTCGTCTCGAAAACGCTGACGAAATGCCTCGAATGCGCCCGTTTCGATCGCTTCGCGGATCTCGCCCATGAGTTCGAGGTAGTAATGCAGGTTGTGAATGGTATTGAGTTGGGCGCCGAGAATTTCGCCGACCCGATGCAGGTGATGCAGATAACCACGCGTGAAATGCCGGCAGGTGTAGCAGCCGCAGGTTTCGTCGAGCGGACGCAGCGAATTCTTATGCGTCGCGTTGCGGATCTTGATGTCGCCAAAGCGCGTGAAGAGCCAGCCGTTGCGTGCGTTGCGGGTGGGCATGACGCAGTCGAACATGTCGATGCCCGCGGCGACGCCGGCCACCAGATCTTCGGGCGTGCCCACGCCCATCAGGTAGTGCGGCTTGTGGGCCGGCAGTTTCGGGCCGATGTGCTCGAGCACGCGCAGCATGTCTTCCTTCGGCTCGCCCACGGAGAGCCCGCCGACCGCAAGGCCGTGAAAGTCGAGTTCCGACAGGCCGGCGAGCGATTCGTCACGCAGATCCTCGAACATGCCGCCCTGGACGATGCCGAACAGCGCGTTCGGATTGCCGAGCCGGTTGAACTCGTCGATCGAGCGTTTGGCCCAGCGCATCGACATGCGCATGGAGGCGGCGGCGTCGTCGTGCGAGGTCGGCACGCCGTCGGTCGCGTACGGCGTGCATTCGTCGAATTGCATGACGATATCGGAGTTCAGCACCTTCTGGATCTGCATCGATACTTCCGGCGACAGGAACAGCTTGTCGCCGTTCACGGGCGAGGCGAAGGTCACGCCGTCCTCGGTGATCTTGCGCAGGTCGCCGAGCGAGAACACCTGAAAGCCGCCCGAATCGGTCAGGATCGGCCGCCGCCAGCCCATGAAGCCGTGCAGCCCGCCGTGCGCGGCGACGGTTTCGAGACCGGGCCGCAGCCAGAGGTGAAACGTGTTGCCGAGGATGATCTGCGCGCGGATTTCTTCGAGCTCGCGCGGCTGGATCGCCTTGACGGTGCCGTAGGTGCCCACCGGCATGAAGATCGGCGTTTCGACGACGCCGTGGTTCAGCGTCAAGCGGCCGCGGCGCGCGCGTCCGTCGGTCTTGAGCAATTCGAATTTAAGGCCGTTCAGCCCCGCTGCGGCGGCTGTGGCGGGTTCGTGGGCATGACCTTCGGTCATCTTCAACTCCTATCGCTGCCGGAATGGGCCCGGCATGAGGCCCGGGTAGGCGCTCGAGCGCCAACGCTGCATCGCGCGTCCGGCGCGGGGGAAAGAAACGCCGACGGTCGGAACCGACGGCGCGTGAAATAAAGCGAAGCGCGAGGCAATCTGCTCGCCCGGCGCGGCCATGCAGCCTCAGCGCTCGGCCCGCGTCAGCAGCATCGCGTCGCCGTAGCTGAAAAAACGGTAACGCTGCTCGATCGCGTGCCGGTAGGCGTCGCGAATCGTCTCCATGCCGGCGAACGCGCTGACGAGCATGAGCAGCGTCGACTTCGGCAAATGGAAGTTCGTCACGAGCCGGTCGACGATGCGAAAGCGATAACCCGGCGTGATGAAGATGTCGGTTTCGGCGCTCGTTGCGGCGAGCGGCCGGCCGGCGTCCTCGGCGTCGCGCGCCGCCGATTCGAGCGCGCGCATCGAGGTCGTGCCGACGGCAATCACGCGACCGCCCCGCGCACGCGTGGCGGCGATTTTATCGACGAGCGTTTGCGGCAGCCGGTACCACTCGCTGTGCATCTTGTGCTCGGCGATGTTCTCGACGCGCACCGGTTGGAACGTGCCTGCGCCGACATGCAGCGTCAGCGTCGCGCGCTCCACGCCGTGCGCATCGAGGCGCGCCAGCAGCGCTTCGTCGAAATGCAGGCCGGCTGTGGGCGCGGCGACGGCGCCCGGGTTTTGCGCGAACACGGTTTGATAGCGCGTTTCGTCGGTTGCGTCGGCGTCGTGCTCGATGTAGGGCGGCAGCGGCAACCGGCCGTGGCGCTCGATCAACGACAGGCAATCGTCGGGAAAGTGCAGCGTATAGAACGGCTCGACGCGCTCGCCCACCGTGACCTCGAACGCATCGGCCAACATCAGGGTCGTGCCCGGCGCGGGGCTTTTGCTTGCGCGGATCTGCGCAAGCGCGGTGCGCTCGCCGGTCAGGCGTTCGACAAGCACCTCGATCTTGCCGCCGCTCGCCTTCTGGCCGAAGAAGCGCGCCTTCAGTACTTTGGTATCGTTGAAGACGAGCAGATCGCCGGGCGCCACACATTCGGGCAGTTCGGCGAAGCGCCGGTCGACGAGGCGCGCGGGCGCGGTAGCGCCGTCCACTTCGAGCAGGCGGCTTGCGCTACGCTCGGGCAACGCCGTCTGCGCGATCAGTTCGGGCGGCAGATTGAAATCGAAATCGGAAAGCGTGAACATGCTGCGTTGATCGATGGCGGGGCGGGAGGGGAAGCGAGCCGTTATGATCGCGAAGTGCGATGCCGATATGGCGGCGCGCGGTTCCGCACTATGGCCCCGGCTGTCGTTCGTTCAGAGAAAACCGCTATTGTACTTGCCAGGAGAGTAATGCCGTTGCCCCGATCGCGCCCGACCGATTCCGTCGACGAACGCGTGCCGCAGGCCGCGCCGCCTACGGCCGCAGCCGAATCGTCGAAAGCTGGAAAGCCGGCGAAGACGGCGAAGACGGCAAAGCCGGCAAAGCCGGCAAAGCTGGCGAAGACTGTCGATAAGCTCGCCAAGCTCGGGCTGACGCGCGACATCGATCTCGTGCTGCATCTGCCCATGCGCTACGAAGACGAAACGACGCTCACGCCGATCGGCGGGTTGTTGCCGGGTGAGACGGCGCAAACGGAAGGCGTCGTCGTCGATAACGAAATCGCCTATCGGCCGCGCCGGCAACTCGTCGTGAAGCTGCGCGATGCGCAGGGCGACGAACTCTCGCTGCGCTTTCTGAATTTCTACGGCTCGCAGGTCAAGCAGATGGCCGTCGGCGTGCGTCTGCGCGTGCGCGGCGACGTGCGGGGCGGCTTCTTCGGGCTCGAGATGGTTCACCCGACGGTGCGTCCCGTCGAGGAAGACACGCCGCTCCCACAAGTGCTGACGCCCGTCTATCCGAGCACGGCCGGCGTCTCGCAAGCGTATCTGCGTAAGGCGATCGAGGGCGCCCTCGCACGCACGCCGCTGCCGGAAATTCTGCCCGAGCGTATCGCCGGGCAATACTGTCGCCCGCTGGCGTTGCCGCCGCTCGCGCAGGCCGTGCACGTGCTGCATCACCCGAGCGCGGGCGCGGACGAAACGGCGCTGATCGACGGCACCCATCCGGCATGGACGCGCATCAAATTCGACGAATTGCTCGCGCAGCAGCTTTCGCTCAAGCGCGCGCATGAGGAGCGGCGAGCCCGCTCGGCGCCGTCGATGCCGCTCCCGGGCGCCGGCGCGCGCAGCGGCACGCTCGTCGAGCGGCTTTCGGCCGCGCTGCCGTTCGCGCTCACGCGCGCGCAGACGCGTGTGGTCGCTGAAATCTCGGCCGATCTGAGTGCGCCGCATCCGATGCAGCGGCTGCTGCAGGGCGATGTTGGCAGCGGCAAGACGGTCGTTGCGGCGCTGGCGGCCGCGCAGGCGATCGATTGCGGTTATCAGGCGGCGTTGATGGCGCCAACCGAAATCCTGGCCGAGCAACATGCGCGCAAGCTGCGCGGCTGGCTCGAGCCGCTGGGCGTCACGGTCGCCTGGCTCGCGGGCAGCCTGAAAGCGAAGGAAAAGCGTGCGGCCGTCGAAGCAGCGGCCTCCGGGGCGGCCCAGCTTGTGATCGGCACGCATGCGATCATCCAGGATACCGTCGAGTTCGCGCGGCTCGGCCTCGTCATCGTCGACGAGCAACATCGATTCGGTGTGGCGCAGCGGCTGGCGTTGCGGGCCAAGGCCGATCGCGCGTCCGACGGCGCCGTGGGCTTCCAGCCGCACCAGTTGATGATGTCGGCCACGCCGATACCGCGCACGCTCGCGATGACCTACTACGCCGATCTCGACGTCTCCACGATCGACGAGCTGCCGCCGGGACGCACGCCGATCGTGACGAAGCTCGTTTCCGATGCGCGCCGCGAGGAAGTCATCGCCCGCGTCAGGGATGCCGCGCTGAAGGGGCGGCAGGTGTATTGGGTGTGTCCGCTCATCGAAGAAAGCGAGACGCTGCAACTGCAGACGGCGATCGAGACCTACGAGACGCTCATTGCGGCGCTGCCGGAATTGCGCGTCGGGCTCGTGCATGGCCGCCTGCCGCCTGCCGAAAAAGCGGCCGTCATGGACGGGTTTTCGCGTAACGAGGTGCAATTGCTCGTGGCGACGACGGTGATCGAGGTGGGCGTCGACGTTCCCAACGCCTCGCTCATGGTCATCGAGCATGCCGAGCGGTTCGGCCTTGCGCAACTGCACCAACTGCGCGGGCGCGTGGGGCGCGGCAGTGCGGCTTCGGTCTGCGTGCTGCTTTATAGCAATCCGCTTTCGCTGACGGCGCGCGAGCGCTTGAAAACGATGCGCGAAACGACCGACGGCTTCGAGATCGCGCGGCGCGACCTCGAGATACGCGGCCCTGGCGAGTTCCTGGGCGCGCGCCAGTCGGGTGCAGCCATGCTGCGCTTCGCGAGCCTCGAGCACGACGCCTGGCTCATCGAGCCCGCCCGTGAAGCGGCGGCGCGGCTCATCGCCGACTACCCGGACGTCGTGTTGCAACACCTGGCGCGCTGGCTCGGCGGCCGCGAGCAATTCTTGAAGGCGTGAGGCCGGGCGCGAATTCGGACCCATGCGGCCCCCATGCGGCCGAGAACACGTCGTCGCCTGTTGGCGAATCGGCGTCTCGGGTGTATAAGATAAACCTATCGATTTTTCGCCCTGATTGGTCCCCGAATGACGCTCACTGAATTGAAATACATCGTGGCGGTCGCGCGCGAACGACATTTCGGTCGCGCCGCCGAGGCGTGCTTCGTCAGCCAGCCGACGCTCTCGGTGGCGATCAAGAAGCTCGAAGACGAACTCAACGTGCAGATTTTCGAGCGCGGCACGAGCGAAGTCAGCGTTACGCCGATCGGCGAGCAGATCGTCACGCAGGCGCAGCGCGTGCTGGAGCAGACGCTTGCCATCAAGGAAATCGCCAAGCAGGGCAAGGATCCGCTCGTCGGGCCGCTGCGGCTCGGCGTGATCTATACGATCGGCCCCTATCTGCTGCCTACGCTCGTCAAGCAGATGATCAAGCGCGTCCCGCAGATGCCGCTGATGCTGCAGGAGAACTACACGCTCAAGCTGATCGAACTGCTCAAGCAAGGCGAGATCGACGTCGCGATCATGGCGCTGCCGTTTCCCGAAACGGGGCTCATGGTGCGCCCGCTGTACGACGAGCCGTTCGTCGTCGCACTGCCGGCGGGCCACGCCTGGGAATCGCGCAAGAAGATCGATGCAGGCGACCTGAAACAAGAGACGATGCTGCTGCTCGGCACGGGCCATTGCTTCCGCGACCACGTGCTCGGCGTCTGCCCCGAACTCATGCGGTTTTCGCAAACGGCCGACGGCATCCAAAAGACGTTCGAAGGGTCGTCGCTCGAGACGATTCGTCATATGGTCGCCAGCGGCGTCGGGATTACCGTCCTGCCGCGCATGTCGGTGCAAGAAGTCAGGGCGCATGCGGGCGGCCCCGATGCAGGCCTGCTCAGCTATGTGCCGTTCGACGAGCCCGTGCCGGACCGACGCGTCGTTCTGGCTTGGCGCAAGAGCTTCACGCGGATGCCGGCCATCGATGCGATCAGCGAGGCCATCGCGGCCTGCGATCTGCCGGGTGTGAGCAAGCTCGACATGCCGGCGGTCCTCAACTAGCCCGTAGCCCGTGTCGGACATCCCGGTCGGGTGCCCCTATTGAATAGATAAAAACAATTAACTATAAAAAATCGATAGTTTTGTCTATTCTTTCCTCCATGGACCGCGCCATTCGAGCGCTTTCACACACGGAGGAAAAGCCATGTCGCAACTGATTACCCGAGTCATCGCCGCGCCTGCGCGTGCGCGCGTCGGTGCCCGGCTGGCTGTTTCGCTCCGTCGTGCGCGCGCCACTGCCTTTGCGGTGCTTGCCGATCGTGCGCTCGGCGCCTGAGCGCATTCGCTCACCTGCCCACCCATTCCGACTTACTCCGTTTCATTTCGCCTCGCCGATCCGGCGCGCGCCGCCGCATGGCGCGCGGCGCGCAGGCCCACTATTTCATCAGGAGAGATCACGATGTCCGACCGAAAACTGACGACCGCCGCCGGCGCCCCCGTTGCCGATAACCAGAACTCGTTGACCGCGGGCGCGCGTGGTCCGATCGCGCTGCAGGACGTCTGGTTGCTCGAAAAGCTCGCGCATTTCGACCGCGAAGTCATTCCCGAGCGCCGCGTGCATGCAAAGGGCTCCGGTGCGTTCGGCCGCTTCGTCGTCACGCATGACATCTCGAAGTACACGAAGGCGAAGATCTTCAGCGGGATCGGCAAGGAAACGCCGCTGTTCATCCGGTTTTCGACCGTCGCGGGCGAGCGCGGGGCCGCCGACGCCGAGCGCGATGTGCGCGGCTTCTCGATCAAGTTCTATACCGAAGAGGGCAACTGGGACGTTGTCGGCAACAACACGCCGGTGTTCTTCGTCCGCGATCCGCTGAAGTTTCCCGATTTCATCCACTCCCAGAAGCGCGATCCGTATACGAACCTGCGCAGCAATGTCGCGGCTTGGGATTTTTGGACGCGCCATCCGGAGTCGCTCCATCAAGTCACGATTCTGATGAGCGACCGCGGGATTCCTAAGAACTATCGACAACAGCACGGCTTTGGTTCGCATACGTTCTCGTTCGTCAACGAAAGCGGTGAACGCTTCTGGGTGAAGTTCCATTTCAAATCGCTGAACGGGATCGAAAACTACACCGACGAAGAGGCCTCGCAGATCATCGCCGGCGATCGCGAAAGCGCGCAGCGCGATTTGATCGAAAACATCGACCATGGCCAGTTTCCGAAGTGGGCGTTCCGGATTCAGGTGATGCCCGAAGCCGACGCCGCGAAGGTGCCGTACAACCCGTTCGACATCACGAAGGTGTGGCCGCACAAGGATTACCCGCTGATCGATGTCGGCGTGATCGAGCTTAACCGCAACGCAGGCAATTACTTCTCCGATGTCGAACAGGCGGCGTTCACGCCGGCCAACGTCGTGCCCGGCATTGGCTTCTCGCCCGATCGATTGCTGCAAGGGCGGCTGTTCTCATACGGCGATGCGCAGCGTTACCGTCTTGGCGTCAATCACCACCAGATTCCGGTGAATGCGCCGAAGTGCCCGTTTCATCATGCGTTCCATCGCGATGGCGCGATGCGTACGGACGGCAACCTCGGTGCGACGCCGAATTACGAGCCAAGCCGTTTCGGCGAGTTCGCGCAGGATAGCCGCGCGGCCGAACCGCCGATCGCCGCCGGCGCGATCGATCGTTACGACCATCGCGAGGACGCCGACTACTACAGCCAGCCCGGCGCGCTGTTCCGTCTGTTCGACGAAGGGCAACGGCAACGCTTGTTCGAGAACATCGCGCGTCATATCGACGGCGTGCCGGCGGACATCGTTGCGCGCGCAATCGAACACTTCACGCGTGCGGACGAAGCGTATGGAGCCGGCGTCGCTGCCGCGATCGAGCGACGCACTGCACAGGGGCGATGAACGACGCGTTTCACCTCGTTGCCAAACATACGCGCGGCAGCACTCCGGCGTATAGTGGAGCCCGATTGGGGACAGTACTCCGCGGCAGGTTGAGCTGTCGCGGTCTTGACCGGCGACTCCCGCTTTGGTGAGGATTTGCAGTCTGGACCGCCGCTGACCCCTTCGGCAGTTTCACCGTTTCGTTTCATCCTTGGAAGGAATCTCCATGGCAAAGAAAAACGCTGCAGTGCAAATCGACATCGGCATCGGCGACAAGGATCGCAGGAAGATCGCGGACGGTTTGTCGCGGTTGCTGGCGGATACCTACACGCTTTATCTGAAAACCCACAACTTCCATTGGAATGTGACGGGTCCGATGTTCAACACGTTGCACCTCATGTTCGAAGGCCAATACAACGAGCTCGCGCTGGCTGTCGACGCGATCGCCGAGCGCATTCGCGCGTTGGGCGTGCATGCGCCGGGTAGCTACAAAGACTTCGCCAAGCTGTCGTCGATCCCCGAGGCCGACGGCGTGCCTGAGGCCGAAGAAATGATCCGTCAACTCGTGCAAGGGCAGGAAGCCGTTGCGCGCACCGCGCGCGAGGTATTTACGGCCGCCGATACCGCCAACGATCAGCCGACGGCCGATCTGTTGACGCAGCGTATGCAGACGCACGAAAAGACCGCGTGGATGCTGCGCTCGATGCTCGCTTAAAGCACCGCGCTGCTACGTCGCCATGAAGAAGGCCTCCCGCTCGGGAGGCCTTCGTCGTTTCGGTTCTACAATACGGCGTTAGTTGTTCGTCCGCTTCAGTTTCAGGCTTCGGCTGTTTCACCTATGTACGCGCCCATATTTGCTCGCCTCCCGCTTTATCTGCGCTTGATCCGCATGGACAAGCCGATCGGCAGTCTCCTGCTGCTCTGGCCCACGCTCAACGCGTTGTGGATCGCCTCGAACGGCAGGCCGTCGCCGTCGCTGCTCGTCATCTTCATCGTCGGCACGGTGCTCATGCGCTCGGCCGGCTGCGCGATCAACGATTACGCCGATCGCGACTTCGACCGTTACGTGAAGCGCACCGAATCGCGCCCCCTCACGTCGGGCAAGATCCGCGCGTGGGAAGCGCTTGCAATCGCGGCGGCCTTATCGATCGTTTCGTTTCTGCTGATTCTGCCGCTCAACAGCCTGACGAAGGAGTTATCGGTCGTGGCGCTGTTCGTGGCCGGCAGTTATCCGTTCACGAAGCGATTCTTTGCGATCCCGCAGGCCTACCTCGGTATCGCGTTTGGATTCGGCATTCCCATGGCATTCGCGGCTGTGCAGAATCACGTGCCGCCGATCGCGTGGAGCATGCTCGTCGCGAACGTGTTTTGGTCGGTAGCGTACGACACCGAATACGCGATGGTCGATCGCGACGACGACATCAAAATCGGCATTCGCACATCGGCACTGACGTTCGGCCGTTTCGACGTCGCCGCCGTGATGCTCTGTTACGCGGCCACGCTGGCGATTTACGCGGCCATTGGCGTGATGCTGCGTTTCGATTGGCTCTATTGGGCGGGCTGGGCTGCGGCGCTCGGCTGCGCGCTTTATCACTACACGCTCATTCGTGGCCGCGAGCGGATGCCGTGCTTTGCGGCGTTCCGCCATAACAACTGGCTGGGCGGCGCGCTATTTGCCGGGATAGCCGCACACTATGCCGTGTCGGCGCTTTGAGGTCGGCGTCGAGTCAGCATCGATTAGCACCACCCGGCGACGAAGCTTATTGGTTTCCCAACTCGTCGCCCATCACTTTCGCTCGGGCTTCGGCCGCAAGCGCGCCTTTGACGATGGCTTCCTTGACGCCTTGCGCGTCGAACGCGGCGAGCGCGGCTGCCGTGGTGCCGCCCTTCGAGGTCACGCGCTCGCGCAACACGGCGGCGCTTTCATCCGACTGCACGGCCAATTGCGCAGCACCTGCGAACGTGCCCAGTGCAAGCGCGCGTCCTTCTTCGTCGCTCAACCCCAGGCGCCGCGCCGCCTCTTGCATTGCTTCGATGAAATAGAACACGTAGGCAGGCCCGCTGCCCGAGATCGCCGTAACGGCGTCGATCTTCGATTCATCGTCGAACCATACGGTCGTTCCCACTGCGCCGAGGACATCGGTGGCGAGCGCACGTCCCGCTTCGTCGACACCCGCGAGCGCCGCCAATCCGGTCACGCCTTGTCCGATCAGCGCCGGCGTATTCGGCATCGCGCGCACGATCCGCGTGTAGCCGCCGAGCCAGCGCGAGAGGTCGGCGCCGCGAATCCCGGCTGCGATGCTGACGACAAGCTGGGTGGACAGATGCGGCGCCAGCGAAGCGGCGACGGCCTTGAGCACTTGCGGCTTCACGGCGAGCACGATGGCGTCGTATCCGCCCAGCGTCTCGTCGGTTTGTGCACCTGTCGCGACGCCGAACTGCGTATGGGTGCGGGCGCGGGCGTCTTCGTTGACGTCGATGGCGTAGAGGTGCGCCGGTGCAACGCCGCGCTTGATCAAGCCACCGATCAGTGCCGCGGCCATGTTGCCGCCGCCGATGAATGCGATCTTCATAATGATGAGAAGGAGAGGGTGGGAGGCAGCGGCCGATTATAGACCGCTGCCGCGCCTCATTCTGTCGGGTGCAACCCGCAGTGGTAGTGGTGCAACCGTGGGGTTAGTGCGTGTAACCGCGCTGTCCGAAGATGGCGGTGCCGATCCGCACGATCGTCGCCCCTTCTAGCACAGCGGCTTCCAGATCGCCCGACATGCCCATCGACAGCGTGTCGAGTTCGATTCCTTGCGCGCGCAACGTTTCGTAGAGTTGCCGCAGTCGGCGATGCGGCTCGCGCTGCGCCTGCTGATCGCTGGCCGGTTCAGGGATCGACATGAGGCCGCGCAGCCGCAGCTTCGGCAGGGCGGCGATCGCGCGTGCGAGCGCGAGGGCTTCCTCCGGCGCGACACCGCTTTTCGACGACTCGCCACTGACGTTCACCTGCAGGCAGACATTCAACGGCGGCAACGCATCGGGCCGCTGCTCGGACAAACGCTCAGCGATCTTGAGGCGATCGACGGAATGCACCCAATCGAAATGCTCGGCCACGGGGCGGGTTTTGTTCGATTGAAGCGGGCCGATGAAATGCCATTCCATGTCCGCGCGGAGGTCGCCCAGCGCTTCGATCTTGGCGAGCGATTCCTGCACGTAGTTTTCACCGAAGGCACGCTGGCCGGCGGCGAACGCGGCGCGGATGTCGGCGGCGGGGAATGTCTTGGAGACGGCCAATAGGCTGATGGAGTCGGGCGCACGATTCGCATTGCGAGCGGCGTGCTCGATGCGGGCATGCACTGCCAGCAGGTTGTCGGCGATATGGGACATGGGACGTGAGCGAGGGCCCGAGACAACTGCGGATTATACGGCCCGAAGCAGCCGGGCTGTCCGCTGAGGCGCGATGCGACGCGGCGCGACGCGACCAGGCATCGAGCGTCGACGCTGCCACCGCGCTACCGCTCACCCATAAATCAAATGCTCGACTAGCTCGACCCAATGCGCCACCGGCATGGACGTTCCGCTTTGCAGATGCGCGATACAACCGACATTGGCAGATACGACCATCTGCGGTTCGAGCGCCTCCAGATTGCGCAGCTTGCGATCGCGCAGCGTATAGGACATCACGGGCTGCGTGACCGAGTAGGTGCCCGCCGAGCCGCAGCACAGATGGCTGTCGGCCGGCAGCCGCGTCTCGACGCCAAGCGTCGTCAACAAGTGCTCGACCGTGCCGCGGATCTGTTGCCCATGTTGGAGCGTACACGGCGGATGAAACGCGACCGTATGCACGCCGCGACGGCGTGCGAGCCCCGCCAGTTCGGCCTCGAACCCGCTCAGCACCTCGGCGATGTCGCGCGTGAGCCCGGTGATCCGGCGGGCCTTCTCCGCGTAGGCCGGGTCGCCCCGGAGCAGATGGCCGTATTCCTTGACCGTTGCGCCGCAGCCCGAAGCATTGATGACGATCGCTTCGATGCCCGCTTCGACGTGCGGCCACCAGGCGTCGATATTGCGCCTCACATCGTCGAGCGCTTCGTCGCGGTAGCCCAGGTGCAGACGGATGGCGCCGCAGCACCCGGCCTCGGGTTCGATTACCGTCTCGATACCGAGCGCATGCAGCACGCGCGCAGTCGCGATATTGATGTTCGGCAGCATAGCCGGCTGCACGCAGCCGGCGAGCATGAGCATGCGGCGCGTTTGTGCAGGCGAATCCGCGTCGGCGCCGGCGCCAGCATGGAGCTTGACGCGTGTCGGCGTCTCCTTCGTCGGCCATTCGAGCATGCGCTGACGCGCGGGAATTTTGTCGCGTACCCGTCGCGGCAAAAACGGGCGCACGAGCTGACCCAGACGCATGGCCGGTGTGAACACGGCGCTGTTCGGCAGCACGGTGGCCAGCAAGCGCCGCAGTAGTTGTTGACGCAGCGGCCGCGACACGGCCGCTTCGACATGCTGCCGCCCGATCTCGACAAGCCGGCCGTACTGCACACCCGACGGGCACGTGGTTTCACAACTGCGGCAGGTCAGGCACCGGTCGAGATGCAGCTGCGTGCTGCGCGTGACCGCTGCGCCCTCGACCATCTGCTTGATGAGATAGATGCGCCCGCGAGGACCGTCGAGCTCGTCGCCGAGCAATTGATAAGTGGGACAGGTGGCCGTGCAAAAACCGCAGTGGACGCACTTGCGCAGGATCGCATCGGCTTCTTCGCCGTCTGGGGTGTTGCGGATAAAGTCTGCGAGTTGGGTCTGCATTGCTTCGCTCTTATCCCTTGCTCCATCGCGTCGTTCGTGAAGACACAGCGCTCCTTGGCGACGAAAAGACGTATCGCATCACAAATCGGGATACATGCGCGCGCGGTTGAAAATACGCGCCGGATCGAACGCCGCCTTCAGCCCTCGATGAATCTTCATGAGCGGCATCGGCAACGGTGTAAAAACGCCGACGCTGCGATCGAATGTGCGACCCGCGCGGAAGACCGTCGCATGCCCGCCCGCTTGCTTTGCGCTGATGCGCACCGTTTGCGCATCGGTGTCGGTCACCCACCAGCGTTGCGCGCCGCCCCATTCCATCAACTGCGCACCGGGCAACTGCAACGGTTCGGTGATCGACGGCAGGGCGAGCCGCCAAAGCGCCGAATTCGGCGGGATGGACGCAAAGAACGGGTCGGTTTGTTCGCGCAATCCCTCCCAGAAACGTTCGGCCTCGACGGCATCGACAACTTCCCCGCCGATCGCATTGCGCGCTGCTTTGACACCACTTTCGGCGCCGGACAAGCGTACGGCGAGCGTGCCGTTGCGCCACGCGCTGGCGGTGATCGGGAGCGGCCGGCCGCCCCATTCGTTGAGCTTGCGCACGGCGTCGGTGCCGTTCATGTCGAACTTCAGTGTGGCTTCGACCGCGGGGCGCGGCATGACCTTGATCGAGAGATCCAGCATGAGCCCGAGCGTGCCGAGCGAGCCTGCCATGACCCGGGCGACGTCATAGCCGGCTACATTCTTGACGACGCGGCCGCCAAAGCGCAGCACTTCGCCCGCGCCGTTCATCATCGTGACGCCCAGGACGAAATCGCGCACTGCGCCGGCTTGCGCCCGCCGTGGCCCGGATATGCCTGCGGCGACACAGCCGCCGAGCGTCGATGCCCGGCCGAAGTGAGGGGGCTCGAACGCGAGCATCTGATCGTGCTCGGCAAGCGCGGCTTCGATTTCGGCCAGCGGCGTGCCACAACGCGCCGTGATGACGAGCTCGGCCGGGTCGTACTCGACGATGCCCTGATAGGCGCGCGTATCGAGAATTTCCCCCTGCAGCTGCTGGCCATACCAGTCCTTGGTTCCTGCGCCACGCACGCGCAGCGGGCGCGCTTCAGCTGTGGCCGACCGGATCCGCTCGGACCAGTAGGCCACGATATCCTCTTGTTGCATGGCTTCCCGCTTCGTCGTGTCGTTCATCCGGTTGGGCCGGCTTTTCGCAAGTCATGCCGTTGTTCGCTTCGTTCCAGATTGTACCGACCGAGCGCCCCGAGACAAGCCGCAGAAGGCAGGCCTAGGGGTAAGTACGCGTAAGTGACGCGCGCCGCAGGGCCGGGCGAACCAGGTCGGCATCCAGGCAAGCCGGGCTGCGGGCTAGAACCGTGGCAACTCCGGATGCGGTAGCAAGCCTCCGCGCACGTGCATCTTGCCGTACTCGGCGCAGCGCGCCCGTGTGGGTATGCCCTTTGTGGGATTGAGCAGTTCGGCCGGATCGAACGCGCGCTTGACTGCGAAGAACGCGTCGCGCTCCGCCTCCGAAAACTGCACGCACATCGAGTTGATCTTCTCGACGCCGACACCGTGCTCGCCCGTGATCGTGCCGCCGAACTCGACGCACGTTTCGAGAATCTCGGCGCCGAATTCTTCGGCGCGCCGAAGCTCGTCGGCGTCATTGCCGTTGAACAGGATCAGCGGGTGCATGTTGCCGTCGCCCGCGTGGAACACGTTGATGCAGCGCAGCCCGTACTTGCTTTCCATCGACTCGATGCGGGCGAGCAGCGGGCCGATGCTGCGGCGTGGAACCGTGCCGTCCATGCAGTAGTAGTCGGGCGAGATGCGGCCTGCGGCCGGGAAAGCGTTCTTGCGGCCGGACCAGAACCGCAGCCGCTCGGCTTCCGTGCGCGAAATCTGCAGCCGCGTGGCGCCGTGCTCCCGCAGCACGGCCGTCATGCGCACGATTTCATCGGCGACTTCTTCAGGCGTGCCGTCCGATTCGCACAGCAAGATCGCGGCTGCGTCGAGATCGTAGCCCGCGCCGACGAACGCCTCGACCGCGCGGGTCGCCGGCTTATCCATCATTTCGAGGCCGGCGGGAATGATGCCCGCCGCGATGATGGCCGCGACGGCCTGTCCGCCCTTGACGACGTCGTCGAAGCTGGCCATCACGACCTGAGCCAGTTGCGGCTTCGGGATCAGCTTCACCGTCACTTCGGTCACGACCGCGAACATGCCCTCGCTGCCGATCATGACGGCAAGCAGGTCGAGCCCTGGCGCGTCGGGCCCGAGCGAGCCGAACTCGACAATCTCGCCGTCCATCGTCACGGCCCGCACGCGCAGCACGTTGTGAACGGTCAACCCGTACTTCAGGCAATGTACGCCGCCCGAATTCTCCGAAACATTGCCGCCGATCGTGCAGGCAATCTGCGACGACGGGTCGGGAGCATAGTAGAGGCCGAAGGGCGCCGCAGCCTCCGACACGGCGAGGTTGCGCACGCCGGGCTGGACGGTAGCCGTGCGCGCGTAAGGATCGACCTCGACGATTTTCGTGAAGCGCGACAACGAAAGCACGACCCCGTGCGCGATCGGCGTTGCACCGCCCGAGAGCCCCGTACCCGCGCCGCGTGGCACCACGGGCACACCGAGCCGCCTGCAGATTTGCAAAATGCGTTGCACTTGCGCTTCCGTTTCAGGAAGCGCGACGGCGAGCGGCAACTGGCGATAGACGCTCAACCCGTCGCACTCGTACGGCGCCGTGTCTTCATCGCGGTGGAGCAGACAATGCGCAGGCAACGTGGCCATCAACGCTTGGACGACCTCTCGTTGGCGCTCGGCCCGAATATCGTTTGCGGGCGAAACAACGGCTTCCATACGCGCTCTCCGTTGGCCGAGTCAGGCCGTGTACGAAAAAATCTTGCCCGGATTCATCAGATTGCGAGGATCGAAGGCATGCTTGACGGCACGCATGGCATCGACGGCTTCGGCGCCATGCTCTTCGAGCAGGAAATCCATCTTGTGAAGCCCGATGCCATGCTCGCCTGTGCAGGTGCCACCCATCGAGAGCGCACGCTCGACCACGCGGCGGTTCAGTCGTTCGGCCTCGACGAGCTCTTCCGGCTTCGAGGGGTCGATCAACATGGCGACGTGAAAATTCCCGTCGCCGACGTGGCCGACGATGGGGCACGGCAGCGGCGAGCCAAGCAGATCCTGTTCGGTCTGCTCGACGCAAGCGGCGAGCTGCGAGATCGGCACGCAGACATCGGTGGTGACCGCCCGGCAACCGGGCTTGAGCTGCAGCATCGCAAAGAACGCCGTATGACGCGCGTTCCAAAGCCGATTGCGATCTTCGGGCCGCGTGGCCCAGGCAAAACCGCTGCCGCCGTGATCGCCGGCGATGCTTTCGACGCGCTCGGCCTGTTCTTTGACGCTCGCCTCGGTGCCGTGGAATTCGAAAAACAGCGTGGGCGATTCGGTCAGCGTCAGATTCGAATGCCGATTGATGGCGCGAATCGCCAGCGTATCGACGAACTCGACGCGCGCGATCGGCACGCCGAGTTGGATCGTTTCGATGACAGTGCGCACGGCTTCACCCATCGAAGGGAACGCGCAAACGGCAGCCGATACCGCTTCGGGCTGCGGATAGAGGCGCACGGTGACTTCCGTGATGATGCCGAGCGTGCCTTCCGAGCCGACGAACAGCCGCGTGAGGTCGTAGCCGGCCGACGACTTGCGCGCGCGCGTGCCGGTTTTGATGACGCGGCCGTCGGCGAGCACGACGGTGAGGCCGAGCACGTTCTCGCGCATCGTGCCGTAGCGCACGGCGTTCGTGCCCGACGCGCGCGTGGCGGACATGCCGCCGAGACTGGCGTCGGCGCCCGGATCGATCGGAAAGAACAAGCCCGTGTCGCGTAGCGCTTCGTTCAGCGCTTTTCGCGAGACGCCCGCTTGCACGGTGGCGGTCATGTCTTCGGCTGCGACCGAGAGAATGCGATTCATGCCCGACAGGTCGATCGTGACTCCGCCTTCGACCGCAAGCAACTGCCCTTCGAGCGACGAGCCGTTGCCGTAGGGGATGATCGGCACATCGAAACGGGCGCACAGCTCGACCGCCGCTTTCACCTCTTCCGTGCTCTCGGCGAAGACGACGGCGTCGGGCAATTGCGGATCAAACGGCGATTCGTCACGGCCATGGTGGGCGCGCACGGCCTCCGAAACCGACACGCGCGTCCCGAACGCCGCCTGCAACGCCGCGAGCAGTTCGGCGGGGAACGGACGACGTGGGCGAACGGCGGCGGGGGGAATGGGCTGATTCACGAATGGCGTCTCCTCGCGCGCACGCCGGCTGAGGCGCGCGCGTCGATTTATCAGGGCGAAGGGCGCTGCACCGGCCGCGGCGGGCAGGGACGGCGACCGACACCCGGGTCTCGGTTGCTCAGTTCAGAAGTCGCTTCATTCTACGCTGATCCCCTGGGCGTCAGAACTGGCCGCACGGCCGAGTCTCATCAGTGCCGAAAGTGCTTCCCGGCATGCCTATAATGGCTCGCTTTACGTATCGCGGCCCGATGCAGATGAGGCGCGGATACGTCACCAACGGAAAAAGGGAGTGACGACAATGGGCCACCGGCTGAGCAAAATCGCGACGCGAACCGGCGACGACGGCACGACGGGCCTCGGCGACGGCAGTCGCGTGTCCAAGGACGACGCCCGCATTGCCGCCATGGGCGATGTCGACGAGCTGAACTCGCAGATCGGCCTGCTCCTCACGGAGCCGCTGCCGGCCGACGTTCACGATGCGCTGACAGCGATTCAGCACGATCTGTTCGACCTCGGCGGAGAGATCTGCATCCCCGGCCACACGGTGATCGGCGACGCTCACCTTGCGCGGCTCGACGGCTGGCTCGCGCACTACAACGCCGATCTGCCGCCGCTAAAGGAATTCATCCTGCCCGGCGGCTCGCGCGCAGCGTCGCTCGCGCATGTCTGCCGCACGGTGTGCCGGCGCGCCGAGCGAGCGATCGTCACGCTCGGCGCCACGCAGGCGCTTGCCGACGCGCCGCGCCGCTATGTGAACCGCCTGTCCGATCTGCTGTTCGTGCTGGCGCGCGTCCTCAATCGGGCGGACGGCGGAAGCGATGTTCTTTGGGAGCCCGGGCGCCGCGTGCAATAACGCGGCCGCAGCAGGGCGGGGGCGCCGAACGGGAGCAAACGACGGGCGGCCGCGACCTGCGCGGCATGCTGCCCTGCGACAAAGTGTCGTATGGAGCGCGCAGTCAGTTAAAATGTATTCTTGATACATCTTAACGACGAGCGCCAATCGATGACTTCTGCCCTTACGCCCGACCAGATTTCCCGTGTCAAAGCCACCGCCCCCGTGTTCGCGGAGCATGGCGCCACGATCACGAAGCACTTTTACCGCCGCATGTTTGCGAACCGTCCCGAGTTGAAGAACCTGTTCAACCAGACGCACCAGACGAGCGGCAGCCAAGCCGACGTGCTCGCGCACGCCGTCTACGCCTATGCGGCCAACATCGACAATCTCGGCGCATTGGGCGCCGCCGTCGGTCGCATTTCGCACAAGCATGCGAGCTTGAACATCCGCCCCGAGCATTACCCCATCGTCGGCGAGAACCTGCTGGCGTCGGTGGTCGAAGTGCTCGGCGACGCTGTCGACGAAGCGACGCTCGAAGCCTGGCGCGCCGCTTACGCCCAGCTCGCGCAGATCATGATCGGCGTCGAGTCGAAGCTTTACGAGGCCGCGGCATGGAGCGGCTATCGTCCGTTCGTCGTGTCGCGCAAAGTTGTCGAAAGCGACGAGATCACGTCGTTCTACCTCACGCCCACCGACGGTGCGCCGGCTGCCGGCTTCCAGCCCGGCCAATTCGTCACGGTCAAACGCTACGTCGGCGAACTCGGCGTGGATCAGCCGCGTCAGTACAGCTTGTCCGACGCACCGCACGGCAAATGGCTGCGCATCTCGGTCAAGCGTGAAGGCGGCAGCGAGGCCGTGCCGGCCGGCCGCCTCTCGACGTTGTTGCACGACGGCGTGGAAGAGGGCGCGATCGTCGAGGTCACGGCGCCGATGGGCGACTTCCATCTCGACCGCAAGAAGTCGACACCCGTCGTGCTCGTCTCGGGCGGGGTCGGCATCACGCCGATGGTGTCGATGCTCTCGACGTTGGTTGCCGACGAGAGCGACCGTCGTGTCGCGTTCGTGCATGCCTGCCGTAACGGCGGCGTCCACGCATTCAAGGAGTGGCTTGCGGAAGTCGGAGCGACACGCCCGAACGTTTCGCGTGCGGTGTTCTACGAAGAAGTGGGCGCGGCCGATCGCCAAGGCGTCGATTACGACTTCGAAGGCCGCATCGACTTCGGCAAGATTGCCGGGCAGGCCGTGTTGCCCGACGCCGATTACTATCTGTGCGGCCCGATGGCCTTCATGCAGGCGCAGCGCGATGCGCTCGTCTCTCGCGGCGTCGATCCCGCGCGCATTCACAGCGAGGTGTTCGGCACGGGTGCGCTGGCCTGATTGCCGGTCGCCGATAGACGACATGCGTCGCCGCGTTGCGCGCTCGTATCGTCCTCTCACGCGCTGCAGCGGTGCTCCGCAACGGGCCGCCTGATTCCGAGGGGAGATTCCCGCGGAGCCAGGCGGCCCGTTTTACCTGATGTGTTGCGCCGATGTCGCTCAGTTGCCGCTGCCGCGCGCGATGCGGCGTTGCTTGACGCTGTCGGCCAAGCCTTCCAGGACGGCGACGCTTTCATCCCAGCCGATGCAGGCATCGGTAATGCTCTGGCCGTATGCGAGCGGGCAGTCCGGTTGAAGATCCTGGCGTCCGGCCACGAGATGCGACTCGACCATGACACCGACGATGCGTTCGTCGCCTGCCGCAACCTGTCGGCCGATATCGGCGCAGACGGGAATCTGGTTTTCGTGCTTCTTCGAACTGTTCGCGTGGCTCGCATCGATCATCAGGCGGGCTGCGAGCCCGGCGCGGCCGATATCGGTGCAGGCGGCGTCGACGCTGGCGGCGTCATAGTTCGGCGTCTTGCCGCCGCGCAGGATGACATGGCAATCCTCGTTGCCGGCCGTCGAAACGATGGCCGAGTGGCCGCCCTTCGTGACCGAGAGGAAGTGGTGCGGCTGCGAGGCGGCCTTGATCGCGTCGACGGCGATCTTCACGTTGCCGTCGGTGCCGTTCTTGAAGCCGACCGGACATGACAAACCCGACGCCAGCTCGCGGTGGACCTGCGATTCGGTCGTGCGCGCGCCGATCGCGCCCCACGAGACGAGGTCCGCAATGTACTGCGGGCTGATCATGTCGAGGTATTCGGTGCCGGCCGGCAGCCCGAGCTGGTTGATGCCGAGGAGCAGTTCGCGCGCCGCGCGCAGGCCATCATTGATCTTGAAGCTGTTGTCGAGATACGGGTCGTTGATGAGCCCCTTCCACCCGACCGTCGTGCGCGGTTTTTCGAAGTAGACCCGCATGACGATTTCGAGCTCCCCCCCAAAGCGTTTGCGCTGTTCGACGAGCCGATCGGCGTATTCGAGCGCCGCTTTCGGATCATGGATCGAGCACGGGCCGACGATGACGATGAGACGATCGTCCATGCCGTGCAGAATGCGATGCAGCGCGCGTCGCGTGCTGTAGATCAGGTCCGAGACTGCTTCGTTGCAGGGAAACTCGCGGATCAAATGGGCTGGCGGCGTCAGTTCCTTGAGTTCTCGGATACGAACGTCGTCGGTATTGTGCGGGGGCATGCTGCGGTTCTCCTCATCGGTTCGATACGGTTTTCGCCGGCGCTCCAGATGGCCGAGGCGAAAAAAAACCGCCAGGCTCGCTGGCGGTTTTTCGGGAATTCGGGTTCGCGTTACGCGCTAACACCCCTCTCGATCCGCCAGCGGACTGAGATGCCAAAAGAAGTAAAAGTAAAACTTCGTGGACATGACGGGGGTGTTGCTCATCAAAAAGGTGCGTCCCACTTTATACGCCGGTTAAGCGCAGTCGACAAGCACGCAGAGGCATAAATGCGGTTCCTCCGCGCAAATCAGCGAAACGATGCAGGAAAATTGCATGCGCTCGGAAATCAGACGGTTCCACCCACGGTCAGGTTGTCGATGCGCAGCGTCGGTTGGCCCACGCCCACGGGCACGCTTTGCCCTTCCTTGCCGCAGACGCCGACGCCCGTGTCGAGCGCCATGTCGTTGCCGATCATGCTGACGTACTTCAGCGATTCCGGCCCGCTGCCGATCAGCGTCGCCCCCTTGACGGGATAAGTGACCTTGCCGTTCTCGATCATGTAGGCCTCCGATGCCGAGAACACGAACTTGCCGTTCGTGATGTCGACCTGGCCGCCGCCGAAGTTGACCGCGTAGAGCCCGTGCTTGACCGATTCGATGATTTCCTGCGGCGCCTTGTCGCCGGCCAGCATGTACGTGTTCGTCATGCGCGGCATAGGCAGCGCGGCATACGATTCGCGCCGGGCATTGCCCGTGACGGGCATCTTCATGAGGCGCGCATTGAGCGTGTCCTGAATGTAGCCCTTGAGCACGCCGTCTTCGATCAGCGTCGTGCATTGCGTCGGATTGCCTTCGTCGTCGATATTGAGCGAGCCGCGGCGGTTCGGCAGCGTGCCGTCGTCCACCACGGTCACGCCCTTTGCAGCCACACGCTCGCCGATCCGGCCGGCGAACGCCGACGACCCCTTGCGGTTGAAGTCGCCTTCGAGCCCGTGGCCGATCGCCTCGTGCAGCAACACGCCGGGCCATCCCGGGCCGAGCACGACCGTCATCGCACCGGCCGGAGCCGGCCGCGCTTCGAGATTGACGAGCGCTGCCTTAACGGCGTCGTCAACGTAACCGGACAGGATGTCGTCGGTGAAGTAACCGTAATCGAAACGTCCGCCGCCGCCGCCGCTGCCGATTTCCCGCCGCCCGTTCTGCTCGGCGATGACGGTCACCGATACGCGCACGAGCGGGCGAATGTCGGCCGCGAGCGCGCCGTCGCTACGCGCGACGAGCACGACATCGTATTCGCCGGCGAGCCCGGCCATCACCTGGGTGATGCGGGGATCGCGGCCGCGCGCCATTTGCTCTACGCGCTCGAGCAGCTTGACCTTCTCGGTCGCGTCGAGCGAGGCCAACGGGTCGGCCGTCAGGTACAGATCGCGGCCCGCCACGCCCGTGAGCGAAGTCGCCACCTTGATTTTCTGCCTGCCGCCGCCCGCTTTGGCGATCGAGCGCGTCGCCTGCGCGGCCTGCGAGAGCGCTTCGACGGAAAGATCGTCAGAGTAGGCGAAGGCCGTACGGTCGCCGGCCACGGCGCGTACGCCGACGCCCTTGTCGATGCTGAAGCTGCCCGACTTCACGATGCCTTCCTCGAGGCTCCACGCTTCGCTGCGCGTTGCCTGGAAGTAGAGGTCGGCGTAGTCGACGCGATGCGTGAAGATATCGGCGAGCGTGCGCGTCAAGCGCGCTTCGTCCAAGCCGTAGGGCGTGAGCAGGATGTCTTTCGCGGTCGCGAGATTGCGGATGCCGGGTTCGATGAGATTCATTCGTTCGGTTCGATGCGGAAAAGTTTAAGCAAGCACACGCTAAGCAAGCACGCGATGGCGCCACGCAGGCAGGCTGCGCCGGACTTCTTCGATGCGCGCCCGGTCGATCTCGCCTGCGACGACGCCGGGGCCTTCCTCCAGCACGGCCACGATCTCGCCCCAGGGGTCGATCAACATACTGTGGCCCCACGTGCGGCGGCCGTTTTCATGCGAGCCGCCTTGAGCCGCGGCCAGCACGTAGCACTGATTCTCGACGGCGCGAGCGCGCAGCAGCATCTCCCAGTGCGCGCGGCCCGTCGTATAAGTGAACGCCGAGGGCACGACGATCAACGCGCAATCGCCCATGCGCCGATACAGCTCCGGAAAGCGCAGATCGTAGCAGACGGACAACCCGACGCGCCCGAACGGCGCCTCGAACGTGCGCACTTCGCCGCCGGGCGCAATCGTGCGCGCTTCGTCGAACGATTCGGCGCCTTTCTCGAAATTGAAGAGATGGATCTTGTCGTAGCGCTGTATCTGCGCGCCGCTCGGGTCGAACACGAGCGTGCTGTTCAGCACGCGCGTAGCGTCGGGCGCGGGCGCGGTGACGGCCAGCGGCAGCGTGCCGCCGATCACCCAGACGCCGTGACGGCGTGCGCTGTCGGCCAGAAAACGTTGAATGGGACCGTCGCCGTAGGTCTCGCGCACGGCCAGCTTGTCCGAATCCTTGTGCCCCATGAAGCAGAAGTATTCGGGCAGCAGGACGAGCTGCGCGCCTTGCTCGCTGGCTTGTGCGATAAGCCGCTCGGCGTCGTGCAGATTGCGCTCGCGCTCGGGCGTGCTGACCATCTGCAGCGCGGCGACGCGAAACGGCGGCGTGGTGACAGGTCGGTCGCTCATGAATTCGGTGTCGGATGCCGCCGGGCGGCGGAAGCAGCCCGGCCTGCAGGCGACGCTACTTGCCCTTCGCGTCGGCTGGAGCAGCCATCTTACCCCGATCGGCAGCGACCCGCTCAACGAGCGGGTGCGACCATGACCCCGTGATCGCATAGTCGTGGGCGAATGCGTGCGAGATCGATTGCGAGAGCGCGACATTGGCGACCAGTGCGCCGAGACCGAACAGCGGATTGACGACGGTCGCAGCAATCACGGCCGAGCCCGCGTTCAGCGTCGGCGTGACCGCGACGCGCAGATGCTGCGTTTCCTGTGCGAGATCGACGGAGCCCGACAGGTCGGCACGCATCGGCGCCGTCACCATGCGGAAATCGTTGGTGCTGGCGATTCCGTTTTCGATCAGCGCCGTGCCCGTCACGCTCTGGAACGGCAACCCTTCGCCGATGACATCCCGGAAATTGAGCGTCAGCACGCGCGTCAGGCTTTGCAGGCTCACCACGCCGAGCAGTTTCGCGACGGCCGGATCGACCTTCAGGATTTGGCCGTGATGCAGATCCATGGTCAAGCGGCCGTTGAGCGTCGGATAGTCGATCGCCGTCGGCCCGCCGTGCCAGACGACCTTCCCCGCGAGCGAGCCCGATCCCGCCTTGACCGTGCGCGGCAGGCCGAATCGATCGAGCAGGGCGCCCGCGTCGGCCACGTCGAGCTTGAAGTCGACGATCGTGCGGCGCGGCGTGCCCGCGTCGACGTCGCTGCCGAGCCGGTGCGAAGTTCGCCAATTGGCCGTGGCCAGCAGATGCGCGGCCGGATTCGACACTTCGAGCTTGTCCACCTGCCAGACCGGCACGCCGTCTTCGTCGAAATTGCGCGCATTGACGGCCAGCCGGCCGACGTCGTGTTCGCGCACCTTCAAGTCGTCGATGACGAGGTCGATGGCCGGCATATGCTCGTTCGCGCCCGGCGTCAGTTGTCCCAGCAGATCGTGCCCGACGGCCACCGGAATCGCGGCCTTCGACATTCGGGCATGCAGCCGGCCCCCGGGGGCATCGGCGTCTCCAGGTTGCCACGACACATTGCCGACGACTTCGTCGGAGGCCACATCGGCGTGCCAGCTCGAGTCGGCGCTCGTCGCGTCGACCGCCACGTTCGACCATTGGCGGTTCATCAGCTTCAGCGCCTTGAAGCGAGCGGCGATGCGGCTCGGCATGAATGGCGATGCGGCGGTGCCCCCACTGCCCTTGCCTTGGGACTGGCCCGCGCCAGCGGGCGCTGGGGCGGGCGAGGCGCTCGCCCCTTGCGGCGCTGTGCGGCCGCCGCGCAGATCGGTCGCGAAGGCGCGCCAGGCGTCGGCGTCGAGCGAATCGGCCGTCAATGATGCGGTGACGCCGCGCGCCGGCAGTTCGGCGGGTTCGTTCAGTCCGATCGCACCTTGCAGGACGGTCAGTCGCGGTGTGCCTGCGCCGCTCGGCTGCGGGCGTTGGACGACATAGGCGGCCTGCAAGGGCCCGAGGCGCAGATCGGCCCGCGCACGGACGCCTTCGCCGCTCGCTGCCTCGCCGCGGTTCGTTGCGGTTTCGGCGTCGAGCGGCTTCAGTTCGAACGAAAACGGCATCGGGGCACCGAGCGGCTTGCCAAGCGGCGCAGGCAGATCGAGCCCAAGGCCGGAGAGATCGGAATTGGCCGAGACCGTCGGGAGCGAGCCTCTCGTACCGCGCACGCTGACGGCATAGGGGGCGTCGCCGAAGACGTGGCCGAGCAGCTTCCCGGCGGGACCCTCCAGATCCAGGCGACGCGTACTGTCGGCAGCAATATGGCCTTTGACGTCGAACGCGAAACGGCCGTTTTCGCGCAGCGCCCCGTCCGCCCGTACGTCGCCGCCGAGCCAGCGGCCCGCCACGCGATCGAGCGAAACCGTTTCTTTCGTGAAATGCACCTGTCCGGCCAGCGCTTCGAGCGGCGGCATCTGCGGGGCCGACAATGTGTTGCCCTGCAGCCCGACTGTGCCCGAGACGCCGACGTGCGGGTCGTGCGTGCGCGGCACGGTCAGCGTCAATGCCAGCGTGGCCGGGCCCGTTGCGCTCACCTTGCCGCCGATATGGCCCGACAGACCGCCGAGCGCGCTGCGGTCGACATAGTCGAGCATATCGGCGAGCGGGCCATGCGCGGCGCCATCGATAACGAGATCAGCGCCGCGATTGCCGAGATCGTCGATACGTCCCGCGACGCGCGTGATCGCGACGCGCTTGTATCGCGCGCGCGCAATATCGAAGCGCAGCACGTTTTCCTTCAGCGTGAAGACGCCGTCGATGCCTTCGAGTGCGGGCCAGATATCGGGCGTGCCGTTCTTCAGCGTCTTCAACGGATAGGGGGAAGGGTCGAACCTGCCGCCGGCAAACGGCGCGACGATGCGGAAGATTCCGGCGCCGGGATCGCGCGAGTAGGGGAATTTGTCGAGGCTGCCATGCACTTCGATCGTGGCATTGCGGGCTACGCCTTCTTGCAGACCATGGCCCAGATAATGGCGCAGGTGCTCGCCGATGCTCGTGGGCAGATAGCGCGGGATCATCCGCGCGTTCGCGCGCGCGATCGTGGCCGTCAGGTCGAGCGCGCCGCGGCCGTGGCCCGGATTGGTATAGGTGGCGTTGAGACTGCCGGCCGTATCGGCGTTCTCCAGGCTCAGCTCCGGCACCGTGACCGAGAACGCTTTGTGCGCTTCGCCGGGCGCGCGCGTGGGGCTCACAGTCCAGGTGCCGCGCATGCGCAGGCGGTCGAACGCGAGTCGCGGATCGTCGAATTCGCCTGGAATCGTGACGGTCGCATTGACGGTGTCGAGCGTCAGCGTGCCGTGCCGTTCGTCGGCATCGATGCTGCCCCAGAGGTTTTCGAAACCGGGCAGGCCGGCGCGCGGATGGCCGGCAGGGGAGAGGCCGGGCGGCGGCTCCTGCGCGGCGAGGCTGATGCCTTGAAGGTCGCCCTTGAAGCGATAGCGCACGATCGGCGCCTGGCCGGCGACGCGCTCTTCGCTGGCAGCGAGTGCGCTTTCGGGGCGCGCTCGTTCGACTGCGATCGTGTAGTTGGCGACCATGCCGCGCGGATCGAAGCGCACGAGTTCGTCGAGAAAACGGCGCGGCACGGGCAGCGTGCGGCTGAATTCGGCGAGGATCCCAAGATCGACGCGATCTCCGGTTACGCTCATCAGTTGGCCATGCTCGACCGTCGGCACGCGATATTCGCCCGTCAGCGTCGCGAACGTCAGCGTGCGCGAGACGGGCGTGCCGTCCGCCAGCGGCGGTTGACCCAATTCGGCGCGAAGGTCGGTCAGTCGTAGCTTGTAGTCGCGTTGCGCCTGAACCTGCAGCGCCCAGCCGAAGCTCGCAACGGGCATGTCGAGCTTGGGCTGCGTCGGGCGCACGCGCAGCGCAATATTCGTGCCTCGCAGCGCTCCGTGCGCCGAAAGGATGTGCCCGCCGCCAAAGCGCGCCCAAATCTCGTTGTCGACGCGGCCCGCATAGGTCGTCACGGGCAGTTTCACATACTGCGCGAGCATGGGCAGCGCGACGGTGCCTGTCGACAGGTAGGCGTCGCCCGTCCAATTCTGCGGTTTGCCGACGGCCATCAGCGGCGTATGACGAAAGCGCGCGCGAAAATCGAGCGGACCTTTGAGCAACGCGCCGTCGGGCGGGGCCTGCAACGCTGCGCGATGGACGAGGCCCTGGTTAAGAATGGCGATCCGCACGTCGTGCAGCGCGAGTTCCGGCGCGCCCCGCTGCGCATCGCGCCAGCGCAATGTGCCGCCGCGCACCACGATCGCGTCCTGCGAAAGCAGCCAGGTGGAAAACGTGTCGTTGCCGGAATGCGTCGTCGGCACCTGCACGCCGGCGACCCACAGCGAACCGTCGGCTTCGCGCGCGGCCAGGACGTCGGGCCGTTCGATGACGAGAGTCGCCAGCGCCGGCTTGCCGCGCAGCAGGGATGCCCACGACAGCGTGGCGGTGGCGTGCGGCACGGTTAGCGCGGGGGTGTCGCTGCTTCGATCCCGAATGGACAGGCCCGTGACGTCGATGCCCGGCTCGAGCCCGGACCAATCGGCGGCAAGCCTGCCGATGCGTACATCGGCGTGTAGCTTCTGCGAGACGATGGCTTCGATGCGCGGGCGGAAATCGTCGATGCGCGGTAGCACGACGTAGCGCAGGCCGATGAAGACGACGGCGACGGCGAAGTAGACGAGACACGCCGCGACCAGCGCGATGCGTAGCGTTCGGCGCAGCCCCCGATGTTCGTGACGCGCGTGTCCGGCAACGGCGGCTTCGGCGGATTCCTTGCTATCGGACATACTGCGGCGAATCGGGTATGGGTATGGTAGTTTGGCGGCTCGGACGACGAAATGTATCACAGCGGCCGGTCGCCTCCTTGCAGGCCACACATGCCGCCAGGCCATGCAGCGGCGCGCGGGAGACGATCGTGCCCGAATGCGGCAGCCCGGCATTCGGCGCGCCGCCGTTAGCTGTCGCAACAAGCGAGCCACACCTTCTCATGACTGCTGCCGATCTGCTGAGTTCCAGTTACTCCTCTTTTGCCGCCCGGGCCGTCGCCGCTCGCCCCGGGCTTGCCGGGCGCATCGCCGCATGGGCCGAGGCGCCGATCACGCGCGCATGCATTGACGAGCGGTTGCGCGAGCTGATCGCAGAACAAGGCGGGTCGCGTGGCGAGGAAACCTTGCGTTGTGCGCTGCGCCGCTTGCGCACCGAGGTCTTTTGCGCGGTGATGGAACGGGATCTGGCGGGGCGTGCCGATGTCGCCGAAGTAACGGGCGCCATGACCGACCTCGCCGAAGCCGCGATTCAGTGCGCGCTCGACGTCCTGTCGGTCGAGCTGGAAGCGCTCTACGGCGCGCCGCGCGCAGCGGACGGCAATCGGCTTACGCTCGGCGTGGTCGGCATGGGCAAGTTGGGCGGTCGCGAGCTCAATGTGTCCTCCGACATCGATCTGATCTTCGTGTACGAAGACGACGGCGAGACCGAGGGCGGCACGCGCTCCGCCATCTCGACGCAGGAGTTCTTCAACCGGCTCGGCCGGCGTCTGATCGGTGCGCTGGCCGAGCAGACGGCCGATGGGTATGTGTTTCGCGTCGATATGCGGCTGCGACCGAATGGCGATTCGGGGCCGCTCGTCTGCAGCCTGGGGATGCTCGAGGAATATTTCTACGTGCAGGGTCGCGAATGGGAGCGCTACGCCTGGATCAAGGGGCGCCTCGTTTCGGAGCCGGACAGTGACGCGGCCCGACGGCTGGCGGAGCAGCTCGATGCGCTCGTCAAGCCGTTCGTCTATCGGCGGTACCTCGATTTCGGCGTGATCAGCGCCATCCGCGCGCTGCACGCGCAGATTCGCGAAGAAGCGCAGCGGCGCGCCACCATGCGGCCCGACAAGGCCGACGACATCAAGCTCGGCCGCGGCGGCATCCGCGAGATCGAATTCAGCGCGCAGGTCTTTCAACTGATCCGTGGCGGTCAGGATTCGGGCTTCCGCATTCGGCCTACGCTGGCGGTGCTGCGCCATGCCGCGGCGCGCGGCTTGATCGCACCCTCTGTATGCGCGGAGCTTTCGGACGCGTATCGCTTCTTGCGCGCGCTGGAACATCGTCTGCAATACCGCAACGACGCGCAGACACACGCGCTGCCCGTCGATGCCGAGGAGCGGGCACGGCTCGCCGCCTCGCTCGGCTTCGCCGACTACGCCGCCCTCGCTGCCGTGCTTGAAGGGCATCGGGAGCGCGTCGAGGCGCAGTTCGACCAGATCTTCGCCGACAAGGCGAGCGCGTCGCAGTCTGCCGCCGCTGCACGCGGCGGCGATGCGATGCGCGCGGGCGAACTCTGGAGCAGCGCACTCGAGGATGAAGCGCAGGACGAGGCCGTGATCGAGCGTGCCCGAGCGGCTGGCTTCGACGAGGCAAGCCAGGTTCATGCGCGCCTGAGCGCGGTGCGTCGCTCCACGCGCTATCAGCGGCTGCCCGAACGCAACCGCGATCGCTTCGACAAAATCGCGGCCCGCGCGCTCGACGCCGCCGCGGCGATGGAACCGTCGGACAAGCGCGCATCGACGCTCGCGCGCATGATCGATTTGCTTGAGGCGGTGAGCCGGCGCGGCGCCTATCTGGCGTTGCTCAACGAGTACCCGGCGGCGCTGGAGCGCGTGCTGGCGGTGCTCTCGGGCTCGCGCTGGGCGGCGGGCTATCTGATTCGACACCCGCAATTGCTCGACGAATTGCTCGACGACGAAGCGATCGGCAGTCCGTTCGATTGGCCTGCGTTCAAGACTTCCCTGCGGGCCCGCTTGACCGCCGCCGACGGCGTCGAGCAACAGATGGACTTGCTGCGCCATGCGCACCAGGCCGAAGTGTTTCGCATCCTGCTGATCGATCTGGCTGGCCGCCTGAGCGTGGAGCAGGTCAGCGACCGCTTGTCCGAGCTTGCCGATTCGGTGCTGGACGTGACGATCGAAGTCGTATGGGGGCAGCTGCCCAAGCGGCACTGCGAGATCCCGCGCTTTGCCGTCATCGCGTACGGCAAACTGGGCGGAAAGGAACTGGGCTACGCGTCCGATCTCGATCTGATCTTTCTATATGACGATGCGGACGATGCCGCGGCCGATATCTACTCGACATTCACGCGCCGGCTCATTACCTGGCTGACGACGGCGACCGGCGCGGGCACGCTGTTCGACATCGATCTACGGCTGCGCCCGAACGGGGAATCGGGCCTGCTTATCACCGATCTCGACGCATTCAGGCGCTATCAACTGCGCGAGGGCGATGCGGCCAACACCGCCTGGGTGTGGGAACACCAGGCGCTCACGCGGGCTCGTTTCTGTGCCGGCGACGCGCAAATCGGCCGCCAATTCGAGCAGATCCGCGAACGCGTGCTGAGGATGCCGCGCGAGGCCGGGCCGCTCGCAGCTGAAATCGTGGCCATGCGCGAACGCGTGGCGGCCGGCCATCCGAACCGAAGCGATTTGTTCGACGTCAAGCACGACCGCGGCGGTATGGTCGATATCGAGTTCATCGTCCAATACTGGGTGCTGCTGCATGCCGCGCGCGACCCCGAACTGATTCGCAATACCGGCAATATCGCCCTGTTGCGCGAGGTGGCGCGCTACGGCCTCATGAGTGCGGACGAAGCGGAAACGGTCGGCGCCGCCTATCGCACTTACCGCAAGCTGCAGCACCAATTGCGGCTCGACGGGATGGAGACGGCGCGCGTGCCGCACGAGCGCATCGAGCGCGAACGCGACGCCGTGCTGAAGCTATGGCAGCGCGTGTTCGGGTGACGGGGGCACGATCAAGCCGCGAGCATTTCCTTCGCGTGGCGGCGGGTCGTCGCGGTAATTTCCAGCCCGCCGAGCATCCGCGCGACTTCCTCGATGCGGCTCGCGTGATCGAGGGCGACCACGGTTGAAAGTGTCGCGCCGCCATGGTCGGCCGCCTTGACGACTTGAAAGTGATGATCGCCGCGCGCCGCCACTTGCGGCAGGTGCGTGACGCACAGCACTTGCCGGTCGCGCCCGAGCTGATGCAGCAAACGCCCGACGACCTCGGCCACCCCGCCGCCGATACCGGTATCGACTTCGTCGAAAATCAGCGTGGGGGTAGGGCTGGCCGTGCTTGCAATCACGGCCAGCGCCAGGCTGATCCGCGCGAGTTCGCCGCCCGACGCCACCTTCGCGAGTGGCCGTAGCGGTACGCCGGCGTGGCCGGCGACGCGAAACTCGATTTGTTCGAGCCCGTGCGCGCCGCCTTCCGCGACGGGAACGAGCGCGACCTCGAAGCTGCCGCCCGCCATCGACAATTCCTGCATACCGGTCGTGACCGCCGCGCCGAGCGCTTTCGCCGCCTTGGCCCGCGCTTTCGACAACTGCTTCGCTTCGGTCATATAGGCTTGCCGCGCCTTTTCGACGGCGGCTGTCAGCGCGTCGAGATCGGCTGCCGCGTCGAGTGCGGCCAATTGCGTCCGACGCGCTTCGTGCTCCTGCGGCAACGTTTCGGGCTGCAGGCGAAACTTGCGCGCGAGCGAATGCAGCGCATCGAGGCGCTGCTCGACCTGCGCGAGGCGATCGGGATCGAGTTCGAGACGCTGCGCATAGTGCGACAGCGAGTAGGCCCCCTCGCGCAGTTGGATCTCGGCGGGCTCGAGTGCGGCCAGCGCATCGCCGAGGGCGGGATCGATCTCGGCCAGATCGCGCAGCTTCGAGATGATCGAGCCGAGCAGCCCGATCATGGCGCCGTCCGCTTCCGACAGTGCATCGAGCGCGCCGCGCACGCCTTCGATCAGGTTCGCCGAGTGCGCAAGGCGCCGATGCTCGGCGCTGATTTCTTCCCACTCGCCGGGTTGCGGCGCGAGCTTGTCGAGCTCGGCGAGTTGCCAGGCAAGGCGCTCGCGCTCGAGTTGCAGCTCGCGGTCGCGCGTCGACGCGTGTTCGAGCGCCTGCGCCGCGTCCCGCCAGGCCCGGTGCGCCCGAGCGACGCCGCCCGCGATCGCTGTGAGCCCTGCGTGCGTGTCGAACAGCGCGCGCTGTGCATCGGGCCGCATCAGCAACTGGTGCGCGTGTTGCCCGTGGATGTCGACGAGCATTTCGCCGACCTCGCGCAGTTGCGCGAGCGTGGCCGGCGTGCCGTTGATGAAGGCGCGCGAGCGGCCGCTGGCATCGACGACGCGGCGCAGCAGCACACGGCCTTCATCGTCGAGGCCGGTGTGCTCGCCGCCGAGCGCGTGATCGTCGAGCCAGCGGGCAACATCGCCGCCGGCGTGAAATTCGGCCGTGAGGTCGGCGCGGGCGGCGCCCGTGCGCACGACGTCGGCATCCGCGCGGGCGCCGAGCGTCAGGGCGAGCGCATCGATGAGAATCGATTTGCCCGCGCCCGTTTCACCGGAGAACACGGTAAAGCCGCGGTCGAACTCGAGGTCGAGCGCGGCGACGATGACGAAGTCGCGTATCGAGAGATGGCGGAGCATGGGAATCGTGTTAGCGGCTTTATTGCGCGATGGGGCACAGCGCGGAAGCAGGTCGGCTACAAGGACTTGGCATTGTCGTCTTCCTCGTCGGACGGATGCTCGTTCCAATGGAGCTTTTGCCTGAGCGTCGCATAGTAGCTGTAGCCGACGGGATGAAGGAACGGCACGGTATGCCGCGAGCGGCGCACTTCGATCGTGTCGTTGAGCTCGAGCGCCGTGAACGACTGCATGTCGAAGTTCACGTTGACGTCGCGGCCGCCGATGATCTGGATGCCGACGTTGCAGTCGTCGGGCAGCACGATCGGGCGATTGGACAGCGCGTGCGGGGCGATCGGCACGAGGACGAGCCCCTGCAACTGCGGATGCAGGATCGGGCCCTGCGACGACAACGCATAGGCGGTCGAGCCCGTGGGGGTGGCGACGATAAGCCCGTCCGAGCGCTGGTTGTACATGAAACGGCCGTCGACCGACACGCGTAACTCCGCCATGCCCGAGAAGCCGCTGCGGTTGACGACGACGTCGTTGAACGCCAGCGCGTGATAGATCGGCTCGCCTTCGCGCACGATGCGCGCTTCGAGCAACGTGCGCTCCTCGCGTTCGAAGCTGCCGGCCAGCATTTGCGGCACGCGCTGGCTCATTTCGGACACGGGAATATCGGTGATGAAGCCCAGCCGCCCGAGATTGACCCCGATGAGCGGCGTTCGATAGGGCGCGAGCTGGCGGCCGATGCCGAGCATCGTGCCGTCGCCGCCGAGGACGACGGCCACGTCGGCGCGGGCGCCGATTTCGGCGGGCGTGAGCGTCGGATAGCGGTCTACGCCGATGTCGTTCGCCGTATCGACTTCGAACACGACGTCGAAGCCGCGCTTGGCGATACAGGCGGCGAGCGCCGTCAGCGGCTCGCCGATGCCTGGCGTATTGCTGCGCCCGACGAGCGCGACGGTCTTGAATTGGCTACCAATTTCCATGCCGGCATTACACCATAGCTGTGAGTCGAAAAGAACTTTCGTCGAAGCATGCGGGACGGGGACGGCGCGACGCTCGTCCCTCGACCGCGATTTGTCGCTAGAATGGTGTTGTCCCGATAAGACGCAGGCGGCCAGGCGTGCCCGCCGTCGGCGCAGCATCGCATGCGACCTGCTCATCTATGAGCCGGGTGCGCGGGCGAACGCTCGAGCGCGGTTGCGCGCTCGCCGGGGGTGCGCCGTTCGGCTAAAATTTTGCGTCATGTTAGAACCCCGCGCACAAACTCTCCTCAAAACGCTGATCGAGCGCTATATCGCCGAAGGCCAGCCGGTCGGCTCGCGCACGCTGTCGCGGTACTCGGGGCTCGAGCTGAGCCCCGCGACGATCCGCAACGTCATGTCGGATCTCGAAGAACTGGGGCTCGTCGCGAGCCCGCATACGTCGGCCGGCCGCATTCCGACGCCGCGCGGCTACCGCCTCTTCGTGGACACGATGCTGACGGTCGAGCCCGTGCAGGACGAACAGGCGGTCGAGCGCGTCGTGCGCAAAACGCTGAAGCCGGGGGAGCCGCAAAAGGTCGTCGCGGCTGCCGCGAGCGTGTTGTCGAATCTGTCGCAATTCGCGGGCGTGGTCATGACGCCGCGCCGCAGCCACGTTTTCAAGCAGATCGAATTCATGCGCCTGTCGGACAAGCGCATTTTGCTGATCATCGTGACGCCCGAAGGCGACGTGCAGAACCGCATGATGGCGACGCAGCGGGACTATTCGCCTTCGCAGCTCATTGAAGCCTCCAATTACATCAACGCGCATTTCGGCGGTCTTTCCTTCGACGAAGTGCGCCGGCGTCTGCGCGAGGAAATCGATCAATTGCGCGGCGACATGACCGCGCTCATGCACGCGGCCGTCACGGCCAGCACCGAAGAAAGCGACGACAGCGAGACCGTGCTGATTTCGGGCGAGCGCAATCTGCTTGAAGTGGCGGACCTCTCGTCCGACATGGCGCGCCTGCGCAAGCTTTTCGACGTATTCGATCAAAAGACGAGTCTCCTTCAATTGCTCGACGTATCGAGCCACGCGCAAGGCGTGCAGATCTTTATCGGCGGCGAATCGACGCTGGTGCCGATCGAGCAGATGAGTGTCGTGACGGCGCCCTACGAGGTGAACGGCAAGATCGTCGGCACGCTCGGCGTGATCGGGCCGACCCGCATGGCGTACAACCGTGTGATTCCGATCGTCGACATCACCGCGCGCCTGCTGTCCACGGCGCTCAGCCAGCAATAAAGAACAGACGAACCCGCCGCCTGGACCGCCGCGGCTTGGCGCAGAGGCCGTGGGCGGGCTCACCGATCGGGAGGGCGCGCCACATCGCGCTGTTTGCCACCATCCGCACATCGTGCGCTCCTTCGCGTGCGCTGACCATCGGCCGAACGGACGAGGCGACCGCATCCGGGTGCGCCGCTATAATGCCCTTCACGTTCAACTCAAGCCGTGCAGCCTCCTGGCCGCGCGTCGCCTTGCCCTCGGGCGCTTTCTATTGCACATGCGATTCGATCTCGAGTTGCCGTCTCAGCCCGCCACCTCGCATCGCGTCGCGGTGCTGCTGATCAACCTCGGCACGCCGGACGCGCCGACGCCGCGCGCCGTGCGTCGCTACCTCGCTCAGTTTCTGTCCGATCCGCGCGTCGTCGAAATTCCGGCGCTGCTCTGGCAGCCGCTGTTGCGCGGGCTGATCCTGCCGCTGCGAGGCCGCTCGTCGGCGAGAAAGTACGCGTCGGTCTGGATGCCCGAAGGCTCGCCGCTGCGCGTCTACACCGAGAAGCAGGTCGAGGCGCTGCGCCAGCTGCTGCATGCGAACGGCTACCCCATCCTCGTCGAGTACGCGATGCGTTACGGCACGCCCGGCATCGGCGCGATGCTGGGGCAGCTCAAACTGGCCGGTGCCGAGCGCGTGCTGTTGATGCCGATGTACCCGCAGTATTCGTCGTCCACGACCGCGACGGCCTTCGATGCCGCCTTCGCGGCGCTCGGGCGCATGCGTAATCAGCTCGAGGTGCGCACGGTGCGCCACTATGCCGATCATCCGGCCTATATCGCGGCGCTGACCGATCAGGTGCGGCGTTATTGGGCCGCGCACGGCCAACCTGATTTCGCGGCCGGCGACAAGCTCGTGCTGAGCTTTCACGGCGTACCGAAACGCACGCTCGATCTGGGCGATCCCTATCACGATCAATGCCGCACCACGGCCGCGCTGTTGATGGGGGCGCTCGGCCTCACCCCCACCGAGTGTCGCGTGACGTTCCAGTCGCGGTTCGGCCGTGCAGAATGGCTGCAGCCGTATACGGCCCCGACGTTGCGGGAACTCGGCGCAGCGGGCGTGCGCCGTGCCGATGTGTTCTGCCCCGGATTTACGGCCGATTGCCTCGAGACGATCGAAGAAATCGGCCTCGAAGTGCGCGACGAGTTTCTTCATGCCGGCGGGAAGGAATTTCATCGCATCGCCTGCCTGAACGCTTCTCAGGCGTGGATTGGCGCCCTCGGAGAGATCGTCGCGCAGCAGCTGCAAGGCTGGCCGGTCCAGGCGGGTGCGCCGCTGGGCGTCCCGGCATGAGAGATCTTGCGAGGTTCTGCGCGGGAAGCGTCCAAGGCGGGTGCCGGCCGGCGCGTGTCGGTCAGTGCGTGCCCGCAACGGGCCGCGCCGGGCGGGGCGGCCGTTGCCACGGGCGACGTTGTTACGATGAACGACGCGCAGGCAAGGTCATTGCGTGCTCGAATCCGCGGGCTTGAGCCCACCTGTTTTGCTGTTGATATTCGGATGAACTACAAGATTTCGACTGAACCCGACGCGCGCATGCGCATCGACAAGTGGCTTTGGGCGGCGCGTTTCTTCAAAACGCGCTCTCTGGCCGCGGACGCCCTCGAGAAGGGCCGCGTGCGCGTGGGCGGCGCCGCCGTGAAGCCGGCGAAAGACGTGCGCGTGGGCGATCTCGTCGTGGTCGAAATCGAGCGGGTCGTATGGGAAGTGCGCGTGTTGGGCGTTTGCGAAGTGCGCGGGCCGGCGAGCGTGGCGCACACACTGTACGCGGAAACGCCTGACAGCCAAACCAAGCGCGCGGCGGAGGCCGAGCGGCGCCGAACCTACCGCGAACCGGCGGCTGCGCTGCAGGGACGGCCGACCAAACGCGACCGTCGCATCATCGACAAGCTTTCAGGTGGGGATTGAACAGTGAGTCGATCGCGGCGTGCGCGCCGCCGTATTCCGTCGTGCAGTCGGTCAACGCGCCGGACAGGCAGATGGTGGTGGTGCCCGCGACGAGTACCAGCGCAACCACCGCGATTGCAAAGGTCAGTTTCACGGTACTCCCCTTCGGAGAAAGGCGATACGGACGCGAGCGCTTCGGATGGGCAATGCTGACGCGTCCCGCGTGGCCTTGGGGATTCAGCCTGACCCGGTCGCAAACCCGGACGCACAACGCATGAGAGAAGTTTAGGGCAAACCAGGATGGTGCTCAACGCTGTTTTCGGTCTGTCGCCGTAACCTCTGTTACCGTTCGTTTCGGATTCGCGCAAATGGTGCAAAAAGGAGGCGTCCCGGGCTTGAAATGCGTCCGAGCGTCCCCAACTGCCCCCGCGATGCGCGGTGGCACGAGTCTGGCGCGGTTGTATCCGGGCGACGGGCACCAGACCTTTCCGGCTGCCTCGGCCGGTACGACAAAGGGCGGATCGGCTACCGCTTCGACTTCACTTTTTGGACGAATTTTCAGCGACATGGAACCTACGCAAGACAATCCGGCCGGCCAACAACCGCAATCTCCCGAAGAGGCTGCTCTGGCATCGGCTGCCGAGAACGTCGCAGCGCATGCTGCCGCTGCGCCAGCCCAACCGGAAGCGCCCGCTGCAGCGGGCGACGCCGCGCTTGCCGAAGTGCAGGCGAAACTCGCCGATCTCAACGAGAACTTCCTGCGGGCCAAGGCCGAGACGGAAAACGTTCGTCGCCGCGCCGCCGAGGACGTGACCAAGGCGCGCAAGTTCGCGATCGAAAGCTTCGCCGAACACCTGCTGCCCGTGCTGGACAGCCTCGAAGCCGCGCTGGCCGATACCTCGGGCGATGTGGCGAAGCTGCGCGAGGGCGTCGAACTCACGCTGCGTCAGCTCTCGAGCGCGATGGAGAAAGGCCGCGTCGTGGCCGTCAATCCGGTCGGCGAAAAATTCGACCCGCACCGCCATCAGGCGATTTCGATGGTGCCTGCCGAGCAGGAGCCGAACACGGTCGTCTCCGTGCTGCAAAAGGGGTACGTGATCGCCGATCGCGTGCTTCGCCCTGCGCTCGTCACAGTCGCGCAGCCGAAGTAAGCGCACAGCGTATCCGCCCGAAGGAGCCACGATGAGCGTCGACGCCAGCGCATTTTCGGTTTTCGAGATGCAGGAGGTCAGCGCCGAAACGATCGACGAGGCGCTGGCGTCGGCCGGCGACGCATTGGCCGTTGTGTTCTTCTGGGGCGTGGATTGCTTCAACTGTGAGATCGCCAAGAAGGCGATGTTGGCGCAACCCGAGGCGATTCGCTCGCTCGGCCTCGCGTGGTTCCACGCGAACGTCTACGAGCACCGCGAGCTCGGGCGCCGTTTCGTGCTCCACGGCGTGCCGACCTGGTTCTTTTTTCACCGGGGGAAACGGCTGGGCCGCGCGACGGGCTGGCACGGTTTCGCGCAGTTCGCGGCGGCCGTCGATGCGGCGCGCGCGAAAGTCGCAGAAAAGCAATGACCGCATCGATCTTAGGGGCTTGAAATCGGTGCGGCGGCACTCATGTTGAGTGCAAGGTTTGAATTGAGCGGGTGGGCGCGGGAATGAAGCGCCGTCTCGTCTAAGCGATCAAAATCCAGGAGATTAGGAAAAATGGGCAAGATTATCGGTATCGACCTCGGCACCACGAATTCGTGCGTGGCGCTGATGGAAGGCAATCAGGTGAAAGTGATCGAAAACTCGGAGGGCGCACGCACGACCCCGTCGATCATCGCTTACATGGACGACAACGAAATTCTCGTTGGCGCGCCTGCCAAGCGTCAGTCCGTGACGAATCCGAGGAACACGTTGTTCGCGGTCAAGCGTCTGATCGGCCGCCGCTTCGAAGAGAAGGAAGTGCAAAAGGACATCGGCCTGATGCCCTACAAGATCGTCAAGGCCGACAATGGCGATGCCTGGGTCGAAGCCCATGACCAGAAGCTCGCGCCGCCGCAGATCTCGGCGGAAGTGCTGCGCAAGATGAAGAAGACGGCCGAAGACTACCTCGGCGAGCCGGTCACGGAAGCCGTGATCACGGTGCCGGCGTACTTCAACGACAGCCAGCGCCAAGCCACGAAGGATGCCGGTCGCATCGCGGGTCTCGAAGTCAAGCGGATCATCAACGAGCCGACGGCAGCCGCGCTCGCGTTCGGGCTGGACAAGGCTGAAAAGGGCGACCGCAAGATTGCCGTGTACGACCTGGGCGGCGGCACGTTCGACATCTCGATCATCGAGATTGCCGACGTGGACGGCGAAATGCAGTTCGAAGTGCTTTCGACCAACGGTGACACCTTCCTCGGTGGTGAAGACTTCGACCAGCGCATCATCGATTACATCATCGGCGAGTTCAAGAAAGAACAGGGCGTCGATCTGTCGAAGGACGTGCTCGCGCTGCAACGCCTGAAGGAAGCGGCCGAAAAGGCGAAGATCGAACTGTCGTCGAGCCAGCAGACCGAAATCAATCTGCCCTATATCACGGCCGACGCGTCGGGTCCGAAGCACTTGAACCTGAAGATCACGCGCGCCAAGCTCGAGGCGCTCGTCGAAGATCTGATAGCACGTACGGTCGAACCGTGCAAGATCGCGATCAAGGACGCAGGCGTGAAGGTCAGCGACATCGACGACGTGATCCTGGTCGGCGGCATGACGCGCATGCCGAAGGTGCAAGACACGGTCAAGGAATTCTTCGGCAAGGAGCCGCGCCGTGACGTGAACCCTGACGAAGCCGTGGCCGTTGGCGCAGCGATCCAGGGGCAGGTGCTCTCGGGCGACCGCAAGGACGTGCTGCTGCTCGACGTGACGCCGCTTTCGCTGGGCATCGAAACGCTCGGCGGCGTGATGACGAAGATGATCAACAAGAACACCACGATTCCGACGAAGCACGCGCAAGTGTATTCGACGGCGGACGACAACCAATCGGCCGTGACGATCAAGGTGTTCCAAGGCGAGCGCGAGATGGCCGCGGGCAACAAGCTGCTCGGCGAATTCAACCTCGAAGGGATTCCGCCGGCGCCGCGCGGTGTGCCGCAGATCGAAGTGACGTTCGATATCGACGCGAATGGCATCTTGCACGTCGGCGCGAAGGACAAGGCGACGGGCAAGGAAAACAAGATCACGATCAAGGCGAACTCGGGCCTGTCCGAAGCCGAGATCGAAAAGATGGTGAAGGATGCCGAGGCGAATGCCGAGGAAGATCACCGTCTGCGTGAACTGGCCGATGCGCGCAACCAGGGCGATGCGCTCGTGCATAGCACGAAGAAGTCGTTGACTGAGTACGGCGACAAGATCGATGCCGGCGAGAAGGAGAAGATCGAGTCGTCGCTGAAGGAACTCGAAGAGACGCTCAAGAGCGGCTCGGCCGATAAGGCCACGATCGAAGCGAAGATCGAAGCGGTTGCGACCGCGTCGCAGAAGCTCGGCGAAAAGATGTACGCCGACATGCAAGCGCAAGGCGCCGCGGGCGCGGCGGCCGGCGGTGCTTCGGCCGGCGGCGGTGCGGGCGCGAGCGCGGGCCAGGCTTCGAGCAAGCCCGAAGACGACGTCGTCGACGCCGAGTTCAAGGAAGTGAAGAAGGACTGACCGACGGCAGCAGCAGCGCGCCGTGAGGCGGCTGGCGCTTCTTTCTGGAATACAGAGGGGAAGCGCCGGCCGCACCAACGCCTGGCGGGCCTTCGGGTTCTCCGGGCACATTTGTTTTATGGAGGGCGGGGTGTCTGGCCGGACGACACGGCCTGGTGATGCCCGCCTAACGAGTCGCAAGACTCCACAGTATGCAAAAGGAGCGGTCGCGCCCAAAAGCGCGAGCCGGCGGTAATCGATGGCGAAACGGGATTACTACGACGTTCTGGGCGTTGCGAAGAACGCGAGCGACGACGAGATCAAGAAGGCGTATCGCAAGCTCGCGATGAAGTACCACCCCGACCGCAATCCAGACAACAAGAACTCGGAAGAGCATTTCAAAGAGGCGAAGGAAGCCTATGAAATGCTCTCGGATTCGCAAAAGCGTGCGGCCTACGACCAGTACGGCCATGCGGGCGTCGACCCGAATATGGCGGGTGCAGGCGCGCAAGGTTTCGGTGGCTTTGCCGATGCGTTCGGCGACATCTTCGGCGACATTTTCGGCCAGGCGGCCGGAGGCGCGGCCCGCGGTCGCGCGGGCCCGCAGGTTTATCGCGGCGCCGATTTGCGCTACAGCATGGAGATCACGCTGGAGCAGGCGGCCCATGGATGCGAGACACAGATTCGCGTGCCCAGTTGGGTGTCATGCGAGGTGTGTCGCGGCTCGGGCGCCAAGCCAGGCACGAAGCCCGAAACCTGCCCGACCTGTAACGGTTCGGGCGCGGTGCGCATGTCGCAGGGCTTCTTCAGCATTCAGCAGACGTGCCCGAAGTGCCATGGCACCGGCACCTACGTTCCCGATCCTTGCACGAACTGCCATGGCGCCGGCAAGGTGAAGGAGACGAAGACGCTCGAAGTCAAGATTCCGGCCGGGATCGACGACGGCATGCGTATTCGCTCATCGGGCAACGGCGAACCGGGCGTGAACGGCGGGCCGCCGGGCGACTTGTACGTCGAGATCCACATCAAGGCGCATACGGTGTTCGAGCGTGACGGCGACGATCTGCATTGCCAGATGCCGATTCCGTTTACGACGGCGGCGCTGGGCGGCGAGATCGAAGTGCCCACGCTTGCCGGTCGGGCCACGTTCACCGTGCCGGAAGGCACGCAATCGGGCAAGACGTTCCGGCTGCGCGGCAAGGGCATCAAGGGGCTGCGTTCGAGCGTGCCGGGCGATCTGTACGTCCACGTGCAAGTCGAGACACCCGTGAAGCTGACCGAGACGCAGCGCGACCTGCTCAAGCAGTTCGAGCGGTCGCTCGTCGAAGGCGGCCCGCGCCACAGCCCGCAAAGCAAAAGCTGGTTCGATCGCGTGAAAAGCTTCTTCGATTGAGCGATTTCGCCGATCGAGCGATCCATCCATTGAACGATCGGCTCAGCGGTGGCATGGCGCGGCTCGCGCAGCGCAGACGGATAAGTAGATGAAGGCAGAACAACGCGGCGCCGTTTTCGCGCTGCTCGACGATTGCGAGGCGAGCGCGGCCTCGGCCACGAGCCGTCTGTACACCGGGTTCGTCAGGGAGCACGTCTGCACCGATGCTTCGATGCTCGATGCTGTCTGCGCCGCGGCGCAGCAGGATATGCGTGCGGGCTTGCACGCGCTCGTGCTCGGCGATTACGAGTTCGGCCGCGATCTCGAATCCGGCAGGCGAGCCGGCGCTCACTTTCGGATCCAATCTCCGCGCGGCGATGCCTCGTTGCGCTTCCTGCTGTTCGAACGGTGCGACAAGTACGCTCGCGCACAAGTCGATGCGTGGTTGTCCGAGATCGATGGCGCGATGTGCGACGAGGGCTCGCACGACTACTGCGCACCGGCGGCACCCGCGGCACCGGCCGCGGCGACTGTGGTGAGTAAAGGCGGGGCGCTGCTGCAACCGTCTGTTGCCGGCGCCGCGAACGTCGTCGAAAGCGTCACGCCCGAAGCGTTCGCCGCTGCGATCGCCGCCGTGCATGACGCTTTACGGGCGGGCGAGTCTTACCAGATCAACTACACCTATCGTCTTGGATTCGACGCGTTCGGCTCTCCGGTCGGGCTCTATCGGCGGCTGCGCGCACGACAGCCCGTGCGCTACGGCGCGCTGATCGCATTGCCCGGCGACGAGTGGGTGCTCTCGTGCTCGCCGGAACTGTTCGTCGAGAAGACCGGCGAGCGCCTGCGCACACGACCGATGAAAGGGACGACCGCGCGGGGCGCTTCGCGCGAAGCCGATGCGCGTGCCGAGGCGTTCTTACGCAGCGACCCGAAGAACCGCGCCGAAAACCTGATGATCGTCGATCTGCTGCGCAACGATTTGTCGCGCATCGCTCGGACGGGCTCGGTTAGCGTGCCGGCGCTCTTTTCCGTCGAGCCGTATCCGTCGATCTGGGCGATGACTTCGACGATCGAAGCGGACGTGCGCGAGGGCGCATCGTTCGCGGATATTCTGCGCGCGCTATTTCCATGCGGATCGATCACGGGCGCGCCTAAGCATCGGACGATGCAGCTCATCGACGAAATAGAAACGACGCCGCGTGGGCTGTATACGGGGATGATCGGCTGGATCGATGCCCCGAGCGCTGCGCCGGTGGACGACGCAGGTTGCGGCGACTTCAGCCTGTCGGTTGCGATTCGCACGCTGACGCTCGACACGCCCGACGACGACGCGGGCGGCACGCGCCGCGGCACGATGGGCGTGGGCGGCGGCATCGTGCTCGACAGCGTGGCCGCCGACGAATATGCCGAATGCCGGCTCAAGGCGAAATTCCTGACGGGCGCAGACCCGGGCTTGCAGTTGTTCGAAACGATGCATGCGACGCGTGACGACGGCGTGCGCTATCTGGACCTGCATCTCGCACGCCTGCGCGGTAGCGCGGCCGCGCTCGACTTTTCCTTCGACGAAGCCGAGGTGCGCCAACGTCTCTCTGCCCATTGCGCAGGTTTGCCGGCTGGCGTGGCGCACCGGGTGAAGCTTGCGCTGAGCAAAAGCGGATACATCGACCTCACGGGCGGCCCGCTCGGCGAGCTCGCCCGTCTTACCGATGCGGAAAACGCGGCGTCCGAGTCAGCGGCGCCGGTCGGCGTGCTGCTCGCATTCGAACATGGTTTCGCCCCGATGCGCTCGCGCGACTTTCTGTTGCGGCATAAGACGACCGCGCGCGCCCGGTACGATCGCGCATGGCGGCTTGCCGAAGCCAAGGGCGGTTTCGATATGGTGTTCTTCAACGAGCGCGGAGAGTTGACCGAAGGCGGACGTTCGAACGTTTTCGTCAAGCTCGACGGGCGCTGGTACACGCCGCCGTTGTCGGCCGGGTTGCTGCCGGGCGTCATGCGTCGGGTGCTGCTCGACGATCCGGCCAGACAGGCCAGCGAGCGTACGCTGACGCACGCCGACCTGCTGGCGGCGGAAGCGCTCATCGTTTGCAATGCGTTGCGGGGTGCGTTGCCGGCGCGCATTATGCCAGCGACCGAATAGCCGCCGCGTGCCGGCTCGTTCTTCATGACGCTCGCCTGCTCGCCCCTATCCGTGCCCATTCACCGACCGTCGTCAGGGCAACGTCGCCCTCCGACGGTCGAAGCCAGGATGCTCAACGGCATCCTCCGGGCACATCGTTAAAAGACGTGCTCGGCTCCAGGGAACGTACCGTCTTTCACGGCCTTCACGTAGGCCTCGATGGCCGCGGCGATGCTCGGCGCGCCGGCCATGAAGTCCTTGACGAAGCGTGCCGGTTTGCCGGGGAAAATGCCGAGCATGTCGTGCAGCACGAGCACTTGGCCGGAGCAATCGACACCGGCACCGATGCCGATCGTCGGGATGCCGATGGCGTTCGTGACACTGCTCGCGACGGCCGCCGGCACGGCTTCCAGCACGAGCAACTGCGCGCCCGCGTCTTGCATCGCCCGGGCGTCGATGAGCAGCTGCGCCGCCCCTTGCTCGGTCTTGCCCTGCACCTTGAAACCGCCGAATGCATGCACCGATTGCGGCGTGAGCCCCAGATGGGCGCAGACGGGCACCGACCGTTCGACGAGAAAACGAACCGTGTCGGCCAGCCATTCGCCGCCTTCGAGCTTGACCATCTGTGCGCCGGCGCGCATCAGTTGCACCGAGCTGGCAAACGCGTCGGCCGGCGTCCCGTAGGTGCCGAACGGCAGATCGGCCACGATCAGCCCGCGCGGCTGCGCCCGGGCGACGCAGGCGGTGTGATAGGCGATATCGTCGAGCGTGACGGGCAGCGTCGTGCTCTGGCCTTGCAAGACGTTGCCTAGCGAATCGCCAATCAGCAGCACGTCCACGCCGCAGCGGTCGAGCAACGAAGCGAAGCTCGCGTCGTAACACGTCAGCATCGCGATCTTCTCGCCGGCTTCGCGCATCGCTTGCAGCTTCGGCACGGTGATCTTCGGCCGATTGGATTCCTGCAGGTAAGTCATCGGGAGTCTCGTATTCGGAAAGGAAAAATCAGCGCGAGCGCGCCGTGGGGCCGGATCTTACCCGGCTTTGACGAAGCTCGCCTTGCGTCCGCGCATCGTCTCGATATGGTCGAGCAACAGCGCGAAATCCGCATCCGATTCGAGCAGATTCAGGTGCTCGGTGTTGACGGTCAGCACGGGGCTGTCGTCGTAGTGATAGAAAAACTGGTCGTACGCGTCGCTCAGTTGGCGCAGGTACGCTTCCGAAATTCGGCCTTCCTCGGCGCGGGCGCGCTTTTCGATTCGCGCGAACAGGGTCGGCGCGCTGGCCTGCAAATGGATGACGAGATCGGGCACCGGCGCTGCCGCGGTATCGATATGCTCGGTGAGCGCCCGATAGAGCCGCCACTCGTCGTCGGGCAGCGTCAGACGAGCGAAGATGGCGTTCTTGCGAGCGATGAAATCGGTGATGACGGCCACACCCTGCGCGAGCCAGTCAGCCGTTTGACGGCCTTCTTCGGCGCGTTGCAGCGCAAATTGCAGTTCGGTGGCCAACGCGTAACGCGGCATGTCGCCGTAAAAGCGCGCGAGGAAGGGGTTCGCTTCGGGGCGCTCGAGTAGCGTGCGCATTGGCCAGCGCTCGGCGAGGCGCTGCGCGAGCGAGGTCTTGCCGACGCCGATCGGCCCTTCGATCGCGATGTAGCGGTGCGGGGCACGCAGATCGGGCGCGGTGACGGTCACGGGCGTGGAATTCATCGACATCAGGTCTTGTCGGCCTTCACTGCCGTCGAGGAGTGTGCCGCGGCGGCGACAGCGTCGCGGCCGCCTTCGGCGCTGCTCTGCGAGGCCGCGCCTGGCGCGGCGTCGGCCTTCGGACAGCAGCAGGTCTTCACTTTCTCGATGCGCTGGTGCGCCACGGCCGCCAGCAATGCGTCGGCGCGCCCGTGGCCCGGTATCGAAATGTCAGGATCGATCTCGACGAGCGGCACGAGCACGAAGGCGCGCTCGAACGCGCGCGGATGCGGAACGATGAGCTCGGGATCGTCGATGCGTGCGTCGCCGTAGAGGACGATGTCGAGATCGAGCGTGCGCGGCGCGTTGCGAAACGGACGCTCGCGGCCGAAGTGATGCTCGATTCGATGGCAAAGCGCCAACAGGGCCGATGCGCTCAGCGTCGTCTCGAGCTTCACGACGAGGTTGTAGTAATCGTCGCCGCCCGCGTCGATTGGCGCGGTGCGGTAAAGGCTCGACTTCGCGAGTACGGTGATGGCGTGCTGCTGGGCGAGGCAGACGACAGCATCCTTCAGGGATTGGCGAGCATCCCCGAGGTTTGCGCCTAGACCGAGATAAGCAACCGTCATGGCATGGCTTCCTACGACTTCACGACCTGGCATGCGCGACGCGCCGCCGCCGGTTCATTCCTCGTGCGAGGGCGGCGCCGGCTCTGCGCCGGCCGATTCCACCTCGCCGCTCTTGCGGCTGCGCCCACCACGGCGACGCCGCTTGCGCGGCGCGGCGCGTTCGCGGCCGCCTTGCGACAGCAACTCTTCGCGTTCGCCCGGACTGCCTTCGATGAAGGCGCCCCACCACGCGCCGATCGCGGGATCGAGTTCGCCCGATTCGCACCGTAACAGGAGGAAATCATAACCCGCTCTAAATCTTTGGTGTTCGATGAGCTTGAGCGGGGTGCGGCCGGAGCGCTTTTCGAGGCGCGCCTGAAGGCCCCAGATCTCGCGCATGTCGGCCGAAAAGCGTTTGTGGATCGCGAGCTTTTCGGTCTGCATGTCGAGCACGTCGTCCATCGCGTGATGGAGCGCCGGCACCGGATATTCGCCGTTCGCTTCGAACTGCTGCGCGCGTTGTTGAACGTCGTGCCACAGCAGCGTCGCAAACAGGAAGCCGGGCGAGACCGGTTTGCCGGCCCTGACGCGCGCATCGGTGCTGTTGAGCGCCAGCGTGATGAAAGATTCGCCATGCGGCTGCTCGAGCACGACGTCGAGCAACGGCAGCAGGCCGTGATGGAGGCCTTGCTTGCGCAGTTGCTTCAGGCAGGCGAGCGCGTGCCCCGACAGCAGCAGCTTGAGCATCTCGTCGAACAGGCGCGCCGCAGGCACGTTGTGGATCAGATCGGCAAGCGGCTGAATCGGGTCGCGCGTGGCATCGTCGATCTCGAAGCCGAGCTTGGCCGCGAAGCGCACGACGCGCAGCATCCGCACCGGATCTTCACGGTAGCGCGTGACGGGATCGCCGATCATGCGCAAGACGCGCGCACGCATATCGGCCATCCCGTTGTGATAGTCGAGCACCGTCTGCGTAGCCGGGTCGTAGTACATCGCGTTGATCGTGAAGTCGCGCCGCGTCGCGTCTTCGTGCTGCTCGCCCCAGACGTTGTCACGCAGCACGCGACCGCTCGCGTCGACGGCATGGGTGCGGCGATCGAGCTCGTCGCGGCGCAGCCGCCTGGCCGGCGCGGCGGCAGCCGGAGGCGCTTCCTTCGGCGCTTCCTTCGGCGCATCCATCAGCGCACGGAACGTCGAGACCTCGATGATCTCCTGCCCGAATTGCACATGCACGATCTGGAAGCGCCGGCCAATCAACCGTGCGCGGCGGAACAGGCGTTGCACTTCCTCCGGGGTCGCGTCGGTGGCGACGTCGAAATCCTTCGGGGCGATGCCGAGCAACAGATCGCGCACGGCGCCGCCGACGATGAACGCCCGATAGCCCGCCTGCTGCAACGTGTCCGTCACGCGCACGGCGTTGCGCGAAATCAGCGCGGGATCGATGCCGTGGATGTCGGACGACAGGATGACAGGGGCGTCGGGCCCGCTCGGGCCCGTGCGCTTGTCGGCCTGCGCTTTTTTGCGGCGCGGTTTGGCCGCTTCTTCGTCCGCAGCGGCATCGAGCCGGGCCGCTTCTTCGGCGAGCGAGTCGTCTTGGGCGGCCGGGTCCGTGTCTTGGCCGAACAGCTTGCGAATGAGTTTCTTGATCACGACGGTTGGAAGAGATCGAGGATGCGCCAGCCCTTTGCTTGTGCGTGTGCGCGTAGCGTGGCGTCGGGGTTGGTCGCGATCGGATCGGTGACTTTCTCGAGCAACGGAATATCGTTGTGCGAATCGCTGTAAAAGTAGCTGTGCTCGAAATCGGCCCAGCTTTTGCCGAGCGAGGCGAGCCACGACTCGACGCGCACGATCTTGCCCTCGCGATAGCTGGGGGTGCCCGTGCCGCGCCCCGTGAACGGCGAGTGGGGCTGGCCGTCGACAGTTTCGACTTCGCAGGCGATCAGCATGTCGACGCCGAATGCATCGGCGATCGGACGCGTGATGAACTCGTTCGTCGCCGTGACGATGCAGCACAGATCGCCTTTGTCTTGATGCTCGCGCACGAGTTCGAGCGCGACGGGCACGAGGGCCGGGCGGATGACTTCGTGCATGAACTGCTCGTGCCATGCGGCCAGTTCGGCGCGCGAACGGTGCGCGAGCGGCGAGAGGATCGTTTCCAGATACGCGTGGATGTCGAGCTGGCCACGCTTGTAGTCCGCATAGAAGCGATCGATGTCACGAAGATAGGTTTCGGAGTCGACGATGCCGAGCTTCACGATGAAGCGACCCCATTCGTGGTCGCTGTCGGTCGGGATGAGCGTGTGATCGAGGTCGAAGAGTGCGAGATTGGTCATGAGAGCGCATTTTACTTGAAGCGGCCCGAGCTGGAGGGCGAGCCTTCGGGGGCGGCCTCGACGGCCGGCTGGGCGAGCATGGTACGCAGGAGCGGCAGCGTGATCGCGCGCTTCTGTTCGAGCGAGAAGCGGTCGAGCGCATCGAGCAGCGCCATCAGGCTCGGCATGTCACGCCTGAAGTGCGTGAGCAGGTAGGCGGGTACGTCGTCGGCCAGCGCGATCCCGCGCTCCCTGGCCGCGTGCTTGAGCACCGCACCCTTGCGCTCGTCGGGCAGCGGAGCGAGGTGGAACACGAGGCCCCAGCCCAGGCGCGTGCGCAGGTCTTCCCGCACGGCCAACGCGATCGGCGCCGCGTTACCCGTGGCGACGAGCGCGCTCGTGGGATGCGCGCGCACCTCGTTGAACAGGTTGAACAGCGCGATCTGCTGCGCGCCCGAGAGCTTGTCGCAATCGTCGACGGCAAAGATCGCGACGCTCGGATCGAAGGCGAACGCCGCCAGCGCGCTTTGCGGCCCGAGAAACGAGACGCGTCCGGGGGCTGCGCTATGAACGAGCGCCGACAGCAAATGGCTGCGGCCGCTGCCCGGGTCGCCCCAGACATAGAACGTGCGATCGGCGAGCGGGCCCGCGGCGAGCGCGCTGTCGAGTTCAGCGAGCCGCGCGACGAGTTCGGCGTTCGCGCCGGCGAAAAAGTTGTCGAACGTCGACGGTGGCGGCGTGCCGAGGTCGAGCGTCAATTGGCGATGCACAGTCACGATAAAAAACGCAAATCGATCGGTTCTTTCCGAATCAGGATCAGTTCTTGTAAAGCGCGCTCGCGAGATAGCCGCGGCGCATTTCACGTAGCGCGGTGGAAAGAATCGCGCTCACAGGCAGCGCGAGCAGCACGCCGAAGAAGCCGAACAGTTGGCCGAACGCAAGCAAGGCGAAGATCACGGCGAGCGGGTGGAGCCCGATGCGTTCGCCGACGAGGCGCGGCGTCAGGAACATGCTTTCGAGAATCTGGCCGATGCCGTAGATGATGGCGATGGCCACGAAGCCGTAGAGGCTGCCGAATTGCAGCAACGCCGCGAGCAGCGCCAGTGCGAGGCCGGTCGCGAACCCGATATACGGAATGAAGACGGCGAGCCCCGTGAAGATGCCGATCGGCAATGCGATCTCGAACCCCGCGATCGTCAGCGCCAAGCCGTAAAACACGGCGAGCACGGCCATGACGAGCAATTGGCCGCGCAAATACTGCGAAAGCGTGCGATCCATTTCGACGGCGAGCTCCAGCGTCTTGGGCAGCCAGCGCCGCGGCACGACCGCGGCCAGCCGCGCGAGCATCGTGTTCCAGTCGTAGAGCAGGTAGTAGAGCACGAGCGGCACCATCACGACATCGCCGATCACGGTGATCATGACGTTGCTGCTCGTGCGCAGCGATTTCCAAGCCGCGAGCGCGACCGTTTGCGCGCTGCCCTCGAGCTGGGTCGTCAGCATGTCACGCAGGCTCGAGAAGTCGAAGACGTCGGCGAAGCCGAAGATCGCGAGCTTCGGCTGGGCCCAGTCGTGCAGATGCGAGATCAGCAACGGCACCTGCGCTTTCAACTGCGGCCCTTCCTTTTGCACGACCGCGAAGACGAGCAGTGCGAGCAGCGAGACCAGGATCGCGAACACGAGCATCATCAACAGCGCTGCAATGCCTCGGGGCACGCGGCGGCGGACGAGCCAGGCCACGCCCGGCTGCAGGATGTAGGCGAGGATTGCGCCGAGCAGAAACGGCGTGAGCACGGGGCTGAGCAGCCACAGCAGGATGCCGAGACTGAGTGCGACGGCACCCCAGAAGAGGGCTTGGCGCTGATAGGGCGTAAGAAGCGAAGAGCTCTGCGACAAGGGCGGGTACCTGGGTCTGTTGACTCGTGTTGTCAGGAGGGCGGACAGGGCGCTGGCCGCCCGGCTGCCGGGCGTCGGGCGTCGAAGCCGGGAAGGGCGCGAGGCGCCGACTCTCGATCGACAATCGACATCGGTTAAAATCGCATTTTACCGACCTTCTCGCCCTTCCCCATGAATCAACCGAAATCCGCTCCGGATGCCAAGGCTGGCGCCCAGGGTTTGTCGTACCGTGACGCGGGCGTCGACATCGACGCCGGCGATGCGCTCGTCGACGCCATCAAGCCGTTCGCGAAAAAGACGCTGCGTGACGGCGTGCTCGGCGGCATCGGCGGGTTCGGCGCGCTGTTCGAGGTGCCGAAGAAGTACAAGGAGCCCGTCCTGGTCTCCGGCACCGACGGCGTCGGCACGAAGCTCAAGCTCGCATTCCATCTGAATAAACACGACACGGTCGGCCAGGATCTCGTCGCCATGAGCGTCAACGATATCCTCGTCCAAGGCGCCGAGCCGTTGTTCTTCCTCGATTATTTCGCCTGCGGCAAGCTCGATGTAGCGACGGCCGCCACGGTCGTGAAGGGCATCGCGCAAGGTTGCGAGCTGGCCGGCTGTGCGCTGATCGGCGGCGAAACGGCCGAGATGCCGGGTATGTATCCCGACGGCGAATACGATCTGGCGGGCTTCGCCGTCGGCGCGGTCGAAAAGAGCAAGATCATCGACGGCAGCACGATCGCCGCTGGCGACGTCGTGCTCGGCCTCGCATCGAGCGGGATCCACTCGAACGGCTTTTCGCTCGTGCGCAAGATCATCGAACGCGCGAATCCCGATCTGTCCGCCGATTTCCACGGGCGCTCGCTGGCCGATGCGCTGATGGCGCCCACGCGGATCTATGTGAAGCCGCTGCTTGCGCTGATGCAGAAGATCACCGTGAAAGGCATGGCGCACATCACGGGCGGCGGGCTCGTCGAGAACATCCCGCGCGTGCTGCGCGAGGGCTTTACCGCCGAATTGCAGCAATCGGCTTGGCCGCTGCCGCCGCTGTTCGCCTGGCTGCAGCAGCATGGCGGTGTGGCGGATGCGGAAATGCATCGCGTCTTCAACTGCGGGATCGGGATGGCCGTGGTCGTCGCGTCGGCAGATGCCGATGAGGCGCTGCGCGAATTGACGGCCGCCGGCGAGCAGGTCTGGAAGATCGGCGTCGTGCGCGCCAGCCGCGAGGGCGAGGCGCAGACCGTCGTCGTGTAGGCGGGGACGGCCTGACGGCCGTTCGCGCATCGACCGCGGATCGATCCGCACATCAATCCGCATGTCACTCGCGCGCGATGGCCAGGCGCGCTTGGCCGATAGCGATGGGCACGCCGCGGAGCAGCCGGCAAAGCGTCGGCGTGTCGTTCTATGCCGAAGCGCCCCCGCTTTCGCCGACAATCGATTCAATCGCCCGGACCGCCTCCTCGGTCGCGCCCGGGGCGCAGCAATCAATCACGATCCGCTCGGGCATCGAACGTAGCCAGGTCAGTTGCCGCTTGCAGAGCTGACGCGTGGCGAAGATGCCCTTATCGCGCATCGTGGCGTAATCGATCGAACCGTCCAGATATTCCCAGGCCTGTCGATAGCCGACGCAGCGCATCGACGGCAAACCGGGATTCAGATCGCCGCGCGCGCGCAGATGCCGCACTTCGTCGATGAAGCCGGCCGCGAGCATCGCGTCGAAGCGCTCGGCGATTCGCGCGTGCAGTACGGCCCGGTCGCTCGGTTCCAGCGCAATCGGCACGAAGCGGTACGGCGTGTCGTCGTCGCGCTCGGCTTGCGCCAGCAGCGTCGACATCGGCGTGCCCGTCAGCGTGATGACTTCGAGCGCCCGTTGGATGCGCTGCGCGTCGTTCGGCGCCAGGCGCGCCGCCGTGGCCGGATCGACGCTCGCCAAGCGTGCATGCAGCGCAGGCCACCCATCGCGCGCCGCCTCCGCTTCGAGCGAGGCACGCACGTGCGGATCGGCCGATGGCAAATCGTTCAGTCCTTGCGTCAGCGCCTTGTAGTACAGCATCGTCCCGCCCACCAGCAGCGGAACGTGGCCGCGCGCGAGGATTTCTTCTATGACTCTCAAAGCATCGGCGCGGAAATCGGCCGCCGAATAGGCCTCGGTAGGATCTCGAATATCGATCAGATGATGCGGCGCGAGCGCGCGCTCGTCGAGGGTGGGTTTGGCGGTGCCGATATCCATGCCGCGATAGACGAGCGCCGAGTCGACGCTGACGATCTCCGACGGGTGTCGCGCTGCAAACGCGAGTGCGGCAGCCGTTTTGCCGGATGCCGTCGGGCCCAGCAGGCAGGCGATGGCGGTGCGGTGCAACGCGTTCACGCGGTTATTGTCCGCGCAGGAACAGCCGGTCCAGATCGGCCAGCGTCAACTGATACCAGGTGGGCCGGCCATGATTGCACTGGTCGGCGCGCTCGGTCGCTTCCATCTGGCGCAGCAGTGCGTTCATCTCGTCGAGCGTCAAGCGCCGGTTCGCGCGCACAGCGTGGTGGCAGGCGAGCGTGCCGAGCAACTCGTGCTGGCGTTCGGTCAACACACGCGAGCCGCCGTAGGCGTGCAGATCGGCCAGCACGGCCCGCGCGAGCGCGGGCAGGTCGGCGTCCTTGAGAAGCGCCGGTACGGCGCGGATCGCGAGCGTGGTCGGTGAAAGCGGGGCGAGATCGAAGCCGAGCGCATCGAGGGCGTCGCGCTCTTCCTCGACGGTGCCGATCTCGACGGCGTCGGCCGTCATCGAGATGGGAAGCAGGAGCGGCTGCACGGCCACCGTTCGCTCGGCCAGCGCGCGTTTGAACTGCTCGTAGAGGATGCGCTCGTGCGCGGCATGCATATCGACGATGACGAGTCCGCGCGCGTTCTGCGCCATGACGTAGACGCCATGGATCTGCCCGATGGCAAAGCCGAGCGGGTGATCGAGGTCGGCCGGCACGGCGGCGGGCGGCAGGCCGAACATGGGCGCGGCTGCGCGCTCGCGCGCTTCCAGGTCGGGACCGGATGCGGTGGCCAGCCACGGCGCATCGTTGGGCTGGTCGCCGTTCCGATCGGCCGCACCGCCCTGCGCACCGGCCGCGTCTTTGCGTCCGAACAACGCGTCGTAAAGCGCGAGTGGTTGCGCAACGGGCAGCGTTCCCTGCGTCATGCGCGAATCGCGCATCCAGGTAGAGCCGCTGCGACCTGCGGCCGAAATCGACAGGCCGCCAAGCGCGGAACCGGCAGCGCCCGGCGTACCGGCTGCGCCCGCAGCGGCTTGCGCCGGAGCGACGCCGGGGTGCGCTTCGATCTGCGCGGCGTGGCCCAGCGCCGTGGTCTCGGGGGAAGCGCCCGCATGCCGGGCGAGGGCGCGCTGCAAGGCGTGAAACACGAACTGGTGGACCGCGCGCGAATCGCGGAAGCGCACTTCGATCTTCGACGGATGCACGTTGACGTCGACCGCTTCAGGCGGCAGATCGAGAAACAACACGTACGACGGATAGCGATCGCCGTGCAGGACATCCTCATAGGCCGAGCGCACGGCATGCGTGAGCAATTTGTCGCGCACGAACCGGCCGTTGACAAAGAAATATTGTTGGTCGGCCCGCCCCCGGCTCGCGGTCGGCAGCCCGGCGCAGCCGTAGAGGGCGATGTCCCCGGCGACTTCTTCGAGCGGCAGGTGCGCGTTCGCAAAGGCTTCGCCGAGAATCCTGGCCACCCGCGCGGGGGGCTCGCTTGCATTCCAATGCTCGAGCGCGCGGCCGTTATGCATGACGGAGATCGCAACGTCGGGCCGCGCGAGCGCCGCGCGCCGGATCATCTCGATGCAGTGGCCAAGCTCCGTTTGTTCGCTTTTAAGGAACTTCCGGCGCGCCGGCGTGTTGAAGTAAAGCTCGCGCACTTCGATCGTCGTGCCGATGCCGCCCGCCGCGGGCGTCAATGCGCCCGTTTGCGCATCGATGCGCATGGCATGCGCGGCGTCGGGCGTGCGGCTCGTAATGAACATTTCGGCCACGGATGCGATCGAAGCGAGTGCTTCGCCACGAAATCCGAGCGTGGCGACGGCTTCGAGTTCGGCGAGCGAGCGGATTTTGCTCGTCGCATGGCGCATCAGCGCCAGCGGCAGCTCGCCGGAAGGAATGCCGCAGCCGTCGTCGGCGATCGAAATGCGTTTGACGCCGCCCGCATCGAGTAGGATGCGCAGCGTTTTTGCGCCAGCGTCCAGTGCGTTTTCGAGTAGTTCCTTGACGACCGAGGCCGGGCGCTCGACGACTTCACCGGCAGCGATCTGGCTGATCAGCTGATCGGGCAGTGGGGCGATCGCACGGCGCGCGCCGGGGCCAGCCGGCATGGTGCGTACGGGATCGGCCGGCGATTCGGAGAATTCGGACATGCCGCGATTATAGCGATTCGCGGCATGGCCCAGCGCCGCGACCCGCGTTCCCTATGGCCCGTTTCGAGATTGGTCGTGCGGTTTCGGTATCATGGCGCGATTGTGTCGGGCACGCGGGCACGGGGCAGGCCCGACTACGCACGATCGCGAAACGGTTCTCTTTTTTTGGAAGGAATGCCTTTGGACACGCTGCTTCATTTCGTCGCCCTGATTCTGCACATCGACAAGTTCCTCGGCGATTTCGTCCACCAATACGGCGCGTGGGTCTATGCCGTGCTGTTTGCGATCGTCTTTTGCGAGACAGGGCTCGTCATCCTGCCGTTCCTGCCGGGCGATTCGCTGCTGTTCATCGGCGGCGCGTTTTGTGCGTCCGGCCAGATGGATCTGGCGTCGCTGATTCTGTTGCTGCTTGTCGCGTCCATCGGCGGCAATACCGTCAACTATGTGATCGGCCGCGCGATCGGGCCGAAGGTGTTCAACACGCGTGTGCCGGTGCTGGAACGTTTCCTCGATCGGGCAGCGCTGCAAAGGACGCACAATTTTTATGAGCGGCACGGCGGCAAGACGATCGTCCTCGCCCGCTTCATTCCCGTCGTGCGCACGTTTGCGCCTTTCGTAGCGGGCGTCTCCGAGATGCGCATGGGCCGCTTCCAATTCTTCAATGTGACCGGCGCCGCAATGTGGGTGTTGCTGCTCGTGTTGGCCGGCTATTTCTTCGGCAATATTCCTTTCATCCGGCAATACCTGAACCTGATCGTGCTGGTGGGCGTGGGCGCCGCGGTCGTGCCGGTCGCGCTGGCCGCGCTTTGGAAGCTGATGCGCAAGAAATCGGCTGGGGACGTGGCGCGCAACGGGACCCGCTGAAGCCCGGTCGCGCCGGCGAACAGAGGTGCAACGAACGAAGAGGGGCGCAAGGTGAACGGTCCGACCGCCGATGTTCGCTTGATTTCGGCCAAGCTCGAAACGCTGCGGCCCACGCAGATCACGGTGGGCTACCACGAGGTGCGCGCCAAGCGTGCCCATTGGAAGTCGCTCGACAAGAAGGCGCGTGCGCAGGCGATTGCGACGCACTGGTTTGCGGCCGTGCTCGGCCCGGGGCACCAGCATTTCGTCGTCGATCACCACCATCTCGGGCTCGCGCTCATCGAAGAAGGCTTGAGCGATGTGAAGGTCATGTTGCTGCGCGATCACGATCCCTACCGCAGCCTCGCCGGCGAACTGCGCCGCCTCGGCGGCTATGCGAAGGACATGACGCCGTTCAGCGAATTTTTGTGGGCCGACTACTTGCGCCTGAAGCTCCCCGAAAAGCGCGTTCGCAAGGATTTCGACAAGGCGCTCAAAGAGGCGCTCGCTTGCGCGCACGATCCCGAGGCGCGTTATCTCCCGGGCTGGTCCGGCAAGCTGCCGGTTTCCTGATCGGCACCGCCCGTATGACGATCGATACCGGGCACGCCGCCGCTGCCCATCTCCAAGAGCCCAGCCATTACGCTCAGCCGAGTGCGCCCCGGCCGCCCGCTTGGCGCGCGACCAAGGACGCGCTCGCGGGCGTGTCGATTGCCGGGCTGCTGCTGCCGGAAGCCGTCGCCTATGCAGGCATCGCCAATCTGCCCCCGCAAGCGGGCCTCGTCGCCCTGATCGCAGGCCTTGCCGTTTACGCGTTGTTGGGCAGCAGCCGCTTTGCAATCGTTTCGGCGACCTCCTCGTCGGCCGCAGTGCTGGCCGCGACCGTCAGCGCGCAAACGGGCGGCGGCGGGGCGCAGCTCGCGTACGCAGCGGCGCTCGTGGCCGCAACGGGCATCCTCTTCGCGCTCGCCGGGTTTGCGCGGCTCGGCGGCATGTCGGACTTCATCGCGAAACCCGTCCTGCGCGGCTTCGCATTCGGTCTTGCATTGACGATCGCAGTCAAGCAATTGCCGAACATCCTCGGCGTGACGCCGCACTATGCCGACGCGCCGCGGGTGGCGTTCGATCTTGCGCGGCAGCTGCCCCGATGGAACAGCCATAGCGTCATGCTTGGCGGTGCGGCGCTCGCGATCTTGTTCGCGCTCGGCAGACGCGCGCGCATTCCCGCGACGCTCGTCGTCATCGTCCTCGGCATCGGCGCCGGCTACTTTATCGATTGGCACCGATGGGGCATTGCCGTGGTCGGTGCGATCGATGTGCGCGACGTGCGCTTCGGACTGCCCGCGATCGCGCGTGCGCAGTGGCTGCAGACGACCGAACTCGCATTCGCGCTCATGCTTATTCTGTATGCCGAGTCGTATGGCTCGATCCGCAGCTTCGCGCTCAAACATGGCGATTCGGTTTTGGCCAATCGCGATCTCGTCGCGCTCGGCGGCGCGAACATCGTCTCGGCACTGCTGCAGGGCATGCCCGTTGGCGCCGGCTATTCGGCCACGTCAGCCAACGAAGCGGCCGGCGCGCAAACGCGTCGGGCCGGGCTTATCGCCGCAGCCGTCGTCGCGCTGATCGTTGTGTTCCTGCGGCCGCAGCTTGCGCGCATTCCGGAGCCGGTGTTGGCGGCCATCGTCATTTATGCGGTCAGTCATTCGCTGCACCCGGACGTATTTCGGCCGTACTGGGCATGGCGGCGCGATCGACTCCTGACCGTCGCCTCGCTGTCGGGTGTCTTGCTGCTCGGTGTGTTGCATGGTCTGCTTGTCGCGATCGGCGTGAGTTTGCTCGTCACACTGCGCAATTTTTCCGAGCCGATGGTCAGCGTGTTGGGCCGCTTGCGCGACAGCCACGATTTTGTCGATCTCGCCGCGCATGCCGACGCTCGACCCGTAGACGACATCATGATCGTGCGGCCCGAAGCGCCGCTGTTTTTTGCCAACGCGGATCGCGTGCTGGGCGAGGTCCGCAAGCTCGCCGCCGCGCAAACGCGGCCGCCCACCACGATCATGCTGAGTCTCGAGGAGACGCCCGACGTCGACGGCACGGCCATCGAGGCGCTGCGTGTGTTCGCGGCCGAGTTGCGCGCGCACAACCAGCGGCTGTTACTCGCTCGTCTCAAGCCGCGCGCGCTCGACGTGCTCAAGCGGGCGACCGATGACACGCTGCCGCTCGATTCGCTGCGCGAGCTCAGCGTCGACGAATGCGTCCAATCGGTGCTCGCCGGCGCTCCTTCAGCGCAATAGGGCGGGGCCGCGCCGGTGCTCGCGAATGCGGTGATTTGCATGCATCGTTCGTCGTTCTGTCAGATGATGGCGCGGGCGAGGCAGGCTGTCTGCCACTCTCGAACAGGAGCGATTTCCAATGAAGATGAGCGGCATCCCATTTGGCGTGACCGACTGGTCGGGCGTCGAAGCGCAAGCGCATCCCGGGGATTCGGGCACGGCCCTTTGGCGCATGCGCGCGTTCGGCGACATTCGCGTCCGCCAGGTCGAATACACGCCTGGCTATGTGGCCGACCATTGGTGCGTAAAAGGACACATCCTTTACGTGCTTGCAGGCGAGCTGCACACCGAGCTCGAAGACGGTCGTCGATTCGTATTGAAGGCCGGTCAAAGCTATCAGGTTGCGGACGGAGCCGAACCGCACCGTTCGAGTACGCCGGTGGGCGCGACGTTGTTCATCGTCGATTGATCCAGGCCCTCGGCAAGGCAAAGGCGCAATGCGCGCCGGTTATGGGAGCCTCCCCCTACACGAACGAAACAGAGGAGACATGGCAAAGATGAAACTTCGATGGATTGCGCCGTTCGCGGAGAAGACCATCCTCAACCGCCGACGCGTTGATCGCCTGTGCGAGGCCGCGTTCGTGACGCATCAACCGCGGCCTGACTTTCCCGGCAAAGAGAACGATTGGCCGAAGGGCGGCAAGCCGGTTGACGCGAGGTACTGACGCGCCCGATGCCGCTGGAGCGGACTTGCAGCTCGCGGTTCGCCCTGCCTGCGGCTGTGCTTACGGCAACGAGATCGTGAGATTGGCCGATTCGGCTTCGGGCTTGACGAGCTGAGAGTACGGCGCCAGCGTACGCAGCGTCGAATCGCGCAAGTAGGTGTTCAGGCCGAGATACGCCCCGAGCCCTACCAGCGCGAAGACGGCGCCGATCGTCCACAGCGGCAGTTCGTGCTTGAGCCGGTGCGCGATCTGATCGGGCAACGGCCAGTGCGGCGCGAACGGGGCGCGCTTGCCTTTCATTTGCGCGATTTCGTCGCCAAGCCGTCCCGTCAGATAGGCAAGCTTTTCCGGCCCTTCCAGCAGGTATTTGCCCTGGAAACCGAGCAGCAGGCACATATGGAACACCTCGAGCGACTGCAATCGCGCAGCGCCTTGTGCGCGACAGTCCTCCAACAATTCGAAGAACTTCTCTCCCGCCAGTTGCTCGCCGAATAACACCAACTGCAGCGGCCGGCGCTCCCATTCGGCGCGGATCTTGAACGACGACGCGAGCACGGCTTCGTCGATGGCCGCGCAAAACGCGAACTTCGACGCGTAGACGTCGTCGGCCGGCACATTGAGCTTTTTCGCACCGCGTTCGAAATCGGCAAGGAACGCTTGCACGCGCGCGACAAACTCGCTCGCGCCGTCAGGCTCGCGGCCTTCCTTGAGCAGGAACAGCATGAAAAAGCCGTCATAGAGCAAATCGCGCAACGAGCGCGCCTGGAAACCTCCTTCGGTCGAAGCCGAAGACGGCGCGGACGGTGCGCTGGCGCTGAACAGCGAAGGCATTTGAGTCATGACGTGACCGCGATCAGTTCGAGTTTGAGTTCGTTGATGCCCGAGGGCGCGTAAATCATGGCCGACTGCGCCTGCAGCATCCGCTCAAAGAGGCTGCTGCGCGATTCGAACGCGAAATAGCAGGCGCCGGGACGCACCGGCACGGCCGGTGGCACTTGCGGCGTATAGACGAGCCGTACGCCGGGCATGGCCGAGAGCACGAGCTTGTCGACGTCGTCGGGCGCGCCGACCTTGAAGCGCGCCGGCACGGCTTCGACGAGTTCGACTGCCGGCATGTCGGCCGACACGGCCAGGAAGAAGGTGGTCTTTTCGTCGATCTTGCCCGAATCGAGCCGGCCCGCGTAAAACGACGGGCGCACTTCTTCGAGCGCGATCGCGAAGTAGCGCGTCGAGATGACCGTTTCGAGCAGATCGCGCACGATCGTGTCGAGTTGCGCAAACCCGGGACCGGGATCGTCATGGCGATAGGCGGGCAACTCGGCGAGCGTGTAGCGCTTCGAGAACGTCATCAATTGCCCGGCCAATCTCAGCAGTTCCTGGAAGAGCCGTTCGGGGTGCAACGTAGGCTGTTGCAGCAAATGGACGAGCGAGGCGACGGCGCCGTTGGCCGTATGCAGAAGCCAGAACGAGGCGATGTCGCCCGAGCGAAACTCGATGATGTTCTTCGTCGGCTCGCGATGAAAGCCGTAGAGCGCGCTGACCTTGGCCTGCAATGCGTCGATCAGTTGGCGCAACCGCTGGTGCAGAATGGGCGACGCCTCGACGGCAAGGCAGGGCGGCACGAACGTGTCGTCGAACTCGAACCCCGAGGTGGCCGTGCGCCGCAAACGCGCGAGCGGAATGGCCAATAGTTGGGCGCGCGGCTCGGTATGGCTGATCAGCTTCACGCGCGTTTTGAGAAACGTCAGGTTCGCGACGGCGGCGTCCGTGAACTGATCGGCGACATTTTGCTGCTTGGGCGCATAGCGCGAGACGAACGAGTCGGCTGCTTCGTCCGCATAATTGCCGCCGGTCTCGCGCAGCGGATGCAAGGCGAGATAGAACGTGAACTCGCCCACACCTTCGGGCAGCGTATCGAGCGCGACCGGTTGGGGCAGTTCGTCGGCGAGCGGCGCCGCGTAGAGCGTGCCGTCGGGAAAGACGAGCGAGAGCTCGCTCAGCCGAAGCAGATTGTTGCCGAGCGAATCGGCGTCGAAGCGCACGCTGCGCACGCCCCAGTTGAACGGCTGGACCGCCCGGATCGATTCGAATACGCGCGCCTCATGATAGGCGTCCTGTTGCTGGAAATGCTGGGGTCTTAAAAAGAGCCCCTCGCCCCAAAGCAATTTCGCCGAATAACTCATCTCAAATTCACTATCCCGGTTTCATTTATCGCGCGCCCGGCCGCCATGGCGTGGCGATTGGCCGGCGCGTCAAAGATCATTACCCATTCGCTAGCCGCAACTGACGGACGAAAGCATATTGAGCTGCTGCATCGGCAATCGCGGGTCGGGCGCAATGACGACGCCGCTCGTGACGGTCATCGCGCAGTTGTGAAGGCCGATCATTATGCCGGATTTCTCGGATTTAGCCGGATCGAAGGCGAATTTCCAACGTTGCAGCGCCGGGTCGCGAAACAACGCGACGACGCCGAACGCCTGCGCTTCGCGCGTGACCTTTTCGGTCAGCTGGTAATGCTGGCCAGGTATCAGCGTCACCTCGCGCACGTTCAGCAGATCGGCGCCAAGCGTGCTTTTTTCCTTGGCCGGATCGGTAAAGGTATCGAACGGCGCCTGTTGGAACGACGTGGGATCCTTGAGCGCGTAAAGCCGCACGACGAGCGCCAGCGGGTGGTTGTCGTCGGCCGCATTGAGATTGGACGCGGCGGCGAGCGTCAACGGGATGTCGCGCGGCGGTTTTTGCGAATCGGGCACGGGTGGCTTGCCGATGCCGGCGGCCTGCAGCGCCGTGGAGGCGGCGGCCCCCAGCACGGTAACGCCGGCCGCGCATCCGCCCAGAAGCAGGCATAGCGCAAACGGCCATACGAAGCGCGATATACGCGAATAACTCAATCTTGAAGCTCGACGACTCACACCGGCACCCCGTTCATGATGGCGCATTGCTAACGCTTAACAACGATTTATGACACTTCCTGGAGATCTTGACACCAGAAACGCTATACAGATTTGTCTAGTTCGAGGGATAGGAAATTTTTGCCGTATTTAATTCAACTGTCATTGATTCGGAAATTATTTCAGTATCGCCTGCCTGGGATATCAAAGATCTTCAAAGAAGGACGAATCTGATTCGTAGTCAACACTGTTGAATTATCGAAAATTGGCCGGTACTATACGCCGCACTTGCCGCAAAGCAAAGTTGCGGTTTCCCTCGGCGAATTAATAAACCGTTTCGCGGTTAGAAGAAAGAACGATGAAACAACGAATCTTCCAATTTTCCGCGGCAGCGCTCGTATGCGCCGCTATGGTCGGCTGCGCGACGCAAAATTCCAACCCGGCCTCGAGCCCCGAGGTCTTCAACAAAGCACTGGCTGATGCCGATGCTGTCGCGAAGGGGGGTGATCAAGCGCGTGCGCTCGCGCTATACGATCAGTTGACGAAGGCCGATCCGACTCGCGAGGAGCCTTGGTCCCGGATCGCGCAGATTCAATTCGCGCAATCGCACTACGGGCAGGCGATCGTCGCCGCGCAAGAGGCGCTTTCGCGCGATCAGACCGACCGCGAAGCAAAGAGCGTGCTGGCCGTCAGCGGCCTGCGCGTCGCAACGGAATCGCTGGGTCAACTGCGGCAGGATTCGGAGCTCGCGGGCGACGCGAAGGCCGACGCCCAGGTGCTCGCACATCAACTGCGCGATACGCTCGGTCAAAACGCGCTGTTTCCCGAAGACGAAGAAAAGAAGCCGGCCGCGAAAAAGCGCCGCGTCGTTCGTCATCCGGTCGCGTCCGCGCAAAGGCCCGCTGCGAAGCCGGCTGGCGGCGCGGCCGCTGCACCCGGCGCGCCGGTTCAAAAACCCGCGCCGGCTCAATCCGCCAAGAGCGGCGGCGCAGATCCTTTCAGTGCGCTTCGCTGATCGGCTCATTTGATTCAGTTTCCTTGGGGAGCCATCGATGGCGAAGAAAGAAAGCATTCAGAAGCGCCTGCAAAAGGTGAGGCCGCCGCGCGTTCAGCTGACCTACGAGGTCGAGCGCGGCGATGCGATCGAAGTCAAAGAGTTGCCGTTCGTGGTCGGTGTCATCGCCGATCTGGCCGGGCAGTCCGAGATCGAGCAGCCGAAGCTGCGTGATCGCAAGTTCGTCAGCGTCGACCGCGACAATTTCGACGACGTGATGAAAGGCGTCGAGCCGCGCGCGGCTTTCCAGGTGAAGAACGAGCTGACCGACGCGGGCGGCTCTTTCGGCGTCGATCTGCGCTTCCGTTCGATGGACGATTTCGGGCCCGACGCCGTCGTGCAGCAGATCGAACCGCTCCGGCGTTTGCTCGAAGCGCGTTCGAAGCTTGCCGATCTGCGCAACAAGCTGGCCGGCAACGACAAGCTCGAGAGCCTGCTCAGCGAAGTGCTCGCCAACACGCAGCAGCTGCAGGCGCTTGCGGGCGAGACGGGCGCGCGCGGCGATGGCGAAGACAAGCAAGGCGACTAACGTAAGCGGGGTGTGAGGATGAACCAGCAAACGGCCACGGCCCCCGTCGGCGCCGCGCAAGCGGCAGCCCCGACGCTGCTCGATGAAATCGTCGAAAAGAGCAAAGTCGCCAAATCGGATTCCGAGCATGCGCGTGCGAAGGATTTGATCGGTGAACTCGTCCATCAGGTCATGGACGGCACGGTCGTCGTCTCCGACAACCTGTCCGCGACGATCGACGCGCGCATTGCAGAGCTCGACCGGCTTTTGTCGGCACAACTGAGCGAAGTCATGCATGCGCCCGAATTTCAGCGCATGGAAAGCACCTGGAGCGGTCTGAACTACCTGGTCAAGGAGAGCAACACCGGTTCGTCTATCAAGATCCGCGTGCTCAATGCGGGCAAGCGCGAGCTGGTCCGCGACTTCAAGTCTGCCTCGGAGTTCGACCAAAGCGCGCTGTTCAAAAAAGTCTACGAAGAAGAATTCGGCACGTTCGGCGGTGCGCCGTTCGGCGCTTTGATCGGCGATTTCGAGCTGACGCGCCAGCCTGAGGACATGTATTTCATCGAGCAGATGTCGCATGTGGCCGCGGCGGCGCACGCGCCGTTCATTGCATCGACCTCGCCCGAGTTGCTCGGTCTCGAATCGTTCGCCGATCTGGGCAAACCTCGCGATCTCGCGAAAGTGTTCGACACGGTCGAATACGCCAAATGGAAGTCGTTCCGCGAATCGGAGGATTCGCGCTACGTCGGCTTGACGCTGCCCCGCTATCTGGGCCGCCTGCCGTTCAATCCGAAGGACGGTCTCGTCGCCGAGACGTTCAACTTCGTCGAAAACGTCGACGGCTCCGATCACAGCAAGTATCTGTGGTGCAACGCTGCGTGGGCGTTCGCTGCCCGGCTGACGGCGGCATTCGACGATTTTGGTTGGTGCGCGGCGATTCGCGGCGTGGAGGGCGGCGGGCTCGTCGAAGATCTGCCGACGCACACGTTCAAGACCGATGACGGCGAGATCGCCCTCAAGTGTCCGACCGAGATCGCGATTACCGATCGGCGCGAAAAGGAACTCAGCGATCTGGGCTTCATCCCGCTCGTGCATTGTAAAAATTCCGACTACGCGGCGTTCTTCGCGGCGCAGTCGGTGCAACGGCCGAAGAAGTACAACACCGACAGCGCGAATGCCAATGCCGTGTTGTCGGCGCAGCTGCAGTACATCTTCTCCGTATCGCGCATCGCCCATTATCTGAAAGCGATGATGCGCGACAAGATCGGCAGCTTTGCTTCGGCGCAAAACGTCGAGCAGTTCCTGAACCGTTGGGTGATGCAGTACGTGCTGCTCGACGATAACGCTACGCAGGAGCAGAAGGCGCAGTTCCCGCTGCGCGAAGCATCGATTCAGGTATCCGAGATCCCCGGCAAGCCCGGCTCGTACCGGTCGGTCGCGTTCCTGCGTCCGCATTTCCAGCTCGACGAGCTGTCGATCTCTCTGCGTCTGGTTGCCGATTTACCGAAAGCCGCCGGCGCATAACAAGCTGTCATTCCGAGCGCGGCACGGGCGTCAGCTCCGCGCCGCTTATAACCGCTACCTGGGAGTCGTGAAGTCATGAAAGACATCTATTTGAAGTTTGGCAACCCCGCCATCAAGGGCGAGTCCGCCGATAAGGATCACAAGGATTGGATCGAGATCAATTCCTGGAATCACACGATCACGCAGCCGCGCTCGGCTATGTCCGGCACGGCCGGCGGTGCAACGACCGAGCGCTGCGAGCACGCCGACATGGCTTTCTCGAAGGATCTCGACGTCGTCAGCCCGCTGCTTTACCAGCACGCGTCGGGCGGCACGACGTTCGATGAAGTGACGGTCGATTTCATGCGATCGGACGGTGAGGGCAACCGCGTCAAGTACCTCGAGATCAAGATGAAGTACGTCATCATCTCGTCGGTCAATCCGAGCGTCGTCGGCGAAGGGCTGCCCACGGAGCAGTTTTCGCTGAAGTATGCCGCTGTGCAATGGAAGTATACGCAGCAGCAAGTCGGCGGCGGTGCCGGCGGCAATGCACAAGGCGCCTGGAGCCTGACGAAGAACGACAAGACCTACGCCGTCTGACCTTTTCGCCTATGCGCCGCTCGCTTCGGTCATGAAGCGGGCGGCGCGTTCGTTCTCCGTTCCGCACCATTTGCCGGTATACGTTTCACGATGAAGCGCTTCGAACCGAGCTTGCTCGACAAGCTCTTCGACGACGACCCCCGCTCGCCTGCGCCTGCCGCCATGCGCCAGTGGTCGATGGACGAGCTCAAGGGCCGCGTTGCGCGCGATGTCGAGGCGTTGCTCAACACGCGGATCGTGCTGACCGAACACGAATTGGCGAAGCTGCCCGAATGTCAGCGCTCCGTGCTGACATTCGGTTTGAACGATTTTTCAGGCTTGAGCCTGGCGAGCCACGTCGATCGCACGTTCATCTGCGATTCCATTGCGCAGGCCATCGCGCGCCATGAGCCACGCCTGCGCGACGTCCGCGTCTCGCTGGAAATCAACGAGCAGTCGACGAACGTCCTGTATTTTGTCATTCGCGCGAAGCTCGTCGTCCACCCGGCCGAAGAGCCGGTCAGCTTCGACGCCATGCTGCAAGCGTCCACGCTGCAATATTCGGTCACGCGATCGCGGCGCGCGGTAGATGCGACGCGCTCGCGCGGGCGCGAATCCGGACTCGGCTAGTCGACATAAGAGCGGGCGCGCTCGGGGATATCGATGGAAGCGTTGCTGCCTTATTACGAGCGCGAATTGGCGTTTTTACGCCGCTACTCGCGCGATTTCGCCGAGCGATACCCAAAAATCGCCGCCCGTCTTGCACCGCTCGGCGAGCAGGGCGACGACCCGCATGTCGAGCGCATGATCGAGTCGTTCGCGCTGCTGACCGCGCGCATCAACAAGAAGCTCGACGACGATCTGCCCGAATTTACCGAAGCGCTGCTCGAGGTGCTCTATCCGCACTATCTGCGGCCGTTCCCGTCGTGCTCCATTGCGCAATTCGGCTTGCCGCGCGACGGCCGGCCGCTCGAGCCGGCCACGATCCCGCGTGGTACTGCGCTCGCGGGCCGCGAGATCCGCGCAGTGCGATGCCAATTTCGCACCGCATACGAGGTGACGCTGGCGCCCGTGCGCCTCGCGCACGCGCAGTACACACCGCTTGCCGATGTTTCCGCCTCGGCCATTACGCTGCCCGGCGACGCTTCCGCGCTGCTGTCGTTTACCTTTGAGACGACGTCGCGCGAGCTGATGCTATCAGCACTCAATCTGGCCAAGCTGCGGGCCTATCTGCACGGCGAGCAGTCGTTCATCGCGGCGCTGGCCGACTCGCTTTTCATGAAGTCGATCGGCGCCTATATCCAAACCGACGAGAGCCGCCTTTGGCGCCCGCTCGCGGCGGTACCGATCGAGTTGGCAGGCTTTGACGAGGCGGACGCGCTGATCGATTATCCGGCCAGGTCGCACCCCGCTTATCGAGTGCTCAGCGAGTACTTCGCGTTTCCCGAGAAATTCAACTTCGTCGACTTCGACTTCGGCGAGATGGTCCGCGTCGCAGGGCGGTGCCGCCGCCTGACACTGCATGTCGCGCTCGGCGAACTGCGTGACGAACCGACGATCGAGCGGCTCGTGGAATCGCTGAGCGTCAATCATGTCAGGTTGTTCTGCACGCCGGTCGTCAATCTGTTCGCGCAGCGCGGCGAGCCGATCCACGTCAGTCACGAGGCGGTCTCGTATCCGGTCGTTGCCGACGCGCGACACGCCCGCGCTTACGAAGTCTATTCGATCGATCATGTCTGCCGGGTCGAAACACGGCAGAACGGGCAAACGATCACAGAGTTTCGGCCGTTCTACTCGCTTCATCACGACGAGGCAGCGCGCGTGGGGCGTTACTGGTTTGCACGCCGCAACGAATGGGTCGCGCAGCACAGCCCTGGCTACGAGACGGAAATTTCGATCGTCGATGCCGATTTCGATCCGCTCGACGCCTGCACCGATACGCTGAGTCTCGCGCTGACCTGCACGAATCGCGACCTGCCCGCGAGGATGGCCGTCGGTCTTGAAGGCGGAGATCTATTTGCGCAGCCCGACCTGCGCACCGGCACGATCCAGCTGCTGTCGCGGCCGAGCGCGAGCGTGCGCGTGGAGCGCGGCGCGCCGCTGCGATGGCGGCTCGTGTCGCATCTGTCGCTCAACCACGTTTCGCTGGCCGCGGGCGGCCTCGCCGCGCTCAAGGAACTGCTCGCGCTTTATGACATTCGCCGCACGCCCGTGTCCGCCCGACACATCGCAGGCATCGTCGGCATCGAGCAACGGCCGGCGGTGCATTGGCTGGCCGGGCGCCCGTTCGCGACCTTCGTGCGCGGCGTCGAGATCCGGCTGACCTTCGACGAGTCGCACTATGTGGGCACCAGCCTCGCCACGTTCGTGCGCGTGCTTGATACGTTCTTCGGCCTGTTCGTTCGCTTGAACAGTTTTGTGCAACTCGTGGCCGTGGCCGGCCGCACAGGCGAGGAGATCTTGCGATGCAAGCCGCGCAGCGCGGAATCGACGCTGGCGTAGTCGAGCGCCTGCTCGACGAGCCGTACCGGTTCCAATTCTTTCAAGCGGTAAGGATGCTGGATACCTGGTTCTCGCGCGAGGCCGCGAAGGCCAGCGACGATGGACGCCGGTCCAGTGAGCGCGGCGCGAACGGTGTCGTCTTTCGCAACAGCCTTGCCGTCACGTTCCCGCCGAGCGAACTCGAGCACGCGCTGCCATTCGGCATCGACGGGGCCCCGCTGGCCGAGCCTGACGCCCGGCGCTCGGCGCTGGGGCAGCGCAAAATCGACCGCGTTGAATTGACCCCCGCCTTTTTCGGCTTGCTCGGTGGACAGGGCACGTTACCGCTGCACTACACCGAGCAGTTGATCGGACGCGCTCAGATCCAGCGCGATCATGCGGCGCGCGAGTTTTTCGACGTTTTTTCGAATCGCGCGACGGCACTCTTTTACGCGGCGTGGAAGAAGTATCGGCTGCCGTTCCATTACGAGCTCGATCGCGACGAGCGCTATCTGCCGTTGCTGCTGGCGCTGGCCGGCGTGCCCGATGGGCCGACGCGTGCGCACATGCAAGCGGGCCGCGGCGCGTTGATCGACGAAGCGATTGCGGGCTACGCGTTGCCGGCGCGGCATCGACCGATGTCGGCTGCCTATCTTGCACAGGCGCTGGCCGAATACTTTCGTGTGCCCATACGCGCGGAACAATATGCCGGCAGGTGGTATGCCGTCCCGCCCGAACGGACGACGGTGCTCGGCAAAGTGAATGCGACGCTCGGTGCGACGGCGCTCGCCGGCGAGCGGGTCTGGCAGCGCGACATGCGCGCCCGTATCGTCGTCGGCCCGCTGACCAAGCGCGAGTACGAAGCGTTCCTGCCGGGCGAATCACGCGCGATCGCGCTCGAACGCATGTTGACGCTGCTCGCCGGCATCACGATCGAATACGAGGTGTCGCTCGTTCTTGCCCGCGCAGAGGTCGGCGCGAGCCAGCTTGGCGGCGGCGCGCGGCTCGGCTACGACGCGTTTCTTTGCACACGCGAAGCCGAGCGCGACCGCGACGACGCACGCTACGAGTTGAACGTCATCCACTAGATCCGGATTTGCCTTCGAGCAGCCCCGAACTCTCATTCCATACGAGAAGCGACTCACTATGAGCACTCCCCTGAAGACTCTCATCGCCAAGCTCGATACGCTGTGCCTGAACGCTGCGACACGCTCCGCAAGCGTGTGTCTGGCGCGCGGCCATTACGAGGTCGACCTCGAGCATCTGCTGCTGGCGCTCATCGAGGAGCGGACGAGCGATGTCTCGGTCGTGCTGCGTGCGAATGGGCTCAGCGCCGAAGCGCTGCGCACCGATCTCGAACGCCAACTCGAACGCATGAAGACGGGCAATACGCGCACGCCCGTGTTTTCGCAGCACCTGATCGCGCTGTTCGAGCAGGCGTGGCTCATCGCTTCGCTCGATTCGCACGTCGCTCGCATTCGCTCGGGGCACCTGCTGCTCGCGTTGCTCACGTCGCCGGAACTCGCGCAGTTCGCCGAGCGGATGTCGTCGATTTTCTCGCGTGTGCCGATCGACCAACTCAAGCATCGGTTCGATGAAGCGACAAGCGGGTCGATCGAAGCGGAGCAGGTCGCCAACGCCGCAGCCAGCGGCGAAGCCGCGCGCGGCGCGATCGATCCTACCCTGCCCGCGGCGCCGTCCAAGACGCCGGCGCTGGACACCTACACGACGAACCTCACGCAGCGCGCGGGCGAGGGCCACATCGATCCCGTCATCGGGCGCGAAGCGGAGATCCGGCAGACGATCGACATCCTCATGCGCCGCCGCCAAAACAATCCGATTCTGACGGGCGAGGCGGGCGTGGGCAAAACGGCCGTCGTCGAAGGCCTGGCGCTGCGCATCGCGGCCGGCGACGTACCGCCGCCGCTCGTCGGCGTCGCGCTGCACGTACTCGATATGGGATTGTTGCAGGCGGGGGCGAGCGTGAAGGGCGAGTTCGAGAATCGCCTGAAGAACGTCATCGACGAGGTCAGGAAAAGCGCGGTGCCGATCATTCTTTTCATCGACGAAGCCCACACGATTATCGGCGCGGGCGGGCAGGCGGGCCAAAACGATGCGGCGAACCTGCTCAAGCCGGCGCTGGCCCGCGGCGAGCTGCGCACCATCGCGGCGACGACGTGGAGTGAATATCGCAAGTATTTCGAAAAGGATGTCGCGCTCGCGCGGCGCTTTCAGGTCGTGAAAATCGACGAACCGGGCGAAACGCTCGCCTGTGCGATGGTGCGTGGCCTGGCCTCGCGGATGGAGTCGCATTTCAACGTCCGTATTCTCGACGAAGCGATCACCGAGGCGGTGCGCTTGTCGCACCGGTACATCACGGGGCGGCAGTTGCCTGACAAGGCGATCGGCGTGCTGGACACCGCCTGTGCAAAGGTGGCGCTCGCGCAGGGTTCGACGCCGGCCGCGATCGACGACACCCGAAAACGGATCGAGCGTATCGACGCCGAGATCGCCGTGCTCGAACGCGAGCGCGCGACGAGCACCGCGGCGCAGCCACACGAGGAGCGGCTCGCGCAGTTGCGTGCGACGCGCGAGGCCGATCTGACGTCGCTTGCCGCCGATGAGGCACGCTACGAGCAAGAGCGGGCACTGGCGCAGCAGATCGAGGCGTTGCGGCGCGAACTATCGCCGCAGGCGACGGATGATGCCCAGACGACCAGCGCCGACCTATCCGCGCAACGCGAGACGCTTGCGAGGTTGACGTCGGAGCTGGCCGCCTTGCAACAGTCGAGCCCGATGGTGCCGTTGCAGGTCGACGGCCACGTTGTCGCAGAGATCGTTGCGGGCTGGACGGGTATTCCGCTCGGTCGCATGGTCAAGGACGAAATCGATACTGTCCTGTCGCTCGACGCGTTGCTCGCCGCGCGTGTGATCGGTCAAGACCACGCGCTCGACGCGATCGCGCAGCGCGTGCGCACGGCGAGCGCGAATCTCGAAGATCCGCACAAGCCGCGCGGCGTGTTTCTGTTCGTGGGCCCCTCCGGTGTCGGCAAGACGGAAACGGCGCTTGCGCTTGCCGATATTCTGTACGGCGGCGAGCGCAAGCTCATCACGATCAACATGAGCGAGTATCAGGAAGCGCACAGCGTGTCGGGCTTGAAGGGCTCGCCGCCGGGCTACGTCGGCTACGGAGAGGGCGGCGTGCTGACCGAAGCCGTTCGACGCAATCCGTACTCGGTCGTGCTGCTCGATGAAATCGAAAAGGCCCACCCCGACGTGCTCGAAATGTTCTTCCAGGTGTTCGATAAAGGCACACTCGACGATGCCGAAGGACGCGAGATCGACTTCCGCCATGCGTTGATCATTCTCACGTCCAACGTTGGCTCGGCTGCCGTCATGCAGGCCTGTCTGAATCAGGAGGACGATGCGCTACCCGACGCGCAAGCGCTCACCGAGTTGTTGCGGCCGCAGTTGTACAAGGCTTTCAAGCCCGCGTTTCTCGGCCGCGTCAAAGTCGTGCCGTACTACCCGATCTCTGACGATGTGCTGGCGCAGATCATCGAATTGAAGCTCGAGCGCATTCGCGAGCGCGTCGCTGCGAATCATCGCGCCACATTCTCGTGGGACGAATCGCTCATCGACGCAGTACACGCGCGTTGCACCGAAGTCGATTCGGGCGCACGCAACGTCGACCATATTCTGAACGGCACGTTGTTGCCCGAACTCGCGCAGCACGTGCTCGGCCGCATCGCTCAGGGCGAACGCATCGAACGGATCGACGTGCGTGCGCTCGAATCGGGCGACTTCGAATACAAGGTTTGCTGATATGCCGATCGACCTCGCACCACTCGTCGCACCGCTCGAAGGCGCATCGCCATGCGGAGAAGACCTGCTGTTTTCCACCGAATTCGACGCGATCCAGCACGCCCGCCGCTTCGACGACCCTTCGCTCGATCAAGGCGAATGGGTGACCGACATCAAAGAGGCCGATTGGGGCTTCGTCATCGAGCGCTGCACGCTGTTGCTCACGACGCAAACGAAGGACCTGCGTTTGGCCGCGTGGCTGACCGAAGCGCTGGCGATCAAGCAGGGCGTGGCGGGACTATCGCAAGGGTATGCGTTGATCGCGGCGCTCAGCGAGCAGTTTTGGGACAGTGTGCACCCGCTGCCCGAAGGCGACGACACCGAGTACCGGCTCGGCAATATCGGCTGGCTTGTCGGTCGCAGCTCGCAGTTGCTGCGTGAGGCGCCACTGACGCAAGCGTCGGCCGGCGCCTTCACCGGGCTTGATTGGGAAGTGGCGATGAACGTCGCACAGGCGATCCGTCGCGAGCCCGATCGTGCCGACGAACTCGCGCGCGGAAAACCGTCGATCGAGCAGATCGAGGTAGCCAAGCGCGCGACGCCGGCGGCGTTCTATCGAACGCTGCTGACGGATCTGAAAGCGTTCGAGACCGCCATGCTCGCGTTGGAGCGGGAACTGGACGCGCGGGCCGGCACCGCGGCGCCCAGCTTCCGGCAGGTGAAAGACGCTTATGAGTTCGTCTTCGGGCTTGCCGAGCGATTTGCTCGCGATGTCGGCGCAACGCTGGAGCCCTCGGCGCCGCCTCAACCTCCGGCCGCCCATGGCGAGCGGGCCGAACCCAGCTTCAAGACAGCTCCTTCCCTCGAGACTTCGATGCAAGCCCAAGCCGACGCGCGTGCTGCCGTACCTCATACCGGCCCGATTCAAAGCCGCGCCGATGCCGTCGCGCAGTTGCGCGCCGTCGCGCGTTTCTTGCGCGCGACCGAGCCGCACAGCCCGGCCGCGTATCTCGCCGATAAGGCCGCCGAGTGGGCCGATATGCCGCTGCATCAATGGCTCGCGGCCGTGGTCAAGGACGACGGCTCGCTCTCGCATATCCGCGAGTTGCTGGGCGTGAAGCCCGACGAGGGGAATTGAGCCGTGAGCAGAGGGGGCAGGGCAGGGCGCCGAGGTGCGGCCCTGTTGCCCCGGCCCTGTCGCTTTATTGACCGACGCGGAATTCGATGCGTCGATTGCGGGCGCGGCCATCGTCGGTGTCGTTCGACGCGATCGGCTGGTCGGGGCCCACGCCCATTGTCATCATCGACCGCGGCGCGACGCCTTTCGTGACGAGATAGCCCTTCACGGCATCGGCGCGCGCCTGGCTCAATGTGATATTGGCCGCGCGGCTGCCGGAATTGTCGGTATGGCCGATGATCTCGATCGTCTTGCCCGACATCCTGGCAAGTACGCTCGCCATTTGATCGAGAATCGCACGGCCTTGCGGCGCGAGCGTCGCGCTGCCCGTTTCGAATTCAATCGTGCGGTTGGCGAGCGTCGTATCGAGCAGTCCCTGCTCCGACGCACTGACACGCAGCCCGTTGCGGATCGTATAAGTCGGGTTCAGCGCATTGGCCATGTCGCTCGCAATCTGCTGGCGCTGCGACTCGTTCGATACTTCGCCTTTCACGTCGATCTGCGTGCCGTCGATTTTGAGTTGCCCTTTGCTGATCTGCTTGAGTTGCGGCCCGAGCAGCTTCTGCACATTCGCACTCCAGTTCGGCGGCGTCGCGACGCTGCCCACCTCGATCTGATCGACGACGCTGCCGGCTCCGTAGGTTTCGCGCAGACGTTGCAGGACGGCGCTATGCGTGGCTTCATCGGGCACCTTGCCGCTTACGACGACTTGTCCCGGCGCCGCATCGGCGGGGGCCGGCATGCGCCCGCTCGCATTGGTGGCGCCGGCCATGCTCGTGGCCGTCGGTTGTCCCGGTGCGGGCAGCGCCGCGACGCGGACGCGGGCGCCGCCGTTGTCGACGGGCGTAACCGTGGCAGGGGTGCTGTCGTCGGCGTGCGCGGCGACCGTCGCCACACAGCCCGTTGCGACGAGGATGGCGGCCAGCACGCCCGACGCGATGCGGCGCGCGTAGGCCGGACTTGCCGGAGGAGAATGTCGTTGCGAGTCGCGACGCAACTTCGCAACCAGGCCGCTCGTCGTCACGTCATGCTCCGACGAACGCTTCGCGGAACGTATCGACCGCGATGCGCAGCGACAGCTGCGGTTGTTCGAGATAGCTGACGAGCTTGCTGATTCCATGTTCGTTCTGGGCGTGGTCGTCGATCCATTCGGGATCGTCGATGTCGATGTTGTGAGCCGCATAGGCCTGCGGATCGATGACGCTATGCAGTGTCTTCGCCGATGCGCCGTTAAAACCGATCACGAGCCGTTCGCGTTCGGCGATCGTGCCGATGAATACAGCGAGCTCGAAGTCGGCCTGCGCGAGGAACGGCGCGATCAGTTCGAGCCAGAACGCGGCGACGAGGCTGCGATAGAACGTATCGTTCGGCAGCGGCAACGTAAGACCGCGTTCGAGGTTCGGCGCATGGCTGAGCATGACAGGCTTGAGCAGCGAACCGAGCGCGAGCATGGCGCCGCGCAAGCGCACGGGATGGCCGCTCCCGAGCAACATCTGCTCGAGGCCGGCCAGTGTTTGATGTTCGAGGAAGTCGGAAAACGTGCCGTCGTGCGAGTTCGTGTAACCGACATCGATCGGCACCTGCGTATCGCCGAGCGCTTGCAATGCGGCGCTCGGTTCGTCGCAATCGTAGAGCGTGCGCATTTGCGTCGAGGCGCGCGTCCAGAGGCGCGCGAACGCGAGCGGGCTGCGGGCGAGGAAGGCAAGCGGGCGCTCGACTTCAAGCGCCGTTGCGGCCAACAGCGGGAAACGACGCGAGGAGATATCGTGGCTCGACATGAAGTGGCCCGCGATCGCGAGCCGGCTTTGCGAGCCGAGGAAGGCGAAATGCATCGGCTTCGCGTTCTCGTACACGATCTTCCAGCGAGGATCTTCGGCGAGCAGCTCCAAGGCTTGCGCGACCCATTGGTCGAGCGTCTGCAGCAGTTGCGGATTGTGCGTGCTCTTAACGAAGTCCCCGCGCGACGGGATCTTGCCGAAGTAGGCGAGTTGCGCCTGCACGGTTTGCGTCATTGCGCGGCTCCTGTATTCGAGACCGTCGCGTTGACGGCCGAGGGGGAGGGGAGGGGCGAAGGCGCGGCGGCATTGGCCGTGGCGCCGGACGCGACCGGCGCCGGCGCCGATCCGCTTGCTTGCGCGGCGGCCGTGCGTGCGGCGGCAACGTCGGCGACCGACTCGGGCAGACGCGTGCCGCGCAGGCTTTGCTGCTGCGGGGCGTTGCCGCTGCCGCCGCTCGTGGGCTGCGAGGTGCTGATGATCTTCATGCTGAGCGCGACGGTGACGCTGCCTTGCGTCCATGACAGCGAGAACGTGCCGTCGGGATTGCGCGTGCGCTGCGCCGAATTGATGAGCTTCTCCAAACCGTAGCGGCCCGGTTCGTTGACGAGCTCGATCGTGCGGCCGTCGAACGACGTCGCGGTCAGCGTCGCGCCGGGCGAGCCCGCCGGGTTGGGCCAGACGAAGTTCGTCCATTGCGGCGGCGTATTCCGATAGCGCAATTGCTGGCCGTCGATCACGATCGTGTACTCGGTCGTGCCCTGGCCCGGCTGCGGCATGATCTGGAAGACGGTTTGCGGTTCGGCCGCGCCGCCGCCGCTCGTCGCCGCCGCGCCCGCCAGCGGGGCGACCCAGCGAGCGAAGCCGTTCGTGAAGTCGGGCGAGAGCACGATGCCCATGCCACCCCACGTGCGTGGCGAAAGGGTGTCCCCGCGCCGCACGGCAAGCGGGCCGAGCGTCGTGCCGACGAACTTGGAAATCGCACCGTCGGGACCGAACACCTGCGCGATTTCGCTTGCGCCGGCTTCGACCTTGGCGTCGCCCGAGAACGGGTACTTGTTGGCCAGCGACGTTTCGAATGTCTGGTAGACCTGTGCGTTCCAGACCTTGTTGACTTCGTTGCTGGCCGGCTCGATGGCGACGGCGAACGCCTGCATCAGCGGCCGCACGAGCAGCGGACGCAGCGACTTGCGTTGATCGTCGGTCAGCCCCGTCAACATCTGTTCGTCGACGAATTTGAGCGAATCGGCAAGTTCCGACCCGCTGCCGTCGAGCGTTTGCTGTATCAGCTCGCGTGCGCCGGGACCCGGATCGCCTTGATTCTTCAATACGTTGAAACGCGTACGCACCTTCGAAAGCGTGTCCATGTAGCCGTTCAGCAGCGACGCGTTGTCCTGCTTGGCGACGATGCGTGCAAGCCCGCTGAACGCGATGCCGACCGGGCCGGCCGTGGCCGAGCCGCCGCTCAGATTGACATCGAGATCGACTCCGGCGTTCTGCGCCGCTTGCGTCTTCGACGAGAACAGCCGCTTGAACCAGCCCGTTACACCGTTTTGAGCCTTCTGCAACGTAGTGGATGCAAGCGCCGGGTTATCCCACGCCGTTTGGTCGTAGGCCGTTTCGAGGATCTTGCGGATCGGCGAATCTTGCGGGTCGCCCAGGCGGTTCATGGCGTCGACGGCCTGACCGAAGCTGCCGAAATCGCGCACGGCGATCCCTTGCATGAAGCGCTGCCAATGCTGCGCGTATTCGGTCTTGTACATGCCGACGAGCGCCTTTTGGATCTGCTCGGGGCTGCCTTCGAGCGTGAGATCGTCCTGCGACGCCGTGTTGAGCACCCAATCCTTCGCTTGGAGTTCCTTCGTGGCGGCGTCGCGAATCGCGGGTTTGACATAGTCGAACCACGCTTCGCGCGTGAAGGTGCCGGGGATCGCGTAGCTGCCGCCGACGAGGTTCGTATTGTTTTCGCCGACGATGCGCGCCACGGTCATCGGCGCGAAACGCGTCGAGGCGCGCGCTTTGATCTCCTCATAGACGCGCTGACGAGCCGGCATCCCGCGCACGACCCGGCGCAGGTTTTCGCGCGTCTGATCGATCAGCGAAAGATTCGCATCGATCATCGGCCAGTCGTCGTCCGACACGCGCGAGAGGTAGAACGTGATCATCCGCTCGGCGCTCTTGATCATCTCGTCGCGCGACATGTTGCCGCGATTCGTTTCGAGCCAGCCGCGCCAGAAGCGTGCGAGCTGGTCCGTCAGATGCGCCGCCTCGACATGCCGCTTGTCCGACAGCATCAGGTACGTCTTGAGGGCGTTATAGGCATCTTCGACATTGGTGGGCGACGCATCGCTATACAGTCCGCCTTGAGCGCCGCCGGCCCCTTGGCCCATAGCGTTCGCACGCGTCGACACGGGGATCGCGCCGGACTCGGGCGGGCGCGTCAACGGCGCCAATTGCTCCGGATGCGCATCGACGTCTCTGAGGAACGAGGCGAGATTCTGCGAGACGGGGTCGAGCATCAACTGCTTGACGCCACGGTAATACTCGGCCAATAAGCGCTGCTCCATCCGGTCGCCTTGATAAAGACCCAGCGAGACCGAGAGCGGGCGATCGCGACGGAACTGCTCGAGTTGCGCGATGCGATCTTCGAGAATGTCCATTGCCTGCAGCCGCGACTGCAGATCGTTGCGGTTTTGCTGCAGACGCACGATGTTGTCGAGATCGGCCTGGACGTTCGCGGCGAGTTGCTGGTTGCCGAGCGTCGACCACGTCCAGCCGCCCAGCGCCAGCGCCAGGGCGGCCACGAACGCGAAGAACGTGCCGTAGCGCAGGCGCGTTTTGGCCGGGCTGGCGAATTGTCGGACCGTCTGGCGGTCGGCAAAGATGACCTTGGAGAACAAATCGCGCAGGAAGAACCCGTTTTTCGAGGCGGCGGCTTGCGGTTTGGGCAGGTTGTCGACGGCCAGCCCGAAGCGATGGCCGATGCGCTGCGCAGCGGCGCTGCTCGTCTCGCCCTGTTGCAGCGCGCTCGTGAAATAGAAGCCGCGCAGGATCGGTTTGTATTGGAACGGGTTGTTTTCGAACAGCGTGGCGAGGAAGACCCGCAGCGCGGGCTTGATCGCGAGGAATTCGAGCGGAAAACTCAGTTGCCCCGGCGACAGCATGGCGCCGCGATTGATCGACATCTGCGCGACGCTGATTTCCTTGAGCCCTTCGTAGAGTTCTTCGAAACGCTCGTCGAACAACGTGACGATGTCGCGTTTCTCGTCGGGCTCGTACGGCAGGGTGGCGCCCCAGACGCGCTCGTATTCGTGACGCTCGCCGCCGCTGAAGAACTCGGCGAAGCCCGTGATGAGGTCGGCCTTCGTGAACATCACATAGACAGGCGCGAAGACTTCGAGCTTCTCGGTCAGTTCCTGTACGCGCTGGCGCAGGCTGCGGGCGAGGTTGATCGTGGCATCGGGGCGGCTGCTCGTCAGCTCGGCGATGCTGGCTGTCACGATGATGCCGTTGATCGGCGCCTTCGGGCGGTGCCGCTTGAGCAGATTCAGGAAGCCGAGCCATTCGGTGCGGTCCTCTTCCTGCACCGAATAGCGACCGGCCGTATCGAGCAGGATGCCTTCGGTCGTGAAGAACCAATCGCAGTTGCGCGTGCCGCCGATGCCATGCACCACGGCGTCGGTCTTTTCGGCGAACGGAAACTGCAGCCCCGAATTGAGCACCGCGCTGCTTTTGCCGGCTGCAGGGTTGCCGATGACGATGTACCAGGGCAGTTCGTAGAGCGCCGAGGCGCCCGAGACCTGGCCGATCTTGGAGGTCTTGATCGTGCGGACGGCTTCGGTCAGCCGCTTGCGCAGCATGTCGAGATCGGCCGGCTGAGCGCCGGCAGCCTGGGGCGCCTTGCCCGTCTCGGCCTGTTGCTCGAGCACCTCGCCGAGCTTGCTGCCGGCCCGCCGCGCAGCGATGCGCCGCCACAGCCAGCCGGCGAAAAGCAGCGCGAGCAATGCGGCGAGCGCCAGCGCGGGCCATAGGAGTGGAAGCTCGAGCCAGATCGAGAGGCTGAACACCAGAGCGGCGAAGACGATGACCCCGACGACGGTCATCGTCCGTTTGCTGAACAGCGCATTGAGGAAGCGTTGCATAAGGCTTTAACTTTCTAAGTCTGCGAATGGGCCGGCGCACGGGCGGCGTAAGGCATTGCTTAACGGTGCTGAACGGTACTTAACGGTACTTATCGGTGCTTGGCGGAGAATGTTCGCCTTATTGCCCGGTTGCCGCACCGACTGGCGGGCGTCCTAGGACGAATCCGGGCTTGTGATATTCAACGTGTCCGAGATCCATCAATTTCCATCGTCCGCCCCATGTCAAGCCGACTTGCTCGGCTGTTTTTCCGTACAGCTGATAGCCTCGCATGGCCCACGGATCTTTCTCGGAAATGACGATCTTGCCGTCGCGCAAAAACGCGTTGTCGGCGGCAAGGCCGTATTGGTGATAGCTCTGATATGCGGCCGCATTGGTCACGCCCCCCAGCTGCGCGAGTCGATTCTGCCTCTCCGGGCTTCGATAGCCTTCCAACAGCGCCATTTCATACCCGTACTGCTCGCGCATGATCTTATAGACGAGCAATAGGCGTGTTCTGAAATCGGCATCAAGCAAATTCCAATCGCGGCTGGCGTCGCGCAATGCTGGACGGACCTGTTCGACTTCCTGTGTCGCGAAAACCTCGGGCGGCAACGGCGGCGGCGGAACGAGCTGCTCGCCATTGAGCAATGCGGCGATTTTCTCGTCCGGTACGCGAGTACCGCCATCAAACTGAAATAATTGGCGACCGCGCAACGCAATTGCAATCAACGGAGGCGCCGCAAGGATACCTGCCGTAATCAAAATCAGCAAGCGTTGCCGAATCAGTATTTTTTTCGTGTCTTTAAAAGTGAGGTGAGAAATTCTTACTGATTTGTCGATACCACTGCGCGCGTGCGAGAGTCCGCGCGAAGTGCGTTGTGATATGCGCCTATGGAATTCGAGTGCGGCCGACATTATCGCGGCACGCGCCGGAGGCAACAGGAACAATGCCGCGATGGTGACGGCGATAGAGAAATAAGCGGCAAGTGCGACGGCAATCAAGTTCGGCCCCGGCAGGGAAATGAATTGTATTTTGTAATGCTTGCTCTTAGAATCTGGCCTGCCTGTCAAGGGAGGCCGGCGTGTATTATCGCGGTGAATTAAACAAGGATCTAACGAGATACTGAATGAGTGCGCCGGAAAGTTCTAGTTCTAAAGGGCGGCCAAGCTTGCTTTCCGAGACGGCCCCGGGGGGCGCGAACAACAACGCCCGCATTCTGGCGAGCCTGGAAGGGCGCGTGGTGGCGCAGCAGCCTGTGCGTCGCCGTTCGAAAATGCCGCTGGTGGCCGTAGCGTTGGCCGTGCTCGGCCTCGGCGCGTTCGGCGCATGGCAATGGCAGCGCAGTCAGGTTCAAGTCAGTGAGCATCCCGAGCTGACGCAAAGCGCCGCTTCCGACACGACGCACGCTGCCACCGGCGCAAGCGCGGTCGCCGGGGGCGCTGCGCTCGTCGCAGCCAGTGCTGCGAGCGCAAGCGCCGCCGCTGCGACGCGCGTGGCGCAGGGCGAGGCCGCGTCGGCACCGCAGCCGGCCGTAATCGTCGCCGACGATTCGGTCGGTGGCAATCCTGCGGCCGCGCCGGCCGACTCCGACGCGGGACGGTTGTCGCGCGCGCTCGCCAGCGGCACGACGACAGGGCAGAGCGCCGCGCAAGTCGCGCAACAGCCGGCGTCCGCGACGGGGGGGACGGCGGCGCATCCGGCATCGGGCGTAGCTTCGACTGCGCTCGCAGCGGCTTCGGCCGCGCCCGCCGCTCCTGTTTCGAAGCGTGCGCAAGCGAAGGCTCTGGCGTCGCGCACGCAGCATGAAAGCGCCAAAACCCGTCGCGCCGAAAAGCTTGCGGCTGCGCACGCGCGCAAGCGGGCGAAAGCTCGGGCTGCCGCGGCCAAGGACGACCCCGACGCCGATTTGCTGGCCGCGCTCATTGCGCGCACGAAGCCGTACGACGCCAAAGCGCCGCACGGCGCGAGCGATGTGTCCGCCAAGGGTGCCTCGTCGGCAAAAGGGCGCACGGTCAGCCTCGGCGATCAGATCAAGGCGTGCGACAAGGGGAACTTCCTCGAAGCGCAGAGCTGCCGCTGGCACGTCTGCTCCGGCCACTGGGGCAAAGACCCGGCGTGTCCGGGCAGCGCGCCTGCAGCGCAAGCCCATTGAGACAACCGTTGTCTCGCATCGCATTAACGCGAGACATGCCAGGTTGGCGCGTCGGGCAACTTTTGATAGCGTGGGCGGATGCCGATCGATCCCCCACTTCCCGACGCTTTGCTGATTACGCCCGAGCCGCCAGACCCGGCTCATTTCGAGTGGTTTCTCGATCGACTGGGTCGCGCGCTGTCCTCGGGCATTGCGCTGGTGCAGCTGCGCGCGAAGACACTCGATGCCGTTGCCTATCGCGAACTGGCGCGCCGTACCTGCGCGCTTTGCCGTCGCCACGGTGCGCGCATCGTTCTCAACGGGCCGCTTGAGAGCCTCGGCGATCTCGATGCCGACGGCTTGCATTTGCCGAGCGCGCGACTCATGCAATTGACCTCCCGCCCCCTGTTGCGGCCGAAGCTGCTTTCGGCCGCATGTCATTCGCGCGACCAACTGCTCCGCGCGCAGGCGATCGGCGTCGACTTCGTCACGCTTTCCCCCGTTTTACCCACTAGGAGCCACCCCGGCGAACCGACGCTCGGCTGGCAGCAATTCGAGACGCTTGCCGCGCAGGTGACCCTGCCCGTTTACGCGCTCGGAGGAATGACGCGTGCGATGGCCGCCACGGCGCATGCGCACGGCGCGCACGGCATCGCCGGCATCTCTGCGTTTTGGTAACGAACGGCGGCGCAGCTCCCGTTAGACCGGAATAGCCGGACAGGGCCGCCGTGGTTTCGAGGGCCGCCGCAGCAGGCGAGCAACGGCTGTTCCCCTGTTTTCGCGCGCACGACGCCGGCGGCACGCGCGTTGCGGCAGTGCGTCAGGACCTCGGGTTCGGGGAGGCGATCACAGCCGTTTCGTCCGCGCCGATCTTCGGGGGCACTCACTGCTGACATAGAGGACCACCACCATGGCACGCAAGACAGTCGAAGATCTTTTCGTTCATTCCCTATCCGATATCTACAGTGCAGAGAAGCAATTGACGAAGGCGCTCGGCAAGCTCGCCCGGGCGGCGACCAACGAACAGCTGTCGCAAGCCTTCGAGACGCACTTGCAGGAAACGCATGGCCAGATCGAGCGGATCGACCAGGTCGTCGAAAAGTCCGGCCTTCGTTTGAAGCGGATGAAATGCGCGGCGATGGAGGGCCTGATCGAAGAAGGCGCGGAGCTGATCGACGAAATCGAGAAGGGGCCCGTGCTCGACGCCGGGCTGATCGGTGCGGCGCAGAAAGTCGAGCACTATGAGATCGCCTCGTACGGAACGCTCTGCGCGCTGGCAAAGCTGCTGGGCAGGCAGGAAGCCGTGACGCTGCTCAAGGAAACGCTCGAAGAGGAAAAGGCCACCGACAAAAAGCTCACCGAGTTCGCCGAGAAAGTCGGCAATCCCGAAGCGGCAAAACGCTGAGCGCTGCGCGTCGGTTCTTATGCGTTTTACTTTCGATTGGAGTCAAACGATGACCTCACCTGCAATTGGGCATCCAGGCGAAGCCGGGCATGCCGGATATGCGGCCTTTGCCGCGATGGCCGACATCGCCAATCAAACATTCGACGGATTCGAGCGCCTTGCGCGGCTCAATCTTCAGACCATGAAGACGACGTTGGCCGAGCAGCACGGTACTGCGATCGAGGCCGTCGATGGTCGAACGTTCGATTGGGTCTTTACGCTTCCCGTAATGGGGGCGCAAGCCGGCTTCAAGAAGTTGCTCGCCTATTGGCAGCACGTTCATTCAATTGCGATCGAGACGGCCTCGAACAATGTGGGGGCCGGTTGGGAGGGCTTCACCGAATGGTCGCGCTGGTTCACGTGGGCGCCCGTGAGTTCGACGCGGACACGGCTTGGCGCGTCGCTCGTGTTGTCGGCGCAGGACGCCGGGCTGCCGGTGCCGGTCGCGGCCGATGCGCCGGAAGCCGCCAGGCCGGGAGGAAAAAAGCGTTCGGTCGATATCGTCGATAGCGCCGGCCATGTCGTTTCCTCGGTGAAGCAGTAGCGTTCGAGCAAGCCGCGGCAATCGAAGCCGACGCCAATCGAAGCCGAAACGGCACTAGGAATTTCAGGGTGGCATGGCGCCAACGTTTGCGGGGCGGGAAATCGATTATCCGTAACCAACCATCAAATCGTCATTAACGCACACGGTTTGATCAGAACGGCGGCCCTTGCGCCGCCGTTGTTCGTGTCGCGCTTCGATCGATAAAAAGTCGATCGGGGTATATACGGAGAAGCACGCCAAGGCGCGCGGTTGCTAGTACCGTTTCTCTAGACTAATATCCGCATCGCGATCAGGTATTTTGATATAGGCCATTCGACCCGCGGACCAATCGATTGGCTGTCTTCGTTTGCGCAGGAAAATGAGATCTCAGATGGCCGAAGATTGCGGCGCCGGTTCCGATGCGCAATCGCGTTGCTGTGAGGATACGGGGCTTTTGCTGCGGCTTCGGCCCGCGCACGATCACGACCGCGGATTCCTGCAGGCCGTCTTTGAAAGCACGCGCGCCGACGAGTTCGCGCAAACGGGGTGGGATGCACAGCGCATCGCGGCCGTGCTGGCCCAGCAGTTTTTGGCGCAGGACGCGTATTACCGGCAGCACTACCCGCGCGGTCGCTTCGACGTGATCGTGCAGGGCGCGACGGCCATCGGCCGTCTCTATCACGATTGGTGCGGCAGCGAGGCGCGCTTGATCGACATTGCGCTGCTGCCGGCGTATCGCGGCGCGGGCCTCGGAGGGCGGATCGTTCGCGCGTTCGTGGCCCGGGCGGCCGCGAGGGCGATGCCGATCGTTCTTTACGTCGAAATGAACAACCCCGTGCAAGCGCTTTACCGGCGGCTCGGGTTCGAGCCGATCGGCGAGAACGGCGTGTATGTGCAGATGCGGCGCGCGGTTGCGCCGTTTGCCGATGCCGATGCGATGCCCGTGGCAGGGCTTGCGTCGGACGCGGCTGAGCAGGACTGACCCGTGCGCGCGGTATGCGCAGCCTGCCTCCGCGGCGCGCGGGCGCGGCAGGTCGCCCAGATAAGGCGGAAAGAATCATAGACCAGGGCCAAGGCATCGGCCCCAGAAAACGAACAACGAGCGGGGGCTTGCTTGCTGTCCATCCCTACCCATCACGAGTTGCTCGACGCCATCGGGCAACGGTTCACGTTCGGCGCGGCCGACGGGCAAACCGTCGACGCCGTGCTCTCGCATGCGCCGGCGGGCGTTCCCATGAGCGACAGTTTCGTCTGCTACGCAGCGACCTTTGAGCTGCCCGCAGGCGTTGCGCTGCCTCAGGACGTTTACCGCATCGGTTCGCCGACCGGCCGGACGTGGGATCTGCTCGCGACGCCGACGCGGCCGACCGAGGACGGGCGATCGACGCTCACTGTCGTCGTGCATACGCGCGCCGATGAGCTGGGCAAAGCGGCCGGCTCGCCGGACGCGACATAAGCGTTTTTCTCTTTTTTGACAGGAGGCGTGTGATGAGTGATCCGTTTTTGGGCGAAATCCGCATGATGGGGTTCAACTTTGCTCCCACCGGCTGGGCGCAGTGTCAGGGCCAACTGATGCCGATCTCGCAGAACCAGGCTTTGTTCGCGCTGCTTGGCACGTTCTACGGCGGTAACGGCACGTCGAACTACCAACTGCCGAACATGCAGAGCCGCACGCCTGTAGGCATCGGGCAGGGAGCGGGGCTTTCGACCATCGAGATCGGCGAGCAAGGCGGCACGGAGAGCGTCACGCTGACGACGGCGAACATGCCGCAGCATACGCACGTGGCGACGCAAGGGCCTGGCACTGCGACGGGCAACATCGCGCTGCCCGCAACGACATCGACAGACACGACGAGCGACGGCGGCGTGCCCGGCCCCACCGCCGTGCTGGGACCGCTCAGTTCCGGCGGGCGTCCCCTTGGTCTGTACAGCACCGCAACCGACCACGCCACGACGCTCAAGCCTTTCAGTGTGACGCTGCAGACCACGGCGCCGACGATTACCAACAGCCTTGTCGGGAACAACATTCCCGTTGAGACGCGTAATCCGTATCTGGGTGTCAACTTCTGTATTGCGCTGCAAGGGATTTTCCCGTCGCGCTCGTAATGAAATGAGTGCGTGCCGCGCGAGCGGCACGCCTTTAAGGATGTGAAGCGATGAAACTCGCCGCCAGCCTCTCCAAACTTCTCGGCGCCATGCGCTCGCCTGCCACGCACGCACGCAGGGAACGCGCAGCGCTTCCCGCGCCGCTGCTCGTTGCGCTCGAGCCGCGCATCGTCTATGACGCATCGGCTGCGTCCATCGGTGCGGCGGCGGTGGTCGCGCAGCATCACGCGAATGTCGATGGCCATCCGGCGAGCCTTGCGCAAGAGGGGGCATCCCCGGCTGCCCAGGCGCAGAGCGCGACGGCAGCGCGCACGTCGAACCTGTCGGACGCGACGCCTCGTCATGGGTATATGACGCCAGCTGCGGGCGACGCCACGGCTGCGTCGTCGACGATGCGGGCGGTGCACGGTTTCACCGATGCGGTGGCCCAGTCGGCGGAAAAACAGGTCGTCTTCATCAATTCGAACGTCACCGGCTACCAGACACTCGTCGCGGGCCTGCCGCAGGGCACGCAATATGTGATCCTCGATTCGACGAAGGATGGCCTCGCGCAAATCGAGCAGTATCTGCAGCAGCACTCGGGTGTCAGCGCGATCCATCTCGTTTCGCACGGTTCCGACGGCAACGTGCAGATCGGCAGCACCTGGCTCAACCAGGGCGATATCGCGGCCTATAGCGCGGAACTCGCGCAGATCGGCGCGGCGATGCGGCCGGGCGGCGACTTCTTGATTTACGGCTGCGATGTCGCCCAAAACGCCGACGGCAAGGCGCTCGTGCAGCAGATTGCCTCGATCTCGGGATTGAACGTGGGGGCATCGACCGATGCCACCGGGGCGGCCGCGCTTGGCGGCGACTGGGCGCTCGAGTACGACGCCGGCGCCGTGCATACGTCGGTGATTTTTTCGCAGGCTGCCGAGCAGCAATATGCCGGACTATTGGCCGTCACCGATGAAACATACGATGGACAGATCGGCTATGACACGGCCGGCGGTGCGGCGGGCGTCACATCGTTCGACCTGGACGGCATCCACTACACGTTGGACCAGGCTGCGGAATTCGCCGTCGACAGCACGACCGTCAACCAGTTCGGCCCTCCGCCGCTCACTACAGGGCCGACCGATGGGGTGTTGTTCGGCAACGTGCAAGGCACCTCGCTGACATCGATGACCATGTCGCTGCAAAACGGCGACAAGATGGCCGTCCAGAGCTTCGATGTCGACATCAATGCGCCGTCGGTAGTCGCGGTCGAGGCGCTGAATTCCTTAGGAAGCGTGGTAGGCACGCTCACGCTTGATACGTCGACGAATGGCGGCAGCTCTGTGTTTCACGTCAATGTATCGGGCAACGCTGCTTTCGCAGGCATCACGAGCCTGAGATTGCGCGAGACGGATTCGGCGTTTCTCACGCCGACGCTCAACAACTTTACGTATGTCGACCTTTCTTCACCACCGGCCTTGACGGCTTCCGGCGGCAGCACGGCTTTCGTCGAAGGGGATAACGTCGCGTCCACGCCGGTCGCGGTCGACAGCGGCGTCACGTTGACCGACGGCGACGCAACGACTGCGAAGCAGGGATCGGTCAGCATCACCGGCAACTTCGCGAGCGGGCAGGACGTACTGGGATTCACCAATACCAGCGCTGCGCAATACGGCGACATCGCTGGCTCTTACAACGCGGCCACCGGGGTGATGACGCTTACGTCGGCGAGCGGCACCGCCACGATCGCCCAATGGCAGAACGCGTTTCGCGCGGTGACCTACACCGATACGGCTGTAACGCCGACCACTAGCACGCGTACGGTCAGCTTCCAGTTGACGAGCGACGCCTACCAATCGTCCAGCAATGCGGTCACGAAAAGCGTGACCGTCACGGGAACCGATCAAACGCCGATTGTGACGACGACGGGGGGCACAACGAGCTACAGCGGTGGGGCGTCCGCCATCACCATCGACGGCGGCATCACGGTCAGCGATCTCGACAATACGACACAATCGTCGGGAACGGTGTCGGTTTCGGGCGGCTTCCATAGCGGCGATACGCTGAGCTTCACGAACGATGGCGCGACGATGGGCAACGTCTCGGCCTCGTACAACGCGGCGACAGGCGTGTTGACGCTGACCTCGGCGGGTGCGACGGCGTCCGATGCGCAGTGGGCCGACGCGCTGAAAGCCGTGACGTTCTCGAGCACGAGCACGACGTTCGGCACGCGGACGATTTCGTTCGCGACAAGCGACGGCACGAAAACGAGCACTGCGGCGACCGATACGATCAATGTCGTGAACCCGGTGCAAGTGACGACCGATTCGGGTTCGGCCGCGTTCGTGGCCGGCGACAACACGGCATCGACGCCGGTGGCAATCGATTCCGGCTTGACGGTGACCGACACCGCCGCCACGACGCTCGCGTCCGCGACGGTCGCGATCACGGGCGGCTTCGCGAGCGGTCAGGATGTGGTGGCGTTCACGAACGATGGCGCGACGATGGGCAACATCGCGGCGTCGTACAACGCGGCGACGGGCGTGTTGAAGCTGACCTCGACCGGCGCGACGGCGACGCTCGCGCAATGGCAAAGCGCGCTGCGGTCGGTCACGTACACCGACACGGCGGTGACGCCGAACAGCGCGACGCGTACCGTGAGTTTCACCGTGGTCGACAGCGCGAGCAATACCAGTAGCGCCGCCACCCGGACGGTGACGGTAACGGACACCGACCAAACGCCGATCGTCACCACGACGGGCGGCACGACAAACTACGTCGGCGCGACATCGGCGGTGACGATCGACACCGGCATCTCGGTGAGCGATCTGGACAACACGACGCAATCGTCGGGAACGGTGTCGGTAACGGGCGGCTTCCACAGCGGCGATACGCTGAGCTTCACGAACGATGGCGCGACGATGGGCAACATCTCGGCGTCGTACAACGCGGCGACCGGCGTGTTGACGCTGACCTCGGCGGGCTCGACGGCGTCCGATGCGCAGTGGGCCGACGCGCTGAAATCCGTGACGTTTTCGAGCACGAGCACGACGTACGGCAGTCGCACGATTTCGTTCGCGACGAGCGATGGTACGAAGACGAGCACCGCCGGCACCGATACGGTCAACATGACGGCGCCGCCGACGATCACGACTGACTCCGGTTCGGCTTCGTTCGTGGCGGGGGACAACACGGCATCGACGCCGGTCACGATCGATTCGGGCTTGACGGTGACGGACGGCAGCGCGACGACGCTCGGTTCGACGACGGTGGCGATCACGGGGGGCTTCCACAGCGGCGAAGACGTGCTGGCGTTCACGAACGATGGCGCGACGATGGGCAACATCGCGGCGTCGTACAACGCGGCGACGGGCGTGTTGACGCTGACCTCGACCGGCGCGACGGCGACGCTTGCGCAGTGGCAAAGCGCGCTGCGGTCGATCACGTACACCGACACGGCGGTGACGCCGAACAACGCGACGCGCACGATCAGCTTCACGGCGGTCGACGGCGTCAGCAATACGAGCGCCACGGCGACGCGCAACGTGACGATCACAGACACGGATCAAACGCCGATCGTGACGACGACGGGCGGTACGACGAACTACGCCGGCGGCACCTCGGCTACGACGATCGACGGTGGAATCACGGTCAGTGATCTGGATAACACGACGCAATCGTCGGGAACGGTGTCGGTTTCGGGTGGCTTCCACAGCGGCGATACGCTGAGCTTCACGAGCGATGGCGCGACGATGGGCAACATCTCGGCGTCGTACAACGCGGCGACCGGCGTGTTGACGCTGACCTCGGCGGGCTCGACGGCGTCCGATGCGCAGTGGGCCGACGCGCTGAAATCCGTGACGTTTTCGAGCACGAGCACGACGTACGGCAGTCGCACGATTTCGTTCGCGACGAGCGATGGTACGAAGACGAGCACCGCCGGCACCGATACGGTCAACATGACGGCGCCGCCGACGGTCACGACTGACTCCGGTTCGGCTTCGTTCGTGGCGGGGGACAACACGGCATCGACGCCGGTCACGATCGATTCGGGCTTGACGGTGACGGACGGCAGCGCGACGACGCTCGGTTCGACGACGGTGGCGATCACGGGGGGCTTCCACAGCGGCGAAGACGTGCTGGCGTTCACGAACGATGGCGCGACGATGGGCAACATCGCGGCGTCGTACAACGCGGCGACGGGCGTGTTGACGCTGACCTCGACCGGCGCGACGGCGACGCTTGCGCAGTGGCAAAGCGCGCTGCGGTCGATCACGTACACCGACACGGCGGTGACGCCGAACAACGCGACGCGCACGATCAGCTTCACCGCGGTCGACGGCGCCAGCAATACGAGCGCCACGGCGACGCGCAACGTGACGATCACCGACACGGATCAAACGCCGATCGTGACGACGACGGGCGGTACGACGAACTACGTGGGCGGCACCTCGGCTACGACGATCGACGGCGGAATCACGGTCAGTGATCTGGACAACACGACGCAATCGTCGGGAACGGTGTCGGTAACGGGCGGCTTCCACAGCGGCGATACGCTGAGCTTCGTCAACACGAACCCGACGACGTTCGGCAACATCGTCGGCTCGTACAACGCAGCGACGGGCGTGCTGACGCTCACGTCGGTGGGTGCCGTCGCCACCGATGCGCAATGGAGCGCCGCTCTGTCGGCCGTGACGTTCTCGGCCGGTTCGAGCGCGACGCCGGGCAATCGCACGATCTCGTTCACGACGAGCGACGGCACCAAAACCAGCACGGCCGCAACCGACACGGTAAGCGTGCTCGGCCCCCCGACGATCACGACTGACTCCGGTTCGGCTTCATTCGTGGCGGGTGACAATACGGCCTCGACACCCGTTGCCATTGACTCGGGGCTGACAGTGACGGACGGCAGCTCGCCGACGCTGGCCTCGGCCACCGTTGCGATCACGGGCAACTTCCACAGCGGCGAAGACGTACTGGCGTTCACGAATACAAGTTCGACGACTTACGGCAACATCGCGGCGTCCTACAACGCGGCGACAGGCGTATTGACGCTGACGTCGTCGGGCGCATCGGCGAGCCTTGCGCAATGGCAGGCGGCGCTCGATGCGGTGACTTACACCGACACGGCCGTCAAGCCGAACAATGCAACGCGCACGATCAGCTTTGCGGCTGTCGATACGGGCGCCGTGACGAGCAACACGGCAACACGCGCGGTTACGGTGGCCGACACCGACCAAACGCCGATCGTGACGACGACGGGGGGCACGACGAACTACGTGGGCGGCACCTCGGCCGCGACGATCGACGGCGGCATCTCCGTCACCGACCTCGACAACACGACGCAATCGTCGGGAACGGTGTCGGTAACGGGCGGCTTCCACAGCGGCGATACGCTGAGCTTCGTCAACACGAACCCGACGACGTTCGGCAACATCGTCGGCTCGTACAACGCAGCGACGGGCGTGCTGACGCTCACGTCGGTGGGTGCCGTCGCCACCGATGCGCAATGGAGCGCCGCTCTGTCCGCCGTGATGTTCTCGGCCGGTTCGAGCGCGACGCCGGGCAACCGCACGATCTCGTTCACGACGAGCGACGGCACCAAAATCAGCACGGCCGCGATCGACACGGTAAGCGTGCTCGGCCCCCCGACGATCACGACTGACTCCGGTTCGGCTTCATTCGTGGCGGGTGACAATACGGCCTCGACACCCGTTGCCATTGACTCGGGGCTGACAGTGACGGACGGCAGCTCGCCGACGCTGGCCTCGGCCACCGTTGCGATCACGGGCAACTTCCACAGCGGTGAAGACGTACTGGCGTTCACGAATACAAGTTCGACGACTTACGGCAACATCGCGGCGTCCTACAACGCGGCGACAGGCGTATTGACGCTGACGTCGTCGGGCGCATCGGCGAGCCTTGCGCAATGGCAGGCGGCGCTCGATGCGGTGACTTACACCGACACGGCCGTCAAGCCGAACAATGCAACGCGCACGATCAGCTTTGCGGCTGTCGATACGGGCGCCGTGACGAGCAACACGGCAACACGCGCGGTTACAGTGACCGATACCGATCAAACGCCGATCGTGACGACGACGGGCGGGGCCGCCTCGTATGTGGCCGGCGCGACGGGCGCGGTCGTCAATCCGCATGTCAGCGTGAGCGACCTCGACAATCCGACCCAGGCTCTAGCAACGGTGTCGATCACGGGCAATTTCCATAGCGGCGAAGACGTCCTCGCTTTCACGAACGGCAACGCAACGGCGTTCGGCAACATCGCCGCTTCGTACAATGCGGCGACGGGCGTGCTGACGCTGACTTCGGCCGGCAGCACGGCCACCGACGCGCAGTGGGCAAGCGCGCTGTCCGCCGTGACGTTTGCGAGCAACGGTGCGCACTTCGGCGATCGCACGATTGCGTTCGCAACGAACGACGGCGCGAAGACGAGCGCCGCGGCGACGGCCACGGTCACTGTCCTCGATCGGCCGCACATCGGCACGGATTCCGGCGCAGCGTCGTTCACGGCTGCCGACAACGCGCCCCCGACGCCGATCGTCGTGTCACCTCATCTGACGCTGACCGATGCGAGCAGCACGACGCTGTCGTCGGCCACGGTGGCGATCACGGGCGGCTTCCATGCAGGCGAAGATGTGCTCGCGTTCAACAACGACGGCGCGACGATGGGCAACATCGCCGCGAGCTACAACGCGAACACCGGCGTGCTCACGCTGACGTCGGCCGGCGGCACGGCCACGCTCGCGCAATGGCAGGCGGCGCTCGCCTCGATCAGCTATACGGATACGGCGGTCACGCCCGATCACGCAACGCGCACGGTCAGCTTCACGGTAACGGACGGCAACGGCACTGCGAGCGCCGTGCAAACGCGCGACGTCACGGTGACCGATACCGATCAGACGCCGCTGCTGACGGTGGGCGGCACTGCCACCTTCACGGCGCGCGGAAACGGCTCGACGCCGGTGGCCGTGGCGCCGCAAGTGACGCTGAGCGATCTCGACAACACGACGCTCGCCTCGGCGCAGGTGACGATCAGCGGCGGCTTCGATCCGGCGCACGATACGCTTGCGTTCGTGGGCAGCACCGCGACGACGGGCAACATCGCTGCGAGCTACAACGCCGCGACCGGCGTACTGACGATGACCTCGGCCGGTGCAACGGCAACGCTCGCGCAATGGCGTACCGCGCTGCAATCGGTGACCTATTCCGATTCGTCGATGCGGGCGGGCGATGGCCGCACGGTGACATTCACGGTCAGCGACGGTGCGAAGACGAGCGCCGCGGCGTCGAACACGATCACCATCGTGAAGGGGCCGGCGTTCCCGCCGATTCTGCCGCCGCCGCCGCCCATCGTAGAACCGCCGGCACCGACGCCGCCCGTGCCGTTTGTCGGTTCGGACAACACCTCGCCGCCCGACGTGCTGCAAGAGTTCAATGCGCCAACGCCGATCGGCTCAGTACCTGTCGTGCCGACGATGACGTTCTCCGATCCGAGCGCGCCACAGAACGCGTTCTCGCTCGATCGCGCCACGGTGAGCCACTTCGACCCGACTGCGCTCAATGCCGCGATCGCGATCACGCCGGTCCCGATGCCCGAGTCGTTGCCCGATGTGTCGTTCACGCTGGCACCGAGCGATCCGTTCTCGATCAGCGTGGCGACGCTGTTGCCGCCATCGGAAGCGATGCATGGTGGCTCCGACGTGACGGTCATGCTGGCCAACGGACGCACGCTGCCCGGTTGGATTCACTACGACGCGGCGAACGGCGTGTTGCGCGGCAAGGTGCCGCCGGGCGTCGAGGATGTTCGCATCGTCGTGCAAACACGCGATGCGTCCGGCCATGAGACGCGCCGCGAGATCGTGCTCGCACCGCACGACAAGCACGCCGGGCCGCACGCGGGTTCGCACGGCGTGGCCCATCCGAAGCCGCAGGGGCATGCATCGCGCACATCGGGCGAACCGTCGATCGCGCGCGCCGCGGTGCCTGTCGGCAAACCTTCGCTCGATCAGCAGTTTGCGCAGGCACGTGCTGCGTTGCACGTGTCGCGTCCGGGCGGCGCAGCGCGTCGCGTATGAATTCCCGTTATCGATCAAGACCAATGAGACCACAACCGTCAGTTGCCGCAGTGATGCCTTCGCCCGCGTATGGGCCCACCCTTGCGCCCGGCTCGGAAGCCACGCGCGAGACCCGCGCGAGGCGGGCTTTGCGACCCTCGCTGATCGCGATCTCCGTGGCCGCATTGTGGCTGTCGGGCTGCGCGGTTCATCCGACGCCGTTCACCGACGCCGAGCGCGTGCAGAATGCCCATGCCGAACGCACGGCGATGTTTGCGGATCAACCGCCGCTTGCCGGGCCGGTGACGCTGGAAGAAGCGATGGCGCGCGCCATTCGCTACAACCTCGACCATCGCTTGAAGATGATGGAAGAGGCGCTCGCGCAGAAACAACTCGATGTCGCCAACTTCGACATGCTGCCGCGCCTGACCGCGGCGGCCGGCTACACGCATCGTGATCATCCGCTCGCGTCGGAATCGATCTCGCTGCAGACCCATCAGGTGTCGTTGGAGCCTTCGTATTCGACCGATCAGAACGATCGCACGGCCGATCTCACGTTCTCGTGGAACGTGCTCGATTTCGGCGTGAGTTACTTCGAAGCCAAGGAGCAGGCCGATCGCGTGCTCGTCGTCGAACAGCGCCGACGCAAGGTCGTGCAGCTGATGATGCAGCAGGTGCGCGAAGCCTATTGGGAAGCAGTGGGTGCGCAGCGGCTTGAAAACCGCATCGCGCCGCTGCTCGCGCAGGCGCGGCAGGCACTCGAGGATTCGCGCCGCTCGCAATCGGAAGGCTTGCGCTCGCCGCTCGACACGCTCGGCTACCAGCACGCGCTGCTCGACATCATGCGTCAGCTCGAAGCCGTGCGCGATCAACTCGACGAGGCCAAGCCGCGCCTTGCCTCGCTGATGAATATCGCGCCCGGCACCGACATCACGCTCGCGCCGCCCGAAGGGTTCTCGGTGCCGAGCTTCGATATGCCGATGGATCGCATGGAAGAGACGGCGCTCGAGCGCCGTCCCGAACTCGTGGAAGCGAGCTACAACGAACGCATCAGCATCAACGAAACGCACAAGGCGATCGCCAGGCTGTTGCCCGGCATCGAATTCCAACTGGGCACGCATTACGACAGCAACAGCTTCCTCGCGTATCACGCGTGGCGCGCGGCCGGCATCAACGTGAGCTGGAACCTGTTGAACCTGCTCAACGCCAAGAACATTCGCGGCATGGCGAACGCCCAGCGCGATGTCGCACACGCGCAGCAACTGGCGCTGTCGATGGCTGTGCTGACGCAGGTTCACGTCGCGCGTGCGGAATTGAGCGCGAAGCAGCGCCAGTTTGATCTCTACAAGCAGATCAACGATGTCGACGGGCAGATTCTGCAGCACACGCACAACGCCACCGTGGCAAACGCCCAAGGCAAGCTCGAAGAGATCCGCGCCGCGACTTCTGCGATGATGTCGGAACTGCGTCTCTATCAAAGCTACGGCGAACTCGAAAGCGCCTACGGCCAAATGCTGGCGACGCTCGGTCTCGATCCGGTGTCGGTTGACGCCGGCAAGGGCGATTTGACCTCGATCGAGCAATCGATCGACAAGGAGCAAACGCGATGGGCGCAGTTCGGCCACGCGGACGGAGTTAAAACGCAATGAATCGATGGTGTAGGGCAGGGCTGCGCAGCGCAGCCTTGATGGTGGCGGCTCATACTGCTTGGGCCGCCGGGTTGCAAGCCGGTACGTCCACTTCGGGGCTGCATGCGGCGACCCCCGCGCCCACGGGGGTCAATATGACGGTCGCGCCGGCCGGTGCCTCGGCCGGACGTGCTGATGACCAGGGTCGCATCCGCATCCAGCTCGTCGCGCGCGATCAAGTCGACTTATCGAGCGAAATCAGCGCGAAAATTTCCGCCATGCCGTTTCGCGACGGCGATGCTTTCCGCGCAGGGCAGACGCTCGTCGCGCTCGATTGCTCGCTCTACGCGGCGCAGTTGCATAAAGCCCAAGCCGAGGCCGATGCCGCTGTGCAATTGAAACGCGTCGACGATCGACTGTCGCAGCTTCATTCGATCGGCGAAATCGAGGTGCAGCAGGCCGACGCGAAGGCCAAAGCGAGCGCCGCCGAAGTCGCTTATATGCAGGCCACGGTGCGCAAGTGCGGCATCGCCGCGCCGTTCGACGGGCGCGTGGTCAAACGCAGCGCGTCGGCGCAGCAGTTCGCCGAACCGGGCAAGACGCTGCTCACGATCGTCGATACGAGCCGGCTCGAACTGAAGATGATCGTGCCGTCCAAGTGGCTCGCCTGGCTCAAGCCGGGCCATGTGCTGACGGTCACCGTCGATGAAGTCGGCAAGACGTATCCGGCTACCGTTGCACGCATCGGCGCGCGCGTCGATCCCGTCACGCAGACCGTCGACGTGACGGCGGCACTGTCGAGCCACGCCCCCGAGCTGCTGCCGGGCATGAGCGGCTGGGCGCACTTCGCCGACGCCGGCCGCTAGAGTCGCGCCATGAACGCTCCGCTGCGAATCGAGGCGAACGCGCTCGCACTGCTATGGCAATTGTCGGCGCGTGCGCGGGAAGCCGCGAGCGAGGAGACGCTCGGCTTTGTGATCGTCAACGAGACGCTCGCGCTGACGCCCTATCGTCAGGCCGCGTGGTGGCGTGCGCCGGCGCCCGTGCCCGGAGCCGTCGCCGCCGTGTCGGGGTTGCCGCAGAGCGATCCGGGCACGCCGTACGTGCAATGGCTTGGCGAAGTGTGCCGCGTGCTTGAACGTCGTTGGGCGCAAGCCTCGACACAAGGGGCGGCGGCCGGCACATCCCCGCAGGCGGGAACGCAGTTTCACGCGCAAGCCGTGCCCAATGGCGAATTCAGCGGCGAAGCCGGTGCGCCTGCCCAGCCTGTCGACCCGGCGGCGCTCGCGTGGCCCTATCCGTTCACCGCCGACAGTCTGCCCGCGGCGCTGGCCGCCGATTGGGCCGCGTGGTGGCCTACGCATGCGCTTTGGACGCCGCTGATCGATCGCGCCGGCCGTTCCTTCGGCGGCATCGTCTTCGCGCGCGAGGAACCGTGGACGCATGTCGACGAAGCGCTGCTCGCCGAACTCGCGCGCGTCTGGTCGCACGCGTTGGCCGCATTTGCCCCGCGGGTGTCGTGGATCGAGCGGGCCAAGCTCACGCTCCGCGCGGGCAGGCATCGCCGCCGCGTGCTGGCGGCGCTGGCGATTGGGCTTGTCGTCCCGGTGCCGTTGACGGTGCTTGCGCCGGCGGAAGTGACGCCGAAAGATCCGTTTGTCGTGCGCGCGCCGCTCGACGGCGTCATCGATCGACTCTTTGCGCAGCCGAATCAACGCGTCGAGGCGGGTACGCCGCTGTTCGCGCTCGACTCGACGGCGCTTGCTTCACGCTATGCGCTGGCCAACAAGAACTATGCGACGGCGCAGGAAGAGTACCGGCAAACCGCGCAGCTCGCCGTCACCGACGACAAAGACCGGCTTGATATGGCGCTGCGCAAGGGTAAGCTCGACGAAAGCGCGGTCGAGCTCGACTACACCGCGCGGGAGCTCGCGCGCGTGCGCGTGAATGCGCCGCGCGCGGGCGTCGCCGTCTTCTCCGATCCGAACGATTGGAATGGCAAGGCCGTCTCGATCGGCGAGAAGGTGATGTTGCTGGCCGACCCGGCGCATGTCGAGCTGACGGCCTACGTGCCGGTTGCCGACAATGTCGATGTCGTCCCGGGCGCATCGGTCACGCTTTATCCGAAGAGCTCGCCGCTGGCCTCCTACGACGCGCGCATCGATACGGTCGCTTATCGCGCCGAGCCTACCCCCGAAGGGGTCGTGGCCTACCGCGTGAAAGCAACGTTCGTCGGCGCCGTCAAGCCGCCGCTCGGCGTGATGGGCACCGCGCGCATCCATGGCCACTGGACGCCGCTCGCGTACTATCTGCTGCGCCGGCCGCTGGCCACGGCGCGGCAGTGGCTCGGGTGGTAGACGATGCGCCGCCCTGGCCCTTACCTGACGTAGCGCTTCGATGTCCCGCCTTCCGCCCCTTCGCCAAGAACTGAGTCTGATGCCCGGCGCCGCGACCCCGGATGGTGCGCCGAGCTGGATGCTGCACGACCCGGCGGCCAATCGTTTCTTCCAGATCGGCTGGCCTGCATTCGAAATGCTCTCGCGTTGGCCGCTCGACGACCCTGAAGCGATCGTCGCCGCGGTCAACGCCGAGACGACGCTGCATCTGTCGATCGACGACTTCGAGGTGCTGATAAAGATGCTGCGCCACCAGCACCTGCTCGTGGCGGCCAGCCCGGCCGATACGGGGCGGCTGGCGAGCGCGGCTGCGGCGGGCAAGCTCTCGCACGCGATGTGGTTGCTCAAGCACTACCTGATGATCCGCGTGCCGCTGTGGCGGCCGATGCCGTTCCTGAACCGGTTTGCGCGGTATGCCGAGATTGCCTATCGGCCTGCGTCGTGGGTCGTCGTTGCGCTCGTGGCGCTGACGGGCCTCGTGCTCGTTTCGCGCCGGTGGGACGAATTCATCCATACATTCCACGGCTATGCCGATCTGCGTGGGCTCATCGCGATCGGCGTGGCGCTCGGCTGTGCAAAGGTGCTGCACGAATTCGGCCATGCGTTCACGGCGTATCGTTACGGCTGTCGCGTGCCGACGATGGGCGTCGCACTGCTCGTCATGGTGCCGGTGCTTTACACCGATACGACCGAAGCGTGGAAAGTGCCGGGTCGCGCCGAGCGCCTGCGGATCGGGGCGGCCGGCATGTTGACCGAACTGGCGCTGGCCGCGTTTGCGACGCTCGCCTGGAGCGTGCTGCCCGACGGGCCGATGCGCGCAGGTGCGTTCCTATTGGCGACGACGACCTGGATCGGCACGCTGACGATCAACGCGAGCCCCTTCATGCGCTTTGACGGCTACTTCCTGCTGTCGGATTGGCTCGACATGCCGAACCTGCACGACCGCGCGTTCGCGATCGGCCGGTGGTGGGTGCGCGAGCGGTTGTTCGGCTTCGACGATCCGCAGCCCGAACCTTGCGCGCCCGGTCGTCGGCGCTTTCTGATCGGGTTTTCTTTCGCGACATGGCTCTATCGGCTCGTCGTGTTCTTCTCGATCGCGCTCGTCGTCTATCACACGTTCTTCAAAGCGCTGGGGTTGATGCTGTTCTGCGTCGAGTTCGGATGGTTCATCGCGCGGCCGATCGTGCGCGAAGTCGCTGCATGCTGGCATCGTCGCGGGGATTTGCATTGGCGTCGCGAGACGCGGCGCTCGGCGTTCGTCGGCGCGCTTTTGCTCGGATTGTTCGTGCTGCCGTGGCACGGCGGTGTCAGCGCACCGGCCGTGCTCGGTCCGCTGCGCGCGCAAGGGCTCTATGTGCCGGAGGCCGCCTACATGACGAGTGCCGCGCCGATCGCGCGCGACGGTCAACGCGTGCATGCGGGGGACGTGCTGGCTGTGCTGGCGTCGCCCGATCTCACCCATCGGCTGCAAGCCGGCGAAGCCGAGGAAGCGTTATTGCGCTGGCAGGTCGAACAACAATCGTTCGACAATCGCTTGCTCGATCAGGGCGTGGCGCTGCGTCGACGTTGGGAGGCGGCGCGCGAAACGGTGAGCGGCCTCACGGCGCAAGTCGCGCAGTTGACCCTGCGCGCGCCGTTCGACGGCGTCGTGCAGACCGACGAAGCGCTTGCCCCCGGCACGTGGCTGCCGCGCGGCGCGCATCTGTTCGATGTCGTCGGGCCGATCGGCGTGAAAGGCGAAGCCTTTGTCGGCGAAGACGACGCCGCGCGCGTCGAGCCTGGCGATCGCGTGAGCTTCGTCGCGTCGTTGCCCGAACTCGGTGCGCTGCATTGCCGTGTGACGGCTGTCGATCGCGTCAATGTCGCCACGCTCGATGCGCCTTCGCTCGCGAGCGTCTACGGGGGGCCGCTGCCCGTGCAGCTGCAGCCGAATACGCATCAACTTGTGCCGCTGACCGCCACGTATCGCGTGCGGATTGGCGATTGCCCGGCAGAACAGGCATGGCCGCGCGAAATCGTCGGGACAGCGACGATCGGCGGCGCGCGGCAGAGCTTTGCCTGGCGCGCGCTGAAGCGGCTGGCTTCGATCTTCGAGCGCGAAGGCGGGGCGTGACGACGCCGCGGCGCTACCGTGTGAGTCAAGTCGCACCGGACTTCTCCGTGAACGCCGGGCATGGCTCGTTCCTGCCCCGCAGAAGCCGAAGGCGCGCGGCAGACGAAATCGGCCGTGCGGGGCGCAGGGCATGCCGAATGCTTGCGGGGTGAAAGAGACAGAGTTTCCTTCGACGCGGGAGCGCGATATGCCGGATTTGCAAGAACGTGAAGGCGGACGACAGCGGGGGCACGCTGCCGGGCCAGACGCAAGATATGCCGTCAGGACTGGAGATGCCGCAGGCGCCGGGCGCAGCCTCGATCGAGGACGCGACGCGCTCAGGGGCACCCGCTACGACGCCCGGGACGCCGCCGGGGACGCAAAACGAGCGCAAACCGTTTGCGCAGCAGCAGGTGAGGCCGCGCTCATGAAAGAGGCGAACGCATGGGCCCGTGCGGCCGGGTGGCTACGGTTGCTCAACCCGCGGCGAGCATGGCTATCGGGCACGGTAGCCGGTCTGTGCGCGGCAGCCGCCGCCGCTTACTGCGCACGTCGGGAAGGCAGCACGGCGTGCGCGCCGATCAACGCGGTCACGCATTCTCTATGGCCGCAGCGAGCCGTGCGCGAACGGGGATTCAGCGTTCGTCATACGGTGCTCGGCCTGGGGATTCATCAGGCGGCCGCCGTGTTTTGGGCGTTGATGTTCGAACGCATCGTCCCACGTGCGCCGCGGGCAGATCCGGCAGGCGTAGCGGTGGCCGCAGCCGCCACGGCGGCGACGGCCTACTGCGTCGATTACCACGTCGTGCCGGAACGCTTGACGCCCGGATTCGAAGCTCATCTTGGCCCACGCTCGATGACGTGCGTCTATGTCGGCATCGCCGTCGGCCTTGCGGCAGTCGCGTTGCTGCGGCGGCCGCAAGATTAGGGCGGCGCTGACGTCTTTCTTGCGAATGGCGCCATCAGGCCGGGCACGCGCCCGCCACTTCGGCCAGCAGATCGCGCAACCATACGCCGGCCGGATCGAGATGGCCGCGCGGGTGCCACGCGGCGAACATCGTGAAGCCGCGTGCATCGAACGGCAATTCGAACATTTCCAACGCATCGCGGTAGCGCGCGACGAGTCGCGCGGGCAACGTCGACACGTAGTCGGTCCGCGCGAGCAATTCGGGCACGACGGTGAAGTGCTGCACGGAGAGCGCGACGCGGCGCGCTCGCCCCAGCGCTTGCAGATGCTCGTCCATGAAACCGAAGAAGCTGCCGCCGCTCGTCGAAACGAGCACATGATCGAGCGCGCAGTACGTGTCTAAGTCAAGCGGCCCGCTCCCGCGCGGATGCCCCTTGCGTTGCACGAAGACGAAACGCTCGTCGTAGAGTTTGCGCGCCTTGGCCCAGCCGGGAACCATCCGCTCCGAGCCGATCAGGAGATCGATCTCGCCGCGCTCGAAGCGCTCGACGCTCGCCGCCGATTCGGGAGCCACGAAAGCGAGCTGCGTCGCCGGACCCGCGTGCTCGCGCCACACCTGCATCAGTTGAAAGCCGAGCACGGCCACGGCTTGATCGCTGCCGGCGATCACAAAACGGCGCGCATCGACGAAAGGATCGAACGAAGGCTGTTTGCGCACGACGGCTTCGAGCTGCGCGAGCGCCGCTTTGAGCGGGGCCATGAGCTCGGTCGCGCGGACGCTGCGCGTCATGCCGCGGCCGCTCGTCGCGGGAATGAGAAGCGGGTCGCCGAACAGCTGTCGCAAGCGCGCCAGCTGTGTCGAGACGGCCGGCTGCGTGAGATGGAGACGTTCGGCCGCACGCGTGACGTTCGACTCTTCGAGTAGCGCATCGAGCGACACGAGCAGGTTCAGGTCGATGCCTCTGAGATCAATCACGTTGATGGGTCCAATCTTGACAATTGATTTCAAGAATATGTCGGCCCTCGGTAAAGTTCAATCGTCCGATCCAACTCGAACGACGACATACCGAACGGAGGAATGACGATGAAAGCCTGGATGCTCGACGAACCCGGCAAGCCGTTGGCGCTGCGTGAAGTGTCGACGCCGCAACCGCGCCGCGGCGCCGTGTTGCTGCGCATGGAGGCCGTGCCGTTGCTCAGTTACACGCGCGCTTATCTGGAAGGCAGGCTGCCGTATGCGTTTCCGCCCGGGCCGTTCTCTCCGGGCACGAACGGCGTAGGCCGGATCGTAGCGGTCGGCGAGGGCGTCTACGGCTTTCGGTCAGGCCAGCGCGTGGCCGTGAACCCGTATTGGCGTGCCGACGAAACCGTCGCGGAACCGGAGCAGGTTCTGATCGGCCTGACGGGCATCAGCACCGCCAGTGCACCGATGCTGGGTGACTTCCCCCATGGCACGTTGCGCGAACTGGCCGAATTCCCGGCGTCGACGATCGTCGCCCTGGACGGGCTCGATGCAATCCCGTCATCGAGACTGGCTGCGCTCGGAAAGTTCTCCGTGCCGTTCGGGGGCTTGCGCCGCGGCCGGCTGGCCGCGGGCGAAGTGGTGGTGATCAACGGCGCCACGGGGTATTTCGGCTCCGCGGCCGTGCTCGCGGCGCTCTCGCTCGGTGCGAGTCGGGTCGTTGCGCTGGGCCGTCGGGCAGAAGCGTTGAGCAAAGTGGTCGAGCTCGGTGCAGGGCGCGTGAAGCCGGTCGTCCTCACGGGAGAGGGTGTGCGCGACATTGCTGCGATCCGTGAAGCGGCGGGCGGCGGCGCGGACCTCGCGTTCGACATGGTCGGCCATGCGAGCGACGCCAATGCGACGCTCGCCGCGCTGCGCAGCTTGCGCCGCAACGGCCGGCTCGTGCTGATGGGCAGCATGCAGGTGGAACTGCCGATTCCCTACGGCGAGATGCTGATCAACAACTGGGAGTTGATCGGTAACTTCATGTACACGCGGGCCGATTACCTGACGCTCGTATCGCTCGTTGCGTCGGGGCAGTTGTCGCTCGAAGGCATCGAGCTCACGCGCTACCCGTTCGCAGAACTCGAAGCGGCGATCGACCGTGCCGGCGCGGCACAAGGGCTGCAATGCACGGTTGTTTCGGCAGAAGACGAGCGCGCTTGGGGCTGATGCGCGTCTGTGCGATTGCATCGGCGTATGTCGACCCGGGGGTTGGGGGCCTCCGGCCGACGGCCGACGGTGTGTGGCGGTCGGATTATTCCGGCTGGCCGCGCGCGCGCAGCAATTCGGTGAGGCTGCGCGACGCGGGCTTGAGCGGCGTGCGATGCTGCGTCCACCCCATCTGCCGTGACGGCGCAAACGCTGCGAAGCGCGTCGCTGCCCAGCGGAAAAAACGGTAGACGCGCGGATGCGCGAACGCCCCGCGCCAGAACCGCCAGACGATTTGCTCGGCCGCGCTGTGGTTCGCGCCTTGTCCTCGCAACGGGTGCGCTACAGCTTCGCCGGGGGCGCGGTTCGCTTCCGTGCGCAGGCGGATCAGCAATTGCGGAATCGGAATGCGCACGGGACACACTTCACCACACGCCCCGCACAGCGAGGACGCGGTCGGCAGGTCCGCGGTTGCGTCGAGTCCGAGCAGGTGCGGCGAGATGATCTTGCCGATCGGACCGGGATAGGTCGTCCCGTAGGCATGTCCGCCGATGCGCGTATAGACGGGGCAGTGATTCATGCATGCGCCGCAGCGAATGCATTGCAGCGTCGCGCGCAACTGCTCGTCGGCGTAGGCTTGCGTGCGGCCGTTGTCGAGCAGCACGACGTGCATCTCGCGCGGCCCGTCTTGCTCGCCTTCGCGACGCGGCCCCGAAATCAGGTTGAAGTAGGTGGTGATCGCCTGCCCCGTTGCCGAGCGCGTGAGCAAGCTGGAGAGCGGCACGATGTGTTCGAGCTTCGGCACGACCTTCTCGATGCCCATGAGCGCGATATGCACGTCGGGCACCGTTGTCGAAAGCCGGCCGTTGCCTTCGTTTTCGACGAGCCACAACGTGCCGGTATCGGCCGCCGCGAAGTTCACGCCCGATAAGCCGATGTCGGCCTCGACGAAGGCATGACGCAGCGCGCGCCGCCCCGTTTGCAGCAATTCGTCGACGTCCTCGGTGTAAGTCGCATCGGCGATCCGCGCTTCGAACAGGCGCGCGATATCGCGTTTGGTCTTGTGAATCGCAGGCATGACGATGTGAGACGGCTTCTCATCGGCAAGCTGAACGATGAACTCGCCGAGATCGGATTCGGTGCATGTCACGCCATGTTCGGCAAGGTAATCGTTGAGCTCGATCTCCTCGCTCGCCATCGATTTGCCTTTGATGATTCGTTTCGCGCGATGCGCTTGCGCAATTTCGAGCACGATGGCGTTCGCCTCGGCGGGAGTGTCGGCCCAATGCACATGGACGCCGCGCGCGGCCAGCTTGGCCTCCAATTGTTGCAGCAGCTCGGGCAGGCGTGCGAGCGCATGCTGACGGATCGCTTCGCCAAGGTCGCGCAGCGCTTCGCGTTCTGCATCGTCGGGAAACTGACTGGCGCGTTTCGTTTGCAGGAAATCCATCGCGCCGCGAAAGCTTGCACGCAGATCGGGATCGTCGAGCGCGGCGCGTGCGCGCGCTTTGAAGTCGCCCGGCGGTACGAAGTGAAGCGCTTGCGTAGTCATCGTCAGGCTCCTTGCTGTTCGTCGGTGACGATAACGACCCACAACCGACGCGGACCGTGAGCGCCGTAGGCGAGGGTCTGCTGAATGTCGGACGTTTTCGACGGGCCCGAGACGAGCACGAGGTTGGTTGGCATGCCGTCGCCCCAGCGTTCCATGCGGGCTGCGCTATGCAAATCGCGGTGGAGCGTATTGGCGTGGACGAGGGCGATGTGCAGCGGCGGAGCGAGCGACATCGTCCGGGGCGAGCCTCGGTCGGGGCACAGGACGAGCGTGCCGGTCGAAGCGATGCCTGATCGGGCGACAGTGAAGCCGGCTTCGACCGTATCGAACAGTTCGGACTTCCATTGCTCGATAGGGCGCGCGAACGCGAGCGGTTCGACGGCGGCCGGCAACGCAGCGGCCAGCGCGGCGCCTTCGGTGCGCCCGGTGTCGACCAGCAGGCGCCGCACGCCGGCTTGCGCGATTCGTTGCGCGAGTTCGGCGGGCCAGTCGGCTGCGTTCGCGCGCCACACTTCGGCGTGCGATGCGACCAACGCGGCTTCGAAAGCGTCGATACGCTGCACGTCGGTAGCGTCGCGCAGCGCGGCCCATCGAGCGTAGTGTTCGTCGATGTGTCGATCGATCGATGCGTCGTCGTCGATCTGCTGCGTGGTCGTGGCCGAACGCAGCCGCCCAAGAATCCGCTCGCGTGCGCCGATCATGGTTGACGATCCTCGATCGAAACTGCTGCATCTTGTGGTCGGTGCGGTCTCGGCGCTTCATCGGCGTTTCGCGTGCTTGTCCCCGCGATCGCATCGCCGCGCGCGGGCCGAGCGTCGCCGCCCGTGCGCCGCCACAGGAAAGTGGCCAGATGTTCGACGGCAAGCGGCGAACCCTGATGCTCGGCCGCATGGCCGATGTTGAGCAGGCAACCACAGTCGGCCGACACGAGCCGCTCGCATCCCGTCGCACAGGCCGAAGCCACTTTGTCGTGCACCATGGCGCCCGAGATGTCGGGATGCTTGAGCGAGAACGTGCCGCCGAAGCCGCAGCATTCCGACTCGCGTTCATGCTCGACGCGCGTTACGCCAGGCAACGAATCGACCAGTGCGATCCCATGCAGACGCGTGCCCATTTCGCGCCGCGCCGCGCACGACGTGTGCAAAACGACGCGCTCTTCACCGGGCGCGCCAGCGTCGGCAGTTGGGAGCGACGCGTCGCCATAGTCAACTTCGAGCACGTGAACGAGAAATTCGGCGAGTTCGAAGACGCGCTCTGCCAAGTCCACCGCTTTGCGCTGATCGGCCGGATGATCGGTGAACAATTGCGGCCAGTGATGGCGCATCATGCCGGCGCACGAACCCGAGGGCACGACGATGGGCCACGGTTGATCGAACAGATCCAATTGCGCCCGCGCGACATCGCGCGCCTGCTTGGGGTTGCCGCTGCTGTACGCGGGCTGGCCGCAACAGCTTTGCCCCTTCGGAAAATGGACGGTGAGCCCTTCGCGTTCGAGCAGACGTACGGCATCCAGCCCGGCTTGCGGACAGAACAGATCGACGAGGCAGGTGGCGAACAGATAGACGTGCGTCGGTCGACGCGTGGGGTAGTGCCGTTGCGACATGTCTCTCTCCTGGGCCATTCGAGGCGCGGCGAATCGGTGATCCGGTGCTCGCGGCGATGGCAGCGTCGGTGCATAATCGCCGCATCCGCCGCGCGGACGCAAATTGGTTGGACCAATGTCTGCGAATGCGGGGCCTGGGTCGGACTGGATGAGACGGGAGCAGTGATGGCGGAAATCGGAGCGACGCGCTCACGCGTGGAGGCGACGATGCGGCGGCTCGAAACGGCTCTGCTCGGCGGCACATGCGCCGCGGGAACGCACCTGCCGGCCGAGCGCGTGCTGGCGGAACAGTTTGGCGTCTCGCGCAATACCGTGCGTGAGGCAATCCAACGCTTGGCGGCACGCGGGCTTTTGCACAGTCGCCGCGGGGCCGGGGTCTATGTGACCGATCGCTTGCGCACGAGCGTGGCCTCGCCTTGGGGCGAGCTCGTCAGCGATCATCCTGCGCTGCGCGAAGACATCCTCGAATTTCGCCGCGTGCTCGAAGGCGCGACGGCTTACTTCGCCGCGATGCGGGCGACGAGGCAGGAGCAGAAGGCCATCGCCGCTCTACTGCGAACGCTCGAGACGGCACGTCGCGCCGACGACAAGGCGGCCGAGGCGCAGGCCGATGCCAAGTTGCACGAAGCGATTGCGAAGGCGTCGCACAACGCGATGTTTTTGCATTTGCACGCGGGCGTCCTGGGCGTGCTGCGCGAACACATTACGGCGAGCGGTACGGGTCTGCGCGAGCACGAAGACGGCGCCGCGGAAGTGTTGCTTCAACAACATCGCGTGCTCTGCGAAGCGATCTGCTCGCGCCGGCCGGAGGAGGCGCGCACGGCGATGCAGGCCCATATCGACTTCGTGCGCAGCAAAGTGGGCGAGGGGCGCCCCCGCTAGTTCGACGAACAGGCGACCGGGACGACAGCGCGCGGCTGGTTGGACCAACGCAGCAGAATCGGGAAGGCGATGCATCCGGCCGTCGTGACGACCGCGATGAACGCCGCGAGTGCCGACACGGTACCGGGCATGGCGGCGATGAGGTAGATCGCGAGCGAGCCGGCGATGAGATGCATCGCACCCATGAGCCCGGAAGCGGCTCCTGCGTTATCGGGAAAGCTCGTGACGCCGCCTGCGAACGACAGCGGGATGAGAAACCCGTTGGCGAGCGTGACGATCGAGATCGCGAGGATCATCGGCAGCGGCGACATGCCGCCGAGCCAGCCGGCCAGGAGCAGACTTGCCGCGCCCGTTGCCAGGATGGCGAAGCCGACGCCGAGCAGCCGATCGATGCGATGCGTCTTGGCGAAATGGCGGGACGTGAGATTGCCGAAGATATAGGTGACCGACAGGCTGATGTAGCAGTAGCTGATGGCCTTCGTCGACAGTCCCATGTTGACGAGAATCACGGGTGACGCGGCGAGGTAGCCGAGGTAGGCCGCGTAGCCGACGCAGAGATTGAGCGCGTACGACCAGAACCGCGGCTGTGCGAGCAACATCGGATAGCTGCGGAAGGTGCGGGCGACGTTGTTGTGGCGGCTCGACTTCGGCGCAGTCTCGGGAATGTAGGCGGCCAGCAGCACGACGGCCAAAACGCCCAGCGCGGCCGTGAACAGAAACGGCGCGCGCCACGAAACATAGGTGGTGATATATCCGCCGAGCAGCGGCGAGAGTGCCGGCGATGCACCGACGATCGGCATGATCGTCGTGAATGTGCGGGCCGCGGTCTTCGCGTCGAAGATATCGCTGACGATCGCGCGGCCGATCACCATGCCGGCGCCCGCACCCAGTGCCTGGACGATGCGCGCGAGGCCGAAGGCCGTGACGTTGGGTGCGAGCGAGCATGCGACCGAGGCGACCGTATAGAGCAGCATGCCGCCGATGACGAGACGCCGTCGCCCATAAGCATCCGAGAGCGGGCCATAGAGCGCCTGCGCTACGGCGAGTCCGACGATATACACGCTGAACGTGTGTTGCAACGCCGAGATCGGCGTGCCGAAGGCGTGGGCGGCGAGCGGCATGCCCGGCAGATTGATGTCGGACGCGACGAGTCCGCTCGCGCTGAGCAGCACGAGCGTCACGAGTAAGACGCCGTGGGCAACGGCAAAGCGTGGTTGGTTCATTTCAGGCTTTCCTTGTTATGCATGACCGATGACGGCGGCGGCTCCGGCTCCGGCCGCCATCTTGTCCTTGAGCCACCTCGCACCGCCATGACAGTGGCGGTGCAACGAATTCAGCTGAAAGCTTATCGGCTGGATATAATGCCGTCCAAGACTTAATTAGTCATAGATGATGCAATAAAGGACATAACAATGGAGCTGCAGCAGTTGCGGTATTTCGTGGCCGTCGCGGAGACCGAGCATGTCGCGCGCGCGGCGGAGCGGCTGCACATTTCGCAGTCGCCGTTGTCGCGTCAGATTCGCCAACTCGAAGACCATCTCGGCTTGCAGTTGTTCGAGCGCATCAAGCAGCGCGTGCGTCTGACGCCGGCCGGGCGCGACTTCCTGGTGCAGGCGCGCGATTTGTTGAGCCAGGCCGAACGGATGGAAGAGCGGGCGCGGCAAGTGGGCAAGGGCGAGGCATGTGCGTTGTCGATCGGCTATTGCGAAGGGATCATCCACAACGGCCGTCTGCCCGCGGCGCTGCGCCGTTTTCGGTCGGCGCATCCGCGCGTGTCCTTGAAGCTGGCTGCAATGCGTTCGGGCGAGCAAATCGAGGCGCTGGAGCGGTCGCTGATCGATGTTGCATTGGTCTATAACCTGCCTCAGCCGAGCGAATCGCTGCAGAGCCGGTTGCTGACCAGCGAGCCGTTCGTCCTCGCGCTCGCGGACGATCACCCGCTGGCCAAACGTGCGACTGTGAATGCGAAAGACCTCGACGGCATGCCATGGATCGCATTGCCGAAGTCGATCAATCCGGCGGCGCGCGAACGGTTTTTGGCGGCGTGCGCATCGTGCGGTTTTACGCCCGATATTCAATTCGAAGTCGCCCAGGTGTCGACGACACTCGGACTCGTCAGTGCCGGACTCGGGGTTGCGATCATGCAGTCGAGCATGCGGCGCATGAGTCCGCCCGGCGTCGTGTTCAAGCCGATGGACTGGTTGCCGCTCACGGTCGAGATACACCTGCTCTGGCGCACTCATGCGCAGACGGCGGGTGTGCGGCATTTCATGCGGGCGTTGGAGGAGACGGGGGTGGTGGTCGATCCGCTTCCAACCTTGCATGTGATTCGCTAAGGGTTGGGCGCGTGACTGCGCGCAACGTGGTCGACGGCCTGCCGGAACCGGTGGAGGTCGCTCTGCGCGAGGTTCCGGAGGTCAAGCGCCGGATTCTCGAGCAGGCCGAGTTCGACCGCATCTTCGACGAGTTGGCGCCGACGGAGGATCCGATGGGCGTCAAGCTCACCGTGCCGCGGCATCAGCGCGGCCACTTTGCGCGGTACCTGCCGCCAGCAAGTCACACTTTCAGTGAAGGCACCCGATTGAACCACGGTTGTGCTTCTTCGAGTTGAGCTGCAAGCCGAAATAGCACGGCTTCCTGCGACGGACCAGCCATAAAATGGACACCAAGCGGCAAACTGTCGGCCGTCCAATGCAATGGCACGGACATCGCAGGTGTCCCAGTGAGATTTGCTAATTCGGTGAACGGGACATGCATCAAGGTGTCGAGAACCTTTTGCTTCAGCTTTGACGTTTTCAACAACGTTCTCGACAGGCCGATCGATTGTAAAAAATCCACGACAATCTGCTCACGCCTCGGTGTCGCATTCGTTCCCGTCAGCGACGGAGGATAGGCAACCGTCGGTGTCATATAGACGTCGTACGTTGCAAGGAATTCGTTGGTAATCCGCTGATAGTCTTGCCATCGGGATAGGCTCGTGACGTACTCATCGGCACGAATAGCTTGGCCGAAACGAGCCATTAACCATGTGTCCGGCTCGAATCCATCTTTGCCGCATCCCGTCATTTCCTGGGTCTTTGTGACGAAATGGGCGGCGTTCGCATACATCATTGTCATCACGTCGTCATACATCTGATCCCAGTTTATTCTCGGCTCGCGGACCTCCACATAATGTCCCATGGACTCGAGAAGTTTCGCGGTGTTGTTGACCGCAAGAGTGGCCTCCGAAGATATTTCTGTTCCGAGTGGGGATCGTGAGGAAAATGCTATACGGAGCCGGCCAGGGGAGGTGCCGACTTCTTCGAGATACGGGCGCTCAGGTGGATGGAGATGGAACGAAGCCGGCAATTCCTTGCCATGGCTTGCATCGAGCATAGCTGCGCTGTCTCTCACGCTTCGGGTCAGTACGTGATTCACGGCAGCGCCGTGCATCATTTCGCCCTGTTCGGGTCCCCACGGCGTTCGGCCGCGGCCAGGCTTGAAGCCGAATAGTCCGCACGCGGATGCCGGAATACGGATCGACCCGCCGACATCGTTTCCTCCCGCCATCGGCACGATACCCGCTGCGATGGCGGCGGCAGACCCGCCGGAGCTTCCACCTGGTGATCGCTGGAGATCCCATGGGTTATTCGTGGGGCCGAACAGCAAAGGCTCGGTGATCGGGGGCAAGCCAAACTCGGGCGTGTTGGTCTGGCCAAACATGACGATACCGCTCTTTAGCCATCGCGCAGTGATCTCCGCATGTCGGTCCGGATATATGCCCGAGCGGAAGATGCCTCGGCAGCCTTGGGCCGACATCACCCCAGCATGCTGCTGCTGCAGATTTTTCGACAGGAAGGGGACACCTGAAAACGGGCCTGCCAGTGTTTCGCGAGCGCGCTCGCGGGCGAGTTTGTCCATGCGGACAACTATGGCATTGATGCTTGGGTCTATGGCATCCGCGCGCGCTATAGCAATCTCGAGAAGTTCCGCAGGCGACGTTTGCCGGGTGGCAACGAGGTTGGCCAAACCAAGGGCATCGTATTGTCGATACTCGGAAAAATCCATTCTTGTTTCCCGCCTTCACGCTCATCCGAAATAATGGCCTATGGTTTACTAGGAGGTGTGGAACTCGATGCAACAATCTTGGATTTCGCAATAGTACCAACCCAGCGATCACCTTTTCCCGTAAAACTTTGGCGTCGTAAAGCACTTCGTCGGCCGGTTCGGCGAGCTTCTTCGGCTCCAGGGGCACCTATTTCCTGATGAAAAAATAAGTTCGTCATCGCTTTCGGAGCCGCTGGTCCAAATTGGCCGCGCCAGCCGCATCGGATGCATTCGTCCCCGCTCTAGCTTCCCTGGGCGAGACCGGATTCGGACACGGCGAGCAGCGACTGAATCTTTTCGGTTACGAGTTCGGCCCACTGGCGGTACTGACGGGGTCCCGGGTGAAACCTGTCCTGCGCCATGTCTTCCGGGCGCGCGGCCCAGTCCAGCGAAACGTAGCGCATCATCGAATCTTGTTCGGTCCACTCGCGCAATGCTTGGTCCAACTGGATTGCGTAGCGGCCGAGGTACCAGCGCAGAGGATGAGGCGCGGCGGGAAGAATGCGTAATGGCGGCAGCCCGGTGACGACTAGCCCAACGGCACCTGTGCGTCCGCGGAGCATATCAGCGAGTGCAACGTAATCGTGTAGAAACTGAGTGGGCCGCCGCTGCGAAGTGACATCGTTCGTGCCGAGTGCCGTTACCAGATAGTCAGCGGGGCACAGCTGACTGTGTTTCAAAAACTCTAGTGCTTCGCGCGTGTTGACGCCGGACTTGGCGACCAGTTGCCACGCGACGCGCTTGCCGGTTCTCGCGGTCAACAGCTTTGCTACCGGCTGTGCCAACGCGTGGGCCTGCTCGCTGACCCCCACGCCGGCTGCCGAGGAGTCACCGACGACCAAGATGCGCAACGGCTCCCCCGGGGAGTCACTTTCCCCTTCGACACCTTTGCGTGGGCCGGCGGCTTCCGGCAAGCGAAGTGCAGTCCGTCGTAACCATCGGGCCTGCGCCAGCAAAATCGGACCCAGTGCGGCCTTATATACGTTCAGCATCGAACAGCGCTATGAGAAAGAGTAAGGCCGCCCATCATAGCTGACTAAAAGAAACTATTTGGTTTCGGCCAGGAACTGGACGGCAGCCGTGATGCCGCGACTTTGTCGCGCAAGATCTTGCGATGCGTTTGCTTCTGCGTGAAGACGAGCTGCGCATTGACATTGTTCGATTGAAGGATTTGCGCATGCTGAACCGGTACTTCCTCATCGTGCTGGTCGTGAATCAACAAGATGGGCTGGTCGTAGGAACGAATCAGGAGCGTCGGTGCTATGCGCTCCCAACTCCACGTGTTTTGATACTTCAATTGGCGCCGTGCACACTTCCGCATGCAGCCGCATGGGCCGAATTCGTCGTTGCGAAAGCTGGCGTTCATCGGGCCAACGATAGTGAGGCCGGATCGGCTGGGGCTGTGCTAGTCCTGTTATTTGGAACGTCGCATGCAGGGAGTCTGGTCCGCCGCGCTTATCAGGATATTCAGTTGACGAGCCTGCGGACTCGATGACCGCGCCGCCATCTGCTCGGTGCCGTGGCGAGTTGGCTGCGACAGCGGGAAGTACAACGCAAGGTGGCTGGCGCAGGGCGGTACACAGGACATATGCGGTCGTCCCACCCGCCGCCGGCCGCGTCGACATGGACCGGCATTGATTGATGCAGCCCGAAAATGCCTACACCGTGCCTACACGGCGCCAGAAACGACAAAGGGTTACAGCGCGAGAAGCACTGTAACCCTTTGATTTTTCTTGGTAGGCCGTACTGGATTCGAACCAGTGACCAACGGATTAAAAGTCCGCTGCTCTACCAGCTGAGCTAACGACCCGAAGAGGCGAGAGTATAGCGGGGCTGATATGGCTCGTCAATACTGCGCTGGCGCGCCAACCCCCATCCCTCAGTTCACTTCGTCTGCGCGAGCTTCTGTTGCGCAGTTTGCGCAACGTCCGATCCGCTGTACTGCGAAACGATCTGCTGCAACGTCTTGCGAGCGGCAGCCTTTTGGCCTTGCTCCAATTGGTTGTTCGCGATCGCCAGCAGCGCTTCCGGTGCGCGCGGGTGCTGCGGGTAGTTCTTCACGATGCCTTGCCAAACGGCCGTCGAGCCCTTGTAGTCGCGCAGTGCGTACAACGCGTTGCCGAGCCAGTACTGCGCCGTCGGCTGGTAGGGGCTTTGCGGATACTTGGCGATGAAGTCGCGAAACGCCGCAGCGGCGCCTTTGTAGTCGCCGCTGCGAAACTGCTGCGACGCCGCGTTGAACGCCTCCGTCTCACCGGGCTGCACGGTGCCCTGGACGCCGTCGACCGTCTGCTGCTGCGGCTCGAATTTCTTCAGGCGCGTGTCCAGATCGGTGTAGTAGTCCTTTTGCTGTTTCTGCAACGTCGTGACCTGGTTCGTCAGATCCTCGTTCTGCCCGCGCAGCGTCGCGACCTGCTGGTTCAGCTGGTCGATGCGCCCCTGCTGGTCGAGCAGCGTGCGCTGCGCCGCCGACAGTTGGGTCGTGAGGTTGTCGGTCTTCGCGCGCAAGTCAAGAATCGCTTGGCGCGCCTGGTCGTCGTCGAACAGACCCGCGTGCGCCGGCCCGGCGACAAGCGCCGAGGCGGCTACGCATGCGGCTGCGGTGCCTCGCAGCCAGGAGAAACGGTGCGTCATACGCGTTGTCATCCGTTACGAATTACTGATAGACGATGTCCGCGCGGCGGTTTTGCGCCCACGAAGCTTCGTCGTGACCCGTCGCCAGCGGCTTTTCCTTGCCGAGGCTGACGGCTTCGATTTGCGAATCCTGCACGCCCAGCGTTTCCAGGCCTTGCTTGACCGCTTCCGCACGCTTCTGGCCCAACGCGAGGTTGTACTCGCTCGTGCCGCGCTCGTCGGTGTTGCCTTGGATCAGGATGTGGCGTTGCGGATGGCTCTTCAGGTAGTTCGCGTGCGATTGCAGCAGGCTTTGGTATTCGGGCTTGACCGAGTAGCTGTCGAAGTCGAAGTACACGCTACGCTTCGCGAGCGGGCTGTTCGGGTTGTTCAGCTCGTCGACCGTCACCGGCGCGACCGCGTTCGGGCTCGGTTGCGTGCCGACCGCTCCCTGGTTCGCGTTCTCGTTGAGCTTCGTGCCCGAATGGCAGGCAGCCAATGCGCCGACCAGCATCACCGCAAACGCCATACGAAGTTTGGACATCATTTTTTACTCTCCTTGTGTGTCATTGCATAAATGGGCCCCAGGACGGCTCACGCACGCTGCCGCCCTGAACGGACAGGATTTGCCGGGTCCGACCATCGGTCGAAACTGCGGCCAGCACGCCACGGCCGTTCACCTGAGTGGCGTAAAGAATGTACTGACCGTTCGCCGCAAAGCTCGGCGATTCGTCATGTGTCGTGTCGGTCAGCGCCGTGGCGACGCCGGTCTCGAGATCCTGCACGTAAAGCTTGAACGCACCGCCGACGCGCGAGATATAGGCGAGTTGCTTGCCGTCCGGGCTCACGCGCGGGCTCGTGTTGTAGTTGCCCGTGAACGTGACACGCTGCGCCGCGCCCGCGCGTTCGCCCGCCGCCGGCATCTTGTAGATCTGCGGTTGGCCGCCACGGTCGCTCGTGAAATAGATCCACTGGCCATCGGGAGAGTAGAAGGGCTCGGTGTCGATCGACGTGCTTTGCGACAAGCGACGCAAGCCGCCGCCGTTCGCGTTCACGGCCCAGATCTGGGTATTGCCCGTGCGCGACAGCGCAACGGCGACCGTGCGGCCGTCGGGCGACCAGGCCGGCGCGCTGTTGTTGCCTTTCTGGTCGGAGATGATGACGCGGCGGCCCGTGGGCAGATCGTGAATGTAGACGATCGGCTTACGCTTTTCGAACGAGACGTACGCGACCTTCGTGCCGTCGGGTGACCACGCCGGCGAGATGATCGGCTCCGGGCTCGACAGTGCGACGTGCGCGTCCTGCCCGTCGGAATCGGAGATCTGCAATTGATAACGGTTGCCGACCTTGATCACGTACGACAGCCGCGTCGCGAATACGCCGCGCGTGCCGAGCAGCTTTTGATAGATGTAGTCGGAAATCTTGTGGGCTGTCAAACGCAGGCTGTCTTGCGGCGTCGTGAACGACAAACCGCCGAGGCTTTGCCCTTTGACCGTGTCGTACAGGCGGAAGCGGACGTCGTATTGACCGTTCGCCGCACGTGTCACGCTGCCTGCCACGAACGCATTCGCGCCTTTGGCCTTCCAGGCGCCCAAATCGACGGAATCGGTTTCCGAGACGGGCGCGGAACCGGCGTCGATGTTGGTGAACTTGCCGCTGCGCTGCAAGTCCTGGCGAACGATCTCGCTGACCGACTGCGGGGCGCTCGTTTCACCGGCAAAGTTCGCCGTCGAGATCGGATACTGTGTGGAGCCGACGCCCGTCACAAGCACATTGAGCTGCGCGTGTGCCGCCCCGGCGGCCGCGATCAGGCAAGATGCCAGCAAAGTCCTCAAGCCCGGTTTCGTCATCAAACTCATGCTGAAAATCCCATAAAACGAAAAGATGGCACGACAGCCAAGAGACTGCGCGATGCATGAATTGTTCCTGATCGGCCCGTTTTCGTCGCGATTTGCATGCTCTTGCCTGTCATTTGCTTCATCCGCCGGCCGGCCGCAACGTAATGAGGAACGAGGCCGGCGCTTTTCCGTTGAGGTCGACCGGCATCGGATTAGACGCATTGACCGCGTTCAGGGCGGCCGTGTCCCACTGCGGATTTCCGCTGCTCTTTTGGACCGAAGCGGACAGCAACTGGCCGTCGGGCGCGCAATGCACGGAGATGACCGTTTCGAGCCCCTCGGTCGCGCCGCCCCAAATGATATGAGGACGCACGATCCGCCGCACCTTGTCCGCATATCCGGGGGATGCGGCCGTGCCGCCCGAGCCGCTGCCCGTGCCGCTCTTGGCGAGGCCATTCCCGCTTTCGCTTTGGCCCGCCATGCCTTGCAGCTGCGCGAGCCGCGCGCGCCGCTCCTGCTCGAGCTGCTGCTTCTGCTTCGCTTGCTGTTGCGCCAATGCCTTCGCCTTGGCCGCCTTTTCCTGAGCGGCTTTGTCCGCCTCCGCCTTTTGCTGGGCTTCGAGTTGCTGTTGTTTCAGCTGCGCCTGCTTCTGCTGCTGGGCCTGTTGCTGGGCCTGTTGCTCGCGCAGCTTCGCCGCTTGCGCCTGCTGTTGCTTGAGCTTTTCGGCGGCGGCCTTTTGCGCGGCGAGGCGTGCCGCTTGTTCGCGGGCAGCCTGCTCCTGCTGCTCCTGAAGCGCCTTTTGGCGCTGCTGCTCGGCGAGCTGCGCGGCGCGTTGAGCGGCCTCCTGCTCCTTACGCTTCTTCTCCTGCAGCGCGATGTCGGCCTGCTCCTGATCGACGGGGGGAGGCGGCTGCACGCGTACGGGCGGCGCGGGAGGAGGA
>NZ_PNYB01000069.1 GCF_002879855.1 Trinickia soli | reverse complement strand
TCTCAACGATCAATAAATTTTCTCGGCATAAATGCGTGTCTAATCTTTTTTAGAACGACTAATCAAAAAATAACCTAAAAGACCACAAACCAAAATAAATAAAAATATAAGCATTTTTTAATCTCCTTTTTAGCAAACTTTATCACAATAGTTATCGCTTTACAGGTCTGATTTTCGTCGTTATAATCTAGTTAAATCCCGTAAGGGCGCACTTATGCGTTCTAAAAAGAACGCGTGCAAAAACCATAACCGACCTCCGTCGATTTTTTTATTTCAAAATTAAAGAAACGGCTTGAGATATTCCGAGCAGTTATAAAAATTAATTTGCGTTGAATATTGCTACTACATTCTTGAAAAAGTGATGTAGATTTATAGCCCATAACTTTTTTGAATTACATCGACGATACGGCGTCGAAAGAAAAATAAATAGACCGTATGAAAGAAAAAGCTACCTCACTTTATCTGGGGTAGCTTTGATTTTTTATGCCCTTATTTTGAATTTTAAGAGGGCATTTTAAAGATTTAGGGGTGATTCATATAGTTTTATATCTAAAACTTATATATGCTTTTAAAACGCAAATATGAGCCAAATAAATATATGCTATTTTCAAAAACAAAAATTTGAGCAAAAACAATAACTATTTTTAGAC
>NZ_PNYB01000068.1 GCF_002879855.1 Trinickia soli | reverse complement strand
GCAGGCGCAATGGGATTTGTGGCAGGCGCAGCAGCAGCCTATACCGAAGATCAAACCGCTTCCTCGGCACGTTGCTTGATGCCACGCCCATGACCTGCCAAGCGCGATCAACGGCCAACCTTGCGAGTACGACACACAAGAAATCCGCGTGCTCATGAGAACCTCTGAACCCCGCAGTGACCGCCCGAGAATCAGGGGCGGAAGACAGCCGAGTCCAACCACTCGTCGCAAAGGCATGCCAAGTAAGGGTTCTGGGTTTTGCGGTTTTGCCTACCCACACTTCTACCCACAATTGCGTGGGCGCCGTACTGCGACGAGTTTCCAGCCACGCCTGCCCGGGTGTGGTCGATCTGGTTCGTTCTCTCATAGCCGGCGGCCTGCGACTGGGCAATCGACTATGCACCGCCGGCAATCCCGCGCTATCGAAAATCGCTCGGCGATCGCAGCCGGTAGTTACAACGGGCGGCGCGACGATCTCACCTCGGTCCCTCGACGCATTAGGGTCACGTGGCATTCAGCTTCAACCGGACATTTGGTAGAGTCGAGATGTGGCGCGGTAGCGGTAGGCTCGGTTTGTCTGTTGCCGCCCCTTTCGTCCGGCGGTGCCCGAGTAACCTTGCCCTAACCCCGTTTCCACATCCCGCTCATCGAACCCAGCGTG
>NZ_PNYB01000067.1 GCF_002879855.1 Trinickia soli | reverse complement strand
CATCTGATCAAGGAAATCGACCCGCTCGGAAACACAACGTCAACCGAATTCGAACAGGGGCTGCCGGTTGCACGCACCGACGCGTTGGGCAACGTCACCCGCATGCAGTGGAATGACGCGGGTCTCCATCCGGTGCAGCAACCACCGGTCAGGGCTTGTCGGATGTGGCTCGTATGTTTCGACAGCCCCATCCGAGAAACGCACGGCATAGGCTGCGTGCCCCTCGCGATCCTCAAGTCGAACAAGCGTGTACTTCTCCAGCGGATGGAAGTGCTCCTGCCCAACTTCGAGCGTTGGAAAATTCAATCGGCGGCCATCGAAGTCGATATAGGCGAGCTTGCGCGTGCCGTCCGGTGCAATCTCTAACCGCACCTCGGTCGCATATTGCAGCTTCCACGCTACGCCCAGGCTGCCGACTCGCTGATCGGCGCTGCGGTACCGGCGGTTCCATCGGATCGGCAGCCGCCCTGGCAACACGAAATCGTCGTACTCAAGGAGTTTCTGGCCGGTCGCGATGTCGACAGGGTGGGCCGACATCGCCTTGCAAAGGGCACAGTCCGCCTCGGTGACGGGCGACAAGCTGTTCGCGCTCCCACTGCTTTGCGTGACCGGACCGTCCAGATAGATCGCGGTGCCCTTCAGGTGAATGCCCGCCGCGTCGATCGTGATCGTCCCGCCCG
>NZ_PNYB01000066.1 GCF_002879855.1 Trinickia soli | reverse complement strand
GTGTTGGCGGTGGCGGGCGCGGCGGGCGGCGGGGCGCTGATGGCGACCGATCGACGCACCGTCGGCACGCAAACCGAGGATCGCGAAATCCAGGTGAAGGCTTATTCGCAGATCGCGACCGAGCTTGGCGACGCGACGCACGTTGATGTGACCGTGTTCAATCGGCGCGTGCTGCTGACGGGCGAAGTCCAGACGGATGCGGAGAAGCAGCGCGCCGAACAGATCGCGCGCGGTGTGGGCAACGTCGAATCGATCGTGAACGAGTTGGCCATTGCGCCGAAGACATCGTTTTCCGACCGAGCGAACGATTCGTACCTCGTGACGCGCGTGAAAACCATGTTGATCGCTGAGAAGGGTATTTCGGCGAACGACTTCAAGGTGGTGGGCGAGCGCGGGAATATCTATTTGATGGGCCTTGTCACGGAGCATGAGGGGAACCTCGGGGCGGCGGTGGCGGCGAATGTGCCCGGTGTGATGAGCGTCGTGAAGGTCTTTCAATACATCAAGCCCGAGGACGCGCAGACGCTGGCGCCGGCTGCGGCGCAGGCAGCCAGCGCGCCGAGCTCGGCGCAATCGGCAGAGGCCGAGCCGACGGTGGGGGCGGTGCCGATGGGTGGCGTGACGGCTCAGCCGCTGGATCAGCAGACGCCGGCGCCGGTGACGAACTCCACGCAGGTGCATCCGGGGAGCGCTGGGC
>NZ_PNYB01000065.1 GCF_002879855.1 Trinickia soli | reverse complement strand
ACGCCGACTACACGGCGCGCAATCTGTCATATGGCCACCAGCGCCGTTTGGAAATCGCCCGTGCGTTGGCGACCGATCCGAAGCTGCTTGCACTGGACGAGCCGGCGGCGGGGATGAACGCGACCGAGAAGGTGGAGCTCACGCGCCTCTTGGAAAAGATCCGCAACGACGGCAAGACGATCTTGCTGATCGAGCACGACGTGAAGCTCGTGATGCACCTGTGCGATCGCATGACGGTGCTCGATTACGGCAAGGTGATCGCCGAAGGTCTGCCGCAAGACGTGCGGAAAGATCCGAAGGTGATTGAGGCATATCTGGGCGCGGGGGTCCACTGATGGCTACGGCAATGTTGAAAATCAAGGGCCTGCAAGTCAATTACGGCGGCATTCAGGCAGTCAAGGGCGTCGACATGGAAGTCGCGCAGGGCGAGCTGGTCACGTTGATCGGTGCGAACGGCGCGGGCAAGACGACGACGATGAAGGCCATCACGGGCTTGAAGCCCTACTCGGCCGGCGACATCGAGTACGAAGGCAAGTCGATCAAGGGCGTGCCTGCGCACGAACTGCTCAAGCGCGGTTTGGCGATGGTGCCGGAAGGCCGCGGCATTTTTGCGCGCATGTCGATTCTCGAAAACATGCAGATGGGCGCGTACCTGCGTAACGACAACGACGGTATCAAGAAGGATGTCGAGCGCATGTTCGGCTACTTCCCGCGTCTGAAGGAGCGGGCCACGCAGCTCGCGGGCACGCTCTCGGGCGGCGAGCAACAGATGCTGGCGATGGCGCGCGCGATCATCAGCCGTCCGAAGCTGCTGTTGCTTGACGAGCC
>NZ_PNYB01000064.1 GCF_002879855.1 Trinickia soli | reverse complement strand
CCGCCGCTCACGGCCCGTGTGACCGACGAAACGGGCACGCTCACGGCCGAGCAAAAGGCCGCACTCGAACAAACACTGACGCAATTCGAGCGCCGCAAAGGTACGCAGATCGCCGTGCTGATGGTGCCGACGACGCAGCCGGAGACGATCGAGCAATATTCGCTGCGTGTCGTCGAGCAATGGAAGCTCGGGCGCAAGGCGGTGGACGACGGTGCGCTGCTGATCGTCGCCAAAAACGATCGCACCTTGCGCATCGAAGTGGGTTACGGCCTCGAAGGCGCGCTCAACGACGCGACGAGCAGCCGGATCATTCGCGAAATCATCGTGCCGCGCTTCCAGCAAGGCGATTTCTACGGCGGCATTGCAGCGGGTGTGGACCGGATGATCAGGGTCGCGGAGGGTGAACCCTTGCCGCCCGCGACCGATGCCGGCCATCAGGCGCGCGACATAGGCCGGTTCGCGCCCATCGTGCTTGTGTTGGCCGTCGCCTTGGGCGGCGTGCTGCGCGCGGTGTTCGGCCGGCTGCCGGGCGCGTTGATCGCGGGTGGGGCCGCGGCGGTACTTGCCTGGCTGTTTGCAGTGGGGCTGTTTGCGGCCGTCGCGGCAGGTTTCATTGCTTTCTTTTTCACGCTGGCCGGTTCTGGCATCGGCGCGTACGTCGGTACGCGCGGGTTTGGGCGT
>NZ_PNYB01000063.1 GCF_002879855.1 Trinickia soli | reverse complement strand
TGTTAGCCCAAAGTCGTAATGTCCCCTTCCAACAAAGTACAAATGTCCCCTTTTGGTTCGTGAGGGGGCGGCACGGTGGAAGGGCTAGTGTCGATGAGCGCGAAGGAACGAGAGCGGCAACGGGTGATCGAGGCGGTGCTGGAGAAGCGGCTCAAGCAGGCGCAGGCTGCTGAGCGGCTAGGCATAACGGTTCGGCAGATTAAGCGGCTGGTGCGTGCGTACCGGCAACAGGGCGTGGCCGGCGTTGTTTCGAAGCGGCGTGGGCAAGCGAGCAACCGGCGCATCGGCGAGTCTGAGCGTGAGGCAGTGTTGGCTTGCGTTCGGGAGCGATACGCGGATTTTGGGCCAACCCTGGCGGCCGAGTACCTGGCGAGCTATCACGGCTTTACACGCTCGGTTGAGACGCTGCGCAATTGGATGAGCGAGGCGGGACTATGGACGCCTAAGCGAGCGCGTCGCAAGCGGCCGTTTCAATTGCGCGAGCGCCGCGCGTGCGTGGGTGAATTGGTCCAGATCGACGGCAGCCCTCATGCGTGGCTCGAAGCACGCGGACCGAAATGCACGTTGATCGCCTTCATCGACGATGCGACCGGACGGTTGCAATACGCGCGATTTGAGCCGGCCGAGACAAGCCGCGCTTACCTGAGGGGCTTGCGGGCTTATGTGAGCCAGTATGGACGTCCCGTCGCCTTCTACAGCGATCGGCACAGCATCTTTACCAAGCATGATCCAGAGGACCCGACGCCTACCCAATTCGAGCGCGCCGTGCGCGAGTTGAGCATTGAACCGATTCTCGCGCGTTCGCCTCAGGCCAAGGGCCGCGTCGAGCGCTCATTCCAGACGATGCAGGATCGGCTGGTCAAGGCTTTGCGACTGGGCGGTGCGGACACGTTAGAGGCCGCCAATGCACTACTGCCGCGCTTCATCGAGCACTACAACGCACGCTTTGGCAAGCCGCCCAAGAACGAGCAAGACGCTCACCGGCCACTGGAATTGGACGCGCTGGCGCTGGTGAACGTAACCAGCGAGCAGAGCACCCGCGTGCTCTCCAAATCGTTGTCTTGCCAGTATCGCGGACGGTTGCTCATGATCCAGACCAACGGCGCACCGGCCTACCATCTGCGCGGTGCACGCGTGATCGTGTGCGACGACGGCTCCGACGAATCGATCGTGTTGCTTCACCAGGGAAAGCCGTTGCCCTACCGCCCGTTCGCCCGCCACGAGTTGCCCCCCCGAATTGCCGACGACAAGACCGTCGATGCCCACGTCGAGCAGGCCAAGCAGCGACAAGCTTCGCACTACAAACCGCCCGCCCATCATCCCTGGAAACGGCCCTTCAAGCCCGAGTCCACAGCCGGTGCTCAGGCCGTTCTATCGAACAGCCTGAGCACAAGCACTACCTAGTCTAGCCCGCCGCCAAAGGGGACATCTCTATCTTGGGCAAAAGGGGACATTTCAATTTTGGATTGACA
>NZ_PNYB01000062.1 GCF_002879855.1 Trinickia soli | reverse complement strand
GAGTATTTTCCAATCCTGAGAGGAGTCTGAACCGGTAGGTGGTGTGGGGGTTCAGGGGTCGCTGTATCTCTATCGGAAAGCGGGAGTTGTCCACGGCCGGCACGGCGGTGGACAACTCCCGCCCGCGGATTATGCCGCAGCCACCCGCAGCGGCTCAGGCTCGTTTGCGACGGAACGATGCGAACAGGTTGCGGCGCATGTCCTGAAGCTGCTGGGCGGCCTGGGAGTCGGTCATAGCCATGGCAGTGTCGCTAAGGGTCTGGGCGGTGACGTCGGGCTTGAGGTACTGCTCGAAATCCGGGATCGAGCGCAGCCGGTCCCACGGCGTCATGATCTGCTCGGTCGGGTAGCTCTTGCGGATACGCCCGCGTGCATCCACCTTGTCCACGGCGAAGTAACAGGGCCGGTGAAAGTTCAGGTACGGATTGAGCGCCTGTTCGTGGAAGCGGTTGATCGCCGCGGCATGCCTCTGCGGGATGTGCCCGTAGCCGATGAGCTTGCGAACGATCGCGCCGTTCTTGCACTCGGCCAGTGCGTTGTCGTTGGTCTGGCGCGGGCGTGAGCGGGTGAACTCGATGCGCAACTTCTCGAGCAGGCCAGCCACGTCGCGATTGATGTACTCGCTACCGCCGTCAGAGTGAAAGCCTCGCACCACGAACGGAAAGCTCTCGAGCATCAGCGCGATGACCGGCAACAGATACGCCTCGCTGATGCGCTCGACGGCGGCCACGACCTCCCATTGCGTGACGATGTCCACCGCGTTGACGTGATAGACGCCCTTGACGCCGTCCTGGTCGCCCTGGTGGACCGTATCGATACGGATATAACCGGGCAGGCCGTTGGGCGCCGGCGCCTTCCTCACGGCGATCTGCACCGGGCTGGGCCGCGTCTTCGTCCATGTGAGGCGCCGCTGGCGGTACGCTTGGCCTGCGCGCAGGTTGTATAGGTGCGACACTGAAATGTGCGACAAGCGTTCGTAGCGTGCATCGCCATACACTTGGCAGGCCCGCCGCGCCAGCGCCCGCGTGGCCGCCCCCGAGAGCGTGTCGTGCAGGCTGTCCAGTTCGACCAGCAAGGCGACATCCTCGTCCGTGTAGCGACGTGGGAATTGGGTGCGCGTGCCGCGCTCACGCTGCTCGAGCGTGCCGCTCTCGCGGTACTGCGCAATGAGCCGAATGACGTGGGCACGTGAGTAGCCAGAGACCCGCTGCACATAGGCGAACAGCAGGCCGCGCTCACTGCGAGGTCGCCGAAAATAGCCGAACCAACGCAGCGTGCGCTCAACGAACCGCCGCCGTTCAGCCTCGTCCTGAACGACGTTCAACTCAACGTCGCAGATCCCTGCCAGGAACTCCCGGACCTGCCCGATCGTCTCCAGCCTTGTCGTATTCATGTCGATCACCATCCCGCAATGATCGACCCCTAAAAACTTCCCGCTCAGACTCCTTTGCCGTTGGAATCACGCCACCCCGCCCAGACTCCTTTGCCATTGGACAAGGCT
>NZ_PNYB01000061.1 GCF_002879855.1 Trinickia soli | reverse complement strand
GGTAGAGTCGAGATGTGGCGCGGTAGCGGTAGGCTCGGTTTGTCTGTTGCCGCCCCTTTCGTCCGGCGGTGCCCGAGTAACCTTGCCCTAACCCCGTTTCCACATCCCGCTCATCGAACCCAGCGTGCAGATCTCCCGCACTGGGCTCTCGGACAAGACTTCACACCTTCGTACACGGCAGGTTACCGCCAAGGCCCAGTCAGACGAACGAGACCGAAGTGCCCGTAGAGGTGCGAGGATGGATAGCTCCCGCCCCTGCGACGCCTGAGCTTGTACTTGTTGCGTAACCACCGACGCAACCGCGCAGCGGTGTAGTTGTCGAGCGCCCGATACGCGAGTCTGTCCGTTCCTACCTTGAAGTAGTTCGCCCAGCCGCGCAGCGTGCGGTTCAACTTGCCCACCAGCTCCATGGTCTCCTGCCAAACCGTCTTGAGGGCGGTCATCGCATGGATCTTTTCGACCATGCGCCGGATACTCTTCTTCGACGGTCGCATACCCATTCGGGCCTGCCCAGTCGTCGGTGAGTATAGCCGCCCAAACGTATAACCCAGGAAGTCGAATTCACCTTCTGGGACCTTGCAGATTCGGGTCTTCTCCTCGTTGACCGTCAGCTTCAGTTTGCCCATGATCTCGTGCAGTTTCAGCAACGCCTCCTCGGCCTTGCCTCCCTTGCACAGGATCACGAGGTCGTCCGCGTAGGTCACAATGCGACTGCCAAGGCTGCGCTGAAGTCCGAGCTTCTTCCACGCCAACACAAACCGGCGCATGTACACATTCGCCAGCAGTGGCGAGATGGGAGACCCTTGCGGAATACCGCGTCCGCTATCTCGGGCCTCCGTCGTGCGTTTCCTCCGGCCTCGGTCGTCGGTTTCTTCAACGGGGCATTCCAGCCACATCTTGATCAGATGCAGCACACGCCGATCGACGATGCGTCGCGCGAGCGACAGCATCAATTCGGTGTGGGGAATGCTGCCGAAGTAGTCCGCGAGGTCGGCGTCAACAACGTCCGTTTGCCCTCGATGCAACCGTTCCTCCACCTCGATCACCGCTTGCTGGGCATTGCGGCCCGGACGGTAAGCGTACTGCTCTGGTGGAAGGTCCGCTTCGAAGATCGGTTCGAGCACCAGCATCGCTGCTGTCATGCACACCCGATCCCGCAAGGTCGAGATGCCCAGTGGCCTCAGCTTGCCATTGGCCTTCGGGATAAACACTCTTCTGATAGGGTCCGGCCGGTAAGCCTCCTGCCTGAGCGCAAGCGCCAGTTCACCGAGCCACTTCTGCACCCCGTACGCTTCAATTTCCGCGAAGTCCTGCCGATCGACACCCGGCGCGCCCTTGTTCGAGCGGCACTGGGCATACGCATGCGCCAGCACATCCTCGCGATAGATCTTGTCGTACAGCGCGTAGAAGCGATACCCGGCTTCTGCCTTCGCTTTCGCGTGTAACGCCGTCTGCAGTTTCTGAACACTGATCGGAGTTGATAGGTTGCCCAATCTCCAGGTCCCTCACCACGTGTTGCGTTTGTCTTGAACTGAGGTCCCTTCCCTCCACCGGCATTACCCGGCTTCACCGGTACTACGGGCCTCTCCGTCATCCCAAGGCGCCCGGCCTGTCCCTCGCGGGCGTCCGGTTGGTCATCCCTGACCACGCCATGGGACTTCCCGTGTTGCGTACGCTTTCCTTGTGTACATGCTGTCGCCACTACCCCGGCGCAGCGACTGGGCGTCCAGCCTGCTCATTCACCCAGCCGTATCAGCCTTCCCCGATAGGGTTTTCGGGTCGGCCTGCGCATCGACCTTTTCGAGGCTTGCTCGGCGTTCACTCGCGTTACGGCCTGCACACTCGCGCTGTCACCTATTCGTGACACGCATTACCAGAGGCTTCAGCCACTTCGTTACCTCCATGACTGCTCCAGTTGCTTCCGGCTGGAGCGGTTGCCGGGCGGGGCTTGCACCCGCTGGAAAGCGCCACCTTTTCACGGCGCACACCC
>NZ_PNYB01000060.1 GCF_002879855.1 Trinickia soli | reverse complement strand
CGATCATGGTGGAGAAGATCTTCGAAGTCGTGCGCGACATTTCGAAGGAAGGCCTCACCGTGCTGCTCGTGGAGCAGAACGCGCGCCTTGCGTTGCAAGCGGCTAACCGCGGCTATGTGATGGATTCCGGTATGGTCACCATGTCGGGCGATGCCAGGCAAATGCTCGACGATCCGAAGGTGCGGGCCGCGTACCTGGGCGAGTGAGGCAAGATTGGCCGGTTAGCCGAAGTCGATGAGACCGAGAGCGCACGGCTGCGAATGGTGGCTATCGAGCCAAGAACACCGCCGCAACCCTTTGTCCGTTTTAGAGCCTTCAGTTGGCGTTCGCCAGATGCAGGCTCGGTCGGTTGCTCAGGGTCGCAACCTGCCAACCGGACGTCCCAGTGCACTCCGGAGCGGGGAGACGGCGTCGTATGGCGTAGTTCGGCCATGAGCGGCAGTGGACCGAGCCCGTACTCGGCTGCGAATCAAATGACGTGCAAAGCTGGCTTCAGACGCTCGCCTGGATTGTGTCGTCAGTATTCTTCATGTTGGGGAAGTTGGTCTGCAATGTCGAACCATGGAGCCTTGCTTCCCACGAAAACATGCCGCTCTGCCCGCACGCCCGGATCGGTATCCAAAGTTCCGAGTGGGAAACCAACCACTTCCGGATGCTGGTCGAAGCGCGTCAACAGGCTCGATCCACATTCACTGCAAAAGCCCTTGTGTTCGCCCGGCGAGGACTCGTAGTACTTGACAAGTTTCTCTCCTGATACCCATTCCCAATCTTTGCTCGCCACCTTGGCACGTGTACGAAAGGCCGCAGCGTGCGTCTTTCGACACATTGAGCAATGGCAGTTGAGAACGTCAGTCATTGGGCCGTGGATGCGGTACTGTACGCGCCGGCAAAGACAGCTTCCGCGCTGGGTCATGAGATTCTCCCGGTTGTCGGTGATAGGTGAAGACAGGCAATGCAAAAACTCTACAGCCGGTTGAAACTTTGATAAAGTGACTAGCCGTTAATGGATTCTTCACGTTTATTGAATAATTGCTGGATGGACCAGTTTTTCAACATGCGGGTGTTCTGCCAGATCGTCGACTCGGGCAGCATGGCGCAGGCCGCACGCGTGCTCGGCCTTGCGCCCGCCACCGTCACTGGTGTATTGGCGCGCGTGGAAAAGAAACTCGGCGTGCGCCTGCTCGACCGCACCACGCGGCGCATCAACGTCACGGAAGCCGGGCGGCTTTGGTATGTGCATGCCAATCGAATCATCGAGCAGTCGATGGAGGCAGAAGACGCTGTACGTAGCTTGGCCGCGGAACCGCGTGGCGCCCTTCGCGTCACGCTGCCCTTAGGCGTGGCGATGACTTTCGTTTATCCCCATCTGCATGAATTCTCAATGCAGTTTCCGAAGATTGATCTCGATCTTCAGGTGAGCGACCGGATTGTCGACCTCGTCGGGAATCGCTTTGACCTTGCCCTTCGTGCCGGCCATGCCAAAGATTCCGATCTAATGATTCGTCGATTGCTGTCTTATCGCCGCATTACCTGCGCCAGCGCCAGGTACCTTGCACTGAATGGAGCGCCAGAGCACCCCTTGGATCTACTGAAGCATCAATGTCTTTTGTATCGTCATGAGCCGCATTCCTTGCACTGGGAGTATCGGATTGATGGCGTCACGGTGAAGATCCCCGTTAAAGGTGCGTACGCGAGCAACGAATCGCACGCGCTGCTCGCATGGGCCCGGACCGGGCTCGGGATTACGATTCAGCCAGAATGGCTTGTTAACGACGATCTGCGCAACGGACGTTTGATTCGCTTGTTGGACGACTATGCGATGAACATGCCCTCAGAATGGCCAGCCATCTATGCCGTATTTCCGAAGGCACGCAACCGCCCGAAGAAGGTGGAGGCCTTTGTGCAGTTCTTCGCAGGGAAAATGAAGGAGCACTACAGCTAAGAAGGAAGTGCTTTGCGCCATCGGGAATAACCGCTCAGGGTGTGCGCCGTGAAAAGGTGGCGCTTTCCAGCGGGTGCAAGCCCCGCCCGGCAACCGCTCCAGCCGGAAGCAACTGGAGCAGTCATGGAGGTAACGAAGTGGCTGAAGCCTCTGGTAATGCGTGT
>NZ_PNYB01000005.1 GCF_002879855.1 Trinickia soli | reverse complement strand
GAAGACTTCAAGCGCTTCGGGGCACTCCGCGGTTTCCTCCATCGAGGCTTATTCGACGCCTGCCCACACGCGCGGCGGCACCGTCACATTCCTGTGGCCGATGGCAGGCATCGAATAACCCTTAACGACGGGCGCCGTACGCCGGTTCGGGCGCGGTGTGACGGCGGCGTGGGGGTGTGGTCGGCCCACAAACGGCCGTTCGACAAGATGCCGGGAATCGTCGACGATTTTAGTTCGACGTATCGTCGCGAATCGGATGTTCAAATACCCTAAACCAACGACCGACATAACCAATCGATGCAAGCACAGCTCAGAATCGCCAGGCCTGTCAGCGATATTTCCCGGTCTGAAAGCATGTATTGCGCGGCCCTCAAGCTTGTCGTGCTGGCACGATTCCAAGATCATCAGGGGTTCGATGGGGTGATGCTCGGACGTTCCGGGATGGACTATCACTTCGAGTTCACCCAATGCCGCGAACACCCGGTAACGGCCTCTCCGACGCACGAGGATTTGCTGGTGTTTTACGCTCCGGACCGAGAGGAGTGGGAGTCGGCATGCGACCGGCTTGTCGACAGCGGATTCGTTCGCGTCACGTCGTTCAACCCTTATTGGGACGTGTCGGGCCGAACGTTCGCGGACCCCGATGGATATCGAGTCGTTATGCAAAACGCGGCCTGGCCCTCGTAAAGCACCATAGTACAACCTGATCCCGCCTTAACGTTCCTCTCGAAGTCGCTTCGCCGGGTAAAGGCAAGAAGCGGCCATCAAGAGTCGCTGATGTTGTAAGCGGCCGCACTGGGGTCCGCTTACTGCCGGATCGGCGTCACAAAATTTGTCGTTCCTGGGCAAGAAAAAGGTTGTTTTCGGAAGGTCGACGGCGCTGCACCAGCTAGCCTGATGACATCAACTTCCGGAGCTAAGAATGCGGGCGCAGCCTCTGATTGGTGTGTTTGCTGCCGTTTTCGCGGCATTCTCCTGGTCGCTCAATTTTGTGGCGCCTTATGTGATCGGTCCGTACTCCATCTACGATCTGGCTGTTACGCGGTTCCTGCTTTCGGGGATATTGGGGGGCATTCTTTTTATTGCTGTCAAGGATCGCGGTGCGCACGCGACCTTAGTGGATTGGCTGGTCGCGGCGTGGCTAGGCCTTGTCGGGTATGTCGGCTATTTCGTAACGATCATGTCAGCGGTACGCTTCGCCGGCCCGATTGTCCCGCCGGCGATTGTCGCGACTGTACCCGTGGTGCTTGCCGTTGTCGGGAATCGGGGCACACAGGCCACATCGTGGAGAGTTCTGAGCATCCCTCTGGGCTTCATCACGTTGGGCTTGATGATGGTGAACTCGTCCGGGCTGGCCGAGGCGCTTAGTGGCTTGTCGACGAGAGTCATCGCTGGCATCGCGATCTCGTTTGGCGCAGTTTCACTATGGACAGCCTTCGCCCTATCCAATCGGAACGCGCTGAGAAAGCGCCCCACGATGGACCCGAGCAAGTGGACGGCGATGATGATGATCGCTGGCGCGCTTGAGATTGCGCTTTTTATTCCAATCGCTGTACCACTGTCGCTGTTGAATATCACCAGACTCGGCATTCAATGGACGTCATTCGGACTTGTTCTGACGAGTTCACTTGTTCTGGCTGCAGTAGGATCGATTGGTGGTTCGTGGGCATGGACGATAGCATCGAAGAAGCTGCCAATCGGACTTGCTGGCCAGCTTATCGTGACCGAGACGGTATTCGCGACGTCGTTCGGGCTCGTGGCAAGTCATCGGTGGCCTACGTTCGACGAGGCATTCGGCATCGGGGCAATCGTCTGCGGAGTCGTTATAGCATTGAAAGTCCTGCATTCACCGGCAGCACGGTCAAACCGGGTTTCTAGTTAAGTCGCGACGGCGATGCGCCGCATTAAGAATTGCGCCGCATTATTGCGCGGCAGCTTCGGATCCGGAATCGGCCGCTCAAGCGCACCTCGCGTGGGCGTCCGCTTCGGGTCGAGGCCTGCCGACCGAATGTTGTCGGGCGTACTCGAGCCGCGCGACGGCATCGTAGGGCGCAGTGCCCATGAAGGGACAGCGAGGTCAGGGTTTGTCGAAAGCGACCGATCCGATATTGGCGTTCGGGGGTGAATAATTATGATTTTCGAAAGTTTTGCAGAGCGCCAATGATTGGGAAATTCTAGCCACGGCACGCACGTGCTGTCGGTAAGGCTCCAGCCTTTCAACTTTGCAGCGCTACATCATGTGCTCTTTTTGTCACGGGGCAGACGTACAGAGAACACCGTTTCTCTCTCGTCGGATCGCGCGTCAATCACGCCCCCGTGAGCCTTGGCGATCTCGCGCGCAATATACAGTCCGAGCCCCAGACTGCTGTCGGCAGTTCTCTCCGTTTGGTTCGGGCCTCGCTGGAGCGGATCGAAGATGCGGCCAAGCGTTGAGCGCTCAATGGCGGGTCCGCTGTTCTTTACCTCCAGGCAGACTTGCGCTTCGTCAGCGGTCACCGACACGCGCACCGGCGCGTCCGGCGCTCCATACTTGATCGCATTCAGAACCAGGTTGCCCAGTAACTGCTGCAAACGCCGGCCGTCCCAAACACCGTGGCAGTCGCCGACTACATCCAGATCAATCTGGCGGTCAGGATGCACTGCTCGCAACAGGTCCAGTTCATCGGTCAGATGTTTTGCCAGGTCTCCCTCGGTCGGCGCGACGTTGATGCCCAGACCCAGCTGGGTGCGATTGAAATCAAGCATGTCGTCCAGCAGCGCCTGCATGCGAGCGCCGCTTCTGATCAAACGGGACGCGGCTACCGATATCTTCTCGCCGGCGTTCAACGCCGCGAGATACGAAGCAGTCATCTGGATGGTCTGCAGTGGACTGCGCATGTCGTGCCCCAGCATGCCAAGCAACAGGTTACGAGCCTGATCTACCTGCGCACTGAAAGAACTGATCGATTCGGCGATTGCCTGATCGATGGCCTCGTTGAACCGAATGACGTCATTCAGATGAGGGGCCTCGCGCTGACACGCCTCCATCCATAGGCGAAGTACGCTCGCGCGCAGCGCGCGGTACTCGGCAGCCAACTGGTTGATGTCAAATCCGCTCCGTGCGCGCAAAAGTGCGTGGGTTTGTGCGGCAGTCTTCAAAGCTCCTTCGGGTTTGGGTGCCTGCCCGATTGATTTTTCGAACTGGGCCTCCTGGGTCTCGAAGGTAGACAAGTCTTGTGCTATGTCCTCCAGAATCTGTTGCGCATGGTCGCGCAAGGCCAGTGATCGCATGTTGGCTGCTGCGGGCAACAGCGTGCCGGCGAACGCCTCCCAGTGCGCCAGAATGGTTTCCATGTCACGCAGAATGAAGTCAGCCAGTCGCATGTCTCCCCCCACGGATGGAAAAGATGTCGCACAAGGCATTGTTGCGGAATCCGGGTCCATAAGCAAACTTATTACCGGGCCTCGGGTCCGTTTATTGCTCGCAACACGGCATTCGGAGAACATAATGCCTACCCCAAACGCCGTGCGCTTGCTCATCGCGGACGACGACCCAAGCGTGTTGGCAGCGTACGCCTTGTTTTTCAACGCTCATGGTTACGAAACCCGGGCAACTGGAAATGGGGCGGACGCGCTTGCGGAATACTGTGGGTGGCATCCAGACGCTGTTGTACTCGATATCCAGATGCCCGGTATGGACGGGCGCGCGGTTGCAAGGGAGATTCGGCGCTTACGGTCCGCGCCGCTCCCATTGCTGGTTGCGGTGACCGCGCTGACATCGCCTTCCGAGCAGGCCGAAACGATCCGATCCGGGTTCGACTACCACTTTGTAAAGCCCGCTGACCTACCGGCCGTTCTCGCCACGATAGCGTCCCACGTCCGCCCTGGCGCGACGGACGACTCGTAAATCGAACCAGCAGTCAGCGACCGCTTCCGACGTCCTGATGGGCGACCGGTCATGTCATGGCCGGCTATCGCCTGACGCGGTCGGTAGTATTTCGCGTGTCAGGAAGGGGAATGCTGCCGAGGTCATCGAGCACCAACGGTCGAGCGTCCGCCGCAATGTGGCGGGTGGCGACGACCGCTTCGTTCAATTGCACCGTCCGCAACTGAAGGCGTTGCCGCTCGATGCGTTCGCTCTCGAGTGCCTGTACCGCGTGCGGGTAAAGGTCGATGTTCTCGAGCGTCGTTATGACGAGTACGGAGCTTGCAGCGCATAGGCTGTAAATGCGACCGGCGTAGAAACCAAGATCGAAGCGGCTATGATTAAGCCGGATTTTTCTGGGCAGCGAACATTCTCTATGTGCGTGCACATTAATGGATTTCCACGCCGTTTCAACTTGGACTTCTGGCAAACGCTGCTGGCGAGTGGCGTCTTGTCGATGCTCGCGCTTTTGCCCTCGGAATTCCTTTTCCGAAAGACAGGGTTTTCCGATGACGCAATATCGATGCAACCAGAAGTATCCATGCGGACGCAAGCCAACCGGTGAAAAGCGGAGTCGCGGACGTCACTTCGGCCATCGCCAAGTCGGATGGGAGAGATGTTCGGCGAAGTAATCGGACAGCGCGGCCACCTTCGCCGGACGCGCACGCGCCGACGGCGTGACAAAGTAGAGACCGCCTTTCGTCAGCGACCAGTCGGTGAGGATAGCTTCGAGACGGCCGTCGGCCAGATATTCGCCCGCAATGAACTCGGGCAGCTCCGCAATCGCAAGGCCAGCGAGCAGCGTGGGCAACAGCGCATCGGAATTTGTCACGCGTAGGGGGCCGGTCGGCATCACCGGCTCCTCCTCGCCCGCGTCGTTCGTGAAGCGCCACACATCGCTCCGCGCGCGATAAGCGTACGAGAGACAGGGGCGATCCACCAGCTCGCGCGGATGAGTGGGCCGCCCTTCACGCCGCAGATATTCCGGCGACGCCACCACGAATTGCGTCACCGCGCATAACCGCCGCGCGACCAACGACGAATCCGGTAGTGCAGCAATACGTAGTGCGGCGTCGAAGCCCTCGGCAATCAGATCGACCGACGCATCGGATAGATGAAGGTCGATCGACACCTCAGGATAGGCGCGAAAGAAGCCCGGCAGCAACGGCGCGACCCACCGCAGCCCGTACGACATCGGCACGGCCAGGCGCACCAGCCCGCGCGGCTGCACCGACATTTCGCGCGCCGCGCTTTCCGCTTCCTCGGCTTGTCGATAGATCTCGCCAGCTTTCTCGCAGATCGTCCTGCCGAACTCGGTCAGCGACAGCTGGCGCGACGTGCGGTTAAAGAGCCGCGCGCCCAGCCGTTCCTCCAGCCGGGCCACGCCGCGCGAGACCGTCGCCACCGACACCCCCATCGCGCGCGCCGCAGCCGCGAACGATCCCTCCTCGGCGACCTTCGCGAACATCGCGAGTCCCTCGAAATCAGGCAGCTTCGCCATCAGCCCTCATCTTTTCATTTATGCAACGTTTGATTGCAATCAATTCTATTTTGAAATGTGCGGGCCGTCGATATTCTTCTCACATCGCAGCACGCAACACCCAAACGCCGACATGCCACCAAACGAAAGGAGCAGCATCATGGCACGCAAACTCGACAACAAGATCGCACTCGTTACCGGCGCCACCAGTGGCATCGGCCTCGCCACCGCCCAGCGCTTCGCGGCGGAAGGCGCACACGTCTATCTCACGGGCCGCCGTCAGGCCGAACTCGACGCCGCCGTCAAGGGCATCCGCGAAGCGGGCGGCAAGGCAACGGGCATGCGCGCCGATTCCACGAAGCTGGACGAGCTCGACGCGCTGTATGCGCAGATCAAGGAAGAACAAGGCCGTCTGGACGTGCTGTTCGCCAATGCAGGTGGCGGCTCGATGCTGCCGTTCGGGAACATCACCGAAGAGCACTTCGACGACACCTTCACTCGCAACGTGAAGGGTGTGTTGTTCACGGTGCAAAAGGCGCTGCCGCTGCTCGCGAAAGGGGCGTCGGTGATTCTCACGGGTTCGACGGCCGGTAGCGCGGGCACGGCCGCATTCAGCGTGTACTCGGCTTCGAAGGCTGCGGTGCGCTCTTTCGCGCGCAATTGGATTCTCGACCTCAAGGGCCGGCAGATCCGCGTGAATACGATCAGCCCTGGCGCAACCCGCACGCCCGGCCTGCTCGACCTGGCCGGTGACGACGCCGCGCAGCGACAAGGCCTCGCCGACTATCTGGCCGCGCAGATCCCCATGGGACGTCTCGGCGAACCCGGCGAAATCGCGAGCGCCGCCCTATTCCTCGCCTCGGATGATGCGAGCTTCGTGAACGGCATCGAATTGTTCGTCGATGGCGGCCAACAGCAGATCTGAGCGTGGCTCGCGCGTATGCCTCGATCGCACCGAATCGCCCAACATTCAATGCGACGAGACATAAGCCGCATCGGCAAATGCCGCCGGCATCGCGAAGCTCTCGCGCATACGCTTTGCCTCGGCGGCCGGCGTCAAGCCGAACAGGCGCCTGAATTCCCTGCTGAATTGCGACGGGCTCGCGTAACCCACAGCGTGCGCCGCCGCCTCCGCGGTCAGCTCGTTGCGCACCATCAACAAGCGAGCCTGATGAAGGCGTGTCGACTTGATGTATTGCATCGGCGACATCTTCGTAATGGCCTTGAAGTGGCTATGGAAACTCGGGATGCTCATCCCCGCTTCGTCGGCGAGTGTCCTTACGTCCAGGGGCCGAGCATACCCCGCATGAATCATGCGCAGTGAGCGACCTATCTGGCCGAACTGTCCTCGCATCGCCAACGCCTCTCGCAGCGAGCCCCCCTGCGCTCCCGTCAGCACGCGGAAATACAGTTCACGCAGCAGCCCGGCGCCCAAGACGGCAGCTTCGAGTGGCCGATGCATCGCTTCGAGGAAGCGCAGCACGGACGCTTGCATCGCATCGTCCATGGGCGACGACATCATGCTATAGGGCGCTGGTGCGCGCTCCGGCACCACCGCTTCGCGGTCGATCTGCTCCGCAAGTTCGGCAGCCAGCGCGAAATCAAGGTGCAGGTACAGCGCAAGCAATGGGCGCTCTTCGGTTGCGTCGGTTTCGATGCTGAACGGCACCGGCACGGAAACAGCCAGGTAGTGACGCTCGTCGTACAGATAGAGCTGGCCGCCGAAATAGCCGCGCTTGCGGCCCTGACAGACGATCACGATGCCTGGGTCGTACAGAACGGGCGTGCGCGATAGGGGCCGGTTGGAGCGCAGAATGCGGACGCTCGGCAGGGGCGTCAGGTTGTAGCCTTCGTCGGGCGCCAACGCGCACAGCAGCGCAATCATACGTTTCCGGCTTCGAGACGATAGAGCCGCAGGCTCGGAAGAAGCGCGTTTCGTACTCATAGTTTTAGGCAAGAAAATCAGCGGAATTCGGCTTAATTTGCGTTGCTCGTCAGATTAGCATGCACTCTCCAAACTAAATTCGGGAGAAGCTCCAATGGCATCGAGCAAAACGCTGCTCATTACCGGCGTCAGCAGCGGCTTTGGCCGCGCACTCGCACAGGAAGCGCTGGCGGTCGGTCAGAAGGTCGTCGGGACGGTAAGGACTGCCCAGGCAAAGCGCGAATTCGAGTCTTTATCCGCGAACGCCGCCTGGGGGCGTGTGCTCGACGTCACCGCCTTCGACGCCATCGACAGCGTCGTGGCGGAAATCGAGGCCAGCGTCGGACCCATCGATGTGTTGGTCAACAACGCCGGGTACGGTCATGAGGGCATCATGGAGGAATCACCGCTCTCGGAATTGCGCCGCCAGTTCGATGTGAATGTATTCGGCGCGGTTGCCATGATGAAGGCCGTCCTGCCATTTATGCGCGAGCGCCGCCGCGGCCACATTCTGAATATCACATCGATGGGCGGCTACATCACGATGCCGGGAATCGCTTACTACTGCGGAAGCAAGTTTGCGCTGGAAGGCATCTCCGAAGCGCTTGGTAAGGAGGTCAAGCCTTTCGGTATCGCCGTGACGGCCGTCGCGCCGGGCTCGTTTCGGACTGACTGGGCAGGTCGATCGATGACGCGAACCGCACGGTCGATTTCGGATTACGACGATATTTTCAATCCCGTCCGCCAAGCCCGCGTGGAAAAAAGCGGCAGGCAATTGGGGGATCCCGCAAAAGCGGCCCGCGCAATGTTGGATGCGATTGCAGCTGAACACCCGCCTGAACACCTCCTGCTCGGTAGCGACGCACTCGCGCTCGTTCGAGACAAGTTGTCTGCATTGAGCGCGGAAATCGATGCGTGGGAAGCGATCACCGTGTCGACGGACGGCTGATGAGCGCCGATGGGGAACCGCCTCCCCATCACATCCGCTTGAACAACGCCGCGTAGGCACGACTGACAGGCAACACCGTATCGCCCCCAAGCACATGAATCCGCAACCTGCCCAGTAGATCGTGCTCGACATAATCCACTGCCGCATAAGCCACAATCACGCCGCGATGAATCTGCACGAATTGCTCGCTGTCCAGCCGCGGCAGCAGCTCCTTCAGCGGCGTGCGAATCAGATGCCGATGCTCGCGCGTCACTGCTTCGGTGTACTTGTCGGTCGCTTGAAAGTACTGCACGTCGTCGATCGACACGAGCTTCGTCGTATCCCTCACGGCTACCGTCAGCCATCGAATCGGCGTCATCTCCTTGGCCAGACTCGCCCCCACTGTCGCCGCATCCTGCGCCGACGCGCCGCCTTGTTGCTGCAACCGCGTAATGCAACGCAACAGCCTCTCGTCAGTCACCGGCTTGAGCAGGTAATCAACGGCCGACGCATCAAACGCCTCGACCGCGTGCGCGTCATATGCGGTCACGAACACGACGCGCACCTGCGGCGCCAACTGCGCAACCTTAAGTCCGTCGATGCCAGGCATTCGAATATCGAGGAACGCAAAATCGGGCCGCTTCTCGTTCAATTGGGCCAGCGCATCGACGCCATTGCGTGGCATCGACACGACTTGCAATTCGGGCCAAAAACGCGTCAAACGCGAGGCGAGTTCGGCCGACAGATTCGGCTCGTCATCGGCGATCAAGGCGGAAGGCATACGCAAAAGCCTCTAATGGCTCGGAACGATAGGAATCGACAAGCGTGCCGTTACGCCACGCGCACCCTCGGCATTCGCGGCGACAGACATGCGGCCTCGCGCGCCATACAACGCATGCAACCGCGCACGGACGTTGGCAAGCCCTACACCGCCGTGCAGCTTCGTATTATGGCCGAGGCCGACACCCGTATCGATCACATCCAGCGTCAACGTATCGCCGCTACGATGGCCGACGATGCGGATCTCACCGCCGTCAATCGACGGTTCGATACCGTGCAGCAACGCGTTTTCAACCAGAGGCTGTAACAACAACGGAGCAAGCGAAAGGCAACGCAACGGGTCTGCGATATCGATCGCATAGCGCAGCCGATCGCCAAGCCGGATCGCGGCAATATCGAGCAACGCTTGCACGAGCTCGATCTCGTCCTGAAGCGTTGACGCAACATTGCGCGTACGCTTCAGGCTCGCACGTAAATATCGATTGAGACTGTCGAGCATCGATGCGGCCCGCTTCGGATCGCGCTCGATCAGGCTCTGCACGTTCGCGAGCGTATTGAACAGGAAGTGAGGTTCGATTTGGGCCTGCAACAGCGCAAGCCGCGCCGCCGTCTCCGCTTGTCGCAACTCTGCCGCCTCGCGGCGCTGCATCTCGAGCGACGCACGCATCCGCATTGCTTGAGCAAATACGACGCCAAATGCACAAGCCACACTCGTGATGACGAACGACGTACCGTAGTGAAGCCACGCATCGAGGCGCGCACGGCCAAGCAGGTGGGGCACGCCGCCCACGGTATAAGCGGCAATCTCGACACCCGCAATCACGCTCAGCGGCGCGATCAACAACACCCGCGACACAAGACCGAAACGGCCGCCTCCGACTTTTTCGATCAGCGTACTCAGCGCTGAGGCGCACAGTCCGATGCCGTTGCCAACGACGAGGTAGCGCACCAAAGGCTCGCTGCGATGCCCGGTCCACAGCCCCACGCTGATGAGGCTGCAGAACGCGACGAGCCACAGGATCGAACCGAGTCCCCGCGCAAAAGGCACCGCCTCTGGCGCCAAGCGGAGCCCGCGCAACCACTCATGGCCGCTATGCCGCTGCGAGGACGAGCGAGGCTCGCCCTCGATGCTCTGGTGAATCGCCACGCGTCAACTCGCGCGCAACGCCGTCGCAATCGGCAACCGGGCCGCTCGCACCGCTGGCAACAACCCGCCCAGCATGCCGATCGTGCATGCGACGAACACGCCCGATACGAGCAGCGAAGCGGTGACGGTCAAATGAAAGACGACCTGGGTGAAACCCGCGCCGAGCGTATTGACGGTATTGCCGTTGAAGAACACCCAGGCCGCGCCGGAGCCGATCACACTGCCGACGATCGCAAGCAGCAGCGCTTCGACCAGCACCGAAACGACGATGGGCATCCCGCCGAAGCCGATCGCACGCAACGTGGCGATCTCGCGCGTGCGCGTGGAAACAGCCGTATACATCGTATTGAGCGCGCCGAAACAAGCCCCGAGCGCCATGATGCCGCCCACGAAATACGCCAGCAGGTTCAACAGCTTCGATAAATTGCGCGACTGCGCCGCATAGTAGTCGGCCTCGCGTTGCACACCGACCTTCAGCGTCGGGTCGGTCGTCAATGCGCCCTTGAACCGGTCGAACGCGGCGGCCGAGTCGAGCATCGCCGTCACCGACTGAAAGCCATTGCGCCGGTAAGCCGATAGCACGGTCTCGACATCGCCTTGCAATTCCGACTCGTGCGCATCGCCGCCGCTTTCGGATATCCCGACGACGGTCCATTCCGAATCGCGAAAAGCAATCCGGCTGCCCAGCTCGAGGCCCTTGAACTGCGCGACAGCCGACTTGCCGACGATCAGTTCGCGCACGGCGGGACGGAACATGCGCCCTGCAATCAAATGCATCTCGGGCCGCAGCCGCATTGCGTTCGGACCGACGCCGCGCAGCGTCACGTTCGCATCGGCCCCGTCCTTCTTCTGCGGCAATGCAACGATAACGACGGCCTCGGCCGAAGCGATCGGCCGCCCGGCTTCGTCTTTGCGCACGCCCGGCGCGTCCATGATGGTCTGTGCGTTCTGGCGGTCGATCGTACTTTCGAGTTCGGCTTGCGAGCCGGCCCGCAGCACAATGGCGCGATCGGCGCGTGCAGTCCCTTTCAGCGTCCGTTGAAAACCCGCGGCCATCGCGAGCACCGACACCATGACAGCCACCGTCACCGCGATGCCGATCACGATGACCCAGGCCGTGCCGAGGCGCTGCGGCAAACTGCGCAGGTTCATCGACGTGACTGCAACGATTTGCTTGATCATGAGCGCAGCGCCTCCACGATGACGAGCCGCTTGGCGCGCCAAGCGGGAACCATGCCGGTCGCGACAGCAAGCAGCGCGGCCATCAGCACGCCTTCCGCAATCACGGTCACCGGCATGTCGACGACGCCAAGCGTGTTGCGCAGCATCGGGAACATCAGATCGGCGAGCCCGAGGCCGAGCAGCGCCGCGACAATCGAAAGCGTCAGCGATTGCACGAGCACCAGCACGAGCATGCGCGTATCGGAGAAGCCCAGCGTCTTGAGCACGGCCAATTCGGGCACCTGCTCGCGCACCGCCTGCATGACCGTACTGCCGACGGCAAACAGCAAGGCGAAGAAGACGGCAAACAAGATGTAAGTGACGATGAGATTGATGTCGCCGATCTGCTTCATGAACGACTGCTGGAACTCCTTCTCTGTTTGAGTCTTCGTTTCATCGGGCGAATTCGCGAAGCGGCGGTCGATCTCTTGCGCGATCTGCGCCGACTGGCTCGGGTCCTTGACCTGCACGATATACCAGCCAACCTTGCCTTTCGCGAAACTGCGCGCCTCGTCGAAATACTTGTAGTTGAAGAACATCGCGTCTTCGCGCGAGCGCTCGCTCGGCTCCTCATAAATGCCGACGATCGTGAAATCCCAATCGGAGTTGCCGTCGGAAGCCTTCACCCAGATCGTCGAGTGCAGTGGAATGCGATCGCCGATCTTCCATCCGTACTTCTTGGCGAGGCCGGCGCCGATGATCGCGCCGTCGCGTGTGTGTTCGAGCGCGGCGAGTTGGTCTTTCGGTACGACCATCTCCGGGTGCGCGGGAAACTCGCGATCAGGCTCGACCGGAAACGCGGCGATAAAGTTTTTCGGGTCCTGGTAATACGGCCCGAACCACGATTCATGCGAAACGCGCTCCACGCCGGGAATCGTCTCGAGCTGCCCCATATACGCATAGGGCAGGCTCTCGGTAATCGAGATCCTGTTCGTCACAACGAGACGATTCACGTTCGACCGCTCGATCGTCTGCTTGAACGCCGAGTTCACGCCTTGCAACATGCCGAACAGCAGGAACGCGATCAAGATCGAGAGCAACGTCAGCGACGTGCGCACCTTCTTGCGCCATAGCATCGCCCATATCAACGGAATGAATTTCATGGGTTAGCCTCTCGCATCAGGCTTCGGTCTCTTGCCGCTCTTCGACGAATCGACCCTTGTCGAGATGCAGCGTATGCGTCGCATAATCAGCCGCCTTCTGATCGTGCGTCACCATGACGATCGTCTTGCCGTATTCGCGGTTCAGGATCTGCAGCAAATGCAGAATCTCATCGGCCGTCGCGCGATCGAGATCGCCCGTCGGTTCGTCGCAAACAAGCAGCTTCGGATCGGACACGAGCGCACGCGCAATGGCCACGCGCTGTGCCTGCCCGCCCGACAACTCGGACGGCTTATGCTTCGCGCGATCGTCCAGATTGACGATGGCAAGCGCGGCATGCACGCGCTTCATGCGTTCGCTCTTGGACAACGACGTCAACAGCAACGGCAATTCGACGTTGCGCTCGGCGCTCAGCATCGGCATCAGGTTGTAGAACTGAAACACGAAACCGACGTTGTTCGAGCGCCAACGCGCGAGGCCGCCGCCGCGCAATTGATCGATGCGCTCGCCCGCGACGACGACTTCACCGCTCGTCGGCTGATCGATCCCGCCGATCAGATTGAGCACGGTCGTCTTGCCCGATCCCGACGGCCCCATCAACGCGACGAAGTCGCCGTCGGCAATCTGCATATCGAGATGGTGCAGCACTTCGACTGTCTGCTTGCCGCGCGTGTACGTCTTCACTACGTTTTTCAAAGACACCATGGCAGTCATTTGCTTCGCTCCTTCGATCCCGATACCGGGTTCGACTATCCGTTGCCGGTTTATCGATCGACGACCTTCACATGCGCGCCGTCGGAAAGTTTCGTGAAATCGCCGACGGCCACGCGCTCGCCGGCCGACAGGCCCGCCAAGACCGTCTGTGCATCGCTGTTGCGCGCTCCGAGTTTGACCTCGCGGCGCTCGAGCGTGTCTTCGTGCAGCACGTAGACCACGCCCGTCGCTGTGCCCGCACCTGACGTCTGCACGGCATCGGGCGGCAACGTGACCGCGCCCGTCGAACCGTTGCCCGCGTTTTGCGCACCGCTCAGGAACGACACGCGGGCGCCCATCTCGGGCAGGATGCGCGGATCGCGCGATTTGAAGCCCACGCGTACCTTGACCGTCGCTTTGCTGCGATCGGCCGTCGGCACGACGGCGATCACGTAGGCGGGAATGCTCCAGTCAGGATAGGCGTTGAGCTTGAGCGTGGCAGGCTCATCGGCATGCACGCGACTGATGAAGTTCTCGCTGACATCGACTTCGACTTCGAGCGAATCCATATCGACAAGCGTGCAGATGCCGCTACGCGTGAAGCCGCCTCCGGCCGACAGCGGCGACACGATTTCGCCGGGCTGCGCGTTCTTGGTGGTCACGACACCGGTGAACGGCGCACGAACGGTCGTATCGTCGAGGTCGCGCTGCGCGATTTCGAGCGCTGCCCGGCGTACCGCCAGGTTGCCCTGCGCAACGGCCACATCGGTCTGCTTCGCATCGAAATTCGCCTTGCTCTGGTCGAGCGCGGTCGAGCTGATGACGCCCGCCGCCGCAAGCTTGCGATCGCGGGCGTAAATCGGCGCGATATCGGCCGCTGCCGCCTTGGCCTGCAACAACGTGCTCTCGGCCTGCGTCACCCCTGCCTTCGCTTGCAACAACGCGGCCGTGGCGTTGCGATCGTCGAGCTTGGCGACGACATCGCCTTCTTTGACGTGTACGCCCTCTTCGATGAACAACTGAGAGAGCTTGCCCGTGATTTTCGCCGACACCGTTGCCTGGCGACGGGCAACGACGTAACCCGACGCATCGAGAATCGATGTCCCCGCTTGACCGCCCGCGCCCGACACCGCTGCGCGCGCCACCGCGACTTTCACCGCGGGCGCGGAGGAACGCAACCCAAAGAAGGCCGCCGCCCCGAGCGCAATCAGCAACACGAGCACGCCGGCCAGCCACCACCATAGGCGTCGGGACGACGCGGATTCAGCAGGCCGTGCGTCGCGCTCGATCCGCAACTGCCGCAACAACTCCGATTTATCGGTCATGTAAAGGACTTCCGCGATGTCTATGAATGATCTCGTCGTTGCCCGCTAACGAGCCGATACCGCCTCGCCGCCGCGCTCCGCATCCTTCCAATCGCCGCCCAAGGCGAGGAACAGTGCGGCCGTATCCTGGTAGCGCGCGGCGAGCGCCTGCACATAGGCGATACGCGCGCGCTGATACTGCTGCTGCGCGACGAGCAATTCGAGGTGATTCGCACCGCCGAGCCCGAACCGCTGCTCGATCAGATGCAGGCTGTCGGCGGCGGCCGTTTGCGCACGATACTGCGCCGCGAGCGTTTGCGCATCGGCATCGAGCGCATGCAAAGCATCGGCGACATTCTTGAACGCGAGCAAAACGGTTTGCCGGTACTGGGCAAGCGATTCATCATAGGCGGCCAGCGCCGCGCGGCGCTTCGCGCTCAGCGTCCCGCCCTGAAACAACGGTTGCGCGATGTTCGCGCCGAGCGAAAACACGTTGCTCGAAAAAAGCTGACGGAACGACGAAGTCGAATCGCCGTAGCTCCCGGTAAGGCCGATTTGCGGCAGCATGTTCGCCGTCGCCACGCCGATCTGCGCGCTGGCTTCGTGCAACTGCGCTTCCGCGCGCCGGATGTCAGGTCTTTGTCGCACGATTTCCGACGGCACCATCAGCGGAATGTCGAGCGGCAACTGCAATGAAGCCAGATCGAAGGCACCTTCGCCATACTCGCTCGGGGGCTGGCCCAGATAAACGGCGAGCTGGGTGCGCGCAGCCGCGAGTTGCTGCTGCAATGGCGGCAACGTCGCCTGCACGGACGCCAGATTCGATTGCGCCGATAAAAGATCGGACCGCGCCGCGCCGCCAAGCTCGAAATCCTGGCGGCTCAGATCGACTTCGTGCTGCGCCGACGCAATGAGCTCTTGGGTTGCCGCGATTTGTGCGCGCAGCGAGGCCTCGAGGACGGCTGCTGTTACGACGTTGGCCGCGAGGGTCTGGTAAGTTGCCTGCAACTCTTCGCGTTGAGCGTCGCGCCCGGCTTCCTGCGCCTCGATGCCGCGCCGCACACCGCCAAACACGTCGAAGTTGTATGACAAACTCACCGACGCGTTGTAGAGCGTAAACAGGAAATTGCCGAAGCCGGGAAACCCTTGCGAGGCGCCGTTGATCTTCTCGCGCGTAGCACCGATGCTGCCGCTCACCGATGGATAGAGCCCGCCTCGTTGCGCGTTGACTTGCTCTTGCGCCACGCGCAGCGCGGCTTGAGCCGATGCGATCGTCGGACTATTGCCCAACGCGGTCGACACGAGCCGGTCGAGTTGCTCGGACCCATACAACGTCCACCACTGCGACGAAAGCTGCGCCGCCGGATCGAAGCGTTGCGCCGCGCCACCCGCAATCGGAGTGGCTTGCGTCTGCGTAGGCAACGGCTCGTGTGTGACGCTGGCCGCCGCCGGCGCGGCCGGCGACTTGAAATCGGGTCCAACTGCGCAACCGCCGCAGGCGAGCATGCCCACCACGGCCGCGAGCGACCAAATCGCCGCGGCAACGCCACTGCGTCGCATGCTCGGTTCGGGTATGCGCCTCGATCGGCGCAATTGGCCACGCTCGTTGTATTCCATATTCCGAATTCGGGGCTATTCGACACGATTCCGCCGAATTGTCAGCGGAGGAAAAATGAAACGGGCTATCGGGCAAGGAAATGCGGCACAGAGTATAACGCCCGGTTTCCTTTATCGATAGTCGGATTCGGCAATCGAACGGCGCCAGCGCATTAATGCGCCACATCGCAGTTCTCGAGCGCCATGCCAGGCGCGCAAAATCCCATTCCACTACGCATTGTTGTGGTTGACAGCGCGCGTGCGATTGCGCCGGATCTTCATTTCATCGGCGCCACACGCCTTTCGTCGCCGCCCCATGCGATTCGTCGCATACCGCACGCGCCGCATAAGCGCACCAATACACTGCGGCTTTCGTCAAGCACGCACGCATCGAAACCCATGCGTGTCATAAAAGAAAGGAGCGATTCGTATGCATTTCATTCCTACTTACGTTTACGTTTTGTTCTGCGTACTCGTCTATCTGGGCATACGCCGCTCTTTTGCGCGGACGACACGCCCCGAGCGCCTGTTGATCTTTCCATTCGTATTCCTGGCATTCGGCGCGGCAAGCCTCGATCGAGCGTTTCCTGGCGCCGATGCTTCCGCCTATGCGCTCGCATTCGCCACGCTGGCTGCGGGCGCGGGCATCGGCTGGCTGCACGCGAGCCGATGGCGCCTGCAGTTCAATGTTTCGGATGCTCGAATCAAAGTACGGGTGCCGGGCGACCCGAGCCTGCTCGCCACGCTGATGCTCGCGTTTGCGATCAGGTTCATCGAGCAATATGCGATCGCCATCCACGCGGCATGGAGCAAGACCGGGTCTTTCGAAATGATCTCCTTCGCCGCTTGGGGGCTGCTCGCCGGCATGCCGCTCGGACGCGCCACGAACGTCGTTGCGCGTGCGCTCGTCGCCCGACGCGACGTAGATGGCGTACCGACGTTCGATTGATTCGACAGGATCGAGGCGTGCGCGCTTCGTCAGTGGAATGGAAGTTGCTTAAGTCAGACCACGACGTTCGTGGGCTATGACTCACTCGGTTGCCGGTCGCACACTCGGCGCTTGCCGCTGCCCATATTTGCGTCGCATACTGCATTCACCAGCAGCGAAGGCCAAACCTCGCGTGATGCGCAAGATGCTGCGCATCATTCCCGGCCCGGATTCAACGAACCAAACCAATGAGGCCGCGCCCAGCATTCGTCCCTGCCGGGCAGGCCTTGCGTTTTGGTCGCAACGGCTCGACGCTGCGTATGCGCGAGACCCAATCCTGCCGACCGACTTCTATGTCCGATCAAAGCCAAGGACATCCGCTCGCAAGTCGCTTTGCGTTTCCCGTGGTGGGAATCGATGCATCGCATGACGGCATCGAGGCGTTGTCGAATTTTTTCAAAGCCGTGCCGAACTCGCCCGGGGCAGCGTTCGTCGTCGTCCTTTCAATACCCGCGAATTCCGATCAGTCTCTGAGCGAGGCGCTGCGAGGCATGACAAACATGCCGATCGTATCTGTGCAGCAGACGGTGCGGATCGAGCCCGATCACGTCTATATCGTTGCGCCACCGGTTGTGTGGACGATCGTCGAGAACGAGTTGCACGCGGCGCCGTCGATCGGCGCCGAGGAGCGGCTGCACAACCTGGGTCGCGCGAGCGTGGATGAAGTCGAACGGCGGCGCGACGAGTTTCTTGCCGTCGTCTCGCACGAACTGAAGCACCCGCTCCACCTGATCAGTGCGAGCGCCGAACTCATCGCGCATTCCACCGAAGCGCACGCCAACAGTTCCATCGCAAGAGCCGCCGACACGATACGGCGTACTGTCCTGGGGCAAGCGCAAATCATCGACGACCTGCTCGACATGTCTCGCCTGCGTACCGGCAAACTCTCGATCACGAAACGGCCCATCGATTTCAAGGAAGTCGTTCAGCGCATCTGTCATACGATGCAGGACGAAGCCCAGCGCAAGGACATCGATTTCCGGCTTTCGGTGCCCGACGAGGCCGTTTCGGTCAATGCGGATCTGACGAGGATCGAACAGATCGTTTGGAACCTCGTCAGCAACGCGCTCAAGTTCACCGAGGATGACGGCAAGATTGCGGTGAAGTTATCGATCGACGGCCGTTATGCGGTGCTCAGCGTGACGGACAACGGCATCGGCATCGATCCGTCCGCATTGCCGCATATCTTCCAGATGTTCGAGCAATGCTGCACGACGGCCTCAGCCGTACGCGGCGGGCTCGGCATCGGCTTGTCGCTCGTCAAGGAACTCGTCGCGATACACGGCGGCGATGTGGAGGCCCATTCCGAGGGGATGGGGCACGGGGCGACGTTCACGGTCAAGCTGCCGCGGATCGTCGAGAAGGTTGACCCCGCACCTTGCGGAGCCTGCCCCACCAGGTTCCTGAGCGGCGAGAAGGTCATGCTCGTCGATGACGATCGGGAGACGGTCGAAACGTTCAGGCTACTGCTCGAGATGGAAGGCGCAACGGTAACGGTCGCGACCAGCGCCGAGGAAGCGCTCGAGTTGCTCGCCAGGCAACCGCCATCGTTGATCTTGTCCGATCTCGGCATGCCACGCATGAGCGGCATCGAGTTCATCAAAGCGGTACGACAGCGCCCGCAATGGCGTTCGATCAAAGCCATTGCGCTCAGCGGCTTCGGCAGGCTGTCCGATATCGAGGAAGCCATGCAGTCCGGCTTCGACGGCCATTTGACAAAGCCTGTCATGCTCGATGCGCTGCTCAGCACGATTGCGCGCGTGAAAGCGACGTAACACGGTGCAATCGATCGGGCGGCAAAGGGCTGCACTCCAAGCTGCCCGAGCGCCCTTCTTCGCCTGCCCGCTACAGCAGACTCGGCGTGCCGACCCACATCAGCAACGCCTCTCGCTCGCCCGTGTTTTCCCAGTGATGGGCGTCGGTCGAATCGTAGTGCGCCGAATCGCCCTCGCGGAACACGTAGGTGTTGCCTTCCAGCGTCAACGTCACCGTACCTGACAGCACGTACCAGAACTGCTCGCCCGCGCGCGCCGCAATATCGTCGAGCTTGTGCCCGGCAGCGATGCGCACGAGCAACGCCTCCATGCGGCCGCCCGCCGTCACCTGCGTCAATCTTGCAAACCGCTTGTCGGCATCGGCGAAACCGAAGAAAGTCAGGTGCTCTCCGCGCGCAACGTAACGCTCCTCGCGCGGCGCATCGAGCAGGTATTGCACTTCGACGCCAAGCACGCGCGCGATCGAAATCAAGGTCGCCACCGATGGTCGCGCAAGCCCGCGCTCGACCTGCGAGAGGAACGGCGTGGAAATGCCCGCGCTCGTGGCCGCATCGTCGAGCGTCAACGACAAGCGCTGACGCAACGACCGGATTTTGGAGCCGAGCACGGTCGAACTCGATCGCTCCTCGTCGATCCATGCGCCACGCTCATAAGTCTTGCGGTGTCGTCCCATGCCGTCCTTCATAACGACTCCGTTTCAGGATCGGGCACGCCTTCCTGCTTCGATTGCCCGGCACCCGCACCGCGCTGGTCGTGCGATGCCGAACGCCGCTGCGTCGCATGCATGACAATGTGAAACGCCACCGGCGTAAACACGAGACCGAGGATCGTCGCGGCAATCACCCCGCCGAACACGCCCGTCCCGATCGAATGGCGACTCTCGGCACCGCCTCCGCTCGAAAACACGAGCGGCACGACGCCGAGCAGGAACGCCGCCGATGTCATGACGATCGGCCGAAACCGCATCGCGCAGGCTTGCACGATCGATTCGACCAGCGAGGCGCCATGCGCACGCGCATCGCGCGCGAATTGCACGATCAGAATGGCGTTCTTTCCGGCGAGGCCGATCACGGTGACGAGGCCGATCTTGAAGTAAATGTCATTGGGCAAGCCGCGCAGGAGCATCGCAGCGACGGCGCCGATCATGCCGAGCGGCACGACGATCAGTACCGACAACGGGATCGTCCAGCTCTCATAAAGTGCAGCCAGCGCCATGAACACGGCGAGCAACGACAAGCCGATCAACATCGGCGTCTGCCGCGCAGCTTGCGTTTCCGCGAGCGCCGCGTCGGCCCAGTCGTACGACACGCCTTCGGGCAGCAATGCAGCCAACCTTTGCATTTCCGCCATCGCTACGCCGGAGCTATAGCCGTCCGCCGCCCGCCCCGTTACGTCAAGCGACGGATAGCCGTTGTAGCGCGTCAGCATGATCGGCCCGCGCGACCATTTGAGCGAAGAGAACGCCGAAAACGGCACCATCTTGCCCAAATCATTGCGAACCGACAGATTCAACAGATCGGCGTCGGTCATGCGGGCCGGCGAATCGGCTGAAACGAGCACGCGCAGCATCCGCCCCGCCGCCGGGTAATCGTCGACATACGACGTGCCGAAGGTGTTGCCGAGCACGTCTTCGATCGCATTGAACGACACGTTCATCGCATACGCTTTGGCGCGATCGATGACGAGCACCACACGCGGCGCGTCGGGCAGCGTCTCCGAATGCACGTCCGCTAACACGGGGCTTTTACGGGCCAGATCGAGCAGGCGTTCCCGCGCCGCATCGAGCCCTTCCTTACCGATGCCGCCGCGGTCTTCGAGGTGGAACGTGAAGCCCTCAGCATGTCCCATCCCCGGCACCGAAGGCGGCAACTGTGCAATGACCTCGCCGTCGCGAATCTTCCCGAACGATTCGTTCAACCGATCCCGTAAAGCGAGCGCGCCGATGTTCCGATGCGACCAGTCCTTCAGGGCAATGAAGGCCATTCCGACGTTTTGTCCGCTGCCCGCAAAACTCCAACCGATGACCGTTGTCACGTTCTCGATTGCGCGCTCTCGATGAAGAATGTCTTCGACCTGCCGGATCACCGCATAGGTGCGCTGCTGCGACGCGCCGGGCGGCAGCTGCACCATGACTTGCAGTTGACCCTGGTCTTCGGTCGGCAGGAAGCCGCCCGGCAGCGACGCATACAGCAAAGCACCAACCCCGATCAATGCGAGGTGAACCGCAAAAAATCGCTTAGGAAAACGAATCAACGTTGCGATAAGCCCGCGATAACCGGTCGATGCACGTTCGAAACCATTCAAGAACCGACCGACGAAGCCCGAATGCACGTGATCCTCGTGCCGCGGCGGCTTGAGCAGGTTCGCGCACAACGCCGGTGCGAGCGTCAGCGCCATGAAAGCGGAGATGAGAATCGCCGCAATCATCGCAATCGAGAACTGCCGGTAGATGCCGCCGACGCCGCCCGTGAAAAACGCCATCGGCACGAATACGGCCGTCAACACCGCAGTCACGCCGACAATCGCGCCGCCGATCTGCGTCATTGCTTTGCGCGTCGCGTCGCGCGGCGAAAGCCGTTCGTCGCGCATGATGCGCTCGATGTTCTCGACGACGACGATCGCATCGTCAACGAGAATCCCGATCGCGAGGACAAGCCCGAACAGGGTGAAAACGTTGATCGATAACCCGAACACATACATCGACGCGAACGCGCCCATCAGTGCCACGGGAATCACGATCGTCGGCACGAGCGTATAACGCAGGTTGCGCAGGAACAGCCACATCACGCAAAAGACGAGCACGATGGCCTCGATCAGCGTGATCAGCACCTCGCTGATCGCAATCTTGACGAAATGCGCACCGTCGTAGGGTATTTCGACGGCAACGCCCGGCGGCAATGTTTTCGAAAGCTCGGCGATGCGTTGATGAATCGCGTTCGATGTCTCGAGCGCATTGCCGAGCGGCCCGAGCTGGATGCCGACCGTCGCGGCCGTCCTCCCGTTCAATCGCGACCAGAACGTGTAACTGTCACGGCCAAGCTCGACGCGGGCCACGTCGCCCAGACGCACGACCGACCCATCGGGCCGCGCCTTCAACACGATGGCAGCGAATTCCTGCGGCGTAAGCAACTGTCCGCGCACGCTGACCGAAGCCGTCAGCACCTGGCCATCGACCGCCGGCGCATCGCCAATCGCGCCCGCCGTCACCGTCGCGTTTTGCGCGTGGATCGCAGCGGAGACATCGGCCGGCGACAAGTCATACTCGCGCAGCTTCATCGGATCGAGCCAAATGCGCATGGCGCGGTCGGCATCCCATAGCTGGGCCGCGCCCACGCCCGGCGTGCGCTTGAGCTCGCGCAGCAGGAACCGGTTCAGGTAATCGCTGAGCGCCGTCGAATCCCGCATGCCGTCCGTCGACACAAGCGTCACGAGCATGAGGAACGTGTTGGCCGCCTTGAACACCGAAATGCCCTGCTGCACGACCTGTTGCGGCAGGCGAGGTTCGATCTGCTTCAAGCGGTTTTGTACATCGATCATTGCGAGATCGGGATTCGTCCCGGGCGCAAACGTCACGTCGATTTCCACTTCGCCGAGTGCGTCGCTCGTCGTCTCGTAGTACTGCAGACCGTCTGCCCCATCCAGGCTCTGCTCCATCAGGCTCGCGACGTCGCTGTCGACCACCTCGGCCGACGCGCCCGGGTAAGTGGCCGAGATGATGACGCGCGGAGGCGCCAGCCGCGGATACTGCGCGACGGGCAGCATCGGCAACGCCAGCGCACCCGCAACGATGATCGCGAGCGCGACGATCCAGGCAAACACCGGACGATCGATGAAAAAGGACGGCACGTGCTTAAGTCTCCGTTGTTTTTTTTGGCTGTGTTTCTGCCTCCGGTGGCCTCATCCGCCGCTCGGCGGCGCAAATTCAACGGTCTTGGCTTGCTCCTCCCGCAATCAGGTCCGGTATCTGCGGCGTCGACTTCATGCCACTGCCTCGTTGGGATCGGGCTCAGGGATCTGCATCGACGCCGCGAGCAGCGATTGCGTGTACGGATGCGAAGGCGCGCTCAACACGTCGAGCGTATCGCCGGCTTCGACGATGCGCCCCGATTTCATGACGACGACGCGATGCGCCATCGCGCGCATGACCGCCAGATCGTGCGTGATGAACAAATAGCTGAGGCCGTACTTCTTCTGCAGACGCGTGAGCAGCGCCAGCACTTGCTGCTGCACGGAAACATCGAGCGCGCTCGTGGGCTCGTCGAGCACGAGCAGTTCGGGCTCGACGGCCAGCGCCCGCGCGATGGCGATGCGTTGCCGCTGTCCACCCGAGAACTCATGCGGATATCGCAGCAACGCATCGGACGGCAGACCGACTTCTTCCAACAGTTCGGTCACCCGCGCCGTGCGCTCTTTGACGCTCAGATTCGGCTTATGCACCCGCAGCCCTTCGCCGACGATCTGTTCGATCGTCATGCGAGGCGAGAGCGAGCCGAACGGATCCTGGAACACGACCTGCATGCGTGCACAAAGGGCGCACCACTCGGCGCTCGACGCACGATAACTGGCGAGCGGTCGATCGCCGATTCTGATTTCGCCGGCCGCCGCGCGTTGCAGCCCGAGCACCGTGGACGCCAGCGTCGATTTGCCCGAACCCGATTCGCCGACGATGCCGACCGTTTCCCCACGCCGCAGCGTCAGATCGACATCCTGGACCGCGCGAAACGTGGCGCTACCGAACAAACCGCGCAGCCCCTTGGCACTCGTGCGGTAATCGACCGCCAGCCCCGAGATTTCAAGCACGTTCTCCGAATCGGCCGGCACGGGGTCGACGCATCGGGTCGGCTCGCTATCGAGCAGCCGCTTCGTATAAGGGTGTTGCGGATTCGAAAACAACGCTTCGGTCGTGTTCGTTTCGACGAGCACGCCCTTTTCCATGACCGCCACCCGCTGGGCGAACCGCCGCACGAGGTTCAGATCGTGCGTGATCAACAGCACGGCCATGCCGCGCTCGGCCGCCTCCTGCTCCTGCAAACCGATCAACAGGTCGACGATCTGCTGCCGCACGGTGACGTCGAGCGCCGTAGTCGGTTCGTCGGCCAACAGCAGCCGCGGCCGGCACGCGAGCGCCATCGCAATCATCGCGCGCTGACGCTGGCCACCCGAAAGCTGATGCGGAAAGCTGTCGATGCGCCGTTCGGGCTCGGGAATACCGGTACGGCGCAAGAGTTCGATGCCTCGCGCCCGCGCCGCGTTCGGCCGCAGGCCTTCATGCAGGCGCAGACTTTCCGCAATCTGCTTGCCGACCGTATAGAGCGGGTTCAGCGCCGTCATCGGCTCCTGAAACACCATGGCGATGTCGGCGCCGCGAATACCGCGCATCTGCTGTTCGGTCTTGGCAAGCAAATCGTCGCCTTCGAACAGGATCCGCCCGGACAGCGTGGCATATTGCACGAGTCGCAATATCGATAGCGCCGTCAGGCTCTTGCCGGAACCCGATTCGCCGACGAGCGCCACGCGCTCGCCGCGGGCGATCGCGAGATTCAAATCACGCACGCACTCTTTGGCGCCGAAGCTGATCGAAAGATGTTCGATGCTGAGCAAAGGACTATTGCGCATCACTTCGCGCCTCCGAATGCCGAACCACGATTGCGCGTGTCGAGCGCATTACGCAAGGCATCGCCCATGAACGTCAGCAACAACAACGTGACAACGAGCGCTGAAAACGCCGAAATCGAAATCCACCATGCGTCGAGATTGTTCTTGCCTTCCTGCATCAGCTCACCGAGACTCGGCGTCGGCGGCGGGACGCCGAGACCGAGAAAATCGAGGCTCGTCAGCGACAGAATCGCAGCGCTCATGCGAAACGGCAGAAACGTAATAACCGGCGTCAGGCTGTTGGGCAGCACGTGCCGCCAGATGATCTGCCAGTTCGAAAGACCCATCGTACGCGCAGCCTTCACATAATCGAGCGACCGGTTACGCAGGAATTCGGCACGCACATAGTCGGACAGCACGAGCCAGCCGAACATCGATAACAAAATAAACAACAACCACAGCGTCGGCTCGAAAATCGAAGCGAAGATGATCAGCAGATAAAGGTCGGGCATCGAACTCCAGATCTCGATGAGCCGCTGCCCGATCAAATCCGTGCGCCCGCCGTAAAACCCCTGCAACGCGCCGGTCAGCACGCCGAAGAAAACGCCCGACACCGTCAGCGCCAACGCCATCAACACGGACACACGGAACCCATAAAGCAGCCGCGAGAGCACGTCGCGCCCGAACTGATCGGTCCCGAGCCAGTTGGACGACGACGGCGGCGCGGGAAACGGCCGCACGGCGAAGTAATCGATCGTGTCGTAGTAGTTGTGATTCGGCGGATAGATCGCGAAGTTGCCGTTCGATTCGATGCGCGAGCGGATATACGGATCGAGGTAGTTCGTCTTCGCGGGGAAGTCGCCGCCGAACTGCGTCTCCGGGTACACCTTCAGGATCGGAAAGTAATAGTGGCCGTCGTACCGCACGACGAGCGGCTTGTCGTTGCAGAGCACCTCGCCGATCAGGCTGAGCGCGAACAGCGCGACAAAAATCACGAGGCTCCAATAGCCGAGCCGCTGACTTTTGAAGCGCAGCCACGTGCGCCGCCATGGCGACGGCGACGCTACCGGTGCACTGACCACATTAGCGGTCCATGCGGTCGAATTGGATGCGGGGGTCGACGAGGACATAGCAGACGTCAGCAATGAGTTTGGTTACGAGGCCGATCAGGGTGAAAAGGAACAGCGAGCCGAGCACCACCGGGTAGTCGCGGCGTATCACCGAGTCGTACGAAAGCTGGCCCATGCCGTCGAGCGAGAACAGCGTCTCGATCAGCAGGTTGCCGTTCAGGAAGGCGCCCACGAAGGCGGCGGGCAAGCCCGTCAGCAGCGGGATCGCGGCATTGCGCAGCACGTGTTTCCACAAAACGTCACGCTCCGGGGCGCCCTTGGCGCGGGCCGTCAACACGTACTGTCGACCGATCTCTTCGAGGAACGTGTTCTTCGTGAGAATCGTCACGATCGCGAAGTTGCCGACGACGGACGCCGTAACGGGCAATACCATGTGCCAGAGATAGTCGAGCAGCTTGCCGATCGTCGTCAGATCGTCGAAGTTGTCGGACGTCAAACCGCGCATCGGAAACACCTGCCAGAACGAGCCGCCACCGAACAGCATCAGCAGCAGGACACCGAGCACGAATCCCGGAATGGCATAACCGATCAGCACGAGGATGCTCGTCACCGCATCGAATCGAGAGCCGTTGCGCACGGCCTTCGCAATACCGAGCGGAACCGAAATCGCATAGGTCAGCACGATCGTCCACAAGCCCAGCGAAATCGACACGGGAAGCTTGTTGCGAATGACGCGCCAAACGCTTGCGTGCTGAAAGTACGATTGCCCGAGATTGAACGTGGCGTAATTCTTCAGCATCAGGAAGTAACGCGTGAGCGGCGGCTTGTCGAAGCCGAATTGTTTCTTGATCTGCTCGATCTGCTGCGGGTCGACACCCTGGCTCGCGTGATAGCCGCCGCCTCCGCTACCGCCGCCGTCGCCCCCGTGATTGGCCTGTCCGTGACGCAGTTGCGTCACCATCTGCTCCACGGGGCCGCCCGGCACGAACTGCGTCACGACGAAGGTCAGCGTGACGACACCGATCAGCGTCGGAATCATCAGCAAAAGCCGTCGAAGAATGTAAGCAAACATCAGGAGTCCTTAATATTGCTTGCTGTGCCGAAGCCTCAGTGCGTGCCAGTCTCGGCAGGTATCTTTTCGGCCGATGCCTGCGTGCTCATTGGGCGCTTTCCTTTCGGAAACCAGTAATCGATGATCCAGTCTTCGGACTGGTAGGTGGTCGGCACCACCTTCGGATGCCCAATCGTCGTCTTGTAGGCGATACGTGCATCGGCCTCGTAGTACTGCGGCACGAGGTAGTACTCGTTGATCAGCACGCGATCGAGCGCCCGCGTCGCCGCTTCGAGATCGTCGAGATTCGCGGCCGAGATGGCGGCATGCACGAGTGCATCGACGGCCTTGGAGCGGATCCCCGAGTAGTTTTCCGAACCGACTTGCGAAGCCGCCTTGCTGCTGAAACGCCGTTCGAGTTCGATGCCGGGAATCGTCACGGGCGGATAGATGTAAGTCGTGATGTCGAACTGGAAGCTGTCGAGACGCTTTTGATAAAGCGCGCTGTCGATTTCACGCATGTGCGCGTCGATGCCGAGCGTTTGCAGCGCCTGCATGTAGGGAATCAACAGACGATCGAAGCCGGGCTCGTCATCCATGATTTCGATGCGCATGGGCGTGCCCGCATCATTACGCAGCGCGCCATCGCGGTAATGCCAGCCCGCCTCGGCCAACAACTCGCGCGCCTGCCTCAGGTTCGCGCGCAAGGATCCGGGCGGCTTCGTGCTTGGCTGCTTCACCATCGGCCCGAACACCTCGGGGGGAAGCTCGGCGCGGAACGGTTCGAGCAGCTTCAGTTCTTTTTCGCTCGGCATGCCCGTGGCGCCGAATGGGCTGGCATCCCAGAAGCTGTTAAGCCGCGTGTACTGACCGTAGAACATCATGCGGTTCATCCAGTCATAGTCGAACGCCAGGGCGAGCGCATGACGGACACGTTGATCCTGGAATTCAGGCTTACGCGTATTGATGACGAACCCTTGCATCTGTGCGGGCCCGTCGGGGAAAGTCTCTTTTCTGAGTAACCCGGAATCGAAATTCTTGCCCACGTATTTGCGCGCCCATTGCGTAGCGCTGTATTCGCGATCGACATCGTCGGTGCCGGCCTTGAATGCTTCCAGCTTGACGTATTGATCGAGGTAGAGCTTGAAGACGATCCGGTCGAAATGGAACATGCCGCGGCGCGAAGGCAGATCGGCTGCCCAGTAGTTCGGATCGCGCCGATAGATGATCTCTTTGTCGTTCTTGCGCTGTTCGACGAGGTAAGGGCCGCTGGCAATGGGCGGCTCGACTGAAATCTGATCGAACGGCAATCGCTTGCCGTCGGGCTGCATGCCCCATTTCGGCGAGAACACGGGAATATCGCCGGCAATCAGCGGCGCCGCGCGCGAGTTGTCGACGAAATCGAACCGCACCGTCGAACGATCGACCACGGTCGCGCGCTTGATCTCGGAAAACTGCGACGAGATCATCGGCGACGCCTGCTGACTCTTGAGCGTGTCGAACGAGTACTTGACGTCGGCCGCGGTAATCGGATCGCCGTTCGAGAAATGCGCTTTCGGATTGATGTGAAAGGTGGCCGACCGGCCATCGGGCGCCACCTCGACATCGTCGGCGATGAGCGGATATTCCGACGCCAATTCGTCCCAGCTACGCTGCATCAAGGTATCGAACATCAGATTGCGGACATCCGGCGCGAATTGGCCTCGCACGATGAACGGATTGAGCGAATCGTAGCTTTGCGCCTGATCGTAATTCTGAAAATGGAGCGTGCCGGTATTCGACGCGTCAGGATCCGCGTAATCGAAATGCGTGAAATTCGGCGGATATTTAGGCTCGCCGAATTGCGCGATGGCCGGTTTGGCTTGCGCGCCGATCGCGCAGGCCAAACCGAACGCCGTCGCGAATGCCAGGCGAAACAAGGAAGGTCTCATTCTTTCAGTGCGTGTGGACGCACGCCGGAGAAGCCGGCGCGCCATTCATCGGAGCGGTCGAAGGCGAATAATTTGCCGTCGCGCGATGATCCCCTCCACCGCGCGACGGCCGCCCCCTAGCGCCGCCTCACTTCGACGCTACCAGCAACCAGAGGCGGGCCAGATCGCTCGACCCGTCCGTGCCTTTAACCGCGCGGAACGCCTTCACGGCGTTTGCCTTTTGTCCAGCCACGTAATAAGCGACGCCCAGATGCAGCTGCGCTTGATCGGGATGTTGGAGCTTACCTCCGGCCATTGCCGCTTCCATCATCGCGATCCCGTCTTTCGCCTGCCCCGCGAAAACGAGGTTCAAGCCTTGATCGATCGGCGCGGGCGCATCGGCCTTGTCGACGCCGGCCGCCGCGCGCTTGGCGGCCAGCGCCTGCAAGCGCTTCTCGCGATCGGCCGTTTTCGGATCGTGACCGAGCACGCCCGCCGTGAAGCCCTGATCGATGACCTGCTTCGCTTCGGCGGGACTATGGGCGACGAGCGCAAGCTGCGTCATTTCCATGTAATCGTCGACACTCGTCAATGCGCCGGTTGCACGACGCAGGCGGTAGGTGTCGATGTCGAGGCGCGACGAATAGCCGGGCTTGTTGCGAATCGCAGCGAGCAGATCATCCCAGTACGACTGCTTCGGGTGATAGGCGACGAGCGCTTCGAGTGCGCCACGGTAGGCCATGTCGTTCTTCGTGCGTTGCGCGCAGGTGCCGAGCAATTGCAGTTGCGATTCGTCGGGCGCATGTCCCGCTTTCGTCTGCGCATCGACGCCCGGCTTCAACAAATTGACGACGCTCGCGCAATCGTTCGACAGGTAGTACGACTGCACGAGCACCGTGCGCATCTGCGGGTCGCTGCCGCCTGCTTTCAAATAGCGCTGCGCGGTCACGATCGCCCGCGGGTAATTGCGCTCCTGGAAGTAAATGCCCGCCAACGTGGCCGTGACACGCTGTTCGTCTTCGCCCTGCAATTTGCCGCCGTTGAGCAGCGACTCGTACGCCTGCGCGGCCAAACCGGTGTCGCCGGCGGCCACGGCCGCCGCGCCGCGCATTTCCTCGATCATGTACGTTTCATACGGCGTCTTGCCGGGCGTGGCCGCGGCTTGCGCAATCTTGGCGAGCGCCTCTTTGTACTTGTGCGCGCGATAGAGCGTTTGCGCATCGTTCAAAGGCTTGCCCACCTCGGGGCGCAGCGTGTCGGCCGCGTACGTTGCCGCGGGCGCGGCCGCCAGCGCAAAGAACGCACAGCCGGCAACCACGAGCGCAGCGTGCTTGAATCGTCGTTGGATCGTTCGCATTGCCACTTCCTTATTGCATGTATTGCTCGTTGCCGATCAAACCGATCTTGGTCGCGCCGACGCGTTGCGCCGCGGCCATCACGGCGGCGACATCCTTGTAGGGCACGAGCTTGTTCGGTCGCACATGAATTTCGTCTTGCACGGGCTCTGCCGCCACCTGTGCAAGCTTCGATTCGAGCGCGGCTTTATCGGGAATCGGCGTGCCGTTCCACGTCGTCGTGCCGTCGAAGTCGATGTCGATTTGCACGACTTGCGGCTGCACGGCCGGCGGCGGCGGATTGCCGACCGGCAGGTTCATCTTCACGGCATGCATTTGAATCGGAATCGTGATGATCAGCATGATCAGCAACACGAGCATCACGTCGATCAACGGCGTCGTATTGATGTCGACCATCACTTCCGGTTCGCCGCCGCCACCGCCCGAGGGTACGTTCATTCCCATAATTGACTCCTGTCGGTAGGCTAGCCCCCGCGTGCGGGCGGCTCCGTGATAAACGACACTTTGGCGATGCCGGCGCGCTCGCAGTCGGTGATGACACGGCCGATGAACTCATAGCGCGTGTCCTGATCGCCGCGCACATGAATCTCCGGCTGCGGGTTCATCGCCGAAACCGTCTTGAGCTTTTCCAGCAGCACGGGCCCCTCGACATGGGCTTCGTTCCAGAAGAAGTCGCCGTCCTTGTTGACCGCAATCTCAATGCTCTTGGGTGTCGTCTGCAGCGGATGCACCGTCTCTTTCGGTAACTGCAGCGGCACCGTATGCGTGACGACCGGGATGGTGATCAGAAAAATGATCAGCAACACGAGCATCACGTCGACGAGCGGCGTGGTGTTGATAGCGGCGATGACTTCGTCTTCGTCCTCGCCCCCAACGCTCATGGCCATGGTGGACCTCGCTTATCGGGGAAACGGGTTACTGAACGAGCGACGCTGCGCGATTGTTCGCACGCGCCGGACGCTTGCCGCCAGCGAGCACGACCGTGTGCAATTGCGCACCGAACGCACGGACACGCTCCATCACCGACTTGTTGCGACGAACCAGGAAGTTGTAGCCGAGCACCGCGGGCACGGCCACGGCGAGACCGATCGCCGTCATGATCAGCGCTTCGCCGACAGGGCCGGCCACCTTGTCGATCGATGCCTGGCCGGCGATGCCGATGGCCGTCAGCGCGTGATAAATGCCCCACACCGTACCGAACAGGCCGACGAACGGCGCCGTCGAGCCAACCGTTGCGAGGAACGCGAGGCCGTCTTGCAGACGGTTGGAAACGCTCGTGATGGCGCGTTCGACCGACACGTCGATCCAGGTGTTGCGGTCGACGGCTTCGAGCAGCGCTTCATCGTGATGCTCGCCGGCTTCGATCGCGGTCTCGGCGATGAAGCGGAACGGCGACGACTCTTCGAGCTGTCTCGCTCCGTCGGCCAACGACGGTGCGCTCCACAATTGTTCATCGGCGGCCTTGGCGCGACGGTTCGCACGGAATTGCTCGAAGAACTTCGTGATCATGATGTACCAGCTGCCCATCGACATGATGACGAGCAGGATCAGCACGAAGCGCGCGACGAAGTCGCCGTTCTTCCAGAGGGCGCCGAGGCCGTACGGATTATTGACCGTTTCGGTGGCCGCAGGCGCAGGCGGCGGCACCGGTTGATCTGCTGCGGGCGCGGCTGCTTGCGGCGCGGCCGTCGCGTTCGATGCCGTTGCCGCGGCTGCGGCGGACGTATCGCTCGCTTGGGCATAGGCGAGATTGGGCAGAGCGATATTCGCCGTCGCGACGGCGATCAACGTGGTGGTGGCCAATGCGGCGAGGGAACGCTTCTTCATCATCTTGCTCCGGTTCGGTTCAATCGTTGAACTCGTTAACACTGTTGTATGCGTGTAGTTCGGGGGCTGCTATGCGTCGTTGTCCGGCGCTCGACCCAACGTCTGGCCAATGCGGCTCAGTTGAGGTTGAACGAGAACGGCACCTGCACCCGAACGGCTTGACCTTGTGCGATGCAATTGAACCGCTTGACCGCCTTGAACGCAGCGTCGTCGAGGCTGTCGTGATCCGACGACTTCGCTACGCGCTCGTTCGTGACATGGCCTTGCGGATCGACCGTGAATTCGATCGTGACATCGCCCGTATCGCCGTTTTCCTGCGCTTCCTTCGGATAGGCGATCGAACCGCGAATCTGATCCGAATTCGGGCACACGACGCCAACTTCCGTATGCACGACGGGCTTCGCCGGCGCGGGCGCGGGCGGCGCAACGACGGGCGCGGATTGCACCGGTGTCGCCTGGTGCGTGATCGTCGCTTGCGGCGGAGCCTGTACCGGCACCTCGGGCGGCGGCACGAACGGCGGCGGCGGCGGCGCGAACTTTGGCGGCGGCAGCTGCACGGGCGGCAACGGCGGCGGCGGAGGCGGCTTTACCGGCTCGATGATTTTGGTTTCGATCGGATGCTGAATCACATGCACGACCTTGGTGGCGAGGCCGTTCAAGAGTGCATAGACGAGCACGATGTGCAAACCGATGACGATTGCGATGCCGCCGAAGCGGCGCGCGGGGTTTTGCTGCTTTCGCCCGTACTCGCGGGGGCGTCCCGACCATGCGATCCCGGATGCTGCCCCGGGCGATTGTCCTTCCACTTTCATACCCACCTTCGATCCTCCCGGCGTGAATCGCCTGGTTCCGTGATTGCGGCGCTCGTCATGTAACGAACCGCGGGATGAGGCCGATCACAAGGGACTTCTTGCCACTGCCTGGAACAAGGTCCGCCACCCACGCATTTTCAGTGCCGCCTTCAGCTGAAGCATTGACTGAAGTGAAGGCGGCGGACCAACCAGCTATCTCGAGATGCCTTGTTTTTAGAACTTGTAGGTTGCGCCGATCTGGGCGAACCGACCGATATACGAGTAAATCGATTGGTCGTAGCCGTTCAGATCAAGCGTGCCTTCTGCAAAGATCGGATCGTACGGAGGCGTGCGATTGAAGATGTTGTCGATGCCGCCGTAAATCGTCCAGTGCTTGAAGCCCGTGTACGTGACCATCAGGTTGAACTGGCTATACGAGCCCACCTTCGCCGGCGCAGGCGCGGGCAGCAGGTTTTGCGCGTACGGGCCCGTGAACTGCCACGTCAGAGCCGCATCGAACTTGTGATAGTTCCAGTCCAATGTCGTGTTGCCGCGCCAGCGTGGGAAGCTGCCGCCGAACGGCTGCGTGATCGTGTAGTTGTTGCCGGCGCCGTTGACCGGCGAGCGGCCCGGGAAGCCGATCTTGAACTGGTTCACATAAGCCCAGTCGCCCGACACCGTGAACGTGCCGACGTGCGTCGGCAAGGCCTGACGGAACGTACCTTCGAAGCCGTTCGTGTCGAGGTAGCCCAGGTTCGAGTACGGAATGAACTTGTACAGCACCGCGCCCGAGGTCGGGTCCGTCACGATCTGTGACGGCCGGCCTTGGCCGATGACGTTGTCGACGCGGATCTTGTACCAGTCCAGGCCGATGTCGGTCGTACGCGTCGGCGACATCTGGAAGCCGATATTGAAGTTGCGCGTGCGTTCCGGCGACAGGTTCGGGTTGCCCACCGTGATCGACGTGTAGTTCAGGCCGGTGTTCGGATCGACCTGGATGCCCATCGTCTGCGACTTGCTGTCCTCGACGAACGTCGGTGCGCGGAAACCGCGGTCGTACGACGTGTACAACGTCAGCGCCTGCACCGGCTGATAGCGCAACGCGAAGCGCGGCGAGAAGGCACCGCCGACATCGCTGTAGTGGTCGTAACGACCCGATTGACTGAACGTCAAATTGTGAATGATCGGGATGTCGATCTGGTAGTACGCCGCGCCGACGTTGCGTTGACCGATCACGGTCTGCAGATTCGGGTTGAGCACCGCACCGCTGGAGAATTCGGAGCCCGGCGTCAACGAAATGCTCTGGTGCGTGAACTGCGCACCGAAGCCGACACCCACATCACCGGCCGGCAGATGGAACAGGTTCGGCGTCGAAATCGTCGCGTCAACCGTATCGAGCTTCGAAATGCCCAGGTTGCCCGCGTTCTGATACAGGCCGTTGAGCCCGTTCGGCGTAGCCGACGGATTGGCGAAGTTGAACGTGCCGTTCTGATAGATGTTGTTCAGCGCCGCAACGTTCAACTGATTGGTATAGGTGTTCGATACCGTGCTTTGCGAGTGGCTGAGCGAGGTCGACCAATCCCAGTCGCCGTACGGCAGCGTGAACGAACCCTTGACGCCCGTAGCCGCGCGCCAGTAGGTCGCGTCGGTCTTTTCGGCAATCGTATTCGGGAACGAATACGTCAGCGGCGTCGCTACCCCGAACGGGTTGTAGGGGCTGCTTGCCGGCACCGTGAAATTGAACGGGGCAAGCTGCTGCGTCTGCGGATTCCAATAGAGCGCGGGGTTCTGCGGATTGCCGACCGTGTTGCCCCAGATGCCGTCGTCCGTCGTCGTTTGGTTGCGGCTGACGAGGAAGTCTGCAAACGCGGTGGTCTTGTCGTCGATCTTGAAGTCCGCGTGGACCTTTGCGTTTAAGCGCTGAGTCTGCGGCAGGATCGACATGCCGCTGGCGGTGTTGATGCCGCACAGGGTGCCGGCCATGCCGGGCGTCAGCGAGTTCGTTGCGGCAGGGCGCAGCATGCCGCCATATGCGCACGAGCTCAATGCTTGCGCGCTGCCGTCAGGCATATTCCAGTAGGACGGCGCGAGCACCGAATAGCCGCCGGGCTTGCCCGTCCAATCTTCGTTGCGCGTCGAGTCGCGGTCGGCGAGCGTGAAGCCGCTCGACTGATAAACGCTCGCTGCCGCGGTGACATTGAAGCGATCGCTGTTCAGATTGCCGAAGCCGGCGAGAATGCCGAACTTGGTCGTGCCTTGGCCGTTGCCCCCATTGATGGCGCTGCCATAGCTGCCGTCGAGCTGCACGCCGTGGAAGTTGTGCTTCGTGATGATGTTGACCACGCCCGCGATGGCGTCGGAACCGTACTGCGACACGGCGCCCGTCTTCACGATTTCAATGCGCTCGATGTCGTTCAGCGGCAGCGTGTTCAGATCGAAGAACGAGTCGACCGTATTGGAGAACGCTGCGAACGGCGCGACGCGTTGCCCGTCTACGAGCACCAGCGTGTACTTTTCGCTAAGGCCGCGCAGGGCCATGCCGGCCGCGCCCGCCGCGAAGTTGCCCGTTTGCCCCTCGCTCCAGCTATTGGCCGAGTTCGCACTCGTATTGCGCAGGAAGTCCGCAACCGACGAAGCGCCGCTTTGCTGAATCTCCTTCGCCGTCACCGTTTGAACCTGATTGAAACCGACTTTGTCGGACTGGCGGATCAGCGAGCCGGTCACTTCGAAGCGCTGCAGCTTCTGCACATGGCCGCTCGTCTTCGCTGCTTCGCCCGTGGCAGGCGTAGCCGTCTTGCTCGATGCTGCTGCGCCCGACGCCCCAGCCGGCGCAGCGGCCGTCGAAGACGCACCTTGTGCCGCGGGCTGACTCTGGGCGAAGGCCACCGACGTGCCCAACGCCGCCGTCAACGCCACTTCAGCCCATACGATGGTTCGTATGGCCGATCCTAAAGCCGTCAGTTTCATTTTTCCCCTTCTTTCGTCAGTAACGCCAAGTTGTTTTGCGAGAAGGCCTGGCGCGCCTTCTCGCTTGCGGCACCACTGCACCGCCCCTGTTGACTGCCCCGTTCTTGCACTTTCGTCACAACCCTTGACTGCCATCGGGCGCCGATGCGCGAAACGACTGCACCCGACCCGGCATGTTAGTTAGTACTCCTAACTCACCGGAATTGCACCGCGCCCGCATGTCCAAATTCAGCGTGCAGGCGTGCGACCTCGGCCGCAAGTACGCGGCGAGAGGCGCCTGGCTGCCGGTCCCATATGTTGGGTTTAGTTAGGATTCCTAACTGTCATGCGAAAACCAGCAGCCGCTAGGAAACCAACAGCGGCTAATCAAAACAACCTTGGCGTCCCGACCCAGACGAGCACCGTCTCATCATTGGCGGTGTTGGCCCATCCGTGCGGGACCGTGGATTCGTAGTGCGCGCTATCTCCCGCGTGCAAAACGAATGTCGTGCCCTCGAGGTTCAGCGTTATCTCACCACGCAACACATAGAGAAACTCTTCTCCCGCATGCGTTGTTACTTCCGACGGCGGCTGTCCTGCAGGCAGCCTGACGAGAATCGCGTCGAGCTGCCTGTCGCCGGACACGTTCGTGAGCCGGGCGAAAAGGTTGGCCGAATCGGCAAAGCTAAAGAACTGCAATTCGTCCGCACGCCTGACCGACTTGGCTTCCGTTGGCGTTTCGACGAAGAACTGCACCGTTACACCAAGCGCTCGCGCAATACCGGCCAATGACGTAATGGACGGTGTTGCCAGCCCTCGCTCAACCTGCGAAAGAAACGGCTTTGAGATGCCTGCAGCAGTTGCCGTCTCATCGAGTGTGCGTTGGAGCCTTTTGCGAAGCGCTCTGATTTTGCTGCCCAGCACAAGAGCAGCGTTTGTCTTATCTTCAGTGTGCGGAACCATATCAGGACAGAAACCGGCCGTCAAAAATTGTTTGATAGAACTAAATTAGGTTTACCGAAGGTTTACCCCGAGCCGACCCTTTTCGTCACGCACCGCCTCTGTGCTTGCACCGGAACCCCCCGTGCGCCAGCGTAGGGCGGCCTGCCCACCAGTGAAGCAGCGCAACGAACGGTGCAACCTTTCACACCACATAGCCTGTGGGGCTAAATGCTTTTCGTATATAGCATTCTCGCCAATTAACCCTGAGGAAGACGGGATTGGAAATCCTCCTTATCGCAACCGGGTTGCAACTTCTATCAATCAATTCAACCCGTCGTGGCAGCGGCCGTAAAGCCAGGTTCGGAGACAATAGCAGGATGAAATTCACAACCGAAGAGGTTCTCATTAGAAGGGTTCATCTAACTTTGTTAACTTATAAATTGCATTTTGCTTTCTATCTCCATTCATTTTAATTTCACTCAATTCCAATTGTCAGCTGGTCGACGGTCTTCGCAGCTTCCGACAAATTGTGCAACGCAGCATCTCTCGGTTCGCGGCTGCGCGTCGAATCGACGCTTGTCCGGGACAGACTCCTCGCTTTGGCCGATCACTAGTCCGCGTGAGTGTCTGCTCGGTTATAAAAGTAGGAGTTCTGATTATTTTCGCTCGATGAAAGAGATGTGCTGCGATGCTGCTGGCGCCGCTATACTTGCGTCCCTCTCAATGCTCAAACGATGCACAAACACTTGCTCCGATGAAGAAGCTTTTAGTCACCTTCCTGATGGCCGCCGCCGCACACGCAGTCGTGGCGGCGGAATGTCCGCAGTTCGCGCCGAACGGGCAGTTTCCCGTGCTCTCCAACGCGAAGATGGCGCCGAAGACGCGGCTGCTCTGCTACACCGACTTCGCCGTGCTGCATTCGGGTTTGACGCATGGGCCGCTATGGTCGGCCGAGCATCTGACGAGAGCGCATCTGGACGAAGCCAAAGAACAAGTGCGTACGAACAAGTTCTTTCAGGATCCTTCGCTGCCGCCGGGCGAAGGGGCGACGCTGGCCGATTACAAGCGCAGTGGTTTCGACCGCGGGCACATGAGCCCCGCGGGTGATCGCTGGAACGGCGAAGCGATGGCGCAATCTTTTACGCTCGCCAACGTCGTGCCACAAGATCGCGAGAACAATCAGCACCTGTGGGCGCATGTCGAAACAGCCGTGCGCAAGATTGCGAAGCGCTACGGCGAGGCATACGTCATGACCGGGCCGTTGTTCGCGGGACAAACGCTGCGGACGATCGGCGCTTCGCATGTGTTCGTGCCGACGCAACTGTTCAAGGTGGTTTATGTGCCGGCCGCGAAAATGGCGTTTGCTGTGGTCGTCGATAACGTCTCGACGAATCGCTACGATGTGAAGACCGTCCACGAACTCGAAGCAATGAGCGGGATGCGCTTTCCGGGGATTCCTGAATCGCTGAAAGACCAACGAATCGGAGGACTGAAAGGTGTCTGACTTTCATGCATTTGCGAATGACGATGAGGTCGTCAATATTGAAGGCGATGCGTTGACGATATCGAACGGGACGGAATCGGTGTCCCTGGCGGGCTCGCTCGAAATCGCGAAGGACAAGCGCGGACTGAAGGCAGCGCTTGCGCTCAAGGCGGCTGTCGATGCAATTGTCGCGGCGCTCGAGCGCGAGAAGACGCTGCCGGAGAAAGCGGGCAGCGCGCCGCCGGACGACACGGGGTCGGTGCGAAATCCGTTTGTTTGAGCGAAGCCGGCGCAGGCGCCGGTCCTTCGTTTGGCGACTGACTGATTTCAGGCTCGCGCCCACTCGCCATCACCTCTCGTTGGTCGGCGCCAGGACTGGCGCTGTTCGCCATCTTCGTGAAGCGTCACGGCACTGAGCGTGTGTGGATTGCATACGACCGCGACGAGGCGGGCAACGCTGCGGCGGAAACCCCGGTCCAGTTGCCGCTCGACGTCGCGCATCACGCGTCCCACTCGCGAACGCAACGGGCGCAGCGCTTTCTGCATCCGCATGTACTGTTTGGCATGCGCGTAGCGGCCGATTTGGGGCACGTCGCGGCGCTTCACGGGTTTAGTTCTGCCGCAGCTGCAGCCCGTGTTGAGCCGCAGCCTTCACCAGATGTTCGCGGCAGCGTTCGAGCAGCCGTGAATCGGTCGGATGGGCAATCGCCTTTTCCACCGCCGTCGTATCGACGATCACCCGCTTCAGGCTCGAAGTCTTGATGACGTTCGCGCGTTTGGCCGCTTCAATCGTCTCGGCCAGCAACTCTTCGACGCCGGCTTCACCCAGGCGCTTACGCCAGCGCGTCAGGCTCGTCTGCTACCCGATTCTAAGCCGCAACCACAACCCTTTTTTGCTGCTGCCTTTCGACTTTAACGGGCAAGGCGATCATTATCAGGTACACGCGCACGAAAAATCCAACAAACCACAGAGATACCGGCATACCAAGCGCCGCAACGAAAACTAATACACCGCTACCACCAAAATTAGTCGACAAAATTCTATACAACACGAAACCAAATGGCGTCACGCCGTATACGGCAGACGCATATATCTTCCGGGGCGAACGCTTTTGATTATTCACCTCATCGAATAACAGTATTCCATTCTGAATGCGATAAACAATAGCTCCCTCAATCCCCACGAATGCCTTCTCAACAAAATTCGTCGCTCGAATTACATTTTTAACATTATTATATGCAACACACATCCACGACACGGAAAGACCAAGTCCAAATGCCACCCCTATCCATCGGAAGATCCAATTTTCATCAGAGAATAAGAAAAAATAGAAATAACCCAGCACCCCAAAGAAATAGTAAATCGCAACAACACCAAGTGACATAACGATTCCGTATGCCATCAACGCATTCGTCCTTCGATACTTGGAGTAGACAAATGCCAGTAAAAAACAACAAATGATCGCGACAAAAACACCAACCTCCCATGACAACCCTGAGGCGACCCTGCTATCTCCATAAATAACGTAGCCCAGCCCCGCCCCTGAAAGCGGGAACACCAAACAAATAGGGATCGTTTTTCCAATCATCTCCACAACGTAATCTCGATCCACTTGATGTGCCTCACTCATTCCAGCTCCGAAAATCTAGGTTACGGCGCCAATCATTTCGCGGCCATCGCCGAATAGCGACCGTAATCTTTGGCCGCAACACTTCGCAGATAGTCCGCAGATTTCTTTAACATCACCCCAACACTCCTCACCGCCGGAAGGGCGGCAGCAAGCGTACCGACCACAATCAAAAGGACCGGCAATACCGCTCCTCCCGTCAGCCATGCGACTGCCCCGCCGAGGAGCGCGGAGGCAATAGCTGCACTCAATCCGGCCTTTATGAATCTGGCCCGATCTGCTTACAGTCGCTCGGCCACTCAGCCGTATCAAGCGTAATCGTGAATATCAGCGCGACCATGCCCGCTTCCTTCATTACCCCCTTTGGTACCTGCCATCGACAGTAACTCCTCGTGATAGCTGAACGCCTCTTCAAGCCCAGAAGGTTTCCGAAATGATTGCGGCGCAAAAAATCTCGCGCCGATCTTATTGCCCATTCTCCGACAATAGTACTTTCGCATTGAATGAAAATCCAAATCTATTTTTCGGGAAATAGTTCTTCACACCCATCGTCCCTTGTAACCGGCTTCTTTAACGTTAAGTCCCAAACACCAGGATAAGACCCGGCTCGACAATCCATAGAGCCGTCTGCACTAACGTACCGGCCATCGGGAGAAATGCGTCCAGGGGTCGACATCACGTGACTAAAGGCCTCTTCCTTCATCTTCCCATCGCCCTTTTTCTCACTATAAATGCCGGGGGCACTCAAGACCGACCGCGTCTCGCCCAACCTCGCGACCGTTGCCGTAAACGCCATTGGGGTGACTCCGACGAGATCGAGTGCCAGATACACGTTATGCTCCTGGTTCACATCGACCAAAAATCCCACCTTTTGAGGGATGTGCGATGGCACTACGCTACCACCTGAGCAGACTTGAACATCACGTACCCTGACGAAATCGACGTCCGTGAGAATGACCACTTTCTTGTTCCAATTGAAGTGGGGAGCCGCGTGCTCAATCTTCCTGGCCAATCCACAATGCTTGACCTGCCCCCCACCGACATCGATCGCAATGGCCTGAGTCGAGGGGTTGAATTTGACAGATACCGGGTCATCAGCGCATGCAGAGGACGCAGCCAAGCAGAGGAAAAGCGCGAAGTGTTTATTTAATCTCAATTTAACACCTTTAGAGCATTGCGCGTCGCGAGATAATGCTCATCCTTACCTATATAGCAACCATCGATCGCGTGCGTTACTGCGGCTGAATTTTTTCACCACCCTTTTCTGACTTTGCCATTCAAACGAGGCCACGGCTCACGTCTATTTCGAGATTTACATCGCTATTTTTAACGGTGACAAAAAATCCACCACTGCCGATACAGTTGTATGATTTCCGTACCATTCTATCAGGCACAGATATCACGACAGGGCGCTTCTTCATCTTATCGACGTTATGTCCTGGTGTGCCCCGGCAACCTTCAATCAGTTCTCAACCCGTTCCGGCAAGGCAAGGCGCACTGGAATGCGATTCAAACCGAGGCTTAAACTGTCACGACGACGCGCTTGTGATGCTTTCTTTCAAGTTCGATCGGAAGCACAATCATCACCAAAAGTACCCGAACAAAAAGTGCAACAAGCCATAACGACAACGGCATCCCCAAAATCGCTATAAACAAGAAAACTCCGGTAGATCCAAAATCACTCCCGAGAAGCCGATTCAATACCAGATAAAACGGAGCTATCGCATAGACGATATATGCATAAATTTTTGGAAACGGCGAACTTTCCTTATGCAATTTTTCAAATTTGGCCATTCCCCTTTGAATATCATATGAGACAACATCATCTCCATCGGCGAATGCCGATGTTACGAAAGACGTGTGATCAATAGTATACTTGACAGATTTGTGGGTTTTTGCCGCCCAATACGCGGTCAATGCCGCACCGCCTATCAGGCCAAGCCAGCGTGACCAACCCGGCATCGGCGCAAATCCAAAATAGAAGAAATATCCAAATATCCCGAAAAAATAATAAACGGCGAAAACACCAATTGCCGCCATGAATCCGCATGTTCTCAATGCATTCGTGCGGCGCGTCGGAAGGTATACGAGAAACGGCCCCAGAGAGCATATGCAGGCGACAAATAGGCTGGTCCTCCATGGCCAATTGGATACGGCGAAATCATCCACGTAGGCCGCATAAGAAAGAGCAGCGGCGAGTCCTGTAATTAAGAAATTGGAAAGGGTCACCTTCTTGGTTATCACCAGGATCGAATTTTGATGAAATCTTATCGCTGAAGTCAAGGGTACACTCCATTTAGCCACGCGCCGACCCGACGCGAAACAACATCAAACCCTAGTTTCTATCGGATTTTTGATAGAGCCGCCCAATAAATTCATAAATTACAAATTCGGAATGCCCTGTGACTCCGCCACCAACCTTGATATTTCGCATCCAATTTCTCGCTACCTTCCGGCATAAATCGAGCAACCGCCCGTGCTGAACACAATGGATCCCTCCCCCCCGGAAGTTCTTACCAACCACATCGGACCGAACGCGGCGCCCCACCCGCAGGCATCAGCGGTCGTTAAGAAATAGGCTTCCACCGCTGCACTCTCAGACAGTGCGGCCTTTTCACCGACGACCTTACAGGAATAATTCTTGAAGGAATCAAACGATTTATCCTGATATACCATCGACGAAATTTCATCGCTAACCGCGGCTAGGCCTTCATCCTCGATTATTAACGGTAACGGATGGGCGGAAACAGCGAACGTCGCGCTCAATCCGAGCATAATCCATAGGAATTTCTTCTTCATTTTTTTACCCAAGGAAATCATCGCAAATGTTTCGCAGGCCCAGATCAAATTTCGACATGATCTTCGCCTCCAAAATCCCTCGTCCACGGTACGTTGGGCTCGTGCCGCCATGGTGAAGAGCATATATCATTACGTTCATGTCTCCTCCATCACACGTATACGCAGCATGCGAGGGACCGGCGGCAACCCCGACGACTTAGTTTCTAGTTCCAAGTGCAACACGTTAATTGAGGTAGGGTGTTGCGATGAAGAAGAGTTACGCGCGTCTGAGCGCGGAGGGCCGAGCGGCACTTATGTGCTCTCCCGCACTCTATCCAAATACCCCAACGAACCTTTTGTTTTTTCCATTACATGAACCCACCTCACTACGTGGTCAATCGCATTGCGGTCCTTGTACCATCATCGCATGCCTCGATGCCCCAACACGCCAGTCTAGCGGCTAACGCAGCCCTTGATTGTTCCAGTGATCGGGGCCACTTTTTGTCCATCCGAACTTAACGTAAAGATTCGTTCGCGGCATTCTGCCGGATGGCCCGATGATTCATCGATGCGATATCGCGCTACGATCATCGCGCTGTCGGGACGGGTTACCAGTTCTGTAATATATGTCCGACCATCTCGTGTCTTCAAAGGCTTCTCCCCATCCGAAGAGAACATATCCAGCGCCTTTAAATCTTTCCCAGTAGAAAGATCTGATAACGTGTAATAGCGGCATTCAGTCCCGCAGCTATGAAGCCCAACGTAATGCTTTCCAGCAAAATTGACTGTCGGCGCAGCCACCTGCTTCCCCATATCGTCACGCCAGACGTCGGCAGATTTTACGTAATAAGGGGGTATCATCAGGCGCCCCACAAAAATCGTCGCAGGATAGTTCGAAAATTCAGGATTATTCAGACGGTTTTGAGCCAATGCGGGCGAACCTAAAATTAAACATAACACAAGTGCGCCGATAATTTTCTTTCCGATCATAATATCGCCCGTTCGACTAATTGGTTATAGGAAATATTGTTTTGTTTTTCCGCACACCGCTGTCCCGAAGCCTATACAATGTTCCGCCATCGAACTACCATATCGGCTTACGCCTCCGGGTCGACGGAAAAGCGAATAAGCGCACGATAAATCATCTATAAATATACGGACGACCGTCGATCTTTTCAATCAATCGCGCACAAATCGTACGCCGTCTTTTAAAACATTACCCTTATTCAACGCCCACCATTTTGTCCATATCTTGTCTCCGCTCTTGCTCGTTTTTAGCTCAAGTAGTTTCTCGCCCGGTTTGTACGCTTGATTTCCAGATGGGTCTACAGTGCTCCCGTCAGCAAAACTCGTATAATATATTTTCAGATCTTCACTATCACCAGATGCTTTGCAAAGGATGTCATCATATTTTTGATACCCTTGCCATGTCAACTCGCAGCTTTCATCGTCCTTTACGGTCAAATTAAAAATCCACGCCGGCGCAGGCGCACCTGAAGCGTGTCCCATTACGTACTGATACGAATAATTACCGACCCATTGCTGCGGCAGCGGCCCCGCATAACCAGGACCGGCACTCGCAAACAACATAAAAATTGCAAATTTGCAAAAATATCTTTTATCCATAAAATCCCTCACCCATTCCCTTGTCATATTTTTTTTGAACAACAGCAGCAGCTTCGCCTTTAGCAAACAATTCGTCATTATTCGTATCAAACCCGCTATTTTGAGTATAAACAGGGTTCACGATTTTGTTTCCATTTTTATCCGTCTTGTAACTTCCGTCATGATTTTTAGCCCACTTTTCTGCGATCACATACCCCTCAGACTTCCCAATTGCGGCCGGCCAGAATATTCGCATGTAAACGTCAGCCAATGTTTTGAGCCGCCCGCGCCAGTTCATGAAGTACGCTTTCACGTAGTCGAGCTGCTCGACGTTTGTCATCGCGGCCAGCGCATCCGAAGTGGTGCCATACTCTACGGCGATGTTTGGCATAAACTGGATCAACCCGACAGCGTTTGAGTACGGGTTCCGTATGTTCGCTCTGAAGGTCTCGCCCGATTCAAACGCCATGCATGACATAAGGTAATTTGGATCCACTTCAAGTTCCTTGCAGATCTCTAGCACTTTCCGCTTAAACTCTGGACTGACTTTCGCACCCCATGCAATCTTGCCGTCAGACTGAATGGAAAAATTCCCCACCAACCCCACCGGATGAAAATGATATACAGCCGGATCCGCAGGCAACCCCGCGACTCCATGTACCTTGTCCCACCACCGCAGCTTCTCGATCCGCTCGAGTTCCGACTGCCAGATGTACTTCCGCTCCTTCATCAGAGAGGACAGCGATTCCCACTTGCTCAGATCTCCGCCCCATTCGCTTTCGTAGCGCACGACCAAATGCGACATCGCCTGCGCAACCCACCGCACCCGCTGCGCTCGGCCAAGCTCTTGCGCACTCACCTTCCCATCGTTGTTTCCGAGCTTATCAACAACCTTCTCCAACCTCGTAATCAGCGCGCTGCCGTTAACGCTCAGAGCGCTCGGCTCGAAATCCGCTTTGTCGCCGTCAAATAACATGTCGTAGACATATAGATGACGTTTGAACGAATCGATTACCGATACGCTCGTGTTGTCGATGAGTTCGAACCCGGGCCACTCCCAAGCGCTATGCCACCCCACATGCTCATGCCCTGTCTCGCACACCCATCCCTCACGGCTATTGCCGTCAGCGGTCCCGACAGTAATCTTCCACCACTGAGCCGCCTTATCGTCCTGCGCTTTTGCCGCTGCGCCGAGCTTATCCAACTCGCTGCGCGAATACACATCGTCAAAGCCCGCCGCCGGTCCATGCGCATTAGACACATTCAACGGAAAACTGCTCCAAGCTTTGGTCGCCGCCGTAGTTGTCTTGCCTGAAAGCGCGCGCTCAACCCAAACGGGCGAGCCCTCCGCCGTCTCGATCGGTTTTACCTTCGTGTGGTGTGAATTCGAGGGCAGATGAGAATGTCCCGCCTGTTTCGCAGCTGGAGCAGGTATCGGCATCGTTACGCGTGTCGGCTGCACCTTGACCCACGGCCCTGCACCACCCGCTTTGGCGAGTGGCTTGAGCAAGAGGCCGTGAGCGACAGTCTCCTTCGCTTCGGCGACATCGACGAGCATGGCCCCGGCCTGCACGTTCAGAAACGCCTTCCGGTCAGCCAACTGCCTCGCGCGCGCCTGACTCTTCCTGATGAACGCCGGCAAGTCCGACCCCGCGAACACCTCCAAATGGATCATTGGCCGCTGCGCCGTTGGCGGCAGCTTGGAGGCCTCGCGATAACGCTGATACTCGCCCAAGTAGCCAACCACCGCACCCGCAGCAATGGGATACGGCGTGTCGAGCACCACGACCGAATCCATCGGATTCGGGTCGATCAATAGATCGAACTGATCAATCTTGACCCAGCCCGTTGGCACCCGGGGATCAACGGGATCGCCCACTACCACACCCAACGGCTCGCCCTTCACGATCTTCGCAATCGGCGCCCACCCCTTATCCTTCTCCGTCACCGCACCAAGCCGAACCTCACAGCCAACGGGCAATATCCCGATCGCGTCACCTTTCGCTTTGCTATATACCTGCGCGCCCTTTGCCAAAGGCTGCGTTGAATTTGGCTTGGCAGGCGGTTGTTGTCGATCAAGCCGAAAGGGATTCGCCGCGCTCGGATCCGCCGCCGGCGTCGTAGGTTCCAGCCAGTTCAGCGAAGCGCCCGACAGATCCGGGAAGCCAGCCGTCATGCGCGAGGGGTCAAAGCTTCCGCCGAGTGAATCAACGCGCAGCGAATCCGGCAACGAAAAGTCGAATGTGCTCGGCTCATGTTGCGTATCGTTAGCCGCGGCACCTACCCGGTACCGCTTTTCGCCCTTCCAAAATGACATGCACTTAATCGGCGACGTGGCTGGTTGGTTCGACGTTTTCGAGGGATCGCCTGCCGGCTGCGGGACGTCAATTGCGCTCTTATAGCTCTTCCAGTCGAGCAGATGCATGTACACGCTGAAAAACGTAAGCTTTTCATCTGCGGACGCTGCAGTAGACACCGGTCCTGTTGATCGGCCAGCCGACGCCGCATGCGGGCTTGAGGCGCTCGCAGAGCCAGACGCAGGGGAAGCGGCACTCGCTGTACCCGATACGTTCTGTGCCGGCGGCAATACGAGCTTGTGCCGCACAAGCACGAAGCCCGTCGAGTACATGCAGCTCTTGCCGTCCTGATACTTCAGCACGGGATACTTCGAATCGATGCGATACGCGACGACCTCGCCATCGGCGATCGCGCGTACACCGGCCTCCTGCTTCAGGATCTGTCCGGTTGCCGTGTCGAAGTGAATTCCCCCGTGCCAGATACCATTGGCGCCCAACGGATAAAACCCGTCTTCGGCGTTGCTGAGCGCCTCGAAGAAGGAATGTGCGTCGTCTGCCTCGTTATTGTCCCCCCTCGCGAATGGGTAGCTCCATTTCAAAGGCACATATGCAGGTGCCGGGGGCACAGGCGGTGATGCCGAAGCCGGCGTAGGATGCGAAGGCGCCTTCTTACGGCCTGCGGGATGTGGAGGGTTCGTTGTGCTCATGGCGTCTCTTTCTTATCGATCAACGTTGATGTCAATGCACGCAAGAAGCACCGTTGTTCAGCCCGAAAAATCCAACGATCGTCCAGGTTCCATCTGGCCCTGACCCGCAACCCCGTGCATGAAATAGTTACCACTGACCGGCCCCGCAAACACCCGCTTCGCCCCCTTCACATCGACCGTCCCCGGCGCATGTATCTCGATGTTGCCGTCTTTAATGCGGACATACGCACCGCCCGAGGTCAACAGGATCTCGCGCTTGCCCGCCATTTCGATGACATCGGTGATCGAGATCACCTTCACGCCCTTGTGCGCCTGCAGTTCGATTCCATCCGAATGCGCCCGCACTTCCACCTTCCCCTTCCCCGCAAACAACTTCATCCCCGCGTTTTGCACAAAGAGACTCAGCTTCTCCCCAATCGAAGCAATGAGCGACTTTCCGCTCGCGACGAGCGTACTCCCACCGCTGACGATGTTCACGTGCTGATCGGCTGCAATCTGCGTCGACTTCTCCGTCGCCAGCGCAATACCCGAAGGGCTCGCCATCAGCATGATCGGCTCGGCGAACCCATTCGCGTTACCCGTACCGCCGCCCGCGGTTCGCCCGCCGCCCGACGCATCCCCCGCCACGCTCTGCTGCGTCGCATTCGTGAACGCTTTCAGCGCATCATGCCCATCCTTCAAGCTCTCCGCCTGATGCGCCACGCTCGCATCCGATAGCGCTTCAATCACACTTTCCGCATTGACGAGCTGACTGCTGGCGGGCCGCACATCCATCGGTTGTTTAACCGACGCAGGATGGCTCGACACATACAGCCCCTGCCCTGCGCGAACCGCCCCGTACGCATTCGACTTCAAATCAAAACCGCTGCCCAGATACCCGCCACGTGTGTTGCCGTTGTGATCGACCAGGTATCCGAGGTGCAAATGCGAATCGGCGCTCGTCGAATAGAGATGCACGCGGTTCTGCCCCGTCGCATCGTCCATGACGAGTTGATTGAATCCGCTGCCGCCGTATTCCTTCGATCGATAGCCCGACAGCAACCCATTGGTATGCCAAACCGGCGGCGTCGGGCCACCATGCATGCGACTCAACACCACGGGCCGATCGCAATCGCCGCCCATGAAGCCGACCACCACCTCGTCACCCTTTCGCAGCGGAAAGTGCCCGCCCCGCTTCGACCCCGCATCAGGAAACGCCGCCCGCACCCATACCGATGAACGCTCATCGCTCTCGTTGCGCCGATTCCACGGAAACCACACCTTCACGCGGTTCAGCGAATCGGTGTAAATCTCCTCGCTATCGGGCCCGGCAATGATCCCCGTCTGCAACGCCATGACAGGCTTGCGATGCTCCAGTGGACTGCGAAACGGCAGGCGTCGCCGCTGCGCTTCGATCTCGACCTGGAAGTACCCTTCACTGCCGTCAGGGTGCCGGACCTTCACACCGCCGACCTCCGCCTGCGCCGCCGCCATGACTTCGGACTGCAAGCTTTCCGCGAAATCCACGACATGATCCATGCCCGGCAGATTGTTGCGAATGATCCACTTCGTGCCGAGAATCGCGAATTCACGGTCTTCTTCCGGATCCTTATCGTGAATCGGATGCCCTTCCAACGTAAACCAATAGCCGGGCCGGGCCGAACGCAAGCTGCCGATCCCATGAAACCGCTTCATCTGCGATTCCCACGCTTCCACGCGCACGGCATTGCGATGTTCGCCCCGGTCGCGTACGCCCCACGAATAAGCACCGGTGTAGTCGTACACCTCGCCTTGTGCGGGCACGTCATCGCGCGTGCTGATGGCGCTATCGATCTGTTTGGGAAGATCGGGCCGCTTGTAATCGAACGTGCGCGTCGTCAGCTTCGCGCTCTGTATCTGCTGCTGCTCTTTCCATTGCGTCAACCCGTCCACTTCTTCACGCAAGCCCGCGCGAATGAATCGCACGCTTTTCTGCTCGAGTTGCGGTACGAAGTACAAATCGTCCATCAACACGAGCGTATGCGACTTCCCGTCGCTGGCTTGCTCGAAGCGGCCGAACACCCCCGCCTCTTCCAGGCTTCGATGCACGAAGTTCCAATCGTCTTCCCATTGCACACGGTTCGAATACTGCGGCATCGCTTGCCGAAGTTCGAAACGAAACGCGCCCTGCGCCTGCGGGTGTGCATCGAAGACGTCGGCCACGATCTGCTCGCCGGTCTGCTCTTGCCAGTCGCGCAAATCCCGACGCAATGGCAAAAAGCACATCCACGAGCAAAAGCGCAATTGGTAGTACGTCAAATAGCCGTCGCTTCCCATTCGCGAAAATGATTTGACATAACCGTGATGCGGCAAATAGGTGCGATCGGCTTGCTGAACCCACAATGTGACGGGTTGCGCGATAAGCGCCTTCAGTTCGATTCGGTCGCCATACGACGAGGCCGCATCGACGACAAATTCATAATCGCGCCCAAGCCGGGACGTGCCCTTCGCCTGCAACGGCACAAGCCAATCATCCCCTAGCGGCGTATCGAGCTTGATTAAACGATTGTGTTGCGCGTTCCCGTAGAAAAGCGCGTCAAAAAGCGGGGTGAATGCCATGCCGCCACTCCATATCCTTCGCAAGCAGGGAATAAGTCTTCTGAGGCGAGGATTCTAATTGAGCCGCATGTAGAAATCGATAAACCGGCCGGCATATTTTTGGACATTCTCAAATAATACAGATCTGTATAGAGAATATTTTTCCGAAGAGGACAGGATTTGACGCGCTGACCGCCACCTTATTACCGCCCCTGGCAAATGACATCGAGCTAGTCGATTCCCGAATCAGAAATTGCCTATCGGCAATCGCCGCCTACTTCTTATGCGAATGCAACATTCAATCGCTTGAAGATCAGCCGTGCGCATGCGATGGTTCGACAACTCGTAGCGCCCTGCCTCGAACACCACGCGCAACAATCAAACAATGAAGACCCTGACCGACCAGCTTGCGCAGTACGCCGCCTACCACCGCGACCGGCGCAACATCGCCACGCATTTCGTCGGCATTCCGATGATCGTGCTCGCCCTGGCCATCCTCTTGAGCCGTCCACAGTGGCAATCCACGCCTCTTCCCTTCGGCGTTTCCCCCGCGCTCGTCATGTTCGTCTGCGCGACGATCTATTACATCGTGCTCGACGCAGCTTTAGGCATCCTCATGGCAGCGGTCTCGGCCGTCTGTCTCGTCATCGGCGCCGAACTCGCCCACGCATCGACGGCCTTATGGGCCGGCAGCGGCGCGGGCCTGTTCATCGTCGGCTGGGTCTTTCAATTCATCGGACACGTAGCTTACGAACACCGCAAGCCGGCCTTCGCCGACGATCTGATCGGGCTCGTCATAGGCCCCTTGTTCGTGCTTGCCGAAATCCTGTTCGGCTTCGGCTGGCGTCGCGTGTTGCGCGACACGATCGAACGCAAAGCCAGCGCACTACGTGACGACCAACAAAATCCACATCAACCAATCTGACGAACACCGCTCGGCATGCGCAACAGCAACACGCTATGCACGGCCGTGACGGCGACAGCGATCCAGATCGGCACATAGGTGCCAAGTTCTTGCACGGTCAGCGATTCGCCAAGGAAGGTGACCGAAAACAAAACCAGCAAGACCGGCTCGACATAGCCGAGGATGCCGAACAGCGCCATCGGCAACAGGCGGCTCGACTTCAGGTAACTCGCCAATGCGCTCGTACTGAGCGCGCCCAGTCCTGGCAGCAGCAGCGCCCATAACAGCGGCTGCCGCAATGCGGCCTGCGCGCCGGCGCTCAATGCGATGATCGGCAGCGCGGCGGGCAACAACAGCAGCACTTCCAACGCAAACGTAGCCAGCGAGTCGCCGCCAAGCTTACGACGCAGCACGAAGTACGGCGGATACCCGACGGCAACGAGCAGCGTCGGCCAGGAGAACGCGTGCGTCACCCATAGCTCGTGCGCGACGCCCAACACAGCGAACCCCACGGCCAACCATTGCAGCGGCACGAGCCGCTCCCGGTAATAGAACCGGCCGACCAGCACCATCGACAGCGGCAGCAGGAAATAGCCAAGCGATACCTCGAGCATGCGGCCGTGCAACGGCGCCCACATGAAGAGCCAAAGCTGCGCACCAAGCAATGCACTCGCGCACAAAAGCATCAGCGCACGCACCGGCTCGCGCACTGTCGCGCACATAAGTTGCATCAGTTGCGCACTGCGCCCGCGCAAGACGACCAGCAGCAGCGCACCGGGCACCGTCCATACGATGCGCCACGCGAAGATATCGAGGCCGTCGAGGGGGCGCAGAATGCGGGTATAAACGGACAACAGCGCGAACAACGTCGTTGCCACGACCGACAGCGCAATACCTTGCCCCGTTTGGTTTCGATCCATCAATTTTTATTCGGCGATTTCAATGCAAGCCGCATGTCATTCCTTCGCGTAGCCGACAAAAAAGGCCCGCATTGTATGGCGAAGCGCCGCTCAATGCTGCTCGAACCTCGCAAAGCGCTTATCGACGCGCCGCTCCTCGCTGAAGAAGTCGGTCACCCTTGCGGAAGGCGGGCCGCGCCGCATCCATTCAAGCATCCGGTCGATCTGGTTCGCCGAGCCCTGCAGCATCGCCTCGACAGAGCCGTCCGACACGTTCGCCACCCATCCCGTCACGCCAAGCGCATGTGCATGCCGCAAGGTCGCATGCCTGAACCCGACGCCCTGCACCACCCCGCGAACGCGTACATAGTACGTCTCCATTCGCTTATCCAAATCCGGGCCTTCCATCGCAGCCTCTCCTGCCTGAGTTTCGTCAATCCCGCATTGTAGTCGCCGGCTCGAAAACGGTTTCGGATCGCTCCCTTGCATCCGGCGCTAAAGAAAAGGTCCAAAGCAGTCGTTAAATGCACTGATTGATTGCGTATGCGCGACAGCTCAATTGGCGAAAGGAGGCGTTACGGTGGCGCTACTGGATCACGCGGCGCGAGTCGGTCGAACCCGCTTTTTCCGAAGCCGGCTCGCCGAAAGAAGCACGACCATGCTGACGGTCGTCGTATGCGCGATCGCCGTCGGGATCGTCGCGTTCGGCGCAAGCCAGATCTTTGCCGCGCGCGAACTCGACGACGTGCAACTCGCGCGCGCGCTGCAGGTACGCGACAGCGTCGAGCGGTTGGAAAGCGTGTACGCCGATGCCGACGCGGATTTTCTGCATCTCGTCGCCGATCCCGAATCGCACGCTATCCCTTGGCCCGTTGACCGCATCGAGCGTGCGGAACGCGCGCTTGATGCCTTGTCGCAAGCCTACGCCGCTTCGCACGAACGCACGGCCGGCATCGAACAGTTGCGCGGCGCAACGCATGAATGGCAGCGCAGCATCGGTCAAGCCATGCTTGGCGCGCAATCCGCCGGGCAAGCCGTGCTGCTGCCGCGTGTCGCGCTGCTGGCAATCGAAGACAGCCGCCACCGCGTAGCCAGCGAACTTCGCACGTTAGACGCCAGGCAAGAGCTTTCCGCCGGCGCGCACACAAGCAAAATCGCACGACGTTCTGCCTCGGAACGCATCGCACTCGCCGCCGCGGCTGCCGCCGCTTTCTTTTTACTTGTCTGCGCCTTTCGAGCAAACCATCGACTCAGCCTGGTGCGCGCCCGTGCGCGCATATCGGCCGAGGAAGGCGAAGCGCGCTTTCGCGAGTACTTCGAGGAGCATCCGTTGCCGATGCTCATTTACGATGTCGAAACGCTGACGATCGCGGCCATCAACGGCGCCGCCGTGCGCCAATACGGCTACGCACGGGACGAACTGGCGGGCATGTCGATCGCGGCGCTCAGGCCGGCCGAGGAAAGCGCCGCCTTCATGGCCCGATTTGCCGAGCTGGCGTCGACATCTGGTACGACGAGCGGCTCGACCCTCGTTCGAACGCACGTCCGCAAAGACGGTTCGCGCTTCTTCGTCGAGGCGTCTTATCACTTCATGACCTACGCCAATCGGCGCGCGTGCTTCGTCGTGGCGATCGACGTCACGGAAAAAGAGACCGCCAAAGCCGCCCTGCGCGAGTCGAAGCAAATGCTCGAGGCTGTCATCGACAGCGTGCCGCAGCGCATTTTCTGGAAGAACAAGGATTCGCGCTACCTTGGATGCAATCGAGCGTTCGCGCAGGACGTGGGCCTTGCCGACGCTTCGCAGATCGTCGGCGTCACCGATGACGATCTGCCGTGGCGCGCAGCCGCCGCAAGCGCACGCATGCGCGATCGCGAAGTCATTCAAAGCGGCCGGCCGCTGGCCAACTACGAGGAGTTTTCACCGTCGGCAAGCGGCGCTTGGCGCTGGCTGCGCAAGACGAAGGTGCCGCTGCGCAATGCGCAGGGCGAGGTCATCGGTCTGCTCGCCACCTACGAAGACGTGACCGAGCGCAAAGGCGTCGAGCTCGCGTTGCGGTTGCGCAGTCGTGCGCTCGACGCCATCGTCAATGCCGTTTTGATCACGCGTGTGACCGAACAAGGCAATCTGATCGAATACGCCAATCCCGCTTTCGAGCGCATCACCGGATATTCGGTCGCAGACGTCAAAGGCCTGGACTTCCGATTCCTGCAGCGAGACGATCGCCAACAGGTCGGCATCGACGCCATTCGCAGCGCTCTGGCCGAGCAACGCGAAGTCACGACGTTGCTGCGCAATTATCGGCGCGACGGCACGCTCTTTTGGAATCAGATCTATATCGCGCCTGTGCGCGACGACAACGCAGAAGTGACCCATCACATCAGCGTCGTCAACGATGTCACCGAACTCGTTCAATCGCGCGATTTGCTGAGCCAGCAAGCGAATTTCGATTCGCTGACGTCGCTGCCGAATCGTTACCGACTCAACGAACGCCTCGTCCAGGCGATCCGGGACGCCGAACGCGACGGCACGCGCGGCGCCGTCGCGTTCATGGACATCGATCACTTCAAGGATGTCAACGACAGCCTGGGGCACGGCATCGGCGATCGCCTGCTACGCGAAATCAGCGAGCGGTTGTCTTCGTGCGTGAGCGAGACGGACACGGTCGCACGCTACGGCGGCGACGAATTCGTCATGGTCGTCTGCGAAGGCGCGCACGAGGATCGCCTCACCGGCGTGCTCGCGCGCGTATCGCAAGCGTTCGCGCGGCCCGTATGGATCGACGATACCGAGTTCTATGTCGAAGCGAGCATCGGCGTTGCCTGTTTCCCCCGCGACGGCAACGACCCCGAAACGCTGCTGCGCCGCGCCGACCTTGCAATGTATCGCGCCAAATCGAACGGCCGCAACGCGCTGCAGCAGTTCACGCCCGAACTGGGCCGGCGCGCCGACGAACGGCTCGCGCTGTCGCGCCGCATGCGCGCTGCCTTGTCCAACGGCGAATTCCGCCTCGACTATCAGCCGCAGGTCGATCTGCAATCGAACCGCGTCACCGGCGTCGAGGCGCTGCTGCGCTGGACCGACAGCGAGCTCGGTCCCGTCAGTCCCGCAACGTTTATTCCGATCGCCGAAGAAAACGGCCTCATCGTTCCGATCGGCGAGTGGGTCATGCAGCAAGCCTGTTTCCAGGCACAGGTATGGCAGGCGTCGTTGCCTGGGCTGCGCATGTCGGTGAATCTGTCGCCGCGGCAATTCGCCCGCGGCGATTTTCTGCGCGTCGTGCAGCGTGCGCTGGCGCGCGCGCGTCTATCGCCGCGGCTGCTCGAGCTCGAGATCACCGAGGGCGCGTTGATGTCGGTCGGCGCACTCGACGTATTGCGCGCATTGCGTGCAATGGACATCGATATCGCGATCGACGATTTCGGCACCGGCTATTCGAGCCTTTCTTACATTCGCAATTTCCATGCGGAGCGGCTCAAGCTCGACATGTCGTTCGTTTCCGGCATCGGCCGTCATCGCGAAGACGAAGTCATCACGCGTGCGATTCTTTCGCTTGGACGCGCACTCGGCTTCCAGGTCGTAGCCGAAGGCGTCGAAACGGACACGCAGCTTTCGTTCCTGCGCCGACACGGCTGCCGGGTCGTGCAAGGCTATCGCTTCGCTCGGCCGATGCCGGCCGCCGATGCGCATGCATTCATCAGTCAGTTCAACGAAGGCGCGCTCGCGCATAGCTGAGCGGCGCCGACAACTTTCAGTACAATCTCGCCGAATCCAGGCAACGAACGCAGCGAACCATCGCGCAAGCGCCATACCATGACTGAATCTTCCAGCGATCTCGTGCTCGTCACGGGCGCATCGGGCTTCGTCGGCTCCGCCGTCGCCCGGGCGGCGCTCGCGCGCGGCATGCGCGTACGTGTGCTCGTGCGCGCAACGAGTCCGCGCAAGAATCTCGAATCGCTCGATGCCGAAATCGTCGTCGGCGACATGCGCGACGAATCGTCGATGCGCGACGCGCTACGCGGCGTGCGCCATCTCTTTCACGTAGCGGCCGATTATCGGCTGTGGGCGCCCGATCCCTCCGAGATCGAGCGCGCCAACCTCGAAGGCACCGAAGCGACGATGCGTGCCGCGCTCGCGCAAGGGGTGGAGCGCATCGTCTATACGAGCAGCGTGGCCACGCTCAAAGTCACGAGCGAAGGCCGTGTAGCTGACGAAACGGCGCCGCTGACGGCCGCTCAAGCGATCGGTGTCTACAAGCGCAGCAAGGTGCTGGCCGAGCGCGCCGTCGAACGCATGATCGAGCGGGAGGGCCTGCCCGCCGTCATCGTCAATCCGTCGACGCCGATCGGGCCGCGTGACGTGCGCCCCACGCCGACGGGCCGCATCATCCTCGAAGCGGCACTCGGCAAAATTCCTGCATTCGTCGATACGGGCCTGAACCTCGTGCATGTCGATGACGTGGCGCGCGGTCATCTGCTCGCACTCGAGCGCGGCACGATTGGCGAGCGCTATATCCTCGGCGGCGAAAACCTGCCGCTGCAACAGATGCTTGCCGATATCGCGCAGGAAACCGGCCGCAAAGCGCCGTCGATCAGCCTGCCGCGCTGGCCGCTCTATCCGCTGGCGTTCGGCGCCGAATGCGTGGCCAAGTTCACCAGGCGCGAACCGTTCGTGACCGTCGATGGGCTCAAGATGTCGAAGAACAAAATGTATTTCTCGTCGGCCAAGGCCGAGCGCGAACTGGGCTACCGCGCGCGGCCCTATCTCGACGGGCTGCGCGATGCGTTGCAATGGTTTCGCGAAGCCGGTTACCTGCAAGGCTGACGCATGGCCGACCGCGGCGCGTGCATTTTGTTACAACTCGACGGCCTCGCGCGCGAATGCAGTCGGCGCGCACCCGGTAGAATCGCGTCTCTTTGCTTGAGATAGCCGTCGTCGTATGAACCTGGAAGAACAGATCGGTGCGATCGACGCACAGGTCGATCGGCTCAGTGAGCTCCTTCGGCTTGCGCAGGCCGCCGCCGGGCAGGCCAGGGCCGAAGCCTTGCCCGAAACCGAAACCGAAGCCAACGCAGCGCCCGAACCGTCCGCAGGACCGGAGGCACAGCCGACGCTACGCGTCGCGCGTCCTTCGCACAACGAGCTGACGTTGAGCATCGGCGCGCAAACCGTTACGCTGCGCCCCGAGCAGATCGGTCAATTGATCGAGGAACTCGCGAACGCGCGCGCGTCGATGAAGCCCGAGCCGCCGATGGCGCTTGCGCCGGGTTGGCGTTTCGCCTCCACGAAAAACCCCGTCATGGCCATGCAAAAGCAGACAAACGGCGACCGTCTCTTGTTTGCGCGGCATACGGGCCACGGCTGGGTGCCGTTCGCGTTCTCCCCCGACGCCGCGATTCAGCTTTACATGTTGCTGACACAGAAATAGCAGCAACGGCAGCCATCGGAGCGGCGTTCAATTGCCCCGCGCCGGCGCTTGGACGCGCGCCTTCCACTGGCCGCCCTTGCCGCGCCAATAACGCACGGCGGATGCAACGGTCGCACCGACGTAAAACAACGCGACGAGCGGCAGAGCCGGCGCCCACCAGGGCGAGCGGCCGTAGTAACGCAGCATCGGCGCATAGGCGCAGCACATTGCGCCCCACGCAAGCCATGCCGGCCAGCCGAGCGGGCCAAGCACGATTGCGACGACGGGTGGCGCGAGATAGATCACCGTCATGCCCACCAAGGTGCCGGCAAGCAGCCACGGCGAATAATGCAATTGTGTGAAGGCCGTGCGCGCGATCATGTTCCAGATTTCGCCGGGGCCGTCATACGGGCGCAGCGAATGGCTCTTCGCCGCAACGTCGAGCGAAATCGAATGACCGCCTTGCCCACGGTGTTTGATGCGCGCCGCGAGCGAGCAATCGTCGATGAGCGCCGAGCGGATCGACGCCATCCCGCCGGCCTCTTCGAGTGCCGCGCGTTTGACGAGCATGCAGCCGCCGGCCGCGGCCGCCGTCTTGTTGCGCGGATTGCCCACCCACTTGAAGGGATAAAGCTTCGCGAAGAAAAACACGAACGCCGGAATCAGCGCCTTCTCCCAGAAGGAATCGCAACGCAGCCGCACCATCAGCGAAACGAGATCACGCTGCTCGATCGTTGCGCGCGCAACGAGTTCGGTGACGGCATCTGCCGGGTGCGCGATATCCGCGTCCGTCAGCAGCAGGTAATCGGCCGGCAAGCCGCGTCCGGTGACGGCCGCCACGCCTTGAGACTGCGCCCAGACTTTGCCGGACCACCCCGCGGGCAACGGCTCGGCCGCGATGACCGTCAGCCGGTCGGGCTTGCCGAGCGCCAAGGCAGCCGCACGAGCCGCGTCCGCGGTGCCGTCCGTGCTGTGATCGTCGACGACGACGACATGGAACGGCCCGGCATATGCCTGCTCGATCAACGACGTCACCGCCGGGCCGATCACGTCGGCTTCATTGCGTGCTGGCACGACCGCCACCACGGCCGGCCAGGTCTCGATCGTATCGACGGCGACGGACGGGGCGCAGCGCGTACGCCAAAACCCGCCCCGCGCGAACAGCAGGACGCACCAAATGATCAGCGAGAGGATCGACAGGCCGAATAACATGCGACGAAATGAATTTGAAAGGATTGGCGAAAGCAAACCGCAACCAAATGCGCGCGGTTCGCTAGTCTACCGGCTTGCCGCCGGGGATGGCGCGACCGCCGCCCCTGATCCGTCGACCCGGCCCGCGGCCGCCGGACATGCTGGTATTTCGCAACGCCTGTGTGCCTTGCGGAAAGCGTTCGCGGCCCGATAGCGTTAGAATGCGCGTTTGGGTTGGTTTGCCGGCTATCGCGGCCGCTTTCTAATAATAGGTTTGGAATCGGGGCCATCACGCCGCTCATCGCCGGCGGCTCGGTCGCCCGGTCAGGTCGGAGTTCGCCATCAATGCGAGTCATCCTTGCTCAACCCCGCGGCTTTTGTGCGGGCGTCGTACGTGCGATCGAAATCGTCGATCGCGCATTACAACGGCACGGCGCCCCCGTGTACGTGCGACACGAAATCGTGCATAACCGGCACGTCGTCGAGAATCTGCGCAGCAAAGGCGCGCGGTTCGTCGAGGAATTGGATGAAGTGCCGCACGGCGCGGTCGCCATTTTCAGCGCGCACGGCGTAGCGCAAAGCGTCGAACGCGACGCGCAGGCCCGCGGGCTCGATGTGCTCGACGCCACCTGCCCGCTCGTCACGAAAGTGCATGTGCAAGGGCGCCAATATGTGGCCGCCGGCCGCACGCTGATCCTGATCGGCCATGCCGGGCACCCCGAAGTCGAAGGCACGATCGGCCAGATCCCGGGCAAGGTGCTACTCGTGCAAAGCGAGGCCGAAGTCGCCACGCTCGATCTGCCCGAGGACACGCCGCTCGCCTACGTGACGCAAACCACGCTGTCCGTGGACGATACGCGCGGCATTATCGAAGCGCTCACGCGGCGTTTCAGCAATATCGTCGGCCCCGATACGCGCGATATCTGCTACGCCACGCAAAACCGGCAGGCCGCAGTGCGCGAATTGAGCGAGCAAGTGGACGTGTTGCTCGTGGTCGGCGCAACCAACAGCTCGAATTCGAATCGCCTGCGCGAGATCGGCGCCGAAACCGGCGTACCGAGCTACCTCGTGGCCGACGGCTCGGAACTGAAGCCCGAATGGTTCGCCAATGCGCAGACGGTTGGCATCACGGCTGGCGCATCGGCGCCGGAAGAAATGGTCGAACACGTGATCAGCGCGCTGCGCAAACTGGGCCCCGTCGAAGTTTCGACGATGTCGGGCCGCGAAGAAAAAGTCGAATTCAAGCTGCCGGCAAAGCTCATCGAGCCTGCCGACGCACGCCAAGTTTAAGGAGTTTGCCGTGTCCATCCCGCTTTTGCAGAAACTTCGCGTTGGCGCCTACATCACGCGCCAGCATCTCAGCGGCAACAAACGCTATCCGCTCGCGCTGATGCTCGAGCCGCTCTTTCGTTGCAACCTCGCATGCAACGGCTGCGGCAAGATCGATTACCCGGATCCGATCCTGAATCAACGGCTGTCGGTGGAAGAGTGCCTCGGCGCGGTGGACGAGTGCGGCGCCCCGGTGGTGTCGATCGCCGGCGGCGAGCCGCTGCTGCATAAGGAAATGCCCACCATCGTGAAGGGCATCATCGCACGCAAGAAGTTCGTCTATCTCTGCACGAACGCGCTGCTGATGGAAAAGAAGATGGACGACTATCAGCCAAGCCCGTACTTCGTCTGGTCGGTTCACCTCGACGGCGACCAGGCGATGCACGACCATTCGGTGTCGCAAGACGGCGTATACGACAAGGCCGTCGCCGCGATTCGCGAGGCCAAGCGCCGGGGCTTTCGCGTCAACATCAACTGCACGCTGTTCAACGATGCGAAGCCGGAACGCGTCGCCGCGTTCTTCGATACGCTCGGCCCGATGGGGGTCGACGGCATCACGGTTTCGCCCGGCTATGCTTACGAGCGCGCGCCCGATCAGCAGCACTTCCTCAACCGCGATAAAACCAAGCAGTTGTTCCGCGAAATCTTCAAGCGCGGCAATCGCGGCAAGAACTGGTCGTTCAGCCAGTCGGCGATGTTCCTCGATTTCCTCGCCGGCAACCAAACCTATCACTGCACGCCATGGGGCAACCCGGCGCGCACGGTGTTCGGCTGGCAGCGTCCGTGCTATCTCGTCGGCGAAGGGTACGCAAAGACCTTCAAGGAACTGATGGAAGAAACGGACTGGGACGCTTATGGCACCGGCAACTACGAAAAGTGCGCGGATTGCATGGTCCATAGCGGTTTCGAAGCAACGGCCGTCATGGATACGGTTGCACATCCGCTGAAGGCATTGGGCGTCAGCATGCGCGGCCCGAAGATCGAAGGCGCCTTCGCCAAGGACATTCCGCTCGACAAGCAGCGGCCGGCCGAATACGTCTTCTCGCGCCACGTCGAGATCAAACTCGAAGAAATCGGGCGCGCAGCCAACGCGAAAAACACGCGTACGGCGGCGGCGCACTGAGCATCGGCGCGGGCGGACCCCTTCGCACAACCCGAAACGGCGCGGTCCCAATGGGCCGCGCCGTTTGCTTTACGGCAATGCGCCGTTGCATTGGTTCAGATGATTGACACAACAGCGCGCCGCTATCGACCATGAAGATCAAAACAAAGATCTTTTTGCTGGCGATCGTCCCATTCGTCGTAGCGATCGTAGGGATCGGCATCGGCGTGCGTCTGCAAGCGGCCGCGCTCGCCAAGGCCCAACGCGAGACGTTCGAGGCCGCCTATCTCTCGAGCAAGCGGACCGAACTCAAGCACTACGTCGATCTTGCCGTGACGGCCATCGAGCCGCTCTATAACGCTACCGGCAATGCGCAGGACGATGAGGCGCGCAAGCGCGAAGCGCTCGCCATGCTGCAGCGCATGGACTTCGGGCCCGACGGCTACTTCTTCGTCTACGACATGCAAGGCGATTCGCTGATGCACCCGCGCGAACCCGATCTCGTCGGCCACAACTGGTGGTTGCTTAGGGATCCTAAGGGTTCGCTGACGATTCAGCAGCTCATTTCGGCGGCCAATGCGGGTGGAGGCTACGTACGCTACCTTTGGCATCGTCCGTCCACGAATCGACTCGAACCGAAACTAGGTTACGTCGTACCGTTGCCGCGTTGGGGTTGGATGATCGGCACCGGTATCTATCTCGACGGCGTCACTGAAGCGCTGGCCCGAATCGATACGAGCGCATCGGCCAATATCACGCGCACGATGACGTGGATCGGTGCAATTGCACTGGCTGGGTTCGGCGTCATCGCCGCCTGTGCGCTATTTTTGAATGTTTCCGAATATCGCAGCGCCGATGCCAAGCTCAAGCGGCTGGCGCAGCAGGTTGTCGAATCGCAGGAGCACGAACGCGCACGGCTTTCGCGCGAACTGCACGACGGCATCAGCCAAATGATGGTGTCGGTCAAGCTGTTGCTCGAATCGGCGCTCGCGCGTCTCGAACATGCGAGCCATCCGGAGCGGCGCGTGCCGAGCGCGGAAGCGGCGCTCGGCACTGCGCTAACACGCCTTTCGCATGTGCTGCGCGAAGTGCGGCGCATTTCGCATGCGCTGCGCCCGTCGATGCTCGATGATCTCGGTCTTGCCGCGGCGCTCGAACAATTGACGCGCGAACTCAGCGAAGAAACGGGCATCGAGATGCGCGTCGAGACCGACGCCGCTTCGCGCGCGGCCGTGTTGCCGGCGGCCGTCAACACCGCCTTGTTCCGCGTTGCGCAGGAGGCGTTGACGAATATCGTGCGGCACGCGCAGGCTGCGCACGTGACGCTCGCATTCGTTGTCGCCGAGCACACGGTGACGCTCGCCATCGCCGACGATGGGCGGGGCTTCGACATCGAACGCGTGCAAGCCGATGCACGCGGCGGTATCGGCTTGCGCAACATGCGCGAGCGGCTCGAGGCCGTTGCCGGTACGCTGACGATAGCCTCGCAACCAGGACTTACGCTGGTCTCCGCGTCCGCGCCGCTCCCGCATCCGATACTCGCAAGGCCCATTGAACCTTCGCAGGACAAGCATCCGACATGAACGCGCCCGCTTCTTCCCGTTCCGCCAACATCATCCTCGTCGACGATCATCCGCTCGTACGCGACGGGTTGCGTCTTCGATTGGAGGGCGTGCCCGGCCTCATCGTGGCCGGCGAAGCGGGTAATGCCGAGGAGGCGCTCGCGCTCGCGCAAACGCTGTCGCCCGATCTTGCGTTGATGGATGTCGGCATGAACGGAATGAGCGGAATCGCGCTGGCCGGCGTGTTCCACGAGCGTTTTCCCGCGGTGCGCGTGCTGATGCTGTCGATGCACGACAACATCGAATACGTCATGCAGGCCGTGCGAGCGGGCGCGAGCGGCTACGTGTTGAAGGATTCGCCGGCCACGGAGATCGTGCATGCGATTTCAGCCGTGCTGCAAAATCGCACGTTCTTCAGCGCGGGCATCGCCGCCCGCATGATCCAGGCGAGCGCCATGCAGACACCCGTGGAGCGCCTCACCCCGCGCGAGGGCGAAATCCTCGATGCGCTGGCCGAAGGGCTCTCGAGCAAGCAGATTGCCGAGCGCTATTCGCTTTCCGTGCGCACCGTCGAGACCCACCGGCTCAACATCAAACGCAAGCTCGAAATCGAGGGGCAGGCCGAACTGATCAAATTCGCCGTCGAGCGACGCCGGCGTTGATCGACGCCGGCCCGGTGCCGGCTATTCGCTGCGCGCGTTGTGCGCGGTGAGGTATTTGATCAGGCCGTCGATGCCGCCTTGGGCAAGCTGCGCCTTGAATTGATTCTGATAGACCTGGATGAGCCACGCACCGGACATGTCGATGTCGTAGATCTTCCAGTCGCTGCCCACCTTGCCGAGACGGTAGCCCACCTGCTGGCTGTCGCCTGGCGTCGTAACCGTGGACGTCACGAACGCATCCGTAGGCGTCGCCTGCTCCGGCTTGAACGAAAACCGCGCATCCTGCGTGCCGAGTTGCGCCAGCGAGGCCGCGTAGGTGCGCGTCATCAGGACTTTGAATTGCTTCGTCAGTTCCTGCTGCTGGGCGGGCGTCGCCTGCTTCCAGGCATCGCCCACGGCAATGCGCGCGGTCCTCTCGAAGTTGGTGGCCGGCAGAAAGTGCGTCTGCACGATCTGCACGATCTTCGACATGTCGCCGCCGCGTGCGGCCGGGTCTTGCTTCATCGTATCGACGGTGCCGGTGACCGCTTGTCTGACGACGTCGACAGGCGCCGTCTGGGCCCATGCGGCTGCGCTTACGAATGCCGCCGTAAAGAATGCGAAGAGGTAACGTTTCATGGAAGGTAGGGACTCGATTGAAAGGGGATCGACAGCATCGCTCGTGCCTGAACTTGCACGAAAGACCGTTGGGCGAACCGGACGAAGTTGGGGACAGCGCGTCGGGAAGCAAGCCGGAAAAAACCCGCGAAGCGATTCCGTCAGCGACTCCGCCAGCGATTTCGGCAGTATAACGACCCTCGCCTGTGCATCCTCAGCTTCGACGCATGCGGTCGCCGTGCGGTTCCGCGCCGGCCTGCGAGGCAACCCGCGGCCCGAGCCCGTCCGCCGGTATACTTAGGCGTTTTGCTCCCTGCCTTCCCGCTGCCGGCCGATCCCGATTCATGCTGACGCCCCTCATTGTTCGTCTTGTTGCCTTCTCGGTGCGCCGACCCATATGGATCGTCGCGCTCTCGCTCGTGCTGGCGGCCGCAAGCGGCGTCTACATGGCGCAACACTTCAAGATCAATACCGACATCAGCAAGCTCATCGAAAGCGATCCGCAATGGTCGGCGCTCGGCGATGCGATGGACCGTGCCTTTCCCGATCGCAGTCAGACGATTCTCGCCGTGGTCGAGGCAGGCGCGCCCGAGATGGCCGACGCCGCGGCGGACGCGCTTGCCGCGGGCCTGTCGAGTCCGGCGCACCGCCCCGCGGTCGGGGCTGTCTCGCAGCCAGGCGGCGGTCCGCTGTTCGAGCACAACGGCATGCTGTTTTTGCCGACCGATAGCGTGGCAAGTACGACGGCGCAACTTTCGCAAGCCCGTCCGCTCGTCAATACGCTCGCCCATGATCCGAGCGTAACGGGCCTCGCCACGACGTTGTCGACGATGCTCGGCCTGCCGCTCGAATCAGGCCAGGTCAAACTTCCGGCCATGGCGACGCTGCTCACGCGCGCGGCCGATACGGTCGACGCCGTATTGGCCGGCAAGAACGCGGCGTTCTCCTGGCGGGCTCTCGTCGATGCCGATGCGGCGCATCAACCCGCGCGATCGTTCGTAACGGTGACACCGGTCGTGAACTACGGGGCGCTGCAAGCCGGTGCGCAGGCATCGGACACGATCCGCGCCGTGGCGCGCGAGCTCGACTTGCAAAAGCGCTACGGCGCCGTCGTGCGCCTGACCGGCGAGCAGCCGCTCGCCGACGAAGAATTTGCTTCGGTCGAGGACGGCGCGATCGTCAATGGCATCGGCACGCTGATCGTCGTGCTCGCGATTCTCTGGGTGGCGCTGCGCTCGAAGCGGATGATTCTCGCCGTGCTCGTGACCCTCGCCGTCGGTTTGCCGATTACGGCCGCGCTCGGCCTCATGATGGTCGGCTCGTTGAACATGATTTCGGTCGCGTTCATGGTCCTGTTCATCGGGCTTGGCGCCGATTTCGCGATCCAATACGGCGTCAAGTATCGAGAAGAGCGTCACCGCGACCCGCGGCTCGATCATGCGCTCGTCGGCGCCGCGCATTCGATGGGCCTGCCCCTCACACTGGCCGCCGCAGCTGTCGCCGTCAGCTTCTTCTCTTTTCTGCCGACGGCCTATCGCGGCGTTTCGGAGCTAGGCCTCATCGCGGGCGTGGGCATGATCGTCGCCTACTTCAGCACGATGACGCTGCTGCCCGCGCTGCTCAAGTTGATGGCGCCGCCCGGCGAGGCGTCGCGGCCCGGCTTTCCGCGCCTCGCGCCCGTCGACGATTTTCTGCAGGATCACCGCAAGCCGATCTTGCTGGGCACGCTCATCGTCGTGCTCGGCGCGACGCCGTTACTGCTGCATTTGCGCTTCGACTTCAACCCGCTTCATCTGAAGGATCCGACGACGGAATCGATGGCGACGCTGCTGTCGTTGAAAGACTCGCCCGAGGCATCGATCAACGATGTCGCCGTGTTGGCGCCCTCGCTCACCGCGGCCGATTCGGCGGCGCACCGCTTGAGCAGCGTGCCCGAGGTAGGGCGCGTGACGACACTCACGACGTTCATCCCGCCCGATCAACCGCAGAAGCTCGCGCTGATCGCGCAAGCGGCGCAAACACTGTTGCCCGCATTGACGCAGCCGAGCGCGCCGCCTGCCACCGACGCACAGCGCGTAGCCGCGTTGAAACGTGCTTCGAATCAGCTCGCGTATGCGGCCGACGATCATCCGGGCCCCGGTGCAAAAGAAGCCAAACGGCTTTCGGCATCGCTGGCGAAGCTGGCGGCGGCCGACGCGGCGACACGTGAGCGAGCCGAAGCGGCATTCGCGACGCCGCTTCGGCTCGCGTTGCACCAGCTCACGATGCTGCTGCAGCCGTCCGCGATTACGCGCGACACGCTGCCGCCGGCGCTCGTGCGCGATTGGGTCGCCCCCGACGGCCGCGCGCTTGTGCAGATCTCGCCACGCGTGCCAGCGGGCGTCGACGCGAACGACGACGCCATGCTGCGTCGTTTCGCCCATGCTGTAAAACAAGCGGAGCCCGGCGCGATCGGCGGCCCGATTTCGATCCTGCATTCGGCCGACACGATCATCAAGGCGTTTTTGCAGGCGGCCGCTTGGGCCGTGCTTTCGATCACCGTGTTGCTATGGGTCACGCTGGGTCGATTCGGCGATGTATTGCGTACGATGATTCCGCTGCTCGTCTCTGCGTTGGTGACGCTCGAGCTTTGCGTCGTGTTCGACATGCCGTTGAACTTTGCGAACATCATTGCGTTGCCCCTGATGCTCGGCGTCGGCGTCGCATTCAAGGTTTATTTCGTGATGGCATGGCGCTCGGGGCAGACCAGCCTGCTCGCCTCGAGCCTCACACATGCGGTATTGTTCAGCGCAGCCACGACGGCCACCGCATTCGGCAGCCTGTGGCTCTCGCACCACCCCGGCACGGCGAGCATGGGCCGGCTGTTGGCGCTTGCGCTGTCTTGCACGCTCGTCGGCGCCGTCGTCTTCCAGCCCGTATTGATGGGCAAACCCCGCGCCGCGCGCACCCAAGAGAAAGAACCAGAAGGAATCGATGGATAACCTACGAACCTCGGCCGCGACGTTGATCGCCGCGGCGCTTTTGGTCGGGTGCGCGAGCCCGGACAAGCGGACGGCCGGCGACCCGTTGGAGCCGATGAACCGCGCGATCTTCAAGGTCAACGACACGATCGATCGCACGGTTGCCGTCCCTATCGCCAAGGGATATCAAGCGGTCACGCCGCATCCGTTGCGCACCGCGATCAGCAACTTCTTCTCGAACCTGGGCGACCTGAACAATATCGCGAACGAGTTGCTGCAACTGAAGATCACCGATGCCACGGAGGATTTGATCCGCTTTGCGATGAACACGACGTTCGGCATCGGGGGCCTCATCGATTTCGCCACACCGGCCCGCCTGCCGAAGCATCATCAGGACTTCGGCCTGACGCTCGGGCATTGGGGCATCCCGTCTGGTCCTTATCTGGTGCTGCCGATTTTTGGGCCTAGTTCGTTCCGCGACGGCGTGGGGCTTGCCGTCGACACGCGCTTCAGTCCGCTGATCTACGCGCCGGCAGATTCGCGCAGGCCGCTCTACGCGTTGCAGTTCGTCAGCGCTCGATCCGACATGCTAGGCGCGACGAACATTCTCGAACAAGCGGCGCTCGATAAATATTCGTTCGTGCGCGATGCGTACACGCAGCAGCGCCGCGCCGCGCTCGGCGCCGATTCGGGCAAGCCGCCTGCGCTGCCGAATTACGGCGACGACGACGAAAGCAGCGCAACGCCGGCCGCGCCGAACGGGGCAAGCGCGGCAGCACCTGCCGCCGCGGCTTCGGCGGTCCCTCCGATCAATGCGCCCGCGGGCGCACCGCCTTCGAACGGCGAAGGCAATAAACAATAGAAAGCGGATAGACCTCGACCATGTTTCACACGGCTTTCTTCCAGGGTATGTTGGGCTCCACGTTGCATGCGCTCGATCCTTATGCACTCGCCGGCATTGTCGCGGCGCTTCTCGTGGGCGGTATGGTGAAAGGCATCGTCAGTATCGGCGTGCCGCTCGTCGCGATGCCGATTCTGAGTCAAATGATGCCCGTGAAGCAGGCGGTGCTGCTGCTGTCGATGCCCGTCATTCTCGGCAATATCCCGCAGGCTTTGGAAGGAGGCGAGACGCTCGCCACGGCGCGGCGCATTATCGCGCCGCTGGTAGGGACGGTGCTCGGCAATATCGTTGGCGTGTCGATTCTGATATCGCTCGAACCGCATCACGCGCAGGCCGTTGCAGGCGGCCTCCTCGCGTTTGCCGCGCTGTTGCTGCTTGCATCGCCGAAGTTTTCGCTCGCGCCGGTGTGGGTCCGACCGGTCGGCTTCGTGCTCGGCTTCGGCGCCGCCCTCATGGAAAGCATTGCGTCGATTCCGGGGCCGCTGCTCGCGATTTATCTGATCTCGTCGGGTGCGCGCGGGAAAGTCTTCACGAAGCAAATGGCCATCATTCTCGTCGTTTCGATCGTGACGCTGTTGCTCGCGTTCAAGAGCGGCGCTCATGCATCGAGCACCGACCTGCTCATCTCGGCCGCCGCGAGCATCCCCGTGATCGCGGGCATGGTCATCGCGCGGCCACTACGGGACAAGCTGCCGCCGCACGCGTTTCGTATCATCGTCTTGCTGTTTGTGCTCGGCACCGCGGTGCAGATGATTCGTAAAGCAATGGGGGCGTAGCGATAGAGGAAAGCCCGCGCAGACAACCTGCGCGCAATCCAGGATCACGTCCATCGATATCGCGCTAACCGACGCGACGATATTCGTCGACGGGCATCGGCCGGCAATAGACTCACGCTCCGCAAAAATTACTTAATCAGCACAGATCACGCCACGATTCAGCAGATTTTTCTGAGATTTCACTGTTTCACTCACTAACGCCTCAGATAAAACGCTTGTTTCGAGCGCAGCGCTTACGTTGAAAGAATCGACTATCGATTTTGTCATGGAGGTCAATTAAAATCACCGCCTCGCTTGCGCTGCCGATAGCGCACACCCGATGCTCTAAAGGAATGGCGGAATGACGTCGAATACGCTTCTCAATGCGCTCTATGACGGGGCGGCCGGGCGCAATCGCCTTATCAAGCTCGACACACCGTTAGGTGCCGATTGGCTGGCGCCGCTGCAAGTAAAAGGCAATGCCAGGCTTGGGCGCGATTACGAATTTATCGTCGATGCGGCCTCGATCCACGGCAACGAGATCAAGCTCGATGCACTGATCGGCCAGGCTGTCACGCTATGGCTGCAAAAAGCGGACGGCGGCTATTTGCCCTATCACGGCTATGTTCACGCGTTCAGTCGCCTGGGAGCCGATGGACCGCTTACTTACTACCAATTGCGGTTTTCCTCGTGGATGTATTTTCTTCGCCTTCGCCGTGATATGCGCGATTGGCAAGAGCAAACGGGCGAGCAAATCATCTCCGACGTGTTCGACCAACATCCGCAAGCGCAAGGCGCCTATCGATTCGATCTGCGCCAGCCGATGCCGCAGTATTCGAATCGTGTGCAGTGGGAATTCGACTGGAACTTCGTGCATCGCAGCCTTGAAGAAGCGGGTGTATTCGGCCGTTTCGAACAGGCGCAAGATGGTAAGTCGCACACGCTCGTATTAACGGACGACGCGTATTTGATGCCCCAACTCGAAGCGAAGACTGTCGGGTTTCGTCGCACGGGCTTGCGCGAGGAAGTCGATGGCCTGACGCAATGGAAAGAGCAGCAACAGATTCAAAGTGCGACGCTGACGACGCGCACCTTCGATTACAAGCGGCCCGATTTGCCGAAGGCAGTGACGAGCGCGATCGACAAACGCGAAGCCATTCCCGCGCAAGGCGAGGTGTACGACTACACGGGCGCCTATACGTGGGGCGTACGCGACCACGGCGATCATCAGGCGAGCGTGCGCACTGAAGCCTGGCAGTCGCAAGCGAAGCGTTATCACGGCATTGGCAGCTTGCGCACCGCGAGCCCCGGCTATTGGTTCACTTTGACGGGCCACCCCGTTCACGATCGCGAGGCCGAGCAAGACCGCGAGTTCGCCATCATCGGTACGACCTGGACGATCCGCAACAACCTGCCCGGCATGGACGGTGTCGCGGACTTCCCGGAAAGTCTGCAGTCCGAAGTCAATCATGCGGCGACGGCCGGCATTGGCGGCGCAACGGTGAAGCATCCCGACGGCAGCGAAGGCTTCTTCCAGGTCGAGATCGAGGCGCAGCGGCGCCGTACCCCCTTTCGCAGCCCGCTCGAACATCTGAAGCCCGTCATGCAATTGCAGACGGGCATCATCGCAGGGCCGAACGACGAGGAGATCTATACCGACGCGCTCAATCGCGTGAAAGTCTGGTTTCCCTGGAATCGCCGCAACGAAGGCGACGAAGGCGCATCGGTGTGGGTGCGTGCCGCCTTCCCCGACGCGGGAAGCGATCGCGGCGGCCACTATCCGCTCAGAAAAGGCGACGAGGTGATTGTCGGATTCATGCAGGGCGATTGCGACCGCCCCGTGATTCTGAGCCGCATGCACGGGGGCGCGACGCCGCCGGTCTGGCATACGAACGGTTTGCTGTCGGGCTATCGATCGAAGGAGTATGGGGGCAGCGGGTTCAATCAACTCGTGATGGACGACGCGACCGGGCAAAACCGCATCCATCTTTATTCGACGAGCGCCGATTCGCATTTGCATCTCGGCTATCTCGTCGATCACACGAACAATACGCGCGGCGCGTATCTCGGCAGCGGTTTCGATTTGAAATCGAATGCATACGGCGCCATTCGGGCCGGGCAGGGGCTATACGTTTCGACGTATGGAAAGGCGTCGGGCAGCCAGCCGCTCGACGTCAGCGATTCGCAGCGTCAGTTGATCAACGCGGAAAGCATCGTCGAATCGCTGTCGCAAGCCAGCGAGCAGCACCAGGCGGAAAGCCTCAAAGACGGCTACGACGCGATGCGCGCCTACACCGATGCGACGCAAAGGGCCGTGGCGGGCTCGGCATCGGGCGACGGTCGCACGGCTGGCGGCGGAACCGGCAGCGCGAACGGCTTCGATCAGCCTGTCATGCTGTTCGGCAGTCCGGCGGGCATCGGCTTGTCCACGCAACAGTCGGTGCATGTTGCGGCCACGGACCACGTGAATTTCGCGAGCGGCCAAAGCCTTCATATCGCGGCCGGGAAATCGTTGCTTGCGAGCGTCGGCGAGAAGCTGAGCTTGTTTGTGCAGAATGCCGGCATGAAGTTGTTCGCGGCGAAAGGCAAGATCGAAGTTCAGTCGCAATCGGACAACATCGAACTGAGCGCGCAAAAGGGCGTGAAGATCGTGTCGTCGACCGATTCGATCGAGATCGCCGCCGATCAGGGCATCCTGCTGACCAGCGGCGGCGCCTACATCAAGATCGCGGGTGGCAACATCGAGATTCATGGGCCCGGCACGGTCGATGTCAAAGGCGCACAGCGGCTTTTCAACGGCCCGGCCAGCATGGGCTATCCCCTGCCCTCTTCCCGGCCCGATGCGCCGGGGCAATTGGAGCTGGTGCACAAGTATGCGAACGAAGCGGCTGTGAAAGGCGGCGCGTTCTCCGTATTAGACGCGAGCGGCGCGTTGTTGAACAAGGGCGCGCTCGATGCGGCCGGGCACACGATCGTCAGCGGGCTGCCCTCCGGTGTCGTGCAGGTCAGATTCGGCGACGATCCGCGCAAGCAGGATCAGACGGCGAGCAAGTTCAAGACGCCGAAATGGCCGGCTGCGGAGCAGGCCAATAGTGGCGATGCGGCTGCCAGCGCTGATAGCGATGCCGCAGCCGGCATTGCGGATTCGCTCGGCGGCTTGATGCCGTCTGCAAATGGCGCGGCCGCCGCCGCTTCCGGGGCGGGCTCGGCCTCGCCTGCGTTCGGTGGCGCGTCGTCGTTGGTGGGAACGGCCATGAGCCAGGGGTCGAGCTTCGCGGAGCAAGCGATGGCCAAAGTGCTGCCCACCGGAGCCCAAAGCGTGCTGTCGCATGCGGGTCAGGTTGGCGCCGCCGTTCCGGCGATCGGCCATCTGCTTCAAGGCGGGCTTGGGGGGCTCGGTGGGCTCTCGATGCCGAAGTTGGGTTGATCAAGATCACCTACGTCGATCGTTTCGGAACTGAGCCGCAGCCTTCGTGCACGTGGGAATGAGAAGCGCGGAACCTACCGGCGTCGATCCGATTCGCCAGCTCGTCGAACCCGCGCAAATGATCGAACTGTCATCGATAGTCGCAATTTGCGACATCCAACCTTCGTATAATCTCGCTCACAACAATTCCGGGAGCCTTCGTCATGAAAAACGTCATTCGCGTCGGTGATCCGACCAGCCACGGCGGCAAAGTGATAACAGGCGCGTCCGATTTCGAGGTGGACGGCATCCCCGTCGCATGCGTCGGCGACACTTGCACGTGTCCGATGGACGGACATCAAAACTGCACGATCGTCGAAGGCGATTCCGAATTCGTCGTCGATGGCCGCGCCGTTGCATTCGACGGTCACAAAACGAGCTGCGGCGCTGTGCTTCAATCCACGGCCAAGGGCTTCGGCGGGAGTTAGGCTGAAGCTCATTGCGTCCTGATGCGCCCGGTACGTTGCTGCCAGCGTTTTCAGGCCGCCATCAAGAGATGGCTGTCCGAATGCAGATCAGCTGAAACCCGGTAGTGGCGCAAGTAGCGCGGGCCAGTCAAACCGCCCTCAATGCGCCTGCACGAAGCAATGCCGCACGGCCGGCCACGAGCGACGATCGCGCGGCGCGCGCATCGAAGGCCAGACGGATCAATTCCGGCAATTGCGCAGGCGCACCGGCAAGTTCACGCAAGATCGGCGCGAGTGCGGTCGTGCCATCGTCACGCAGCCCGGCCGTCGCGGCCGGCGGCAAAGTGCGCCATGCCGGGTCGACGATCGCCCGGCAAACGGCGAACGGCAGCCCTAGCGCGCCGGCGTGGGCTGCAGCAATGTGCGATTCCATATCGACAGCCAGCGCGCCCGTCGTTCGATGCAGTGCTTCTTTCTGCTCTCGCGTGATAACAGGCGCTGCGACCGCCGCGAGCACGCCGCGCTCGATCGGCGTTGCGGGCAGCGCGGCGCGCAGCGCCGATGCGATGCGCTCGGCCCAGGCGCGATCGGTTGAAGCGCGGCCCGAAGGTCCTTCGATAGCGTCGGCAACGATCAGGGTGCCCGGCGACAAACCCGGGGCAAGGCCGCCTGCGGTACCGAAACTCATCACGCCCGACGCGCCACGCGCCAACGCCTGCCGCAACGCATGTTCGAGCCGGTCGGCGCGCGCCGCATAGACGACTTCGACGCCCGGACCGCGCGCGATGCGCGCTTCGAACGCCATGCCTGTCACTACTACGAGCGGCAAACCCGCAGCGATCGCCATCAAAGTCCCACGATTACGCGCACGCGGCCGTCGCGCTTGAGGTTCCGGTAACGCGCCAACGCCCACAGCGGAAAGAATTTGCGATAGCCGTGATAACGCAGGTAGAACACGCGCGGGAAGCCGGTGGCCGTGAAGCGCGTCTCGTCCCACAGGCCATGGTCCCGCTGCGTCTTCATCAGGTATTCGATACCGCGCGCGACAGCCGGCTCCTGAACTGCGCCCGCGGCCATCAAACCGAGCAGCGCCCATGCTGTCTGCGAGGCCGTGCTCGCCGCCTGTTCATAGCCGCGATAGTCGAGCTTATAGCTCGTGCCGTCCTCGCCCCAACCGCCGTCTTCGTTTTGAATCGAGATCAGCCACGCTACTGCGCGCTTGATCCTCGCGTCGTCATGCGCGAGGCCTGCGGCGTTCAACGCGCACAGCGCGGTCCATGTGCCGTAGATGTAGTTCATGCCCCAACGACCGTACCAACTGCCGTCGCTTTCCTGCTCCGCGAGCAGGTAGTCGTACGCGCGACGCGCCGGTTCGCTGTTGCCCGGCAATTCGCCGAGTTGAGCCAGCATCGACAGGCATCGCCCCGAGACGTCGGCCGTCGGCGGATCGAGCAAAGCGCCGTGATCGGAAAACGGGATGTTGTTCAGGTAGAACTGCGTGTTTTCGGGCTCGAAGGCGCCCCACCCGCCATCGCTGCTTTGCATACCGACGATCCATTCGCGCGCTCGCGCGATCGCTTCGCGGTCGACGTTCGAGCGCGTCAGCGCCGCCGCGCGGTGCATCGCAGCCGCCACCACAGCCGTGTCGTCGACGTCGGGGTAATACGGGTTGGCGTACTGGAATGCCCAGCCGCCGGGCCGTACGTCTGGACGGCGAGAAATCCAATCGCCGCGTACGTCGAGCACTTGCAGCGGACGCAGCCACTGCAGACCGCGCAGCGCGGCCTCCTGAGCACGCGCCTCTTCGGTTTCGAGCAACGCATGGGCAGCGAGCGACGTATCCCAAACGGGCGACAAGCAAGGCTGGCAGTACGCTTCTTCGTCGCCGACGGCGAGCAGCTTTTCGATCGACGCGCGCGCGATCGCGCGGTTCGGGTAGTCGGGCCCATAGCCGAGCGCGTCGTACATCATCACGGCATTGGCCATCGCCGGGAAAATCGCGCCCAAGCCGTCTTCGCCGTTCAAACGCTCATCGACGAATGCCACCGCGGCCGCAATCGCGCGCTCGCGCGTCTTCTTCGGAAACAGCCCATCGACGCTGCGCAACACCGTGTCGACGACGCGGAAAAACGCGAACCAGCCTCGGCTCTGATGTCCGGCGCGCGGCAGCAAGCCCGTCGCCGAGGGATCGCCGAGAAAGAGTTCGTCGATGCGAACGCCGCGCGGGTTCTTCGCAACGGGGCGCCGCGCATTGAGCACAAGCAACGGAACGATGACCGTACGCGCCCAATACGACACTTTCGAAAGATGAAACGGAAACCACTGCGGCAGCAGCGTGATTTCCACAGGCATCATCGGCACCGCGCTCCAAGGCACGACGCCGAACAACGCGAGCAAAATCCGCGTGAACACATTCACGGCTTGCGCCCCGCCTGCACCGAGAATCGCGGCGCGGGCGCGCTGCATATGGTCGGCATCCTCGCGTTCTCCCGCCATCTTCAACGCGAAATACGCCTTGACGCTCGCACTGACATCCATCGCGCCGTCGGTGAACAGCGGCCAGCCGCCGTCGGCCAGCTGAATTCGACGCAAGTAGCGCACGATCTTCCGTTCCAGCTCGACGTTCGGCGTTTCACCGAGATAGTGGACGAGCAAGATGTATTCGGCGGGGATCGTCGCGTCCGCTTCGAGCTCGTAGACCCAATGCCCGTCGGGACGCTGGTCGGCGAGGATGGCATTCGTCGCGCGCGCAATGGAGACGTCGAGCGCGGCGCGCGTATCGGCCGCGCCGGGCAGGCTCGAAGCCGTCATCACGGCGGACGGGGCGGAAATGTCGTTCATTGGCATCTCTAATGCGTTGAAGACGAAGCACCGGGCTTCGTCCGTCGAATTCTCAAACTATTGCGAACCGCCCATGCTGCGAGCGTCAGGCGCCGCGGCCACGACCTCGCATGCGATCTGCCAAACGTGCGCCGTCCGGTCAAAAGAACGCGTAGCGCGCCACGATCCACAAGAGCCGCAGACGCGGCTTCGCCACGGGCGTACGGGGCACGTCGAAGCCACGTTCGAGCGTGCGTTCGAGCAGGCAGCGATAAACGCCGGACATGATGCGCGGAGCGCGCACGACGTTGCGTGGCGAGGCGTCCATGATTGCGTCGGCACGAGCGAAATGCTCGAGCGCGCGCTGCGCCAGCGTCGCGCAAACGCGCGGCAGCGACGGGTCGTCGGCGATCGCAATCGGGTTCGTGGCCGCGATACCTTCACGCGCAAGCAACTCTCGCGGCAAATAGCACCGGTTGATCGCGGCGTCTTCGTCGATATCGCGCAAGATGTTGGTCAATTGCAGCGCGCGACCCAGATGGTGCGACAGCGTATGCCCTGCCTCGTCGTTCATCCCGAAAACTCTCACCGAGAGGCGGCCCGCGGCGCTTGCGACGCGGTCGCAATAAAGGTCGAGCGTGGCTTCGTCAGGTGCGCAAATATCGGCCGCGGCGTCCATCGCCATGCCGTCGATCATCGCGTGGAAATCGTCGCGACGCAGACCAAACGCGCGAATCTGGCGCGCCAATGCAGCCAGGCCCTGGCGCGGCTCGCCGTCGTAGCACGCGTCGATGTCGGCGCGCCAACGCTCGAGCGCGGCACTGCGCTCGGCACGCGGCGCGTCACTGTCGGCGATGTCGTCGACGGCGCGGCAGAACGCGTAGATCTGGAACATCGCGTCGCGCTGCGCAGCAGGCAGGATGCGCATGGCGAGGTAGAACGAACTGCCCGACGTCACGGCTGCGGCTGCGGCGTCGGGTGCTGGTTCGTCCGCGACGAGATTTGAAACGGCCAAGGCGAACTCCGCTGTGGCGCCCCTGCAGGGCGAATGAAAATCGTTGCTGTACCGTTGCCGATTGCCGCGGGCCGCGAGGACACCGTCGCGCGTGCGCGCAACCCGCATCGTACAACTGGCGGTGCGACGCGCCGGCAAGGGAGCCGGAAACGGCCAAAAGTATACCAACGTTTCATTTGGCGCCGCTCGCGGCCCCGCAGTTGCCGATTCAGGCCCTGCGTGCAAGAGGGCCACTCTACGCTCAGGCGAGTGCGACCGAGCGGTTCCGCCCTTGACGTTTGGCGCTGTACAGCGCGGCGTCGGCTTCGTTGATGAGCACTTCGTAGCTCGGCAGCCCTGGGCGCGCCGCCGCGCCGCCGACGCTCGCCGTCACCGGCACGCGCACGCCGTCGGCCTCGACGGGCGTCTCGCTGATCGTCAGGCGGATTTTTTCGGCGACGATCATCGCATCGGCCAACGGCGTACAGGGAAGCAGCAACGCGAACTCCTCGCCGCCAAAGCGGCCGAACGTGTCCTGCACCCGCACGGCGTCCGCGACGCGTTGCGCCATCACGCGCAGCACCGTATCGCCGACAGCGTGACCGAAGCGATCGTTGATGTCCTTGAAGTGATCGAGATCGAAGAGCAGCACCGAGAGCTCGCCGCCGTACCGCTGCCAACGCAGGAATTCGTCGCGCAACCGCGTTTCGAAGAAACGCCGGTTCGCGATCCCCGTCAGGCCGTCGCGGTTCGCGTACTCCTGCAGCTTTTCGACGGCTTCCTCGCGTTCGCGCTGCACGACGCTGACGTGCGTGACGTCGGAGATCGTGACGCAGACGGCGACAACTTCCCGCCCGCGCGTTAGCGGCATGAACGTGCAGTCCTGCTGCATGAAGTCCACGCCGCCCGTGATCGGCCGATCATGATCGAACTTGAACAGATAGGGACGTTGCTCCCACGAGCTGAATGCGAAGCTGCCGAGCTGAAAAACGCTTTCGATCTTGCGGGACAGCCACACGCGCGGCAATTCGGGAAACGTATCGAAGATCGACCTGCCGACGACGACATCGGCCGGCTGCCCGCTGTGGTCCTGCATGAACCGGTTCCACATCAGCACTTTCATGTCCCGATCGAGCACGAAAATGCCAAAACCGACGCGCTCGATCACCAGATCGCTGAGGGATTGCTCCATCGTGTCGCTCATAGGCTGGACAGGAGCGCATCGAGCGCTTCGTTCATTCGGCGAATCGAATCCTCGGCCATCAGCATGACGAGGTGCGCGCGAAACGTCTGATCTTCGAGCGCGAAATTCACCTCCAGCAGAAGGGCGACCTTCCATGCAACCACGTCGGCCTGAAAGACATCCTCGAGCGCAATCTTTTCGCCGAGCAAACCGGGAGCCGAAAAAATCGGCGTGCGGTCGAGCTGATTGAGGATGCATGAGACGCATGCGCCCGTCAGCACATTCGCCACGTCGAACATGAGCTCTGACTGGCTCACGGAATCGTAAGAAGAATTGACGTACGGATCGTTGACGAGCGAGCAGAGATGGCCGACCCCGCTACTGCGGCAGATCACGAGCGCCTCGCCTTTGATGTCGGAACGGAAGCCTTGTCGGACCGCCGTTACGCTTTCGTCGATGCCCGTCATCTCCCGCAACGTGCGCGCCGCGTCCTCGGCGCCCACGACGCGAACGCGCGGCACGGACAACTCGATGAACGTATCGAGCAGCCGCGCGAGCCGGGTCGCGGCCTGTCCCATCGCCAGGTTGGCGATTTCCTGCAAGGCGTCGCGCTGCTCTTCGCTGAACACGTGCTCACGCATACAACCCGTACTCCTTGAGGATGGGCAGGATCGCCTCGGGGGTCACGGGCTTGGCGATGAAAGCGGCGGCACCCAGCGCGCGCACGCGCTCCTGAGCGAGCGGCTGCACGTCGGCCGATACGACGATCACAAACGTATTCAAGTCCTCGTGCTGAAGCGCTTCCAGCACCTGGTAGCCCGTCATGTCCGGCATCGTCAGGTCGAGGAACATCACCGACGCTTTGCCCTCCCGGTACAGTGCGAGCGCCTCGCGACCGTTCGATGCGTACGCGATGTCGACATCCCAATCGGCCGGCAAGGCTTTCGTCAGAACCTTACGGGCAAGCAGGGAATCATCGGCGATCACAATCGGCAGAGGCATGGCGGGGTGCGAAAAACGAAAACGGTCTATATCGGGTTAACGGCGGCTCGGAACCCTTTCTTTAGCAGGACTGGAGCGTGTCCACGGGCAGCGTACGCAAAGCGGTCGCGATCCAGTCGCTGTCGACCGATGCGGGAGCGCGGTGCGCGAGAGCGGCCGAAGCTTGCACTTCGGCGTGCGCCCGCTAGAGCGAGCGCGTCATGTCGCGTCAAAATGAAGCGAAATTCTCGGAGCAAACCCGCGGAAAATCAACTCTCCAATTTCGAAATCGATCGCGCAAGCCCGCTTGTTTGACCAGTATGAAGAAATGATTCACACATATTTGGCAAAATATGCGGTAATTTTTCTTTTGTGTACGTTTGCGCTTCCGGTTTCGTCGCTGTTTTAGGGCGAACGTTCGGACGTGTCATATGTCTTTGGCAACGTCAAAAGCCGACGCAGGAATAACTCGCTTATGATGAATGAACGGTAACCGCATCCCAATTGAAACCATTACGAACATGACCCGCCAACGGCTCGACGATGCGACCAAGAACGCGTTGCCCGAAGATTGGCAGGACGGCTCGCCCGTGCCGGCTATGCCCGAGCCGGACTTTTCCGTCCGACGTACCACGTTGATCGTGTTGCTTGCTGCCGCCATCGTCCTTCCGGGCGTCTATGCGGCTGCCGTCGCCTACTCCGATTTTCGGGCACGCGTGGCCTCGGCCACCGATGCAACGGTCAGAACGGCCCGCATCGCAGAAGAACATGCGCTGAAAGTGTTCGATCTGAACGAAACGCTCGACCAACGTGTCGACGACCTCGTACGCGGGCTCGACGACGAAGCAATCCGCACCCGCGAAGCCGACATCCACAACAAGCTGCAAACCATCGGCGGCGGCTACCCGCAGGTTGCATCGGTCTCTATCTTCGGACCCGCAGGCGCCCTGCTCGCCAATAGCCGTTACTACCCGGCCCCCCATGCCTCGATCGCAACGCGCGACGATTTCGTCGGCATCCGCGGCGGGCGCATTCTCGAACACGTGTCGAAGGTCATGACCTGGCACGGGGGTAACGGCGAGGCCGTTTTCAATACGGGCATCGCGCGACGCAGTGCCAACGGCGCATTCGCGGGGCTCGTCTCGGTCGCGCTGCGCCGTTCATACTTCGAGTCGTTCTATCGAGAGCTGCTCGGCAACGAGCGCGGCGCCATGACGTTGATGCTGGCGCGCACCGACGGCGCGGTGCTCGCGTCTTACCCGGGGGGTTCCGGATCGGCCATGGCACCGCGCGAACTGGCTGCGGCGCTTGCCCATGGCAGCCGCTCCGGGGTGCTGCGCACTGCCGGCGAAGACGGCAGGCGCGAGCCGCGCGGCGGACGAATCCTTGCCTATCGTCAGGTAGGCGCCTATCCCGTCTACGTTTCGTGCGCCTACAGCGAGGCGGCCATTTGGACAGCCTGGTACAAACGGGCCTTGGTGTCCGCGGCATCCATTTTCGTTCCTTCGATTGTGCTTTGGTTCGTGCTGGTGCTGTCGCTGAAACGCCTCGCCGCGGAGAAGCAGGCGTGGAAGCGTTGGCAGGCGGAAGCATCGATGCGGCGCTCGATCGAATCGGCGTACCGGCAATCTCGCAAGATGGAAGCGCTCGGCAATCTGGTCGGGACCGTCGCGCACGATTTCAACAATCTGTTGACGATCATTGCGACGAACGTCCAGATCGCGCGGCGACGTGACGCCGCACCGCTCGATCGCGAACTGAGCGCCATCGAACGCGCACTGAAAAGCGGCCAATCGCTGACGCGTCAATTGCTCGGCGTCGCGCGTAAGCAGCCGCTGCGCAGCGAGGTGATCGATCTGTCGCGCTGGATGACGGCAAGCCGCGAGCTCTTGCGCATGTCGCTAGGCGCGAAGGCCGCGCTCGTGGTCGACATCGGCCGCGATGTGTGGCCGATCGAGGTCGATAGTGCGGAGCTGGAGCTCGCGCTCATCAACGTGGCCGTCAACGCTCGCGACGCCATGCCGAGCGGCGGCCGCTGCACCGTGCGCGCCACGAACGTTCGGCTCGAGCGGGAAAGCGGGTTCGCGCTGACAGGCGAATTCGTGCAGATCTCGCTCGAGGACACGGGTGCCGGTATGGCGCCCGACGTGCTGGCTCATGCGTTCGAGCCGCTCTTTACGACGAAACCCAAAGGCATGGGAACGGGATTGGGCTTACCGCAGGTTTTTGCGTTCTGCGATCGTTCGGGCGGCCTCGCGACCATCGACAGCACCCCCGGCGTCGGCACCACGGTGCGGCTCTACCTACCGCGCGCGGCCGAGGCGCCTGGCGCAGCGGCCGCGGCTCCGCAGCATGCCGCCGAGGCCGAGCCGGCGGGCGAGCTGCACGTGCTGTTAGTCGAAGACAACGACGAAGTCGCGGCGGGGACCGAGGCGCTGTTACGCATGATGGGACACCGTGTGACGTGCGCGTACAACGCGGACGCCGCTTTGCGCATGATCGCCGAGAACCTGTCGAGCGCTGAGGAGCCTTTCGACGTTCTTATCTCCGATATCCACATGCCGGGCGCAAACAACGGTATCGACCTGGCCGAAGCGGCGCAGATGCTTGCGCCCCCGATTCCGGTCATTCTTATTACCGGATATGCGCAGGAGCTCGAGCGTGCGAGGAATGTCAACGTGCGCGTGCTGTCAAAACCTTTTGATATCGGCCTGCTCGAATCCATGCTTCAGAAGATAGCGCGCAAGCGCGAAGTCCGCAGCCACGCGGACGGCAGGGCGACCTGAGTCAGGCGGCGCGAGTTTTGCATGCCCGTATCGGGTCTGACTACCGATATAGGCAAACCTTGGCAGCCCCGCCTCGAGGAGGTCATCATGCAACACACCGTTCTTGCGTTTTTCGACACCTATCCCCAGGCCGAGGCGGCGCGCGATGCACTCGTCGCAGCCGGTATCGCACAAGAGGATGTGGTGCTCAAGGCCCGATGCGAGCCAACCTATGCGAGCGATGCAACGTCGGCAGTCGATTCAGCGCCGACTGCTAACGAAGGGTTGCTGGCCAGCATCGAACGCTTTTTCGAATCGTTGTTCACGACGGCGCCGCCCGAATCGGTATCGCTGCAATACGCCGAAGCCGTCAGACGCGGCGCCGTGATGGTCTGCGTCGATGCAGCAACCGATGCGCTCGCGCAACTCACGCGGTCCACACTGGAAGCCATGGGCCCGCTGGATATCGAGGAGCGCGCGGCCACCTGGCACGCACCCGGGGATGAAGCCACCCGCGCTCATTCTCCACTCGAAGAACTCGGTCTGAGGGCGGGCGTCCCGTCCACGCCGAGACGGTCCGGCTCCTCCGTACGTAGTTACGCCCGCGGCACTGCGGCGCCTGCGCCTGTCAAGGAGGCTGGCGACGCGGCAAACGCCGGTCACACTGCGACGACGGAAGCTGCGGCCACCGCCGTCGCCGCCGGCTCAGCGCCCGGCATGGGCGCCGTCTTTGCCACGGGTGCGACTGAACCGGCGCCACCGCCCGAAAGCGTCCCGGCGCGCCCGGCGTCGGTACCCGACGAATACCTGCAGGATGCCGAGCACTACGGTGGCGACGAGCCGGCTCCTAAATCAAAGTGAGCGATCACTTCGTCGAAGCGTGGCGTTTCACCCACGCTTCGAAGCGCTGGACGAACGTCGTGAGGAATTTGCGCGTGTCGTCGTTGGCGATACCGCCATGGGCGTCGAAGAACGAATCGGTGTGCTTGAGGAAGATCTCAGGCTGACCGAGGGTCGGCACGTCCAAGTAAGCCAGCACGTTGCGCAGATGTTGCTGCGACAGCGCCGTGCCGGTGGCGCCGACGGAAATTCCGCAGACGGCTGCCGGTTTGTCCTTCCAGGAATTCGCGCCCCAGGGCCGCGAGCCCCAATCGAGCGCGTTCTTCAGCACGCCCGGCATGGAGCGGTTGTACTCGGGCGTAACGAACAGCAGGCCGTTCGCCGCTTCTACGCGCGCCTTCAACGCTTTGGCCACGTCGGGGAAATCGGCATCATAGTCCTGGCTGTAGAGAGGCAGCGAGCCGATGTCCAGGAAAGAAAATTCGAAGTCGCTGCTGGCGAGCTTGGCCAACGCGTGCGCCAGCTGCTTGTTGAACGATTCCCGCCGTAGACTGCCGACAACCACTTCGATTTTGTAAGCCATGGTCATTGCTCCTACGTGTGAGGACGACGTCGCCAAAAAGCGGAGGGTTCCGCCAGGTTTTTCATCATAGCCGCCTACGCTTCGCTTCGCCGGCCCGTTTTTCCGGCAACCCACTAAACGCCCGGCCGGCCGGGCTTCTTGCCCCGCCTTTCCACAACCTTTTCCACAGAATCTGTGGATAAGTCGTCAATATCCCGCCCCGCTTACGAATCGACACATCCATGACGTTTCGGTGACCGCCCGATCAGCTCTCCGGGATCAACCGCCGCATTTTTCCGTTTTGTATTGCATCCGTTGCGCCAACCCCAGCGTATTGAAGGCAGCAAGAGTCGTGCGTCATCCATCCGCTTCGACCGCCGGTCCGGCAACCGCAATGCCGGCTCGTCGATCGGCTGCAGAGCGCTGTGGGGCAGCCGACTCGCGCTACCGAAGCCTCGCTATCGGCTTCCTCATTGTTGAAAATCAATCTCTGGAGAATCGAATGAACAAGCAGAACAAGCAATGGATCGCCGCCGCCGCTTTCGCCGCAGCCCTGGGAGCGACGCTCGCCACCCCCGTATTCGCCGCCGACATGGAAAAGTGCTATGGCGTCGCGAAAGCCGGCCAGAACGATTGCAAGGGCAACAGCCATTCGTGCGCCGGTCAGGCCACCAAGAGCATGGACAAGGGCGAATTCAAGGCTGTCGCAAAGGGAACCTGCGCTCAACTCGGCGGCTCGCTGACGCCCGGCATGTAATCACCGCGCGAGTCAACGATAGCCGCTCCAAGCGGGCGGCCCACGGACGATCGCGCGTCTCGCTCACGCCAGTACGCGGTCGTCCGGCTCAAAGGAGCAACGACATTGAACCAGCAGGCATTGATAGGCGCAGGTCTCGGGCTGCGCGGGCCGCATGTCGCTACCGTTCTCGGGTGCACACCTCGGGTTGGATGGTGGGAAACGCATAGCGAGAACTACTTCGGCGGCGGCGAGCCGGTCGCGGCACTGGAGCGCGTGCGTGAACGCTACCCCGTCAGTTTGCATGGCGTGGGGCTGGGGCTCGGCAGCGTCGAAGCGCCCGACGGCGATTACCTGAAACAACTGGCAGCGCTCGTTGCTCGCATCGAGCCGGCGCTCGTCTCCGAGCATCTTTGCTGGAATCGGTCTGGCAGTCGCTATTTCAACGACCTGCTGCCCGTGCCACGCGTGGAAGGCGCGCTGGAACTCGTCGCCCGGCACATAGACGCCACCCAGAACGCGCTCGGTCGACCGATCTTGATCGAAAACGTCTCGGCGTACGTCGCGTTCGAACGCGAGTTATGCACCGAGGCCGAAATGCTCGGCGAACTCGTCGCGCGGACCGGCTGCGGCGTACTGCTCGATCTCAACAATCTGTACGTCAATGCGCTGAATCTTGGCGTAGACCCGCTCGCGGAGCTCGCGCGATTGCCTCGGCACTGCATCCGCGAAATGCACGTTGCCGGCTTCGAATGGCTCGACACGACCGCGATCGACTCGCACGGCGCGCCCGTCTGCGATGCCGTTTGGGCGCTGCTCGATGCGGCGCTCGATCGGTTTGGCCCGACACCGGTATTGCTTGAGCGCGATACGAACCTGCCGCCCTTGGATGAATTGCTGCAAGAGTATGCGCAAGTCGAGGCACGCGTGGAAGCCGCGACCGCTCGCATGGCCGCGAAAGCGTCACGGTCCGCCGAGGAGGCGACATGTTAGGCCAGCCCGACTACGCGGCTCTGCTTGACGCTTTCGCGACATCGCTCGGCGACGACCGCAACGCGCCGGTCGGCATGACATCGACGACGGCGACGGCGACGGCGACGCGCATCAGCGTTTACCGAAACAACGTACGGCTGAACCGCATTGCCGCGTTAGCCGACGCCTTCGGCAACGTGGTGAAGCTCGTGGGCCGCGACTACTTTTGCGCGCTCGCGCGTGCCTATGTGGATCGCACGCCGGCCCGGAGTGCCAACCTCCACGACGACGGCGCGCAGCTGCCCGAGTTCGTGCGCGGCTTCGAGCCAGCCGCCGGGCTGCCCTATTTGGGCGATGTCGCTGATGTCGATTGGCGGTTGCATCGCGCGTACTTCGCAGAAGACTGCCATGCGATCGAAAGCTCGGCGCTGACCAGGCTCGGACCCGAGCGGTTTGCCGCTGCGTCGGTTCGGTTCGTGCCATGCGTCGATCTCGCGCGATCGAGCCGCTGGCCGATCGCCGACATCCTGCGCATGCATACCGGGGGCTCATCTGCACATCTGGGGGCGGGCGGACAATCGGTACTGATTTGGCGCGAGCGATTCGCCGTGCGTTGGGAACCGCTTGGACCAGCGGAAGCGGAGGCAATCACTGCGCTGATGAAGGGAGACGCCGTCCAATCAGCGTTCACCAGCAGTGGCGCCGACGCGGGTTCGTTGCTCGCGCGGCTGTTTAGTCATCGACTCGTTCATGCTATTGAGGAACCCGATCATGAAAAAGATATGTAGCCTGTTTCGCCGGCTCGACGACGTTGCGATCACCTTGCAGCCGTTGTTTGCGCTCGCGATACGACTTTATTTATTCCGCGTGTTTTTCTTATCCGGTCTGACCAAATTGCGTAGTTGGGACAGTACGCTTTATTTGTTTTCTAACGAATATCATGTGCCGGTTCTACCTCCGGCGGTAGCCGCTGTGATGGGCGCAGGCGGTGAGTTGATTTTCCCTGTCCTGCTACTGCTCGGCTTTCAAGCGCGATTTGCCGCGGCGGGACTGTTCGTGGTCAATCTCGTTGCCGTGCTGTCTTACCCGGGCCTGGAACCCGTCATGATCAAGGACCATGTGCTGTGGGCAGTGTTGATCGCCTATCTTTTCTTCCATGGGGTTGGGCGCTGGTCGCTTCAAGGCTTTCTTCATCGTGGCCGGATCGCCGGCGTGCGAGGAAACCACGCTTGATCACGAAGTGGCGTGTTTGAAGCGCAGACGCAGCAAGCCAACTTCGTCGGGGTTGCGCCGAAGCTGACCACCTTGTCCATCGACCGAGCTAGCGACGCGGCGGCCCGTTGCGTGATCAAACGACCAGTCGTTGCAACAAACCGCTCTGGCCGGCCTCGATGCACCGATACCGTTATTTGAACAGCGCCTCGACGCGTTCCGGAGGCCGTGCAATTACCGCACGGCCATTGCGAACAACGATGGGGCGTTGCAGCAGTATGGGGTGGGCCGCGATCGCTTCAAACAGTTGGTCGTCGGTGAGTGTTGATCGATCCAATCCCAGATCTTTGTACGGTGCTTCGCCATCGCGAAGCATATCTCTCACAGAACCGCCGAGCATGCGATGCAGCGCTTTAAGCTGTTCAACGGACAGCGGCTCCTTCAGGTACTCGATAATTTCCACAGATTCGCCAGCTTGGTTCAGGGTTTCGCTGACGAGTTCGCACGCGCCTCGCGATTTCGAGCACCGGGGGTTGTGATAGATGGTGATCATGACGGTTGTTTCGTTGGATTGCCAGGAGGCAGGTATTGTATCGGGCCGTTGGCGTTGGGCTGATGATGATTTCTGCGCCCATCCTGCCCTGTGCGAATGGAAGCGGTGCGTAGTCGCCCTCGCTAATGCGTCGCTGGGCGCGAGTTCTGTGGATTGTTGCGGGCGATCGTTGCCGCCATGCATGCCGCGCGCCATCCCATCGATTTATGCGCATAAACCGGGGAGCCACCGACCGCTCAGAAGCGCCGGTCGCGCCCGCGTCACCTCGCCGTGCTCCGCACGAGGAAGAGTGAAGCTGTCAGCAGGCCGTCGTTGACGACGACCATGCACTCCATACTACGTCAGTGCTTCGAACTCGCTATTGCAGTCTTTGATCGGCACGCTCTGCAACACCGGGTTATGCGCATCGATGTGACGGGCCAGAATGGCTGCTCGCCTGAGGCAGAAGAGAAGAACTGCCTGCCACGCCCATCTACTTGCGCGCGGAGTTTGCTGAATGCTCAGCGACATCAGGTGCCGCCATCGCCATCCTGCTGGTTCTGCGCTCGTAATGCGCGCGGCCAATAACTTGGTCCACGTCACATGCACCGCCCACAGAACCGATGTGCAAACCAGACGCTCGCGCCGAGCTCGGTGGACTTTATGCGCATAAAGCCGAGCGACCGCTTTGCAGCGGCGCGTGACGGAACGGACGACGTAGCTGTGCCCACGTTTATCGCGCCCGGGCTCGCGCTCCGGTCGACACATCAGCCGCAGCTATACCGCTGACATCTGCCAGTTCCGTAGGAGCAAGCTCCGCGACGCCCGAGACGGCGACGGCATGTCTCGCGCGTTTGAGCCGCCGCGCGCTCAAAGCCCTTGCCGTCTAATGAGCACACCTCGACCGATGCAACACCTTCTCCAACGATTCTCCGTTCGCCCGACCAGAGACCACTGCCTGCGTCGCTGTTTCTCAGGAGGAGATGACGAAAAAGCGGCCACCAGTCATCACAGTGGAACACGGCGTTAAAGCGGCAGCCCTAGTGGCGCCGCGCGTCCTGTTTATGCGCATAAACCTCGGCTGAACGGCTAATTCGTGGTGAAGTAACGACGAAAAGATTGAAATCGAAAATCTACAAGGTAGAATCCGTCAATCTGTTAAGGAGCGAAAAAAATTGGCAGCCGAAATCGTCGCGGTAACTCAACAGAAGGGCGGGGTGGGCAAGAGCACCATCGCCATGCATCTTGGCGCGGCTTTTCATGAAAGGGGTAAGCGTGTTCTCGTCGTAGATGCGGACGGACAAAACACGCTGGTTCACTGGGCCAGTGCCTCGGCCGACGGCGACAACGGTATTCCATTTCCTGTCGTCAACCTGTCCGAAGCCGGCGGCCAAATCCACCGCGAGATCAAGAAGTTCATTGCGGATTACGACGTGATTGTCGTCGACTGCCCCCCGTCCATCACGGAGAAAGTATCGGGCGTCGTCTTATTGGCCGCGACTGTCGCTGTCATCCCGACTTCGTCCTCCCCGGCCGACTACTGGTCGAGCGTTGGCTTGGTCAAGCTTGTCCAACAGGCCCAGGTGATGAACGAAGACCTTCGCGCCGTCTTCTTGCTAAACAAGACCGAAGAAAAACGGATGCTCACGCGCGAACTCAAGCGCGCGTTGGAAGAACTAGGCTTCCCGCTCCTCAAGACGCAAATTCCGACGCGCGAAGCCTATAAACAGGCGATGGCACTCGGTCAAACCGTTCTGCAAATGAGCGATCGGGGCGCAAAGCTCGCTGCAGCGGAAATCCGCGCCTGCGCGGACGAAATCGCCTCGATGCTCCCCTGACTTTATGCGCATAAAGGATCCCCAATGAAACCGTCCCAGTTCGCTAAAGGCTTCCAAGCGCGTCCCGATACAACGAGCAGCGAAAAGCGCACTGCCCTCGATCGGCTCAACGCGATCGACGACCTCGTCACGAGCGACACGCAGCCTTCGACCAAAACCTCGTCGGCGCGAGCTGAAACTGTACTGCATGCGGTCGGGTCTTCGAACGAAGCGACGCACGTCCATGAGTCTGCCGAGTATCGGCAGTGGAGGCTCGCAAACAGCTACCAGCCGGGCCAAGTGATCGATCTCGATCTGAAGGCCATTAAGCCGAGTCCGTTCAACCCGCGTCACTTTTATTTGAAGGCGTCGATCGCCGAGCTGGCCGTTAACCTCGCCAAACAAGGCCAGCAGCAGGCGATCCACGTTATTCCCGACTACGCCAATCACGGCACATATTTCGTCAGCGACGGCGGCCGGCGCGTGCGCGCTTTGAAAGAGGCGAATAAGGAAACGGTCAAGGCTGTCGTCGTCGATCTGCCGATCGGAATCGAGAGCTACAAGCTCGGCTACGACCTCAACGTTCAGCGTGATTCCCAGACCGTGTTCGACAACGCCGTCGTCTGGCGGCGATTCCTCGACGAGAACCACTTCCAAAGCCAAAAGGAGCTGGCTGAGCACCTGGGGCTTGATGAATCGACCGTAGCCGTCGCGCTATCGCTCGCGAAGCTACCCGAATCAATCATGCAGGAAATGGTGGCAAGGCCCGATCGCTTTGGTTCGAATATGGCGTATCACGTCGGTCGCTATCATTCCGCGCGGGGCGTCGAGGCCACGCTGCGCCTGATCAACCGCATCGTCGCGGACGATCTGAGCACGCGGCAAGTGGCCGATATCGTCAAGGGTCGCGCAAATCCGCAAGAGGCCTCGAGACCGGCCACGCGCCAACGCTACGCGCAGCGGATGGAGATCAAGCTCGGTGGCGTAGCGGTGGGCGATCTGAAGTCGTACGGCGACGACCGGATAGAACTGCGGTTGCGAGGGCTGACGCGGGAAAAGCGGGACGAGTTGCTACGGCAGATCGAGAAGATGTTGCAGCCGGACTAAGTGTTGCTGCGGGCGCGGCGTCAAGCGGCCCGCGATTGACTCAATGTGAACGCGAGCAAATCGCCGTCGGTGGGCTCGCCCCACGTCTTACGTGCGAGCCAGTCGAGGAAGGCCGTTTCGCCGAGCTTCGAACTCAAGCCGCGGCGGCGCCAATCTTCACGTAGGTGAGAACCGAGCTGCGGAAGCATGTCCTCTTCGAACGACTGGCGTGCGAGCTCCTGTTCCGACTCACCTTGCTCCTCATACAGCGAACGTGCCTCCTTGCGGCGATATGCGGCGTACTCGTCGAGCAATCGCGCTTTCAGTTCGTCGGCCGGCACGGTGCCGGAGAGGCCTTTGACCGTGCCACCAGCCGGCTGCTCGACAAGATCGATCGGTGGGGCATAACCCTTCTTGAGCGCATCCTTGAATAACGCCGGCGCGCTGCGCACGGGTGGCAACGAGGTACTGCGCATGCGCTGCTCCGTCATCTGCAGCGCCGCCCGAATCCGGTTCTCCTCGCTATCCGCGTACAGCGTTTGTGCTTCCTTCAGCGGGATGCCGATTTTGACCATCCGATCGATCAACGTACTGTCGAATACGTTCGGATGCTCGTCGAGCGCCAGCATCGGCTGTTTGCGTTCGGTGACTCTGAATTGGATCTCCGCGACACGTCGCCCCTCGCGATGCTCGATGAGCTCCACGAAGATGTTCGTCACGGCGTTCACTTCCGCGATCGCGGGACGCAGGTAATCGCGCTTGAAGTACTTATACTCGCGCTTCGCCTCGTCGCCCGCCTCGGTGTCCGGCGTACCGGAAAGAATCGGTCGCCACCACGCCCACGACTCGCGCATCGTGAGGTGGCTCGGATTCGTGAGGTAGCGGACGCAGATCTCATACAACGCCAGCCCCGCACTACTGCGCAGCTGGCTTTGAAACTGCAAGCTCAAGCGTGCGTATTGCACAGGGTCGAGCAGCTTTTTCTTGATCTTCGGCGCAAACGAGAACTCGACCCACACGCGGCGTGTGGAAGGGTCTTCGAGAATTTCGGCGTCAGCGATCAGCGTGGAGATGCCCCACTTGCGGCCAGGCTTTTGGCTTGACGTGCCTTGGCTCCATTCGACCTGGACCGACACCATTCGCCGCAAGTGCTCTTTCACGAGGGCCGTGTCGTTCGAATCAAATGCCGAGTTCGCGACGATATCCGACAGCAGCGCGCGATAAGTATCGCCCGACTCGTCAGCCTGCTGCGCCACGGCCAGCAGGACGTTGAACAGCTTTCGCGTCAGGAGCGTGATCTTGCCGCTCTTGGGCTGAATCGCGATCGCTTCGACGGCTTTTCGCAATTCAGCGGAGCTTGGGCTCACCACATCGGTTTTCTTCGCGCGCTTCGTTGCCATGCGTCGGTCGAGAAGGAAATTTCTCGACAGGATACAGAGTGCGGTGATGGGCGTCTACAAGTACGCTCTCACCCTTCGCGGTGAATGGCGCTTCTCAGTCGCAACTCACCTGGGACTGCTCCCGGAAACGCTCACCATGCTCGATTTGATGGTTGGCGCCGTTTCGTTGTCGGACGCGGCGTCGGCGAAATCGCCATTGCTGCGATGGCTGCCGGCAGCTCCGGGCACGCTCCCGTATTCGCTCACCGCCACCGATGTAGCGATTTCGCGACGGGATTCGGCGATAAATTCAGCTGTGGTCGATCGACGATCACTGAAGGATCGGCACCGGGCCTCATCTTCACCATCGACCCCGCGACGGCGGCCGGCAAACAGCCGGCCACATAACTGATTCTCAAGACGTCGTCGCAGCCCAGACCCTCATCGGGGTACTTCGCCTCGCTCCACGCGCAGGTCAAGGAAGTCCCGAAAAGGCTCACCGTCGATCCAACCAGGCCGCCGCGCCGCCGGCCACAGAGACGATCCAGCTACATCGTCAACCGCCGGTCCATCCCGTAAAGCCTCACCGCAAGAGGCGGAGATCACGATGCCCCCTCGCCGCGCGCGTCACGCGTCGCACATCCCGCAAAGGCTCACCTGAACCAGAGCGCCCCGATATTTCTCAACTGGATCCGATACTTAGCGATGCAACCCCTCTTACGCTGCACGCACAAATCAGGTCCCGAATTACCTCACCTGAACCCGGTCGCACAGCAGTGTCGCCTTTGCGGAATCGGCGCTCCGGTACTCCCCGAAAACACTCACCTTTTGCCTTACCCCGACGCAGCCCACTCAACTCACCAACCCGAATTGGCGTAGCTTTCCGAGAAAGTGGAGACTAACTTCGCGCGGCACGCGCTTTCGGCCGCCAATCGAGATCCCGAAAAGGCTCACCGATGAGACCCCGGTGCCAATGGTTCGAGGCCGGAATCAACACCGTCTGGACTCATCCCGGAAAGTCTCACCTGAAACACCAAGCAGCGCGGGACGAGCCAGGAAACGGCTTCCCAGGCTTTTGCTCATCCATGTTTATGCTCCCGAGAAAGCTCACCTTGACGCGATTCGGGCTCCGGAAGACCAGGGTTTTCCCGAAAAAACTCACTTCCGGCGCATCTTCTTTCCTGGAAGAACTCACCACACCCCTTCCGGCGCATGAAAGGGGATGCAATTGGACCGTTTTAGCGGCTCCCGAAAAATCTCACCGGCTGCAAATACTGCGGTCGACGCCCCCCACCAGCACGTGAGGCTCGAGCGCCGCTCCGCTCCCGCAAATACTCACCGTGACGACATAGCGCTAAAGCGATGCCTCCTGAATCCCCTCACATCGCTTCCCGTCATGGCTCACGCTCGTCCCCGAACCCCATCACGGTCGCATCCCGCCCAAGCTCACCTCGACTCCCGTAAAGCTTCACTCGATCAGGCTGAAAGCCTTGCTGGGCAAGGGATTGCCGTGGCGTTAACGTCTTTAACAAGGGTTCAAGGGTGTTTACTTCAATGACTCTCAAGACATGACCCGCGAGCCCCGAAAAATACACCGCACAAAAACGGATCAGTCCCGTGAAACAAGTCGCGAACCCAGGTTGAAACCACAATTCGTAAACAAATCAATCATTTATATCCAGTTCTTCGCTTTGTTTCACGGAAAAAGCACCCTCTGCAACGCTCAAACGGCACAAGATAACCGCCGACCGGACTGCTTCAGGCTGCAAACTAGCAATAAACGAAAACCGTACCATATGACACGTATTTCGTTATTATCACTACATTTCAAACAAACAGAAGCGACCATGACCATCGACGAAGAGCGCAACGCCATCCGAAAGGAACTCGAATCGCTCCGTGCGAGCGGCACCCACCGTCGGGAGTTATCGCTACACGCCTGCAAGCGCTTGTTTTTCGATTTGGGGATTCGGCCATCGAGCGCAGCTGTCCGAGATCTGACCCAGACAGGTAGCGCAAGCGATATCCCGAAAGACATCGATTATTTCTGGGAGCGTATCCGCGATGCATCGCGCGTCCGGGTCGGCGCTGGCGTTATCCCGCAATCGCTCGAAGACAAAGCCGGCGAATTACTCGGTGCTTTGTTCGAATATGCCATGGCCGAGGCCCGGCAGACGCTCGACGACGAACGCCAGCAGGTGGCCCAATCGCTCGACCAAGGCAAGAGCGCGCTTCAAGAGGCTGAGATTCGCCGGGAAGCGGCGCTCGAGGCGTGGCAGCGCAGCGAGGCACGCGCAGATGCTGCGCTCGCGCGCGTACGGGAACTTGAAAGCCAGTTGAGCGCGTCGGCGGCACTGGGTCTGAGTTCGAATGAAGCGCTACAGGGAACGGTCGCGCGGCTCGAGACCGAGAAGCTTCGGCTCGAAGAACGGCTCGAAGCAGAGCAGGCGACAAATGCATCGTTGCGCGAACGTATCGACGCATTGCATCAAGAGCTGCGCCAGAGCACCGAGCACTACGCCGACCAGATCAAAGATGCCATCGCAGAAGCGGAACGTCGCGTCAAGCCAATGCTCGTCGAACTTGATTCGTTGCGCAGCATGGCGAGCACCTATCAAACCGGCATTCGCGATGCCAGCCGCAAAGAGTTCGATTTCATTCAACAACTGAGTGCGGCCAAAGGCCGAGGCGATCGCCTCGAAGCTCAGGTCCGCGAGCTGTCCGACGAGATCGACGCATTGACGGGCGAGCTGACGGCTGCGCGAGAAAGAGGCGCATTGTCGCCCGAACTCGAAAGTCTCATCCGGTCGTGGGCGAAGGGCGGTCGTTTCGACGATTCTGACCTGGCCACACTTGGCACCGCCCTCGACGCGCACGTCGACGTTCCCGCCCATTGCCCCAAGTGCGAAGACGGCGAGCCCGAACTCGCGATAGCCGGCAATGGCTTCGAGCTGGTGTGCCCGGAATGCGACCACTCATCAGGCGTCAAGCGGTCGCGGCTCGAAGCGGTGACGCGCTTTCTCGCGTCCACCCGCACCGATTCGCCGGACCTGACTGCATGATTGTCTGATTGTTGGCGCAAATGTCGCGCCAAATGTCACAGAGGTGAGATGTTTCGGGAGCGCAGACGTGAGCTTTTTCGGGAGCGTCGACTTCAGTCGCGCCAGCCGGCCCCCGGTGGGTGGCCGCCATGCCGACGAGGCGCATCCGCCGCTTGGGCGATCTGCGCTTCCTCGTATGCGGCAACGGCGAACGCGAATGCCGCGGGCAATGCGTTCGATTTACCGAACGTGGCCGGGTCGTCTGTTTCCGGATAGGTCATATGCTCGGGCCGCCTGAACAGATCGAGCACGTACGCATCATGCCGACCGGCGAAACCCAGGTCTGCGAGAGCCTCGGCTTCGATGGCGTGCAAAAGACGCCAACTGAGCGGGACGCCTTGCACGATATAGCGCCCCGCAATATGACGGACGATGTGTTCGAGGTCGCGCGCCGCGGCCTGAAAGCGCAGCGCGGCAAGATCATGTTCGTTCATGGCCGCTCACCAGGATATCGAGATACTGTGGAAATATACAGTACTTCGCTGGACGCGGACAGGTAGACGACCACGTCTTCCGAGCGGGCGTCAGCCGTGAATGACGACGAGCAACGCCTTCGCTTCGTTCTTTCCCGCGTTACGGATCGCATGCGGCACGTCGGCCTGATAGCGTGCCGTGTCGGCGGGCTTGAGCCGCCTGACTTCCGAGTCCGCCTCGATTTCGATCGACCCGGCGAGCACCGTCAAATGCTCGCGCGTGCCAGGCTCGTGCGCATTGGACACGAGCGCGCCGCCCGGTTGCAGGGTGAGTTCGTACCATTCGAATTTTCCGGCCAGCTCGATCGGCCCCCAGACGCGAAGCTGATATTTGGCGTCGTGCCCGTCCAGCGTCGGAATGTCGTGCGGCCCCGAGACGGCAATCGTCTCGGGCGCGCGCTGTGCGGCAAACAATTGATCGAGACTCACGCCGAGCGCGTTGGTCAGCCGCCAGGCAACGGCAATCGTCGGGTTCGCCTTGTCGCGCTCGATCTCCGAGAGCATCGATTTCGATACGCCTGCTGCGCGCGACAGGTCGTCGAGCGTCAGTTTCCGTTCCGTGCGCAATCGTTGAATCTGCTCGCCGACCCGCGGCGGCGCCGATATCGACGAGGGTGCGCCGGAAACGGCCTGCGGCTGGGACGGGGACTGCGACGGGGACTGCGACGGGGGCGTGGTGCGCCGGGTGGCGGAACTTGCCATTCGAATTTCGATCGTTTAAAGTTGTTCGCTATATCGAACTTTGGTTCGAAAAACTGGAATTGTTCGGCATAACCGGACAACCGACTATAACAGCAATAGACGCCCGCATCGCCCGCTATCCGGCGCGAGCGGCTTTTTCCCGCCAGGAGCGAACCCATGCGCGATTCCTTTCTCGCCCACGTGCGCGGCACGGTCGACCAGATCCGAGCCGACGGCTTTTACAAATCCGAACGCGTGATCGCGAGCCCGCAATCGGCCATGGTGCATTTGGCCGCCGGTGACGATGTGCTCAACTTTTGCGCGAACAACTATCTGGGCCTTGCCGACGACGCCCGCCTCATTGCGGCGGCGAAGGAAGGTCTCGACAAAGATGGCTTCGGCATGGCGTCGGTGCGTTTCATCTGCGGCACGCAAACGGTCCATAAGGATCTCGAGCGCGAGTTGTCTGCATTTCTGCGCACGGAGGACTGCATTCTCTACTCGAGCTGCTTCGACGCGAACGGGGGATTATTCGAAACGTTGACCGACGAAGCCGACGCCATCATCAGCGACGAACTCAACCACGCGAGCATCATCGACGGCATCCGGTTGTCGAAGGCGAAGCGCTATCGATATAAGAACAACGATCTTGCCGATCTCGAAGCGAAGCTGAAAGAAGCCGATGCAGCCGGGGCACGCTTCAAGCTCATCGCAACCGACGGCGTTTTTTCGATGGACGGCATCATCGCGAATCTCGCCGGCATCTGCGATCTGGCGGACCGCTACGGCGCGCTCGTCATGGTGGACGATTCGCACGCCGTCGGTGTCATTGGCGAACACGGGCGCGGCACGCCGGAGTTTTGCGGCGTCGAAGGTCGCGTCGACATCATCACGGGCACGCTCGGCAAAGCGCTCGGCGGCGCTTCGGGCGGCTACGTGGCAGCACGTCGCGAAATCGTCGAACTGCTGCGTCAACGTTCGCGGCCTTACCTGTTCTCGAACACGTTGACGCCGAGCATCGCAGCGGCTTCGCTCAAGGTGCTCGAACTGCTCACGAGCGACGAGGGCGATCGCCTGCGCCGCCGTGTGCGCGCGAACGGTGAGCATTTCCGGGAGGCGATGAGCGCGGCCGGCTTTACGCTGGTGCCGGGGCAGCATCCGATCATTCCCGTCATGCTCGGCGATGCTTCCGTCGCTTCGCGCATGGCCGATGCGCTGCTGAAAGAGGGCGTCTATGTGATCGGGTTCTCGTATCCGGTCGTTCCGAAGGGGCGCGCGCGCATCCGCACGCAGATGAGCGCTGCGCATACGTCGGAACAGATCGATCGCGCTGTCGATGCATTCACGCGCGTAGGACGCGCGCTCGGCATCGTCTAAGGAGAACTTGAAAATGAAAGCACTCGCGAAACTCGAACGCGCGCCGGGATTGACGCTGACGCAAGTGGACAAGCCTGAAGTCGGCCACAACGACGTCATGATCCGCATCAAGCGCACGGCGATTTGCGGCACTGACATCCATATCTGGAAGTGGGACGACTGGGCGCAGAAGACGATTCCCGTGCCGATGCATGTGGGCCACGAGTATGTCGGCGAAATCGTCGAGATGGGGCAGGAAGTGCGCGGTTTCGCGATCGGCGATCGCGTGTCGGGCGAAGGCCACATCACGTGCGGTTTCTGTCGCAACTGCCGGGCAGGACGACGGCACTTGTGTCGCAACACGGTCGGCGTCGGCGTGAACCGCGAAGGGGCGTTTGCCGAGTACCTCGTGATTCCGGCTTTCAACGCGTTCAAGATCCCCGACGAAATCTCCGACGATCTGGCCGCGATCTTCGACCCGTTCGGCAATGCCACGCATACTGCGCTGTCGTTCAATCTGGTCGGCGAAGACGTGCTCATCACCGGCGCCGGGCCTATCGGCATCATGGCGGTGGCCATCGCACGGCATGTGGGAGCCCGCAATGTGGTGATCACGGACGTCAACGAATATCGGCTTGGCCTGGCTCGCAAAATGGGAGCGACGCGCGCGGTCAACATCGCCAAAGAGTCGTTGCGCGACGTCATGAGCGAGCTGCACATGACCGAAGGCTTCGACGTGGGCCTCGAAATGTCGGGCGTGCCGAGCGCATTCACCGGCATGCTCGAAGCGATGAATCACGGCGGCAAGGTGGCACTGCTCGGCATCCCACCTGCGCAAACGGCCATCGACTGGAATCAGGTGATCTTCAAGGGGCTCGAGATCAAAGGCATCTACGGCCGCGAGATGTTCGAGACCTGGTACAAGATGGTGGCCATGTTGCAAAGCGGGCTCGATCTTTCGCCGATCATCACCCATCACTTCGCCGTGGACGACTTCCAGAAGGGCTTTGCAACCATGCTCTCGGGAGAAAGCGGCAAGGTGATTCTCGACTGGACCGTTTGATCGACAGTGAGTGAGTTCTACTAACGAATCATGCCCGCCTGATGCTCGGGCGGGCAATCCCGCATGCGCTAGGAAGCCGGCTGCTGCGTTCGCTCGAATTCCGCCTCGATTCGCACGTGAACGTCGTTGCCGACAGCCGGATACCATGTCGCCAAGCCAAACTGCGCGCGGCTGAATGCACCTACGGCCGAAAAACCCAGCGTGTCCGCCTTTGTCAGCGGGTTGCGGCCGTAACCGTTGAACGTGACGTTCAATGTCACGGGGCGCGTCACGTTGCGGATCGTGAGGTCGCCTTCCAATGTGCCGCGTGCGGGGCCCGTGCGGACGAAACGCTTCCCGGCAAAATGAATGGTCGGATAGGTCGCTGTGTCGAACATGTCCGGCCCATTGACCATCTTGTCGAGCAACGGGATTTTCGTATCGACGCTGGCTGCGTCGATCGTCACGTCGGCCGTGCTCGCTTCAAGTCCACCCTTATTCCACTGGAGCTGTGCATGCGCGCGATCGAACCGCATCACGTAGCGCGAGTATTGCAGGTGTTCGACATCGAAGGTGATGCTCCAATGGTCAGCGTCCATGGCATAAGCGCCGATGGGCACTTGTGCTTCGTCGGTCCCGACCGTATGTGTCACGACGCGTAGCGGCGTGCAAGCTGCGATCGAAAGCACGCTGGCCGAGACGGCCGCCAGCAGCAGCGTGCGCGACGCGCCACCCCACTTCAGAAGCTGTGTCATCTTTCCGTTCCCTTGTTGGATTCTGTTCGAAACGGTCCGCACGCCGTTTCGCGTAGGGTCCCGCAAGTTCTCACCTTTCGTCCGACAGCTTATATGCGCGAATCGAATTGACAAAGGAGAATGATCGTTCTACCTTTGCGACCATGAAGACACACGACGCCATGTCTACCCGCGCCACCGCGGGCGTCAGCGCAGAACGCGACCTCGACCCGGACGTGAAACCGCCCGGCGCACGCGATCGACTGCTCGATGCGACGGAGGCGTTGATCTACGCGGGCGGCATTCACGCGACCGGCGTCGACGCCATCGTGCGAGCCGCACAGGCTACGCGCAAAAGCTTTTACACCTACTTTGAATCGAAAGATGCGCTCGTGGCCGCGGCACTCGAGCGGCGGCACGGGCGTTGGATGGCGTGGTTCGTCGAAGGTACGCTGCGCAACGGCAAAACGCCGCGGACGCAGTTGCTCGGCATGTTCGACCTGCTACGAGAGTGGTTTGGCATGCCGGGCTTTCACGGCTGTGCGTTCTTGAATGCGTCCGGTGAAATTGCATCGCCTGACGATCCGATCCGCGTCGTCGCCCGGGAGCATAAGGCGGCACTGCTGCATTTCATCATGCAGCGCTGCAATGCATTTGCGGAAGAGCACGGGCTCGACGCGCGGCAGGCCGAGGCGCTCGCGCGCCAATGGCTGGTGCTCGTCGACGGCGCAATCGGCGTTGCGCTCGTCAGCGGCTGTGCCGATGCAGCGGGCGATGCGCAAGCAGTCGCGCGGCAGTTGCTCGATTTCGCGGCATCATCGCCGCACCCCCCGGCTTCGAAACCGAAGCGCGCATCAACGTCGAACCAGGAGAAGCGTCATGTCCGATAGGAGTCCTAACGAAACGCGGCCGCCGTTGCCGCCCTTCACGCTCGAGACGGCAAAGCAGAAAGTGCGAGCGGCCGAGGACGGCTGGAATACGCGCGATCCCGAGCGCGTCGCCTTGGCGTATACACCGCAAAGCGTCTGGCGCAATCGCGCCGAATTCGTGACAGGGCGCGCAGGGATCGTCGCATTCCTAAGCCGCAAATGGGCGAAAGAGCTCGACTATCGCCTCATCAAGGAGCTATGGGCGCATGACGGCAACCGTATCGCGGTGCGCTTCGCCTACGAGTGGCACGACGATTCGGGCAATTGGTTCCGCTCGTATGGCAACGAGAACTGGGAGTTCGATGAACACGGGTTGATGGCCCGGCGCTTCGCCTGCATCAACGATTTGCCTATTCGCGAAAGCGATCGGTTGTACCGTTGGCCACTCGGCCGCCGGCCCGACGATCACCCGGGGCTCTCCGATCTGGGGCTTTGATACGCGATGCATTGCCGTATCGCGCCGTGCGTTGCCCGAAGTCGTTGCATGCTCGCAATGAGACGTTGATGCCGGTGTGCGGCGCGCGGCGGCCCTCTTCGCCCGAGTCGTGCCTCTATTCGTCACGTACGCGGATTGCTGTAGTACAGTGCGCGACGAACGGCGAACGCCGAAAGTCTCGATGAATAACAACCTATGCCGGCGGGCGGCCGGCAAACGGAGCGGGCATGCGTTTGAGGATACGGGCGGCGCGCAGATCGGGCCTGCGCGCGGTTAAGGCGGCGTCAGCTCTCATGGTCGGCGCGAGTCTTTTTGCCATGGGTTCGACCCAGGCCTATGCGGCAAATTGGTGTGGCGGCGGAGTCTGGGTCGACGCGATGTTGGCCTCACATCACATCCACCCGAAGAAATCGTTCGAAGACGTCAATCCCGGCCTTGGGGTGGAATGCTGGCTCAATGGCCAGTGGGCGTTGACGGCGGGGGGATTCCGCAATTCGCTCTCTCACCCGTCATGGTACGGCGGTGGTGTCTGGGCGCCCGAATTCGCGCATTGGGGCTTTGTGCGCCTGGCTGTCATGGGCGGCCTGATCTCCGGCTACAACTACGGGAGTTACGGCTTCGGCCACGATCATTCGATTGGACCGGTGGCCGCGCCAATCGTGATGGTCACGTATAAGCGCGTGGGGATGAACTTCATTCTCGTACCGCCCATTCCGTCCGATAACCTGCCGTTCACCGTTGGGTTTCAGTTGAAGGTCGGGTTTTGAAGTTTTATCGCAGTACAAAAAAGATGCGACTTTTAGAAAATCACCTCAACGAACTCGGCAAGATCTACATTCTGCGGTGGCATATTTAATTCGTTATCCGCAATTGAAAGTTGCGACTTTGCTTGTCGCATAAGGCTCCCGAGGTGATCCGTACGTGATGTCGGCGCAGCTCAACTCAACTGCACATTCGTCTGCCTTTCGGTCGATGAAGTCATCTGGCTTGGACGCATCAACGGGAGATACGAAACTCACTTCGGTGGACGGCTCAACTGGTATCCGTTCGCCGTCTCAAAATTTTGCGGATAGGTGAGCTTTTTCAGGATGGTGAGGACTTTCAGGAGGCAGGAAAGCTGTGAGAATACTGCTGGCAAGCGCAGCAGGTGAGCGCTTTCAGGCGTCAGCGACGCGGGGCGAGCGGCGAATCAAATGCATGTCCCTTGGTTGGCGATAAATCTGGCTCACGCTATTCAGTCGGGCCTGAACGATCTTGCGAGACAGATGCTTGCTGGGTATAAGCAAGAGGAACCTTCATCAGATATTCCCCGCCTTGGTTCCCCCGTACACCCCTGGCGGTCATACGCCCGAACGTATCACGCACCCCTTTGATGCATTTCGCCGTGAGTTTGCGGCGGCGGTTCAACGCAGCAGAGCTTAACAGCGGTGCTTCGGGGGCTACCCCGACGCGGCACGATCTGCGTGGTGGGAATCTAAATGCTTTGCTAGATACGCGCTGAGAGTGCCGTTGCCAGAAAATCTGTCGCGCGGCGCACGCGCGTCGATACGAAGCGGCGCTTGGGCCAGACGAGGCTGACGTCGCGTGGTTCGTTGACGAAATCGTCGAGCACGGTGACAACATCCGCATTACGGAATTCCTCGACCAGCGAAGCGCGATGGAACAAGCCGATGCCGACGCCGGCCACCACGCCGGCCAGGATCGTTTCTGCACTGTTGGAGGCGAGATTACCGTGCACCGGCACGCTGAAGCGGCCTTCCGGCCCGGTGAAGTTCCACTCGGTCATCTCGCCGTAGATCAGGCAATTGTGATTGGCGAGATCCGTGGGCGTCTGCGGCGTTCCGTGTTGTTCGAAATAGCGACGGGAGCCCGCGCAGATCAACGCAGTGCCGGCCACGCGTCGGACAACGGACTCCGGGTCGCTGACCGCACTCAAGCGAATCGCGAGATCGATCCGATCTTCCACCATGTCTCGTAGTGCGTCGGAGAGCACCAGATCGATGCGCAAGCCCGGATGGCGCGACAGCAATTCGGGAATCAGCGGCAGCACGTGCAGGCGCCCGAACGTCGAAGGCGCGGCGATGCGGACAAGACCGGAAACGTCCAGCGTACTGCTGGTCAGTTCGCCGTCCGCGACCTGGATTTCGTCGATTAGCGGCTTGGTGCGCTCGTAATACTTCTGGCCTTGATCGGTCAGCGTCACCTTTCGCGTGCTGCGGTGAAGTAGTGCCACACCGAGGCGTTTTTCCAGCGTGCTTACCGCCTTACTGATCGCGGACTGCGATCCGCCAGTCTTGCGCGCGGCCGCGGAAAACCCGCCAGTTTCGACCACGGCGATAAAGGCGTTCAATTCGTGGAAGCGATCCATGTCGATTTGGAATAAGTCTTATCAAGAATCGCTAGATTAACATTTGAAGAGTTAATAAATAGCATGACTCCTCACACAAGCACCCGTGCGGGAGAAATTCTATGTCTTACTCGATCATCGGCTTCGGCGCGGTCGGCCAGGCCCTCGCCCGGGCCTTCGCCCGCAAAGGCATTGAAGTGGCCGTCGCCAGCCGTCGCGCGCCCGAAGCGCTGGCGACACAGGCGCAAGCCATCGGCCCGGCGGTCATTCCCAAGACCTTGCAGGACGCGCTGCGAGCCGACGTCATCTTCCTTGCTGTGCCGTTCTGGGAGCACCGGACGATCGCCAGGGCGCTGCCGAACTGGCAGGGCAAGACGCTCGTCGATGCGACCAACGCCTACGGTGTGCCCGTCGACGAGTTGGGCGGCTTACCGTCTTCCGCCGTCACCGCCAGGGCTTTCACTGGCGCCAAGTTCGTGAAGGGCTTCAATCATCTGGCCGCCGGTCTGCTGGCCGCCGACCCGAGCGTCAAAGGCGGGCGCCGGGTCGTGTTTCTTGCCAGCGATGACGACAGCGCAGTGCCGCTCGTCGCTGCCCTGTGCGAACGCCTCGGTTTCGCGCCGGTGTGGCTGGGGACACTGGATGAAGGCGGCGCGCTGGTGCAGGCACGTGGACGCAACTGGGCACCGCTGATTTTTCAGGACCTGGTCAAGCCGGACTGAGGCGACGGGGGCATCCGTCGAATTCGATCGAACACGCAAATACGAAGAGAAACATCATGTACGAAGCCATCAAATGGCCGCAGGAAATGGCGCCCAGCCGTTCCCCAATCCACTTCACCAACGAACTCGAGGTCGCGGCTTCGCCGGAAACGATCTGGAAGTTGCTCACCGATCCCGCCGCGTGGCCCAGCTTCTATCCCGGCGTGCAGCAGGTGCAGTTGCTCGATGGACACACGCGCTTCGGCGCCGGCACGCGTTTCGAGACGAACCTGGCCGGGCAGGATGTCTATGCCTCGGTACAGGAATTCGAACCGATGACGCGCATCGCCTGGGGCGGCTATCCGAAGATTGCCGAGCATTCCAGGGCCTATCACGCTTGGATCATCACGCCCACCGCCGCCGGCTGCCATCTGTGGACGGAAGAAACGATGCAAGGTCCGCATTGGATCGAACTGGCGAAGAAAGCGCCAGACATCTTCTGGCTCACCCACGAAAAACTGCTCGAGGATCTGGCCGAAGTTGCAGTCACTCGAGAGCGTTCTCGCGCCTGATCATTTTCGGTTAACCAGGAACTCAAGAATATGATCGACAAAGTCATCTGGCCCGAGCAGTACGACCCGCGCGTCTCGGCCATCTACGCGCTCAACGACATCGACGTGAAAGCGCCTGCGGAAGTGGTGTGGAAACTGCTCGTCTTTGCTGAACGGTGGTCGAGTTATTTTCCGCCTGAAGGTCAGGTGAAAATCCTGTCCGGCGAAACGGAACTGAAGCTGGGCACGCGCTTTCACCGCGTCACGGTCGGTTATCCGATGAGCTTGACCGTGACCGAATGCGTGCAGGATCGCCGGCTTGCGTGGGCAACGACCGTCGATGGCGACGAGACAGGTTCGAGTGCGTATCACGGCTGGGTCATCACGCCGACGGAAGATGGCTGTCACGTGCTGACCGAAGAGACGCAGCAAGGCGGGTTTTTCCTCGACGTGATTGGGCACAAATATCCCGGCGCGTTGTATCGCTATCACCAGGATTGGGTCGAACGCCTCGCCCGCGCAGCGGAAGCGGAAGTGGCGGAAAAGGCAGGTTGATGCAATCCATCGATTGATCAGGAGACGAACGACATGCATATTGAACTCAAAGGCCGCAAGGCGATCGTGACCGGTTCCACCGCCGGCATCGGCCATGCGATCGCCGAAGGACTGGCGTACGCGGGCGCGTCAGTCGTGGTCAACGGCCGCACGCAGGAACGCGTGGACGCCGCGCTGCGCGAGATGCGTGCGCGGCTGCCGAACGCCGAATTGACCGGCGTCGCCGCCGACGTCGCCACGGCGGAAGGCTGTGCGAAGTTGATCGCGCACGCTCCGGACGCCGACGTCCTGATCAACAACGCCGGCACCGCGCACCCAAACAATTTCTTCGACCAAACCGACCAGGAATGGCTCGACCTGCTCCAGCTCAACGTGTTGAGCGGCGTGCGTTTGTCGCGGCATTACATTCCGAAAATGACGGCGCGCGGCTGGGGTCGCGTGGTGTTCATCAGCAGCGAATCGGCGGTGAACATCCCGAAGGAAATGATCGACTACGGCGTCACCAAGACCGCGCTACTCGCGGTGTCGCGCGGATTGGCTGAACTGGTGGCCGGCAGCGGCGTCACCGTCAACGCGGTGCTGCCTGGTCCGACGGACTCTGAAATTCTGTCCAACTGGATGAAGGCGACCGCGCAGGAACAAGGCATCACGCCCGCACAGGCCGAACAGGAATTTTTGAAGACGATGCGCCCGACCACGCTGATCCAGCGCTTCGCCACAACCCAGGAAGTTGCGAACATGGTGGTCTACGTTGCTTCGGAACAGGCGTCGGCGACGACGGGCGCAGCATTGCGCGTCGATGGGGGGGTGCTGCGCTCGATCTGTTGATACCCTGGTTCGACGTAAGTGAAGTTGAAGCTATCGACGTCAGTCAGTGCCAAGGGCGCATGAGTTGTGACGGCGACGGGGATCAGCGGAGATTGGCAGGCATCTTTGGCCACGCTAACCAGCGTGGCGATCGACCCAATGGCGCCGGCCGATAGGGCTGGCAGCGCGACGAGGGCTTCGTTCGTTGTCGTGGGCGGCAGGAAAAGACGCCGTGCGATCTTCATCAGTGTTCATCCCTGCTTGATCCGCATCAACCGGCCGCATCGAACGAATCCTAGACTACGGTTGCATCTTTCGACGAGCAAGCCACGCGCCGCGATGCCTTAAGCGTGTCAAGGAGCAACAAATGCGCACTACCGAGATGACGATTGCGAGCGACTTCGTCGCGCTTCAGGGTTTGGTCTGCGTGCCGGACGGCGCGCGCGGCATTGTCGTGTTCGCGCACGGAAGCGGCAGCAGCCGGTTGAGCCCGCGTAACCAAGACGTGGCAAACATTTTGCAACGCGCGGGCCTCGCAACCCTGCTCTTCGATCTCCTGACGGGCGAAGAGCATGCACACGATGCGATCACCGCCGAATACCGCTTCAACATTCCATTGCTCGGACGACGCTTGTCGGGCGCGCTCGACTGGCTCCGCACGCAGCCGGCGCTGGCACCGCTTCGCGTCGGCCTGTTCGGCGCCAGCACCGGTGCGGCCGCGGCGCTGTGTGCGGCGGCCGAGCGTCCCGGCGAGGTCCACGCCGTCGTATCGCGCGGCGGGCGGCCCGACCTTGCGCGCGATGCTTTGCCGCTCGTCAAGGCACCGACGCTGTTGATCGTCGGGGAGCTCGATACGGAAGTGATTCGTCTGAACCAACTCGCAGCAGCGCAGTTGCTGTGCGAACACGAAACCGTGATCGTGCCCGGCGCCACCCATTTGTTCGAAGAACCAGGCAAGCTCGACGAAGCGGCGCGGCTCGCAACCGGGTGGTTCCTCCCGCGGCTCGTTTAACGTTCCGTTCGAACCTTCCCCCGATGCCTGCGCCCGAAGCACGTGCGCTTTGATCAGCGTCAATGCGCCCGCACCGCGATCTTCCAAGATTTCATCATCGCAATGTCTGCAGCCCGCATCACCCGATGCCTGAATGGGAGCAACGATGAAAACCGACGCGCAACTGAAGCAGGACGCAATTGACGAACTCCATTGGGACCCGGCCGTCGACTCATCGCAGATCAATGTCGCCGTGCATGACCGCGTCGTGACCCTGAGCGGCAGCGTGCCGAGTTATGCCAAGAAAATCGCCGTCGAAAAAGCCATTCAGCGGATGAAAGGCGTCCGGGCATTCGCCATCGATCTCGCAGTGAAAGCGCCTGCACATGAGGCGCAGTCCGACGATGCCACTGCGAACGCTGTGCGCGCGATGCTCGATTCGACTGACGGTTTGCCTCGCAACGCGATCCACGTCACGGTTCAGCGCGGCTGCGTCACGCTGACAGGCACGCTCGATTGGGGACACCAGCGCCGCGCAGCCGAAATCGCGGCGGGGCGCGCGCGTGGTGTCGTCGGCATCGTCAACAAGATCGCCCTGCGGGCCGAGGCAGATCCCACGGAAATTCGAACAAGGATAGACGCGGCGTTGAAGCGGCGTGCGCAGTCCGAGGCCGGGAAGATCGATATCGATGTGCGCGAAGGCGTCGTCACGCTCAGCGGAACAGTCGACTCGTTAGCTGAACGGCGGGCGGCCGAAGGCGTTGCCTGGAATACGTGCGGCGTGCGCGACGTCGTGAATCGCTTGATCGCCTCATAGCGGAAAAAGGGGTAACGCAGGTATCGAAACGCTCGCTCGTGAACACGCTGCCGTGCGCCGGCTGCCGTTCTTGACGCAGGTCAGAGTACGCGCCATTGCGATCGATGATGATGAACCGAATGCAGCGCAAAGCGACGCTGTCCAGACAAGGCGAGGTGTGCGATGAAGACGGACAAGCAACTGAAGCAGGACGTCGAGGAAGAACTGGAATACGACCCCGCGATCGATATCGCCGATATCGGCGTCCAGGTCAACGACCGCATCGTGACGCTGTCCGGGCACCCGACGAGCTACGCCGAAAAATTGGCCGCCGAGCAAGCGGCGCAGCGTGTGTCGGGCGTCAAGGCCGTTGTGATCGAAATGGAAGTGCGGCTACCGCAAGCGGACATCCATACGGACGAAGACACGGCCAGCGCAGTGCGTTCGATGTTGCGTTGGATGGTGGGACTTTCCGAGGAAGCCGTCAAAGTCCAGGTGGAGAAGGGATGGGTCACGCTGCGCGGCAACGTGCCGAGCGCGCATCTCTCCCACCTTGCCGAGCGGACTGTCGGCCATATGCGTGGCGTGTTGGGCGTCTCCAACCTCATCGATGTCAGCGCGGGGCATTCGCAGCAGGATCTCGCCGAAAAAATCAGTCGCGCGCTGCAACGTCACGCCGAGCGGGAGGCGAAGCACATCGACATTAAAGTGCGCGACGGTACGGTGACGCTGACCGGCAAGGTGGGTTCGCTGGCCGAGCGTGCGGCTGTGCGCGGCGCAGCATGGGCGGCGCGTGGCGTGCATGCGGTGATCGACGATCTCGACGTCCAATGACTTCGAGCGCGAATCGCCTGCCCCTGATCCAATATCGAGCGCTCTGATGGAACGAAAGCCCGACTCCGTCGGCACCATCATCACGATGGCGCTCTTCGCGCTCATCGTCCTGCAAGTGATGATGGTGGCGCTGCATGCATCAACCGTGACGATCGGCTACAGCGATTTTCAGCGTCTCGTGGCCGCGCGCGCGGTCGACGATCTCGAGATCGGTTCGACTCAAATAGAAGGCACGGTGAAGATGCCTGCCGCGGCGAAGATTCTGAGTGCCTCGGACGCGGCGGCGCTGGACAAGCAAACCCCGCCGCGCCGGTTCACGACGACGCGCGTGGCCGACGACCGACTCGTCGAACAATTGTCCAGCGCCGGTATTCGCTACCGTGGCCTCGTCGAGTCGACCTGGCTTTCGACGCTGCTATCGTGGATCGCGCCTGTGCTGATCCTCGTCGTGGCGTGGAATTTCTTTCTGAAGCGCGGCGGCCCCGCCCAAGACTTCATGGGCATCGGCAAAAGCCGACCTCAGGTGTACGTGCAAAAGGAAACGGGCGTGACGTTCGGCGATATCGCGGGTATCGACGAAGCCAAAGCCGAGTTACAACAAATCGTCGAATTTCTGCGCAATGCCGAGCGTTATCGCCGCCTCGGTGGAAAGATCCCGAAGGGGGTATTGATCGTCGGCGCGCCCGGAACCGGTAAGACGCTGCTTGCGAAGGCGGTGGCCGGCGAAGCGTCGGTGCCGTTCTATTCGATCAGCGGTTCGGCTTTCGTCGAGATGTTCGTCGGTGTGGGCGCGGCGCGCGTGCGCGATCTGTTCCGGCAGGCTCAGCAATCGGCGCCGTGCATCGTCTTCATCGACGAACTCGATGCGCTTGGTAAGGTGCGCGGCGCCAGCGTGACCTCCGGCAACGACGAACGTGAACAGACGCTCAATCAACTGCTCGTCGAGATGGACGGCTTCGAGCCCAATTCGGGCGTCATCATCATGGCGGCGACGAATCGCCCGGAAATTCTCGATCCGGCGTTGCTGCGGCCGGGCCGTTTCGATCGGCACATTGCGATCGACCGGCCCGATCTCATCGGGCGTCGGCAGATACTCGCCGTTCACGCCAAGCATGTGAAGCTCGCCGCGGACGTCGATCTCGGCGAGCTCGCATCGCGTACGCCGGGGTTCGTCGGCGCCGATCTGGCCAACGTCGTCAACGAAGCGGCGCTGCATGCGGCAGAGCTCGACAAGGATGCGATCGAGATGTCCGACTTCGACGAGGCCATCGATCGCGCGATGGCCGGGATGGAACGCAAGAGTCGCGTGATGAACGAGCAGGAGAAGATCACGATTGCGTATCACGAAGCCGGACACGCGCTCGTTGCGCAGAGCCGTGTGCATTGCGATCCGGTCAAGAAGGTGTCGATCATTCCGCGCGGCGTCGCGGCGCTCGGCTACACGCAGCAGGTTCCCACCGAAGACCGCTATGTTCTGCGCAAGAGCGAATTGCTCGATCGGCTCGATGCGCTGTTGGGTGGCCGTGTCGCCGAAGAGATCGTGTTCGACGATGTCTCCACGGGGGCAGAGAACGATCTCGAACGAGCGACGCTGATGGCGCGTCATATGGTCGAGCGCTGCGGCATGAATGAAAGGCTCGGGCTTGCAACGGTCAACTCGGCGACGACACCGCTCGGCGTCGAAGGCATTCGCTATAGCGAAAACACGGCGCAGCTTGTCGACGAGGAAGTCAGGCGTCTGCTCAGCGATGCGCACGATCGTGTGGTGAAGACGTTGACCGAACGCCGCGTATTGCTCGAACGCATCGCGCGCCGTTTGCTCGAATCCGAGGTGATCGACCACGCCACGTTGCTCGGGTTGATGGAAGAGCCCGTCGAGGGGCAGCCCACGGCCGGGCCCGCACCGGCGTCGGGCGGGCAGAGCGACAAGGCCGACTCGGCGCTCGCTTAGCGTTCGAGCCAGAGAACGAACATGGTCGATATCGTCACGCTCACGCTCAATCCCAGCGTCGACCTTTCGCTTTCGGTGGACCATGTCGTCGATACGGTAAAGCTGCGATGCAGCGAGCCGCGCAAGGACGCGGGCGGTGGCGGCGTCAATGTGGCGCGCGTTCTCAAGCGTCTGGGAAGCAATTGCCTTGCGGTTTATCTTGCCGGTGGGGCGGTCGGTGCGTGTCTTGCCGAACTGCTCGATGCCGAGCGGGTGGACGGAAAGTGCATCGCCATCGAAGGCGGCACGAGAGAAAACGTCACGGTGCTGGAGACTTCGACGCGCAAGGAGTATCGCTTCGTGATGCCGGGGCCGACCCTGACGGAGCTCGAATGGCGTCGCTGTCTCAATGAGTTGGAGGCGCTCGATCCCGCGCCCCGCTATGTTGTGGCAAGCGGCAGTCTGCCACCGGGCGTACCGCACGATTTCTATGCGCGTGTCGCGCGCTGGGCTCATACGAACGGGGTAAGGATGGCGCTCGATGCGTCGGGCGATGCGCTTGCCGCCGCGCTCGACGTTGGCGTCTTTCTCGTCAAGCCAAGCCTCGATGAGTTGCGGGCTCTGGCCCATGCGCCGCTGGCTGAGCCGCCGCAGTGGCGCGAAGCCGCGCAGCATCTGGTAGAGCGCGGCGCCGCCCGCATCGTTGCGCTTTCGCTCGGCAGCCGCGGTGCGTTCTTTGCAACGGCGGGCCATGTTGTGGCGCTGCCTGCGCCACCCGTGACCGTCGTCAGCGCTGTCGGTGCGGGTGACAGCTTTCTTGCCGCGATAATCTGGGCACTCGATCACGAAGCCAGTCACGAGCAGGCGTTGCGTTATGCAATTGCCGCCGGCAGCGCCGCTGTGCTGAGAGCCGGGACCGCGCTCTGCGATACGGCCGACGTCATTCGTCTTTATCGCGATTCATACGAATTGGCGCCGGCGGTGGGCGGTTGAATGTCGGAGCGGTACGGTTGTGCATCGGCTGCCTTCATCAACGGCGCCCTAGCACCCGAAACAACGCACGCCGCCCTCGGGTTGCTTGTCCGCCTTCGCAAGGAGCACCGTATCGAGCGCTTCGTCGGGCCTGAATACGGTGATGCCCTTCAACCGCGCGCGCCAGGCGCGGAAGAACAACGCGTCGATTTCGCCCGCCGCGGTGCGCGATGAAACGATGATGGTCTTCGAAATTGCGGCGTCGACGAAGGGCTGCATTACGCTGAGCATCCCAATGTGATCTGCCGGCGCTACCTCGTTCGCTCTGACGAAGTAAGCGGGCAGCGGTGCGTTTGCGCCATGCAGTTCGCGAAACAGACGATAGGCGCGGTTTTCGAGGCGATAAACAAGCGGAGGATTTTTGCCGATGCGTGCGGTCCTTCGATACACCCAGTCGAAGGCAGGCTCCACGCCGCTCGAGCAATTGCCCGCGAATGCGAGGCTCACGCTGCCCGTCGGCGCGAACGAAAGCAGATGGCTGTTGCGCAGCCCCTGGGCTGCGATGGCGTCGCGCACCGTCTCCGGCAGACGCGCCGCAAAGGCGCCTGGGGCGAAACATCGATCCAGATTGAACGCCGGATAAGCACCGCGTTCGCGAGCCAACGCGGCAGACGCCGCGAACGCGTGATCGCGCATCGACCGGGCAATCGCGGCTGCGAGATGCCGTGCGCCATCGTCAGAGTAAGCCAGACGCATCATCGCCAGCATGTCCGCAAGCCCGGTGACGCCCACGCCGATACGGCGCTTCTGGCGCGCTTCGCGCTCGTGCTCGGCGAGCGGCCAGCGTGTCGTCTCGAGCACGTTGTCGAGCAGCCGAACCTGAATGCGCACGCAATGGCCGAGCTTGACGAAATCGAATCGAGGCGAGCCGCCCACGCCGAACGGATGGCGCACGAGCCGCGACAAGTCGATCGGCCCCAGTACGCAACTCCCCCACGGCGGCAACGGCTGCTCACCGCATGGGTTGGTCGCGCAGATCGTTTCGATCGAAGCCAGATCGTTCGACCGATTGATTTCATCGATAAACAACAGGCCTGGTTCGGCGCTGTCGCACGCGCATTCGACGATTCTGCACCACAGTTGCCGCGCTGGAAGCGCCGCGTAGCACCAGGTGCCATCGTCGAGCCGGTGCGCGCCGGCCGCAAGGCATGCGGCGGCGGGCATCGCTCGATGGCGGAGCAACCACAGACCATCGTCTTCGACCGCACGCATGAATGCGTCCGTCACGGCTACCGACGTATTGAAGGTCGTCCATCGACGGCGGCCGCGCTTCGCTTCGACGAAGGCCGGCAGATCCGGGTGATCGCAGCGTAGGACGGCCATTTGTGCGCCGCGCCGTGTGCCCTGACGCGAGAGCGCGACGCAGGCGTCGTCGAACCTGTCGATCCAGCGGCACACGTCGCGAGTGCGGTTCGATGGGTCTTCGACCCAGGACTCGGCCGGCGCAATCGGCGAAAAGTCGTACCCTACGCCGCCGCCCATCGCGAGCGTGACACGGGCCGCTTCGAGTGCGCGCTCGATGTCGGCCTGGGACGGTGCAGCCACGCCGGTCGAAGGCGAGCCGATCGGATGCACGAAGCAATTGATCATCGTCGCGTTCCGGCCGGTACCCGCGTTGGCCATGATGCGTCCGGCGCCGATCGTGCCGCGCAGCATGTTCGCGTAAAACTGGCGCGCCACCTTCCCTCGACGAGCCGGAGGTTCGATCGCCGCGAGCGCACTTGCGACGCGCTCGAACACCTGATTGCGCGTTGTCTCGCCGGCGGCCAGATATCGGTCTGCCAGCACCAGATCGCTGATCGGCGGCAACGCGTCGCTCTCGAGTTTCACCACTGGCTTCGTTCAATGAGCCTTCGATGTATGCAGGTTATCGTTCGAACGCCGGATGATCATGACCTGCATCAAGCGCGGGCGTGACCGCGACACCCGCATGATTGCCCCGATCAATATGACAAATAGCGCTGCCGCAGTACGCTGAACGGTGCCAGTTGACGCGCTTCGATCTCCTCGATCGCGCGGATGTCCGCGCCGTCCGCGATCGCCCGCCAAACTTCGGCAGAGCCGACCGAATCACGCGTTGCCGCCATATCGAACTGGCTCGGATAAAGCGTATGCAGGGCCATCAACAAGGCGATACCGAGCCGCCCGACCGAGGTCGAGCCGCTATCGCGCACGATGCTGACGCCGTGACACTGAACGCCGCGATATGTCGATTCGGTCGGAACGAAGTCCACGGGCGCGAAGTGGGCGCCGGCCGATTGCGCGTTGAGCGCATCGGCCAGCGCGACTGCATCGATCCAGGGCGCGCCGATCCATTCGAACGGATGGGCCGTGCCTCTGCCTACACTGACGTTTGCGCCTTCGATCAGCGCCACGTCGGGATACAGATCGAGCTGCGAAAGCGTGCGCAAGTTCGGCGACGGCGGCGTCCACGCGAGGCCGGTATCGACGTAACCCATCGAGCGGACGTAGCGCTGCATCGCGATCACGCGTAAGTCCGCACCTATCGCCCGTTCGCGATTGAACAACGAGGCAAGTTCGCCCATCGTCATGCCGGGCTGCAGCGGCAACGGAAAATAGCCGGTGAACGACTCATGTCCCGGGTCGAGCATCGGTCCACCGACGCGGTCGGCCCCGAGCGGATCGGGGCGATCGAGCACGAACAGCGGAATATGATTCGCGGCAGCGGCCTCAAGCGCGTATCCGAGGGTTGTTTCGTACGTAAAGAAGCGCACGCCCGCGTCCTGCAGGTCGAAGACGAGCGCATCGATGTGCTGCAGTATCGCCGCATCGAAATGTCTCGTGGCCCCGTGCAGGCTGTATACGGCTATGCCGGTCGCCGCATCCCGCATGTCGCCGATCGGTGCGTCGCGGTCTGTTGCGAGACCGTGTTCCGGAGCGAAGATTGCGGCGAGACGAACGCGAGGCGCGTGAGCGATAACGTCGATCGTGCGTCTGCCTGCACTGTCGAAGCCGGTGCGGTTCGTGACGAGACCCACGCGCAAGCCCGCGAGCGGGGCGAACCCGAGCGCTTCGAGTACGTCGATGCCGCTTTGCACGGGTCCGACCGACGTGGGCAAACGCAGAGCGGCCGCGACGGCCGGTTCTATCGAAGGCAACGCCTGCGAGAGTTCGTCGGTCGACCACGTTTTATTGTGGCTTGCCAGCCACGAGACGGCCTGTTCGCGTAGCGGCCGCGCGTCGCCGCGATCATCCGGATGGACTCTGTTGGTCAGGACAATCAAGAATTGCCTGGAAACCAGATCGATCCAGATTGCCGTGCCCGTGTAGCCCGTGTGATAAAGAGAACCGACCGGCGGCAAGCGATCGCGGTTGGCGACAAGCGGCGCATCGAGCGCCCAGCCGAGGCCGCGCCAAGGCGAAGTAGCAAGCGGCGATGCGGCCGCAGCCATCGCGGCGATCGTGTGCGGCTGCAGGATCCGTCGGCCTTCGAAGCTACCGCCGTTCAACATCATCCGTGCGAAGCGGGCAAGGTCGTCGGCGGTCGAGAATAATCCCGCGTTGCCTGAAACGCCGCCCATGCGCGCCGCTGTGGGATCGTGTACTCGTCCGTTGCGCATGCCACGTGTATCGGCTGTGGTAGGAGCGGCGCGTTGCGCATGGGCGGCATCGGGCAGGAAGGCCGTATCGCGCATGCCGAGCGGTGCGAAGATCCGCTGCCGGCAATAGCCGGCGAGCGAGCGATGCGTGATGCGCCGCACGAGTTCGCCAAGAACGACGAAATTGATGTCGCTATAAATCACGCGCTCGCCGGGTACGGCGTGAAGCCGCGCATCGATCACTTCCGCAAGCACGCCCCGGCGAGTCTGCGCTTTTGCGCCGAGCGGCAAGTCTGGCGCGAGACCCGAAGTATGGGTCAGCAACTGCGCGACCGTCACCGCGCCTTTTCCGTTGGCGGCAAACGACGGCCAATAGCGGGCGACCGGCTCGTCGAGGTCGATCCGGTGCGCCTCCGCGAGTTGCATGATTGCGGTCGTGGTTGCGATCACCTTGGTGAGGGACGCCAGGTCGAATTCGGTATCGACCGACATCGGTTCGCGAACGGGCTCGATTGACCGATACCCGAATGCGGCGCGATATCGCACACCCTGGTCGTCGCCCGCGACAATCACCGCGCCCGGGATGCGCCCGGCCGCAACCTCGCCTTCGACGATATGAGCAAGCGCGTCACGCGATGCCATATCGATCTCGGCGCCGCGCGCGAGGTGCGACATAAACGCCATCATCAACGGCGCGGAGACTGCGATGACGCTCAGCGCGGCAATTGCCCGGCGTCGTAATGATTGCGCGGGTTCCATAGCATCCATCCATCTGTATCGGCGGCCTGGGCCGCGTCGATCTGGGCGCGGATATCGTCGGCGTCGAATACCCGGCGATCGAACGCATAGTCGCGAAAAGCCTGCAACCATGGTCGAAACCGAACGCCCGGCAGCCCCGTCCGCCGTTTGCCCTCTGCGAGCGAGCGCCTCACGATCTGGCCGGGATCGGCGACGGGATTCGCGCAGCCGGGTAAGCCCCACGTAAATCCCGACGGATAGAGCATCGGCGAAATGTAGTCGAGCGCCGCGCCCAACGTTTCAAGCTGTTGGCCGATCGCCGTATCGTCGGGATTCCAGAGCACATAGCCAAAGATATCCGCGGCGACAAACACGTTATAGGGAGCAAGGCGCTCACGCGCCGCATCGAGAAAGCCCACGATCGCTGCCGTGCGATTCGCCCGCGTGTTGGCGCGCGCGAAACGCAGGCCGCTCGCATCGGGAAAGCGCACGTAATCGAATTGGATCTCGTCGAATCCGGCGCGCGCTGCTTCTTCGGCCAGATCCAGGTTATGCCGCCATACGTCCTGCGAGAACGGATCGACCCAGCGCAGTGCTTCTCGGTCCAGCCAGGGCCGATCCTCTGCGTCACGGACGGCCCATTCGGGATGTGCCTGCGCGAGCGGATCGTCCTTGAACACGACGATGCGCGCGATCAGGTAAATGCCGCGACGGCGCAAAGCGTCGATGATCGACTGGAAGGCGTCGATGGCCGGCGCATGCTCACCCACATAAGCGGCAGCGCCGATCTTCTCGCGCGCAGGGCTGTGATAAGGCGTCATGCCGCGATCGCCTTTCATGTCGATGACCAACGCGTTGACGGAAGTCGTCTCCGTGAGCCGAACCGCTGCCTCGCGCAACGCGGCGTTCGTCACGCCGAAGGCGGAAAGATAGACGGCGTGCGGGCGAAACGGCAGCAGTGCGATCGTCAGTGGGCCGCCGGCCTTCTGTGTCACGGCCGTGCGGCGATAGCCGGGTGCGCGAACCTGCACCGTGGCGCCGTCTGGCGCGTCGCTTACAAAGCCACCGGCTTTATCCGAACGCATGATGTGATGATCGATTGTCACGATGGCGTCGCCGATGGGCTGGTGGGTAACGCCGTCGAGGACGAGGCCGGAGGCCGCGGCCGCATAGGGGGTGCCGAACGCGGTCAGCACCAGCAGCACCATTGCGAACATCGTGTGCTTCATGGCCGGCGCCCCTCGACCCGCGCTTGCGCAGCTTGCGCCTTCGATTCGCCGAGGCGGCGGCTCAGCACCGCCGGCGTATCCGCGTCCGTGATAAGCAAGCGCGGCACCGACAGAAGCGGTGAGTGCCTGTCGATCAAGCGGCCGGAGATCGTGAATGCGGCGCGATAGCCGGCTGACGATGCCATCGAAATCAACTCGGTATCGACGATGCCGAACGGCCACGCGAGCAAGTCGACCTGAAGGCCGAGCTTTGCCTCGATACGCTCGCGCGACTCGACGAGTTGCTTCGCGGCGAACGATCGGAAGTCGCTCGGCGTTCGGCGGGCCCGTTCGACGTTGAAGTTGGGATGCCAGTACGTATGCGATTGAATGCCGAACAGGCCGGTTTGGCGTAATTGCGTCAGTTGCGTCCAGGTGAGCGCATACGAAGCATTCGAAATCGCGGATGGGTAGATGAATAAAGTACACGGCAGATGTTCGCGCACGGCAATCGGCATCAACACGTCATAGACACTTTGATGTCCGTCGTCGATCGTGAGGGCGACGGCCTTCGCAGGCAGCGTCGCCTCTGGCTCGGTGAGCCAGTTCACAATGTCGCGCAACGCGACGATGCGATACCCGTGTGCACGCAAAAAGCTCAACTGCGCTTCGAACGTCGCGACGCGCACGGTCATGAAATCGTCGGCAGCGGTTTCGCTGAAACGGTGATAAGCGAGAACGGCCACGCGCGGCTCGTCGCTGGCGCGGGTGTCCGCCTGTGCGCCGGCCATCCAGCGGGCGCAGCCGATGAGAAGGAGAAAGACGCATAGCAACGGACGGCGCAGTAAACCGTGTGGAGAAATACTTTTGTGCATGTTCGTTCGGTTCGGCGGACTGCGCACGAGTGGGCGCAACGCAAAACAATCGTGCCTGTTCGACATGGGTTCGAGGATGACCTGCATCAAGCCGGCGTGTAGGGAAGCGACGCGTGGGGAAAGCAGAATCGTCGCTTGCGCAAGGCATACACGTGACCCGTCGACCGTTGATTCACGTCAATACCGGTGTAAGGACGGGGGCTACGCTGAAGACGAATGGCCGCCGATTGCGCGGCGATGTTCAGACTTTTTCGAGGAAACAGTCATGAGTGAACACACGAGACCGTTCAAACCCGGCGAACACAAGCCTGTTTATCCTGGGCTGGAGAATGACCCCTACGCACTGCGCGGCAAGCTCCCCGAACCGTCGGCGTGCCCGACGTGCGGCGCTGTCTACGAGAATGGTCGCTGGCAATGGCTATCACGCCCGCAGGATGCGAAAGAGGTGGTGTGCACGGCATGCCGCCGTACCGCTGAGCACATGCCCGCAGGATACGTCTATATCGAAGGATCATTTGCGAACGATCACCGCGCCGAGGTGCTCGGGTTGATCAACCATCACGCGGCCCGCGCCAAAACGGAACATCCGATGCAGCGCGTCATGTCGATCGACACGGCCGACGATAAGACGGTCGTGACGACGACCGACGTTCATCTGGCGCGCGACCTGGGATCGGCGCTCCAATCGGCATTCCAAGGCACGCTCGACCTGAAATACAGCGACGACGAACATCTCGTGCGCGCGTATTGGCAGCGTTAAGCGAGTGGGCAGTCGTGCTGCTGCATTAAACCGATTCCGAGATCGCGGCGTTGCGCGAAATCCAAGGGGGCGACATTCGCTCCCGTCCCGATTGCGTCCCTATTGCGCTTCCTCTTTCGCTCCCTATTCCGATGCGACGAGCTCGGGCTCCCCGCACACACCGAGAATCGCCGCACGGACTTCATTTCTCAGCTGCGCCATTGACCGGAGGTCAGTTCCCTGCGGCGCGATGGGCGTGAGCACGGTCATCGTTACGGATGACCGTACCGGTAACCAGTTGCCATCGCGCAATACATTTCGCGTCCCGCGCAACGCGATCGGAAAGACGGGGCGCCCGGCCAGACAGGCAGCGCGGAATGCGCCGAGATGAAACGGCCGAAGTCCGGCGGCGCGGCCGAATGTTCCTTCGGGAAAGAACAGCAGCGTTTCGCGCTGCGCGGCGGTGACGAGACGCTGCTCGTCTTCGAGACTTGCCCGATAATCGTCCCGCTCGACGAAATAGACGCCAAGCGCCTTTAAAAAGCGCCCGATGAGCGGCGTATGCTCCATCTCCCGCTTGACGACGAAATGGACCGGATGAGGCAGGCAAGCGAGCAGCACGACGCTGTCGAGGTAGCTCAGATGATTGACGGCGATGATGCAGGCGGCCGAAGGCAAGGCTGCAGCGTCCGGTATCGCGTTCGGTGACAACCCCGTCACGCGCAAGAACAAGCGCGCGGCGCGCGCCGCCCGCTCCCAGTTGCGCTTTTCGTCGGCGCTCATGGCGACGCGAGGCCAGAGCGCGGGTGCAATCGATAGCGCCATGGCCCAGCACCATAAGCCGAAGGCTACCGCGCCGAGCCTTTCGAAAGCGCGGGATGCGAACGGCTTCAGGCTGCCGGCCACAGCCTGGGTCACCTGGCGCCAGGCGGCATGCGGCGCGATGGACGCTGCTGCTGCAGGGCCGTCGTGCTCCGCGTGTTCGAATCGCTCGAGCATGGCTGCGTGACGGATCTTGCCGGCCGCTGTTTTCGGAACGCTGCCCGCTGCAACGAGGACGATGCGTTCGACGGGCGCGCCGAAAGAAGCTATCGCGGCGCGGCTGATCTGTTCGACGAGACTTGCGCGCACGCCGGGATCTTCTTCGGCTGTTTCAGCGAAGACGATGACGCGTTCGGTCCCGTGCGTGGCGTCGACGCTGCCGCACACCGCCACGCCGCCGGCGATGACGCCGGGTATCTGGCCGATCGCCTCTTCGAGTTCATAGGGGAAGAAATGCTGCCCGCCGCGGATGATCATGTCCTTCATCCGTCCGGTCACATAGAGCGTGCCGTTTGCGAGGTAGCCGAGATCGCCGCTGTCGAACCAGTCCCCGTCCATCAACTGCGCCGTTTTTGCGGGATTGCGATAGTAGCCTCGCGTTGCCGCGGCGCCCCTGAATTCGATGCGGCCGACTCGCCGCTCGGGAAGCAGGCGCCCCTGCTCGTCGACGATGCGTAGTTCCGAACCGTCGAGGACCGACCCGCAACCCACCACTTCGATGGCATCGCCAGCCCCCGCGGAAGGTGAGGCAATGCCGTCATCGAGAAGCGCATGGCGCATCACGTTGTCCACCTGTAGGCCGCGACCTGGCGGCGGCAGCGTCAGTGCGAGCACGTTTTCGGCAAGCCCATAGACGGGTGCGATCGCATGCGGATCGAAGCGCACCGGGCCCATCCGCTCGCAAAATGCGCGCATCGTTTTGACGCTGACAGGTTCCGCGCCGCAGGAGGCGAACCGCAGGGACGAAAGGTCGAGCCCTTCAAGCGCGGCATCCGGCAGATGATGCGCACAGCGGTCGTAGGCGAAGTTCGGCGCAGCGGTGATCGTGCCGCGAAAGTGCGTGATCATCTGCAACCAACTCTGCGGCCGGGCAAGGAACGTGAGCGGCGATGTCACGACGAGCGGGACGCCGAAATAGAGCGGTGCAAGCCATGCGCCGATCAGACCCATGTTGTGACTGAGTGGCAACCAACTAACGAATACGTCGTCGTGCGTGACGTTGATCCGGGCGCCCATTGCGCGAATGTTGGCGAGCAGATTCGCATGCGTGAGCATGACGCCCTTCGGCGTGCCCGTGCTTCCCGATGTGTATTGGAGCAGTGCGAGATCGTCGGCGTGTGCGCGTACGATCCGATCGGGCGGCAACTGTTCGATGCTTTCGGGCGTCAGCACGTGGCGGATGCTCGGTACGCGCACCTTCAGCAAATGGCCGACGGCGGCGGCTTTGTCGAAGGTGACAAGCGCTTTGACTTCCGCGTTCGCCAGCAGATCGGCATGGCGCGACAGATGTTCGGCGAGCTGCCCGATGCGCACCGGCGGGTAGATGGGCGCCGGGACGGCGCCGCACAGCAGCGTGGCGATGAATATGACGAAATAGTCGAAGGTCGTCGGCATCATCAGTGCGACCGTATCGCCGGGGTCGATGCCGAGCTTGCGCATGCCGCTTGCCACCTGCATCGCGCGTTCATGCAGCTCGCCATAGGTGATCTGCGATTGAGTCACGCCGTCTTCCTCGATCAACACGATATGCGTGCGTTCAGCGTGGTGATCGGCGTGCCAACGCAGTGCCTCGACGAGCGACTTCGCGTGCGTCGGAACCTCGGGCTCGCCCGCGGGCGGCGCGGGGACCCGTAACGATGAGGGTCGGAATAGCGGTGCAGACGGTGAGCTGGCGGCGCTGGATGGTTGTCGCGCAGAGGCGCCCGTTATGGCGGCCAAGACATCGCTGGCGGTGGCGGCCGACGCGAACGTTTCGACCGGCAGTTGCACGCCGAATGCCGTCTCGATGCGCGCGAGCAGTTCGGCGCGCGCGAGGCTGTCGAAGCCCAGATCGCGCTCGAACTGCGTGTCGAGCGTTACCTCGGGATACGGGCTATCGTCGCCGTGCAACTCGTCGGCCAGCGCAGCGACGAGCGTCAGCAAGCGCGCTTCATCAGCCGCTTCGCCTGCGCCGACGGCAGGCTTCGGTTCGATGTGGGTCTCGTGCGTCACGCGTGCGGAACGACATTCATGCCCACGGTCTGCGCGAGGATCGGCACTTCGTCCTCATTCAAGCTCAGCGCTTCGGCGAGCAGGCGATGGTTGATCCAGCCTCGCACGACCGTGCCCAGTCCGGCCGATGCACAAAACAGCGAAACGTTCTGCGAAATCGCGCCGGCCGTGATGGCCGAGAACGTATCGCGTTGCGCGGGCGGCAGCGACAACAGCCTGGACGTGCTGACGACATAGACGAGATCGAGCGGTGCGGCGCCGACGAAGTCCTGATAGCCCGTCATGCCGCGCGCATCGATGGCGCGCTTGAGGATGAGGCAATGCGTCGACGGTTCATAGCGATAGACTCCCTCGGGGAGTGCCGCATAGATATCGATCTCTTGCCGTCCGTGTGGCGATGGCGCGGTGCGTCCTCCCGTAATCGGTCGGTTCACGCCGTCGGCAGCCCATAGCAGCGCACCGAGCGTTTGACGCGAGAGCGGCGTGGGCGCGAATTCGCGCGTGCTGGAACGAAACGAGAGTGCGGCAAGCAGCGATATGCCCGACAGCAAATCGGCACGAGGCAGCTCGATCACCTTCGGGGCGCCTTCCCGAGCGGGCTTGGCTGGCTTCGCTTTCGCTTCGGGAAGCGTCTCGTAGGTCAGCATTTGTAGTTCGGTCATTTCGGTCGCTCCTCCTCGGTCATGGACGAACGTAACGGCGATCGATCGCGATGGCGCATTACGTCTTCACAATAGGCGCGTGCTGGAAGTTGCCGTTGATTTCGGTCAAGCGCATTCGATTCGTTGATAAGCCATGGATTCGACGGTTTATGAAGCGACTGACCAGCCGTGCCGGAGACGATTGACTCACGTCAATACGCATCGATTGGCGCTGACCAGAATCGAACACAGGCAATCGATGCGCCGCCAGGCGGTTTGCGCGTCGACATCGGCGTTTCGAGGCCGCTTCAAGCTCCGACGCACGGATGCCTTACCCGAGGAGGCGTCACCATGGCTGAAAACGCGTCGGTTCTCTGGTTCGACGATGTGCGCCGCACGAATGTGGCAGACGTCGGCGGCAAGAACGCCTCGCTTGGCGAGTTGACGGGAACGCTGGGCGAGGCCGGCATCAAGGTGCCGCCGGGATTCGCGACGACATCGTGGGCCTATTGGGCCTTCATCGATGCGAACGGCCTGCGCGACACGATCGCAGCGCTGCTCGCCGATCTCGCTGCGCACAAGCTGACGTTGGCCGAAGCGGGCGCGGCGATTCGACGTGCCATATTGCATGGCGAATGGCCCCCCGCTATCGCTGAAGCCATTTGCGCCGCCTATCGCCAACTGGGCGAACGCGTTGGCGAAACTTCGCCCGGCGTTGCCGTGCGATCGAGCGCGACGGCGGAAGACTTGCCCGATGCGAGCTTCGCCGGGCAGCAGGAAACGTACCTGAACGTGAGCGGAGAGCAGGCGCTGCTCGTGGCATGCCGGCGCTGCTATGCGTCGCTGTTCACGAATCGTGCGATCAGCTATCGCGAAGCGAAAGGATTCGATCAGACGAAAGTCGCGTTGTCGATCGGCGTGCAGCGCATGGTGCGCTCGGATCTCGCGGGCGCGGGCGTGATGTTTTCGATCGACACCGAAACGGGCTTCGACAAGCTCGTCGTCATCAGTGCTGCGTGGGGTCTTGGGGAGAGCGTCGTCCAAGGGACGGTCGATCCCGATGAGTACGAGGTATTCAAACCGCTATTGGGCGAAGCAGGGCTTGCGCCGATCATCGGCAAGAAGGTCGGCGAGAAGCAATTCAAAGTCATCTACGCGAACGATTCGCGCGCACCGACCAGGAACGTGCCGACTTCCAAAGCGGAGCGCGCGGCGTTTGTGCTGACAGATGACGAGATATTGACGCTCTCGCGCTGGGCGTGCGCGATCGAACGACACTACGGCCAGCCGATGGACATCGAATGGGCGAAGGACGGCGTCACAGGCGAACTGATGATCGTGCAGGCGCGACCGGAGACCGTGCAATCCCGGCGCGAGGCCAGCGCGATCAAGACGTATCGCCTCGTGCATGCAGGGACACGCCTGTTGACCGGCGTAGCGGTGGGCGAGGCGATCGCGGCGGGAACGGTGTGCGTCATCGATAACCCGCGTCGCGCCGAACACTTCGTCGACGGCTCGATCCTGGTTACACGCACGACCGATCCCGACTGGGTGCCGCTCATGCGGCGCGCGTCGGCGATCATCACGGACCATGGCGGCAGGACCTCGCATGCGGCGATCGTCAGTCGCGAACTGGGGTTGCCGGCCATCGTGGGCGCGGGCACTGCGACGCATGTGCTGCACGACGAACAGGAAATAACGGTCTGTTGCGCTCAAGGCAGCGACGGGTTCGTCTACGAGGGGCACGCCGAGTTCACGGTCGAAAACATCGATTTCGCGAGCTTGCCAACGACGCGGACACAGGTGATGCTCAATCTGGCCAACCCGGCTGCCGCGCTGCGTTGGTGGCGGTTGCCGGCGGACGGCGTCGGGCTCGCGCGCATGGAGTTCGTCATCAGCAATCACATCAAGATCCATCCGATGGCGCTCGTCAACTACGACACGTTGACCGACGGCGACGCCAAGCGAACGATCGATGAATTGACCTCGGGCTACGAAGACAAGACGGCGTATTTCGTCGAGCGTTTGGCGCGCGGCCTCGCGCGCATCGCCGCTGCGCATCACCCGCACCCTGTGATCGTGCGTATGAGCGACTTCAAGACGAACGAGTACGCGAACCTCATTGGCGGTGCGGCGTTCGAATCCAAGGAAGAAAATCCGATGCTGGGTTTCCGCGGCGCTTCGCGCTACGACTCGCCGCGTTACCGTGACGGATTCGCACTCGAATGTCGGGCGATCGAACGCCTGCGCCGCGAATTCGGCTTTACGAACGTGGTCGTCATGATTCCGTTTTGTCGCTCGCCGCAGGAGGCCGATCGCGTATTGGCGGTCATGGCGCAGCATGGGCTCGCGCGTGGGCACGACGGCCTGCAGGTGTACGTCATGTGCGAGATCCCGTCGAATGTGATTCTGGCTGAAGCATTCGCCGCTCGCTTCGACGGCTTCTCGATCGGCAGCAACGATCTGACGCAGCTGACGCTCGGCGTGGACCGCGATTCCGCCGAGCTGTCCGCGCTGTTCGACGAAGAGGACGACGCGGTCAAATGGATGATCGCGCACGTGATCGAAGCGGCGCATCGGTGCGGCGTGAAAGTCGGATTGTGCGGCCAGGCGCCGAGCGATCGCCCGCAGTTCGCGGCCTTTCTCGTCGAGTGCGGAATAGATTCGGTATCGGTGACGCCCGATAGTTTTGTGGCGGTGAAGCGCCGCATCGCGCACGCGGAGGCTGCAAAGCAGGACTGATCCCAAAGCTGTCGGCCACCGTTTCCCATGCTCCCGAAAACTCTCACCTTTTCGATTGGACGGATTCGATCGGACGGCTTATCGAATACGCTGGGTGCCCCGATCGGCGCCGAGCGTATTCGCATGGGTTGATTGATCGTGTCGGCATGAACGCACGCGCCGAGCCGTGCAACTTCCGGTTTCGTTCTCATCGATATCCGATCTTTCATGCGCCTTATGACGTTTCGTAAGCCGTGCGCTTGCCATACTTGACAGGCTTATTTGCCTACCCTATGTTTCGTCAGACGTAGAACCCCACGCACCAAAAGAATCGGGGCTACGTTGCTGTCCCCTGCCTTTCTTATTCGCGTCACATAATAGTCAAGACAAGAGACGGCCACATGGTCGTCACGTCCACCACCGCCGGCGACCGAGGAGACAGACGCTCGCCGATATAAGGGGCTAAAAAATGGAGAGCATCGCTATCTCGCGAGGGCTTACCGTCAGCAATCGCGATCCCGCAAAGAAGGCGACCGACGCAGCGGCTTTGCGCGCGATCGCGCAAGCCGCACTCGAAGTCGAGCTTTTCACGATTCCGCTTTACATGTCGAGTCTCTATTCGATTTACGGCATGCATGCGATCACGGGACAGAATCTCGACTACTACAAGGGGCGACTCTGGCCCGGCGCACACCCCGTACGAGAACCGAAGACGAACGAAGAGCGAGCGTTCAACATTCTCTTTTCGGTATTCATCGATGAAATGCTGCATTTGCAGCTTGCATCAAACATGGCCACCGCCGTCAGCAAAGATAACGGTTCGCCGAAATTCAGCAATTGCTCGCTCGTCAATAGCGAGACTTACGCATGGAATTGCTACGGGCCCGATAAAACGGCCATTCCGAACATCATCGACTTGGCGCATACGGCAAGCTATCGACAACGCAAAGAGCAAGGCCTGCCGGTGAGCGTCAATGTCGGCGCGCTGAATGAAGAAAAGCTCTGGCTCTTCTGCGCGATCGAACGCAACGATGCGGATGCGCGTGAAGACGTGCTGCCGGCCTATCGGGATCAATACTTCCCCGTCGCGCCGTTCGACGACATTTGGACGGCTGACGGCACGCGCGGCCCATGGGAAGAGGGCGAGCCGTTGCCTGCCTTCGGCTCGATCGGCTGGATGTATCAGTGCTACGCGAACTACGTGAATGTGCAGTATGCGGACAATACGACGCTGTGGGACGCCGTGTTCAATCCGAACGGCCAGCAAAACGATCTCTTCAATAATTTCTCGGGGCCGGGGCACCCGATGCGCGAGTACATCGGGTTCGAGACCACGATCGCGCTGACCTACAAAGACATCGCGAAGTCGCAAATGCTCAAGATGATGGACGCCATCACCGACCAGGGCGAAGGCAGCATCTTGAAGGAAAGATCGAGCCTCAAGGTACACACTGCGTTGAGTGCGCTCGACGCAAGTCTCGGTATCGCATCGCCTGCCCCGAGCTATCAAGGGCTGCGCGAGACGCTGACCGGGTTGCCGATCGATGCACATGTCGCCGATGAAATTCAACGCGCCGCAGCCGAATTGGTCGATCCGGTGCAAGGTCTCGAGAGCACGGCCGCCGGGGGAGAGCCTCTGACGCAGCGGCTCGAGGGACGCGTGCTCGACCTCAATCTGCAAGCGGTGCAGCGGCAATATCGTCCGTCGCCGACGGCGTTGGAATCGGATTACCCGAGCTACGACGACGCGGGACAACTGAGACCTTCGGCCGATGCAGCCGCGCGCACCGATCACGATGCGCAAGATCATTTCTCGCGCTTCAACGAAGACATTCGTGCGCTGATGGCGCAGGGGCCGTCCGACACGGGCGTGAAAACGTGGGCTGCATGGTGGGCCGAGCGCGAGAAGGAACACACGGGCTGGGTGGCGGCCGATCTGCATAGGGCCGGGTATGAGCCCCCGCCAGACGATCCGATTCCGTCGTGCGAGGACGTCGCGCAAGCCCTCAATACGCTCAGGGCGTCGCCCGGCGAGTACTTTGAGACCTTGAGCCAAGCCTCCGTCGGGGCGATCGCCGGCATCCTGACCGTGCTCGACGACTTCTGGAATGCCGGCGCTCAGGCGCAAAAGCCGGTGCTGTTTCCGTTTCCGTCGATGGTGGGTTCGGGCGATCGCATGGCGATCTGTTGGGCCGTATTCGGCAAGGCCCCGGACCTTTCCATCGGCTTGGAGCCGCTCAACAGGCAAACGCTTTACCACGCCTGTCAGGGGCTCGACCTCAACGTGAAGGACGGCGCGCCCAATTCATGTGCCCAAATCGGCGTGTTCCACAGCTGCCGCGGTTCGAATCAATGCAATGCGCAAGGCGGATGCGGTTTCGTGCAGTCGTCTTCCGGCGGCGGCAACTGCGGCACGAGCTCGGCGCTGCTGATGCGTACGTTCGCGAGCGGATGCAACCCGCTGCCCGTCTATAGCGCGCCTGGCGACAACCGTTGCCGTAGTTTCGGCGGCTGCGCGGTGCCGATCTCGGCATCGCAGCGATTCCCGCGCGCAGGCACGATGGAGCTGTTCGATTACAAGTTGGTCGGGGGCTTCCAGAAGCACTGGCAAGCCGAACCGCTCAATGTGACGATCGACTTCGCAAAGGGTGACCGCGTCGATGCAATCGCCTACCAGGCATACAAGAAGGTGATGGAAGCGAAGCAGTTGCCGGTGCCTCCCGAACCCGATCCCACGCCGCTGCGCGTGGCCTTGCCGCCGTCGACATGAGGCGAACGGCGGCGATGGGCGAGGCGGCAGATGCGCAGGCTTGCCGTCTCGGCTTGCAAAACCTCGGCGACGGTGTCGGTCTTCGTCATGTGCACTTCCCGCATCTGATGGCTACGCCGCCTGAGCAGTGGGGTGTCGATTGGTTCGAGATCATCAGCGAGAACTTCATCGATCACGCCGGGTATGCGGCGCATGTGCTCGAACGGATTGCGGCGCATCGGCCGGTGGTCATGCACGGCGTCTCGCTGTCGATCGGCAGCGTCGCGCCGCTCGATCGCACCTATCTGCGCAAGCTGCGCGAACTGGCCGAGCGTATCCGCCCGGCCTGGATCTCCGATCACTTGTGCTGGACCGGCGTTAGCGGCCGGAACACGCATGATCTCCTGCCGATGCCGTTGACCGAGCAAAGCCTTGCGCATGTGGCCGCTCGCGTTCGGGCGGTGCAGGATTATCTGGGGCGTCCGTTGATCCTCGAAAACCCAAGCAGCTACCTGACGTTTCATTCGTCGCGGATGTCCGAATCGGAATTCCTCGGGCGCCTCGCCGAGGCGACGGGCTGCGGCTTGCTGCTCGACGTCAACAACGTCCATGTAAGCGCGACCAATCACGGATTCGACGCGCTCGCCTACATCGAGGAACTGCCGGCCGAGTACATCGTACAGGTGCATCTGGCCGGTCCGAGCGATTGCGGCACACACTTGCTCGATACACATGATCAACCGGTGCCTGCGGCCGTATGGCCGCTCTACGCGTTGTCGCAAGAACGCACGGGCGGCGTCGCGACGCTGCTCGAATGGGACGCGCGCATACCGTCGTTCCCCGAACTGCTCGACGAACTCGGCAAAGCGAAGACCGCGCGTAGCGGATCGATGCCGATGGCCGCCGATGTACGCGCCGTGGCCGATGGTGCGCTATCGACGCCCATCGATTTTCAGTTGAGCCGCGCGTGACCGATCTCGCTACGTTGCAAACCTGGATGCAAGAAGTCGTGGGCGGCGACGCTTGGACGCTGGACGAAGCGATTGCGTCCGCGGCGCGACATGGTGTCGATTGCGATGCGGCCATTGTCGGGTCCGAACGACTGGCGGCCAAACAGCGCCTCGAGATCTATCTGCTGAGCTATCGGGCCCGCCTGCTCGAATGCCTGCGTGCGGAATTTCCGGTGCTGCGGAGCCTGGTTGGCGACCAGGTCTTCGATCTTTTCGCCGGCGCGTATTTGGGCGCCCATCCCCCTTCGTCTTTTACGTTGTTCGACCTCGGCGCCGGCTTTGCGGATTTTCTTGAAGCGACGAGGCCGCAGCCCAACGATGGGCGCGGAACGCTCGATGCCTTGCCGGCGAGCCTTGCGCGGCTGGAGCGCGCGTTCGCCGAATCGGAACGAGCGGAGGGAGTCGAGGCCGGTATCGATGCGCATTCGCCGATGCCGTTCGACATCGTCTTTCTACATGCGACGCGATTGAAAAGACCCACATCGCTGAAGCTGCTGCTGCTCGATTTCGATTTTTCAGATCTCGTGGCTGCGGTGGCCGCACAGCGTCCGCACGAGATGCCCCGCCCCGGTGAAACGCCGGTCGCCGTTGCGCGCAACGGTTATCGGGTTCGCATGCATAAACTCGAACCATGGTCGTTCTCGTTCCTTGCCCTGCTTGAAGTGGAGCCACGCAGCGTGCGGGACGTCATCGCGGAAGTATCGAATGCGTTGCAGGCTAGCCAAGGCCGGATCGGCGCGCAATTGCTCGCATGGTTGCCCTTTGCTTTCGATGCCGGGTTCGTCATGGCCGGGTAGCCCGGGGCTATCGAGCGCTTGCCGGCCATGCCGGCACGACGGCAAAGGTGAGCGAATTCGGGAGGGCCTTACGGGCCGACCGCGACTGCGGCGAATACGCTGAAACGCCGTTCGCTAGCGGGCTCGCTCGCGCGCTGCGACCCCCTAAAGGTGAGCGTTTTCGGGATCGTGCCCGATCGTCAACCGAGCCGTCTTACGGCGGCGTGTGCGATACAACGTAAGGTGAGCTTTATCGGGAGCTGCACGGCGTCGCATTGAACCGCTTTCAGCCGGCTTTCGAGCAGCGCCCTATGCGCGGGTATGGCAGCCGATCGCGCCTGCGACGTTCGACGACATATTTTGCATTTGGGCGATAAACTGCGCCGTCCGTTCGCGAGACCCGGCGCAAGCGCGGTAGCGGCCGCCTCGATTGCATCGGACTGCGGCGTACGGGCATTGCCCGTGGCCGCACGCATTCAGCCAACGCTCATTCCCCCTTTACGTTATTTCATCGATTGAGGTCTTTGCCTATGACAACCGTTGCAATCGTCTATTTCAGCGGCTACGGCCATACCGTCAAGCTTGCCGAGTCCGTGCAGGCCGGCGCAGCGTCCGAAGCAGGCGCAAAGGCGACGCTCTACCGTATCGACGCCAATGGCGATCTGCCCGAAGGCACGTGGGACGAACTCGCCAAAGCCGACGCGATCATCTACGGCAGCCCGACTTACATGGGCGGCCCGGCATGGCAGTTCAAGAAGTTCGCCGATGCGTCGTCGAAGATGTGGTTCACCCAGGGATGGAAGAACAAGCTTGCGGCGGGCTTCACGACTTCTGCGTCGACGAACGGCGACAAATTTTCGACGATCGAGTACTTCTGGACGCTGTCGCAGCAGCACGGCCAAGTGTGGATCGGTACGGGCCTGATGCCGGCGAACAAGAAGGAAAACAGCCCCGCAGATGTCAACTGGACGGCCGGTTTTGCAGGCGCGTTGGCGATCTCGCCGGCCGACGCCTCGCCCGACGAAGCGCCGCATTCGGGCGACCTCGAAACGGCCCGCTTGCTCGGCAAACGCATCGCCGAATTCGCGACGCGGCTTCGCTAAGCGCGGCCAAGCGGCGAACCGGCCGCGCTCCGCATGCTTATAAGCGGGGCGCGGTCGAAATCGTCGGTCATTCCCAAGGCTTAAGAATCCATGGATGGACGGCGCAACGATGCGCCGTCGCTCCTTAGGACACCTAACCAACAGCGAGCGGCACCCTGGGTTCGCGTCCGAGGAAACGCGTTCGACCGAATCGGGCACGCGGCGTGCTGTACGTTGCGGTTGGACGTTCGCATCGCCGCTGGTCGGCGACCCTGAGAGGTAGTGAGTCGCATGAATACGCCAACGCGCTTCGGCTGCCAGCTCGAACGCGGTCGGTCTGATTTCCCGACGTTTCTCGCGCGCTGCAATTATTGCCGCGCACGGGAGCGTCGCGGCGTGGCTCGTTCACATCCATTGCGACGCTATTCTCGGTGCCGCAACAGGCGTATCAGTTTTTGCGCGCCACGAGCGTACCTTTGCTGTGAATTCGGAAATGGGGATCCTCAATGAGCGACGCGTCCAGTATGTTGCCGAACCGAGATCAGAATCATTTCTTGTCCGGCGGCGGGGAGTTGGGCCAGCTGATTCGCGCCTCCGATTGGCGTTCGACGTCGCTCGGCGACCCGGAAGCGTGGCCCCGGAACCTCAAGCTGGCGCTGCGCATCATGCTCAATTCGCGGCAGCCGATGTGGATAGGCTGGGGCCCTTCACTGGTTTATTTTTACAACGATGCGTACCGTTCGATCATCGGCGGCAAGCATCCGTGGGCGCTGGGGCGCCCGACCTCGGAGGTCTGGCACGAGCTGTGGGACGACATTGGCGAGATGCTCGAGCTCGCCATGAGTGGCCGCGAGTCGACCTATGTCGAAGCGCAGCCGCTGATCATGGAACGCAACGGCTACCCCGAAGAAACGTATTACACCTTCTCGTACAGTCCTATTCCCAACGACGACGGCAGCGTCGGCGGAATCATCTGCGCAAATACCGACGACACCCAGCGCGTGATGAGCGAGCGGCAACTCGCGTTGCTGCGCGAGTTGGCCGCGGGCGCGACCAACGCGCGCACGTGGCAGGAGGTCAGCGAGTGCAGTATGCGCGCGCTGCGAACCGACGCTCGCGATTTGCCGTTTGCGCTGCTTTATCTGGCTGAGCCGGATAAGGCGCAGATGAAGCTCGCCGGTTCGTCGGGTATCGAAGCCGGGCACGAACTCGCGCCGGCTGGCATTTCGTTGGACGAGTCGTCGCTCTGGCCCTTGCGCGAAGTGCTCTCCACGCACAAGCCCGTGATCGTGTCGGGCTTGGCTGCTCGCGTCAGTGGGCCGCTGCCGAAGGGGCCATGGCACGAGGCGCCTGCTCAGGCTGTGGTGCTGCCGATTTCCACGTCGGGCGATGCGGGCCGCACGGGGGCGCTCGTGGTCGGGTTGAATCCCTTTCGCCTGTTCGACGACAACTATCGCAGCTTCCTGGGGCTCCTCGCCGGGCAGATCGGTGCCGCCATTGCACATGCCCTCGCTTATGAGGAAGAGCGGCGGCGCGCCGAGGCATTGGCCGAGATCGACCTTGTAAAGACGGCATTTTTTTCCAATGTCAGCCATGAATTTCGCACGCCGCTGACGCTTATGCTGGGGCCGATCGAAGATGCGCTCGGCGATACGACGGCTGCGGCGCTGCCCCCGCCGCAACGCAAACGGCTCGTCACGGCGCATCGCAACGGCTTGCGGCTGCTCAAGCTCGTCAATTCGCTGCTCGATTTTTCGCGGATCGAAGCAGGGCGTGTCGTCGCGAGCTTCGAGCCGACCGATCTCTCGAAGCTGACGGCCGAACTCGCGTCGAACTTCGAATCGGCAACCGAACGTGCGCGCCTTGCGCTGACGATCGACTGTCCTGCCTTGCCGCAGCCCGTCTACGTCGATCGCGAGATGTGGGAGAAGATCGTCCTGAACCTCCTGTCGAACGCGTTCAAGTTTACGTTCGAGGGAGAAATCGGCGTTGCAGTGCGCCTGTCCGAAGACAGGACGGCCGTCGAAGTGACGGTGCGCGACACGGGCGTCGGCATTCCGCCGCGCGAATTACCTCGCTTGTTCGAGCGCTTTCATCGCGTCCAAGGGCAGCGCAGCCGCTCGTTCGAAGGCTCGGGCATCGGCCTCGCGCTGGTCCAGGAACTCGTCAAGTTGCACGGCGGCACGATTTCGGTCGACAGCAGAGTCGGACACGGTGCGACCTTTACGGTGCGTTTGCCGCTAGGCTCGGCGCATCTGCCGCCCGAGCACGTCGGCTCGCGAGAGGTTGCCGATGTCAAATCGGGACGAGCGGTCGCCTATGTCGAAGAGGCATTGCGCTGGCTGCCGCGAGACGAGGCCGACGGCGCCGACGACGAAGAGAGCGATACGCCGGCCGAGCTGTCCGACGACATGCCGGCCTGGTCGTTCGGCCGCGGCACGATCGGTGCGCGAGTGCTCGTGGCTGACGACAACCCGGATATGCGCGATTACATCGGCCGTCTGTTGAGGCACCGCTGGACTGTGCAGACGGTGGCGGATGGTCTCGCGGCGCTCGAAGCAATCCGCACGCAAAAGCCCGATATATTGCTGACCGACGTCATGATGCCCGGGCTCGACGGCTTCGGCCTCTTGCGCGAGATACGCAGCGATGCGCAGTTGCGGCACTTGCCCGTCGTGATGTTGTCGGCGCGCGCGGGCGAAGAGGCGCGTGTCGAAGGGCTCGAATCGGGCGCCGACGATTATTTGACGAAGCCGTTTTCCGCGCGCGAACTGATGGCGCGTATCAATGCCAACCTCGAAATGGCTCGCCTGCGCCGGGACGCGACGCGCGAGCTGTTGGAAAGCGAGGCGCGCTTTCGCAACATGGCCAACCATGCGCCCGTGATGATGTGGGTCAGCGACCCCACCGGCTCGCTGACCTATCTGAATCGCTTGTGGTGCGAATTCACGGGGCAATCGCTGGACGACGCGGTGGGCGACGGCGCATGGGACGCATTGCATCCCGACGATCGTCAGCAGTACCAGGCAGCGCTGCGGTCGGCGAGCATGAACGGCGAGCCGTTCCGTGCCGAGTGCCGCGTACGGCGTTCGGACGGCGTTTATCGTTGGGCGCTCGCGGCTGCCGCTCCGCGATTCAGCGACGACGGTGCGTTCCTCGGTTACATCGGCTCCATCATCGACATCACACAACGTAAGGAGTCCGAACGGATTCTGCAGGAAGCGAACGTGGTGCTCGAACGGCGCGTGGCGGCCGCCGTAGCGGAGCGAGCGCATACCGAAGCGCAGTTACGTCAAGCGCAGAAGATGGAGGCGATCGGCAAACTGACCGGTGGCGTCGCGCACGATTTCAACAACGTGCTGCAGGTGATTGCGGGCAACCTTCAATTGCTTGGCCGCGATGTAGCGGGTAACGTGCGTGCCGAGCAGCGCCTGCAAACGGCAATCGCTGCGACTTCGCGCGGTTCCCGGCTGGCCTCGCAGTTGCTTGCGTTCGGGCGCCGGCAGCCGCTTTCGCCGAAAACCGTCAACCTCGGGCGCCTCGTGCGCGGCATCGACGACATGCTGCGTCGCTCGCTCGGCGAAGGGGTCGAAATCGAGACAATCATTGCCGGCGGCCTGTGGAATACCCACGTCGATACGGTGCAGGTCGAAAACGCGCTGCTGAACCTTGCGATCAACGCGCGCGATGCAATGCAAGGACAAGGCAGGCTGACGATCGAAGCCGGCAACGCATTTCTCGACGACACCTACGTGGCGCGTCATGGCGACGTGGCCGCGGGCCAATACGTGATGGTCGCCGTGACCGATACGGGGTGCGGTATCCCCGCGGAATTGCTGGAACGGGTCTTCGAGCCGTTCTACACGACCAAGCCGGAAGGCCAGGGCACGGGGCTTGGCTTGAGCATGGTGTACGGTTTCGTGAAGCAGTCGGGAGGACATGTCAAGATTTACAGCGAGGTCGGACACGGGACGACGGTGCGCATCTATTTGCCGCGCGCGCGCCAACCCGAAGATGTCGAAACCGACGTCGAGATGGGCCCGGTCATGGGCGGCACCGAAACCGTGCTGGTCGTCGAGGACGATGAGGATGTGCGCGGGACGGTGGTCGATCTGCTTTCGGAGCTCGGCTATCGCGTATTGCGCGCCAAGGAGGCGCAAAGCGCATTGGCGATCGTCGAAAGCGGCGTGCCGATCGATCTGCTGTTCACCGACGTCGTCATGCCGGGCCCGCTCGGCAGCCCCGAACTCGCCCGCAAAGCGCGCGAACGTCTGCCCAACATTGCTGTGCTGTTCACGTCAGGCTACACCGACAACGCGATCGTGCATGGTGGCCGGCTCGACGAAGGGGTCGATTTGCTCAGCAAACCGTACAGCCGCGAAGCGATGGCGCGCAAGATCCGCAGCGTATTGCGCAACCAGCCGCGCGGCGTGCCGACGCGGACCGAACTGCCGAGCCTGCCGCCGCCTTCGGCGCTCGACACGATCGATGCGCTACCGGACCCGTCGCGGCTCAGCGCGCGCGTGTTGCTTGTCGATGACGATGCAATGGTGCGCTTCACGACGGCCGATATGCTCAGCTATCTGGGGCACATCGTAACGGAAGCCGGCGATGCGAGCGATGCGTTGCGGCTGCTCAGCGAGCAAGCGTTCGATGTCATCGTCACGGACATTGCGCTGCCCGATTTATCGGGCGACGAACTGGCGATGCGGGCACTGGCGCTGCAGCCGGGTTTGCGCGTGATCTTCGCGACGGGGTACGACGCACTGCCCGACGACAGCGATCACCAGGCGCTCGCCGGTGCGATGCTGTTGCGCAAGCCGTACAACAAAGAGCGAATCGAGGATGCGTTGAACGCGGCGATGCTCGCGCGCATCGCCGCGGGGGCGCCGCGTGCGGCATCCGAAGAGCGGACGGTGGGAGACGCGGCGTCGAAAGAGGCGAGGCGCACGCCGTCGATTTGAAACGCGCGTAGCGTCGCCGTCAAATGCAGTACCGAGACGGCCACGCGATGAATCGGCTGCATTGAGCGGGGCCAATCGACGATTGCTACCGGACGCATGGGTGAGGAGATTCGGGAGCCTCGGCTCGATCGGATACGTCGAGCGTTTGCTTCCCGTAGATCCTCACCTTGGGAAAACAGTGCGGCGATTCCCTGAAGCGCAGATTCATAGGCTTATCAAGCATTTACGGCTGCGCCTATCGCTGCACTGAGCCGTCATTGGAGTTTGAAGGCGGCGCCGGCTGATGCGCTCTAACGGTAGGCGACGAGCGGCAGGCGCCAAAAAGGTGAGGGAATTCGGGAGTGCTGCGCTCGCATGTCCTTAGCATCGATCGCTCGCGAACGCGCCGGTTTATTTCGAGCGCTCTCACAATACCCGGGTCTCGCAATACCCGATACGGCGAAATCAATTATGAGAGAAATAATGGTATGTCGGTGATTGCACTTTAATCGTGCAGGAAGGGACGCACAATACGCGGATCAAATGGCACCGTATCGCGCCAACGCGACCCGGCCGCGCAGGAAGCATGCCCCGGAGGGCCTCCCTACGAAGCTCCGCGAGGCGCGTGCCGCCGTGTAAAGTGTGAGGAATCTGACAGGCGTTCGCCCGCGCAGCGGCTTGCGTGCGCGCTTGGCGGCGCCAGGAACGTTCCGTGCATCTGAAATGCGACACGGGCTTTTTGCCGGTTTTGCTTTTTCGCGATTTTGTATCGATAATTCGAGTCGACACCGCGTGAAGACAATCGAGCGCCGCCCCGGGCAGGCAGCCGTCGCGCGGCTGCAACCTGTCGGCTGCGAGTCGAGTATGATTCGGCTCGGGTCATTGGGGCATCTGCGCCCCCGCATCAACCATAACCGGAATCATCGATGGAACAGCTTGAAGGCGAAGCTCGCGAACGGTTGATTCGCTGGCTGCGACGCCGCATGGACGAATTCGGCATTACTGTGGAAGCCGTTGCCGAATCGATTTCCGCCGATAAGCAGGCGGAACGGCCTATTCTCTATCGCGACGCGATGGGCAACACATGGGATGGCTACGGAGATCCACCGGATTGGCTGCGCCGCGCTGTGGCGGCGGGCCAGCAAATGGATTTTTTCCGCTGCGAAGGTTAGGGCTATACGGTCATTCGTCCTGCGGCGTCTCTGTGGCCAAGCGTTGCGCCGGCCAATAATTTTCGAAAACGCATTCGTCGATCGATCTCCGCTCGGCCCACTTCTCGATTTCGAGCATCGGCCGCGGATAAAACATTTCGACATGACCGAGACATAAAATCGCGACGGGTTTCGCTCCGGCGGGCATGCGCATGAGCGCGCGTACCTCGTCCACGTCGAATAGCGATACCCATCCCATGCCCAGTCCCTCGGCGCGCGCCGCGAGCCACATGTTTTGAATCGCGCAGGCCACCGATGCGAGATCCATCTCCGGCATCGTGCGCCGGCCGAAGACATATTTCTCGCGGTCGTCCATCAGCGACATCACGAGCAATTCGCCGCATTCGAGCATGCCTTCCACTTTCAGGCGCATGAACTCGTCATGCCGTTCGCCGAGCGCTTCGGCCGTGCGGATACGCTCGCGTTCGACAGCGTCGTGCAACGCCGTGCGCAGCGCCATGTCGCTGATGCGCGCGATGCGCCACGGCTGCATGAAGCCCACGCTGGGCGCATGATGGGCCGCGTCGATCAGCCGCGATAGGACGGACGGATCGACCGGGGCTCGTACGAAATGCCGGACGTCCCTGCGTTCGTAAATCGCGCGATAGACGGCTGCGCGCTCGTCGTCGTCAAATGGGATCGCCATGGAATAGGGCGGCCGTGAAGGCCGGATTGGTGGGCCAATACCCGTGCAGGTAAGAGGCAACGATCGCCCCCGAGCGATAGATCGATTCGCCAGGTGCATCCGATTGCGCGTAGGTGGCCGTCAAGGCAGGCGCCAGAGGTGTCTTGACGTGCGAATAGTGGAACGTCTGGCCGCGCAACTCGCCGTGGTTGCCGACGACCGACTGCATGCCAAGCGCGGCGAGTTGTTTGCCGAGCGTCGCATGGCCGGGCAGCAGGCCGAGCATTGGCGTTGTCTCGCCCGCGCTGTCTGTCAGCGTTTCGAGCAGATAAAGCATGCCGCCGCATTCGGCGAAGATCGGGCGCCCCGCTTGCGCGTGGGCGCGAATCGCATCCGACGTGCGGGTATTACGCGCAAGTTCGGCTGCGTGCAGTTCGGGATAGCCGCCCGGCAAATAGAGCGCGTCGATTTGCGCGGGCAGCGGTTCATCGGCAAGCGGTGAAAATTCGCTGACTTGCGCGCCTAGCGCGTCGAGCAAACGCAGGTTTGCCGGATAGACGAACGAGAACGCGGCGTCGCGTGCAACGGCGATGCGCAGCCCGTCAAGAAGGCGCGGCACCGGCGCGCGCGGCGGCGCGTCGAAAACCACAGGCGCGGGCAACTGCGCGAGCGCGGTCGGCGCGAGCGCATCGGCGGCACGGTCGATCCGCTCGTCGAGGTCGTCGATTTCGATCGCCGGATGAAGACCCAGATGCCGCTCGGGCAGGGCGATGTCCTGGGTGCCAGGGACGTGACCGAGCCAGCGAACGTCGGGCGGCAAAGCGTCTTCGAGCATGCGTGCGTGGTACGCGGAGCCGACGCGATTGGCGAAGACGCCATGGAAGTTCAGCGACGGGTTGAAGCGCCCGAGCCCCAAGGCGACCGCGCCGAATGTTTGCGCCATCGCCTGGGCATCGATGACGGCGGCGACGGGCAGCCCGAATCGCAATGCCAGATCGGCGCCGCTCGGCGTGCCGTCGAACAGCCCCATCATGCCTTCGACGAGAATCAGATCGGCTTCGCCCGCGGCCTCGGCCAGCAATTGCCGGCAGGCGGCTTCGCCCACCATCCAAAGGTCAAGCGAATCGACGGGTAGGCCGCTCGCGCGCTCGAGAATCGTCGGATCGAGGAAGTCGGGGCCCGTCTTGAAGACGCGCACGCGCAAACCGCGGCGTCGATGAGAGCGCGCGAGCGCCGCCGTGATGGTGGTCTTGCCTTGGCCCGATGCCATGGCGCCGATGAAAAGCGCGGGACAGGAGGGCATGGTCAGCAGGCGGAAATGGGGCTGCGTCGGGCAGCTGACGGATGGATGGACGAGAACGAATTAAACATGAAGCGAGCGCCGGCGCTGCGGTGGACACGATAGGCGCAGTGTAAAGCGGCTGGCTTACGTTCGCACGACAATCGCCGGGGCCTGGGGCCAGGGCAGCGGTTGGGCGTGCGTCAGCCCCCGCTTATTGGGATGGGCGGCGTGTCCACTGCGGGTCATTCGGCGCGTGCGAGTTGAACCCGCCGCGCGGCATGAACGCCAACGGCCAGCCATATAGCATCCAGCGCTGATTGAACGGAAAGGCGACATCGGCCGGTTCGTTGGGCTTGGCGACTGGGGCGACACGCTGCATCAGATAAGCGTAGAGCGCACGCAGGTCTTCGTCGGACATCTTCGAGAATTCGGGGTATGGCATGGCCGGATAAAGCGCTTTGCCACCTGGGGCGACACCGTGGCGGACGGCTTGATCGAAATCGCTCAACGTATAGCGACCGATGCCATAGCGCGGGTCCGGCGTGATGTTGCTCGACTTGATCGTGCCGAACGGTGAACCCATGCCGAGACCGCCCGCGAACGGCGCGCCGCCGCTGGGGGCGGTGTGACAACCGGCGCAGTCGGCTGCCTTCGCGATATATTCGCCACGCGCGAGCATGGCTGGGTCGGCGGAAAGCGTCGGCTGTGCAGCCGGTGACGCCGCATGTTTGGCGTTGCCCATGGCGATCGCGAGCACGGCCGGCAACGTCAGCGCCAGCAGTTCCGTGGCCATGCGAGGCGGCTTGATCATCGCGGTAGTTCCTCGAGGGCAGGGCGTCTTGCGCTCGGCGGCAGCCGGCGATATCGACCCGATGGCCTGTGACCTTCGCGCAGCCAACGGGACGCCACCATCAGCGCGCCGCCGAGCCAGGCGAGCGGCGCCGGAATCCACATGATAAGTCCGCCGATTGTTGATGTGGCACGGCGGCTGCAGCAGACGCTGCCGAAAGCGAAAAACACTGCCAAACTTGGCATCTGAAAGACACGGGCCGGGACCCAGCGCGCGTCGCCAACCGTGCGGCGCGCGCTTCCGGCTTTGAGCGAGGCTTGCCCATGAACGACACGCGGTTGTCCGAGCGCGAGCGCAACTGGAGCGCGCGCACTGCGTCGCAGGTAAGCGAAGCGCTTGACGGCCGTCGGCGTGGCGTGCGCCTTTTGCTGCCGTTCGCGGGCCCCGCAGTCGTCGTTTCGGTGGCGTATATGGACCCGGGCAATCTCGCGACGAATCTGCAGGCCGGCGCCGCCTATGGTTATTCGCTGTTGTGGGCCGTGCTGTTCGCCAATCTGGCGGCGATGCTGTTTCAAGCTGTTTCGGCGAGGCTCGGCATCGTGAGCGGGCTCAGCGTGGCTTCGCTTTGCGCACAGCGGTTGCCGCGCTCGCTCGTGCTGGCGATGTGGGGCGTCGGCGAGATTGCGGCGATGGCGACCGATCTCGCCGAATTTCTCGGCGGTGCGATCGGCTTCTCGCTGCTTGCGCATATTCCGCTGTTACTCGGCATGGCGGTGACGGCCGTCTTCACGTGGCTGTTGTTGATGTTGCAAAGCCGGGGCTTTCGCCCGCTCGAAGTGGCAATCGGCGCGCTCGTCGGCCTCATTGCGATCGCCTACATCGCACAGCTGCTATTCGTTCACGTGCCCTGGGGGGCAGTGCTGTACGGCGCGCTGGTGCCGACGGCGCCCGATCGTGAGGCGCTCGTCGTGGCGGCCGGCATCGTCGGTGCGACGATCATGCCGCATGCGTTGTTCCTGCATTCGGGATTGACAGGGCAGCGTATCAGGCCGCGCACGGAGCAAGAGCGCGCAAAGCTCGTGCGCTACTCGAACGCCGAGGTGGTGATCGCATTGACGGTAGCGGGGCTCGTCAACATGGCCATGGTCATCATGGCGTGCGGCGCGTTTCATGGGGCGCATCGCGAAGTGACGGACATCGGCATGGCTTACCGCACCCTGACACCGCTGTTCGGCTCGATGGCCGCCGGACTGTTTCTGACCTCGTTGATGGCTTCGGGCATTTCGAGTTCGGTGGTCGGCACGATGGCCGGACAGATGATCATGCAGGATTTTCTCGGCGTGTCGCTGCCGTTATGGCTGCGCCGTGCGGTGACGATGACGCCGGCTTTCATCGTCGTCGCGCTGGGTCTTGGCGTGACACGCGCGCTCGTATTGAGTCAGGTCGTGCTGAGCCTGACCGTGCCCGTGCCCATGCTCGCGTTGATCGTGCTCGCGCGCAGCCGCTCTGTCATGGGCGAGCACCGGCTGGGCCTTGCCACGCAGTCGGTCGCCGTGGCGGCGTTGGTCATCGTCATGGCGATGAATGCGCTGCTGCTAATGCAAGCATGGCCGTTTTGAATGGCCCCTGCGCCGCATCGGATTGCCAGGACCCGACCGCTTGAGGTGAGTCTTTACGGGAGTTCGCTGCGGTGAGTTCCGTGTTGCCAGTCGCGCTCACGTCAGCTTGTTGCCATCAGACCGGCATTCCCCGTGAAACCCGCGTCAAACCGCTATCGGGACGCGGCTTGACCCCTCGACGCGCCCGTTTTCGTGATTCGTCTTGCGGCGCCAATGCTCACCTTGCTGCGCTGATGGAGGAGTAAGGTGAGCGTTTTCGGGAGTGAATCGTCTCAGCATTTGGGCACGCGGCCCAGGTTGCTCGAAAAATCCGGATTCATGCGAAGATCGACGGTTCCGACGCGGTTTTGCCCGTCAACGCAATTGCGACTACTGCCGGACCACGTGCCGGCTCAAATTGGAGAATCCTACGATGCAGATCACGGGAGATATGCTGATCGGCGGCGCCGCGGTGCGTGGCAATGCCGGTACGTTGCGCGCGTTCGACCCGGCCCGTAACGTTGAAATGGAGCCGGAGTTCGGCGCCGGCGATGCGAACGACGTCGATCGCGCTTGCCGGCTCGCGCAAGCGGCGTTCGATCCGTTCCGCCAGGCGCCGCTCGAAACGCGTGCGCGTTTGCTGGAAACGATCGCCGAACGCATCCTTGCGCTGGGCGACGCGCTGATCGAACGCGGCCACGCGGAATCGGCGCTGCCCAAGGCGCGCCTGGAAGGCGAGCGTGCACGCACGGTCGGCCAGCTCAAGCTGTTTGCTCAACTCGTGCGCGACGGCCGCTGGCTCACTGCGACGCTCGATTCCGCGTTGCCGGATCGCAAGCCGCTGCCGCGCTCGGATTTGCGCCTGCAGAAGATTCCGGTCGGTCCGGTGGCCGTATTCGGTGCAAGCAACTTCCCACTCGCATTTTCCGTCGCGGGCGGCGATACGGCCTCGGCGCTGGCCGCCGGCTGTCCCGTCGTCGTCAAAGCGCACCCGGCGCACCTCGGCACCTCGGAACTCGTGGGCCGCGCGATCCAGGAAGCCGTGGCCGAATGCGGTTTGCCGGCGGGCGTTTTTGCGCTCGTGCTGGGCGCGGGTAACGCTGTCGGCGAAGCGCTCGTGGCGCATCCGGCTATCAAGGCGGTCGGTTTCACGGGTTCGCGCGGAGGCGGCATCGCGTTGATGAACATCGCCGCACGCCGTCGTGAGCCGATTCCTGTTTACGCCGAAATGAGCAGCATCAACCCGTGCTTCGTCCTGCCGGGCGCGTTGGCGGCGCGGGCCGATGCTGTGGCGAACGGCTTCGTCGACTCGCTGACGCTCGGCGTCGGGCAGTTCTGTACCAATCCGGGGCTCGTCGTCGTGCTCGATGGGCCGCATCGACAAGCGTTCATCGATGCCGCCGCGAAAGCGCTCGAGAAGAAGGGCGCGCAAACGATGCTGACGGCCGGTATTGCAAGTGCTTACCGCGACGGCGTGAAAAAGCGTGCGGAAGTGGAGGGCGTGAGCCATGTCGCCCAGGGCGCGAGCACGGACGCGCATCACTCGGCGCTGCCTGAACTGTTCGCCACGACGCAGCAGCGTTTTTTGGCGGCGCCGCCGCTTGAGGACGAAATTTTCGGGCCGACTTCGCTCGTCGTGACCTGCGCGAACGTCGAGGAAATGATCGAGCTGGCCGAGCATTTGGAAGGGCAATTGACGGCCACGCTGCAGATGGAACCCGAAGATGTCGAGCTTGCGCGCAAGCTGGTGCCGACGCTGGAGCGCAAGGCGGGCCGCATTCTGGCGAACGGTTTCTCGACCGGCGTCGAAGTGTCCCATGCGATGGTGCATGGCGGCCCGTTCCCGGCCACGTCCGATCCGCGCTCGACCTCGGTCGGCACGCTCGCGATCGAGCGGTTCTTGCGACCGGTCTGCTATCAGGACCTGCCGGCGGAGCTGCTGCCGCAGGCCGTCCAGGACGACAATCCGCTGAACCTCTGGCGCCTGCGCGACGGCGCGTTCGAGCGTCGTTGAGCACAATCACGGGTGGCGGCTTGTGCCCCCACCCGTGATGCATTTTCGTTTCAAGGTGCCGCTGTCAAGCGCGACGATCCGTCTGGGCGTCGCGCTTCATTTTTTGGCCGCGCGTCCGCCGTGCCAGCCTAGCTGCCCACCCGATAGACGCGCCCTGTCTGCGCGCCTTCCACACTTCGGCAGAAAGCCAACGCAGCGCGTTGCGCGCTGACCGGTTCGAACCCGCGAAAGTACGAGCCATAAGCTTGCGCCGATTCCTCGAGGAGGGTCGGACTCACGAGATTGATGCGCAGCCCGCGCGGCAGTTCGATCGCCGCGCCGCGGACGAACCCCTCCAGCGCAAAATTCACGGTGGTCGCATTGATCCCTTCGCGAATCGGTTCGTCGGCCAGAATGCCGCCCGTCAGCGTGAACGAGCCGCCGTCGTTGACATGATGCTGCGCGGCCAGCACAACATTGATCTGGCCCATGAGTTTGTCGCGCAGGCCGATCCAAAATTGATCGGCAGTCATTTCACGGAAAGGCCCGAAGTGCACTTTGCCGATCGTCGCGACGACGGCGTCGACGCGGCCGATTTCATGAAAGAGCCGCTCGACGCTCGGCAGGTTGGTTGCATCGACGTGATAGTCGCCGCGCGTGGCGCCGACTTCGATCACTTCGTGGCGTTGCTTCAGTTCAGCGCAGACCGCTCGGCCGAGCGTTCCGCTCGCCCCGATTACGACGATTTTCATGTGGAGTCCTCGATCGAAAAGTGCCATGCGCGACCGCGTTCGCCGCGTCCAGCGCATTATGAGCGCGTCTGGCTCCGGGTGCGCAGCGGCAGCGTCAAGAGGATGGCCGCGGCGAGCTTGGCCGCCAACCCGAGTCCTGTCACGAGTGCGCCGACGGGAAACACGCGCCATTCGGCCGGTAGCAACGGCGCGACCAGCACGACCGACGCGAAACAGAGGACGACTGTGACCCATCTCGCCCACGCGTGGCGCAGCGCGACGAACACATACAGCAGACCGACGAGGGCGCGCGCAGTGAGAGCGGCCGCCATCGCAGTGGAGACGGACGCCGCGCCGTCCGGCGCGATCGGTGCGTTCTGCCCGAGCGATAGCTCAAGCCAGGCGAGCGCGTAGCTCACGCCCAGACATGCGAGTGCGATCGAGAAGCGTCTGGCGGAGCGCGGCTCGAGTGGAGCACGGCGGGGCGGGCGGGAAGCGCGCATGCGTCGCGTCTGGGCGCTGGGTAAGGGTCGGCTCGGATTGCTCGGATGGCTCGCGGTCATGATCGTTCGCAAGTGTTTTCAGGTCCGATTCGTACCCGCCACGCGGATGCGCCGAACACGCACGGTCGTTTGCTCATGCTAGCGCAGCCGGTAACAACTTCAAGCGTTTCGGGTGCGCTGGCGCACAGTCGCGCCGAACGCTCGCACGGGTCGCGGCAACCGGCTTGGCGAGCAAGAGCCGTTCCGGCCCAAACCTGGCGTGCCGCCGCGGCCCTTTCCTCCCAGCAGTCGAAAAAACGCGATTAATTTCGATAGAACCGGCGTTTCCTACAGAGTATGATTCGAATCCTGCAAGCTGGCGCCCGTGGTGAAAACGCAGTCAGGCGCTTGCTGTTGCGGCTGCGCGGCGCATCGCACGACGACGCAGCAAGCGTATCAAGGGAGGCAGATCGCCATGCATTACCCCGACGCCGCATTCACGCATCGCGGATACTTGCTTAACTGCGCGCCCGCGCGCGCAAGCGATGGCAGCTATCAGCCGTATGTCGTGATTTCACGCTCAAGCGACGGTGAGCTCGTTGCCAATCGCTTTTTCCCGAGCGAACTGCGGTTCGCAGACGAAGCCGCCGCGATCGCCCATGCGCGCGATTGGGCCGTGCGTTGGATCGATGCGAGCAGTCTCACCGTGTAGGGCGATGCGCCGGGTCTGCGGCCAAATCCGGTGCGCTTGCGCAACATCGCATAAAACGCGGTAATCTCTGCGGATCTCCGTTTTTCGAAGCAGCATCGCCGGCCGTTTCCATCACCATGTCGAATCCGCTTTCCTATCACTGGGGCCTCGATCAGATCGTGGCCGACCTGCGTGCGTCGCGCGAGTCATTGCATCGCACGCGCCATCCGCGCGGCATTCGCGAGTTGCCTTCCCGTCATGCCATCGTCGGTATCGTCGAGGCCCTGCGCGCGGTCATGTTTCCGACGCACTACGGCGCCCCCGATTTGACCGATGAAAGCGTCGACTACTACGTCGGCCACACGCTCGAAAGCGTGTTGCGGTTGCTCTGCGAGCAGGTAAAGCGCGCGCTGCGTTTTCTACCCGAGCACGCCGAGACGCCCGCGCCCGAACTCGAAGCGCTTGCGTTCGATATCACCCGCACGTTCGCCGTGCAGCTGCCGAACATTCGGGCGATGCTCGTCAGTGATATTCAAGCTGCGCATGCGGGCGATCCCGCCGCGCAGCACATCACGGAGATCCTGCTCTGCTACCCAGGCGTACTGGCGATCATGCATCACCGGTTGGCCCATGCGTTGCACCGGCTCGGCGTGCCGCTGCTCGCACGATTCATCAATGAAATCGCACATTCTGCGACGGGCATCGATATTCACCCTGGCGCGCAGATCGGCGCGAGCTTTTTCATCGACCACGGCACGGGCGTCGTGATCGGTGAGACCGCCGTGATCGGCGAGCGCGTGCGCCTCTATCAGGCCGTGACGTTGGGCGCGAAAAGTTTCCCGTCCGGCGCCGACGGTACGCTCGTCAAAGGGCACGCACGGCATCCGATCGTCGAGGACGATGTCGTGATTTACGCGGGCGCAACGATTCTCGGCCGCGTGACGATCGGGCGCGGTGCGGTCATCGGCGGGAATGTCTGGCTTACCCATAGCGTGGCACCGGGCGCGAGCGTCTCGCAAGGCAACGTGCGCGAGGGCGCGCGCGGCGGCAGCAGTGACCCCGAGTCACCGGGGCGAGCGCGGCGATGAATCGCGGCCGCGTCGTCATGCATCGTTGCGTCGTCGCCGGCGTGCAGGCGACGACGGCCGACACGACGCAATCGTTTGGCCGACATTCGCACGATACGTTTGGCATTGGCCTCGTCTGGCGCGGCGCGCAGCGGTCGGCAAGCGGGCGCGGGCCCGTCGAAGCAAGAGCCGGCGACATCATCACCGCCAATCCCGGCGAGGTGCACGACGGCAGTCCGTTCGACGAGCGGGGTCGTGCCTGGCGCATGCTCTACTTCGAGCCCGAACTCATCTATGACGTCGTGAACGAGTTCGGTGCGCACGCGCCGGTCGCTGTCGAATTCAAGCAGCCGGTATTGCACGATCAGGCGTTTACTGCCCACTTCGAGCATGCTTTCGCCGCGGCGATGGGCGCATCCATTGCGCCTGTCGAAGCGCTTGCCACAGAGACATCGCTGTTCGTGCTGATGGCTTATGTCGTTCGCGCCCATACCACCGCGCGGCTCAGGGTGCCGGCGCACGAACTGAATGGCGGCGTCGGTGCTTCGATTCGCCGGGCACGGGCACGCATCGACGATGACCCGTGCAACCCGGTTACGCTGGCGGCGCTCGCTGCCGAAGCAGGCCTGAGCCGGTTTCAATTCTTGCGGGGTTTTGCGCGTGACACAGGTCTGCCGCCGCACGCGTATTTGATTCAGCGCCGCTTATCGCTCGCTCGTCATCTGATCGCGCAAGGCACGGCGCTCGCCGACGCGGCGGCCGGCGCCGGCTTCGCCGATCAAAGCCATATGACGCGCGCGTTCGTACGCGCATTCGGTGTCACGCCGGCACAGTACGCCGGCGCCGTGCGTTGATCGAATCGGGCGATCGTCTCGTCTCGCATTCTTGCCGATGGGCGCTTGCCAGACCGCCCTCGACAGCCCGTTTACCTCCCTGCAATTTCATTCAAGACCGCGGCGAGCCACACGCCTAACCTGCATCGGTTCTTTTGACGATAGGGGCGAGCGAGATGCAAACCGGGGGACGCTTTACGGGCTATGTCTATTGCACGCTGGCCATGATCGGCGTGGGCAGCACGGTGGTGGCGAGCAAACTGATCGTCCACGGGCTGCCGCCGTTCACGGCAACGGCGCTGCGCTTTGCCATTGCATTGCCGATCTTTTTGCTGGCGATGGCGCTGACGGGCGAACGCTGGCCGCGGGTCGGTGGGCGCGACGCGTGGCTGCTCGTCCTTCAATCGGGCTCGGGCAGTGTCGGCTATACGGTGTTGCTGTTGAGCGGCATGCGGCTCGCGTCCGCCGCCGATGCCGGCGTCATAGCGGGCACGTTGCCCGCGGTAGCAGCACTGGTTGCCGTGATCGCGCTGCGCGAACGTCCGGGTGCGATGACGATCGCTGCCATCGTATTGGCAACAGCCGGCGTGTTGGTCTGCACGGTAGGCGGCGCCGATGCCACGACGCTCACGGCTCGTGGCGGCGCGCCTTCGATGTGGCTGGGCAACCTGTGCGTATTGGCGGCCGTGGTGTGCGAGGCGTTCTTCATCCTGCTGAACAAACGCCTGCGGACACCGGTTTCGCCGTTGCAGTTGTCGACGTTGATGACAGGCATCGGCCTTGCCCTTTCGATCGTGCCGGCATTGTTCGAGCGGCCTTGGAGCGCTGCTTTCGACCCAACCGCGATGGCTGGCGTCGTCTATTACGCGGTCGTGCCTACGGCGATCGGCTTCTTCCTTTGGTTCGCCGGTGCATCGCGCATCGCGGGCGCACAAGCCAGCGCATTGACCGCGTTCGTCCCGATCTCCGCGGCGGTGTTCTCCGCGCTCGTCCTGCATGAGCGCATCGGCCCTGCGCATTGGTGGGCGATGGCATGCGTGCTCGCGGCTGTCTTCCTGATCGCCTGTGAGGGCATGTATCGAAGCACACGGATGCGGACCGCAACCGCCTCGTGAACAACCGACAGATAACGGCGACGACCGGTGTCTGCGTTGAACGAACCGGCGTCGAACCAGCGTCGGAACGCGTCTGTTGGAAAATGTAACTTCGATAGTGACGTCAAATTTTGCATGTTAACTTTGCAAACCGACTGACTACCACTCAAACCCCCTGAAAAGAGGGAAAAAAACGCAACGATGCTTTCTTTCGATGAATGGCTGATCCATGCGATGGGCCGCATGGACATCCGCTCGCCGTTATTCGTTCGTGCCGTTGAAGCGCTCGCGGAACTGAATCTGACCCGTGGGCTGCTGCTCATAGCGCTGCTATGGTGGATCTGGTTTCGGTACGATCGTGCGGTCGGTGCAGCAGGCGAGGCTGCACGCGAGGTTGCACGCCTTCGCGCGCGTGAAATCGTCATTGCGGCGATCGTGAGCGGGCTGATCGCGCTTGCCATCGGGCGGCTGCTCGCCCATGAGCTGCCGTTCCGCTTGCGGCCCATCTTCGAGCCGCAACTGCACGGGTTGTATCCGGCAGCGAATGGCAGGGTCTTATTGCCGCGCACGTGGAGCTCCTTTCCCAGCGACCATGCGATGCTGTGGGGGGCGATCGCCACGGGTATTTTCTTCGCGTCTCGGCCGGCGGGCATCTATGCGCTGTTGCACGTGATCGTGTTGATTTGCATGCCGCGGCTGTATCTCGGCTTGCACTATCCAACCGATCTGCTGGTCGGCTTGGCGCTGGGCGTCGGCATCGCATGCGTCATGAATGTGCCGCGCTTGCGTGCGGCGACGGCAAGGCCGTTCCTTGTCTTGGCGGCGCGCTATCCCGGCGTATTCTTTGGCGCGGCGTTTCTGCTTAGTTTCGAGCTGGCGACGCAGTTCGACGAACTGCGCCTGCTGGCGTTCGGCCTGACCCATATGGGCGCCTACTCGCAGTAAAGCGTTATCGAGCGCGAAAACGCACGAGCCGGTTTCCCGTCAGCGGGTCATCAGGTATTCGGAATGCCGGTGCCCGTCAAATTACCGACGATCGCGAGAAATTCGCGTCGCGTCGACGGGTCGTCGCGGAACGAGCCGAGCATGCGCGAAGTGACCATCTGCACCCCGGGCTTATGCACCCCGCGCGTCGAGATGCATTGATGCGCGGCTTCGAGGATCACGCCGACACCCTTCGGCTGCAAGATTTCGTTGAGCGTATCCGCGATCTGCACCGTCATCTTCTCTTGAATCTGCAACCGCTTCGCGAACGCATCGACGAGTCGCGCCAGCTTCGAGATGCCGACGACCCGATGATCGGGCAGATACGCCACATGCGCGCGGCCGATGATCGGCACCATGTGATGCTCGCAGTAGCTCTCGAAGCGGATGTCTTTGAGCACGACCATTTCGTCGTAGCCATCGACTTCAGAGAAGGTGCGGGCCAGAATCTCTCGCGGGTCGTGCGAATAGCCCTTGAAGAACTCTTCGTAGGCTCTGACGACGCGGGCCGGCGTATCGAGCAGACCTTCACGTGCAGGGTCGTCGCCCGCCCAGCGCAGCAACACGCGCACGGCGTCTTCGGCTTCGCTGCGGGTGGGGCGAACCAATGCCGAGGTTGACGCACCGGCCCGCTTGCCGCGCTTTGCGACCGGTTCGTTTTTCTTCGCCCGGGATCCTTCCTTCATCGTTCGCTCCTTTTTGCTTCACCGTGCCATGTCGAATTGGGGGCCATTGTTCCACGAAATCCGCACGTATGCGCGTCGCAGTAGCACAATGCGGGACACTGTTGCGCACCTATCGTTTGGACGTCGAGGGAACATCGCCATGCCATTTGTCAGCCTCAGCGGAATTCGTTTGCACTATCGGATCGACGGCGACGAGCGAAGCGACGCGCCTTGGCTCGTGCTCGCCAACGCGCTCGGCGCGGACGTGACGATGTGGGCACCTCAGATCGCTGCGTTCGCCGCCCGCTTTCGCGTATTGCGCTTCGACACGCGCGGCCTCGGTTGTTCCGACGCCCCACCCGGCCCGTACTCGATCGAGCAGTGGACGCAGGATGTGATCGGCTTACTCGATGCCCTGTCGATCGAGCGTGCGCACTTTTGCGGGCTTTCGATGGGCGGGCTCATCGGCGTCGCGCTCGCCGCGCGGCATGCCGACCGGTTCGATCGCTTCGTGCTGGCCCATACGGCGGCCCGGCTCGGTGCGCCCGAGATCTGGCAGGCGCGTGCGCGCCAAGCGCGCGAGCAAGGCGCGCGTTCGTTGGCCGATGCCACGCTCAAGCGCTGGTTTACCGACGCTTTCGCCGAACGCGAGCCGCTCCTTGTGGCCATGATTCGCGACGCGTTTGCGCATATGGATGACGAAGGGTATGCGAGCAATTGCGAGGCCATCGGAGCCGCGGACCTGCGGGCCGAAGCGGGTGCGATTCATGCACCGACGCTGGTCATGACGGGGCGGGGCGATCCTTCGGTCGCGCCGGAGCTGACGCGCGCGCTGGCGGAAGCGATCGCAGGTGCGCGCTTTGTCGAGTTGGACGCACAGCACTTGTCGAACATCGAGCGAGCCGACGAGTTTACGCAAACGGTGCTTGGGTTCTTGACGGGACCGATTGCGCATTGAGCGGCGCGGGACGGTGAGTATGAGTATCGCGCCCGCGCGGCAGCTTACTCCTCAGCGTCATGTTCGGCCACGAAGCGCAGCAGATAAGCGCGCAGCGCAGCTTCCAACGCGCGGTGATCGGCGACGCTTTTCGAGCCGGCCTCGGCTTCTTCGCCGAACAGGCTCGTCGGCGCATCGTACTCGCCTACTTCGAAGCCCTCGCGCATGACGCGAATTTTGTGCGTGACTTCGAGGTATTCGGCAACCCAGTGAATGCCTTCGATGTGCGCACCCGTGCGAATCGATGCTGTCATTCGAGCCTCCTTCCACGGCCGGCATTAGCGCCAATGAAAGAAGGGTACGCCACTCGGACGCCGAGCGCACGCGTCGCGTGTCGCATGCGCTCGGCGCTCGTGATCAATGGCTGATCGATTCGAGCGAACGCCCCTTCGTGGACGGCCCGAGCAGGATCATGCAGATGCCGATTACCATACACGCGCCGATGAACACGGCCACCCCCGGCACGCCGTATTTGTGCAGCAATACGCCGATCGCGAGCCCGGCGAACGCGACGGCGAGCCGGCTCCACGAATAGACGAAGCCGACGGCGCGGGCGCGCACGCGCGTGGGGAACAGTTCTGCCTGATAGCCGTGGTAGGCGTACGACATGACGTTCGCCGCGAGCGTGAACAACACGCCGAGCACGATCAGCAATGCAGGCGCGGAAGCCTGCGAGAACAACGCAATCACGATACCCATGATCAACAAGCCGCCGGAGATCTGCGTTTTGCGTTCGATCTTGTCTGCAAACAGCGTACCGAGCAACGGCCCGAACGGATTGGCGATCGCGATAATGAACGCGTATTGCAGGCTCGTCGTGACGTGAACCCCGCGGCTGATGAGCAGCGTCGGCACCCATGCGGCGAAACCGTAGAAGCCGATTGCCTGAGCCATGTTGAAGATCGAGAGCAAGACCGTGCGCTTGATATAAAGCGGGCCGAAGATTTCGGCGAATGTGCCGCTACCCTCGATCTGGTTGCCCACCGGTTGCGGCGGCGGCAGCTTGATGCCCTTCTCGGCTTCGACGCGCTGCTCGATGTCGGCGACGATTCGTTCGGCTTCGTCCACGCGACCCTGCCGGGCCAGCCAGCGCGGGCTTTCGGGCACGTTGCGGCGAATGATCCAGACGAAGGCTGCGCCGAGCGTACCGATCAGAATGACGACGCGCCAATACTCGAGGCCGAACGGGTGCGTGTCCTTGAGAATGAAAGCGAGGAACGCGACGAGCGGTACGACGCAGAACGTGATGAACTGATTGACGGCGTAGGCGCGGCCGCGCTCTGCGCTCGGAATGAGTTCGGAGATGTACGAATCGATCGTCACCAGTTCGACGCCGATCCCGATGCCGGCCACGAGCCGCCACAGATTGATCGCCTGTCCGGTGTGTTGAAACGCCATGATCGCCGTGCAGACGACATACCAAACCAGCGACCAGGTGAAGATAAAGCGTCGACCGAAGCGATCGGCGACGAAGCCGAAGACGAGTGTGCCGAGCCATAGGCCGGCGAACGTCGCAAACACGAAGGTGCCGAAACCGGCTACGGCGATCGGCGCAAGCGCCGCGAAAATGCCGAGCGATTCAGGCTTGAACAGCCCCGATTGCACCATGCCGGGCGCGACGTAGCCCGTGAAGAACAGGTCGTAAAACTCGAAAACGCCGCCGAGCGAAATCAGCATCACCATGGTCCAGACGGTGCGCGACGGCGGAAGGCGGTCGAACCGCGCTGCGATGGCTAATGATTGTTGGTTGGTCATCTTTGCCTCTTTCGGTCCTCTTATTGATTTGATGTGCCGTCGAAGCTTTCTAAGACCTTGCAGCGCTGCACATGCGCGAAGGCACGCGTCGATGCGGCAAACGGGTGAGAATACCCGATCGCAAGAATGTCGCATGTCGTCAACTACTTAACAATGGGTGCGAACACGGAGGGTGGCTCAGGCGTGTATCGCCACGCTGCAGCGTCAGCGTGCAACGCTTGTGCGGCCGGCACGAGCGCGGAGAGCGTCTATCATTGAGCCGATCGCCTCGTCGCCGACGAACTGATCGCCTGCCCCTGCTGCAATGCAGCGCACCGGCTCGACGTCCGGCTCAAATTGCGACCACCAAAATAATTTACACAGCGATGTCGAAATCGCGTGATGTCGTTCGTCGTAGTGATGGAGCCTCTCGCGGCGTCCCCGCCTGCAAGGCCCATTTATTAACCAGATATTGACAATGGAGCGCCTCAAATGACCTCATCCGTCAAACCCGTCCCCGAAGGCATGCATACGGTCACGCCGCAACTCGTCTGCGCGAACGCCGCCGAGGCCATCGCGTTCTATACGAAAGCATTGGGCGCAACGGAGTTGTTCCGCATGATGGGCCCCACGGGCAAGGTTGCCCATGCGCAAATCAAGATCGGCAACTCGGTGGTGATGCTGACCGACGAAAGCCCCGATTGCGGCGTGGCCGGTCCGAAAACGCTTAAAGGCACCCCCGTCAGCCTCTACGTCTATGTGGAAGACGCCGACAAACTGTTCGACCGCGCCGTCAGCGCCGGCTCGACGGTGATTTCGCCGCTGGCCGACATGTTCTGGGGCGACCGCTGGGGCCTCGTCGAAGACCCGTACGGCCATCAGTGGCATATCGCGACGCACAAGAGCGATCCGACACCGGAGCAGATGCAGAAAGCGATGGCCGAGATGCAGCCGCGCAAATCCTGAGTCGCGCGTCGCTACTGAACCACCCACGTCTCGGGCGCATCGCTGCACACCTTGCGCAGGCACGTGCGCAGCCAGCGGTGCGCGCAGTCGGCATCCAGACGCGGGTGCCAGATCTGCGAGACGGTGACATCGGGCGTCACGACCGGCAGACGGAACGTATGCATCCCTTCGCGTGCCGCTTCGGTCTGCCGCTCAGGCACGCTCGCCACGAGATCGGACGTTCGGGCCAGTGCCAATGCGTCGGGAAAACTCGGCACGATCACGCTGACGATGCGCTTCGCGCCGAGTTCGCGCAGCGCATCGTCGATCGGGCCGAACGCGTGGCCGCGTCGCGACACGCTGACGTGCCGATAGGCCGTATAACGCTGCGCCGTCACATCTTCGCTGTCTGCGAGCGGATGGCCGGTGCGTACGACGCCGACGAACTTGTCGCGAAAGAGCGCCTGGATCCGCAACTCGGGAGCCATATTGCTGACCACCCCCACTTCCAGATCCGCGATGCCGTCGCGCAGCATCGTGCCGCTCTTGTCGGGCTTCGCGGCAAAACGCAGCCGCACGAGCGGCGCCTGCTCCTCCACGAGCGCCGCGATGCGGGCGCCGTAGCGTTCGATAAAGCCATCATTGGCGCGAATGGTGAAGGTACGCTCCAGCGAGGCCAGATCGAGCCGTATCGACGGGCGCAGGACGTTTTGCGCATCGGCCACGACAGCGCTGACTTTGGCGCGCAATTCCACCGCGAGCGGCGTCGGCACGAGGTTGTGGCCCGCGCGCACGAGCAGCTGATCGCCCGTGACGACGCGCAGGCGCGCCAGCGCCCGGCTCATCGCCGAAGGGCTCAACTCGAGCCGCTGCGCGGCGCGTACGACGCTTTGCTCGGTGAGCAGCACATCGAGCACGACCAGCATGTTGAGATCGATTGAAGTCATGGCGGCCACCCCACCCCGAAAGCGCCCTTCATGGCGTTGTACTCATGAATATAGTGCGCTTTACGCATCTTCCGCAGTGCGGCAATTATGATTATGCTGAATGCGATCCATATAAATAGCGGCACAGGTGTTTTCGCCTTCTTCCGCCATTTCGCGGCCCCTACGAGGTGCGGCTCCGAATCCGCATAAGCGCTACAACAAAACGCCTCGAACGACCGCTGACCCTGCTTGTCTCTTGGCCCCCTCGGTGAGTGCGCGGGGGAATTTTTTCTTCTCGAATACGCTGCCCCGATTCCGATCGGATGCGGCGTGGATTGCCGTCGCCGTTTTTGCCGGCGGCGCGTGGTGCAAGTGACTTTGGCATGTTTGCTTTCTTTTGCGGAGTAGAAAATGGAGCAACTGATGAAGCGCGAGGATTCCGTGCCGCCTTTGCCATTGCGCGGGGATGCGAGGGGGGTCTCGCCCCTGAGCGAGCGCGAATGCGAAGTATTACGGTGGGCAGCGGCCGGCAAGACGTCGTGTGAAATCGGCATGATTCTCGGCGTGACCGAACGAACCATCAACTTTCACGTGGCCAGCGCGATTTCAAAGCTGAACGCATCGAACAAGACGCATGCCGCAGTCAAGGCGCTGCTGCTCGGCATCATCGTCTTCAACTGACCTCCATTTCGCATCCTTTAGCCAACCGGCGAAACGAGCGTCCCCTGAATCCGGTCACCCTCGTTTCGCCAAAATCGGTATCCGAATCGAAATCAAGCAGTCCTAATCAATTCAAATTCCGCCCTGAAAACGTTCCACCCGGGTTCTGAATGCGTCTGGAACCGGTAACGAAGCATTGTGCTCGTAGTCGAACATCACATGCGTCGAGTAAGCCTTGGCGACCAGGGGCTCGTCCTCGGCGTCCAGCCGCATCAAATGCTCGATGTCGAAGCTTTTCGAACCGAACCGCGTGATGCGGCTGCATACCTTGAGGCGGTCGCCATAGCGGGCGGGGCGCACATATTCGCATGCGGTCTTGACCATGATGTGCGGCAGCTTCTTCGATAGAGGAAGCTCGAGCAGCGCGTGCATAAATGTCAGGTAGGCATGCTGCAGATAGTCGTAATAGACCGCACTGCCGACGTGTCCCATCGCATCGACGTCGCGATATTTCACCTCGATCGGCGTTTCGAAATGTTGCCTGTCCATGGCCTCGTCTCCTTTGAAGGGTTTTCGTGCGTTGCGCATCTTTGGCACAACGCTAGGACAGACTACGTTTCATCACGATGGGAATGAACTGAAAGAAGTGCCAGTGAACCTACGTGTTCTGAGAGTTCTGCCAGTTTCCGCATGAATTTGCCTCGGCTCTAATGCGAGCCATTCCATCGGACGCGACCTTCTCGTCGCGTCGCACAGAGCGGAGGAGACCATGGCATCTGTCATCACGCATCTTTCACCGATTCACCGCGGCCGGCTCATCACGGCGGCTCAGCTGCGCGCGTTGTTGCCGCCCAGCGGCAGTGCGCTCGGGCTTGTGCTCGAAACGCGCCAGGCGCTGTCGCGCATCGTCGCTCGTGAAGACGCGCGGCTTGCATTGATCGTGGGTCCGTGTTCGGTTCACGATGCACGCGCCGCGCTCGACTATGCGCGGCGTCTCGCGCCGCTGCGCGACGCCTATCGCGATGCGCTCGAAATCGTCATGCGCGTCTATCTGGAAAAGCCCCGCACCACGCTCGGCTGGAAGGGGTTGATCAACGATCCGAACCTGGACGGTTCTTCTCGCATCGACGAAGGGCTGCGTCGTGCGCGGCAGTTGCTCATCGACATTCATGCGCTGGGCGTGCCGGCCGCCACCGAGTTTTTGGATTTGATGACGGTCCGCTATGTCGACGACCTGATTTCATGGGCCGCGATCGGCGCGCGCACGACCGAATCGCCGATGCACCGTCAAGCCGCGTCGGGGCTGGCGCTGCCAATCGGCTTCAAAAACGGCACTGACGGCAACGTCAAAGTGGCGATCGACGCGCTGTCGGTGGCGCGTGCGCCGCATCACTATCTGACCGTCTCGATGGATGGACGTATCGAAGCCGCATCGAGTCGGGGCAACCCCGCCGCACACGTCGTGCTGCGCGGCGGGCGCAAGCCGAACTACGACCGTGCGAGCGTCGATGCCGTCTGCGACGCGCTCGAACGAGCCCGGTTGGTGCCGTCGGTCGTGATCGATGCGAGCCACGGCAACAGCGGCAAAGTCGCGCGCGCGCAGGTCGATGTGTGCACCGATATCGCAGCGAGGATCGCCGATGGCGAGACGCGTATTGCCGGCGTCATGGTGGAGTCGAATCTTGCCCCCGGACGCCAGGACATCGTCTCCGGTACGCCGCTCGCCTACGGACAGAGTGTGACCGACGAGTGCCTGGGCTGGAACGACACCGTCGAATTGATTCGCTTGCTCGCACGCGCGGTACGCACGCAACGGCGTACCGCTCTCTTTCGCGGCGCACAGGCGTCGCGTGCATTGTCCGATGACCAAGGAGGTAGCCTTGAACGCACCCATTGAGTTGCCGATCCGCCTCGACTGGAAAGGCGAAGGCGCGAGCCGCACGCCCTATGAAGCCTATACGAGCGAAGCGCTCTATCGCCGCGAACTGGACCGGCTCTTTTACTCGGGACACTGGTGTTACATCGGCCTTGAAGCCGAAATCCCGAATCCCGGCGACTTTCGGCGTACGGAGGTGGGCGAGCGTTCGGTCGTCATGTCGCGCACGCCCGATGGCGAAGTGGCGGTGTTCGAGAACGCGTGCGCCCATCGCGGGATGCGGTTTTGCCGCGAGCGGGCGGGCCATGCAACCGACTTCCATTGCCCCTATCACCAATGGAATTACGACCTCTGCGGCAATCTGGTCGGCGTGCCGTTCCGGCGCGGCGTCAAGCAGGGGGGCCGCGTGAACGGCGGCATGCCGGCCGATTTCGATCCGAAGGAGCATGGGCTCAAGCGCCTGCGTGTATCGACGCGCGGCGGCGCCATCTTCGCGACATTCGATCAGGACTGCGAATCGTTCGAAGACTTTCTGGGCCCGCGCATCCTGTCGTACTATGACCGCCTGTTCCACGGCCCCAAGCTGACCGTGCTCGGCTACACGCGCCAACGCATCCCGAGCAATTGGAAGCTCATGCAGGAGAACATCAAGGACCCGTACCACGCGGGCCTGCTGCACACGTGGTTCGTCAATTTCGGCCTATGGCGCGCCGATAACCCCGCCCGGCTCGAAACGGATGCGCACCGGCGTCACGGCGCGATGATCTCGATCCGCAGCGGCGGCGGGGGCGGCGAAGTCACGCGCAATGTCACGAGTTTCAAAGAGCGGATGACGCTCAACGACGATCGTTTCCTCGACATCGTGCATGAGCCGTGGTGGGGGGATCCGACCGTGGTCATGCTGACGCTGCTGCCCAGCGTGATCATTCAACAGCAGGTGAACGCGCTGTCGACGCGTCGCATCCGCCCGATCGGACCGGGTGTGTTCGATTACGTCTGGACGCATTTCGGCTTCGAAACCGACGACGAAGCGATGACGCGGCGCCGCCTGCGGCAGGCGAACCTGTTCGGGCCCGCCGGGTTCGTATCGGCCGACGACGGCGAAGTGATCGAATGTGTGCAGGAGAGCTTCGAGACGATCGGGAGCGGACACGTGTTCAACGAACTCGGCGGCCGCCAGGTCGACGACGGCACCGATCACATGGTCAGCGAGACGCTGGTGCGCGGAATGTATCAGTACTGGCGTCAGGTCATGGAGGCATGAGCGATGACGACCCCTTCCAACGCGGCTGCCCCGACGGTGCTTCGTGCAGCCGAATCAGCCCCTCGCCTGACGTTCGACGCCTACTACGAACTCGTCTCGTTCTATGCCCGCTATGCCGCGGTGCTCGATCAAGGCGACTGGGACGCATGGCCCGAGTTCTTCCTCGACGAATGCGTCTACAAAGTCGTGCCGCGCGAAAACCACGAACGCGGGTTGCCGCTTGCGGTCATGGACTTCGAGAGCAAGGGCATGCTCAAAGACCGCGTATACGGCATCAAAGAGACGCTGTTTTTCGATCCGTATTATCAGCGCCACATTGTCGGCATGCCGCTCGTGCATGCCATCCGCGGCAACCTGATCGAAGCCGAAGCCAATTACGTCGTGGTGCGAACCAAAACGGAGGAGATCGGCGATGTCTACAACGTCGGCCGCTATCTGGACCGCATCCGCCAGACCTCGCGCGGATTGCGTCTCGAGTCGCGCCTGTGCGTCTATGACAGCGAAATGATTGCGAACTCGCTGATCTATCCGATCTAGGAGACCGGTGATGGAAACCGAATGGAAAGAAGTATCGACGGAAGCGGCGGTGCGCGAGGCCGGCGTGTGTGCGGTCTACGCGGGCGATCGTGAACTCGCGTTGTATTCGGTGAAAGGTGCGATCTATGCGACCGACAATCGGTGCACGCATGGCGAGGCACGCTTGAGCGACGGCTTCTTGCTCGACGATGAAATCGAGTGTCCGCTGCACCAAGGCCGTTTCAACGTTCGGGATGGCTTGCCGATGTGTGCGCCGCTCTTTGCGCCCGTGCGCGTTTTTCCGGTCAAGGTCGACCTGGGGCGCGTATTCGTGCTCGTGCCGGTGCATACGGAGGACGTCTCGGCCGCAAACGTCGCGCGCGCCGGTTGCCCGGGCGGCTGCTCGGCGGTGGTTTCGCCATGACGGCGTACGTGGTGGTCGAAGTCGAGATTCACGATGCCGAGGCATTCGCTGCCTATAGACAGTCAGGACTGCCAACGATCGCGCGGCACGGCGGCCGCGTCCTTGCCCGCAGCGATGCGGCGGTGTCGCTCGAAGGCGGCTGGCATCCGTCGCGAATCGTGATCGTCGAGTTTCCGAGCGTCGAGGCCGCTCAGCGCTGGCATGCTTCGAGCGAATACCAGGCGGCCAGGAAGCTTCGTATCGCGGCGGGCACGACGCGTAGTGTGGCGTTCGAAGGGCTGATCGGCTAGCGTTACGAAAGCGAGTGCGGCTCGGGCGAGTCGCGCCGTTGAACGCTTCCAACGAGGAGGATACGCACCCATGGCCGCTTACATGATTTTCGACATCGAGGTTCTCGACCCACAGCAATACGACGAGTATCGCAAGCTGGCGGCGCCTACCGTGGCGCAGTGCGGCGGACGATATATCGTGCGTGGCGGCGAGGCCAAAGGGCTCGAAGGCGGATGGGATCCCAAACGCGTGGTGGTCCTGCGGTTCGACTCCAAGGAGCAAGCGTTGGCTTGGTACGAATCGCCGGAGTACCGGCCGGCCAGAGCGATCCGCGAGCGCGCGGCAAGGACCCGTGCGCTCGTCGTCGAAGGCGTCTGAGCGTTCGGCTGCGGCGGGCGCTTCAATCCCGATGCACGAAACTCGCCGTGCTTCGCGTGCACTGCGGTCTTCAGGAGAAACATATGAACACGGCCTCTCGCAGCGGCGATCGTGTGCGTGTCGCCGTAATCGGCGCGGGCATCGGCGGTACGGCGATGGCGGCGCTGCTACGGCGCATCGGCCATAACGTAACGGTCTACGAGCAGTACGAGCGGTTTGTCCCAGCAGGCGGTGGAATTCACCTGAGTCCGAATCTGATGCGCGTGCTGCGTCATCTCGACGTGCATCGTCACGTGCTGTTCACGGGGCAAGAGCCGGGCGCGTTTCTCAATCGTGACGCCGTAAGCGGCGAGACGCTGTATGGACTGCCTCTCGGCGAATGCGCGCATCGTCGATTCGGCGCGCCGTTCGTCGCATTGCGGCGTGGCGTACTCCATCTGGCGCTGATGTCGACCGTGGCACGCGATAGTGTGCAATGGGGCAAACGTTTGGCCGGCCTCGATTGGCGCGGCGATTCGATCGAGCTTGCGTTCGCCGACGGCAGCCGCGCCGCCGCCGACGTCGTCATTGCGGCCGACGGCTTGCGCTCGCGCGTGCGCAGCATCCTGTGCGGGCACGAGCAACCGGTGTTCTCGGGGCAGGTGGCCTTCCGTGGATCGTATCCGCGCGAAGGCCTGAAGGGCTTGCACGTCGACGATCTGACGAAGTGGTGGGGCGACGAGACATTTGTCCTTTCGTACTGGCTCGATCGTGCGCGCCGCGACTTCTATTTCGCCGCAATGATGCCGCAGTCGACCTGGCCGAGCGAGGCGTCGTTCGTGCCGGCCGACGTGGACGAGATGCGGGCGGCCTTTCGGCACTTCCACCCCGATGTGCGCCGAATGCTTGCCGGTGCGCCGCCGGGAAGCGTGGCGAAGTGGGCGTTGTTCGAGCGTCCGCCCCGTTTCGAGTTCGGTACCGGCCGCGTGATCCTGATCGGCGACGCGTGTCACCCGATGCGGCCGTTCATGTCACAAGGCGCCGCGATGGCGTTGGAAGATGCGGCGATGTTGACGCGGGCCGTGCTGGGCGAGGGCGACTTCATGCGGGCGCTGCAAACGTTCGCCGATGCGCGGCGCGAGCGGCTCACGCGCGTGCATCGTGTGTCGGCCGCGAACACGTTCATGCGCGGGGAGACCGATCCGCAATGGGTGTTCGGTTACGACGTGCTCAGCGCCGATGCGTCGGCGCGGCTGCCCGCGTTGTACACGCCGTCGGCGAGCGCAATGGCGGCATAGAACGAAACACCGGCTATCGACTTGCCATCAGCTCGCGCGCCGATAACGCGCGAGCCAAACGGCGGCGAGCGTCGCCGCGAACAGCACCGCGCATCCCTGCGAGAAATCGTCGAGTGCGAGCATATGGGCTTGCACATCGACCGATTTCGACATCGACGCAAGCGCTGCATCGGCCGATAGGCCTGCGTGACGCAGGCGCTCGTACCAATCGACGAAGGCACGATCGAGCGGAGAAAGCCGTTCGACGAGATAGGTGCTGTGAACGCGCGCTCGACGTTCGAAGTAGGTCGGCGCGAGCGACGTGGCGACGCTCGTGCCGATTCTTCGCAACGCGTTCTGCAGCCCCGATGCGGCCGGCAACCGCTCGCGCGGCAAGCCTGCCAGCGAGAGCGAAACGAGCGGCGTGATGAAGAACGCGGTTGCCGCGCCCATCAGCAACGAATTGGCCGCGATGTCGGCGAGCGGCACGTCGGTGTCGAAGCTCATCCGCCAGAGAGAGGCCGCACCCCAACCGAGCAACGCCAACGAGGCAAACCAGCGCGGATCGACCCGGTGTTGAATCCGGCCGATCAACGGCGCGATGACGATGCCCGCGATTCCGAGCGGCGCCGTCGCGATGCCGGCCCACGTGGCCGTGTAGCCCTGCTGCGTTTGCAGCCATAGCGGGACGAGCACGAGCGCTGCGTAGTAAACGCCGAAGCCTACGGTGACGGCGATGGTCCCTGCAGAGAAATTCAGTTGTCCGAACAATTTCAGATCGACGATCGGGTGAAGCTCCGTCAGTTCCCATAGGACGAGTGCGACGAGACTCACGACGCAGAGCGCTGCCAGCACTTGAATCGATGTGGACGCAAACCAATCGAGGTTCTGACCGCGGTCCAGCATCAGTTGCAAAGAGCCGAACGCCAATGCCAGCAACACGAGCCCGACCGTATCGACAGGCAGCTTGCGCGTCGGGTTATCGCGGCCCGACAGCGTGCGCATCAGGATGACGAGCACGGCTGCGCCGGTGGGGGCGTTGATATAGAAGATCCACGGCCAGGCGATGTTATCGGTGATCCAGCCCCCGGCAATCGGGCCGAGCACAGGGGCGATGAATGTCGTCGTTTGCCAGACGGCGAGCGCAACGTTGCGGCGGGACGAGGGGAAGACGGCGACCAGCAGCGCTTGGGAGAGCGCCGTCAGCGGGCCTGATGCGGCGCCCTGCAATGCGCGAAAAACGATCAACGAGCCGAATGTCGGCGCGAGGCCGCAGAGCATCGACATGGCGATGAACAGCGCAACCGAGACGCAAAACAGGCGCACCTGGCCGAAGCGTTGTGCGAGCCATCCCGTGAGCGGCAACGTAATGGCGAGCGGCGTCGCGAACGACGTCAACATCCAGGTGCCCATGTCGGGCGACACGCCCAAGTCGCCGGCAATCGTCGGAACGGCGACGTTTGCGATGGTCAGATCCAACGTCTGCATGAAGTTGGCTGTGCTGATCGCTATCGCGACCGCCACCAGCGCGCGCCCTTGCAACGGTTCCAACGGTATCGGGGCGGGGCGGAGCGCGGACCATCGACGAACAAGCCGGATCATTGCCGATGCCCGTCGATCTCGGTCTCGCCGCGACTGCCTGCCGCGTTCGCGCGAATCGTGCGTGCGACGAGCGCGTCCCCGGCATGGCTTTCATCGGCGTAGATATTGGTGGTGTCCGCGGTGCGCGGCAGCGGGCGCGCAGCATTCGTCGCTGCGGAAGCCAGGGCCAGTGATTCACCCGCAGCGGCGGCTTCATTCGTGCGCACGACGGCCGTCATCGAAACGCCGATCAGCAGCGGATGCGCGCGCAGCTCATGCGGGTCGAGTGCGATGCGAACCGGGACGCGCTGCACGACCTTGATCCAATTGCCCGTTGCGTTCTGCGCGGGGAGTGCCGCGAAGGCCGCGCCGGTGCCTGCTTCGAATCCTTCGATCGTGCCGTGAAACGTGACGGCGCCGCCGTAGAGGTCGGAATGCAAGGTCACGCGTTGTCCCGCTTGCATCTGCTTCAGTTGCGATTCCTTGAAATTCGCGTCCACCCAGACGCGCTCGAGCGGCACGATTTCGAGCAGCGGTGTGCCGGGCGTCACGTGCTGACCGACCTGAACCACGCGATGGGTGATGCGGCCCGTGAGCGGCGCGCGGACGACGGTGCGCGCCAGCACGATGGCCGCGCTGCGTACGCGCGCCGCGGCTTCCTTCACGAGCGGGCTCGAGGCGATCGTGGTGCCGTCGATATGCGCGAGGCTCGCGCGATAGGCGGCGCGCTGCGCATCGAGCGCGGCTTGCGCGGCGGTCACCGCGTGGCCCGCATGACGAAACTCTTCTTTCGATACCGCGCCTTCGGCGGCGATGGCGGTGCGCCGCTGCAAGTCGTCTTCTGCGCGGGCGAGATCGGATGCACGCAGACGTATCTGCACGCGTTCGTGCTCCGCGTCCGCATCGGCCGAGCGATAGTCGCGCACCGCATGCGCGAGCGCATCCACGGCCGCATCGAGCGAAACGCGTGCGTCGGTCGCGTCGATCTGAACAAGCGGTGTGCCGGCTTCGACAGTGTCCGTGTCCTGAGCGAAGACGGCGACGGCCGTGCCTTCGATGAGCGGTGAGACCTGCACGACATCGCCCGCAACGTAGGCATCGTCGGTCGTCTCGACGTTGCGGGCGTCGGTCCACCACCAGCTTGCGGCTGCCAGCGCCGTGACGACAAGGCCGAGGCCGAACCAGCGGAACACCCGACGGCGACGGCGGGACAGGCGATTTTCCAAGGCGCCGGTGCTTTCGCCGGCTGGCGGCGTGGGGACTGGTGGCGAAGCGGGCGCCTTACCCGAAGTCGAGAGTGCGGACGACGGATTCATTGATGGTGGCTCCATGAAGATGCGCGTCGGCCCGGCTGCCGGTATATCGTTAGATACACCGTAGAAGTCGCGTCGTCACGCGGCAACTGACAGAAATGCCAGTCGAACGGCCGGGCCCGATTCGATCGCGCGGGTTCGTTTCTTTGGTGTTCAGCACGCGATGCGCACCCGCTTTGGGGCAGCGGCAACCTGCGCCACGCGCACGCGCGCGGCGGCCAATTCTTGTTCCAGCCGGATGACGATGTCTTCGACACTCAGTACCGCGTCGACTGCGCCGACGCCTTGTCCTGCCCCCCAGATGTCGCGCCATTGCTTGATCGCTGCGTCGCCCGAGAAATCGATTGCCGCATCCTGCGCGCGAGGCAGACGTTGCGGATCGAGGCCGGCGGCTTCGATGCTTTGACGCAGATAGTTGCCGTGTACGCCCGTGAAGGCGTCGGTGTAGACGATATCGGCGGCATGCGCTTTTACGATCGTTTCCTTGTAACGGGCCACGATGTTGGCCTCTCGCGAGGCGAGGAATCGCGTGCCGATGTACGCGGCATCGGCGCCGAGCGCGAGTGCGGCGGCGATCGCATCGCCGGTGGCGATTGCGCCGGAGAGCACGATGAGGCCATCGAAGATGCGCCGCACCTCGCCGACTAGCGCGAACGGCGACAACGTCCCGGCATGTCCGCCCGCGCCGGCTGCGACGAGGATGAGGCCGTCGACGCCTGCTTCGATGGCCTTCTGTGCGTGGCGCACGGTCGTTACGTCATGAATGATGAGCCCACCGTATCGATGCACTTCGTCGACGATTTCCCGCGGCGGGGCGCGCAGGCTTGTGATGAGCAGCGGCACATGCCGATCGAGGCAGACACGCATGTCGGCTTCGAGCCGCGCGTTCGATGCATGGCAGATCTGATTGACGGCGTAGGGCCCGATGACGGCTGTGGGGTGGGCGGCCCGATACTGCGCGAGCGCGTCGTCGATTTGCGCGAGCCAATCCGCGAGCTGTGCGGGAGGCCTGGCGTTCAGCGCCGGAAATGCGCCGACGATGCCGGCCTTGCATTGAGCCAGCACGAGCTCGGGGTAACTGGCGATCAACATCGGCGAGGCGATGACGGGGATACGGAGCGATTGCAGCATCGGAGGAAGCATGGCGCGGTCTCGCAAGCGGATCGATGGAAGGGGAAAGTCAGGAGGCCTTCATGTTTCGGCCGTGACCGGCGCTGCCTTCGATCGACGCTGTTCGAGCCGCTCATGAAAGCCGTCGCGCGATACGGCGCAGCGCGTATGGAGGCCTTCTCCGACGACGCCCGCAGCGTCGCGCACGACGATGCGATAAGTCATCATGCGTTCGTCGACGCGGATGAGTTCGGCATCGACGGTCACTTCCCACTCGGGCGGGGTCGGTTGTTGGTGTTTGATCTCGAAGTAGTAACCGACGGTCATTTGATCGGGCGAGAGCAAGTGATCGGTGGCCTTCATGCAGGTCTGCTCGATGAAGATGATCATGATCGGGCTCGCGAGCGCATGGGCTTCGCCGCCCCATTGATCGGCGAGCGAAATGGTGTCGACGCGATAGCTGGCTTGGGCCTTCAGGCCGGGTGCGATGGACAAGATGACCTCCTGAGGGGATGGGGTGATGGTGTGGCGTCGCGGTGGTTTGCCGCTGCACGTTCACGTCGGGTGCCTACTGCTGCCTACTGCCGCCTTCGATGCTCGCTGCGATGTGGCGCAAGGAGGTATGCGCGCAAATGTAGTAGGAGTGGGGGTGGGGTGAAACTGGCAGGAATGTCAGCGGGGCGAAGGGGCAACGCTGCCGAGGTTTTTAAACCAATGCGGTGCATCGCCTACCTGCGTTAAGCGCCATCACTACACCGCACTGAAAACCTCACTGAATCCCCGCAATCGTTTGCGTAATTCGAGCTTGAAAAAATGATGGTCTTTTACAACAGCTATTGACAAGCGACGCAGCGCAATAGATGAAAGATAAAAGAAAGCTGATTGAAGCTTGATGGAAAGAAAAACCTTTCGCCATCGTTCGACAAGGCGTGCTTGGGATCTCAATGCAGATGGGGGTGCACCGCGGTTGCACCGCCTCGTCGTGTTTCTTTCACCGTCATGGTGCGCAGTCGAAGATCGAACCACCATGTTTCGCCCAGGCATTCCCCGATAGCTTTTTAAAATGGAATCTGCGGTGGAATCTTTGATACGATGCGCACCGCTGTTCCGAGGGGTAATCGCCATCGCGCTGAAAAGCGAAAGAGGCGAAGCCAAACCAATAATTCGAAAGAGAACGCCGGGCATAAGACCGCTATCGAGGCGGCAAGCATCGGCCACATCGACCAATGCAATTACGGATATACCGTGCGGGGTACACGGGTAACACCGTGGAATCGAGGCCATTGCCGGTGTGGCATGCCGGCCGATATACGCGCCTTGCGGCACTGTTGATGCTGACGCTCGCCCGTGCCGCGCATGCCGGCGCAGCGGCCGGCATCGTGCCCGACGGCGGCACCCATACCAGCGTGACGACGGCCGGCAACGGCCGGCAAACGGTGACGATCGCGCCGTCGGTCTACGGGGTGTCGAACAACACCTATTCGAGCTTCAACGTCGGCCAGGCAGGCGCCACGCTGGACAACACGAGCGCCAACGCGCGCACGATCGTCAATCAGGTCACGAGCACGAACCCGAGCCTGATCGAGGGAGACGTCACCGTGCTCGGCTCGCGCGCGAATGTCGTGCTGGCGAATCCCAACGGGATCACCGTAAACGGCGGGTCGTTCGTCAAAACAGGCCGCGTGGTTCTCACCACCGGGCAAGTCGCTTCTTCGATCAGCAGCTCGCATCCGGCGAATACCAGCGCAACATCGCGCTGAACACGCAAGGCGGGACGATCGCAATCGGGCCGCGCGGCCTCGCCGGGACGCTCATCGGACTGGAACTCATCGCCAAGCAGATTCAATTGAACGGGCCGGTGACGAACTCGTTCAGTTCATCTTCGGCATACGTGCGGGCCATTGCGGGCACGTCGCAAACGACGCTCGACACGGGCGTTTCTCCCGACGACAACAACCATGATTGGCTGACACTCGCGAATGCGCAGATTGCAAATCCGAATGCCGTGGCGATCGAGGTCGAATCCGCAGGCGGTATCACGGCAGGTAGCATCAGGCTCATCGCAACCGATCTGGGTGCCGGCGTGCGCAGCGCGGGGACCCTGCTGGCCAATGCAGGCGACTTCACGCTCAGCGCAGCCGGCGACGTGCAGCTTCTGAGCGGCAGCTCGGTGACAGCCGCAGGAAATGCGTCCATTCAAACGAGCGGCGCGCTATCGCTGAAGGGCGCCGGGGTGGCGGCTACTGCCGGCGGCGTCGTGCTGTCGAGCAAAGGATTCAGCGCGCGGAACGATGGCGCGACAGGTTCGACGATCGTGTCGGGACAGAGCGGCGTCGTGATCCAAAGCTCAGGCGACTTGTCATTGACAAGCACCCTCGTGCAGGGCGCCGCACGCATTCAAGGCAACGACGCGTCGCAAGGCGCCGTGACGTTGTCGGCGACGGGCAATGTGACGAATGCGTCGGACACGTCGCAGCCCGGCACGCTCGGCGTCATCTTCGGTCAGCACGACGATGTGGTCGTCAACGCCGGCGGCAACGTCACCAATCGCAACGCTCGCATCGAATCGAATCAGAGCGTCGCGATCAACGCCGGTGGCGATATCAACGATGTCATCGACCACACGAGCGGCGTCAATAACGGCACGCCGACGACGTATTCCGATCACGGACATCGCTTGCTCTTTCTGACGGCGAACGACGATGGTCTTTCTGTCGACTACGGCACACTGCAGGCGCCGACGCAACAGTCCTACATCTTTGCCGACGGCGGCGACGTGTCGCTCAAAGGACGCAACGTCATCAACGATGGCGGTTCGATCATCGCCAACACAGGCAAGGTCTCGATCGTGGCGCAGCAGCAGGTCCTGGATCAAGCCGTCTTCACGGGGCAAGCGTCGTATCGTCAATCGTGCTTCATCTTCTGCCATGAAAGTGCATCGAGCACGGTGCGAGCCTTTGGCGGTGCGATTGAAGCGAACGGCGACATTTCGATCACGGCGGGCACGCAGGCGCTCAACGTGGGCGGCAACGTCTACTCGTACACCGGCGACGTGACCGTGAAAGCGCCTGTCATCACGGCGCGCGGCGTCGTGGGCTATACAACCTACAACCGCAATGTCGGGCTCAAGGCATGGTTCGGCAACAGTTGGGCCGCAATCTACGCCGCGGATGACGGTGGTTTGTTCGAAGCCGCTTCCGGGCAGGTGACGCTCGTCGGTCAGGGTGTCGTCGATGGGGGCTCGTTCTCCGGCGCGCATGGCGTGACGGCCACGAACGGCATCGTCACCATTGCGCCGCCGCAGCGCACGCCGGTCAGCATCGGCGGTCATTTGGGTTTGGTGTCGTGGCTCGGTCTGTAATTGCAGCGCTGACGCGTTTATCGGCCGCGATCGCCGTCGCCTGGCCGGCGTGCCACGCGGCGGCGCAGGCATTGCCTCCGATGTCGCGGCCCGTATCAGGCCCACCGTCCATGCCGCCGCTGCCTGCGCCTCCCCTGCCTTCGGTGCAGGATCCGGGGCAACGCTTGTTGCAGGACCAGCGCACGCGTCAGCGGCAGCAAGAACTCGATCAAGCGCCAGCGCAGATCGAAACCGCGCCCACAGCGACACCTGCCGTGCCGAACCTTCCAGAAGGCGCGGATGTCGAGTCGCTGCCCGAATCAGGGCCGACGTTCGTCATCGATCGAATCGAGCTATCCGGCACCAAGGTGCTTTCGGACGAGCAGCTCGATGCCGTCACGCGGCCTTTTACCGGCAAGCATCTCGGCCGCAATCGCATCGATTTGCTTCTGCGTCGCCTGACCGAGGCTTACATCGCGCATGGCTACATCACGACGCGCGTTTATCTGAGCACGCCGCAACACCTTTCAACCGGCAGGTTGGCCATTACGATCGTGCCGGGGCGCATCGAAGCGATGATGCTCAACGGCGCGCCGCTCAGGCCCGCGCCGCCTCTTCCAAAAAGCGGTCTGCCCAAGACGCACGGCGGCGGCCTGCTCACGGATGCGGGCACGGCATGGGCTTTCCCTGAAGGCGTCGGCGATGTGCTGCGGCTGCCCGATCTCGAACAAGGCGTCGACCAAATCAATCGGTTGCGGCGCAATCAAGCCCAGATTCAAATCTTGCCGGGCCAGGCGGCCGGCGATTCCATCGTAGCCATCACGAACCCGTACGGCTCGCGGTTCAACTACAACGTTGGCGTCGACAACTACGGCGACGCATCGACAGGCAAACTCCGCTATCGAGGCGGCGGAGAAGCCGATAACCTGTTGGGCTTTCAGGAGTCCTTAGGGTTTTCGTATATCGGCACGACCGATACGAACGCGGTCGTATTTTCGGGCGCGGTGCCGTTCGGGTTTCAGACGTTCAGCTACACGACCTCGGTCTCCGAATATCAGCAATTGATCGGCGACACGGCGCTGCTGTATGGCCGCACGTTCAGCCAGATTCTCGGCTGGAACGATGTGTTCGCGCGCTCGGCTACCTCGCGCCTGTCGATCGACGCCACGTTGACGAAGCTCAGCACGCAGCGCAACGTCAACGACATCGACCTCGCTCCCGAAAACCTGACGGTGTTGCGCGTGGCGCTGTCGGGTCTCTGGCATTTTTCAGCGCATAACCAGCCTGGGGCGCTGACCGCCGAATTCGGCATCGCACAGGGTCTGCCTTGGCTCGCTGCTTCGCATGACGCTCACGGTATGGGCGAAGCCGAAGCCCATTCGCAATTCACGCGGGCCGATTGGAATGCGACGCTGCAGCTGCCGCTCGGCGGCATCGGCGCAACCGATTGGACCTATCGCGCCACGTTGAACGGCCAATACAGCCACGACGCGCTGTTCGGCAACGAGCAAATCTTCTTGGGCGGCAGCGATACGGTGCGCGGGTTCTCGCGTGCGGCCGTCAGTGGCGATAGCGGCTTCTATTTGCGCAACGAATGGGTTTGGTCGAACGCACCGGCCTGGCACGACGCCCATTGGGAGCCATATCTGTTTCTCGACGGCGGCAAGGCGCATCTGGTTGGACAGGGCGGCTGGCCATCGATGGCGGGCGCGGGCGTGGGCGCCCGCGTGCAATGGACATTTCATTCGCAGTTGATTTCGGGGGAAGTGCTGGCCGGGCAGGCGCTGTTGCAGCCGGCAGCCCTCGGGCCGAAATCGCGCGTGCTGCTTTTCACATTGAACTGGGCGACATAGAACGCCGCCTATTTGAAGCGTTCCCTCATTGAGCAAATCAAAGGACACCCGATGAAGAACCCGCATGGTTTCGCAACGACGCTCAAGCGTGGCGCCGCCACAGTTGCTGCTATGTCTGCGTTGATGTCGCCGGCGTTCGGCGCGCAAGAGAGCGCACCCGCACAAGCGGCTTCGGCTGCAGCGCTGCCCGCGGGCGTGGCTGCCCGCGTCAATGGCATCGCGATCGCGCAAACGGACCTGGACGCGGCGGTGCGTCAGAGCGGCCAACCCGATTCCCCGGCTTTGCGCACATCGATCAAGAATCAGCTCATCGCTCGCGAGTTGTTTCGTCAGGCTGCGCAAAAGCAGCACTACGACACGCATGCCGACGTGAAAGCCGGCATCGAACAAGCAAAGACGATGCTGATGATGCAGGCGTACCTGCGTGACGCCGTCAAGCCGACGCCCGTTTCCGACGCCGAGGTGAAAGCCAGGTACGACGCCATCGTCGCGTCGCTCGGCAAGGACGAGTACAAGCCGAGCGCGATCGTCGTGAAGGACGCGGCTACAGCGCAAACCGTGCTCGACCAACTGAAAAAGAAGGGCAGCGATTTCTCGCAGCTCGCCCGGCAATACAGCCAGGGACCGGGCGCAGCGCAAGGCGGAGCCCTCAATTGGGTGTCGTTCAAAACGCCGATCACCGATGGTCAGACGCAAGGTTGGCCGACGCCGATCGCCGAAGCCCTGGTGAAGCTGCCCCAAGGCGCGGTGTCGAGCGCACCCGTGCAAGTGGGCAACACGTTCTGGATTCTGCGCGTCGATCAAATGCGGCCGACGCAGATTCCCACCTTCGATCAAACGAAGGATCAGCTCCGTAAGGAGCTGGAGCAGGCAGCCTTGGCGAAGGCGACGGCGCAAGTCGTGACCGATCTCGTCAAGGGCGCGCATATCGAGCAGTGAAGCGCGCAAGGCATTGATCTCTTTCGGGCCTGGAGAGATCGCACGGCAGTGAGCGGCATCGCATCGGTTACGCGATGCCGCGTCGGCGGGGCCGCCGGCACATAACGACATCAATAGATACCAATAACGACCACACCGACATGAAAAAGTCGACACGGGGTAGCTGGCAACGGTTCGAGCAGGCGCGTGCAGCACGCGAGCGACTGCAAATGCTGACAGGCATTCGCCTCGCCGGCGGCACGCCACGCTATGGGATCTGGCAACGCGCGGTCAGTGCGCTCGTTGCTGCTACCCTGTTCGTCGGCCCCATCACGTTGACGGTCGAACAAGGGCGTCGTGCAGCCGGCGTGATCGCCGCGGGAAGTCATCGCCTGGGTGACGACGCATGGCGCAGGATCGAAGACCTGGCTTCGCTGCGGATTCGCTTTGCGATGCAAGTGGCCGAAGCCGCGGCGATCGCGGACCCTAAAGCACCGATTTCATTCCAACCGGCGGTCACGCAATCGACAGGAACGGGCGGCGGTGTGCCCGTCATCAACATCACGGCGCCCAATGCGGCGGGCATCTCGCTCAATCAGTACCAAAGCTTCAACGTCGATCCGGTTGGCTTGATTCTGAACAACAGCCTGCAAGGCGGGACGACGCTGACGGGCGGCAATGTCGCGGCCAATCCGAACCTGAACGGCCGCGCGGCCAGCGTGATCGTGAACCAGGTCACGTCGAGTGGCAGTGCGTTCATGAGCGTGCTCAACGGGCCGCTCGAAGTGTTCGGCGCAGCGGCCACGGTCATCATCGCCAACCCGAACGGCATCGCAGTGCGCGGGGCCGGGTTCACCAATACATTCGGCGTGACCTTGACGACAGGCACGCCGCAGTTCCTGACCCACATGGGCGGAACGCAGACCGACTTCACGAACGCGCAGGCAATCGCCTATGACGTGCGCGGCGGTCATATCCAGATCGAAGGCAACGCAGGCACGAACGGCCCCGGGTCCGGCATCGAGGGCACGGTTGGCACGATCGATCTCATCGGCGAAACCGTCGGCGTGAACGCGCCGCTCTATGCCGGCACGCGTATCAACGTGCTTGCCGGCGATCAGGTCGTGAGCCCCGCTGCGTCCGATGCAACGGGCACGACCTACGCGACGCAGGCGAACGGAAGCGCCAATACGGCTGCGGCGATCGGCAACGCGACGCAGGGTTATGCGATCGATGCGACGAACTTCGGCGCAATGACGGCCGGGCAGATCTCGGTGATCGGGACGGCGCAAGGTATGGGCGTGCGCACCGATGGTGCGCTCGCTTCGACGGCGGGGAATCTGACGTTGTCGTCGAACGGCGACCTGACGGCCGGCAACCACGCTGCGCAGCAGAGTGTCTCGATCACGAGTGCCGGCAATACAACCCTGTCGGGGACGGGGCTTGGCATCAGCGGCTATACGCTCACGTCCGGCGGCGATCTGACGTCGACCGGCACGCTGCAATCGGGGAAGGATCTTTCGCTTGCGGCGCAGGGCAACGTCAATGTCGCGACGCTGCAAGCCAACGGCGACACGACGGCGACCGCCGGCGGGGCGATGACGCTGGGCAACGTCCAAACCGGCGGCGCGTTGTCGATCGCGACGCAAGGCGTCAACGCGACCGACATCGTCATCAACGGGCCGATCGTCACCGGCGGTGCGTTCGCTGCGCAGGCGGCGCGTGACTTGACGTTCAGCGGCAACGCGAGTGCGGGTACTGCGCTGACGCTCAATGCCGGTGGCAACCTGACCGTGGCAGGTGCGGCGCAGGTCGTTGCACAGCAGACGGCGACGGTGGCGGCCGGGCTCGACGTGAAGATCGACGGCGTATTGTCTTCGTCGGCGAATGCGAGCGTGAATGCGCAACGCAACGTGTTCGTCGATGGAACGCTGCAGGCGCAGGATGCGATGACGGTGTCCTCGGGCGATGCATTGACCGTGGGCGGATCGGTCGTCGGCCAATCGAGCGGGACGGTCACGGCCGGGACCGATCTAAGCGGCAGTGGCGCGATTGCGTTTGCGGGTCAAACAGCGCTGACGGCAGGGCACGATGTAGCGCTGACGGGAAGTTTGTACGGCGGGGCGCTGCAATTGACCGCGGGCAATTCGGCGAGCGTCGGCGATGTGCAGACGCCGGGGGCGCTTGCCATTACCGCGAACGGTACTGCCGGCGGTGGGGACATTGCGCTCAATGGCAAGACGTCTTCAACAGGTGCGGCCAATCTTACTGCCGCGCGAGACGTCGCTATAAACGCGAGTTTCACAGGCGGTAATACGCTCACGGGCACGGCCGGGCGCGATGTCAACGTGAACAACGCGGTCGGAGCGGTTGGCGATATCGCGTTGACAGCGACCGCGGGCAATCTGACGGCCACGGGAAGCGTGACGACGAACGGCAGGATGACGCTCGATGCCGGTAGCGCAATGACGCTCGGCAATGTGCAAACCGGCGGCGCGCTGTCGATCACTACACAAGGCGCCAACGCCACCGACATTGTGGTCAACGGACCGATCGCGGCGGGCGGCGCGTTCTCTGCGCAGGCGGCGCGCGACTTGACGTTCAACGGAAATGCCAACGCTGGCACGACGCTGACGCTTGCTTCAGGCGGCAGCGTCGACATCGTACGTACGGCGCAGGTGATTGCGCAGCAAGCCGCGACGGTGAGTGCGGGGCTCGACGTGCAAGTCGACGGCGTATTGTCTTCGTCGACGAATGCCAGCGTGAATGCGCAACGCCATCTGACCGTCAACGGAACGCTGCAAGCGCAGGGGCCGATGGTTTTGTCGTCGGCCGGTGCCTTGACGGTAGCCGGGTCGATCGCCGGGCAATCGAATGGAACCGTCACGGCGGGTACGGACTTGACGGGTGCTGGCTCGATTGCATTCACGGGCCAGGCGACGCTGACGACGGGGCATGACGTATCGCTGACGGGCACGTTGTACGGCGGGTCCGTGCAGTTGACCGCCGGCAATTCCGCGGCACTCGGCGATGTGCAAACGCCCGGAACGCTGGCTGTCGCCGCGAACGGTGCGGCATCCGGCGGCGATATCGCGCTTAACGGCAAGACCACAGCAGCGAATGCCGTGACGCTCGCTGCCGCACGGGACCTTTCGATAGATGGCGTCTATGCCGGCGGCGACACGCTGACTGGTACGGCTGGACGCAATGTCAGCGTCGGCAATACCGTGGGATCGGTAGGGGCCGTCTCGCTAACGGCGAGCTCCGGAAACCTGACGACCACCGGGAACGTTTCGACCGACGGCAAGATGGCGCTCGCTGCCGGTGGTGCAATGACGCTAGGTAACGTGCAGACTGGCGGCGCGCTGTCTGTCGTGACTCAGGGTGGGAACGCAACGGACATCGTGTTGAACGGACCGATCGTCGCCGGTGACGCATTCTCCGTGCAAGCCGCACGCGATATCACATTCAACGGCAATGCGAACGCTGCGGCCGCGTTGACGCTGACTGCCGGCGCAAGCGTGAATGTCGCGAGCGCGGCGCAAGTGATCGCGCAGCAGGCCGTGACGGTCACGACGGGGCTCGACGTAAAGGTAGACGGGATATTGTCCTCGTCGACGACTGCGAGGATCGACGCGCAGCGAAACCTGCTCGTCAATGGCACCGTTCAAGCCAATGGCGCGATGACGTTGTCGTCGGCCGATGCACTGACGGTGGCCGGTTCGATTGTTGGCCAATCGAGTGGAACGATCACGGCCGGCTCCGACTTGACCGGCGGCGGCTCGATCGCGTTTGCGAATCAGGCCTCACTCACGACAGGCCATGACGTTTCGCTGACCGGCAGCTTGTACGGTGCGGCTCTGCAAGTGACGGCAGGCAATTCCGCGAGCCTTGGCGACATTCAGACGCCCGGGACACTCTCCGTAAGCGCGAACGGCAACGCGGGTGGCGGTGACCTTGCGCTGATTGGCAAGACGAGCGCGACGAACGCCGTCAACATGACGGCTGCCAGAGATATCGCCGTCAACGGCAGCTTCACGAGTGGCAATACGGTGACGGGTAACGCAGGCCGCAACGTGAGCGTGAATGGCGCGGTCGCATCGGTCGGCGACGTATCGCTTACTGCGGGTGCGGGAAACCTTTCGACTGCCGCGACGCTCTCGACCAACGGCAACCTCGCGCTGAAGGCAGGCGGCTCGCTTGCGGTCGGGCCACAGCAGGTGAGCGCGCTGGGCGGCGCTACGATGTCTGCCGGGCAGGACGCGACGGTCGCGGGCACGCTCGCCGCGGCATCGGTCTCCGTCTCGGCGATGCACGACATCAGTGTGACGGGCAGCGTGCAATCGGACACAACCCTGGCGGCGAGCGCTGGCAATGCGCTGACGATCGGCGGCGCGGCGTCTGTCAAAGGCGATACGGCGCTGAGCGCAGGCAGCGATCTTACGTTGAACGGCACGATCGTGGGTCAGGGAAGCGGCGTTTTGAAGGCCGGTGGCGAGATCGACGTCGCGGGCAGCGCGGGCTTCGCCAAAGACGCAGCGGTGACATCGGGCGGTGATACGAACATCAAAGGCGCACTGCTTGGAGCGAACGTTGCGGTGACTGCCGGCAACTCTGCGACGATCAACGACTTGCAGGCCGCGGGCGCGCTTTCGGTGAGGGCGAATGGTGTGGCGGGTGGTGGCGATATCACGATGGCGGGCCATGGCTCGTCGATCGGCGGAACCACGTTGACCGCAGCGCATGACATCGCCGTCAATGGTGCGTTCGCTGCCGCGGATGCCCTGCGACTGACCGCGCAGCACAACGTCACCATCGCGGGCTCGCTGCAGAGCGCAGGTACCTCCCAAGCGCTGACAATCCAGGCAGGCGGCGCTTACGTTTCGACAGGGACGTTGGCTGCGAGCGCGGCGTTGACTATCGCGGCGGGCAGCATGGCGCTTGGCGGTACGACATCGGCGGTCGGCGACACGACGCTCGCTGCGCTCGGCGATATCGCCTTGACGGGTTCGCTTGGCGGTAAGGGTAAGGGCGCGCTATCGGCCGGTGGCGAATTCGACGTGACGGGCAGCGCCAACTTCGTCGGCGATGTGGCTTTGGCTTCGGCGACAGACACCAACATCGTGGGTTCGCTGCAAGGCGCGAACGTTGCAATTACGGCTGGCAATTCCGCCACGCTCGGCAATGTGCAAGCGAATGCCGCATTGAGTGTCTCCGCTAACGGATTGCTCGGCGCGGGTGACGTAACGCTTGCGGGCGCCGTTTCATCGTTCGGCGCTGCGACATTCTCCGCTGCGCGCGACCTGACCATATCGGGCAGCTTCGCTGGCAACAGCACGCTCGATGCGGTGGCGCAGCGTAACGTGAATGCGAACGGCGCGGTGAACGCCGTCGGGGATGCCTCGCTGCAAGCGCGTACGGGCACGCTTTCGACGAGCGCGGGTCTTTCGACGAACGGCAACCTTGCGCTCGCTGCGGGACAAACGCTTGCGCTCGGTTCGGCCCAGACGAGCGCCATGGGCACGGCCACGCTTACCGCGGGGAAAAACGTCACGCTCGCAGGCGCATTTGTCGCGAACGACGGAACGATTGCGGCCGGCGTGGACATGACCGGCTCCGGCGCGGTTGCATTCGAGCATGCAGCTACGCTGGTTGCCGGTCGGGACGTGAATTTGAGCGGCGTGCTGGAAGCTGGGCAGATGCAAGTCCAGGCCGGCAATTCGGCAACGCTGGCGAACGTCGAATCGGGGTCGACGCTTGCAATTGCGGCGCTCGGCTTCGCTGGCGCTGGCGACATTACGCTGAACGGGACGTCGACGGTCGTGGGCGCAACGGTACTCAATGCGGCTCGCGACGCGAACGTTTCGGGCACGCTGACGGGCGGCGGCGCGGTCACGATCGCCGGCGCGCGCAACATCGGCGTAACGGGGGCAATCAATGCCACCGCGGACCTGGTGCTTGCAGCGGCCGGCGCAGACGTGACGGCAAGCGGTCCGCTCGATGTCGGCGGCAATTTCAATGCAACTGCCGGCGGCAACCTGACGTTGGGCGGCCCCACCCATGTCGGCCAGGCGACGACGCTTGCTGCCGGCAACGACTTGACGGTGTCGGGTGCGTTGAGCGGCCAAGGCGCGGGGCAACTCAGCGCGGGCCATGATTTGACGGGAGCGGGGGGAGCGTTCGCGCAAAGCGCGACGTTTGCGGCTGGCCACGACATTGCACTATCGGGTGCGGTGCAGGGCGCGAGCGTTGCGCTGACGGCCGGCAATAGCCTTTCGCTTACCGATGCATCGTCGACGGGCGCGATGACGTTGAAGGCCAACGGTCTGTCGGGCGCAGGAACGATCACGATCAACGGCAAGGCGAACGCCGACGGTGTGGTGAGCGCGAGCGCGGCGCAGGACGTCGTCGTGCATGGCACGCTTACGAGCAACGACGCCATCGCGTTGACAGGGGCGCGTGACGTCAACGTCACGGGTCAGATACAGGCGGCGAAAAACGTTTCGCTGACCGCGACGGCCGGCAATGTGACGACGAGCGGTGCCTTGTCGGCGAACGGCGATTTGTCGGTGCAAGCCGACACGAACGTCTCGCTTGGCGGACAGGTATCGGCGGTGGGCGCGACCGCGGTGACGGCCGGCAACGATCTCACGCTCGCAGGATCGGTAACCGGGCAGGGCGCCGGGCAGTTGAACGCAGGGCATGACCTGAACGGCGCGGGCAGCGCTGTGTTCGTGCAAAGTGCTGCGCTTGATGCGGGCCACGACATCGACCTTGGTGGCAACGTTCAGGGCCAGGGCGTCACGCTTACAGCTGGCAACGACTTGACGGTGACCAATGCGCAATCGACATCGACGCTCGATTTGACGGCCAAAGGCGCCGCTGGCGGTGGGACGATCACGTTGAACGGCCAGATTGCCGCGACTGCGGCGGCCACCTTCACGGCGGCGAAGGATATTGCAGTGACCGGCGCGTTTGTCGGCGGTGATACGGCGACGTTCACGGCAGCGCGCAACCTCTCGTTGACGGGCGGCATACAGGCGACGAACGACCTGGCACTCACGGCGTCGTCGGGCAGCTTCACGTCGAGCGGCACCCTCAATGCGGAACATGATCTGACCGTATCGGCCGGCACGGGCTTGACGCTTGGCGGTCAGACCGCGGTGGCGAATGCGACTTCGTTGGCAGCAGGGAATGACCTGACGCTTGCCGGTACGTTCAACGGACAAGGCACGGGGCAGCTCACGGCAGGACACGATCTGAATGGCAGCGGCAGCACCGGGTTCGCCCAGAGCGCCACGTTTACCGCGGGCCATGATATTCAGCTCTCGGGGCCAGCGCAGAGCGCCGGTCTGACGATGACGGCCGCGAACGATCTCGCGCTGAACAACGTTGCGTCGACCGGGGCGATGGCGCTGCGGGCGAACGGTGCGGCAGGCGGCGGCACGATTACCGTGAATGGTGCAGTCGGTGCAGCAGGCGCAATGACTGCGCAGGCGGCGCAGGACATCGTGATTCAAGGCACGCTGAGCAGTGGCGCGACGGCGACGCTCACGGCGCAGCGAAGCGTCGCGGTGCCCGGCGTAATCAACGCGGGCGGCGATCTGACCATCAACGCGCAGCAAGGCGCGTTGAGCGCGACAGGCGGCATCGAGAGCGGCGGCGATCTGACGATTGCGACGGCGCAAGACCTGACGTTGGGCGCATCGACGAGCGCAACCGGCGACGTCAAGCTGCAGGCAGGCGACAACCTGACGCTGGGGCGCACGCTTGTCGGAAAGAACGGATCGTTGGGTGCGGGAACAACTATTTTCGATGCGGCGAACGGAACGAGCGTTGCTGCGTTCAGTGGATCGGCGACGCTTCTTTCAGGCGCGGATGTCGATCTGGCGGGTGCGCTACAGGCGAATGCGATTCAAGCCACGGCGGCAGGCAGTATGGCGCTCGGCGCGTTGACATCGGCGACGACGATCGCGCTGACCGCCAAGGGCAGCCCAACAGCAGCTGTGGGCGGCCCGGGTGATGTGACGCTCAACGGAGCGATTGCTTCACCGGGTGCGTTCACGGTTCAAGCTGCACGTGATGCCACCGTCTATGGTGCGTTGGCCTGCGGTGCATCGTGTTCGGTGACGGCTGGTCGGAATGTGATGCTGGCCTCGGCGCTGACGGCGTCGAGTGATGTGTCGCTTTCTGCGTTGGCCGGTAACTTAACGACAACGACCGCATCGACGGTCGGGGGCGCGCTGAACGCCTCGGCAGGCGCAAATGTGACGTTCGGCGCAGTGCTTACGGTGGCGGGCAATATCAACGCAACCGCTGGCGGTGCATTGACGATCTCCGGTCCGATGACGGGGCAAGGTAACGGCTCATTGGCGGCCGGCACCGATGTCACCGGCGCGGGCGCCCTGTCGTTCGGGAATGCGGTGACGATCAATGCCGGACACGACACAGCGTTGACCGGCGCGCTTGCCGCGCAAACGATCGATGTGGCGGCCGGGAACAACGTGGCCTTGGCTACCGTTCAAGCGGGCGAGGCACTGACTGTCACGGCTTCAGGTCATGCGGGCGGAGGAGATGCAACGTTCGCGGGCAACGTCGCGGCTCTCGGTGCGTTGCAGGTATCGGCTGCTCGCGACATCGCCGTCGCCGGCACGACGAACGGCGGTGCGACGACAACGTTGACTGCCGGGCGCAACCTGACGCAAACGGGCGGGTTGAACTCCGTCGGCAACGTATCGATGACCGCGGGAAGTGGTTCGTTGGCTGCGAACGGCGTTGCGACGCAGGGTGCGTTGACTGCATCGTCGGCGCAATCGCTCGCAATCAGTGGCGCGACGACCGCAAACGGGGACGTCAATCTGACATCCGGTGGCGCGATGACGCTTGGCGCAGTGACCGGTCAAGCATCCGACGCCACGGCGGGGACACTCAAAGCGGGCGGCGATTTGCATGCGACTTCGATCGCATTGGGCAACGGCGCGGCGACCTTGCAAGCGGGCGGCTCGATCGGCGTGACGGGAGCGCTGACAGCGGGAGCGGCCGTGAACGCGACGGCGGCGAACGACGCATCGTTCGGCGGCGTGCAAGCAGCCGCGACGCTTTCGTTGCAGGCGCTTGGACATAACGGTGCTGGCGATCTGAGCGTTGCAGGACCGCTGCAGGCTGGCGGTGCGGCGACGTTGTCTGCGGCTCGCAATCTGACGGTTGCCGGCGCGGCCACCGCGGGCGGCGCATTCAACGCCACTGCGGGCCGAGATTTGACGATGGGCGGGGCGCTCGGCGCGAATGGTGACATCGTCCTCGCGGCAACGAACGGCGCAATGGCATTGAACGGCGCCGTATCGGCCGTGGCGAACTTTACGGCTACTGCCGCGGGCGCATTGTCGATTGGGGCGGCGCAGATCAACGGAAACACGCGGCTGACGTCGGGCGGCGCAATGTCGATCGGGGGCACGCTTTGGGGCGACGGAACGGGCACGTTCCAAGCCGATGGAGACATGACAGGCGCGGGCGGGCTTGCGTTCGGTCAAGCGATCAACGCTACGGCAGGCGGCGCGTTCTCGCTGGGGCAAGGCGTTGAGGGTGCTGAACGCGACGGCTTCGCAGAACCTGACCGCGATTTCGGGAATATCGGCTGGTGGGCCGCTTACGCTGAGCGCGACAAACGGCAGCCTGGTTGCGGCCAATCTGCAAGGCAACGGCGCGGCGACGCTGTCGGCGGGGCGGGGCTTGACGCTTGGCGGCACGAACGTGTTGGCGGGTAACGTCTCGCTGACGGGCGCGAACGTGACGGTGTCGGGCACGACCACCGCTTCGCAAGGGTTCACGGCGTCCGCGCAGGGCACCGTCGATACGAGTGCTGCGCAGATCTACGTGACGCACGATGCCTCGTTGAGCGGCGCGACGGTGAAGAGCGGTTCGATGATCGTAGGCGGTTCGCTGACTGAAACGGCTACGCAAGCGATCGCGACATCGGGGCAGACGCTGGTTTCGGGTGCGGCGACGTTCAATGCGGGCAGCGGCGCATTCACGAACTCGGCGAACAATCAGGTATTGGCCGGCGGTGCATTGACGGTCAATGGAGGAACGATCACAAACGGATCGGGCGCAGCGCTCGCTTCGACGAGCACGACCGCGTTGACTGCGACGTCGAACATGACGAACGCCGGGACGATCAACGGGCAGACTACGACGATCAATGTCGGCGGGAACCTCGCCAACGGCGGCGGGACGATTCTTGGCTCGAATGCCGTCGCGATCGGAGCGGCCACAATCGGCAACGCGAATGGCCTGGTGATTGCAGGCAACCCGTTCCAGACCGGCGCGACCACGGGCAATTTGTCGTTGACTGTTACCGGAGGGGCAGGCGCCTTCGACAACACCAGCGGCCAGATGAGTGCGGCGAAAGATGCCGCGTTCTCGCTCGCGAATATGGCGTGGGATCCGTCGGCGGCGGTGAGTGGCGGGATTTATGCGGGTGGGCAGTTGTCGATGACGGTGAACTCGCTGTCGGTCGGGGGGACGTGGAACGTCAATGCCGGAGGGGCTTCGATCACTGCGCTTAATGGCGCAACGATTACCGGCGCGATTCAGAGTTCGGGTGCATTTTCGCTGGCTTCGAATGGGCTGATTCTGAACTACGGACAAATCGTCGGTGGTTCGACCGTCGCTTTGAACGGCGCCCTGGAGAATGGGCACAGCGCGCTCGTTCATGCGAACGGGGATTTGAATCTGAGTGGGGTCGTGGATAACCTCGGCACGCTCGAAGCGCAGGGAAACATCAATGCCTCGGGCACGTCGTTTTATAACGCCAGCGCGACAACGCAGGCGCAGGGGAACGTCACGCTCAACTTCTCCGGGGATGTGAATAACACCGGCGGGAAGATCGTGGCGGCGAGCAACGTCAACATTAATGCGGCCTCTATCGTCAATGACCAGACCCTGCCCTCAGGGGCGTCCACCGTTACGCAAGTCGTGAATGACTCCGCCTTGCTGTGGTCTGGGGTTGTTGGGACGCAGACTTGGGCCTTCTCCTATGGCGGCTGCGGCGAGTGCGACTACGGGGTGGGTGTTGCGCATGCCACGGCGACGCTCGGAAATCTGCTGTCGCCGACAGGTGCATGGGGGGCGCTTCAAAACGTGCAGACGGCAGGCGGTACGTCGCCTTGCCGTGTCGACTGCACGCTGCCCTCCGCAACCCCGATCTCGGGATCTGGAACCGTGACATTCGGGGCTTTTGGCCAATACCTGGGTACGGATAACTGGGGGAACGATCATTACGGCACAGTTTGGTCTGCCGTTTCGACTCCTGTTGCGCAACGGAACTCCGGGGTCGTCACCCTTACGCTCCCCACGGTTTATGAAACAACGACCAGTCAACAGCCAGGAGTATCAGGCGTAATTTCGGCCGGTAACGCGATCTCCCTCGTCGCGAATTCTCTGTCGAATCGTGGCGGCCAGATCGGTGCGGCGGGTGATATCGCGTTGCGTATCCAGTCGCTGAGCAACGGCGCGGTGTCTCCGACGACGACCGTGCATACTGTGGACTGGGTCGATCCCGGTCAGTTTGCGGCGTTCGTCAACTCAGTCAAGTCACTTGGAATGGTTGGCGTTTACGCGAGCGCGACGACCTGCAGCCAGTGGGACTACGGTTGCACGCCCATGCCACCCACACTTTTCACGTTGTCGGCCGGCGCTGCTCCGACAGCCGTGTCCACTGTGACCTGGTCCACCGCTACGGGGCTCATCGCCGCTGGCCACGACTTAGACGTGCAGGGCGGCGCAAGCTCGCTGGTGAACGAGGGCACGCTCTACGCGCAAAACAACGTCAATCTGAGCGGCGCGCACGTGGTCGATCAGGGCGGTCACACACAGAGCTTCTCAAGCCAAGCGGGTTGCGCATCCGGGACGAGCAATGTCGCGTGCGAGAACGATGGCCACGTGAGAGGCGAGAACCCGAATACGTCAACGTTCGTCTACACGCAGGACAACGCATCCATCATCGCCGGCAATGACCTCACGATTTCGGCCGGTACGATTGATAACACGTACGGCAATCTGATTGCCGGTCACAACATCGTGGTCACGGGCGTGAGCACAAGCGCGGGCGGGACGACCGCTGCGCAAACGCTGACGAACACGTCGGGCAACATTCTCGCCGGCAACGACATCACGCTGAACGTCTCGGGCGCGATCACGAACACGTTGCCCCCGCCGGTGCCGGTGCACCAGAACTACGGCTCGGCCGAGCAGTACTCGGGGTGTATGACCGCTGGCGGCTACAAGGAAAGTTACTGCGAGGCCTACGTCGACCAACAATCGGGCGACTCCTCGATCATCAGCGCGGGCCACGACCTGAACATGCAGGCAGGCACGTTGACGAACGTGGGCAGCCTGATCACCGCGGGCGTAAAAGCGACGGTCAACGTAGCCGGTCCTGTGGTGAACCAGGAGCAGACGTTGAACGCGTACTGGCACTCGCACTGGGTGCAAGAGACGGGCATGTTCAGCTCGGACAAGCGCCACGAGCAGTGGGGGTGCGGCAGCGCGGCCGAATGCACGGCGCTTTACGGCAGCGCCTACACGAACGTTGGCGGCGCGATCGATCCGCCGACGCCGGTGGGCAACATAGCGGCGACGATCGAGGCGCCGAACCTGACGGTGACCTCGGGCGGCAAGATCATCAACGTGGGCAACGTGATCGGCCAATCGGTCACGCTCACGGGCACGAACCTGGCCAACGGCATCACGAAGTCGAACACGTACACGCCGACGGTGGGCAATGCGCCGCAGGTGATCAGTCTTGCGCCGGCCGCGGGCGGGTTGAACCTGTCGATTCCGGCGACGTTGGGCGGTTACACGCTCACGCAGATGAAGCAGACGCTGGGTCCTGAGTTGGCCCCGCCTGTGAGCTCGCAAGTGGTGGCGAATGTGCCGTTGAATGCGCATCCGGGTGCATCGGTGGATTTGTCGATTCCGACCTCGCTGGGCGGCGCGGCTGGATCGCAAGGGGCCACGCCCTCGAGCAACAGCGCGTTGCCGAGCGTGAACTACGTGTTGGGCGGCACGGGCACGACGCTCGATCCGGTGTCGCCGCAACTGCTGCTCTCGAACCTGCCGTCGAACCTTCAACCGAGCACGTCGCTGTTCTACTACAACCCGCAGGCGGAAGATGCGGCGCTGCAGGCGGCGGCGTTGAAACAGACGGGACAGGCGACGTTCGTCAATGGCTTGTCGAGCGACAGCCAACTGCAGTTGTCGGTGACGGACCAGGAGAAGGTGGTGTTGTACGCCAACGCGACGGAGTACGCGAAGGCGAACAACCTCCAACTGGGGCAAGCGTTGACGCAGCAGCAGATTGGCGAGTTGACGCAGCCGATGCTGTGGTACGTGGAGCAGACGGTGCCGGAGCCGGGGTGCAAGGCGACGGGCTCGCTCAGTTGCCCGACGATCACGGCGTTGATGCCGCAGGTGTATTTGCCGGCCAATACGTCGTCGCTTTCGGCGGACGGGAACATCGTTGCGAGCGACAGCATCAAGCTGAACTTTGGCGACAAGGCCAGCGGCGGCAGCATCCTGAACACGGGGACGATTGCATCGGGCGGCTCGTTGACGGTGAACACGGGGACGCTGACGAATCAGCAGAACCAGGTGGATGTCGGGGAGATTTGGCACAACGCGGGCAACGATCCCGAATCGGGCTATGTGGAGACGACGGGTACGACGGTGCAGCCTGGCGGGTTCATGAGTGCGGCGGCGGGGCAGATGACGCTGAACGTGTCGCAGCTCAATCAGATCGGCGGGTTGTTGCAGGAGGTGAACCCGGACGGGTCGGTGAACAACGCGGCGACGCAACAGTTGCTGGGGCAGGTGCTGCAGGATCTGGGTAGCAATTTCTCGCAGACATCGGTGAGCGACGATTTGCACACGCACTTTGTGGCGGCCGGCGGGTTCGGGATGCAGCAGATTGTGTCGATGGTTGCGGCGGTGGCGCTTACGGCTTTGGGCATGCCTATCCTCGGAGCGATGCTCGCATCAACCCTGGGCCAGTTGGGTAGCGGGCAGGGTTTTAGTTTTGGCCAGGTCTTAGAGGCCGGGGCAGTCGCGCTGGCCACCGAAGGTTTGGACAGTGGTTTACAGCTGAACAGCGTGTCGTTGTCGCAAGTTGGTGGCGACATGGAGAGTGGCATTGCGACGACCGCAGAAGTGGCGAAGGGCGCGGAGGAGGTCATTGGGCAGGGGCTGGTCTCGTCAGCGGTCAATACGGCAGTCTACGGGGGAAGCTTCGGACAACAGTTTGAGGACGGGGTGCTGAGCAATCTTGCTGCCGTTGGGGCGGGTGCTATCGGGGCTTGGCACGCGGACAACACGTCCCTCAACGCGGCGATGCGCGAAGTCACGTATGTTACTGCGCATGGCGTATTGGGCTGTGCCGCCAGTGCAGCGGAAGGCACCGGGTGCGGCGGTGGGGCCATTGGCGGGGCGGCTAGTGCGCTGGTCGCGCCGCTGATTCGCGACGGTCTGTACAACGGTTCGGAGACCGTCACCACGACGGACAACGGCAACGGAACGCTCACGCAGACGACGAGCTATAACAACACGGCGTTTAATGCGATTACGGCGGGGATCGCGACGCTGAGTGGTGGGTTAGCAGCAGGGCTCGCGGGACAGAATGCGCAGGCCGGAGCGACGTCGGCTGAAAACGAGGTGCTGAACAATACGCTGAGCGCGAAAGAGAAGCAGCTCCTAAACCACGCGTATGGCTTCGAAATGCCGGGAGCCACGATCACGCGGTCAGACGCCGTGACTACCTTGGCGGAACTGAGGTTGGCGCAAAACGATCCGAACCTGACGGCGACCGAACGCGGGTACCTCATTAGTGCATCGGTATCGGCGTTTCAGTCCGGAGTTCAAGCGGGAGTATTGACGCCGAACGATGCGGGATCGCTTGTGTCGGCTGCGATCGCTTCGATGGCCTTCAGTGGAGGCGGAGAGGGTCCGTTGCCGGGCGGGGCGTCTCAGAGTGAGGTGTTGCCGACGACAAGTGGCAGTCGCACGGCAACGTCGCTTGGTGGCGCTACAAGCAGTGCGGTCAGTCAAGCGGACCTGGATGCACTTGCTGCGAACGGCGTGAAATTTACCTCACAGAATGTTATCTCCACGGGTAGGACGCCTAGCGGCCAGATCGTGTTTATGGAAACTGGCAATGCGACTGCGGGGCTGCAACATATCATTGACGAACACGCCGATGACTTTGCGAATATAGGGGTAGCACAGCGTGATATATCGAGCGTCGTGATGCAAGCGGTTACCGAAGGCAATATCGTCGGCTATCAAGGGAGCGGTACTGGGCGGCCAATCTATCAGGTGACGATTAACGGTCAACCCCAGCGTATTGCAGTTACAGTTGGCAGCAACGGCTTTATAGTCGGGGCGAATCCTGCGGGGAGAGGAAAATGAGAATGATCAAGTTGATGGCAGACTACCAGTGTTACCCTCTTTGGGAGGCTTCTCCGGGGGAGGTGGGGAACATCGATCCAGGTGAGTTACCGATATCGTCCTTGCTGAAAGAGCGGCTGATGATGTGGGCTGCCAAGTTTGATGCAACGCTTGATATGGATGATCCGGCAAACTCCGGGTTCGCAAGCGAAACGGCGGCCAATGAATTCAGAAATGAGGGGATGACGTTGGCACACCAATTACAGGACGAACTCGGGGCGGCTTACATTGTTACGTCGCAAATACGAGGCACTGCGAGACGATAGGCGTCTGCTGAGGCTGTCGGGGTGAGGTAGGAACCCGCCCTTGGGCGGATTCCATGAATAAGAAGGGCGCTTATGCGGGCGTGATCACAAGCCGCTGTTGTTGGACTTCGATCTTAAGCCGTTGATAAGGCATGAAGCCAGCTTCTTCGATCCAACGGCCGGAGAGCTTGAACCAAGGGACGAGAGGCGGTGCGGGCCGTCGGCGAGGCGAGTAGGGGCGCCAGCGGGGCGATTGCTGAATCGTGACGCTGCGCGAGGGGTGAGCGTCGTCAAATGCTTTAAGATTGGCGTCAGCCATATCGACTCCTAGTGCGAGTTGATGGTGGTCAGCGGGCCGTGAGTGTTGGTAGCACTCGCGGCCCGCGCTGCGTTTACGGCGCTGGAAGGGGTAGCCGTTCTCCTGTTAGCTGCGATGTTAAGTCTTTGATTGTATTAAAAATCAGTAGTCCTAACCATTAGCCAATCGGCCTAGGACGCTGGGTAATGCAGTGCGGGCCATGCGGCCCGATAGCGAGACGAAGAGAAGAAGTGCCGTGCCGGAGCGGCCCGGAAATCCTGGCCTGGGGCCAGGATTGGACACGAAGGGGTTCAAGCGGGCCAGTGGGCCCGAGAATGTGACGAAGATAGTTCGTGCGGCCCGGTGGGCCGAGGGTAACGAAGGGCCGGGGGTAAATCGTCTGCCGGCTGCCGCCGTCCCGCCTGGGGCGGGCCGCCGTCATCCATCAGCCGATTGAACATAACACGGCCATTATCACTGGCCGGTGCCCGGCCAGTGATAACGCAGCGTTATGTCTTGCGCCCCCGGCCCTGATGCAAGTGCTGCGCACAGACGATGCTAGGGGCCGCTATGCGGCCAAGGTTAGGAGTACGAAGTAATCTTAACTAGGCGCTGGCGCGCAAGGATGATGAGCCCCGCCCTCCCGGCTGTCTGCTGCGCGCGGGCTACGGCCGCTTGGCGGCCTACGCTGCGTGCTCGCAGCCTGCCTCCCGTCCGCCCCCAAGGGGCTCCCTACCTAGCCGCCTTCGGCGGAAAACACCCCCTGAACGAAAAAGCGCGGTTTGGCGTGCGGTGCAAGCCGCCGAGTCGTCTTGCACCGCAGAGCCCGAGCGTGGCAAACCGATCGCCGTCAAGGCCAAGCCCTGCGGGCGCGCTGGCGCGCGGCCTTGACGGGGTTGATGCCGGACGTTCTGCGTAGGTGGGAGGGACTCACGCTGCTGGCCTGCCGAGTGTAACGCCGTGCTCGTTGCATCAAGGGTTCGCTTCGCCGGGCTGCGCCCGCCCTTGACGCGCCTGCGCGCGGCGTTGGCTGGGTGAGGCCAACAGCGCGAGTGTCGCGCCGGGCGAACCGGAGTTGCGAGATGGAAATCACGCTGAAGGTGGACAAGGTGTTCAACGAGATGTGCGAGAGGGCGGGCACGCGGCCGGAGGTGGTGCTCAAGTGCTTCATGTGGGACGTGATGATTGCCGGCGAGGGGCAGCGCCCGGAAGCGGGGCATAGCGTGATGGAGCAGTTGCGGCAGTACGCCTGGGGCTACTTCATGCGGCTGAACTTCCCTGAGCGGTACAAGCCGTAAGCGGCAGGAGAACCGGGCTGAGGTATGCCGAGGCCCGGTTCCGCCCGGTTTGCCGTCGGCCTGCGGCCGCCGTCAAACCGGGCGGGAGAGGGGAGGGTTTAAGAGAAGAGGAAAAGCGGCCCCAACCCCAGCGTTGCGGTGGGGGTGCATGGGGCAGCTAAATCGAGATGTGTCAACGCCGATTTAAATCTGACCCACTTTCCGGCGAATCGCCGAAGTAAAACTGACCCACCCGGGCCCTTATCACGCGGCGGCCTTCGCGCCCGCCCGCGTGCTCGTTTGCCCAGCTTTGCGCTTGTCTTTCAAGCGGTAGCTCTCGCCGCTGATTTGCACGATGTGCGCGTGATGCAACAGCCTGTCGAGCATCGCTGCCGTCAGCGTCTGGTCGTCGGCGAACGCCGAGGCCCATTGCGTAAATGGCAAGTTGCTCGTCAACACGATGGCGCCGCGCTCGTAGCGCTTGGCAACGACGTTGAAGAACAAGTCCGCTTCCTCGCGCCCGAACGGCAAATAGCCGATTTCGTCAATCACGAGCAGTCTCGGCCCGACAACCGCTCGATTGAAGAACTCCTTCAGTCGATTCTGCTGCCGCGCCGTCGCCAGTTGCATCATCAGGTCGGCGGCCGTGATGAACCGCGTCTTGATGCCCGCCTGCGTCGCGCGATAGGCAAGCGCACTTGCAACATGCGTCTTGCCAACGCCGCTGGGCCCGAGCAGCACCACGTTCTCGGCGCGCTCGATGAACGCCAAGCTGGCTAACTCTTGAATCTGCGCTCGCGGTGCGCCGCTGGCGAAGGCGAAGTCGTATTGCTCCAATGTCTTGATGCTCGGCAACGACGCGAGCTTCGTGAGCGTCTGCCGCTTACGTTCTTCGCGCGCATCGAATTCCGCCTGCAGCAGTTGCTCCAGGAAGTCGGCCAAGCTTGCATCGCGCGTTGCCGCGTGCTGTGCGAGCGAGCCCCAATCGCGGGCCATACAGTCGAGCTTGAGCTGCGTGCATAGACCAGCTATGCGTTCATGCTGCAAATTCATGCGACCACCTCCAGCAGCGCGTCGTACACCGCCAGCGGATGTTGCAGGCTCTCGCGCGGCAACACACGGCGTGGCCGAGGCGCCGCCGGCAAGGGTGCCATGTTTGTTGCTGGCAGCGGCAACAACGCTGCGTGTTCGAGCCTGAGCCTGGCTGCCGGTCGCTCGCGTGTCGTCGCATGCACGCGCACGTTGGCGACTTCTGTGAGCCACCGCCCGACATGTGCGTTCGCGGCGTCGACGTCCAACGTCAGCCCCGATTGCTTGAGGGTGGCAGCGAGCGGCACGACGAAACTCTCCTTCAAATAGCGGTTAAAACGTTCGACCTTGCCCTTGGTCTTGGCTCGATAGGGACGGCATACCTTCGGCGTGAAGCCGTACGTTTCCGCCAGTGCGAGCAACTGCGTATTCCATCGGTGCTGCCCTTCGCCGAATGCATCGCGCTCGACAATCACCGACTTCGCGTTATCGAACAACACTTGCTCCGGCGTGCCACCGAAGTGGAAGAACGCTTCGCGAAGGCACTCGCACAGCGTCGTCGCATCCTCGCCGGCGGTGAAGCGCACGAAGCTCGCACGGCTGTAACCCAGTGTCGCCACCAACGCCAGCAGCGGTGAGCGACCCCGGCGAATGACCGTAAAGTCAGCCTGCATCTGCTTGCCCGGCGCCGTCTCGAAGCGAACTACTGGCTCGGCGGCAGCGTGCTTGTGCGGAGCTAGAAACGCCTTCAACTGACTGATGCCGCCTTCGTACCCGACGTCGCGCAGTTCCCGAAGCAGCACCGTCGCCGGAATCCAGTGCGGACGAGCCGCCGCCACGCGTTCGAGTACATAGCTCTTAAACGGCTCGAGCTTCGTCGCACGCGGCTCGCGCTGATTGTAGTGCGCGGCCTGCTCGTCGCGCAGATAGCGACGCGCCGTATTGCGCGAGATGCCCAGCTGCCTCGCTATCTCCCGCACACCCATCCCACGTCTTGCCAACACCTTGATTTCCACTGCTTGCTCCTGACTCAGCATCGGCGGCAAAAAACCGCCATCTTGCATCCCCGAGGTGGGTCAGGTTTACTTCGGCGAGGTGGGTCATTTTTACATCGGCGCTAACAGAGATGCGCTCGATTAGCCCTGAGCGAGCACGGTATCGAGCAGGTCGGAGGCGAGCTTCTGCTTGGAGCGAGGCAAGCGACTGATCTGCTCGACTTGACGTTGCAGTCGAGAAACCGGGCCGGGCTTGTGCGGAAGAGCGGCCGACTCGCCGATGAGCTCGGTCACGCTGACCTTGAGCTCCGTGGCGAGCGCGAGCAACGTGGGAACGGGCAGACGCAGCCGACCGCCCTCGTAATGCGCGAGGGTCTGCTGTGCAATGCCGAGCTGCTCGGCCAGCTGCACTTGGGTCAGTCCGCGGGCCTTGCGCGCCTGTGCGATGCGCGCGCCCATCTCCTTGAAAAGCTGCTCGTCCTTGGTCTTCACGCCGGTAATTAGCGAGGTGATGAGAGCCATGACGATAACCCTGGTTTCGGAAAGCAGGCTTGACAATACTCGTAAACAGAGTACTCTGCAACGCAGTTTTTTTACTCTAACCCTCTTGACAGGTTTTTAGCGGAGGTCGGGAAAACGATGCCGATGGCGATCGCGAAGGAAGAGCTGGAGCGGCTCAAGAGCGAGGTGTCGCTCAAGCGGCTGATCGAAGGCCAGGGGCACGACCTGATGCGCCGGGGCAAGGATTGGGTGATGCGCTGCCCGTTCCATGACGACGTGTCGCCAAGCCTGGTGGTGACGGAATCGAAGAACCTGTACCACTGCTTCGGGTGTGGCGCGGCCGGCTCGGTGCTCGATTGGGTGATGAAAACGCAAGGGGTGTCGTTGCCGCACGCGGTGCAGTTGCTCAAGCAAGATGCGCCGCTCGATGGGATGCGGGTGGGTTTGGTGAAGACGCAAGCGCAGCCGTTGCCGTCGGTGGTCGAGCCGGAGGCCGATGATCAGGTGCTGCTTGCGCGGGTGGTGAGCTACTACCACGCGACGCTGAAGGAGAGTCCGCAAGGGCAGGCGTATTTGACGGAGCGAGGCTTGATGCATCCAGAGCTGATCGATCGGTTCAAGCTCGGGCATGCGAATTCGACGCTGGCCTACCAGCTCCCGAAAAAATACACCGTTGCGGGCAAGGCGGTGCGCGAGCAGTTGCAGCGGGTGGGGGTGACGCGCTCGACGGGCTTCGAGCACTTGGGCGGGTGCATCGTGGTGCCGATCCTCGGTGAGGACGAGGACGATCGCGGGCGAGTGTGGCAACTGTACGGACGGCGCACGGCGGATGCGAAGCTGGGCCGCAACGATGTGAGGCACTTGTACCTTGGCGCGCCGCTGCGCGGGGTGTGGAATGCATCGGCGCTGGTGGCGCACAAGGAAATCATCGTGTGCGAGGCGCTGATCGACGCGATGACGTTCTGGTGCGTGGGCTATCGCAACGTGATCGCGGCGTATGGGGTCAATGGGTTCACCGAGGATCATTGGGCTGCGCTTAAGCGCCACGGCACGCGTCGGGTGCTGATCGCGTATGACCGTGACGACGCCGGCAATGCTGCGGCTGAGAAGCTGGCGCTGCAGTTGCTGGAGGCGGGCATCGAGTGCTTCCGCGTGCTGTTCCCGAAGGGGATGGATGCGAACGAGTACGCGCGCAAGGTACAGCCTGCGCAAAAAGGCCTGGGCGTGTTGCTGCAGCAATCCGAGTGGCTGGGCAAGGGCAAGCGGCCCGGCGTGGCGATGCCTGTGCATCATGAGCCTGAGTTTGCGGCTAAAGAAGAAGTGGTATCGAGCGAGCCGATCCTGTCGGCATCGCCGGCGCCGGCCACGCCCGAGGTGGAGCCGACGCCGGAACCGAGTCCGAGCGCTCCTTCTTTAGCCGCTACAACCGAGCCTGATGAGCCGCTGTCGCCTGTGCCGGCGACGACGCTGGCGCAGCCGATCGACGAGCCGACGGCAACCGAGGGCGCCGCAGGCGAGTTGCTGCTGAGCTTCGGCGATCGGCATTGGCGTGTGCGCGGTTGGCAAAAGAACCTCGGCCCGGACCAGATGCGCGTGAACGTGCAGGTGAGAAGCGAGGCGGGCTATCACGTCGATACGTTGGACGTGTACAGCGCCAAGCAGCGCGCGGCGTTCATCAAGATGGCTGCAGCTGAGCTCGGCACGCAGGACGATACGGTCAAGCGTGACCTTGGGCGAGTACTGCTCAAGCTCGAGACGTTGCAAGACGAGGCGATCACGGCAGCGCTGGCGCCGAAGGATGCGGCACCGCCGATCGACGAGGCGCAGCAGCGCGCGGCGCTGGAGTTGCTGAAAGCGCCGAACTTGGTCGAGCGGATCGTGGAGGACATGGAGCGCTGCGGGATCGTGGGCGAATCGACGAATCTGCTGGCCGGCTATCTTGCGGCGGTATCGCGCAAGCTCGATGCGCCGCTGGCGATCCTGATCCAGTCGACGAGCGCGGCCGGTAAAAGCTCGCTGATGGATGCGGTGCTGAACCTGATGCCCGACGAAGAGCGGATCCAGTACAGCGCGATGACAGGGCAGAGCCTGTTCTACCTGGGCGAGACGGACTTGCAGCACAAGATTCTGGCGATCGCAGAGGAAGAGGGCGTGCGGCAGGCCGCATACGCCTTGAAGCTCTTGCAAAGCGACGGCGAACTCACGATCGCCTCGACGGGCAAGGACGAGACGACGGGAAACTTGGTGACCAAGCAATACCGCGTTAAGGGCCCGGTGATGCTGATGCTGACGACGACGGCGATCGACATCGACGAGGAACTGCTGAATCGGTGCTTGGTGCTGACGATCAACGAGACGCGCGAGCAGACGCGAGCGATCCATGCGCGCCAGCGAGCGGCGCAGACGCTTGAGGGGCTGCTGGCCGAGGCGGACCGCGAAGCGATCACGACGTTGCACCGCAACGCACAGAGGTTGCTCAAGCCGATACACGTGGTCAATCCGTACGCGCATCGACTGACGTTCCTCGATGACAAGACGAGAACGCGGCGCGACCATGTGAAATACCTGACGCTGATCCGCTCGATTGCGCTGTTGCACCAGCATCAGCGCGAGGTGAAGCGCGTCGAGCATCGAGGCCAGAGCATCGAATACATCGAGGTGATGTGCGAGGACATTGCGCTGGCGAACCGCATCGCGCATGACGTGCTGGGCCGCACGCTCGATGAGCTGCCGCCGCAGACGCGGCGGTTGCTGACGTTGCTGGTGGATTGGGTCAAACAGGAATGCGAGGCCCGAGACGAGACACGCGAGGCGTTGCGCTTTACACGTCGCGAGGTACGCACGGCGACGCGTTGGGGCGATACGCAGCTGAAAATCCATCTGTCGCGCCTGGTCGAGCTTGAGTACGTGATTGCGCACCGTGGACGCAACGGCGTGTTCGAATACGAGTTGCTGTACAGCGCCGAGGACGATGGTAAGCCGCACCTGTGCGGGTTGATCGACCCGACTGCGCTTACAGACGACGGCACGCGGTCGGGGTTAAGCGATGATCGGTCGGGGTCTGGTCGGGCCGTGGTCGGTGGGAGGTTGGATGCGGCTGAGAGGCCGAAAAGCCTTACTGAACAAGGCGAGGCGGCCGATCCGGTCGGGCCAGTGCGAAGTGCGGTTAACCACGAAGGCGGCCTCCTCTCTTTAGCCGCGGTTGCCCAGCTGTCCTAACGATGCCGAACCTTGGGAGGCGAGAGCCGTATCCGCCGATCGGGCCGGCGCACGATCCGCTGAGCTTGTATCGGCAGATGATGGACTTCCTGATGTGGCTGGAGGAGCGCAACACGTCGCGGCATACGCTCAAGCATTGGGAACTGTATCTGCGGTACTTCGTGAGCTGGTGCGACGAGCGAGGCCTGACGCGGCCGGCGGAGGTGACAAGGCCGATCCTTGAGCGCTATCAACGACACCTGTTCCTGAAGCGCAAGAAGAACGGCGCGCCGCTGTCGGCGACGACGCAGGCGTCCCGCGTGACACCGATTCGGAAGTGGTTCCGGTGGCTCACGCGTAATAACCGGGTCTTGTACAACCCGGCGGCCGATCTGGATCTGCCGAAGGTGGAGGAGCGCTTACCGAAGCACGTGCTGACGATCGAGGAGGTCGAGCGGGTCTTGAGCCTACCCGACACGACGACGGCGCTGGGCGTGCGCGATCGAGCGATGCTGGAGACGCTGTACAGCACGGGGATACGGCGCATGGAGATCATCGGACTACAGCAGCGCGACGTCGATTACGATCGCGGCACGCTAATGGTCCGACAGGGTAAGGGCAAGAAAGATCGGATGATTCCGATCGGCGATCGGGCGCTGGCGTGGGTGGCCCGGTACCGCGACGAGGTGCGGCCTGAGTTGGCGATCGCGAGCGATGACGGCACGCTGTTCCTGACGGTAACGGGCCAGGCGTTCTCGGATAACCGGATGACGCAGATGGTGCGTAACCACGTGCGAGCGGCGGGGCTGGGCAACATCGGCAGTTGCCACTTGTTCCGGCATGCGATGGCCACGCAGATGCTGGAAAACGGGGCGGACGTTCGGTTCATCCAGGCGATGCTGGGGCACGCGGACATCAAGACGACGCAGGTGTACACGCGGGTGAGTATCCGGGCGCTGAAGGATATCCATTCGGCGACGCATCCGGCGCGGCTCACGCGTGCGACACTGAAACCGGAGGATGAGCCGTCGGCGACGGTGGCCGACTTGCTGGATGCACTGGACGCCGAGGCGCAAGCCGAGGGCGAAACGGAGGAATAGGTGAACTTACGGGAGTGGTTAAAATGGCGCCATGCGTGACTGAGCTTAGGGGCCGAAAAATGGGAACGAGCTACGAGAAGGACGTGGTGGCATGGGCCAACGAACAGGCTGCGTTGTTGCGCGCGGGCAAGTTCTCGGCGCTGGACATCGAACACATCGCGGAGGAAATCGAGGACGTGGGTAAGAGCGAACAACGCGAACTGATCAGCCGCATGGCCGTGCTGCTGGCGCATCTGCTCAAGTGGCAGTTCCAGTCCGCGCGGCGGGGCGCAAGTTGGCAAAGAACTATCAAGGCTCAACGGCTGGACGTTGCTTACCTTCTGGACGAGGCTCCCAGCCTGAAACCGAAGCTAGCCGATGCCGAGTGGATGCGCGTTGTATGGGCAAAGGCTCTCGCACAGGCAGTCAGCGAAACTGGACTCGATGTGTTCCCCGAAACCTGCCCGTGGTCCATGGAGCAGGTGTTGGATGAAGAGTTTATGCCGGACTGATTGGAGGTCTCGGGGCAGTCGTCCTGGGGCGTCCGAAATCTGCAAGCCAGCCTTCGGGCTGGCTTTTTAACGTCCGTGAGCATGTATGGCGGGCGCCTCCTTCTTAGCCGCGCTTGTGCGGCATCTCTATCCCTTCTTACTATCCCGACGGGCCGATACAATCGGCCCGTCGGCGTTTGTGCGTCATCGTTCTTTAACTTGCTTCGCCCGCGCGTCGGTGGGCCGCAAAACCGCGTCTGGGCAAAAAATCCCCCTGGCCGAACCGTGTCTAGGCGAAGACGGGCTGCAAAGCCAAGCTGCGTCTAGGTTTGCGGGCGTTGCAGACGAAGGTTGCCTCGGGTGTTGGATATGGGGCAATTGGGGGGGCGGCTAGTGCGGCGTTTACATCAATGGTTCCCGATCCGACCGATAACAATGGCAATCGAATTCCATGGTCTCAAGGGCAAATAGCCGCATTGGCCGGAGCATCTACGATTATTGGTGGACTCGCGGCAGGGTTGGCAGGGCAGAATGCCGAGGCCGGAGCATTGGCGGCACAAAACGAGACGTTGAACAATCGCGTGCTGCATCCTCAGGAGCAAACGCTTGCCCAACAGCTTGCCGATAAGAGTGGAGGTCGCTATACGACACAGCAGATTGAAGATCAGATGGCCCAGATGAACATGACACAAAACGGGCAAGCGTTCGATGGAGGCGTACGCGTTGCGACGGGCGACCAACCCGCTGACGGTACGAACTGGCAAATGTACGGTACCAACCAGGCGGGTCAGCAGGTATGGGCGCAGGCTCTTTCATCCGGTGATGCGGGCATTCAAGGCTTCATTGTGCAAAACGCGAACGCAATGAGCGGCACGACTGGTATGACGTACCAAGCGACAACAAACGCATACACGCAATTTGGGGCAAGTGTTTCCGGCACGCTGATGCTCCCATTTGTCGCGGGAGGCGGGGGCTGGAATGTTGGCCTGTCCACGGATGGGACGCTCAGCAATACTGCGTTCTACGTTCAGGCTCAAGCCAATGGGATGGCCGGCGCGGGCTTCTTCGCGGGAGTTGGCGGAAGCGTCGGGATCAGTCATTCCAATGGGCAGATTCTTTCTGGGACGAGTACGTCGGGATATGCGGAGATGGACGCTGGTTTCGGAGCTGCGGGTAGCGCGAACGCTGCCATTAACGATGATGGGACAATCGGAGGCATCGGTGGAGCGGCCCCGGCGAAGGTGTTCCCGGGTGTTGGCTTTGGCGCGGGAGTTGGGGCGGGGCTGTCAAAGACAACGACGTACGTCTCGCCCTCGTTGGGCGATCTTTTGGGCGGGAAGAAATGACTGACAAACTGGTGTCAATCGCGCGCACAGGTGTTCTATACGCTGTTGAATTCGTGATTTTTTACGGGCTTGCATTTGCTTTCGTCTACATGGTGGACGCTCGAAGAGCCGCATTCTTCGCGGGTCTTTCGTCTTTTTTTGTCTTTTGCGCTTGTCTTGTGGGTCGCCCTCCCGCACCGCACCTGCTAATGAATCTCTTTGTACGACCCATGGTGCTGTTGATGTTCGTCGTTGTCGTTGGCTTCGGGGTCTTGGGGGCTGGGCAACCCGACTTCTCGATTGTCGCACCTGGTTTCGCGTTAGTTCTACTTGGTGCAGCGTTTGCGGAGCGACTCGAAAAGTCGCGGCGGAAATAACAATGCAAATTCAAGCGTTGCGGTAGTGGGGCGATTGGGGGAGCGGCTGGGGCGCTGATGAATCCGATCATTGATCCGACGGGGAACATTCCGGCGCCGCTTGAGGCGGCCATCACGAGTATGACCGGTGGTGTGCTTGCGGGGCTCGCTGGAGCAAATCCGCTGGGTGCGATGACGGCTGCGCAGAACGAGACGCTGAACAATTGGGCCGCTCACATTGGGTTGTCCGGTAGCGTAACTTTCCACGGGCTTGCCTATACGGGCGGGGTTGGCCTTGCAACAGACGACAAGGGAAATCTCGGCTGGTACACAGCGTTCAATCAAAATAAGGTCCCTGGCGTAGGGTTCGGAGGACCTGGTTCAGTTGGGATCAGCGTGGGATCGTATCCTGGTGCAAATACGATCATGGATCTAGGCGGTCCGTTCAACACGGCAAGTTTCGGAGTCGGATTAGGGCCGTACGCAGGTTTTGATGTGTATCAGGATCCAACGAAGTCGCCCTGGAATCCATCTAGCTACGGAGGTGGCTTTACGTTTGGTCTCGGGCTTGGAGGTGGCGGATCTGTGACCCGCCCCAGTACAACCGTTCACCCGTTTGGAAGCGTGAAAAATTGATGCGTAGGCAAGAATTGAAACCGCTGATCTACTGGGTATCAGCTGCCATTGCGGCTGCCGGCTTAATTTATAACGTCGAAACCTACAATCGAGACGTTTTAACTGCCCCACATTCGCCCAATTTGACGACGGGAAACGTGGTCCCGTATAACAATCACGGGACGACCGTGTATTTGACCAAGAGGCAGGCATTGGTACAGCAGTGGGGGCCCCTTGCGTGGATCGTGGAGTGGGTGCAAACACCTAGCTGTCAACGCCGATTTAAATCTGACCCACTTTCCGGCGAATCGCCGAAGTAAAACTGACCCACCCGGGCCCTTATCACGCGGCGGCCTTCGCGCCCGCCCGCGTGCTCGTTTGCCCAGCTTTGCGCTTGTCTTTCAAGCGGTAGCTCTCGCCGCTGATTTGCACGATGTGCGCGTGATGCAACAGCCTGTCGAGCATCGCTGCCGTCAGCGTCTGGTCGTCGGCGAACGCCGAGGCCCATTGCGTAAATGGCAAGTTGCTCGTCAACACGATGGCGCCGCGCTCGTAGCGCTTGGCAACGACGTTGAAGAACAAGTCCGCTTCCTCGCGCCCGAACGGCAAATAGCCGATTTCGTCAATCACGAGCAGTCTCGGCCCGACAACCGCTCGATTGAAGAACTCCTTCAGTCGATTCTGCTGCCGCGCCGTCGCCAGTTGCATCATCAGGTCGGCGGCCGTGATGAACCGCGTCTTGATGCCCGCCTGCGTCGCGCGATAGGCAAGCGCACTTGCAACATGCGTCTTGCCAACGCCGCTGGGCCCGAGCAGCACCACGTTCTCGGCGCGCTCGATGAACGCCAAGCTGGCTAACTCTTGAATCTGCGCTCGCGGTGCGCCGCTGGCGAAGGCGAAGTCGTATTGCTCCAATGTCTTGATGCTCGGCAACGACGCGAGCTTCGTGAGCGTCTGCCGCTTACGTTCTTCGCGCGCATCGAATTCCGCCTGCAGCAGTTGCTCCAGGAAGTCGGCCAAGCTTGCATCGCGCGTTGCCGCGTGCTGTGCGAGCGAGCCCCAATCGCGGGCCATACAGTCGAGCTTGAGCTGCGTGCATAGACCAGCAATGCGTTCATGCTGCAAATTCATGCGACCACCTCCAGCAGCGCGTCGTACACCGCCAGCGGATGTTGCAGGCTCTCGCGCGGCAACACACGGCGTGGCCGAGGCGCCGCCGGCAAGGGTGCCATGTTTGTTGCTGGCAGCGGCAACAACGCTGCGTGTTCGAGCCTGAGCCTGGCTGCCGGTCGCTCGCGTGTCGTCGCATGCACGCGCACGTTGGCGACTTCTGTGAGCCACCGCCCGACATGTGCGTTCGCGGCGTCGACGTCCAACGTCAGCCCCGATTGCTTGAGGGTGGCAGCGAGCGGCACGACGAAACTCTCCTTCAAATAGCGGTTAAAACGTTCGACCTTGCCCTTGGTCTTGGCTCGATAGGGACGGCATACCTTCGGCGTGAAGCCGTACGTTTCCGCCAGTGCGAGCAACTGCGTATTCCATCGGTGCTGCCCTTCGCCGAATGCATCGCGCTCGACAATCACCGACTTCGCGTTATCGAACAACACTTGCTCCGGCGTGCCACCGAAGTGGAAGAACGCTTCGCGAAGGCACTCGCACAGCGTCGTCGCATCCTCGCCGGCGGTGAAGCGCACGAAGCTCGCACGGCTGTAACCCAGTGTCGCCACCAACGCCAGCAGCGGTGAGCGACCCCGGCGAATGACCGTAAAGTCAGCCTGCATCTGCTTGCCCGGCGCCGTCTCGAAGCGAACTACTGGCTCGGCGGCAGCGTGCTTGTGCGGAGCTAGAAACGCCTTCAACTGACTGATGCCGCCTTCGTACCCGACGTCGCGCAGTTCCCGAAGCAGCACCGTCGCCGGAATCCAGTGCGGACGAGCCGCCGCCACGCGTTCGAGTACATAGCTCTTAAACGGCTCGAGCTTCGTCGCACGCGGCTCGCGCTGATTGTAGTGCGCGGCCTGCTCGTCGCGCAGATAGCGACGCGCCGTATTGCGCGAGATGCCCAGCTGCCTCGCTATCTCCCGCACACCCATCCCACGTCTTGCCAACACCTTGATTTCCACTGCTTGCTCCTGACTCAGCATCGGCGGCAAAAAACCGCCATCTTGCATCCCCGAGGTGGGTCAGGTTTACTTCGGCGAGGTGGGTCATTTTTACATCGGCGCTAACAGAGATGCGCTCGATTAGCCCTGAGCGAGCACGGTATCGAGCAGGTCGGAGGCGAGCTTCTGCTTGGAGCGAGGCAAGCGACTGATCTGCTCGACTTGACGTTGCAGTCGAGAAACCGGGCCGGGCTTGTGCGGAAGAGCGGCCGACTCGCCGATGAGCTCGGTCACGCTGACCTTGAGCTCCGTGGCGAGCGCGAGCAACGTGGGAACGGGCAGACGCAGCCGACCGCCCTCGTAATGCGCGAGGGTCTGCTGTGCAATGCCGAGCTGCTCGGCCAGCTGCACTTGGGTCAGTCCGCGGGCCTTGCGCGCCTGTGCGATGCGCGCGCCCATCTCCTTGAAAAGCTGCTCGTCCTTGGTCTTCACGCCGGTAATTAGCGAGGTGATGAGAGCCATGACGATAACCCTGGTTTCGGAAAGCAGGCTTGACAATACTCGTAAACAGAGTACTCTGCAACGCAGTTTTTTTACTCTAACCCTCTTGACAGGTTTTTAGCGGAGGTCGGGAAAACGATGCCGATGGCGATCGCGAAGGAAGAGCTGGAGCGGCTCAAGAGCGAGGTGTCGCTCAAGCGGCTGATCGAAGGCCAGGGGCACGACCTGATGCGCCGGGGCAAGGATTGGGTGATGCGCTGCCCGTTCCATGACGACGTGTCGCCAAGCCTGGTGGTGACGGAATCGAAGAACCTGTACCACTGCTTCGGGTGTGGCGCGGCCGGCTCGGTGCTCGATTGGGTGATGAAAACGCAAGGGGTGTCGTTGCCGCACGCGGTGCAGTTGCTCAAGCAAGATGCGCCGCTCGATGGGATGCGGGTGGGTTTGGTGAAGACGCAAGCGCAGCCGTTGCCGTCGGTGGTCGAGCCGGAGGCCGATGATCAGGTGCTGCTTGCGCGGGTGGTGAGCTACTACCACGCGACGCTGAAGGAGAGTCCGCAAGGGCAGGCGTATTTGACGGAGCGAGGCTTGATGCATCCAGAGCTGATCGATCGGTTCAAGCTCGGGCATGCGAATTCGACGCTGGCCTACCAGCTCCCGAAAAAATACACCGTTGCGGGCAAGGCGGTGCGCGAGCAGTTGCAGCGGGTGGGGGTGACGCGCTCGACGGGCTTCGAGCACTTGGGCGGGTGCATCGTGGTGCCGATCCTCGGTGAGGACGAGGACGATCGCGGGCGAGTGTGGCAACTGTACGGACGGCGCACGGCGGATGCGAAGCTGGGCCGCAACGATGTGAGGCACTTGTACCTTGGCGCGCCGCTGCGCGGGGTGTGGAATGCATCGGCGCTGGTGGCGCACAAGGAAATCATCGTGTGCGAGGCGCTGATCGACGCGATGACGTTCTGGTGCGTGGGCTATCGCAACGTGATCGCGGCGTATGGGGTCAATGGGTTCACCGAGGATCATTGGGCTGCGCTTAAGCGCCACGGCACGCGTCGGGTGCTGATCGCGTATGACCGTGACGACGCCGGCAATGCTGCGGCTGAGAAGCTGGCGCTGCAGTTGCTGGAGGCGGGCATCGAGTGCTTCCGCGTGCTGTTCCCGAAGGGGATGGATGCGAACGAGTACGCGCGCAAGGTACAGCCTGCGCAAAAAGGCCTGGGCGTGTTGCTGCAGCAATCCGAGTGGCTGGGCAAGGGCAAGCGGCCCGGCGTGGCGATGCCTGTGCATCATGAGCCTGAGTTTGCGGCTAAAGAAGAAGTGGTATCGAGCGAGCCGATCCTGTCGGCATCGCCGGCGCCGGCCACGCCCGAGGTGGAGCCGACGCCGGAACCGAGTCCGAGCGCTCCTTCTTTAGCCGCTACAACCGAGCCTGATGAGCCGCTGTCGCCTGTGCCGGCGACGACGCTGGCGCAGCCGATCGACGAGCCGACGGCAACCGAGGGCGCCGCAGGCGAGTTGCTGCTGAGCTTCGGCGATCGGCATTGGCGTGTGCGCGGTTGGCAAAAGAACCTCGGCCCGGACCAGATGCGCGTGAACGTGCAGGTGAGAAGCGAGGCGGGCTATCACGTCGATACGTTGGACGTGTACAGCGCCAAGCAGCGCGCGGCGTTCATCAAGATGGCTGCAGCTGAGCTCGGCACGCAGGACGATACGGTCAAGCGTGACCTTGGGCGAGTACTGCTCAAGCTCGAGACGTTGCAAGACGAGGCGATCACGGCAGCGCTGGCGCCGAAGGATGCGGCACCGCCGATCGACGAGGCGCAGCAGCGCGCGGCGCTGGAGTTGCTGAAAGCGCCGAACTTGGTCGAGCGGATCGTGGAGGACATGGAGCGCTGCGGGATCGTGGGCGAATCGACGAATCTGCTGGCCGGCTATCTTGCGGCGGTATCGCGCAAGCTCGATGCGCCGCTGGCGATCCTGATCCAGTCGACGAGCGCGGCCGGTAAAAGCTCGCTGATGGATGCGGTGCTGAACCTGATGCCCGACGAAGAGCGGATCCAGTACAGCGCGATGACAGGGCAGAGCCTGTTCTACCTGGGCGAGACGGACTTGCAGCACAAGATTCTGGCGATCGCAGAGGAAGAGGGCGTGCGGCAGGCCGCATACGCCTTGAAGCTCTTGCAAAGCGACGGCGAACTCACGATCGCCTCGACGGGCAAGGACGAGACGACGGGAAACTTGGTGACCAAGCAATACCGCGTTAAGGGCCCGGTGATGCTGATGCTGACGACGACGGCGATCGACATCGACGAGGAACTGCTGAATCGGTGCTTGGTGCTGACGATCAACGAGACGCGCGAGCAGACGCGAGCGATCCATGCGCGCCAGCGAGCGGCGCAGACGCTTGAGGGGCTGCTGGCCGAGGCGGACCGCGAAGCGATCACGACGTTGCACCGCAACGCACAGAGGTTGCTCAAGCCGATACACGTGGTCAATCCGTACGCGCATCGACTGACGTTCCTCGATGACAAGACGAGAACGCGGCGCGACCATGTGAAATACCTGACGCTGATCCGCTCGATTGCGCTGTTGCACCAGCATCAGCGCGAGGTGAAGCGCGTCGAGCATCGAGGCCAGAGCATCGAATACATCGAGGTGATGTGCGAGGACATTGCGCTGGCGAACCGCATCGCGCATGACGTGCTGGGCCGCACGCTCGATGAGCTGCCGCCGCAGACGCGGCGGTTGCTGACGTTGCTGGTGGATTGGGTCAAACAGGAATGCGAGGCCCGAGACGAGACACGCGAGGCGTTGCGCTTTACACGTCGCGAGGTACGCACGGCGACGCGTTGGGGCGATACGCAGCTGAAAATCCATCTGTCGCGCCTGGTCGAGCTTGAGTACGTGATTGCGCACCGTGGACGCAACGGCGTGTTCGAATACGAGTTGCTGTACAGCGCCGAGGACGATGGTAAGCCGCACCTGTGCGGGTTGATCGACCCGACTGCGCTTACAGACGACGGCACGCGGTCGGGGTTAAGCGATGATCGGTCGGGGTCTGGTCGGGCCGTGGTCGGTGGGAGGTTGGATGCGGCTGAGAGGCCGAAAAGCCTTACTGAACAAGGCGAGGCGGCCGATCCGGTCGGGCCAGTGCGAAGTGCGGTTAACCACGAAGGCGGCCTCCTCTCTTTAGCCGCGGTTGCCCAGCTGTCCTAACGATGCCGAACCTTGGGAGGCGAGAGCCGTATCCGCCGATCGGGCCGGCGCACGATCCGCTGAGCTTGTATCGGCAGATGATGGACTTCCTGATGTGGCTGGAGGAGCGCAACACGTCGCGGCATACGCTCAAGCATTGGGAACTGTATCTGCGGTACTTCGTGAGCTGGTGCGACGAGCGAGGCCTGACGCGGCCGGCGGAGGTGACAAGGCCGATCCTTGAGCGCTATCAACGACACCTGTTCCTGAAGCGCAAGAAGAACGGCGCGCCGCTGTCGGCGACGACGCAGGCGTCCCGCGTGACACCGATTCGGAAGTGGTTCCGGTGGCTCACGCGTAATAACCGGGTCTTGTACAACCCGGCGGCCGATCTGGATCTGCCGAAGGTGGAGGAGCGCTTACCGAAGCACGTGCTGACGATCGAGGAGGTCGAGCGGGTCTTGAGCCTACCCGACACGACGACGGCGCTGGGCGTGCGCGATCGAGCGATGCTGGAGACGCTGTACAGCACGGGGATACGGCGCATGGAGATCATCGGACTACAGCAGCGCGACGTCGATTACGATCGCGGCACGCTAATGGTCCGACAGGGTAAGGGCAAGAAAGATCGGATGATTCCGATCGGCGATCGGGCGCTGGCGTGGGTGGCCCGGTACCGCGACGAGGTGCGGCCTGAGTTGGCGATCGCGAGCGATGACGGCACGCTGTTCCTGACGGTAACGGGCCAGGCGTTCTCGGATAACCGGATGACGCAGATGGTGCGTAACCACGTGCGAGCGGCGGGGCTGGGCAACATCGGCAGTTGCCACTTGTTCCGGCATGCGATGGCCACGCAGATGCTGGAAAACGGGGCGGACGTTCGGTTCATCCAGGCGATGCTGGGGCACGCGGACATCAAGACGACGCAGGTGTACACGCGGGTGAGTATCCGGGCGCTGAAGGATATCCATTCGGCGACGCATCCGGCGCGGCTCACGCGTGCGACACTGAAACCGGAGGATGAGCCGTCGGCGACGGTGGCCGACTTGCTGGATGCACTGGACGCCGAGGCGCAAGCCGAGGGCGAAACGGAGGAATAGGTGAACTTACGGGAGTGGTTAAAATGGCGCCATGCGTGACTGAGCTTAGGGGCCGAAAAATGGGAACGAGCTACGAGAAGGACGTGGTGGCATGGGCCAACGAACAGGCTGCGTTGTTGCGCGCGGGCAAGTTCTCGGCGCTGGACATCGAACACATCGCGGAGGAAATCGAGGACGTGGGTAAGAGCGAACAACGCGAACTGATCAGCCGCATGGCCGTGCTGCTGGCGCATCTGCTCAAGTGGCAGTTCCAGTCCGCGCGGCGGGGCGCAAGTTGGCAAAGAACTATCAAGGCTCAACGGCTGGACGTTGCTTACCTTCTGGACGAGGCTCCCAGCCTGAAACCGAAGCTAGCCGATGCCGAGTGGATGCGCGTTGTATGGGCAAAGGCTCTCGCACAGGCAGTCAGCGAAACTGGACTCGATGTGTTCCCCGAAACCTGCCCGTGGTCCATGGAGCAGGTGTTGGATGAAGAGTTTATGCCGGACTGATTGGAGGTCTCGGGGCAGTCGTCCTGGGGCGTCCGAAATCTGCAAGCCAGCCTTCGGGCTGGCTTTTTAACGTCCGTGAGCATGTATGGCGGGCGCCTCCTTCTTAGCCGCGCTTGTGCGGCATCTCTATCCCTTCTTACTATCCCGACGGGCCGATACAATCGGCCCGTCGGCGTTTGTGCGTCATCGTTCTTTAACTTGCTTCGCCCGCGCGTCGGTGGGCCGCAAAACCGCGTCTGGGCAAAAAATCCCCCTGGCCGAACCGTGTCTAGGCGAAGACGGGCTGCAAAGCCAAGCTGCGTCTAGGTTTGCGGGCGTTGCAGACGAAGGTTGCCTCGGGTGTTGGATATGGGGCGATTGGCGGGGCGGTGTCGGCCCTGACTGCCAACGATATCGCTAAGGCGGTGACCAACGGCCAAGGGGTGACGGATCCCGCGCAACTGGCAATTATTACGGCGGGCACGACGCTGTTGGGTGGGGGCATCGCGGCCGCGTTGGGGCAGAACGCAGCCGGGGCGGTGAATTCTGCTGCAAACGAGACACTGAATAATGCTTGTGCGCACGGATGCGGAGAGGACCCGAATGACACCGTAAAGCCGGTACGGCTAGAGCCGCCGATGGAGGGCAGCGAGCAGGACAGCATCGGTCCATCGACCGGCGTCGAGACGGAAACGGTCACGGTAGGCGCGGGGGCGTTGGCAGCGGGACTTGCCGGAGCCGGCCCGAGTACGGCGGCCACAGACAGCGGAGCCCTTGACCAATCGACGATTGAAACAATTCTGTCGACGCCCAAAGGGTCGCGACCAGACCCGAGTACCTACCTCTCGCAAGACTACATAGACAGCCAACAATCTCAATTCGAAGGCGGCGTGACAAAAATATCCAGTGCTGCCCCAACGGGGGTTGTCGGGCCGCCGGGCGGAACGTTTGTAATGCCGACGTCAGTAGCTAATCAAATCATCGGGCAGGCTGGCGGCAGCGTGCCTGAGCTGGAGGGTTTGCTTGGACTGGACGCGGGTACGCTGGGCACATCGCCGGTTCGGATAGACATACCGAACCCCTATGGATTGCGCATGCCAAGTGGGAACGAACTTGGTGCAAACTCACAGTGGATTCCTGGAGGGGTTACAAGCGGTGGAATTCCTGAAGCCACAATTGATCCCGCCCACCCGGGTACTTACACCGTTGGTCCATTGTTCTGATTGAGGCAGCTATGAGTGACGAGATCCAATTTACTGGCTTCGGCATTGAGATCATCAAGCGGTCAGAGCGTTACTATTTACGATATGACGCGGGCGAACTCGTTGTGAAGATGGTTGAAATCGAGATAACTGAAGATGAGGCGACTAGGGCTCGATGTAGTGAGAAGGATGCTTATGAAGTAATTCTTGCTCGTCAGCTACGTGACCAACATTAGCGATATACACGATCTACTCCCCTGGAGTCGGGATTCGTTGTGTGAGACGAACCCGGCCGGGTTCGTGCTTTGTGGCGTCGGCGAGCGTGACGGCGCTTGTGCTATTCGTTGGTGGTTGCGCGCCGGTGCTTGAGCACTAGAAAAGCCGCTTTGCGACCTCGCGACGCGTGTTCTCGTTGAGGTGCATTTGCCGGATTCCGTCGAGCGCGCTGCGCAGCCACGCATCGGCAATAGCGCGATGTTCGCCGGGTTGCCGATCGGCCGGTGCGGGCATCGAATTGCGCAATTGCTGGTGGTGTTTCATTCTGAAAGTCCCCCTTGAATAGCCACAGACATTACGCACGCAACAAAACGCGTGCTGATCGGTCTGCAAGCCTTGTTGGTACTGGGTTTGATGCGTTACACGAAAAAGTGTAGCAGGTGGGCGCGCCGGGAGCGGCTGAATCGCCCGAAGTCCTTACGGTGTAGGGCCTGGCCGGGTGTTTCAGATTGAAACGCGTTGTGGTCGGCGTGGACGCGGTGCCGGGTTCGTTGCGCCAGTTCGTCCATCGTCGTGTGCGCACGCGATCCAGCCGGCATGGACGACGTGCCGCGCGAAGGTGCGCGCCTCATCCGCGTGCTGTTCCACGATCGGGCCTCGGCGTCGTCCACTCGGAAATCCACGGAATCGTTCACTAAAAAGCGAGAGACCTTCCGGACAGGATAGGGAATGTATCCACACGACGCGTCGTGCGGATACACCGGGCCTGAACGCTCGGTTGAGCATCCGGGCACTGAAGGATATCCATTCGGCAACGCGTCGGGCGCGGCTGAGCCGCACGGTGCCGAGAGGCTGTGATGAGAGCGACGAATCGCCGACGGCGGCTGACCTGCTAGCTGCGCTCGACGCCGAAGAGGCGGACGAGCAGGGCAGTAGCTAAGTGGAAGCCATCGACGTGAGCCAGAGCTAACGTCAAGTCTGGTGTATGGGCAGCATCGTGACGGTCGATTTCAAGCGGCGAGTTTCTGCTGAACCGGTCGATCGTCTTGCACCGGTTCGCCGTCCTTGAAGGCGATGCCCTCGAGCAACAGCACAATCTTTTCAGGGCCGTTGATACGGCGCCAGGTTTTCTCGGCTTCCTCGATCAGCTTGAATGCCAGTCCGAGGAAGGTGGGGCGCGATACGCAGTTACGTGTGCGCGTCGTACGGTGGCGCACCGTCGCGAACGTCGATTCAATCGCGTTGGTCGTGCGCAAATGCTGCCAGTGCTCGGCAGGGAATTCGTAAAACGCGAGCAAGCTCTCCCGGTCCTTCTTTAACGTCTCGCTCGCCTTCGGATATTTCGCCGCATAGATCGACACGAAACGATCGAACGCGGCGTGCGCGTCGGCGCGGGTCGCCGCCCTCCAGATCGACTGCATGTCGGCCTTCGCGCGAGCCTGTTGCGACTTGGGCAGCGCGTTCAGTACGTTGCCCATCTTGTGAAACCAACAGCGCTGGCCACGTGTGGCCGGAAACACCTCTTCCAGGGCGGCCCAGAAGCCCATGGCGCCGTCACCGACCGCCAGCCGTGGCCCTGCCTTCAGGCCGCGCATTTTCAGGTCGAGCAGTAGCTCCTGCCACGACGCTTTCGTCTCGCGATACCCATCGCCGATCGCCACACGCTCTTTGGTCCCGTCCGGTTTCACGCCGATGATGACAAGCAAGCATTGCCCGTCAGAGTTCTCGCTGCGCAGCCCCGTTTGAATACCGTCGACCCACCAGTAGACGTAGTGCGACTCGGGCATGTCACGCCGGCTCCAAGCCACGTGCTCCTCGGTCCATTGCGCTTTGAGCCGGCTCACCACGTTGGCCGACAAGCCCTTGGCGTCATCGCCCAGCAAGCACGCTCAACGCTTCCCCATGTCGCCGGTCGAGATGCCCTTCAGATACAGCCACGGCAGCGCCGCGCTCACGCGAGGCGACTTCCTCACGTACGGCGGCACGATCGTCGAATTGAACTTCACGCCCGATCCCGATCGATCGCGCACCTTCGGCACCTTCACTGCGATCGGCCCGGCGGCCGTCAACACCTCGCGCTCTGGCAAGTAACCGTTGCGCACGACGGCGCGTTGCCCGTGCAAAGTCTTGACGTTCGCGAACCGCTCCATCAGCTCTGCCAACTCCGCTTCGAAAGCTTGTTGAATCACTTGCCGCGCCCCGTGACGAACCAATTCGTCCAGACCAAGCCCGGCTCCCGATAGACCGACGACTGCTTTTTCCGTATCCTTGCTCATGGTGGATGGTTTGCTTTTTTGCTGGTTTCCGACTTCGACAATCAGATTCTCAGCTGAAACCTCCACCGCCTTCAACTTCCCGCCTCAACTCCCCCCGTACACCATGCATGGACGCCCCCGGCTTGCCAAGCTGTCATTTGTAACGGGATCAAGGTAACGATTGCAGCCATGCATCCGGACTTCGCTATCCGGCGTAGGCCGGCGGTCCCTGATGGAATATGCTGGTCGGTCCCTCATCAGATTCGCGTGCTCTTTGCACAGTGGTGTACTCAGAGTTTCCCGACCACGGTCTTACCGGTCTCGCCATCACGTCATGATTGCCCGAGCAATCGGTGGTTTGCGCCTCGCTTCAGTCAGTTGTTTATCGGCCGACCTGATTACGCAGCCGCAGCGCCAGACGTGTAATCAAGTCGGAACTCTCGGTCGTGAGCGAGAAGTGCCCATATGATCCGGGCGTTCTTGTTCGCGAGCGCGACGACCGCGACATTTGAATTTCGTCGCTGTAGCAGTCCGTGCAACCAGCCGTCCTTTTGCTGCTTGCGCTCGGCAACCTGCATGATGGAACGCGCGCCGTGAATGAGGAGCGTTCGCAGATAGGTATCCCCACGCTTGCTGATGCCGAGGAGAACGTTCTTTCCTCCGCTGGAGTTTTGTTTGGGCACCAGGCCAAGCCACGCCGCGAGTTGCCGTCCGTTCTTGAAACTCTTTGCGTCGCCGATAGACGCGACCAGTGCGCTGGCCGTGAGCGGTCCGATGCCGGGCACGCTTGCAAGCTTGCAACTGGCGGCGTCGCTACGGTGCCAGGCCTGGATCTGCTGCTCGAGCTCGCGGACCTGACGCTCGAGGTCCTTCAGATGGTCTAGGAGCCGTTGAATGAGCAGCCGGAAGGAACCCGTCAACTCATTGGTGGCATCCTCGATTAGCTCGGGCATAGCCGCATAGGGCGGCTCACTCCCTTCCGCGCTCTGCCCATCGGCCGATAGAATCGGCGCCGCGGTTTTCGCGCGCCATCGCGCTTTAACTTCCTTCGCCGACGCGTCGGTGGGCTGCAAAACCGCGTCTGGGCAAAAAATCCCCATCGCAGCACCTCGCCTAGGCGAAGACGGGCTGCAAAGCCGGGGGTGAGACGGAAGAGTAGATGAACTTACGGGAGTGGATAAAATGGCGCCATGCGTGACTGAGCTTAGGGTGTCTGGCGTCAACTACAACCGCCGCCGTGTTGCCTCACGGGATGATGTTACCCCCGGGTAATTGTCACTGTCCGATTGTTTTGCGATGAAGGCTGGCGCTGCGTAGCGGCGCCAGCCTTCATCGCGTCGGCGTCACCGAGTATCCGGGTCACCAGTTCTCTGGCGCGGTTCGATCGCCATGCCTTCACGCGCCGCTGGAGGGTGCGCAACTGGGCGGTGGAATACATGGCGGGAGCCATCGCGGTGAGACGCTCGTGTAGCTTCTTCGCCGTGATGCCAGGCTCGCTTTCGAGCCATTGCTGTATTTTCGGCCACGTATGTTCGAACGGATCTTCGCGAGTGCGCCAGTCATGCGGGATTCGCGCTCTTCGGTGATGCGTCGGCCGGACTTCACCTGCCTGCCACGCTGTCCCGAGGCTCGCCAGGAAGTCCGCGAGTGGAACGTCGCTCCCTGTCCTGGCCTCCGTCGGTACACCGCCGGTAGCGCTGCATTCGGCAACGCGCTGCTGCGCTTTGCGCATTTGACGCAGCAAGTCCACAGGATCGAGCACACGAAACCGCGCACGCAGACTGCGTTTCGTTGCCTCTGGTATCGAGGCAGCGCGCAGGACGCGCTCCAAGCGCGTCAGGGGTGCTTCATAGCGCTTCGTCACCTTCGCGCCGTGACGTGTCTTCGATTTCAGCTTGAATGATGGCTGGAAGAAGTTGATATAGAGCCGCGACACCTGGTAAAGCGAGGCAAGTGTTTCCGTGTCTTCGAGGCCTTGCAACCTGCCATAGCCAACGAGGCGGCGCACGATGGCGCCATTCTTCTGCTCGACCCACGCCTGATCGTTTTTCTTGTAAGCACGAGATCGCGTCAGCTCGATACCCGTGGCCCTGCAGAAGTCAAATACGGTTTCGTTCATGAAAGCGGAATCGTTGTCGCAGTCGAGACCGCGCAGTGGAAACGGTAATGCATGACTGACCCGCTTGATGTGCTCGACGACAAACGCACCGCTTCGAAATGGCATGGTCAGACATTCGGTCCAGCCTGTCGCGATATCCGTCATGACCAGGCTGTGTACGAAGTCGCCGTCAATCTTGGTGCCCCCGCAGTGCTCGACGAAATCGATCTCGAGATAACCGGGCAGAGGATCATTCCAGTCAGTGAAGGTGCGGATCGGGACCGCACGGCGAATCGCATTGCCGATTCCCCCAGCGCGCCGTCGTTGGCCGCTGAATGCCTGCTCGCGTACGTCACGCAGCAGCCGGTCAATTGTGGCGGCGCTGATCTGCTTGAGCCGCTGGCGCACGTCCTTTGATAGCGTCAGGTGACCATACCGTGTCATCGATTCGAGCAGCGTCGGGATGAGCGCTTTCAGCCGCTTGCCGCAGATCCGGTCGGCAGTCTCCCACAGCGTGATCAGCGCGGCACGCACCTCGTCGTCATAGCGTCGCTGAGGTCCGGGCTTCTTACCTGATGGCTGGGGCTCCCGGCACAGCACGCGGATCGCGTGCTTGCGGTGATAACCCGTCAATTCAATGAATTCGTCCAGAATCTGGCGTTTCTCGTCCCGGTCAGAACGGCGGTACCGCTCACCAACTGCCTCAGTCAATTCCCGTCGTGTTGTCACCTCGTCATAAGTCGCTCCCACCAGCATTCTGACGGGTAGCAAATTACATGAGGCAACAGCCGCCGCCTGGTAGCAAAAAACCTGAGTCAATGCGCCGGCAAAAGTAATTGTCGCTGGACATTAGGGGCCGAAAAATGGGAACGAGCTACGAAAGGACGTGGTGGCATCGGCCAACGAACAGGCTGCGTTGTTGCGCGCGGGTAAGTTCTCGGCGCTGGACATCGAAAACACATCGCGGAGGAAATCGAGGACGTGGGTAAGAGCCAACAGCGTGAACTGGGGAACCGCATGGCTGTGCTGCTGGCGCACCTGCTCAAGTGGCAAAATCGGATCGATCTCGGAGACGGCGAGCCTACGGCGGTACATTTACTGGCCGCACTCGATGAGGAGGCGGCTAGCGAGGGCGGTGATGATCTATAGCACAGAGTGCTACAATGTGAGACAGAAAAACAGAGCAGAATGCGGGTCTTCAAGACTAGGTGGTTTGCACGCTGGGGCGACAAGGAAGGTGTGACAGATGCGGTGCTGCTGGATGCGGTGGACGAGATGAGCCGGGGGTTGATCGATGCGAATCTTGGCGGTCAAGTGTTCAAGAAGCGGGTAGGTATCGGCGGACGAGGTAAGGGTGGCGGATTGCGCACGTTGCTGGCGTTTCGGGTGGGCGATTGAGCCTTCTTCGTGTTTGGCTTCGCGAAGAACGAGCGGGCCAATGTGAGCGAAAAGGAACTGCGAGCGTTGAAGTGGATGGCATCGGAGTTGTTCGGCTATGACGCTCGGGCGTTGCTCAAGGACCTGCGCGCAGGCGAGCTATATCAGGTAGAGAGCGATGGGTGACAAACTGCTGAAGGTGTTGCACGAGACGGCGCAAGGATTGCATCGAGCTGGGACGATGGATGCGGTGACGATGCGAGAGTTCGACGCGTTGTGCCTGCCACCGATCAAGCAATACAGCGCGGCGCAGATTCGGCGACTGCGCCAGCGCGCGAAGGCTAGTCAGGCAGTGTTCGCGGCGTGCCTGAACACGAGCATCTCGACGGTACAGAAATGGGAGCAGGGGCAAAAGCATCCGAACGGCCCGTCGCTGAAACTGCTCGACTTGGTTGATCGCAAGGGCTTGGAAGCCCTGCTGTAAGGCCTTGCTGTGCCGTCTTGGTCTGACGGGCTGGCGACGGCGCTTCCCCCTTAGCCGCGCTTGTCCGGCACTCTCCATCCCTTCCAGCTAACCCCGAGGGGCCGATACAATCAGCCCGTCGGGGTTAGCACGCCATCGTTGATTCGCGACCTTTCGATGTCAACGCCGATTCGAATCTGACCAACTTTCGACGAAGTGGCGAACAAAGATTAGGAGTGCGAAAGAATCGATGTGCGGCGCTCTCACGCGTCGAAATTCGAGCAGGCTATAACGTGAGCAAAAAGGAGTTGGGGGCGCTGAAGTGGCTTTCTTCGATCGCCGATATGATGCCAACACATGACGTCGCTGCTATCAAAAGGCACGCGAATGCCGGAACTTGAAAGGGATCTTCGGTCCGAGGTGAAAGTCGTTGCGCGGCGAGATGCCACCCAGTCGCATCATGCGCAGGATCGTGAGAAATTGACTCGGTCGGCGTGCCGCTCGCGTGGTTGCCCCGGTTGGAAGTGGCAACGCACGAACAACGCTCGACATCTCCAGTGAGTCGCCGTGGGACGCCAAGGGAATGACGATAGCAATATTTCCATCGTAGGGCATCTGGCCGGGCATGGAGCTTTGCCGAACTGTAGTGTGGGAAGTGGGTCCTCACAACCGGCCGCCGCCTACGACTCGGACTTTATCCTTTGGGCACGCGACGAGGCTGCAAAGCTGCGGTCAGGCCGGCTCGACTGTCTGGACGTAGAAAACGTTGCGGAGGAACTCGACGCGCTTGCCCGCAGCCTTCGGCGGGAGCTTGTCGATCGTCTCGCGCGCTTGTTGCAACATCTCGCCCAGGTCGCCGCGTCGGTTGTGACGGCGGGTGCGGCAGCAGCAGCGATGGGCACCACGTTGGCGACGATGACCCTTGGCGGGTCGATCGTCGTCGGCATCGCGAGTGGGATGGCGGGAAGCCTGGCCAGTCAGGTGGCCTCGGGCAACGGGATCAACTTCGGTGCGGTGCAGGTTCTCGGAAGCCGTAAAGTCTTTCGGGGTTATCTATGAGGATCTGATGGCGGGTCGAGGCGCATCCGGTCCATCGGTTCAGACTCGCAATGATGTTTGACGGCTGCGGACCTGGCTTCATTGATGTATGCGGCCAGTCGCTGCCCCAGACCAGACGATCCGGAGCAACATTGACCCAGTGTTGAGCCATGGCGTCCATATCTGAAAAGGCGCCGGTCTCTCCGACGACTGAGTCGAGATAAGGTGCTGACAGCTTGAGCCACGCGCGGCCGGTAGTCAGCCATCGTTCGACAAGTCGACTGGCAGGGTGCGATAGTCCAGAGTGCACCGGCAAGCGGGCCAGGTGGTCGAAAACGAACTCGGTAGGGATGCGATCCAGCAAATGGCTGTACTCGACGATCTGCGCGGCGGTCCAGTGAAGCTGTAGATGCCAGCCGAGCTCGTGCACCCGGTGGCTCAAAGTTTCGACCATTTCGAAACTGGTGGGAGCATCATCGGGCGTGTAGAGCGTGAACCGGATGCCGCGGATGCCGCCGGCGTTAAGCGTATCAAGTTCGCCATCTGTGATGTCTGGCCGAATGGTCGCTATGCCGCGCGCCCGGTCGATGCCTAGCTGGCGTATAGCGTCCAGAGTCACGGCGTTGTCTACATCATAATTCCGCGGGGTGACAATCACCGTTCGGGTCGTGCCGAAACTCGGCTGAACCTGCCGATAGTCATCAACGGTTGTCGGCACGCCCGACATGTCATCGGCAGCAAGCGTCTGCTTGAACCTGGTGTCGAAGATATGGATGTGAGCATCACATGCGTCGGCAGGCACGTCGTCCTGAACCGGAGTTTGAGCGGCCTGTCTGTTCACGCGTGCCCCCGCTTTTCGAACACCTGCGCAAACGCTTCGACGGCGTGGCTAATATCGGCATCGTCAATATGCCGATGGGTCACGCACCGGATAACCTTTTCGCCCCACGGGCGCGTCAGTACACCGAATTCAGCTAGCGCTCTGACCCATTGATGGCTCGGCATGCCGGTACCACCGACCTGTACCTGCACGATATTGGTTTGAGGCTCACCTGCGGCAAAGGATGCCCCCAGGTCGTTCAGGCGGGTACTGAGCACGCGTGCCCTGGCGTGATCGTCTCGAAGTCGCTTGCTCATCGTTTGCAGGGCTTCAAGGCCGGCGGCGGCCATGATGCCTGCCTGGCGCTGCGTGCCGCCGAGCATCTTGCGATATCCCTTTGCGGTAGCGATCGCCGCCTCGCTCGCCGCGAGCACCGCGCCAACTGGAGCGCTCAGGCCTTTGGAGAGACATAATGAAACGGATTCCGAATGTTGCGCAAGCGTCGCGGCCGGTACCTCGAGCGCGGCCGCTGCATTCATCAGGCGCGCTCCGTCGATATGCACGGACACGCCGGCCCTCCGCGCAATCTCATGTACATCCTGCATATGCGTGAGCGGCAATACAGCGCCACCGGCGTTGTTGTGCGACGTCTCCATCGCGATCAGGCCAACACCGATCCTGTACGATCCCGGCCGGACCGCCGCCTCGATCCGGTCCAGATCCATCGCGCCGGCCTTGCCTTCGATTGGCGTGTAAGCAAGGCCAGCCAGCAACGAGCCGCCGCGCTCGGTGGCGAACATATGGGCGTTAGACTCGAGTAGTACCTGCTCGTGTCGTCGCGTGTGAGCGAGCGCCGCGAGAAGGTTCGCCATTGTGCAGGTGGGCACATAGAGCCCGGCGTCCTTGCCCAGCATCGTCGCCACAGCCTCTTCGAGCGCCTGTACGGTCGGGTCGCCATCAAGGCCATCATCGCCGACCGGCGCCTCGCGCATGCGCGCATACATTTCATCTGTGGGTCGGGTGACGGTATCGCTGCGCAGATCGGTCAGTTTCGCGTGACGCGCGTGACGGGAATCAAAAATGGGAAAGTCCAGCATGTCGGCTCGTTTGAAAGGCTAGTGACGGAGAATCTTCGACAGGAAATGGCGCGAGCGCTCGCTGCGTCCGACGGTGTCGCCAAAGAAGTCGTCCTTGGTGCAATCCTCAACGATGCGCCCGCCGTCCATGAATATGACGCGATCAGCGACGCGTTGGGCAAAACCCATTTCGTGGGTGACGACCATCATCGTCATGCCATCGCGGGCAAGATCGGTCATCACGTCGAGCACTTCGTTGACCATTTCGGGGTCCAGCGCCGAAGTGGGCTCGTCGAACAGCATGACTGCGGGATCCATAGCGAGCGCCCGAGCGATCGCCACGCGCTGTTGCTGTCCGCCCGAAAGCGCTGCAGGATATTTGTCCCGATGCGCCGCGAGACCGACCCGCTCGAGAAGCTGCATGGCCCGCTTCTGCGCCGTGCCGCGATCCCGTTTAAGTACGCGGGTTTGAGCAAGGCACAGGTTATCGAGGACGCTTAGATGCGGAAACAGTTCGAAACCCTGGAAGACCATGCCTGCGCGCGAGCGGATCTTGCCGAGATCGACGCGCGGTCCCGTGACTCCGATTCCATCGATGTGGATTTCGCCTCGCTGGACAGTTTCGAGTCCATTGACGGTTTTGATAAGCGTCGATTTTCCCGAACCGGACGGACCGCACACGACGACCACCTCGCCTACGGCCACCTGTGTGCTGCAGTCGGTCAGCACGCGAAAGGTGCCGTACCACTTACTGACATTTTCAATCTGGATCATTGGGATTCCTCGGCCGGATCAGTGCGCGTGCCGCGCGGTTTCGGAACGCTTGACGAAGCGGGATGCGCCGAAGCAGATAACGAAATAGACGACTGCGGCGAACACATACATTTGCACGGTGCTGCCGTCGCGAGCGGCGATCTCGGAAGCTGCGCCGAAGAAATCAGTCATCGAAAGCACATAAACGAGCGATGTGTCCTGGAACAGCGTAATCACGCGAGTCAACAATGCCGGCGCCATATTGCGCACCGCTTGAGGCAGCACTACCGTAATCATCGTCTGTCGATAAGTAAGGCCGAGCGCGAGACCCGCCTCCACCTGTCCCCTTGCAATGGACGCGATGCCGGCGCGCATGATCTCGCAAAAGTACGCCGACTCGAAAAGCGTGAACGTGATGACGGCGGAACGATAGGCACCCACCTCGACAGGCGTAGGCGAATGCATGATCCAGGCGCCGACGTAGGGCGCGAGGAAATAGAACCAGAAGATAACCAGCAGCAGCGGCACTGAGCGCATGCCGTTCACAAATAGCGTTGCGGGAACGGATAGCAGCCTGGAGGGAGACATGCGACAGAGCGCGAGCAGCGTGCCGAGCATCAGGCCGAACACGGCAGCGAGTGCGGTGAGCGTCACGGAAAAAGTCAGGCCGACTTTCAGCAGATATGGCAACGAAGCGACAATCTCTTTCAGTCCGAGGAAGGTCATCGTGTCGCTCCTAAGATTGTTCGACTTCGGACAGTGGCAACGCGGATGGTGCCTTGCGCGGTCTGGACGATGACGCGGCCAGCTTGCGTTCGACGAGCATCAATCCATAGACGACCACGCTGTTGATTGCGAAGTAGACGATCGTCGCGGCGCTGAACGCTTCGAAGGTGTGAAAACTGAACTCCTGCATGGATCGCGCTGCACCTGTGAGTTCAAGCAAGCCGATCGTCATCGCGACTGAGGAGTATTTGATCGTCGCCATTAACTCAGAGGTGAGCGGCGGCACGACGACCCGAAATGCCTGCGGCAGGATCACGAAGCGGTACACCTGGAAGCCGGATAGGCCGAGCGCGAGCGCCGCCTGCCGCTGGCCTGCGCGCAGCGACCGGATACCGGAGCGCAAGGTCTCCGCGATACGCGCAGTGCCGTAGAAGCCGAGGCAGAGCAGCGCGGGAAAAAACTGGCCCCACGGCTGCTGGATTTGTTTGATTGCGGCGCCGAGTGGCTTGGGAAGCAACTCGGGCAGCACGAAATACCAGAGAAACATCTGCACCAGCAGAGGCACGTTGCGGAACAACTCGACATACGTTGCCGCAATAGCGCGCGCGATCTTCGAATCGACCGTGCGCATTACGCCGATCATCGAGCCAAGGAGCAGTGCGATGACATAAGCGCTCAACGCGAGTGCGATGGTCCAGCATGCGCCTATCTGCAGTGTCTGCAGATAGGTGTGGACACCGTCAGGCGACAGGTCGTTGAAACTTGTCCAGTTCCACTGATAGTTCATGACTGCGCAGGCTCGAAGTGTGGTTGCTCAGGTGGCTTACTGATAAGCCGCAGGATCGCCCGAATCGGAGGGATGCTCGATGGCACGTTTGAGTTCGGCGCTCATCGGATACTTCAGATTGATGCCATTTGGCGGCACCGGCGCGTTGAACCATTTGTCGTAGATCGTATAGATCTGTCGGGACTTCATGAGGTCGAGCACTGCGCCGTCCACGACCTTCTTGAAACGGGGATCGTCCTTGGGCTCGACGATGCCATAAGGCGCGAGGAGCATCGCCTTTGTGCCGATCACATAGTCCTGTGGTCGGTCTGCAGTTGCAACGAGACCGTAGGCGAGTCCGTCGTCCGTCGAGACAGCCATCGCGCGGCCGGTCTTGACTGCAATGAAAGAGGCGGCCGCGTCGTTGACTGGCAGCACCGAAATGTTCAGATGCTGTTGCGAGCTGATCTGCTGGATGACCTGCAGATCCAGGCCACCCGCAAGGCTCGTTACGGTCTTGCCGCTGAACGCAGCGGGCACGTTCACGTCAAGCCCGCTGTCCTTCCGGGCCATGAGCACGACCTTCGCGATGTACGTGGTCGGCGCGAACGACACGAGCTTTTGGCGCTCGACCGTGTTCGTCGTGTTGCCGCATTCCAGATCGATTGTCCCATTCGCCAATAGCGGCAGACGCGTGGCCGACGTCACGGGCAGATAGCGGATTTTCAGATCGGCAAGGCCGAGCGCGCTCTTCAGACGTGCAGCTATACGTTGACATATTTCGACCGAGTAACCGACCGGCTGATGTGCATTGTCGAGATACGCGAAGGGCAGCGACGTGGTCGGATAGCCAAGCGTTATCGTGCGGGTTTCCTTGATCCGGTCCAGCCGGCTGGCGGTATCCGCGGAAGCTACGGTTGTCAGGCCAAGTCCTGCGTAAACACCGGCGAGCGTCATCGCAGCGGTCAGGATAGAAGAAACTTTCATGTTGCGTCCCTCAATGAGAATTTTTGACCGCGATTTCGAACAGGCGTGGTGCGATTCAAAACAACGGAACTGGCTGAACTGCGAACAAATATCGGTCACCACTATGCTAAAGTCCAATGCGTCTCTCGCATCGTTCGATACACAATTGATATGCAGAAGCTAAAGTTAGGGTTTCGCCACGTTGAGGCTTTCCGTGCTGTCATGTCGTCAAACTCGATGACTCGCGCCGCTTGCGCGATGCACACATCGCAGCCGCAGGTGAGCCGCTTGATATCGCAGCTCGAAACGATCACGGCATTTCCGCTTTTCGAACGGAACGGTAGCAGGCTCACTCCAACCCAGGATGGATTGCGTTTCCATCGCGAAGTGGAGCGTACCTTCGCCGGGCTGGCGGAACTCGAATCGGTGGCTGCCAATATCCGTTCGTTCAGCGCCGCGCGGCTGAGCATCGCCGCGATGCCGCGGCTGGCAGGCGATCTGCTCGTTAAGATCGTTGCAGAATTCCACTCTGCGCACCCGGACGTCCTGGTGTCAATTCACTCTGGCAACGCGGTGAATGTGGAGGAGTGGGTCCGTTCCGGTTTCTGCGATACAGGCTTGGCCCTGTTGACTGGGGATGCACCTCGCATCCGCCGTGAGACGATTGCGACCCTACGGTGCGTGGCGGTGCTGCCAAAGGGGCACCCGCTCTGCCGTCTGCGCAGGCTGAAGCCCGCGCACTTCGCAAATCAGCGATTCATAGCGCCCACCGGAGAAAGTGCGCTTAGATCCACAATTGACGATGTATTTGCGGCCGAGCATGTGCCGCGCCAGATCGTCGCCGAGGCGAGTCTTGGTTCATCAGTTTGCGCGTTGGTGCGCACAGGTATGGGCATAAGTCTGGTAAACCCGCTGGCAGCGCGCGATGAAATTCTTAATGGAGGAATCGAAATGCGGCCGTTTGCGGTGAATATACCGAGCGAGGTTGCGCTGCTCTTCCCGCCCTACCAGACTCAGACGCGCCTGGTCAGTGCGTTTGCACAGATAGCGCGCCCGGTCATTCGCGAGGAAATGGGAGTGCTGAATAAAATGTCGTTGTAGCCAGCGGATTCTCTGGAAACGCCGATGCCAGACGGCTGCCATGAGTCTGCGATCCGAGCTTGGTGGCGACGTGCCACTGCTGCACGACTCCGACGCGACCGGCTGGCGGGCCTGGTTCGAAGCGCTGAACGTGCAGCTCAAGCCGCGCACACAGGATCGCCGTTCCGAAGACTACACGGTCGTGTTGGCCGCTGCGGAGGCAGGATTGGGTGCGGCGCTGGCGCGCACGCCGCTGGCTGATTCGTATCTGAGGCGCAGCGGACTCGTCCGTGTGAGCCGCCACGCAGTGGCATCACCGGTTCGGTTTTACCTCGTGCATGCGAAGGGGGAGAGCCGGCCCGAAGTGCTCGCACTGATTGAGCGAATGCAGAGGGGATACGTCGAGCGTTGCTGAATGGGCGAGCCTTGTTACGACCGTGAACAGGCTGCCGCTGATCTCTTGCGGCAGCTCGACTGCATCGCGCCCTCAGCTACTGCATTGCCTGCTGACGCCGATACTCGTCGCCTTTCATCTGCAGATACTGCTGCCGATCCAGTTCGTGCAGTTGCCGCGGGTATTGCTCGCTGGCGTCGAACCAGTTGTTCAGGCGCCGCGCCAGCTGCTGGTCGGGCGGGCTCGACAGCGCACCGAGATAGGCATCGATAGCCAGGTAATAGCGCATCGTGTTGCGCTCCATGAGGCCTCGCATCCCGCCGACATACTCGGGACGTGTCGCTGACGGATCCGCAACATCGGTGAACCCAACCTTGCCGCGACCGAAGGTGGCCAGATACGCTTTCATGGCAAGACGCCCGATCGTGCTGTAGCCATACGAATAGGTCAGATGCAGGAACGTCCGGCCGTCACCCAGCGCCGCCGCCTCCAGAGCGATCCGATAATCGCGCGTGCCCAACGGCCCGCGGTCGGCGTGCAGTTTCACCTGCAAATATCCTGGGCCCGTGGTGGCTGCGGCGTACTGGAATTGCACCCGGTATGTGGCGCCGGGTTCTTCGGCCGCCTCCTTCTTACTGACCTTCACGAGCAGCGTGTTGTGATCGCTGCCGCTGGTGGCACGACAGTACTTGATGTTCGGGTGCAGGATCAATACATCGCACCAGTTGGCCGGGCCGCGAGATGAGTCAGTGAATACGTCGTGAACGGTCGCGAACGGGTAGGCCATCACGGCATACACCTCGCCCTTGACCATCGAAGGCGATTCCTGCGAATCAAGGTACAGTTCGCGCCGGAACGGGTTGTGCTCGAGCCTGGGCAGCAGGCTTTGGTACGCGTTGAGCAAGTCAGCCGCACCATCCGCGCCCTTCGCCGCCGGTCCTGCGCACAGCAGGCAGCCCGCCACCAACATGGCCAGCGTGCGCCTTGTCTTGCCTGGCTGGCAGTTCGCCAAGCTTCCGACAGGTGTACTCATCGACGTGCTCCGGCTCGTTACGGCCGAAGGGTGGGGCAACCTGACACGTTCGCGGCGTGTCGCAGGGCGCGAACGGGCGAACGCGCGACAACGTCGTCGGGCATCGATGCGATGCCGACGGCCTGCCTCGCCAAACTCATCTTCAACGCTTTTTCAGCGCTTCCTCGGCATTCGACCGTACGATGGGCGGAGCCGATCTGGACGGTGTGGAAACCGGCGGCGGCTTCTTCGGCTGCTTTGGTTTCTTTGCTTCGCGATTGCCTCGCAACTGACCTTTTGCCATGACACTGCTCCGGTGGTATCGATGCTCGCCAAAATAGCGAGAGCGTGCAGGCAGTATGCGCTCATTTCCGATGCAAAGCGCTAGCGATCTGGCCGGCGCAAGTCGGCGGCGGCATCTTGTCCTGGTCGCCCTGCAGCACTTTTCCGAAATCGCTGTACATCTGAGCGGAAGGGTATACAGTGCATATTGTTGCGGCGCAGCATTGAAGATGCGGGTCGCTCCGACCTGCTGTTTTATTAGCAAGACTCTCGCCTCCGAAATCCTTTGGACGCGCGTCCCGGGTCGATACAGGAGAATTTAATGAACACCACTGTTTTTGAGCAATCCGCTGAGTTCGGCCTGCGCACCTTGCCGGCGTTTTTTGGCTTGCAGAGTGCCGGGTTCGAGCGCTTTCAAAAGCTGACCGAACTCAATCTCGCCGCGTTCAAGGCAATGCTGGCGGAGGGACAGGCTGCGTTCTCCGCTTTGCCTTCCGGACTACCGGCTTCGGTTGGCGCGGTCGATCAGTCGCAGCAATTCATCGAGCACGCTCAGTCGTATGGTGAGCAGGTCCGACAGATCGAATCGCGGTACATGGAAGCCGTGACACAAGCGGGCGAAAACGTGCATCGCCAATGCAACGCCATCCGCGACCAGTGGTCGGCCAACTTTGGGCAGGCCGCTCCCTTCGGTTCCGACGCCGCCTACACTGCGATGCAGTCCTCAGTCCGCGCGTTGATGGAGTCGTCGGGAATGATGCAGGAAACCCTCAAGCGTGCGGCCGGCAACACGGTACCGAACAACGCGTAGGCGATAGCGATGCGCGGATTGCGGATGTCGAGGCGCATTGCATGCGATGCGCCTCGTCCGTGAAACGACATAGCGAAAGGGGCAAACGATTTCGCGCATGTGCCCCTGAAACGCCCGGCCCTATCACCTTCGAAAACTTCGAAAACCGTTGACGTTTTGCAACAGCTCTCAGCGCGGCAGCCGCCCTGGAAATTGAAAGAAAACAGAAAGACTGCCGCGCATGCTGCTCTGCGCCGCTTACCATCCGACCACCGTTTGTCCCCTACGAAACCGCGCGGCAGCAAGCCAAAGCGCGGATTCTGCGCATACTTCGCCGCCCCTTTCATTCCCTTACGCGATCGCGCCAATCAGGCCCCCACACGCCGACATCCGTCGCGTCGAACGCATTTTCGAATCGAAAAGTCTGCGGATTCTTGCTAGCATTCCGAACGAGTTTCCAAGGGCTGCTCCGCTATTCACTCATTGAACGGCGAGGCAAGATGAACCAACAAATAAAACGTCGAGCGAGAGAGCGCCATATCACCGCGCCCGCGCCTCGGCCAGACAAGACCAATGAATGTGCTGATATCCCGTGCGGGGTCTACGGATAGCACCGTCGGATCAAAGCCGACGTCTCCGCTGCTTTCGCATCTCCATGCAACGCCGCCAAGCCGGGCATGTCCGCCCGCTTTCTCACCGTTCGCGCACGCTACGCACACGCTCTCCTGGGCTGTCGTCCGACGTGTCGATGCGTTAACGCTCTCCCCGCCGGAAGTGACCGCCAGGCATCGTTGATCGCGGCGCGTTTGCCGCTTCCTAACGCGACCAAACCAATCGCCGACGCGAGCCGTCGGCGGTCGCCAATGGCCAAGCGGGCAACAAAGCGTTTTCACCACGCTCTCGGAACAACGAATTCCGGAGTCATACAACGTAGTTCATCGAGGAATCAAAATAATGAGTACTCCTAAATATCAAGCCATTGCCGCGGCCATTCTGACTTTGACGCTGGCGGCCTGCGGGGGCGGGGGCGGCGGTTCGGGCACGAGCACGCAGACGTCGACGAATGGCCAAGGCACGAGCACGCAGGCGGGCACCGATTATGTGGCTGTCGGTTCTGCCCCGACGGTGACGGGCGTCAATGGCTCGGTTTCGGTTCTCTTTTCGGCCAACGCTCTGCGGTCCAACGGGATGACGGGCACGTCGTTCTCAGCGCCGAGCGTGTCGCTGTCCACGTTCACCCAGCAAGCAGCATACGGTGGCGCATTTACGACGGTGAACAGCGGCGTGGCCAATGGCGCGGTCACGTTGACAAAGGGCGGCACGATTGCCGATATCAATGGCGCCGGTGGTTACGTCGCCATTGGCCGCTGGACCCAGGGTTCGGATTCGAGCGGCGGCAACTACACTGCCAATCAGGGTGGCACGTACGTCGTCGGCAACCCGCTGACCTTGACCGCGACCTCGGGCACGCTCTCATGCTCGGCGTTGATGTCGACGTCGCCCACTGCCGTCACCGGCAGCGTTGCGCCGGGCAAGCTCTCGGCCGCAACGGCCACGCTCGATCTGTCGACGATGAAATTGAGCAACCTGTCGGCAACGGTCACCATCGGCAGCGACGTCAACGCGACGATCGCGCAATCGAGCGTGACGGCGAAGGGCATGCAATTCAGCAACGGCTTCACCGCGATGGCCGAGCCGATGGGCAACGACGCATCGAAGCCGCTGATCGCACTCGCTTACGGCACGAAGCTGACGAACACGGGCGATATCAACGGAGTCATCGTGTTTGCCTGCCAGTAAGTCCGGTTGGTAAAACGTAGACGAGCCTCCCTGCCGCCGTTGCCGCGGCGGGGGGGCAGGCGGTCGCATCGGCCGACGGCGCCTTCAGGTGTCATCCCGGGTGAACTGATGTTTTGCGCAATCACCCTCATCTGTCGTTTAGCGAAAACGTCAATCTGACGCTCGCAACAGTTCATCGTCCAATCAAGGGCGTTGAGTCCGAAACGAACACCAATATCAAAGGCCATGGTGCTGCCTGTATAAAAAGTGGGATGAAAATAAATCGGTTGACGACGCTTACAAGAACAAACTGTATGAGAGAGACAAGAAGTGAAGGGCGCTCCACAGTCGAGGTGACAGATCGCCATCCTTATCGATTCCTCATGTAGCCGATTTCACAAAACAGCTCTTCAGTAACAACATAAAGTCCGACCATATAAAGCGACTACAAAACAATTTCAAGCCGTCGCAAGCCACGACCTTACAGTTGCCCTCCACCAGGAGGCGCATGCCCAGGCTCCCTCAGAAACGGGTGCGGCCCGCCGCACAAGGCTGCTGCCGCCCGGACCGCGCTTGCATCGGATCCCTTCGCTATAAATTTTTCCGACGGGATTTTATGCGTCCCAGATTTTCGTGGCTTATCAGTAAAGAATGCCTATTTCATCGCGGCATTCGACACTATTCGAAATAATTCGAAATCCTTCTTGTAGTCAGGCTACTTATGCGCTATTACTAGACCCGGAGTTTCGCTACATCCCGCGGTAAGCCGTTGTCGCCGGTCTATTCCGTCGGCTTCAATGGCGGCCCGCGCCGCATGACCCAGTTTCATCCGTAAGACGCTTTGTGCCGGGATTTCAGTCCCGTGCGTTCGCTCGCGCTCGCGGCGAATTGCGCCCGTCGCAAAGCGGTGCATGACCGAGCCATGGATCAAGGCATTAATCACGCATTAATCACGGAGACAAGCCCCATGCAGGCAAAACGACTATCCCTCGCTGTCGCATCCGCGGCCCTGTGCCTCTTCGCGCAATCGGCGGCACACGCGGTCTCGCCTGTCGCCGACAGTCCGTTCATGGACGACATGGCGCACCGCCGGGCCGACATGCTCGTCAAGCAGTTGACGCTCGACGAGAAGCTGCAACTGATTCACTCGAAATACCAGATGAGCGACGTGCCCGGCGGCGGGGCCGGTTACATCCAGGGCGTGCCGCGTCTGCACATCCCCGATATCAACATGGTCGATTCCGCCACGGGCTCGGGCAGCACCGTGCAACCGAGTACGACCTTTCCCGCGACGATCGCGCTCGCGGCAAGCTGGGACCGGTTCTTGGCCTATCGCTTCGGCCGCACCATCGCGGATCAGCTCCGTGCGCAAGGTTTTTCGATGGGGCTCGGCGGCGGGACGAACCTCGCGCGCGATCCGCGCGGCGGCCGCATGTTCGAATACCTCGGCGAGGATCCCGTGCTTGCCGGCGAGATGCTCGCGGCACGCACGCGCGCGACGCAGGATCGTCACGTCATCGCGACGATCAAGCACTACGTCGGCAATGAGCAGGAAACGAATCGGATGGGCGGCAACGACACGATCGACGAGCGCACGTTACGCGAGCTCTATCTGCTGCCGTTCGAAATCGCCGTGGAACAGGGCCGGCCCGGTAGCGTCATGTGCAGCTACAACAAGATCAACGGCGACTATGCGTGCGAGAACTCCCACGTGCTCAATGACGTCTTGAAGGGCGATTGGCATTTCCCCGGCCAGGTCCAGTCGGATTGGGGCGCCGCGCACAGCACGGCCAAGGCGATCAACGCGGGCCTCGACGAGGAAGAAGACGTCGGTCCGACGGTGTTCCTCACGCCGGATCTCGTCAAGCAGGCGCTCAGCAGCAATCAGATCACGCAGGCCCGTTTGGACGACATGGTCCGGCGTAAGCTTTACGTCATGATCCGCACCGGTGTCATGGACGATCCCGCGAAAGGCGGCGAGCCGATCGATTTCAGCGCGGCCCGCAGTTTCGCGCAGCACGCCGAGGAGCAATCGATCGTGCTCCTGAAGAATCAGGATCGTCAGTTGCCGCTCGATGCGTCGAGCGTGAAGAAGATCGCCGTCATCGGCGGCCACGCGGATGTCGGTGTTATCACGGGCGGCGGCTCTGGCGATACGCGCGATCCCGTGACGGGCGCGTTCCCCGGCTGCGGAGGTCTGACGTTCCCGACTTCGACGGGCTGCAGCTGGTGGCCGAATCCCTGGATCAAGGTGCCGACGCCGCTTACGGCAGCCATCAAGAACCTCGCACCGGGTGCGACGGTCACCTTCGCAGGCAGCGAAGACTTGCAATCGCCGTTCAGAGCCTACACGCAGCAGGAAATCGACGCGGCCGTGAATCTCGCGCGACAATCGGACGTCGCCATCGTGGTCGTGACGCAACCGTCGGGTGAAGACTTCGGCGAACTCTATAGCCTCGGTCTTTCCAATCCGTCGAACCAGGACGCCCTCGTCGAGGCCGTGGCCCAGGTCAATCCGCATGTCGTCGTCGTTCTCGAAAACGGCAATCCTGTGCTGATGCCGTGGAAGGATCAGGTCGCGTCCATCGTCGAAGCATGGTATCCGGGCGAAGGTGGCGGCAATGCGATCGCCAACGTGCTCTTCGGCAAGGTCAATCCGTCGGGCAAGCTGCCCGTGACGTTCCCGCTGCGCGATGCGGACACCCCTACCTGGAACAACGGCACGCCCGCACAAAATCCGGTGTATGCGGAAGGGCTCAAGATGGGCTATCGCTGGTACGACGCGAACAACATCCAACCGATGTTCCCGTTCGGGCATGGTCTGTCGTATACGCACTTCGCGTATTCGGATCTACGCGTTCGCCCGAAATTCGACGGGTCGACGATCGTGTCGTTCTCGCTGCGTAACGACGGCTCCGTAGCCGGCGCCGAAGTGCCGCAGATCTACCTTGCCGGTCTCAACGATCCGGTCGAGCCGCCCAAGCGTCTCGTCGGTTGGGAGAAGGTGAGCCTGAACCCGGGCGAAACGCGGCGCGTGCGCGTGCTCGTGCCGGCGCAGATGCGGCGCATCTGGGATACGAGCCAGAACGGTTGGCGGATCGCGAAGGGCGGTCGGTTCTACGTCGGCGCGTCCTCGCGCGATATCCGGCTCGAGCAATAGCAGATCGTCAAGGAGTCCTAATCAATGCGCCGCGCTTGTCGCGGCGGCCGACGGCCGATCGAGGGACTCTCGCTCGGCCGTCTTGATTGCATCCGCAGGCATGTGCGCATCGTGTGTCGCGCGCTCGCGGTATCGTTGCATGTGCGCGAAGATATGCTTGCGGTGCATTTCTTCGGTCCCGCCCGCACTGATCATGGCCAGTGCATCGGCCACGAAGGCCGAGAGTATGCCGCTGCGGTAGCCGTCGCTCCCATGGATCGCCATCAGGTCGAGCGCCGATTGCGTCAGGTCTTGCGCGGCCGTGATCTTCGCGATCGAGCAGCGCTCGAGCGCTTCCGGTTGCGCGCTGAAAAGTTGGCCGAGCGCCGCGAGCGCCAGCCAACGCGATCGTTCCGCACGCATGCGCACGTCGACGAGCCTGCGCTGCACGTGTTGGTGCGTATCGATCGCCACGTCGAGTATCTTGCGCCCGGCTGCATAGATCAGCGCGTCGGTCAGGAAGGGCTGCACGACATTCGCACACATCAGCGCGAAATAGGCACGATTCATCGAGGCGATACGCATCAGCGAACGAAGCCCATCGCGCGGCGCACCGAGCAGCTGGCCGGGGCTGAGGCGGACGGCGTCGAACCGAAGTTCGCCGATCGGCAAGTCGCGAACGCCGAGCGTGCTCTGCGGCTTGCTCCGGGCAACGCCGGCCGTCGCCGGGTCGATCAGCGCGAGCGCCGTTTGAGGTTGCGCTTCGGCGTCGTAGCGCGCGGCGACGAGCACGAGCGATGCGTGCGGCGCAAGGCTGATGTTGTACTTGTGGCCGTCAAGCCGATAGCCGCTATCCGTGTCGACCAGACGCGTTTGCAGCGCGCGAATCTCGGTGCCGGTACCGGGTTCGGAAATAGCCGTGGCGCCCGGCTCGCCATTGAGTAGCCGCGGCAACAGAGCGGCCTGCTGCGCCGACGTTCCGATCGCTCCGACGCTGTCGATCAAAGAGGCTTGATTGGCGACGGCCATCGCGAAGCCGACCGAGCGCATCGTGCTCGATAGGGCTTCAAACGCCGCGACGAATTCGAAAGGGTCTCCTTCGGCGAGCGTCAGGTGCCAGAGCCCGGCGTCTGTCACCGCCTGCCACGCGCGCCAATTGAAGCCTGCGCTGTCCGTGTATCGAGCGTGCTCCAGGCCGATTTCGCGGAAGCGATGGCTCTGTTTCGTCTGGCGTTCGGTATAGGCGAAGTCCATGGCAGATCCGCGCAAGGCGTCAAACGGGGTTGAATGCGTGCACTGTATGCGTGACGATCGCCGGGTGAAACTGGCAGGAATGTCAGCCGTGTGACTGTCGCTGGAAGCCATTTGCCGTGCCACGACGTGCTGGGACCTCGCTTGCGAGCGTGTGCCTGCGGGAAAGAGTCCAAGCCTATCGCCCACATAGAAAATGCCAATTGGGGAAGGGTTCGCGGACATCCTAGATTTGAAAACGCGACGCACAGGGCTGCGGCTCGCCGCGCATTTGTGCGCGCCCCACACACCGTAGAAGATATCGGCCGCGCGCAATGCCGGTCCAGTCCACGAAGGAGGCTCACAATGGCTCAGTTGAAAGGCTCCAAGACGGAAGACAACCTCAAGGCTGCTTTCGCAGGGGAATCGCAAGCGAATCGGCGCTACCTGTATTTCGCGGCAAAGGCCGACGTCGAAGGTCAAAACGATGTCGCCGCACTGTTTCGCTCGACGGCCGAAGGCGAGACGGGACACGCACATGGTCACCTCGAATACCTCGAAGCCGTAGGCGACCCCGCTACCGGGCTGCCGTTTGGGTCGTCGCGACAAAATCTGCAGTCGGCGATCGCGGGTGAAACGCACGAATACACGGACATGTACCCCGGTATGGCTAAAACGGCGCGCGACGAAGGATTCGACGAAATCGCAAACTGGTTCGAAACGCTCGCGAAAGCCGAGCGCAGTCACGCGAATCGCTATACCAAAGCGCTCGAGGCGTTGTCGGATTGAGGGTCGGCCAGCCCGTCGCTCGAACGCGCGCCGTTCGTTCGGCCGGCGGCGCGCACGAATCACGCGGCGAGGCGTGCGCGCCTGCGGCGCCGCCATGGGCTGTTTGGTGCGCGATGAGCCGCGCCTGACCGTTACGGAGCGTCATCCATGCCCCACAAAGAAGGCAGTCTTGAGGCGCCCACGCGTCACCCGCTCGATTGGCGGGATCCCGATTTCTACGATCAAACGGCGATCGACGCCGAGTTGTCTCGCGTCTTCGACATTTGCGCAGGGTGCCGCCGCTGCGTGGCGTTGTGCGGCGCATTTCCGACGTTGTTCGATCTCGTCGACGCGACCGACAGCGGCGAAGCGCACGATGTCGACCATAGCGCCTTTCCGAAGGTCGTCGATCAGTGTTATCTCTGCGATCTTTGCTATATGACGAAATGTCCTTACGTTCCGCCGCATCCTTGGAACGTGGATTTTCCGCATCTGATGCTGCGCGCGAAGGCGGCGCGTTATCAACGCGGCGAGGTGGCCCTGCGCGACAGATTGCTGTCCAACACCGATGCGCTCGGGCACTTCGCCGGGATTCCGATCGTCACGCAAGCCGTCAATGCCGTGAACGAGACGAAGCCGGCACGCGCCGCCATGGAGCGCGCGCTCGGCGTCGACCGCAATGCCTGGTTGCCGTCATTCGCGGCGCGCAAATTCCGCCCGCATGCGAAGCGTTCTCCCGAGGCGCCGGTGCGAGAGGGTGAGCGCACGCCCGGGAAGGTCGCCGTTTACGCGACCTGCTACGTCAATTTCAACGAGCCCGGCATCGGCCATGACCTGCTCGCCGTGCTCGAGCACAACGGCATTCCCTATGAACTCGTCGAGAAAGAAGCGTGCTGCGGCATGCCGCTGCTCGAACAGGGCAACCTCGCAGGCGTAGCCGCGAAGAAAGAGAAGAACATTCCCACGCTCGTGCGCTATGCGCGCGAAGGGTTCGCGCTGATGGCCGCGATACCGAGCTGCGTGCTGATGTACAAGCAGGAGTTGCCGCTGATGTTCCCCGACGATGCCGATGTTCGCGCAGTAGCCGAGGCGTTCTGGGATCCGTTCGAGTACTTCGTTTCGCGCCACAAGGACGGCCTTTTGAGAACGGACTTCACGCAGGCGCTCGGCACCGTGTCGTATCACGTGCCCTGTCACGGGCGCGTGCAGAACCTCGGCCGCAAAACATACGACGCGCTGTCGCTCGTTCCAGGCACCGTGCTCAAGGTCGTGGAGCGCTGTTCGGGGCACGCGGGAACGTTTGGTGTGAAGAAAGAGTTTCATGAAACGGCGATGCGGATCGGCAAACCGGTCTTCAAGGCGATGTCCGAGCCGTCACCGGCCTATATCGCCTCGGATTGCCAACTCGCGGGGCATCACATTGCTCAGGGCATCGAAGAAGCGGGGCTTCCCCATGCCGAGCTGGCGCATCCGTTGACGCTTCTGCGTAAGGCATATGGAATTTAGCCGCCATGGTTTTATGCATTTGCGAGGAAATGTAAATGACCATCTCACGCAATTCCCTTTTGACGCTTGAGGCGTATGCGAAAGTTCGTAACGTCACACGAAGCGAAGTTATCGAGCATAAGAAGAAGCGTTGTGTCCAGCTCGGTAATCATCTGACGATTTTGTTCGAAGATGAAACGACCATTCGGTATCAGATACAGGAAATGCTTCATATAGAAAAAATTTTCGATGAGGAGGGAATTGATGCCGAGCTGGCGGCATATTTACCGCTGGTGCCAGACGGTAATAATTTCAAGGCGACCATGCAAATTGAGTACGAGAAGGAGGTGGAACGCCGTGCTGCCTTGTCACGCCTGATTGGCATTGAAGATCGGATATTTATGCTGATCGGCTATGAGACGCCGGTCTACGCTGTCGCCGACGAGGATCTGCCGCGGGAAAATAGTGAAAAAACTTCCGCTGTCCATTTCCTGCGTTTCGAATTGACCGATTCGATGAAACAGGCTCTGAGAGCCGGCACGCCGTTGCTGCTCGGCTGCGATCACCCGCAGTACCCCGTCCCGCCTTGTCCGGTGCCCGAGCCGGTGGTCCGATCCCTGCTGGCGGACCTGCGTTGGAACTAGGGCGCGTTTGCATCGCGCAAACGATTGCGCAATCGACTTATTGCGCAAGATGACAGATTCACACGCGATTATGTAGGTTGAAATCGTTTCAGAATCACTTCGTTACATATCGCCCGATGGCGGTCCGCAAAAAATATTCTAATATTGTGACCTCTCTCAGGAGTTTACATCGGAGCGTGTACCCTCGCTCGGGTGATTGTTATGCGCGACATTTAGGCGTGGCACAATTTTTGTTACGCTTTCGCGATGGTATGCTTTCTGCTCTATTTTCCCATGCACGAGCGCGGACGCGATTTTTGCGTCGACCGAGGGCAAAGTCGCACGACCTGTGTGCGGCTTTGATTCGCAGTAACACGAGAACAAAACAATGTGTGCAACCTGGCGGTCGTCGGGAGTGGGCCATTTCCGTCGACCAAGTGTCGCAGCCGGGCCAGGCTGCGTGGAGAAAAACATGTTCTTTGAGGAATTGACTGACGACGAATGGGCACGCCTTGCGCCGTTAGCGGCCGACGAACCCATTCATCCGCACCGCCGGGGCCGGCCGCGCGCCGAGCCGCGTGTCGTCGCGAACGCGGTGCTCTGGATTCTGACCACGGGCGAACGCTGGTCGAAACTGCCGGCGCGGTATCCGTCGGGACCCACCTGCCGGCGCCGCTTCGACGACTGGCTGGCCGATGGCACCCTGACTGAGATCGTGAAGGTGCTGTCGGAGTTCGGTCGGACGTTTGCTTATGTGCCGCAACCGGAAGCGGCCGCTCAACCCGCCCCGAAAGCCGCGCCGGTACCTGCGCCCGAATCGCCGCGTTTGCGCGGTGTGTTTTGGACCAACCCCGAATCGTGGCAATCGACGAACGGGTGCGCCGATCAGGACGGCGCAAGCGAAGCCGTGAGCGCGATGAATGCGCCCCTTTGCACGCATATCGTGCGCGGCGATGCCCCTGTGGCCTCATCGCGGCGCGCGCCGACGCCCGGCGTCCCGATGCGCGCCAACGGAGACTATTCGCATGAGATGCAACCGGTTGATTCGATGACAGAGACGAAACGTTCAGAAGACTATCTTGACCATACGATTCACGCGTCTGCGCAGCCGGTCGCAAAGCAATCGCAACTCAGTTACCGCGCGTCGGCCGAAATCGTCAAGGACGGCCGGCGTGTCGAGCGGTCCGGTCTGATCGGCCCACGCTTTGCCGATAGCGATAGCGCCGTGCGCTTTGCGCTCGACTGGGCGCGCGATTGGATCGACCGGCACGAGGCCGCTGCCCAGCCTCGCCCCGAGCTCGCCGAAGAGGCGATGGCCGATCAGCCCGCTGACGTTCAGCCGACAGTCGACACTGCTGCGGCGGTGGTGGCTGCTGCATCGTCCGCGCAGAGCGCGCAGCGCGCGATCGAAGCTGGCGTGATCCGCAGCCGCACCCCTGATTGGCTGCGCCACGCGCCGGATGGCCGCAGCGATTCGAAGCCGCCCGAGGTGCTGTATCACGCCTGAATCGCGCCGGCCGCGATTCGCGCGCTTCACCATTCGAGCGTGTCCCCGGGTCGTGCGCGCCAGTGAGCGGTGCATACGACCTTCGGCGTTCGGATCGCCGCGTGCGAGCGCGGCGATCCAGGTGTCCCAGGTATATCTGAGGTCGGCGCGGGGTTCGGAGCGGCGACGGGGAGAGCGCGGTAGTCACAGTCTCGATCGAGGGCTTAGCCGGTAGCAGTGAGCACGATCAGAGTGTGACAAGAAGTAAATCGACAAAAAACCGCCACCTGCTTCTTACGGTGCATGCGTCATGCGCATGCGCACCGTTCCTTGCGCCTGCCACAAAAAAATCAGAAAAATTATCGGGGCATGCGAGCTTCCAGAATTTTTCGCAATTTTGCCTCGCTTGCCGTCGGCTTTTTGTTATTGCCTGATAAGCATTCTGCCGGTGGGCGGGCGCGTCTTCCTCCTTCGTGTTTGTCGCCTCCCTGCGCCGCCCCGATCAACATCGCTATCCCTATTCTCGTTGTTTCTTGAAGGGCCACCACCATGAATGTGACCATCATCGGCTGCGGCTACGTCGGCCTCGTGACGGCGGCTTGTCTGGCGGACGTCGGTAACGATGTCTGCTGCTTCGACGTCGATCGGGACAAGATCGACGTCCTCGAATCGGGGGGCATTCCGATTCACGAGCCCGGCCTGCACGAAATCGTGGCGCGTAACAAGGCTGCGGGTCGGCTGTCGTTTACGACCGATCCGCATCGCGCAATGACACAGCGCGAAGCCATTTTCATTGCCGTCGGCACGCCCAGCGGCGAGGACGGCTCCGCCGATCTCCAGTACGTGCTTGCGGCTGCAAGCGAGATCGGTCGCCACATCGAAACCTTCACGGTTGTCGTCGATAAGTCGACGGTGCCGGTCGGCACTGCGCGACGTGTGCGCGAAGCCATTGCCGAACAGGTGGCGCAGCGCGGCCTCGACTGCATGTTCTCGGTCGTATCGAATCCCGAGTTCCTGAAGGAAGGCGCCGCTATCGAAGATTTCACGCGGCCTGAACGGATCGTCGTGGGATGCGATGACGACGTACCCGGCGAACGCGCACGCGAGACGATGAAGCGCCTGTACGCGCCGTACAACCGCAATCGAGAGCGCATGCTCTTCATGGATGTGCGCTCGGCCGAGTTCACGAAGTACGCCGCAAACGCAATGCTGGCGACGCGAATCTCGTTCATGAACGAGCTCGCAAATCTGGCGGAGCGCGTCGGCGCCGACATCGAGGCCGTGCGGCGCGGCATCGGTTCCGATCCCCGCATCGGGTATCACTTTCTTTATGCGGGGTGCGGTTACGGCGGCTCGTGTTTCCCGAAGGACGTGCGCGCGCTGATGCAGACCGCGCATGAGTATGGGGATACGCTGCGCATTCTCGATGCGGTTTCGTCGGTCAATGCCGCGCAGAAGCAGGTGCTCGTCAACAAGATCGTCGAGCGCTTCGGCGATGATTTGAGTGACTGCGTATTCGGCGTCTGGGGCCTGGCGTTCAAGCCGGGCACGGACGATATGCGCGAAGCGCCGAGCCGGGTCGTCGTGGCTGCGCTGCTCGAACGCGGCGCACGCGTGGTCGCGTTCGATCCGGTGGCCATGAAGGAAGCCAAACGCGCGTTTGCGGCCGATTTGCGGGGCGAACCCGAAGCCCGTGCGCGACTCTCGTTCGTCGAGGATCAGATGGACGTGGTGGCCGGCGCAGATGCGCTCATCGTCATGACCGAATGGAAAGCGTTCAAGAGCCCCGACTTCGACAGCCTCAAAGCCCGTCTGAAGCAGCCGATCGTGTTTGACGGACGCAATCTGTATGAGCCGATCGCGATGGAAGAGCTCGGCATCGAGTACTACTCGATCGGCCGCCCGCGTGGCGCGGTCTCGATTGCCGAGGATGCGATCCGCCCGCAGGGAGCGACCGTCGCATTGTTTTGACGGGTGAGCGTTTTCGGGAGCAGATGATCGCAGCGGCGGTTTCGTTCAGCAAGAAACCGCCGCTGCCGCATGCGACTGGGCGCATGGGCGGGGGACCGTGTATCATCGCCCCCGCACCGCTCTAATCCCGATACGCCCCCCAATTACGATGTCAGTCGCCGAACTCAAGCGCCGCCGCACGTTTGCGGTCATTTCGCACCCCGACGCGGGTAAAACCACGCTCACCGAAAAGCTGCTGCTGTTTTCGGGCGCAATCCAGATTGCGGGCACCGTCAAGGGTCGGAAGAGCAATCGCTATGCGACTTCCGATTGGATGGAAATCGAGAAGCAGCGCGGTATCTCGGTGGCCAGCTCCGTCATGCAGTTCGAATACGGCGACGCCGTCATCAATCTGCTCGATACGCCGGGCCACGAGGATTTCTCTGAGGATACGTATCGTGTGCTGACGGCCGTCGACGCGGCCGTCATGGTGATTGACGGCGCAAACGGCGTCGAGGCGCAGACGTTGAAGCTGCTCGAAGTCTGCCGCAGCCGTCGCACGCCGATCGTCACTTTCATCAACAAGCTCGATCGCGAAGTGCGCGCACCGCTCGATCTGCTCGACGAAATCGAGCAGCATCTGGGCGTGTCGGCTGTGCCGTTTACGTGGCCCATCGGGATGGGCAAAGAATTTCAGGGTGTCTACGACATCATTCGCGATCAGGTGCGTGTGTTTCGCGCGGGGCAGGATACGGCCGGCGGCGAGGTCGAGACGTTATCGGCACCCGACAATGAGCAAGGCGAACGGCGCTTTGGTTTCGCCTGGAAGAAGGCCAAGGAAGAGATCGACCTCATTTGCGCGGCGACGCCTTCGTTCGATCGCGAAGCATTCCTGGCGGGCCAGCAATCGCCGGTGCTGTTCGGATCGGCCATCAACAACTTCGGCGTGAAGGAAATTCTCGATGCGCTCGTCGAACTGGCGCCGCCGCCGTCGATGCGTATGGCCGTGCAGCGCCCCGTGCAGCCCGACGAGCCGAAGTTCACGGGCGTCGTGTTCAAGGTGCAAGCGAACATGGACCTCGCGCACCGCGATCGCGTCGCGTTCATTCGCGTCTGCTCGGGCCGCTTCGAGCGTGGCATGGCGCTGAAGGTCACGCGTTCGGGCAAGACGTTCCGCGCGAACAACGTCGTGACGTTTCTGTCGCAACGGCGCGAGACCGTCAGCGAAGCCTATCCCGGCGACATCATCGGCATTCCGAACCATGGGACGCTGAGCCTCGGCGATACGCTGACCGAAGGCGAGCTGCTGCAATTCGTGGGCCTGCCGTTCTTCGCACCCGAGATCTTTCAGACCGTCGAAGTCGTCGACCCGATGCGCGCCAAGCAGCTTGGGGAAGCGTTGAAGCAACTCGGCGAAGAAGGCGCGATTCAGGTGTTTCGACCTGCGCACGGCGGCTCGATGATTCTCGGTGCAGTGGGGCAACTTCAATTCGAAGTCGTATCGCACCGGCTTTCGGCCGAGTACAAGGTCGACGTGCGCATCATGCCGGCCCGCTATCGGATGTCGCGTTGGATCACCTGCAGCGACCCCGCGGAGCTGCGCCGCTTCACGGACGCCTACGCTGCGCGGATGGCGCTCGACGCCGCCAATGCGCCGACGTACCTGGCCTCCCATATCTCGGAGATCGAGGTCGCGCAAAAGGCATGGCCCAACATCGTCTTCAACGAGTTGCGCGAACATTCGGGCGCGCCGTTCCGGAAGAACATGTAACGGGGCGCCTTTGCGGGTTGGTTTTTGGCGCCGTTTTCTGCCGTGAGATACACGACTGGCGGCCGCAAAAGCGTTCATCCTCGATGGGCTCGCAGCGGGCACACTGCGGCCGGTCATCGCCAAGACGTTCGAATTCGACGATATCGTCGCCGCTCACCGCTTTCTGGAATCGAACGAGCAGTTGGGGACGATCGTCGTGACGGTGTGAGGGTGCACCGTGTCACCGTCAGGCAGCGAGAGCGGCTATCGGCTGCCCGATTCCTGGACCCACGCTTGCGCCGAGCCGCCCATGGCGGCGAACCACTGTGCCGTATCGACGTAACGCTGGCCTTTCGCCTTTGCGTAACCGAGACGCGCTTGAGCAAACAAGCGTTGCGCAAACAGCAGATCGACGAGGCTTGCCGTTCCGACGCGATAGCTTTCCTGCAACAGCGAGAGCGAGGTTTGCGCCGCATCCAACGCCGCGCGCTGCGCGGCCAGTTCGTCGGCATCGTGCTCCAACGCCCGCAGCGTATCGGCCACTTGCCCGAACGCTTGCAAGACCGTTTGTCGGTAAATGCCGAGTTGCGCGTCGAATGCGTCGACGGCTGCCTGCTTCTGTGCGGTCAGTGCGCCACCGTGAAATAGCGGAGCGGTCAATGCAGCGGCCACGGTCCATAAGCCGTTCGACGATTGGAACAGCGGTCCCATCGATGCAGCGGCTTGCGTCCATGCGGCGCTCAGCGTGACGTGAGGATACAGCTGCGCAGTCGCGACGCCGATCGCCGCGCTGGCCGCATGGAGCTGCGCTTCGGCGGCTTTGATATCGGGGCGCTGCTCCAGCCATACGGAGGGCAATGCGATAGGAATGTCGGCCGGCAGCGTCAGCATGGAGAAGTCGAACGGCGGCGCCTGCCATTGTGCGGGTGTTTGTCCAACCAACACGGCCAACGCGTGATCGGCGGCGCTGAGTTGCTGCGCAAGCGCAGGCGATAGCGCGAGATCGGCCGCGAGCTGGCTACGCGCTGCGAGCACATCGCTCAACGCCGCTTTGCCGACCTCGCGTTCGATCGAAACGAGTTCGACGTTGCGTTTGTCGAGTGCAATGATGTCCTGGACCGCACGCAGTTGCTCGCGCGCGCTGGCTGCCGTCAGCGCCTGCGTCACCGTGTTGCCCGTCAATGTCAGATAGGCCGCGGCGAGTTGATAGCGTTGATAGTCTGCCGTTGCCGTCTGCGCTTCGATTGCGCGGCGTGTGCCGCCGAACAAGTCGAGCGTGTAGCTGACCGTCGGGCCGACCGTCAGCAGGTTCGTCGTGGCAAGGCCCGCGTCGCCGCCTCTCGCGCCACGCGCTCGATCGCGCTGCGCGCTCGCGCCTGCGTCGATCTGCGGATAGAGCCCGCCCCGCGCGATGAGGATCGCCTGCTGCGCCTGAGCCAGCGTCGCGCGCGCGGTATCGAGCGTCGGGCTGCCGGCGATGGCGCGCGATACGGTGTCATCGAGATCCGACGAATGGAATGCCGTCCACCAATGTTGGTCGAGGTTGGCGCCCCATTGAAGATGCTGCCCGACGTCGGTCGGACCGGCCGTCGGCAATACCGCGGGTTGAGCCACATAATCGGTGACGGCAGGCCTCGACGGCCGCGCGAAATCCGGGCCGACGGCGCATCCTGCGAGCGCAGCCAAAGCAGCGGCCAGCCAGGCGGCCAATACCGCGCGAGCCGTTGGCGCCACGGCGCGAGCCATCGTGAGCATAGCGGGATCATTCATAGCGCAGGGCCTCGATGGGGTCGAGCCGCGAAGCCTTCTTGGCAGGGTAGTAGCCAAAGAAGACGCCGACGGCCGCGGAAAACGCAAAGCCGCCGACGATGGCGGCGGGCGAAAGCAGCGTGGGCCAGTGGGCGATGACGGTCACGAGCTTCGAGGCGGCGATGCCGAACACAATGCCGCCGATGCCGCCGCTCACGCTCAAGAACACGGCTTCGACGAGAAACTGGAGAAGGACATGGAGCCGCCGCGCGCCGACTGCCATGCGCAAGCCGATCTCGCGCGTCCGTTCGGTCACCGATACGAGCAGGATGTTCATGATGCCGATGCCGCCGACGAGCAGCGAAATCGAGGCGATTGCGGCCAGCAACAGCGCCAGGATGCGGCTGCTGCCCGCGGCCGTTTGCGCGATCTGGCTCAGATTGCGCACGGCGAAATCGTTGTCGTCGGACGGGCGCAGGCGGTGGCGTCGGCGCAGCGTCTGCGTCACCTGCGCGATGGCTGCCTGCACGAGTTGGGGGGCGGCGGCTTCGACGTAAATCTGATTGACGTAGCCCGTCAGGCGCGGCGGCGTGCCGTAGGGATTCGGGACCGGCGGGAAGTAAGGGTTCGCACTCGACTGCGCCTGACTGGGGACGGCCACACCGAGGACTTTGCGCTCGGCGCTACTGAACGGAATGATGACCACGTCGTCCTGATCTTGCCCGAACGCCGTTTGTCCTTTGGCGGCAAGCAGGCCCACCACGCGCAGCGCCTTGCCTTTGACGAGAATCGTCGCGCCAATGGGGTTTTCGCCGACGGAAAAGAGCTGTTGATAAACGGTCTGTCCGATCAGAACGACCATGGCGCCGTCGCGGTCGTCGTTCTCATTGACGGCGCGGCCCGATGCGATATGCCAGCCTGTCGTATCGAGGTAGGCCGGGGCAATGCCTTGAATGCTCGTCGACCAGTTGTGTCCGCCGTACTCGACTTGCCCCAATTGCCTGATCAGATAGCTGACCGCGCCGACGGCCGGATCTTCGCGCTTGAGCGCGCGCGCGTCGTCGACGGTCAGCGTCGATGCGCTGCCCGAACCCGCCCGCACGCCGGTCGAGGTCGTTGCGCCGGGGACGACGACGAGCAGGTTCGTGCCAAGGCTTTCGATCTGCTTGCGCACGGCTTCATTCGCGCCCTGGCCGATCGCCACCATGGCAATCAACGCCGCGACGCCGATGAACACGCCAAGCACGGTCAGCGCGGAACGCATCTTGTTGCGCCATAGCGCGAGGGCCGCGGCCGAGAGCGTCATCTTCGCGAAGCCTGCGTGGGCCGCGGAAGCGGGAGGCAATGTCGGCGCGGTGCGCTGCCCGCTCTTCACCGGTGAAGGCGGCGATGGAGATGGCGCGGTGCCGTGCTGGGTCGGTTCGCCTTGCGACGGCGTGCGGTGCTCGTCGGAGACGATGCGACCATCGCGCATCGTCACGATCCGGTCCATGTACGGCGCGATATCGGGCTCGTGCGTCACGACGACGATGGTGACGCCTTGTTCGCGATTGAGCGTTTGCAGCATGACCATGATTTCGTGCGAGGTGCGCGAATCGAGATTGCCGGTCGGTTCGTCGGCAAGCACGATGGCCGGTTGCCCGATCAGCGCGCGAGCGATCGCCACGCGTTGCTGCTGACCGCCCGACAACTGGCTCGGCCAATTGCTTTCGCGTTCCGCCAGTCCAACGAAGCGCAGCGCCTCGCGCGCGCGAGAAAGCCTTTCGACGTGATTGACGGGGCCGTCGACGCTGTAGAACAGCGGCAGCGCAACGTTTTCGAGCGCGCTCGTGCGGGCCAGCAGATTGAAGCTCTGGAAGACGAAGCCGATACGGCTGCTGCGGATCCGCGCGAGTTCCGGTTCGGTCAGACGCGCGGTGTCCGCGCCCTCCAGCACGTAGCGCCCGGCCGTGGGCCGGTCAAGGCAGCCCAGGACGTTCATCAACGTCGATTTGCCCGAGCCCGACGAGCCCATGATCGCGACGAACTCGCCGCGTTCGATCGTCAGGCTGACGTCGTCGAGCGCGCGCAGCTCCGCGCCGCCAGCCGCGTAGACCTTTGTTACGTTGCTCAGATCGACTACCGTGTCGCGCATGGTCGGCCTCGCTGCGATTACATACGCAGGCGCGGCGCGGCGACCGAGGTCGCCCTGGCGCTGGCGGTTGTTTCGGCGATTACGACCGCGTCACCTTCGCGTACGTCGCCGCTCGTTATTTCGGAGTACGAATCATCGTCGAGGCCCGTTGTCACGGTCACCGCGACGAGATGGTCATTGCGCTCTACCCAGACGCGAGCGGAGCCGGCCGCGACCTGCGGCTGGGCAGGCAGACCTGACGGGTTGAAGCGCAGCGCCTGGTCCGGCACGCGCAACACCCGCCGACGTGTTTCGATCACGATGCGTGCCGTGGCTGTCATGCCGGGCTTCAGGCTCAGGTCGGCATTTCGCGCACTGATCACGACATCGTAGGTGACGACGTTTTGCACCGTCTGCGGCGCTTGGCGAACCTGCATGACGCGCCCCGCGAACTGCCGCTTCGGGAATGCTTCGACGGTAAAGGTGGCTTCGGTGTTTTCATGCAAGCCGCCGATGTCGCTTTCGCTGACGTTGGTATCGACCTGCATTTGCGTGAGGTCGGCGGCGATCAGAAACAGCGTCGGCGTTTGAAAACTGGCCGCGACCGTTTGCCCGATCGTCACGTTGCGCGACACGACGGTGCCGTCGACGGGCGACACGATGTTCGTGTAACCGAGGTTGACCTCGGCTGTCCTCAGCGCAGCGCTTCGCTGCTCGATGGCGGCTGCATCGACGGCCACCTGCGCACGCGCCTGATCGTATGCGCTGCGGGCGTTGTCGGCGGCATCCTGGGACATGATGCCGTGTTGCAGCAACGTAGTGCTGCGCTCGAAAGCGCTCTTGGCATAGACGAGCGCTGCACGATCTTTGCCGAGCTGCGCACGCGCATTGTCGAGTTCGGCGCGTGCCTGATCGACGAGGGTTTGATAGGGGCGCGGGTCGATCTTCGCGCACAGTTGCCCTTTGCTCACGCGCGTATTGAAGTCGCAATACTGTTGCTGGATCACGCCCGATACGTAGGTTCCGACGATGATCGTCAGCACGGGATTGACCGTGCCCGTCGCGATGATCGAATGAACGATGTCGCCGCGATCGACCTTCTGCGTCACATAGTGCGGCGCGGCAGGGCGCGTGAAATGCCGCCAACTGACGAGCCCCAACGCGACCACCGCTGCGGCGGCAGCCAGATAAGCCACGATGGAGGGGTACAGCTTCGGCACGCGTTTGCTCCTGATTGGCGAGGGTCCGGTCCGGAAGGAGCCGACGTCGATGGCCGGGCGAGGCTCCGCGGCCCGATACGGACATGTTCGACTCGCCTATGCTTGCGCGGCTTGATGCTTATCAAACGATTGCTGTTCTCATCTGCGTAAAGTGCTGAAATGGCTCTCGACCTTTTGGCGCGCTGGCGCGCGCGGCTCGGTTCGCGTTCGACGCGGGTTTCGATGCTCGTGTTGGTTACGCTCGCGCTGGCAATCGGCGCGTACGCGCTATGGCGTTGGTCGCCGATCTTCAGGCCCGCGGATACGGCAGGCCTGATCGTCGTGTCGGGGAACATCGAGGCGCATGCAAGCGTGCTCAGTGTGACGCAGGTACAGGCGCCGATCGTCTTTCTTCCGTTTGATGAAGGCGCGCACGTCACGCGAGGGACGGTGCTCGCGCGCCTGGACGATCGGCTCTATCGACGGCAGGTCGACATCGACCGCGCGAATCTGGACGTGCAGGCGGCGCAAGTGAGCGCCAATCGCAGCACGCTCGAAGCCACGTCGAGCAGTGTCGAGAGCGATCGATTCGACCTGGCGCAAAAGCAGCTCGACTTCTCGCGGGCCGATACGCTGGCCAGGCACGACGCCGTGTCGCAACAAGCGCGCGATCTTGCGTTGACGGCAAAGAACCAATCGGCTGCTTTGCTCGCGCACGATCGTGCGCTCGTCGAGGTCGCGCGCAACGCCGTGACGTTGGCGACGGCGAATGTCGAAGCGGCGCGCGCCAAACTCGCGCTCGACGAGACCACGCTGTCCTACACGGAGGTGCGCGCGCCGTTCGACGGCGTCATTGCGGTCCGGGAAGCCGAGCTCGGCCAGCTTGCGGGTCCCGGCGTCGCGATCTTCACGATCGACGAGCTCGATCACGTCTGGTTGCGCGCTTACCTGAACGAGCCCGATGTGGGCCGCGTGCGGCTTGGGGACAGCGTCGATGTGAAAACTGACGCCTATCCGTCGAGGGTTTATCGCGGACGGGTCAGCTTCATTTCGCCGCAGGCCGAATTCACGCCGAAGACCGTCGAGACGCACGCGCAACGCGTCACGCTCGTTTATCGCATTCGAGTCGACATCGACAATCCGACGCACGAACTGCTGCCCGGTATGCCTGCGGATGCGTCGATCGTTGCGCGCGCGAGCGGGCAATGAGCGATGCCGCCGTCACTGCCGAGGGGGTCGGTCGGCGCTTCGGCGCGATCGATGCCGTGCGTGGCGTTACGCTGGCGATCGAGCGCGGTGAAATCTTCGGGCTCGTGGGACCCGACGGCGCGGGCAAGACGACGTTGATGCGCATGCTGGCCGGTATATTGCGCCCCGATAGCGGGCGTATCGTGCTCGAAGGCATCGACGTGGCGGCAAACCCGGAGCAGGCGAAGACGGTACTAGGCTACATGCCGCAACGGTTTGGCTTGTATGAGGATCTGACCGTCGCCGAAAATGCCTTCTTCTACGGAGAGGTTTTCGAGGTGCCGCGCGCGCGGTATCGCGAACGCGTCGCGCAGCTGCTCGATGCGGCGGGGCTGGCGCCGTTCGAACACCGCCGGGCCGGACAGCTCTCGGGCGGCATGAAGCAAAAACTCGGTCTCGTCTGTGCGCTGATCCATACGCCGAAGGTGTTGTTGCTCGATGAGCCGACGACAGGCGTCGATCCCGTTTCGAGGCGCGATTTTTGGGCGATCCTGTATCGGCTGCGCGACGAGGGCGTGACGATCGTCATGTCGACGGCTTACATGGACGAGGCGCAGCGCTGCACCCGGCTTGCGCTGTTGCACGCGGGGGAGGTGCGCGAATGCGCAACGCCTGCTGTGCTCAAGCAAAGCCTGCAAGGCGCGCTGCTTGCCATCGCCGGCACGGATCCGCGCGCGATTCGTGAAGCGTTGGCGTCGGCGCCCGGCGTACAAGGCACGTTGCTGATGGGCGATCGCGTGCATGTCCACGTCGACGACGGCGCACGACGCGCCCCGGAGCTCGAAGCGAGGTTGGCCGCGCACGCGATCGCACATGCGCCGATCGAGACGGTGGAACCCGGAATCGAAGACGTATTCGTTGCGCTCGTGGGGCAATCGTCATGAGCGTGTTCTCACCGTCGACGCCGACGGACGCTCGCGAGCCCGTCGTGGTTGCGCGCGGGCTGACGAAACGCTTCGGCACATTCACGGCGGTCGATCGACTCGATCTGACGATCGGCAAGGGCGAAGTCGTCGGCTTCATCGGCCCGAACGGCGCCGGCAAGTCGACGGCGATCCGCATGTTCTGTGCATTGCTCGCGCCGAGTGCCGGCATCGCCACCGTGGCGGGGTTCGACGTGGCGCGCGAACCCGAGTCGGTGCGCGCTCACATCGGTTATATGTCGCAGAAGTTTTCTTTATACGACGATCTGACCTGCCGTGAAAATCTGCGGTTCTTTGCGGGCATTTACCGCGTGCCGCGCGCGTTGCTCGACGAGCGCCTGCGCTTTGCGATCGCCATGGCCGGCATCGAAGGGCGTGAGGATGCGCTCGTCAAGACGCTGGCCGGCGGGTGGCGTCAACGGCTCGCGCTCGGGTGCGCCATTCTGCATCGCCCGCCCGTGTTGTTTCTCGATGAGCCAACATCGGGCGTCGAACCGCAAGCGCGCCGGCGGTTTTGGGATCTCATTCATCGACTCGCCGGCGATGGCGTGACGGTGCTCGTCTCCACGCACTACATGGATGAAGCGGAATATTGCAACCGCATTGCGCTGATCGACGCGGGCCGTTTGATCACGGTCGGCAGCCCAAGCGAGTTGCGCGGCGAGCAATTGGGCGGGCAGCTGTTCGAGCTTGGATGCGCGGCGCTCTCCGAGGCCGTCACGGTCTTGCGTGCGACGCCGGCCGTGCTCGACGCCGCAATCTTCGGCGACAAGCTGCATGTGCTCGTGGCCGATCAGCCGGGCGACGCGGCCGCTTCGGCCGCTTCGGCCGCTTCGGTGGCGGCATCGTTGCCGGCCCGGCTCGCGCAAGCGGGTATTGACGCGCCCGCGCCGGTGCCGATTCGTCCCGGTCTCGAAGACGTATTCGTGCAGCTTGTCACGCGCGAGAACCGGCGCGTCGAGGCCGGGCGCGCTCGGGGAGCAACCGCATGAAACTGCGCCGTCTGCTCGCCATCGCGCGCAAGGAAACGTTGCAGATCTGGCGCGACCCGCGCAGCCTCGCCATCGCATTGCTGATGCCGTTGATGCAGATGTTGTTGCTCGGCTACGGCGTCAGCCTCGACATTCGGGGCGTGCCGCTTTGCGTGCGCGACGAGGCTCACAGCCAGGTGAGCCGCGAGCTTGTGGAGCGCTTCGTCGCGTCGGGCTGGTTCGCGCCACAGCGCGCGCTCGATAGCGAGCAGGCCGTGCGCGAGGCAATCGACCAGCGGCGGTGCGCCGGCGTCGTGACGATCCCCGTGGACTTCGCTCGCGTGCTGACCGCGACAGGCGTTGCGCAACTGCAGACCGTGTTCGACGCGACCGATACAAACACGACGAACATTGCGATCGGCTATGCCCAGGGCGTGATCGCGCAAACCACCGCCGCCTTCGAGGCCCGTTGGGCGGCCGATCATGGTGCAGCCCCGTCCAAGGTGGGGACGGTCGATCTCGAACCGCGCGTTTGGTACAACGAAGGTCTGGACAGCCGCAACTTCATCATCCCCGGCGTGGTGGCGGTGATCCTTGCGCTCGTAGGCGCGCAGCTCACTTCGCTGACTGTCGCGCGAGAATGGGAGCGCGGCACGATGGAGCAACTGATTTCGACGCCGGTGACCGCGCTCGAACTGATGGTCGGCAAGCTGATCCCCTATTTCGCAATCGGTTTCGTCGATGCCGTGTTCTGTCTCGTGGGCACGGTCTACTGGTTCGATGTGCCGTTTCGCGGCAGCCTGCTGACGCTTGCCGTGACGACGGCGATGTTTATGCTGGTGGTGCTCGGCATCGGCTATTTGATGTCGGTGCGCATTCGAAGCCAATTGGGTGCAAGCCAGGTGGCTTTGCTGCTGACGATGCTGCCGACGACGATGCTATCGGGCTATACGTTCGCGATCGAGCAGATGCCGGCGCCGATCCGCGCCGTCACGCTGCTCGTTTATGCGCGCTATTACGTGACGATCCTGCGCTCGGTTTTTCTGAAAGGCAGCACGTTGGCCGATCTTGCGATTCCGTTCGCCGCCTTGGCGTTTTATGCCTTCGCGATCGGCTGGCTGAGCGTTCGCGCATTTCGCAAATACCTCGATTGAGACAATCGAGCGCGGCGTCAACGTGTTTAGGACAACGAAGCAACCAGGAGCCGACGATGTTCGACCGCGTGCTCGCCATGCTCGTCAAAGAGTTTATCGAACTGAAACGAGACCCGTGGGCGATGTTTCGGATCGTCGTGCCGCTCGTGCTGCAGGTACTCATCTACGGTTACGCGGCGACGTTCACGGTCAGCCATGTGTCGACGGCCGTGCTCGATCTCGACGGCAGCCAGGCGAGCCGCGACCTGATTGCGCGCTTCACGGCAAATGGCCGCTTCGATATCGTCAATTTCGCGCATTCGCAACGGGAGATTGCGCATGAACTCGATGCGGGCCGCGCGGAAGTGGCCGTCGTCGTGCAGGCCGGTTTTGCGCAGGCGCTCGGCCAAGGAAGCGGCGCGCCGCTGCAGGTGCTCGTTGACGGGACGAATTCGAATACGGCTTTGATCGCATTGGGTTACATCAGCAAAATCGTGGCGCAATATCAGAACGACTGGCGGCGGGGCGCGTGGCCCACGCACGCGGGCGCCGCTCAGCCGACGATCGCCGTCGCCTTGCAAGAGCGGCCGTGGTTCAATGAGGGACTCGACGACAGGTGGTTCTTCATCCCCGGCGTGATAGGTACGCTCACGTTGCTGCAGGTGGTCAGCCTGACCGCATTCGCCGTCGTGCGTGAGCGCGAGGTCGGCACGCTCGAACAAATCATGGTGAGCCCGATTCGCCCGGTCGAATTCATACTCGGCAAGACGGCGCCGTCGTTATTGATCGGCCTGTGCGACGTGGCAATCGTGACCTCGCTCGGCATTGCCTGGTTTCACGTGCCTTTGGTCGGCAGCTGGCTCGTCATGATGGCCGGGGTCATGCTGTTTCTGCTCGCCGTGATCGGACTCGGCTTATTGCTCTCGACGTTTTCACGGACGCAGCAGCAGGCATTCGCCCTCAATTTCATTCTCTTGAACCCGATCTTCATTTTGTCGGGCTTCGCATTTCCGATTTCGTCGATGCCGCCCGTGCTGCAATGGCTGACATACCTCAATCCACTGCGCTATTTTCTCGTCGTGATGCGTGCGGTGTTTCTGAAGGGCGTTGGCTTCGCGGCGCTTTGGCCGCAGCTCGCGGCCATGGCCGTATTGGCCGTCGCCATGCTGGGCGCGAGTGTGATGCGGTTTCGAAAATCGCTCGATTGAAGAGATGTCCACGCAATCGCCGCGGCATCGCCTATGCTAACGAAGTCGGAAGCGGCATGGATCGCGGCGCCGCTGCCGATCAAGGGCGCCTTTCCTTTCACCTTCGTCTTCACGTTCGTCAGGTGCGTGCTGCTATGACTGTCCGCAATCTCGATGCGCTGTTCCAACCGAAATCCGTCGCCGTCATCGGTGCATCGCTTCGCCCGGACAGCGTGGGCGCCAAGGTCTGGCGGCGCGTGCGCGAGGGCGGCTTTGAAGGCCCGATCTGGCCGGTGAATCCCAAGTACACCGAACTCGACGGGTGCGTCGCGTTCTCCGATGCTGCCGACTTACCTGAAGCGCCGAGCGTCGCGCTGATCTGCACGCCGGGCGAGACGTGGGTGGACGTCGTCGGTAAGCTCGGGCGGCTTGGCACACGCGCAGCCGTGATCGTCAGCGATTCGGCGAAACCTGTCGTGCCGCGGGTTATTTCGCAGACGCTCGCTGCGGCCAAGCCGCACTTGCTGCGCATTGTCGGGCCCGGCAGCCTCGGCGTCATCACGCCGGCGCTGCGGGCCCACTTCGGCGCATCGTCGTCGATGGTGAAGACGGGCGGCGTGGCGTGGGTATCGCAGTCGAACGCGCTGACGAACGCGGTGCTCGGATGGGCGTCGGCGCGCGGGCTCGGGTTCTCGCACGCGATTGCGCTGGGCGGCGAAGCGGACGTCGATACGGGCGATGTGCTCGACTATCTTGCGAGCGATCCCAACACGCGCGCGATTTTGCTCGAACTGTCCACCGTGCGCGCCGCGCGCAAGTTCATGTCGGCGGCGCGCGCAGCCGCGCGCAACAAGCCCGTGCTCGTGCTGCGCACGGGGCGATCCGATCCCGCCGGTGCGTTGTACGCGTCGGCGTTTCGGCGCGCGGGCATGGTGCGCGTCGATTCGCTCGACGATCTGCTCGACGAGATCGAAACCCTCGGGGTGGGGCGCATTGCGGCGAGCTCGTCTGCCACGCTCGTCACCAGCGATCGCGGTGTCGCCGCGCTGGCGGCCGATGCGTTCGCTGCGGCCAATACGGCGCTCGCGCATTGGCCCGCCGCCGCGGGCGTTGCAATTGCCTCGGCGCTACCGCGCGTGACGGCGGGCAATCCGCTCGTGCTCGGCGATGACGCCAAGCCCGAACACTTCGGCTTGGCGTTGGAAGCGCTGGCGCCGCATCGTGAGACGGGGACCGCGTTCGTCGTTCATGCGTCGACGTTGAGCGCACCGGTTGCAGAGGTCGCACAGGTATTGATCGAGCGTCAGCGCTTCGCCTACCGCGGTTTGCTCGCCTGCTTTTTCGGCGGGGTCGATGAGGAGACCCGCGATGCGCTGCGTGCGCACGGCATCGCGCTGCATTCGACGCCGCACCGGTTGGCGCGCGCATTTGCGCGCCTCGTCGACTATCGGCTCTCGCGTGAATTGCTCATGCAAACGCCGCAAGGGTTGCCCGCTCAAATACCGGCTGAAATCGAGGCGGCGCAACGCAAGGCGAAAGCCACGCTCGATAAGGGGCAATCGAGCGTGGGCGGTGACGAAGCCGCTTCGTTGCTCGGCTGCTTCGGGCTCGATGTGGTCGTCGATGCAGAAGCGGCGGCGACGGTGGCCGAAGGGGACGAACATGTCGTCGATGTGACCGTGACGTTGCGTGACGATGCGGACTTCGGCCCCGTGTTCGAATTCGCGGCGCCCTCGGCGGACGGCGTGTCGGCGCCCTTTAGCGCTTACGGCTTGCCGCCGCTGAACCCGATACTCGCGCGCGAAATCGTCTCGCATTCGCCGTATGCGCGCCGTGCGCCGGTCGGGCCTGTGCTCGATGCGTTGACCTCGCTATCGGAGGCCGTCTGCTGCATCGAGTTGATCGTCGGCCTGACTGCGGTGCTGAGGGTGACGCGGATTCATGCGCGGTTGATTGCGCCGCGGATCACGCTTGGACGCACGCGCGGCCGGCTCGCTATCGTGCCTTACCCGCGGCAGCTCGAAGAGACGCTCGATTGGCACGGCGAAAGATTGACGATACGGCCGATTCGTCCCGAAGACGAGCCCGCGCATAGCGCCTTCATCGCCGCGATGACGCCCGACGATTTGCGATTGCGGTTCTTCGGCGCGATCAGCGGATTCGATCATACGCAGCTCGCGCGCATGACGCAGATCGACTATGACCGCGAGATGGCTTTGATCGCAACGATGGGCGAAGGCAGTCACGCTCGTACGCTCGGCGTCGTGCGCACGATTACCGACCCCGACAACGAGAACGCCGAGTTCGCCGTGGCCGTGCGGTCGGACCTCAAGGGAAGAGGACTTGGCCGGATGCTGATGGAGCGGATGGTGGCGTACGTTCGCGCACGCGGCACGCGGTGGATCGTCGGAGAAGTATTGCGCGAGAACGCGCCGATGCTGGGACTCGTGAAGGCATGCGGCTTCACGATCGGGCCGACAGCGGACCCTGCAGTCGTCGAAGTGAAGATGCCTTTGCAGGCCGATCGATCAAAGCGATAGGGATTCCCTTTGCTTTTCTGGCGAAGGCAGCGCGCCTTGGCAATGGGGCGGGACGATCGGTTGCGAAACGGCGCGGCCGTAGGCCGGCCGCGCCGGGACGCCCTATCGCTTCAGGCCGCCAGCTTCGCGGCGGCTTCGTCGATCTGCGTGCGTGAAATCGACAGCTCTTCGAGCCAGGCATCGGCATAGACGCTACCCGTTTCGCGCTCGAGGCGCGCGATCGTCGCCGCGTTGCGCGCCGTGTCTTTGGGCGTGGCGAGGAACGGCTTGACCGACTGGCCCGCCTTGAATGCATCGAACAGCGGCACGCGGATATCGTCGGGCAATGCGCGCGTCCATTGGTAGGTCTTGCCGCCAAACGTCAGCGCGGGCGGCAGCACGCGCTCCTTCTTGGTTGCGGCGATGAGCCCGTAAGCGCGTGCCGCTTCGCCGATCTGATCGGGCGAAAAGAGCTCGTCGGGCGTGATTTCGAATTGAGCGATGTAGGCCTCGATCGCCTGCATCGCCGCGGCGCGATCGTCGCGCTTTTGCTGCGCACGTTCGACGATGGCGCGCAGCTCGTCGGCTTCTTCGCTCGTGATGGTGAAGCTGGCTTGCTTTTGCTGGAGTTCGGAAAAGCGCTGGAATTCGGGATCGGTCAGAAGTTTTGCCATGAGTTCGAACGACGGCGCGCACGGCAGGGGTCGCGCGCGCTTTTTTGAGGGGCCGCCATTCTAGCGCCCCTCGCGCTTGCGATCCACCCCGCACGGATCTTTAGCCTGCCGATAGTGCCGGCGACGCATTACGCGCCCTCGTCTCCGTGCGGCGCTTCGTGTTCTTCGTGATGCGGCAGCGAAGCGTTTGGCCCGTCGCCGACACGATTGATCGTGCCCTGCGCCAGTGCGACGAGCGTTTCCTTTTCGCCGTCGATCACGTAGATGCGGCATTGGCAGATCGCATGGCCGCGGCCGGCATAGATGAGTTCTGCCTGCGCGAGCAGCGTGCCGCGCACCGCGGGACGCAGGTAATTGATCTTGTATTCGCCCGTGACGACGCGTGGCCCCAGCGCCAGCGCGCCGGCGAACGTCAGCGCGTTGTCGGCCAGATAGCTTACGACTCCGCCGTGAACGAACCCGTGCTGCTGGCGCAGTTCATCGCGGATGCAAAGCCGAAGCGTCACCTCGCGCTCGCCGATTTTCACGAGTTCCGTGCCGAGCAAGGTGCTGAACGGTTGCGCGTGCAGCGCGCCGCGCGCGAGATCGAATAGATCGGTCATGCAGGAGCCCCTTCGGGGCACGGCCCCGTGTCTTGTCGCGTACCACTCTAGGAAGGGAAGCCGGACCGCGTCAAGGAAGTATCAGCGGGCCCGCACCCGCAAGCCCGCTGCAAAGGGGGCTCGATGCCTGAAAACCGGGCTTCGTCGATATCTACGATTGTGCTCAAGCAAAAACATCAACTGCCGTAAACCCGGATGACCGCCATTTAGCTCGACCAGGTCGGCTGACGCAGCAAAACGCGGCGCTCGTCGAAGAGGCCGCCGCGGCCGCCTCTTCGCTGCACGATCAAACGCGCCAGCCCAAGGAGGCGGTGTCGGTCTTCGAGATTTCACCGGCCGTGCTCCACGACTCGCGCCTTGCGGCCGCGGCCCACGCGGCCGTCTGCGAGCCGGTCCTGGCTTATTGAGGGCTGGCCGGTAACGCGGCGTAGGCGGTGGCGAGGTGATAGGGCGTCGTCGATGGCATGTCGGCGCGCGCCACGTCGCCCGCCGGCGTAACGCATTCGTACCAACCGCGCGCATGTAGAAAGCGCGCCTGAAAGCGCGGAATCTGCAGCGCAAGCGTTTCGAGATCTTCATCGCGACCGCGCGTGGCGAGCGCGCGCAGATATTCGGTCTGCGCCCAGATTCGCTGCGTCGGGTCCTTGACGCCGCCGTTTTCGTCGAGCGCGGCGCATACGCCGCCTGTCGTTCGGTCGATCCCATATCGCTGCGCGAAATCGAATGCTCGCGATAGATGGCCTTCGAGCCCCGACGCCGCGACGACGGGCCCCGCGCGCTTCACCAGATAAAACCACTCGAACTGATGACCGGGCTCGAGCCGGTTAGCGGCGCTGCCGAGCGGCAACTCGGCGATCGCGCCCGTCGGGGCATGCACGAAGCTGCCGGCCACTGCGTCGGCCAACTGTGCGAGCGTCGACTCATAGGCCGGCTCGCCCGTCGTCTCGTACGCAGCGAGTAAGGCTTCGGTCAGATGCATGAGCGGGTTCTGCAGCGGCCCGGTGCGCACGGTGGAGAAGTCGCGCTCGAGCGCGGCGTGCAGCAGCCCTGCCGCGCTGCCGAAGCGCTCCTGCACGAGCGAAGCTGTTTCCGCGACGACACGCAATGCATCGCGATCGCCCGTTGCGAACGCATAGTGCGCGCACGCAAAAATCACGAACGCGTGGGTGTAGAGATCCTTGCTTGTGTCGAGCGGGGCGCCTTGCGCGTCGATGCTGTAAAACCACCCTCCGTGCTTTTCGTCATGGAAATAACGACACATCGCATGAAAGAGTTGCCCGGCATGGGCCGCCTCGCCCGCGTGCGAAAACACGAACAACTGCCGTGCGCAGGCCATCGCGCGGTAGCGAGCGACGGGCAGCGGCGCGTGGTTGTCGGCGGCAACGGCCTCGTACGGTAATTGCAACGTACCGTTGAATCCGGGCCCGCGCCAGATGGGCAGGACGGTTTGCGCATAGTGCGTGCGCAGGGCGGCGGCTTCCGCCGCGATCGAACGGGCGATCGAACTGGACATGATGCGAATAGGCTTGACGACGGGACGGCGCATGCCGCCGGCGCTCTGGCCGAGCGCCGGCTCAATTGCCGTGCGAAGCGCAAAGGATAATGCAAAGGCGCGCTGCGAGGCATGCCGGCCGATACGAAAGGAGGGCTGCACCATGCTGAGCAACGTCGAACTCGCTGCGTGAGGAAAGCGAAAACGGTGAGGGCGTCGCAAATGGCCATGTCGAGACGGGGCCGGATGGCCGTTGAGCTTGCGCGTCAGGCGGGGCCGGCGCGTTGAGGCCTCGCTGGAGGGACGCAGCAAGGACCGATCGTGAGACAATGCCGCGTTTGCAACACGCTCGACCACGATTGCATGCGCCGCGCTTGGCCGCGGCCGTCACCACACGCCATGGCAGATTCCGCAGCATCCTTTTCCCTCCGTGCCCAAGGCGGCTCAACTGTGAAAGCGCGCACGCGCGCCGCTTCGTCGGGCGACGAGCGCCTTTCGGCGCGCACTGCGGTCGAACCCGAGCCGCGGCTGTCGCGGGGCGATGCGACCGACGCGGGCGAGGAGGCGCCTCTGCCGCTCTTCGATCCGCGTCAGGGCACGTTGGTCGGCTTCGAGTTGCCGGCGGACGTGTTCGCGTCGATAGCGGGCGCGGGCGCGCGGGGTGATACCGAGTCTGCGGTGTTGGAGGCAAGCGGCGTTTCGATGGGAGCGGCTGCGGCGGTCGAGGAAGCGCCGGCTGCGGTATATGCCCCGGTCGTCTCGAAGAAGGCGGCCGTGACGGAAGCGTCGCCCGTCGCAGAGATCTCGGCCGTACCGGAGACGCCAACTCCCGCGGAGGGGCCGGATGCGACGCGGACGCCCGCGATCAAAGCGCGGTCGGCCTCTGCGGGTCAATCGGTGGGTGGCGCAAAGCCGGCTGCCGCCCGAAAGGCCGCCCCTCGGAGGGCGGCGAGCCCCAAAAAAGCCGTCGCCCCTACGAAATTTCAAGCGATAGCGCCCGAGGCGCTTGTCGAGCGGTTCGAACCGAAGCCTATGGCTTCAGCCGACGCCGCTCGCACCGCCGAACCGAGCGAGCTTGCGCGGACCGTCGCGTCGCTACAAGAAACGATTGCCGGGGAACGTCACGCGGCCCAGGAGCGCTGGCGACAGACGCAGCGCTGGTTTGCCCTCGCGTTGGCCGGTCTTGCACTGTTGCTCGTCGTGTCGGTCGCTCAGATGGTGGCGCTGATCGCATTCGCCCATCGTGCGCAGGCCGAGCGCCAGCAAGCGCAAGCGGCTCTGTCCGAGCAGCAGGCCGCATTGGCCAATCTGGCAAGCGCCACTTCGGCGTTGTCCGCATCGGCCGCCGCGCGGCCAGCGCCAGCGTCCACCGCGATGGGCAATGCGAACGCCTTGGCAAAGTCCGCGCAGGAACCGATGAAGCGTGTCAAGGCCACCCATGCCCGGCATGCCAGGGAAAAGGTCAAACCAGCGGCCGCCAACTGAGCCGCCGCGAAGCCGCCTGCTGAAGCCGCCTGGCCGACGCAGGGGGCGCTGACAAGCGGCGTTCGACCGCCTGTCACCCCCTCTCGACCCCCTTCCACCGTTTGAGCAGCAGTGCGTTCGTCACTACGCTGACGCTGGAAAACGCCATGGCGGCGCCGGCGAGCATCGGATTGAGCCACCCGAGCGCTGCAAGCGGGATCCCGATCAGGTTGTACACGAAAGCCCAAAACAGGTTCTGCTGGATCTTCCGATAGGTCCGCCGGGAGATGTCGATCGCATCGGCCACGAGCGCCGGATCGCCTCGCATCAGCGTGATGCCGGCCGCATGCATGGCGACGTCGGTACCCGTCGCCATGGCGATGCCGATGTCGGCCGCGGCGAGGGCCGGGGCGTCGTTGATGCCATCGCCGGCCATCGCGACGATTTGTCCCGTGCGCGCCTTCAATTGCGCGACGATAGCGGCTTTGTCCTCCGGCAGCACCTGTCCGTAAAACTCGTCGATACCCAGCGCGGCCGCGACGGTCGCTGCGGCGCCCCGATTGTCGCCGGTGATGAGCACGCTCTTGATGCCGCGCGCCGCCAACTGCTCGACGGCAATGCGTGCGCTCGGCTTGATGCTGTCGCCGAACGCGATCAGTGCGAGCACTTGAGCAGGCGCCTGCCCCGAGGCCGGGCGCATCAGCCACGAGATCGTATTGCCGGCGTTTTCGAGTTCGTCCGCGCGGGCGCGTGCCGCGGCCGGCGGCTCGGCGCCGAGCTCGTCGAGCCAGCGCGCGTTGCCCACGCACACGGCGGCGCCGTCGATTTCGGCCCGCATGCCGCGCCCGGCCACGGCTTTGGCGTTGACCGCGGCGGGCACGCGCGGGCCGCTATCGTCGGCGCCGCCGATCGTTGCCGGGGCCTTCGTTGCGACGGCGCGGGCGTCGTACTCGGCCAACAGGGCGCGCGCGAGCGGATGGTCGCTGCTGCGCTCGACGGCGGCGGCGAGTGCCAAGGCGTCGTCGTCTGCCATCCCGAACGCTTCGAAAGCCACGAGTTGCGGCTTGCCTACGGTCAGCGTGCCGGTTTTGTCGAATGCGACGATCGACACGCGCTGCGCCAGCTCCAGCGCCTCCGCATCCTTGATGAGCACGCCGCGCCGGGCCGCGACACCCGTGCCGGCCATGATCGCGGCAGGCGTCGCGAGCCCGAGCGCGCATGGGCAGGCGATGACGAGCACCGATACGGCGTTGAGAATCGCCGTTTGCGCCGATGCGCCGGCCAGCAGCCAAAGCCCGAAGGTCGCCGCCGCGAGCACGAGAATCGTCGGCACGAAGACAGTGCTGACCCGATCGACGAGCCGTTGAATGGGCGCTTTCTCCGCCTGCGCGCTTTCGACGAGCCGGATGATGCGCGCGAGCGTCGTTTCGGCGCCGGTGGCTGTCGTCGTTACCTCGAGCGCCCCTTCGCCGTTGATCGAGCCGGCCGTGACCCGCTCGCCCGGCCCTTTTGCCACGGGCAGGCTTTCGCCGGTAATCAGCGATTCGTCGACATGCGTGCGGCCCGCCGCGATCGTGCCATCGACGGGCACGCGCTCGCCGGGCCTGACGACGACCACCATGCCGACGCGTACCTGAGTGAGCGGCACCTCGCGCTCGTTGCCGCGTTCGTCTTTGACTTGCGCCCGGTCTGGCCGCAGCGCGCTCAGCGCGCGAATGGCGTCGGTCGTTTCGCGTTTGGCCCGGGCTTCGAGCCACTTACCGAGCCGCACGAGCGTGATGACGACCGCCGAAGCTTCGAAATACAAATGCATGGTGTCGCCCGGTTGGGCGATCGTCTGCCAAACGCTTAGCCCGTATGCCGCCGAGGTGCCGAGCGCAACCAGCAGATCCATATTGCCCGAGCGTGCGCGTACGGCCCGATAGGCGCTGTTGTAGAAGCGGGCGCCGAAGACGAATTGGACGATGCTCGCCAGTGCGAGCTGCAGCCACGCGGGTAGTGCGACCTCGACGCCGAACGGTGCGGTCAGCATCGGCAGCATCAACGGCGCGCTGAGCAGCGCCGATAGCGCCACGGCGACCAACTCGCGCCGCGCCTGCCGCTCGCGCCCCGCGGTGGCGGGCGTAGCGTTCGCCGCCGCTTCCGCCTCCGCGGCTTGCGGTTCGTCGACGATAGGCTGTGCTTCATAGCCGGCATCGACGACCGCCTTGACGAGCCGCTCGACCTCCGCCGGCGTGAGCGGCACCGAGGCGCGCACGGATGCCCGCTCGGTCGCGAGATTGACGGAGGCGGCGGTTACGCCGGGAACACGCGCCAACGCCTTTTCGACCCGCGCGGCGCACGAAGCGCAGGTCATGCCTCGAATATCGAGCTCGGCGCTCGGCGCGTCGGCGGCCCGGGAAGAAGTGGAAGAAGCGAGTTCGGTCATGATGGCTCTAACGACGAAAACGGCAGGCGAGGCTGCGACAGAACGTACTGTCAACGTACTATCGACCTTCCCATCATGGGAAGGTCAAGCGTCGTGTTCGACCGATCGCCAGCACCCAGGCAACGGCGCGGGCAGGCAGACTGTGAGACCGGACGGCTCGGCGCAGAAAGTCGTCGCGGCGGGCGCGAGCGTTGCGCGCCTGATGCTGGAGTTTTCGTTCATCCTTGCTTCGTGGCCGAGGATACGATACAACGCTTTCGCGATTATCGAGAGAATCGACGTCGCGCGAGACCCTGGCCGGGGCGGACGCAACACAATGGCGAAGGCGGAGTGGGCCGCCCGATGCCGCGCAAACAGACCGTACACATACATGAAAACAACAACTCGAACATTGCTGTTGCCCGCGGGGACGCGTTCCTGGCTGGCCTGTGTCGCCATTGTTCTTGCGGGGTGTGCCGCACAGGTCAAGGCGCCGCCTCCACCGAAGGCGAGTGGGTGGACTCAGGACCGGGTCGTCGATTCATATGTGTTCGGCTATCCGCTCGTCGTGATGTCCACGGCGCGTGCGGCGGCGCTGGCGGGGGCTGGCGCGGGGCCTGACGCGGGCGCGGTGCTGAACACATTGCGTCCGGTGCCCGTGATCCACCCCGAAGGCGACACGCCGCCGCCGTTGGCCGACGTCGACACGTTATCGGCCAACGCCTGGCTCGATCTGTCGCAAGAGCCCGTCATCGTCTCCTTGCCGGAGACGCATGGCCGCTTTCTCGACGCGCGCGTGCTCGATATGTGGACGAACGTCGTCTGGTCGACGGGACCGACCGCCAATGCGCGGACCGGCGCGCCGAAGCCGCAGACGATCGCGTTCGTTGCGCCGGGCTGGGACGGGCAACTGCCGTCGGGCGTCGAGCGCGTCGATGCGCCGGGCAACAACCTGTGGCTGGGTGTGCGGATCGCGGCGCTCGACGCGCGCGCCGTGCCGTGGGCGCGGCGACTCGAAAGCGAAGTGCGCGTCGCGCCGCTCTCGGCCTATCTCGCCGAAGAGCACCAGCGGCATGCCGTCCGCGGCAAGCACGCGAAGCGGGGCCAGCACGTCGCGAGGGCCGGCAGCGATCCGAGCGAAAGCGTGGCCGAGGCCACGACGGGGCTGGCCGCGAACGCTGGGGCCGTCGCTCAGCTCGACGCCAACGCGTTCTTCGGCAGATTGGCGGATGCGTTGCGCGACAATCCCCCGGCGCCCGCCGATGCCCATGCGGTCAAGGTGCTGGCCGATATCGGCGTGAAGCCCGGCGAAGCGGTCCACTTCCCCGACGGCTCGGCCGATGCCATCGCTGCGGGCGTGGCCGAGGGCCTTAGGCGCGCGATGACGCCGCCCGTCAACGCCATTTCGGGCAACGGCTGGAATTGGGTTGGCGATGGCGTCGGCTTATTCGGTGACGACTATGCGCTGCGCGCCTATGCGGCCTATGCCCATCCGGGTATAGCGACGAAACAGGACGAAGCATTCCCGACCGCCCTGGTGGACGCTGCGGGCCAGCCGCTCGACGGCAGTCATGCTTACGTGATGCACTTTGCGCCGAAGGCGTTGCCGCCCGTGCGCGCCTATTGGACGATTACGGCCTACACGCCGAGCGGCGAGCTGGTGCCGGGCCACGTCCCGCACTATACGATCGACTCGCACGACCGCGTGCGCCGCAATCGCGACGGCTCCATCGACATTTACGTGTCGGCGAAATCGCCGGGCCGCGTGCATCAATCGAACTGGCTGCCCGTGCCGGCGGGTCCGTTCGAACTCGTGATGCGGCTGTACGCGCCGCAACCGAATGCGACCGACGGCAGCTGGCTGCCGCCCAAGATCGAGCCTCGGTAGCCGAGGGCGAAGACGTCGAATGAATCGAGCGGAGCGAGCAAGCGTGAGCGGAGCAGCGCGATGACGGATGAACCGAAAGGCGGCGCGCTGTCCCGTCTCAGGGAGAAGATGCGGTCTCGCGGTGCGCGGCGCGCGGCGATCGGCGCGGTGTTTGCCGTGGTGCTGTACGGACTGATTGGTTTTTTTGCCGCGCCGCCGTTGATTCGACACATCGCCGAGCGGCAGCTCGGGCAGGCGCTCGACCGGCCCGCATCGATTCGCCGCGTCACCCTCAATCCCTACACGCTTCGACTCGAAGTCGACGGTTTGCGTGTCGGCGAGCGCGGCGGCACGGGCGATTTCGCGACAGTCGAACGCCTGGTCGTGCGGGCGTCGTGGATCACGTTGCTACGATTCGCGCCAATGGTGAGCGAGCTGCGCATCGATTCGCCCCGCATCAACCTGGTGCGGTATGACGCGCAGCGCTTCAATTTCAGCGACATCGCCGAGAAGTTCGCCAAACCTTCGAAGCCGCAAGCGGGCCCGACGCTGTTCTCGGTCTCGAATATCGCCGTCGAAAACGGCCGCATCGATTTCGACGACCGCTTGCTCGGCGCGCGCCATGTCGTCGATCAGTTGTCGCTCGGCGTGCCGTTTATCGCGACGCTGCCCGCGCAGACCGACATCTTCGTCGATCCACGGTTTTCGGCGCGAGTCGATGGCAGCCCCCTCGAGATCCGTGGCAGAACGAAGCCATTTGCGCAATCGCGGGAATCGGACGTCACCTTGACGTTCAATGATCTCGACGTGCCGCGCCTGTTGTCTTACGTGCCGACGAAGCTTCCGCTCGAGGTGCAAAGCGGCAGGCTGGCCGGCGATCTGAAGCTGCGCTTCCTGATCTCGGCCGACAAGCCGACATTGACCGTTTCCGGCACTGCGGACCTGACCGATGCGCGCATCGTCGATGCGGCGCATGCACCGCTTTTCGCGGCGCACGCGCTGCACGTCGCAGCGGCAGGGCTCCAGCCGCTTGCGGGCGTTTATCGCTTTGACGAAATCCGCCTGGACCAGCCCGCGCTGCATCTGACGCGCGAGCATACGGGCGAACTCAGTATTGCCCACGCGTTTGCGTCGCCCGCCGCGGCCCCGACGCCAGCGTCCTCGACAGCGTCTCGGACAGCGGGCGCGAGCGCGATGGACGCGGCGAGCGCAGTCTCGGCCTCTGCGGCCTCCTCGGCGTCCGCTGCTGCTTCGCCCGCTGGGACCGTAGCAGCAAAGCCCGCCCCTATAGATGTATCGATCAAGCATTTCGCGCTGAGCGACGGCACCGTCGCGTTCGAAGACCGCGTGCCGGACCGTCCGGTCGCCGTCGACCTGTCGAACCTCCAAGCGTCGTTGGACGACTTTTCGACGCGCGGCGCCGCGAAATCGCGCTACGCGATCCAAACGACGCTGAAGCAAGGCGGGACCATCGCAGCAACGGGCGCGCTCGCGATGGCGGCCCAGCGTGCCGACGCCAAAGTGACGATCGACCATTTCGCCTTGCCGGTCGCACAACCGTATCTGGATGGCGCGACGCGGGCTCGGATCATCGAAGGCGCGCTCGGCGCGACGCTCTCGCTCGATGCCGATTGGTCGCACCCAAGCATGCAAATGCGCGTCGGCGACGGCGATCTGACGCTGACGTCATTGAAAATCAGCGGGCTCGCTGCGGCGAAAGGCGGTGCGCCGGACATCGCGCTCGCGCAAGGCCGCGTCGCCATCAAAAGCATCGACGTGGCGGCGCATTCGGCCGATATCGACCGGATCGAAGCCACGGGGTTGTCGGTGACGGGTACGCGCGACAAAGATGGCCGCATCAGCCTGACGCAGCTGGCGCAGCCGCCGGGCCAGTCGACGCCCGAACGATCGCGCGCGGTGCGAGCCGAAACGGCGCGCGAGCCTGCCCGCGAACGCCGGACTCATGAGCCGGCTCGAAGCAACCAGACAGCCACGCACGAAACGCAACCGGGCTGGCGCTATCGAATCGGCGAACTCGTTTTGCGCGACGCCTCGGCGGACATCACCGATGAAGCCGCACCCAGCCCCGCGACGCTGCACTTCGCGCCGGTCCAACTTGACGTGCGCAACATTTCTGAAGACATGAGCCGGCCGCTTGCGGTCAAGTTGGAGGCGTCGCTTAACGGCAAGGGCACGCTCGACGCCGAGGGCGCGATCGTACCGGCGCCGCTCGATGCCACGCTGAACGTGCAGGCGAACCGGCTCGATCTTTCGGCCGTCGAGCCTTATTTCGGCAGCGGGCTGCACGCGAAGATCGCGGGCGCTCAATTGAACGCCCGAGGACAAATCAAGGCTGCGATATCGAAGAATGGCGCCGCGTCGTATTCGTACCGGGGCGGGGCGGCGCTCGTCGACGTGCGTCTGCTCGATCGCACGACGTCGGCGCCGCTTGCAGGCTGGGGAACCCTTGGCCTCGGCGGCATCAACGCCCGCTACGACGAACACGGCGTCGACCTGGAGATTGCGCGCGTCACGTTCGCACGCTTTTTCGGGCGTGTGGTGCTTGACGCTCAGGGCAAGCTGAACCTGAACGACGTGCTGGCCCAGCAGCGTGCGGCCGCCGACGCGTCGGGCACCGGCAAGCAGAAGGCGGCGACGAGCACGGCGCACGTCGAAACGGCGCCGCCGGGCACGGCCTCGACCCCGCTGCGCGCCCGCATCGGCCAAGTGGTGCTGCAACAGGGCCATGTGAACTACACCGACGACTTTGTCAAACCGAACTACACAGCCGACCTCGTCGATATCACCGGGACGATCGGCACGTTCGGGACCGACGTCGCGACTCCGGCGCCGGTCAACATCAACGCAAGCCTGGCCCATAACGGCCCGGTCGCTATTCGCGGCACGGCCAACCCGCTCGCGCCGAAACCGACGCTCGACTTGAGCGCGAGTGCGCACGATATCGGGCTGAAGAACCTGACGCCTTATTCGCTGAAATACGCGGGCTATCCGATCCTGAAGGGCACGCTGAACGTCGATCTGCATTACAAGCTCGCAAACGACCAACTGACCGCGGAAAATCATCTTTTCATCGACCAGCTGACATTCGGCGAGCATGTCCAAAACGATACGGAAACGCACTTGCCGGTCCGCCTCGCCATTGCCCTGCTGAAGAACTCCCGCGGCCAGATCGACGTCAACATTCCCGTTTCGGGATCGCTGTCGAATCCGCAATTCAGCTTGGGCAGCCTGATCTGGAGCGCGGTCACGCATCTTATCGAGCGCGCGGTCACGGCGCCGTTCTCGCTGTTGGCGAACGCGTTCGGCGGCGGCGCGAGCGGTCAGCCCAGCGCGGAGCACTTGCAATACATCGCGTTTGCGCCCGGTTCTGCGGCATTGACGGACAGCGCACGCGAGAAGCTCGATACGCTTGCGAGGCTGATGACGGATAAAACGGAGGTGAAGCTCGAGTTGAGCGGACGAGCGGACGCGGACGTCGATACGTCGGGATTGCGTTTCGCCTACGTCGACGACCTCGTGAAGCAGGAGAAAGCGAAGGCGACGACGAGCGGCGGGCAACGTGTCGACTTGTCCACCGTGACGTTGACCCCCGACGAGTACAGCCGTTATTTGAAAAAGGCGTACGACGACGCCGATTTCAAGAAGCCTCGCAACTTCATCGGCCTGACCAAAACGTTGCCCGACGAGGATATGAAACGCTCGCTGGCTTACCACGCGCCCGTCGACGACACGAGCCTGCACGCGCTTGCCGAGCAGCGCGCCCAGAGCGTGCGCCAGTATTTGAGCCAGAAAATCGACGCCAGCCGGATCGCGATTGTGGCGCCGCATTTCGGCACGGAAGGGATGAAGGACAACGGCCCGTCGACGCGTGTGGATTTGACGCCCACGAACTGAGGAAAGAAACGAACAACTCGAAACGCATCATGCGGTGCGCCGAAGGTGCAATGGGCAACGCGGGCGATCCCTCGTTGCCTGTGTCGGGTTTCGCACGCCCATTTTGAGATACTGTTAGACTAGTTTCCCGTTCAATTCACTTAACCACCAAGGGAGGCGTTCGATGTCTATCACCACGCTTACAGCCGTCCCGAACGTGGCATCTGCTCGCAAGGGCGAACGGCGACCTTGACGTCGCCGTAGCTGCCGAAGCTTCGATTCTCGCCGTGTTCGGCCAGGGCCTCCCTGGCGTGCAAACCGGCTCTCGCATTTTCTAAGTCATTCCGCCGCGGTAAGCGGCCTCTCGTCGGCGCCGGACCGTTCGGTTCGCGCCGCGAAGCTTTTTCTTTCAATTTTCAGGACCCTGAGCGCGATGCGTTCGGGGCAGAACGCCTATGAATCACACAAAAATCGATCTTGGCGGGCAGACGTTCAAGGACGTCTTCGGCTTCGCCTTCACGCATTGGATCCGGCAGCGTCCGCGCATTGCCGCGATCGTCCTCGTCGCGCTATTGACCGCATTCGCCGACATCATGACGCCGTGGTTCGCCGGCCACCTCGTCGACGCGCTGGCCAGCGGCAGCCACGATAAAACGAGCGCTTTACATGCGGTGCTCGCGCCGTTCGTATCGTTGATCGCTCTGGCGCTGGCCGGCGCGTTGCTGCGTTACTTCACGTACTTCAGCATCACCGGCCTGACTCTGAAGATGATGAGCGACATCGCGGGCGACGCGTTCCACCGCGTGCAGAGGTTGTCGACCGATTGGCACGCGAACAGTTTCGCGGGCTCGACCGTGCGCAAGATCACGCGCGGCATCTGGGCGGTCGACCTGCTCAACGACACGCTGCTGATCGGGCTGCTGCCGTCGTTCATCATGCTCGTCGGAGCGACGGCGCTGCTCGGCGCGCGCTGGCCGGTCATGGGCGTCGTCGTCGGCACCGGTGCGGTGCTCTACATCGCCGTGACGATTACCTTGACGCTCAGCCTCGTCGCGCCCGCGGCGCGCTTGGGCAACGCCTGGGATACGCGGTTGGGCGGCGCGCTGGCCGATGCCGTCACCTGCAACTCCGTCGTCAAGGCGTTCGGCGCCGAAATGCGCGAGGAGCAGCGCTTGTCGCGCGTGATCGGAAAATGGAGCCACCGCACGCGCCGAGCATGGCTGCGCGGCACATTCAACGGTAGCCTGCAAAACGTCATGCTCGCCGCGATGCAAGCGGCGATGCTCGGCGTTGCCATCGTGCTGTGGCTGAACGATCGAGCGGGCGTGGGCGACATCGCCTTCGCTTTGACGATGTTCCTGGTGCTGCAAGGGTATTTGCGCGACGTCGGCATGCTGGTGCGGCAGTTGCAGCGCTCGGTCAACGACATGGAAGAGCTCGTTCAATTGACAAGCCAGCCGCTCGGCATCGACGACAAACCCGGCGCGGCCACGCTGGTCGTCGAGCACGGCGAGATCCGCTTCGAGCACGTGACTTTCCGCTATGACGCGCACGCGACGCCGTTGTATTCGGACTTCTCGGTCCGCATTGCGCCCGGCGAGCGCGTGGGGTTGATCGGCCATTCAGGGTCCGGCAAGACGACGTTCATCAAATTGATCCAACGGCTGTACGACGTGACGGAAGGCAGGATCACGATCGACGGACAAGACATTGCGGGCGTTCGTCAGGCGTCGCTGCGCGCTCAGATTGCGATCGTCCAGCAGGAGCCGCTGTTGTTTCACCGCTCGCTGGCCGAGAACATCGCCTATGCCCGGCCCGGCGCATCGCGTGCCGACATCGAACGCGCGGCACAACTGGCCAACGCGCATGAGTTCATCGCGGCGCTGCCGCGCGGCTACGACACGCTCGTCGGCGAGCGCGGCGTAAAGCTGTCGGGCGGCGAGCGGCAACGGGTGGCCATCGCCCGCGCGTTCCTGGCCGATGCGCCCGTCCTCATCTTCGACGAAGCCACTTCGAGCCTCGACAGCGAGAGCGAGGCATCGATCCAGGAAGCGATGGAGCGGCTCATGGTGGGTCGGACCACGCTCGTCGTCGCACATCGCTTGTCGACGGTGCGCTCGCTCGATCGTCTGCTCGTGCTCGATAAGGGGCACGTTGTCGAAGAGGGCGATCACGATGCGTTGATCCGGCTCGAGCATGGGCTGTATCGGCGCCTGTTCGAACGCCAGGCGCTCGAGCTGACCAAAGGCCTGCTTGCCGACGCACCGCTTAGCGAGCCACGGCGAGATGCTTCGAGCACCGCCGAGGCCTGATCGGCGATGGCGGCGTAACCGCTCTTACCCCCGTATCCGAGGGCCGACGCTTGCGTCGGCCTTTTTTTTCGGGACTCGGAAAAATGGTAGTTGCACCGATATGCGAATCTTTCATTGATGAATAAGAACGGGCTTTGTGTTATTGGCGTAATTTGTAATCTTTCTGAAAATATTCATACCTGACGCGATAAATCGATTAGTTATACCCGTCTAATTTGGGATTAATCCTCTTACGCAAAGCGGCATTTGCTGCTTCACTCCAATGCGCCGCACGACCCGTGTGCACGTGGTTTTGTCGCGGTTCTGTTTAAAACGACGTATGAATCCAACCGGCAGTTTGCCGAAATGGAATTGGAGGAAACGGTATGTCCAGATCGTTAAAGAAAAAAATGTTGACGAGTTTGACGGCACTCGCGATCGGTAGCGCGAGCTTCACTGGCTTTACCGGGTTGGCCGCATTTCTTTCGCTCGCAGAGCCGAATCTCGCCTTGGCCGATACCGCGCCGTCGCTCGACAACTACGCCTCGACGCAGTATCCGATCGTGCTCGTGCATGGCTTGTCGGGCACGGATCGCTATGCCAACGTGCTCGACTACTGGTACGGCATCGCGTCCGATCTCGAAGTGCACGGTGCGAACGTCTACGTCGCCAACTTGTCCGGCTTCCAGAGCGATCTGGGCCCGAACGGGCGCGGCGAGCAGTTGCTCGCCTATGTCAGGCAGGTGCTCGCCGCGACGGGCGCTCGCAAGGTCAATCTCATCGGCCACAGCCAGGGCGGCCTTAGTGCGCGTTACGTGGCTGCGGCGGCGCCAGACCTCGTCGCGTCGGTGACGACGATCGGCACGCCGCACCGCGGTTCCGAGTTCGCCGATTACGTCGCACAGGTGCTCGCAAAAGACCCCACGGGCTTGGCGGAGCCGTTGATCGGCAAGTTCGCCAACCTGCTCGGCACGCTGTTCAGCAGCAACTTCAATACGAACCAGGATGCGATCGCCGCGTTGACCGCGCTGACCACCACGGGCGCGGCGCAATTCAACGACGCGGTGCCGAGCGCCGGGCTCGGCGCACCCGGCTCGTGCCAGACGGGCGCGCCGACGGAGACGGTCGACGGCAACACGCACTACCTTTACTCGTGGGCGGGCAGCGCGATCGAACCGAGGTGGTCGGCGCTCGGACTGCGCGGCGCAGCCGATACGAGCGTATCGGGGCCGTTCGACGCGGCGAATGTCCTGGACCCGTCCACGCTGACGCTGCTGGGCTCGGGCGCCGTCATGATCAATCGCAATTCAGGTCCGAACGATGGGCTCGTCTCGGTCTGCAGTGCGCTGTTCGGCCAGGTGCTCAGTACGAGCTATCACTGGGATCACGTCGATGAGATCAACCAGGTGTTCGGTGTGCTGGGGCAAGACGCGGAAGATCCCGTTGCCGTCATTCGCACGCATGCCAATCGTTTGAAACTCCAGGGGCTGTAATGATGATGCGCCCAGCCGATGCAAAGCAGACCGTCGTCACGTACGCGCTATTCGGGCTCGCAGGCGTTGCCGCAGTAGCCGCGGTCTGGCATTTCGTTGCGCCGGCCCGGGCGCCGCAGGCTGCCGCGCGGCCGGCCGTCAGCGCGATGGCGCTGCCGGCCGTCGAAGTGGCGGCGCCGGACTCCGCTTCGGCCGCGCGGCCCGGCTCGCTGCCGGTATCGCTGACGGGTTCGATGCCGCCGCGGCTGCCGCTCGATGCGCGCGGGCACTTGGCCAAAGTACGCGGCGTGCGTGACTTCTTCGACTATTTCCTGACCGCGCAAAACGAGTTGCCGCCCGACGCACTGGATGCGCTCGTGCGCAAACGGATTGCCGCGCAGCTCGACGGCACGGTTGCGCAAGCCGAAACGCTGGATGTATGGCAGCGGTACCAGTCCTATCGGCAGGCGCTGGCCCGGCTCGCGCCGCTTGCAGCCCCGATAGCTGCGCCGATCGCCGCGAGCGATGGCAGCCGCGCGAGTCAGCTGGATCTCGATGCGATGCAATCCTCGCTCGACGAACGCGTGTCGCTGGCGAGCCGAACGCTCGGGGCGGATTGGAGCGAAGCGTTCTTCGGATCTGATTGGCGCCGCGCGCATTACGCGATCGAGCGGTTGCGAATCGTGCGCGATCCCGCGTTGTCCGACGCGCAGAAGGCTGCCCGCCTGCAGGCGCTCGATACGCAGATGCCGGCGCAGGAGCGCGGCGTCATCGAACGCGGCGAGCGCTCTCGCGCAACCGTCGATGCTATCGCACGGCTGCGCCAGCAAGGCATGTCGACGGACCAGTTGCGTGCAAAAGCGACGCAGGAGTGGGGGCCGCAAGCGGCCGAGCGCATCGTGAAGATGCAGCAAGACGAGGACGCGTGGCGTGCAAAGTACGCTGATTATGCGTCGCAGCGTGCGCGCATCGAAGCGATGGGATTGACGGCGGCCGAGCGCGATGCGCAGATCGCGCAATTGCGAGAGCACGCGTTCGCGAACGTGGGGGAACGGCTGCGTGCGGCATCGCTCGATCTTGGATCGGCCCATTGAATGCGATGGCGAAGCACAGCCGCACGGACGATAAGCGATCCGCCTGGCTGTGCTTCGATCGCGCTGCCGATGCTGTTGTCGACGTGACGCAGGTCGCCTCACAGGTATTTCAGCACCGCCTGCGAGAGTCCGCTGTCGAGGCGGATCCCGACCTCGGCGAGCCGCGTTGCAATGGCGACGGTCCGCTTCGTGACGGGCGGCAGGGCCTTGACGAATGTTTCCGGAATGGCCGTGTGGTTGCCGCGCCGGTTGATCTGAAAGTGGGCTTCCACGCCAACGCGGGCCGACGGCTTGGACGATCTTGCAAGCATGTCGCCCACGGGGTCGCTGGCCGGCGGGCTCGAGCGAAACTGCGAACAATGGCAACTACGGACAGCGCCGGCGGCGAGCAGCGGTGGCGACGCGCGGCCTCGTCGCATCGACCGGTTCTCGAAACGGTTTCGCGCCGCCGCTCAAGCCGCGTGCATGGCCCCGGCGCTCAGGTGCTGTTCGATGACGCGCGCAAGCGTCTCGAACGCCGGCCCGATCCTGTCGTTTGGTACGCACGCATAGCCGAGCAGCAAGCCGCGGCGCGCCACCTCCTCACTGCTGTAATAGGCCGCGAGCGGCCGCACGATCACGCCGGCTTCGAATGCAGCCGCGGTTACCGCGCGGTCGTCGGCAGAATCCGGTAGACCGAGCACGAGGTGCAGGCCGGCTTCGTCCCCCATTACGGGAAGCGCGTCCCCGAAGCGCGAGGTGATCGCATCGATCAGCATCTGCCGACGCTCGCCGTATAGCGCGCGCATGCGCCGCACATGCGAGGTCAGATAGCCGCCGAGGATGAATTCCGCAAGCACCGCCTGGTGCATCAACTGACCTTCGCGATACAGCTCGGCTACGCCCGTGCGAAACGTATCGACGAGATGCTCGGGCGCGACCATGTAGCCGATCCGCAGCCCGGGATACAGGATCTTGCCGAGGCTGCCGACATAGATGACGCGCCCTGCGTCGTCGAGCCCTTGCAGCGATGCGATCGGCCGGCTGCCGTAGCGAAACTCGCTGTCGTAGTCATCCTCGACGATCCAGACGTCATGCTGACGGGCGTATTCGAGCAATGTGCGCCGTCGCGCCAAGCTCATCACCATGCCGAGCGGATACTGGTGCGATGGCGTGACGACCGCAAGACGCGGCGGCGCGTGCGGCGCGGCCTGCGCAAGTTCGCGCGGGTTCAGTCCTTCGCTGTCCACGGGAATCGGTTCGAGCTCGAGCCCGGCCGATTGCAGCACGCTGCGCGCGCCCCAATAGCAGGGCTCCTCGACCCACGCGCGATCGCCGACGTCGGTCAAAAGCCTGACGGCGAGGTCCATCGACTGATGAATACCCGTAGTGATGATGATTTGATCGGGGGAGCATTTGACCGAACGCGCAACGCGCAGATAATCCGACAAGGCGCGCCGCAGCGGTCGATAGCCGCCGCCGGGTGCGTAGGTCAGCAGGTCGGGATTGGCTTCCTTCCAAAGCCGCGCCTGCAAGCGGCTCCATGTGCGCGAGGGAAACTCGGTGACGTCGGGTACGCCGGGCATGAAGGCGCCCCATTGCTTTGGCGCCACGCCGGCGCGGCCGATCAGACGCCGGCCGCGCGTCGACAGGCTTCGATGCGCGCGGCTTTCCTCCGGCGCGCCGGCCTCGCTCGCACGCGTGAAGACTCGCGGGCGCACGGCTGCGGTATCCGGTCGCGTGTCGGCGACGTAGGTGCCGCTGCCGGTGGTCGACAGGACATAGCCTTCGGCCGTCAGCTGATCGTAGACGCGCAGGACGGTATTGCGGGCAATATCGAGATCGTCCGCCAGCGTTCGGGAACTCGGCAGCTTCGTGCCGGGGGCGAGCTGGCCCGTCAGGATGGCATGCTGGACGAGGCGCAGTACCTGGCGGTACATCGGCTCGGCCGCGTCGCGTTCGAGCCGGGTCCCGAGCCAGTCCGACAAAATGATCGTATCCAAAGTGGTTCCCTTCGGAATAATGAAATGGTTCCGTTCAGTGGAACCGTAAACGATTATATTGGATTGCAAATGCAATGCGGTACACGCATGTGGATGGAGCCAATTGGAGGAGAGACGATGAAATCGGATCAAGTGATCGTGAGCTTTCGCGGCGTGCGCAAGACGTACGACGGCGAGACGCTCGTCGTGAAGTCGCTCGACCTCGACATTTACCAGGGTGAGTTCCTGACGCTGCTGGGCCCGTCGGGCTCCGGCAAGACAACTTGTCTGATGATGCTGGCCGGCTTCGAATTTCCGACCGGCGGCGAAATCCGGCTCGATGGGCAGCTGCTCAACACGGTGCCGCCGCATAAGCGCAACATCGGCATGGTGTTCCAGAACTACGCGCTGTTTCCTCACATGACGGTCGCGCAGAACGTCGCCTACCCGTTGACGGTACGCAAGATGGACGGCGCCGAGCGGGCCGACCGCGTGGCCGAGGCGCTCAAGATGGTGCGCATGGAAAGCTTCGCCAAGCGTTACCCGTCGCAGCTCTCGGGCGGCCAGCAGCAGCGTATCGCGTTGGCGCGGGCGCTCGTGTTCTCCCCGCGGCTCGTGCTGATGGACGAACCGCTCGGCGCACTCGACAAGCAACTGCGCGAGCACATGCAGTACGAACTCAAAGCACTGCACGAGAAGCTCGGGGTGACCTTCGTCTATGTCACGCACGATCAGGGGGAGGCGTTGACGATGTCCGATCGCGTCGCAGTCTTCGATAAAGGCATCGTCCAGCAACTCGATACCGTCGACCGTCTCTATGAAACGCCCTGCAACGAGTTCGTGGCGAATTTCATCGGCGACAGCAACCGCCTGCAAGGCACGATTTCCGACGTCGACGGCGAGTTTTGCCGGCTGCGTCTGCGCGACGGCACGCACGTCACGGGTCGCAACGTCGCGAACGCGAGAGCCGGCGCGCCTGCGGTCGCCTGCATTCGGCCCGAGCGGCTTCGCCTGGTCTCGCATGCGGGCGCACGCCAAAGCGGCAACGCACTGGCGAGCGAAGTGCGCGGCCTCATTTACTTCGGCGACCACGTCCGCATGCGCTGCGCCGTGCCCGAGCAGGACGAATGCTTCGTCAAAGTCCCGCTCGGCACCGAAGCGCTCGACGCGTTCGTGCCCGGCGCCCCCGTTGCACTCGAGTTCGCCGCCGAGCATTTGCGCGTTTTCGCGTAATCGATCGGCGTCAACCGGTACTGTGATTCCGAAGAGCAGCGCAGCATCGCCCCCGTCCCCGGTTCGGCGGACGCATCCACGAAAGACCACGTAGAGGAGAACCCAGATGAAGACGAATACCATCATGACGCGCCGCACGGCGACGACGCTGGCCGTCGCCTGTCTTTCCACGATGCTCGGCACGGCCGGCGCCGCGGCCGCCGAGTTGACCGTCGTCAATTTCGGCGGCGCGAACGCCGATGCGCAGAAAGTCGCTTACTACCAACCGTTCGAGAAGAAGACGGGCGACAAGGTGACGGCCGTCGAATACAACGGCGAAACGGCCAAGATCAAGGCCATGGTCGAAGCCAAGCATGTGAACTGGGACGTCGTCGAAGTCGAATCGGGCGATCTGGGCCGCGGCTGCGACGAAGGTCTGTATGAAAAGCTCGACTGGTCGAAGATCGCGAAGAAGTCCGACTTGATCCCCGAAGCGCCGAGCACCTGCGGCGTGGGCTTTTTCGTTTGGTCGACGGCCATCGCCTATAACGCCGACAAACTGAAAACCGCGCCGACGGGCTGGGCCGACTTCTGGGACGTCAAGAAATTCCCCGGCAAGCGTGCGCTGCGCAAGGGTGCGCGCGGCAACCTCGAATTTGCATTGATGGCCGACGGCGTTGCACCGAAGGATGTCTACAAAGTGTTGGCGACGAAAGCCGGTCAAGACCGCGCGTTCAAGAAGCTCGACGAATTGAAGCCGAACATCCAGTGGTGGGAGGCGGGCGCGCAGCCGCCGCAATTCCTCGTCGCGGGCGATGTCGTGATGTCTTCTGCGTTCAACGGCCGCATCGATGCCGCGCAGCGTGAAGGCAAGAACCTGAAAGTGGTCTGGAACGGCAGCATCTACGACCTGGACTATTGGGTGATCCCGAAGGGCTCTCCGAACAAGGCGCTGGCCGAGCAGTTCATCGCTTACTCGCTGTCGTCGAAGCCGCAACAGATGTATGCGCAGCACATCGCATACGGCCCTGCGAATCGCGATGCGATCAAGTCGCTCGATGCCAAAACGCTGGCCAAGCTGCCGAACTCGCCGGCGAACGGCAAGAACGCGGTGTTGCAGGACGCCGCCTTCTGGACCGATTACGGCGACGAACTCGAGCAGCGTTTCGCCTCGTGGGCATCGAAGTAAGTCAGGAAGCGCTGACGGCGGCACCGGTATAAACGGTGTCGCCTGACGACCAAGCGTTGCGCCGCCCGATCAGCAAAGGCATCTGCCCGATTGGGCGGCGAGAGCAAGCAAGCAGCACGAAGCAGGAAGCGAGGCAGGAGAAAAGCGTGCAAACGATGACGATCCCAAGCGAGCCCGGCGGCGCGACGAGCGCGACGCTGAAGCGGGAATTGAAGGCCGCGCAGGCGCGCAAACGGGCGGCGGCGTTGCTGTTGATCGCACCGCTGGCCATCTTCCTGTTGTTGATTTTCGTCGTGCCGATCGCGGCGCTGTTGACGCGCGCCGTGCAGAATCCCGAGGTGGCCGACGCGTTGCCCAAGACCGTCGTGCAGCTCCATGCATGGGACCGCAAGAGCGAACCGCCGGCTGCCGCCTATGCAGCGCTGACGACCGACCTGGCCGCCACGCAAGACGGCGAGGTCATGGGGAGCCTCGCGCGGCGGCTCAATGTCGAGATCCCGGGCTTTCGTTCGCTCGTGGCGAAGACGGCGCGCGCATTACCGTTCGCCGACGATGCGGGCCACGCGCTCGCGCTGTCGCCCGACCAGGTGCGCGCGAAGCTGATCGAGCTCGATCCGCGCTGGGGCGAAGCGCGCTATTGGCGCGCGATCGCCAAAAACGGCTCGCGTTATTCGCCGTTCTATCTCCTGGCCGCACTCGATCATCGTCAAGATGCTTTCGGCCACATCGAGCGGACCGATCCCGACCAACGCATTTATCTGAGCGTGTTCGGGCGCACGTTCGTGATCGGCGCCGTGGTGACATTGGCTGCGTTGCTGCTCGGTTACCCGCTGGCCTATTGGATTTCGACGTTGAGCGAGCGCCGCGCAAACCTCGCGATGATCCTCGTGCTGATTCCGTTCTGGACGTCGATCCTGGTGCGCGTCGCCGCGTGGATCGTGATTCTGCAGACCGAAGGCCTGGTGAATCATGCGTTGCGCGGGATCGGGCTGATTCACGCGCCGCTTGAGCTGCTGTTCAACCGGATGGGCGTTTATATCTCGATGACGCACATTCTGCTGCCGTTCATGATTCTGCCGCTGTACAGCGTGATGAAGTCGATCCCGCCCACGTATCAACGCGCGGCTATTTCGCTCGGCAGTCATCCGTTCGCGGCATTCTGGCGCGTGTACGTGCCGCAAACGTACCCAGGTGTCGGAGCCGGCGCGCTGCTCGTCTTCATTCTCGCCATCGGCTACTACATCACGCCCGCATTGCTTGGCGGTCCTAACGATCAGATGGTGAGCTACTACGTCGCTTATTTCACGAACGTGACGATCAACTGGGGCATGGCCTGCGCACTCGGCGGCCTGCTGCTGGCGGCGACGCTCGTGTTGTACGCGGTGTACGGTCGCTTTACGCGCGCACAACCGAGCCTATAGTCGGAGCCGAGCATGAAATTGTCGAAACCGTTGTTCGCGCCGCATACCTCGCTCGTCGAACGTGCATGGTATTTCCTCTTGCGCGGCTTGGCCGTGCTGACGCTGCTGTACCTCATTCTGCCGGTGCTTGCGATCGTGCCATTGTCGTTTTCGTCGAGCACGTTTCTCGTCTATCCGATTCCGGGCTGGTCGCTACGTTGGTATCACAACCTCGTCACGTCCGACGAGTGGCGCCTCGCCGCGAAGAACAGCTTCATCGTGGCGCCCTCGGCGACAGCCTTGGCCACGGTGCTCGGCACGCTTGCGGCGCTGGGGTTGGCGAAGGCGAACTTCCGAGGCAAGGCGATCGTCATGGCCGTGTTGATTTCGCCGATGATCGTGCCGGTGATCGTCGTCGGTGTGGGCATGTATTTGTTCTTCGCACCGCTTGGATTGGCGAATACCTATATCGGGCTCATCATGGCGCATGCTGCGCTCGGCGTGCCGTTCGTCGTGACGACGGTGGGCGCGACGTTGCAAGGCTTCGACGGAAACCTCGTTCGCGCGAGCCTGTCGCTCGGCGCCAATCCGGCGCGCACGTTCTTTCGAATCACGTTGCCGGTGATTGCGCCCGGTGTCATTTCGGGTGCCTTGTTCGCGTTCGCGACTTCGTTCGACGAAGTGGTCGTGACGCTGTTCCTCGCGGGCGCCGATCAGACGACGCTGCCGCGCCAGATGTTCACGGGTATCCGCGAGAACATCACGCCGACCATTGCGGCGCTTGCCACGATCCTCATCGTGTTCTCGACCACATTGCTGCTCGCCCTCGAGTGGTTGCGCGGGAGGAATGCGGCGCGTGCGGTGGCGTGAGGAACGCACGGCCTTGGAAACGTAGGGCGGCAAGCATTGCGTCGCTGCGCCGGTAACACCGTTATGCGAAAATCCGCGTTCGAATGCAGAATCCCAACGTTAACCGTGAGGAGATGCCAATGACCGCAACGGCCGCGATTTTCGCCATTCTGGCTTCGCTTTGGCTAGGCGCCATGATTCCGGGGCCCAGCTTTGTTCTCGTCGCTCGTAACGCGATTGGGCTTTCTCGTAGGGATGGCCTTGCAACCGCGCTCGGCATGGGCGCCGGCGGCATCTTTTTCGGCAGCATTGCATTAGCCGGGCTTTACACGCTTTTGCAGGCCGTCGAATGGTTGTATATCGGCCTCAAGGTCGCGGGTGGCGCCTATCTGATCTTCGTCGCGTCGAAAATCTGGCGTGGCGCCGATCGCCCGATCGCGATGCAGGACGCAACGGGCGTAGCCGCGAGCAGCCCGCGCAAGTCGTTCTGGGTCGGATTGACCACGCAGTTGAGCAACCCGAAGACGGCCATCTGGTACGGCAGTATCTTCGCCGCGCTGCTGCCGCAGCATCCGCCGCTTTGGTGCTACTTTGCGCTGCCCCCTCTCGTGTTTTCGGTGGAGTTCGGCTGGTACACGATCGTCGCGCTCTGCTTTTCGAGCAAGCGCCCGCGCGAGGTGTATCTGCGTGCCAGGAAATGGGTCGATCGCATTGCAGCCGGGGCCATTACGGCGCTGGGCTTGCGCTTGATCCTGACCGCGCCGAAAGCCGGAATCTGATCACGCCCCTTCGTTTCTATCGCTTCGCCAGCGTAGGCCAGCGCGATGCACGTCCCGGCGCGATGCCATGTCGGCACGGCATGAGCAGCCCGTCGAAACGCTCGTCGCCGTTTATCATATGCACCCCACTTCACAGCAAGTCGCTGGCCATGACCCAATCCCTGCGCGACCTTACTCCGCTCGAAGCCCGCGTTCTCGGCGTACTGGTCGAGAAGCAACGTACCGTGCCCGATACCTACCCGCTTTCGCTGAATGCCTTGGCGGCGGGCTGCAATCAGAAGACCGCACGCTATCCGGTGATGAGTGTCACCGAGTCGGATGTGCAAACCGCAATCGATGGTTTGAAGCGGCTCAGTCTCGTGATGGAAGCGAGCAGTAGTCGCGTCACGCGTTACGAGCACAATATGAATCGCGTGCTCGGCATTCCGAGCCAGTCTGCTGCATTGTTGACCGTGCTACTGCTCAGAGGCCCGCAGACGGTTGCGGAATTGCGCCTGAACGCCGCGCGTCTGCACAGTTTTGCCGATAACTCGTCCGTCGAAGCTTTTCTCGACGAATTGGCCGCGCGCACGCCTGCGCTGGCAATCAAGTTGGCATGCAGCCCGGGCGAACGAGAAAACCGCTGGATGCATCTGATGTGCGGCGAAGTGAGCGTCGAGCAGATGGCCGCGGCGCGCGAACCCGCGGAAGGATCTGTGGCTTCCTCGGAATGGGAGACACTGAAAGCGGAACAAAAGCGCTTGGCAGACGAAGTCGCGCGCTTGCGCGCGTTCGTCGAACGGATGGCGGGCGAACTGGGCATATCCGTCGATCCGGGGCCACAGGACTGAGCGGCCGACACCCGGCCCGACGATCCGCGGCCGCGGTTATCCGCGCAATCGGCTCAGCTGCTCGTCGATCGTCCTCGTCAACGGTGAATCGACATCACCCGTGTGCTTCGTTTGCACGGGCTCGATCAAGACAATCCAACATTCCTCGTCGGCGACGGGATTATGCAACGTGCCGCGTGGCACGACGTGCATCGACCCCGCCGGCAGATCGACGTAACGTCCGCCCTCGTATTCGATCTTCAGACGACCGCGCACGACAAAGAACAGCTCGTCCTCGTTCGCGTGATCATGCCATACCAGTTGACCGCGCACTTTCGCGACTTTCACATATTGATCGTTGACCTGGGCGACCACTTTCGGCGACCAGTATTCGACAATGTCGTCGAACGCGGATTCGATGTCGAACGATTCGGCAAAGGGGGGGACAGGCATGCATATCTCCGGAAAATGGACGGGCGATCGTGCGGCGAGCAGCGCGTGAGTGCTCCACTTTACGAAAAGCGGACGAATCAGCAAAACCAATAATATTGATGCCGTCCATTACGAACCATAATGCGGCAATGAACCGAAACCTCGACCTCGCTTTGATCCGCACCTTTGTCACCGTCGTGGACAGCGGCAGCATGACGGTCGCTGCACATCGGCTGCATATGACGCAAGGCGCCGTGAGCCAGCAAACGAAACGCCTTGAAGAGGCGTTGAGCAGCCCTCTGCTCGTGCGAAAAGCGCGCAGGTTGGAGTTGACGCGCCAAGGTGAGCAGTTTCTCGTCAAGGCGCGCCAACTGCTGCGCTTGAACGATGAAATCTGGGCTGATGTGGCATCGCAGACGTTGCAAGGCAGCTTGCGCGTCGGCGTGCCTTACGATCTCGTTACGCCGCTCGCCCCGGCGATGAAAGCATTTGCCGAAGCTCACCCGCGCGTGGACATTTCACTCGTGTGCGCGACATCGCCCGAGCTTAGAGAGGCGGTGGACGGCGGCCGCGTCGATTTATCGTTGGTCGAATATGTGGTGGACGAGGCCGAGGACGAGGTGATCCGCGTCGAGCCGCTCGTGTGGGTCAAGGGCCGCGATAGCGATGCTGGGCAGAAGCGGCCGCTGCCGTTATCGATGGTGGACGAACGCTGTGCGTTCCGGCACGCCGTGCTCGACGCGCTCGCGCAGGAGGGCATTGCCTGGCGTACTGTCTTTGAAAGCGGCAATATCGAGGCGACCGCCGCGACCGTGCGTGCCGGCCTTGCTGTCACGGCTTGGCTTGCGTCGACGGTGCCGGCCGACCTGGAAACGCTCGCGCAGCATGCAATGGGGTTGCCGGCGTTGCCGCCGTTCGCGATTTGCCTGCGCTTGCCCGCGACGGCACAGCCCACTGCGCTGGAATTCGCCCGATGTGTGCGCGAATCGATGTCTCACGGCGATGTGCCCGCGCGAATGCAGTTCGCGGGGCTCGGGTGATGGCGCGTACGCGCAGAGCAGTGGACGACTTCTCATTTATCCGGCGCGGATGATCTTCGGTGGATAGCTCGCCAGTACGATAGACGTCGTGACCGGCCCGAATCTGGCGAGTGCGTCGATTGCGCTTTCGAGCTGGCTCATTTCTTCGACCACGATGCGAACGAGGAAGCAGTCTTCCCCGGTGATCCTATGCGCCTCGATGATTTCGGGCATCGCCGCGAAGGCGCTCAGACAATGCTTGATCTCGGCGTGGGTCGTGCAGATTCGCACGACGGCGGCAATGCGCCGGCCAACGAGGCCGGGATTGATCCGGGCTGCATAGCCTTCGATGACGCCTTGTTCCTCGAGCCGCCGGATGCGGGCGGTGACAGCGGGTTGAGACAGCCCGATCTGCTTTCCGAGCTCCGTGTTGGTGACGCGTGCGTTGCTCTGCAGCGCCTCGAGAATCCGCCAGTCAAGTTTGTCTAACGCAATTGCCTTGGTTTTCATTCGTGAGCACCGGCCAATTCGGTTGATTCGTTAGTGCATGCGCATCAATACATTCGATTTGCGATGTTGCCTGAGTTCAAGCGCTTTTACACTGGATGCCTGTTCCCACACGGAGATCGAGCAGATGGATTGCCCCGTTTTTATCGTTCCCGGCATCGGCAACTCCGGTCCATCGCATTGGCAAAGTCTATGGCAGGCCGCCCATCGGGACTGGCATCGCCTTACCGTAGAGGATTGGGATCGCGTGGCGTGCGATGAGTGGGTCTCGGCTATCGATCGGCAATTACCGGCAGCCGCGAACGAAACCATCGTCATCGCACACAGCCTCGGATGTTTGGCCGTGGCGCACTGGGCTCGTCGATGCGGCAGGAAGATTCGCGGGGCGCTGCTCGTGGCCGTGCCCGATCCGACCTCGCCTGCATTTCCGCGCAACGCGGCCAGGGGCTTCGAGCCACTGCCGGCCGAGCGTTTGCCGTTCCCGACGACGATCGTATCGAGCAGCAACGATCCCTATGGCAGCGCGCCACATGCACGTGCATGCGCAGCTGCGTGGGGCAGCGAACTCGTCGAGGTCGGGGCGAAGGGCCATCTCAACGCGGACAGCAACCTGGGCGATTGGACCGAAGGGTTGCAATTGCTCAGGCGGATGACGAATGGTTGATGCGGGACGACGGGGCAGCGGTGCGGCGATGAGCGGTGCCAACTTACCGGCAGTGTTTCGCGCGGGCATTCAATCCGTCCCGCGCGGCCGACCGGTGGCTGGACCCATTCGAACCGATCGGCAGCGTCAACTTCTTATTTCGCCGCGGGACTAATCGGTGTGCCCGTATAGGTGAGTTGCTCGACTTCCTGCGGTGCAGTTTCCGGATCATCCAGTGTCGGCGTGACACGGCCTACCAGTAATCCCATGCTGACGGACGTACGCACGTATTTTGTATCGCCGGCGTGCAGCATGAATTTGATATTGCGCTTCACTTCGGTGGAAGTCGATACGGTATATTCGCCCGGCATCTCATCGATGAAGAAGAAGCCACCCGGTACCGAACGTCCGACGACTTTGTCGTTGAGCTTGATTTCAGGCTGAATTGCCGCACCACCGAAATTGCTCGAGCGGAAGAAATAGATTCGACCATGATCGGCGGCGAGCGTCGGGATGGCGGATGCCACGTCCTTATACTGCGGCCCCGACGCACAGCCGGTCGCCACTAGTGCTGCACCGGCGGAAATCAACAGCGCTCGAAAGAGCTTCTTCATTTAAAGGTCTCCTTAGACACTTAACCAAAACAGAAACGTGTGCGGCGGAGCGAACCTCGGATTTCGCTTGCTTCCGCCGCTTCTGGTTTACGGCCGCCGACGCGCAATTCTTTAGAACTTATTCGTATGCGCATGGGGAATGTGTCGATAGAAGACTCCGACAAATCGTTTTGTTGATGTTTTGTAAAGGACGGAAAAAATGTAGTGCGGTGCTGTCGTGCCGCTCGTCGATGAAAAGCCATAAAAAAAGCCCGGCCAAGCCGGGCTTGAATCCACCGCGCGCCCAAACAACGAAGAAGCGCGGCGCCTGCAAATCAGCCGTACGCTGAATGCGTGGCTTTACGCCGCGAGAAGCGAGCGCAGCACGAACGGCAGAATCCCGCCGTGCTTGTAATAGTCGACTTCGATCGGCGTATCGATACGAAGCAGCACGGGCACGCGTTGCGTGCTGCCGTCCTTGCGATGGATCACGAGCGTGACTTCCTGTTGCGGCTTGAAGTGATCGCCCAGGCCTTCGATATCGTATGTTTCATCGCCCGTAATACCGAGCGATTGCACGCTGTCCGTACCCTTGAACTGCAGCGGCAGCACGCCCATGCCGACCAGATTCGAACGGTGGATCCGCTCGAAGCTGCGCGCCACAACCGCCTTCACGCCCAAGAGCTGCGTACCCTTGGCCGCCCAGTCGCGCGACGAACCCGTGCCGTACTCTTCGCCCGCGAAGATCATCGTCGGCGTGCCCGCGTCGATGTACTTCATCGCGGCGTCATAGATCGGCAACTGCTCGCCGCTCGGCTGATGAATCGTCAGCCCGCCTTCCACGCGCGTGCCGTCCGCCTTCACCGGAATCATCAGATTCTTGATGCGCACGTTCGCGAACGTGCCGCGCATCATCACATCATGATTGCCGCGACGCGAACCGTAGCTGTTGAAGTCGGCCTTCTGCACGCCGTTCTCCTTCAGCCACTTGCCAGCCGGCGAATCCTCCTTGATCGAGCCTGCAGGACTGATGTGGTCCGTCGTCACGGAATCGCCGAAGATGCCGAGCGCACGCGCGCCTCTGATTGCCGGAATCGAATCGGACGGCTTCATCGAGAAGTCGTGGCCGAAGAACGGCGGCTCGGCGATATACGTCGACTTCGGCCAATCGTAAACCTGACCTTCTTCGCCCTCGATCTTGCTCCACAGGTCGCCCGGCTTCGTGAGCTGCGCATAGTTCGTGCGGAACGCATCGGCGTCGAGCGCGAACCTGAGCAGCGCGTGGACTTCTTCGCTCGACGGCCAAATGTCGCCGAGGTAAATGTCCCTGCCACCGTTGCCCTTGCCGACCGGTTCGGTCATCAAGTCGCGTGTGACCGTGCCGGCGAGCGCGTAAGCGACGACGAGCGGCGGCGATGCAAGAAAGTTCGCGCGAATGTTCGGGTGAATGCGCGCTTCGAAATTGCGGTTGCCGGACAGCACGGCGGCCGCAACGACGTCGTTCTTCGTGATCGCTTCATTCAGTTCGGGCGTCAGATCGCCGGCGTTGCCGATACAGGTCGTGCAGCCATACGCGGCGAGTTCGAAGCCGAGTTGCGACAGATACGGCAGCAGGCCCGTCTTCGTCAGGTACTCCGTGACGATACGCGACCCGGGAGCCAGCGAAGTCTTGATGTGAGGCGCCACCGACATGCCGGCTTCGACGGCCTTCTTCGCGAGCAGGCCCGCGGCCAGCAGCACGCTCGGGTTCGACGTGTTCGTGCAGGACGTGATTGCCGCGATGAGAATGTCGCCGTTCTTGAGCTTGACGCCGTTCGACGTCGTGTACTCGGCGTCGAGATCGGCCGGCTTCTTGGCAAAGCCGTTCTCGCCGACAGGCTTGCTGAACAGATCGGCGAACGTCGACTTGACATTGCCGATTTCGATGCGGTCTTGCGGACGCTTCGGACCGGCCAGCGACGGCGCCACCGTGCCGAGATCGAGCGTGACAACCTTCGTGTAGTCGATCTGGCCGGCCTTCGGAATACCGAAGAGCCCCTGCGCCTTGAAGTAGTTTTCGAAGGCGGCGATCTCGGCATCGGTGCGGCCCGTGCCCCTGAAGTAGTCGATCGTCTTTTCGTCGACGGGGAAGAAGCCCATCGTCGCGCCGTACTCGGGTGCCATGTTGCCGATCGTCGCACGGTCGGGCAGCGCCAGCGATGCGGTGCCGTCGCCGAAGAACTCGACGAACTTGCCCACGACCTTTTCCTTGCGCAGCATTTCGGTGATCGTCAGTACGAGGTCCGTCGCCGTCACGCCTTCGCGCAGCTTGCCTTTGAGTTCGACGCCGACGACGTCAGGCGTGAGGAAGTACACCGGCTGGCCGAGCATGCCCGCTTCGGCTTCGATACCGCCCACGCCCCAACCCACGACGCCGATGCCGTTGATCATCGTCGTATGGCTGTCGGTGCCGACGAGCGTGTCGGGGTAGTAGATCGTGTCGTCGCCGTCAGTCTTCTTATGCACGCCGCGCGCAAGGTATTCGAGGTTCACCTGGTGAACGATGCCGACGCCGGGCGGCACGACCTTGAACGTATCGAACGCCTGCATGCCCCACTTCATGAACTGATAACGCTCGTTGTTGCGTTGGAACTCGAGCTTCATGTTCAGATCGAGCGCATCCGCCCGGCGGAAGTAGTCGATCTGCACCGAGTGGTCGACCACGAGATCGACCGGCACGAGCGGCTCGATCGTCTTCGGGTTCTTGCCGGCGCGCTGGGCCACGCCGCGCATGGCTGCGATATCGGCCAAAAGCGGCACGCCCGTGAAATCCTGCAGCACGACCCGCGCGACCACGAACGGGATTTCGTCGACGCGCGCGGCGGTCGGCTTCCAGTTGACAAGCTGCTTGATGTGCTCTTCCGAGACCTTCTTGTCGTCGAAGTTGCGCAGCACCGATTCCAAGACGATACGGATCGAGACCGGCAGCCGGTCGATCTTGACGTTCAGCGCCTTGCCGAGCTGGGGCAGCGAGTAGTACTTGCCTGTACCGGCTCCGCTGTCGAATTCCTTGAGCGTGTTGTGCAGATTGTGGGCCATGGTTTTTCCTAGGTTAGATCGAGGAAATGACGTTGCTGCGTTTTTATTGAACCTGGAACATCGTTCGGACCTGCTTGAATCCTGCCTGAATCGAAATTGCCTGAAGCATTCAGATCACGTACATATCGACGTACTCGTTGACCGGCATCTGTTCCAGACGCGCCTGATCGAGCGAGACATCGAGAATCGCGCGGCACTGCTTTTCGGGGAAGCGCCGCGCGAGGTTGGTTTTGAACTTCTCCACGAGCAGGGGGATGCCTTCGGCACGGCGCCGCTTGTGTCCGATCGGATATTCGACGACGACTTCGTCGAGCTTCGAACCGTCGTTGAATTCGACCGTCAATGCGTTGGCGATCGAGCGCTTGCCCGGATCATGGTAATCGACGGTGAAGCTGGGATCTTCGACGCAGACGATCTTCGCACGCAATACGTCGATGCGCGGATCGGCCGCGATGTCGTCCTCATAATCGGCAGCCGTCAAGCGGCCGAAAATCAGCGGCACCGCCACCATGTACTGGATGCAATGGTCGCGATCGGCCGGATTGGCGAGCGGGCCGGATTTATCGATGATGCGGATTGCGGCTTCATGCGTGCAAATCGTCACCCTCGCGATGTCGTCGATGCGCTTGCCCTGCGCCTGCAGTCGACCGTGCAGCGTCATCGCCGCTTCGACCGCGGTTTGAGCGTGGAACTCGGCCGGAAACGCAATCTTGAACAGCACGTTCTCCATCACATACGAGCCGTACGGACGTTGGAACCTGAACGCGTTGCCCTTGAACGATACGTCGTAAAAGCCCCACGTCTTGGCCGTCAGCACCGATGGGTAGCCCATCTCGCCTGTCCTGGCGATCAGTGCGAGCCGGACGGCGCGCGAAGTGGCGTCGCCGGCTGCCCACGACTTGCGCGAGCCCGTATTGGGGGCATGACGGTAGGTACGCAGTGCGTGTCCGTCGACGAATGCGAGCGAGACGGCGTTGACGAGCTCGTCGCGCGATAGGCCCAGGAGTTGACCGACAACGGCCGTCGAGGCCAGCTTGACGAGCAGAACGTGGTCGAGCCCGACCTTGTTGAACGAGTTCTCGAGCGCAATGACGCCTTGGATCTCGTGCGCCTTGATCATGGCGACAAGCACGTCCTTCATCACGAGCGGCTCTTTGCCGGTGGCCACGGCCGTGCGTGACAGCCAATCGGCCGTGGCGAGAATCCCGCCGAGATTGTCGGAAGGATGCCCCCATTCGGCGGCGAGCCATGTGTCGTTGAAGTCGAGCCAACGAATCATCGCGCCGATATTGAAGGCCGCCTGCACAGGGTCGAGTTGGAACTGCGTGCCGGGTACCTTTGCGCCGTTGGGCACGGTCGTGCCCGGCACGATGGGCCCCATCAGCTTCGTGCAGGCCGGGTAGGAGAGCGCCTCGAGCCCGCAGCCGAGCGTGTCGATCAGGCAATGACGCGCCGTCTCGAGCGCGAGCGCGCTGTCGATGCGGTAGTCCATGACATAGTCGACGATATCGACCAGCACCTGGTCCGGCGCGGGCCGGACATTGACGATCGGAGCAGCCATGGGGCGAGGCTTCCTGGCCGAAAATCAGTTGGTCGACTTTTGCAGCGCGTTCGACTGCGTCGGCGCCGGTGCGCCCTGCATCATCTCGGCCGTCTTGCATTCATCGGCGAGGCGCGAACCGTCGTGATCCGAGAACAGCATCGCCTTGGTCGGGATCACGACGAGATCCAGACCCGTGGCCAGGTCGTGGAAACGGTCCGCGCCCGTGGTCGTGGCTTCGCGCGGCAGGTTGTAATTCTTCGTGCCCCAGTGAACCGTAACGACCTGGTCGCGCTTCATGTCGCCCTTCAGATCGAACGAATGGCCTTCGTTGCAGGACCAGACCACCGAGCCTTCCGGCACCGGATCCGTCTTCTCGACCGATTTCGTCGACTTGCGCTTGACGAGACGGTGCTTCGGCGCCGGCGCCTTGACGGCCTTCTTCTTGGTGGCCGTGCTGCCATCTTGTGCAAACGCGTTATTCGCGCTAACGAGCGCCGTGGCGGACAACGAGGCGACGACGGCGGCGATCAGCAGTTTCTTCATGGAATCTAGACCTTTTGGGTGACGATCAGACAAATGGAACTCGAACGGCGCGGCGGGCGGAATAGCTGGCGCCGGCTGCGCGCGCGTAGTCTTCGCGCGGCGGTCGCTATTTTCTCCTATTTGGCGGCACAAACTTCAGATTTTCAGGCTCCTTGCCGTTCGCGCTCCAGCCGACCGTCCAAGCGCCATCACTTTGAAACCGCGAACAGCGGCGCCGTCTCGGGCGGCAGCGGCCGTCCCGTCGCGCGAGCCCGGCGTAGCACCGACCAGTAGAAGCGGTAGCTCGCGCGGTCATGCAGCGTATCGCCGTGGCGCGTCGGTCCCCATTGGGCAGCTTGGGCGGCCAACAGAATGTCGGCTGCGGTCGCGATGGCTTCGTCGCGCGGCGCGAATGCGGCAACGATAACCGGCACCTGCTCGGGATGAATGCTCCACATGCGGGTGTAGCCGAACTCCTCGCGTGCGCGCGCCGCATCAGCGGCCACGACCGACATGTCGCGAATCTCCGTGCTGACGTTGTGCGATGGTACGCGCCCGTGGGCGTGGCAGGCCGCGGAGATTTCGAGCTTCGCGCGGCGCACGAGCGGATGATCGAACTGGCCCGGCGAGCGCATGGCGGAATCGGGGATTGCGCCGTCGTGCGCCGACACGAAATCCATCAACCCGAACGAGAGCGACTCGACGGTCGGCAAGGACGCGAGGCGGAACACGTCGGCCAGTGCGCCGTGCGTTTCAATGAGAAGCTGGATGGGAACGGGTTTCGCAATGCCGTATTCGCGGCGCGTCGCTTCGACGAACGCGCACATTTCGGCGGCATCGGCGACGCTGCGCACCTTCGGCAAGGTCACATAGGCGGGCGCCTGCCTCGCCGAGCGCAGTATGCGACGCACGTCGTCGCGCCAATGAGGATGCGCGAAATCGTGAATGCGCACGCCGACGCGCCCAAAGCGATCGTGCTCGCCGCCGATCAACGAAGCGACGAGCTCGGCATGTTCGGCTTCATGGCCGATCGCCGCGCCGTCCTCGCAATCGAGCGTCACGTCGAACACGGGGCCGAGCTGCGCTTGCAGCGCGAGCGACTTCAGCATCAGCTTTTCGCTGCCCGCGTAGTGATCGCACACGGGCAGGAGCGCGGGGGGCGCTTCGCCGTCAAACAGCACTTCCGTGGGAGTGAGGGCGCGCATCGTCGGCGTCAGGAGCTTCAGTCGTTACGTGAAAGCCGGATTCGAGCGGACTCTGCGGCGCCAAAAGTCGAGCTGTCAGCGGAAAAGCAAAGCGCGCGCGAATCCGCGCAAGAGGCCGGCGCCGACTGCCCACGTGTCAGACACACGGTGCGCCGCGCCGGACCCGGAATGCATGCATGGGGCGCGCCCGCTCACGCGGGCCGCCCCGAGCGCGGCAACTAGCCGAGCAGGTGCTGCACGCCGTCGCGCTCTTCCAGGAGCTCGTTCAGCGTGAAGTCCATTTTTTCGCGCGAGAAGGCGTCGATTTCGAGGCCTTCCACACGCTTGTACTCGCCGTTTTCGCAGGTGACAGGCACGCCGTAGATGATGTCTTCAGGGATGCCGTACGAGCCGTCCGACGGAATGCCCATCGTGACCCACTTGCCGTTCGTGCCGAGCACCCAGTCGCGCACGTGGTCGATTGCCGCATTCGCAGCGGACGCCGCCGACGAAAGGCCGCGCGCTTCGATGATCGCCGCGCCGCGCTTGCCCACGGTCGGTTGGAACACGTTGCGGTTCCATTCTTCGTCGTTGATGAGCGCCTTCACCGGCTGGCCGTCGGCCGTCGCGAAGCGGTAGTCGGCATACATCGTCGGCGAGTGGTTGCCCCAGACGGCGACCTTTTCGAGCGACGCAACGGGTTTGCCCGACTTCGCGGCCAGCTGCGAGAGCGCGCGATTGTGGTCCAGGCGCAACATGGCCGTGAAGTTCTTCTTGGGCAGATCCGGCGCCGATTTCATGGCGATGTAAGCGTTCGTGTTCGCCGGATTGCCCACGACGAGCACCTTCACATCGCGGCTCGCGACTTCATTGAGTGCGCGGCCCTGAACCGTGAAGATTTCGGCGTTGGCCGAGAGCAGATCCTTGCGCTCCATGCCCTTCGACCGCGGACGGGCGCCCACGAGCAGCGCGATGTCGGCGTCCTTGAACGCGACCTTCGGATCGTCCGTCACGACCACGCCCGCCAGCAGCGGGAACGCGCAGTCTTCGAGCTCCATCACGACGCCCTTGACCGCGGCTTGCGCTTGCGGGAGATCGAGCAGTTGCAGGATGACGGGCTGGTCCTTGCCGAGCAGATCGCCGTTGGCGATACGAAACAGCAGCGAGTAACCGATTTGACCTGCGGCGCCGGTGACGGCAACGCGCTTTGCGGACTTAGCCATTGAAAACTCTCCAGGGATGCGTTGGTGCGTTTGGTGCGACTACGCTTGGGAAAAACGCTATTTTATGCGCGTTACGCGAAGCGTGTAGGCGTAGTGTCCAAAGACACTCCACCCGTGCCCGCGACGGAGTGTAGGAGCGCGATTCCTCCAAGTCAACCGTATCATATGTCTTATATAAGACATATGATACGTAGACGTAAACCTGGACGGGCGCGGGCCCTTTGTGTTGAAATGCGCGCATGAATGCAAACCAGGCAAGCGCAAGCAATCCGAACGGCCCGTCCGGCGACGGCGCGGCTGCAGGCGGCGCTTCGCCTACGTTCAGCCCGCTGTACCAGCAGATCAAGGGGCTCATTACGCAAAGCCTCGAATCCGGCGAATGGAAGCCCGGCGAAATCATCCCGAGCGAAGTCGAGCTGGCCGCGCGCTACAAGGTTAGTCAGGGAACTGTCAGGAAAGCCATCGACGAACTGGCTGCCGAAAACCTGCTCGTGCGCCGCCAGGGCAAGGGCACGTTCGTTGCGACGCACAATGAGGACCGCGCGCAGTTTCGCTTCTTGCGCCTTCTGGCCGACGACGGCGCCGAACATCCCCACATCAGCAAACTGCTCGAATGCCGGCGCCTGCGAGCGCCCGCCGAGATTGCGCGCCAACTCGATCTGAAGCCGGCGGACCCGGTCGTGTTGATCAAGCGCTTGCTGCAGTTCGACGGCGTCAGCACGGTGCTCGACGAGATCTGGCTGCCCGGAGCGGTGTTCCGCGGGCTGACGCTCGAGCGTTTGAGCGACTACAAGGGTCCGCTCTACGCCATGTTCGAAGCCGAATTCGGCACGCGCATGATTCGGGCCTCCGAAAAGATACGGGCAGTCGCGGCCGAGCCTTCGGTGGCGGAATTGCTTGGCGTGCCCCCTGGATTTCCGTTGCTGTCGGTCGAGCGCGTGTCCTTTACCTACGGCGATAGACCGGTCGAAGTGCGCCGCGGTTGGTATGTCACAACCGGGTACTACTATCAGAACGACTTGAGCTGATGCGGGCGGGCGCCCCTCGGGCGGCGCCGAACCCGTTCGGAATGGGCGCGTTCGTTGCACGTAATGCAACGGTGTTCTCGGGTTTTCGCTGCGCCGCGGAATGAAAAGGCGCTAAAATCGCGGGTTAGTGTGACTACATAGTAGGGGTCTAGCATGGCAGAAGCCGTAAAAAAACCGAGGCCGGAGTTCCGGAACATCGGAATTGGCGACATTACGATGACATATCGCCTACCGTTGGCGGCGAAGGTGTCCATTCTGCATCGTGTCAGCGGTGCTGCATTGTTTCTTTTCCTTCCGTTCCTGCTGTACCTCTTCAGTCAGAGCCTTACTTCCGAACTGAGCTTCGAAGTCTTCAAGGGCTTCCTGTCCAACATCATCGTCAAGCTGATCA